>CAWCBK010000011.1:0-159011 GCA_963793805.1 Methanobacteriota archaeon
GCCGACATCGCCGTTGCCTGGGGGTCTCTCCATTACAATAACAAGGATGACCTACCGGCCATGCTGTAGGAGATCCTGAGGGTACTGAAACGCGGCGGGTATCTTTTCGCGACCCTCCGGTCGAGCCGCGATACGTACCTTAAACGCGGCAGGCACCTCGGTAACGACACATGGATCACCGACCTTAACGATATCAGCGGATCAACCGCCTCGTTTTACAGCGAGGATGAATTGAAGATGTCATTTTCAAATTTCAGCGACTTCACCCACGGACTCATGGAGCGGACCCTCATGGGAGATATCACGAAATTAATCTCTCACTGGGTCATAGAAGCCCGCAAGTAAAGGAGACGGGGATCCGGTTCCCGGAGGCGTCCCCGGATACAACGCCGAATGTTTGACATACCATTGCAAAACTGCCCCCTCTGCGGGAGCGACCGCATAGGCCGCCGCTACCGGATAGACCGGTATGATCCGGTTTTCACCGTCGACCGGTGCGGCGCATGCGGTTTCATGTTCATGAACCCGCCCCTGGACAACGCGGCGATACGCAACCTGTACGGTGAGGATTATTATACCGGGAAGGCCGAATACTCCTATTATGACGAGCGTGAAGCGGAAAAATTCTCGGCATACGTATGGAACAAACGGATCGAAGTGCTGCACCGCCACGTCCCCGGCGGCAACCTCCTCGATGTGGGCTCCTCCTTCGGGGGTTTTTTAAAGACCGCCTCAAGGTATTATATCCCCCATGGCATAGAGGTATCTCCCTACGCCGGAGGTTATTCAAGATCTGTCGCCGGCGGCACCATCCACATCGGGACCCTGAAGGACCATCCCTTTGCGAACGATTATTTTTCGGCGATAACCATGATCGAAGTGATCGAGCATCTCCCGGACCCGGTTTTCGCCCTCGAGGAATGCCGCCGCCTCCTCCGGAAAGGAGGTCTCCTCATGATACAGACCGCCAACATGGACGGACTCCAGGCAAAAATGCAGGGAAGCGATTATGCCTACTTCATGCCGGGACACCTCTCCTATTTCAGAAAAAGAAACCTTGCCGACGCCCTGACCCGGGCGGTTTCGGCAGGATAAAGGTCTTTTACCCCGTTGAATTCGGCCTGCTGCCGAAGCTGAAAAAATCACGGTACACCTTCACGTCCCCCTGGGATTACCGCCGCTGGCTCAGGATATCCGCGTATCATTTCATCAGCAAATTCCATTTCGGCGACTTCGCCGCCACCAGTTCCATGGTCATGTACGCTTTTAAATGACTGCTGCCGGGCCCCTCCCGCAAAATGCTTGACCCGGCACCCTATCTATTTTCTTTGTACCTCCATGCACGACCGCCGCTGCACGGCACGCACACTGACTATTGAATCACATACTGACAACTGATAATGAACGCTCATCTGGACAAGAATACAAACACGTTATAACGCGATTTCGCACCTGCTCCTCGCCCATGGCCTCCTGGCCTGTTCCTCTACGGGTTCTACCGCCTCAGGATCTACCGGTATATCCAGGCCCTCTACCCGGACGTCAAATTTGCGGGCTTCACCGACTATCCTCTCCCTTTCCCTGCACTATGACAGCGCGGCCCTCTGCTTTTCCCTTGCCCTGTTTTCCTCATCCTCTTTCTTACGGCGGACCCGGAGGATACGGTACGTGAATCATTACGGCATATTCGGTCGTTTTCATTTTCTTCCTGCTCTTCACCATGGAATTTTTCAGGGTCTACGAAACATCATTCCAGAAAAACTATGCCGGCAAAGAGCATTTTTCCGGCCTCGGCAATGTCCTTGATTCGGCCCTGGCGGAATTTTCGTTTGAGTTCTATGTCCTGTTTTTCCTGCTGTCCGCCCTGGTGATGGCCATGAATATTGCGCTGTACCGCTGGGAGAAAAAAACCGACATACAGGAGGTCATTGAATTTTACTCCGACCTGTTCCTTTTCAGGGCCCTGCGGCTGCTCATACCGCCTGTTTGTTATCAGTCTCGTCATGGCCCTGGCTACCGACGCTCAGTGCGGTCCGCTCCCACGCACGCGCTACGGCCGCGATGCCGCGCGGTACCTGTCCCTCCTCCGCGAATTTTCCATGAACCCGGTATACAACCTGGTGACCGCGGCTCCCGAACGTTCCGGCGGAAGGGAAACCACCGCGGAAAAGGACCATGGGCCTTTCGTCCTTCAGGCTCAACACGGACTCCCTTGCCACGGACGACCGGTACTCGAGGGAGGACCTGATACCGCGCCGGAAACGCTACAACATAATACTCTATTTCTTCGAATCAACACCGTACCGGTATTATGACATGAAAGTAAACGGCCGCCATGTCATTGAAACCTGGCACCGTCTTGAAAAAAACAGCCTCAATTTCCGCAACCATTACGCCAATTATCCCCTGTCGGCCAATGCCCTTCTCTCCGTACTTACGTCCGCCTATGATCTCAATTCAAAGGACATGGTGATTCAAAAATACCCGGACATCAGGCTCCGCACCCTTCCGGAAATACTCAAAGACCGCCGGTACCGCACCTGCCTCATACATACCGGGGGCCTCGGCTATGCCGGTCAGAAGCGTTTTCTGCAGAACAGAAAATTTGACGAAATCCTGGAATACAACGACCTGGTGAAAGTCCCGCCCTACAACAGGCAGGTGGGCTGGGGCATCGATGAACGGGCCATGATCAGGCCGGCGGTCGATTATTTGAAACGGAACACCGAGCAGCCATGCCTCCTGGTGCTGCTGCCGGTGAACCCCCATCATCCCTACGCAATCCCGGGGAAGGAATTTCAGATCACCGGCGGAGGCGGCGGCGAAGCAGGACTACCGGAAACGAAACTGGCACAACTACCTGAATTCGCTCCATTACGCGGACGTTTCACTGGGCATGCTGGTCGATGAACTCGAGCGCAACAACCTGATGGAGGACACGCTCCTCTTCCTCTTTGCCGACCATGGCGAGGCCTTCTACCAGCACAAGATGAACTACAACCATCCGCTCTTTCTCTATAACGAGAACGTCCATGTCCCGTTCCTGATCTACAACAAGAAGCTGTTCCCGTCGGCTGAATACTATGACGGCATTACCAGGCACATCGACATCACGCCGACCATACTGGACATCCTGGGGATTCCACCGCTCGCCGGAACAGGAAGGCATATCCGTGTTTTCGCCGCACCGCGAGCAGATGGCCCTCCTCCACACGTCGTGGAAGGATGATTTCATGGGGATAGCTGACCGCCAGTGGAAATATATCATCAGGACTGAAGACCGCATGGAAGAGCTCTACAATATCCGGGAAGACCCTGAAGAAAGGAACAACATTGCCGTCAGAGCATCCGGATGTTACAGAACGCTACCGCCGCTTTGTAATGAAGGCAAGAAATTATAAAGAAGAGTATTACCGGCGGATCCTGGGCAGATAATCATGGCCCCTCACGCCGGCTAAAGGCGAGCAACGTCCTGCCCCGCTTATCTTTCCTTCAGATCCAGGTATTCCTTCACATCAGCATAGACCTGGATGTAGGCGGGCCGCAGGATTTTGCCCTGCATGATCTGCTCAATGCGGTGGGCGCACCACCCGACGACCCGGGCCATGGCAAATATCGGCGTATACAGCTCCCGGGGGATGCCCAGCATCTCATACACGAACCCTGAATAATAGTCGACATTGGCGCAGATGACCTTTTTGCCCCTGCTGTTCAGAATTGAGGCGCGCTATTTTCTCAACACTTTCATACAGGAGAAATTCGTCGTAAAAGTCATATTTTTTCGCCATTTTTCGCGCGTATTCCTTCAGGATAATGGCCCTCGGATCAGAAATGGTATACACGGCATGGCCGAAGCCGTAGATTTTTCCTGACCCGTCGCCTGCCTTTTTATCCAGAATCTTGTTGAGATACGATCTGATCTCCTTTTCGCTCCCCCAGTCCTTCACCTCGTTTTTCAGGTCCTTCATCATCATCTTAACCGACTCGTTGGCGCCGCCGTGGAGGTGGCCCGACAGGGAGGCGATTCCCGCGGCTATGGCCATGTAGGTGTTGGCGCCGCTGGAGGACACGGAACGCACGGTGAAGGTCGAATTATTGCCGCCGCCATGCTCGGCGTGAAGGATCAGGGCGACATCGAAGATATGGGCGTCATCGTCTTCCGGCTTTTCGCCATGGAGCAGGTAGAGGAAATTCTGCGCCGTCGAGTATTCCGGCTTCGGCCGCAATATTTTCAGGTCAGAGCCCTTGCTGTAGCGCAGCACGTTGTAATTCGTCGCGACGATGGTCGGGAACTTGGCGATCAGGTTGATGCTCTGCCGGCAGACGTTCTCGATGTCGGTGGAATCGGCGTCTTCGTCGCAGCGGCTCAGGTGGGAGAGCACGCTGTGGAGCGCGTACATCTGGTTGTCGTTCTGGACCTCGCCCATGATGATCTGGCGCTCCATCCGTGAAAGGGTCCGCCGCTTCCCCAGTTCCTTGCTGAATTTTTTCAGGTCCGACGCTTTCGGCAGTTCCCCGGCCAGGAGAAGGTATGCCACTTCATCAAAACAAAACCGCCTGCTCTTTTCGGCGGCCTTGACGATTTTCTCGACATCATATCCGCAATAAAACAGCTTGCCGGGGATCGGCTTCACTTCATAGGTTTTGGTGGCGGCGCTTTTCAGGACTTTCTGATACCCGTCAACCCTCCCCTTTGTCGTTATTCCCACGACAACGCCGGTCCCGTCAGGGTTCCTCAGGCCGAGTTTGACATCCTTCTCCCTTATCATTTCGGGAGTGAGGTAATCATTCATCAGGGTCAGTTTTTCGATTTTTTTAAGGATATCTTGCATGAAACACCTCCGCGGTCATTTCACACGGTATGGCGAAAGGCTTGAGTGTCAACTTATTTAATACCGCACCGGGGGAAAATCAATCAGTACCGCGGTCATGTCGTCCTTCTGCTGTTCAGGCCGCTCCATGAACTGGTAAACCGCCTCAAAGAGCTCATGCACCACCAGCTGCGGCATCAGGTTGACGTTATCGCGGAGTATCTGCATGATTCTCTCCTCGCCGAACTCTTCGGTCTGACGGTCTTTCTGTGACGCCTCCACGATGCCGTCGCTGAAATAGAGGATCGAATCGCCTTCATAGAGGGTGAAACCGCACGACGGGCAATCGAGATACCGGTCCTCGAGGATCATGCGCACATCGCTGCTCAGGAGGTTTCCCTTGAGGGGATACCAGCCTTTCTCCTCGTTGTTCAGGTTGTACATGTCCACGATGTTTTTCTCGAACTTGCGCACGATAACGGGGAACAGCATGCTCCTGTTGTAAAAGGTAAGATGGAACTTATCGCCGTCATTATATATGAACGTGAAGAGGACGCAGGCAAAATCATGTGAATTCGCCTCTTCCATGATATCGGTAAACTTGGTGGTGATGTTTTTGACGAGGAAATCGCTGTCCACCGATCCGGAATGCTCGTATATCTTCCGCGCGTCGCCGATCGACATGGTGATGGCGGACCTGAGGCGCACCAGGTTGGTATAGGCCGGGAGGCCGTGGCCGCTCATGTCCGCGAAGATGAAGAGATAATTGCCGTCCGGCAGCTGTATCAGGTCGAAATAATCCCCGAAAGGATCGAGCCGTAGGCGCGCTGGAACCCGATCCCGACATTGAGCTTCTTGCTGTAAAAATTCCGGAAGAGGCTCTTGATGAGGACCTTGTCCTTTTCACGGATCGTATTCGCCTCGGCGTTGAGGATGTTGAACTGCCTCAGCTTTTCCCGTTCATCGTCCGTCAGATGTCTCGGCATCTTCACCGCCGCCCGGGATATGACTACTCATGGGATTGCTTGTTCCTGTAATAGCGTATCAGGCCGTTCGTGGAGCTGTCATGCTTCAGCTCGCCCTTGTATCCGGCGCCCAGTTCCGGCATGATGTTCTTCGCCAGCGCCTTTCCGAGCTCCACGCCCCACTGGTCAAAGGAATAAATGTTCCAGATGATGCCCTGGACGAAAATTTTATGCTCGTACAGGGCGATGAGCTTCCCCAGCAGGCACAGGGCGTCAGCTGCTCCGCCATGATGGTGGTGGTCGGCCGGTTTCCCTCGAAGGTGCGGTACGGGACAAGGGCCTCCGGGACTCCTTCGCTCCGGAGCTCGTCCGCCGACTTGCCGAAAGCCAGGGCCTCGGTCTGGGCGAAAAAATTTGCCATGAGCTTCCGGTGATGGTCGCCGGTGTTGTGCAGCGACCGGGCAAACCCGATGAAATCCGCCGGGACGAGCCTGGTGCCCTGGTGGATCAGCTGGTAAAAGGCGTGCTGGCCGTTGGTGCCCGGTTCGCCCCAGATGATCGGCCCGGTCTGGTAGCTCACCCGGCTCCCGCCGCGGTCGACGCTTTTGCCGTTGGATTCCATGTCGGCCTGCTGCAGATAGGCCGGGAAACGGTGAAGGTACTGTTCGTAGGGAAGCACCGCGTGGGTCTCGGCGCCGAAAAAATTGTTGTACCAGACGCCCAGGAGCGCCATGATGACCGGCATGTTCCTCTCGAAGGGCGCATTCCTGAAATGGTTGTCCATGGCGTGGAAGCCCTTCAGGAGAGACATGAAATGATCATACCCGATGGAGATCATCAGTGGAAAGCCCGATGGCGGACGTGAGGGAATATCTGCCGCCCACCCAGTCCCAGAACTCGAACATGTTTTCCGGGTCTATGCCGAAGCGTCTTCACTTCCGCCGCGTTGGTCGACAGCGCGACGAAATGCCGGGGAATTGCCTTTTCCGACGACAAGCTGCTCGACCAGCCATTTCCTGGCCGTTTCGGCGTTGGTCATGGTCTCCTGGGTGGTGAAGGTCTTCGACGCGATGATGAAGAGCGTTTCCTCCGGATCGCACCGCGCGGAGGGTTTCCATGATATGGGTATCGTCGATATTCGATACAAAATACGAATTCAGATCCCGCCGGGAATAGAATTTCAGGGCCTCCGTCGCCATGCAGGGTCCCAGGTCAGACCCGCCGATGCCGATATTCACGATATTCTTCATCGGCCTGCCGGTGATAGCCTTTCCACCTGCCGTCCCGGACCCGGTCGGAAAAATCCTTCATTTTATCCAGGACCGCCATGACCCCCGGCATGACATCCGCGCCGTCCACCATGACGGGACCGCCCGACAGGTTCCTCAGCGCCGTATGGAGCACCGCCCGGTTTTCGGTGACATTTATCTTTTCTCCCCGGAACATGCGTTCAATCTCACCTTTCAGGTCGCAGGCGTCGGCAAGAGCAGCGAGAAGCCCCATGGTTTTTTCAGTGATCCTGTTTTTGGAATAATCGAAAAGGATGTCGTCTTCAAGAATGGTGAATTTTTCAGCCCTTCCGGCATCGGATTCAAAAAGGGATTTAAGTGTCACGTCCCTGATCTCTTCGTAGTGGGCCTCCAGGGCCTTCCATTCCTTCATTTCGGTCAATTTTTCTCTATGCATGGCATCCTCATAACAATAATCAGGGAGCAGAATCTACACGAGGTTACAGGGAAAGTCAAGAATTTAATACCTCCCCCCCGGATCCCCTCCCTTGTTTGACCTCACCCCCCTCAGGGGGACAGGGGGGTATTATATTCTTTTATCGCATAATGCTTGAAAGGCAGCAGTCTTCACACCGGGGCTTTTTCTTGCAGTAATCCTTTCCGTGGGCCACGATGAGGGCGTGATATTCATTGTATTCCTCACGGTTGCCCTTGAACTTCCCGTGGAACAGCTCCTGGATCTCGTGGTAACTCTCCCTGCCGGAGAGCACACCGAGACGGGTGAATATCCTCCTCGTATAGGCATCAACGACGAATAGTTTTATATTCAGCGCATAGAGAAGGATGGAATCGGCGGTTTCCGGCCCTATCCCGTTGACAGCAAGGAGCTCCTTTCTGAGGAGAGACGCCTCGATGGAGCAGAACTCCCTGATATCATAATGATAACGCCGGTACAACTCCAGGAAATTCTTTATTTTTTTTGCCTTCTGATTGTAGTAACCGGTGGGGCGTATGAGATTCCCCAGGGTCTGGTGCCTTACGCGCTGCATAGACCGGGGATCCAGGAGACCTTTCTTTTTGAGCGCTGCCAGGGCGGTATCAACGTTTTTCCAGGCTATATTCTGGGTAAGTATGGCGCCGATGGAAATCTCGAAAAAATCCTTTTCATCGCGGGGTGCCCCGAGGTGGTATTCGCCCCGGAGCGTCGAAGCATTGACGATGGGCCACCACCCCTGGGGTCCATGGAACGCAAGGAGCCGTTTATACACGGACCGGATAAGGTTCATGCCGGTATCAGTCTCCCTGTCGAGCGCGGCAGCGAAGCCCTTCTCACGTGACCGGTAGCCGCTTGGAATCCGACTGGTCGACCAGTATGACGCCGTCTTCCTTGTACTTCTTCAGTAAAAAGTGGGACACGGTTGATTGAACGCCATGGGTGGTCGCGAGTTTTTCCGATACGAAGAGCGCCACTTCGCGAAGGCTTTCACCTTCCACCTGGACCAGGAGGTCATATCCACCGGAAAGAAGGTAGACGGACGTTACCTCGGGGTACCGGTAAATGGCCTCGGCAACGGAATCAAATCCGACCTTCCGTTCCGGTATGACCTTTACCTCGATGAGGGCCTTGACTTCATGCAGGCGTATCCTCTGCCAGTTGACATCAGTATGGTATCCGAGGATGATCCTGTCGCTTTCAAGTTTCTTGATATATTTTTTTACATTTTCTTCCGGAATGTTCACCTGTTTGGCAATGTCGCCGATATCCGCCTTGGCGTCTTTGCTCAATATTTCAAGGATCTCTTCGCCTATTTCATCTATCTTGTATGGTTTCATCTCATTGACTCCTTTCAGGTGAGAATAATTGAATTGCCGTTTTGTGAGATATAATCTTCCAGGGCAGAATCCCAGCCCCTGACTCTGATTCCGGCCGCCCTGCTCATTTTCCCATTATCAAGGACATTATACATCGGACGCTCGCCGGGCGCAAGAAAATCCTCTTTTTCAACCTCGTTAATTGAATATTTTTTATCGGTAACGCCATGACGCGCACAAAGCTCCAGTACCCTGGTGATCATTTCACCGGTCGTCACCGCGCCTTCCTGGCCGTAATGAAATATACCCTCGCCGTCCCTGCTGATTAATTCCGAAATGGCCTTCGCCAGGTCACCTGAATAGGCGGGCGAGATAACCTGCCCCTTTTTCACCTGGATGGAACAATCCTCATTCATCATTATCAGCCGCCTGCTGAACAATGGCATATGCTCACCGAATAGATCCGGTACCCGAATGATCATCTGGCGGCATCCGGATTCCAGAATAAAGCGCTCGCCGAGAAGCTTGGAGTCGCCGTATACAGAGACCGGATCAGTCTCATCCTCTTCTCTGTATGGAGACGACTGTAAGCCGTTAAAAACATATGACGTGCTCAACTGTATCAGCTTTAATCCTGATCACGGCAGAGTTCTGACAGATTTTAGTGAAAAAGCCGTTTATGGCATAGGCGGTTTCAGGTTCATATTCAGCCGCATCGATATCCGGGTATTCATGACAGTTAAGAACAATCTTTGGCCGGTATTCCAGAAAGAGACGCTTGATCTGATCATGATACGGAACAGCATTATCATCAATAGCGACCAGGGATGATGAACAATATTCTTGAAGAACAGAATGAATGGATGGGCCCGGCGACAGTGGATTATGCGAAGAAGTTAGGATTAAAATCATAATGTATAAGTTGTCTGCCGGCATAAAAAACAAATGGCGGTATTCAATAGCCCGCCATTCTATAGCACTGGTTGATTTAAAACATAATCAACCGTTTTGTCAAATCTTAATTGCTCCAAAACCAGGCCGGACATGCATTCCAAATGACGGCCCGCTCCGGCGCTGTCCGCACCGGCAACGATTAATCTTTCTTGGTATCTTTGGATTCGTCTTTACTTTCGTCTTTTTCGCCGGAAATCGATTTTTTGAATTCCCGTATTCCGCTGCCAAGGTCTTTCGCGATTTTCGGCAGCTTGTTGGCGCCAAATATAATCAGGACGATCAGGAGTATCAAGGCAAGTTCCCAGGGGCCGACATTGGGTATAATGGCCAGTTGCATTCCCGTATTCATGGATTACCTCCATTAGAATTTAGGTCATTAAAATTCAATGAAAGCTTTTGTCAAATTAAATTCTGCCGGTTCCGGCAAATGTTTCAGGCGGGCATTATAAAGCGGGGCTGAACCGGATGATCTTGTCATCGGGGTCTTCATAATATTTCACGTTATCGATGATGCTGTCGATACGCTTGGTGCTTTTCCTGATGCTTATGATGGTGTTCGGGTACGCCTTGTTCTTAATGATGATGCACGGCTCGCGCTCCATCTTGAGCTTATCCTGGATTTCCTTGCTCTGCTCGATCAATTTTTTCAATTCTATGTTGTTATTGCTCAATTCCTTGAGCATCATAAGGCAGCTTTTCTGCTTCACCGGCGGCAGTTTGGCTATGTAGTCCTTGGGATTTTCAAAAACCGCGTCGCCGAAGCTCCCCTTGAGTTTCCGTATGGTTTCATCAACGGTCTGGCGCCATTTGGAAATTTCCTTGTGGACATCCGCCAGCTCTTTCTCTATAAACAGGTTTCTTCCCACGCTCAGCTGTGTTTCCGTCTCATTGGGAGATCCTGACACGTTGACCATGATTTCATACAGCGCCGTTGTTTTCCCGCCGATTATCTTTCCCTGCCGCGCCACGACGCTTATTTTCGAATTGGAAAAAACGTCGCAGTTGATGATGGAATCCTCGACGATTATATCGCCCACGGCCTCGACCTTGGCGTTGAGGAGGTACTTGGCCGTAACCTTCCCGTTGGCGACAAGTTTCGCATTCTCCTTGCCCACGACGCCCATTTTAACGGTTATATCGCCCTGGGCGTCGATGAAGGCGTCATCAACATTCTTTTCGATGATGATATCGCCGCGCGCCTTCACGGTAAATCCCGGCAGCACCGAACCCATGATATGGACGGACCCGTCAAAATCGATATTGCCGGTCTCGTAATTGATGTCGCCCTGGATATATACTATGGGGAGCACCGATACTGTTTTCCCGTCAATGTCGACACATCCGTCTATCGTTGAAACGAAGATATTTTCATCACCCTTGCCCGGCTCCATATTGGCGCCCTTGTTATATCCGTCTGTCTTTAACTATTTCCGCCGGTGCCTTATCTCCGTATACATTATAGCCATCCACGGATTTTTCCTTGGGGATTCTTCGCAGAATATCCTGCCCTTTTTTACTTCCACGATAAAGCCGACTTCCTTGAAATCGATGCTGCCGTCAGATTTCATCTCCCCCGCTTTTTTCTGCAGATTAATGAGGGGAATATAGTATTCTTCATGGCCGTTGACCGGCTCCTTGCCCTGGGCGATCAGGATCCTGGTGAATTTCGGCTGGCTTGACATCAATGCCCTGCAGCTGCTCCACTGATCTTGCTCTGGTCGAGACGCGACAGGATGCGGTACTGGTGCATGATCTCTTCAAGGTCGGCATAGGCGGGTACCTTGCCGAATTTCGTCGGATAAATATAGTAATACGCTTTCAGCTTGTCCTTGCTTATGGAAAGCGGTGAGATCAATCTGATTTTCTGTCCATCCAGCACGACAAAACCATACTCGGAAGCTTTATAGGCGCCGGCCGCTTCATCGTAATAGATCCCCGGTCCGCCTTTATGGTGAAATAATCCATGACAACATGGTAATTATAGCCGGGGTCCAGGCGCGTGGGTATCTGTTCATCGTTGTCAATATCAATGATCCTGGCGACTATCTCAGCGGTATATACGAAATTTTTCGTTGAAGAAAGGACCAGCTTCTTCTCCCCTGTCTCCGAAATCGTTTCGGTCAGCATCTTCTTCGCCGTGGGATCAAAATAAAATATAATTTTTTTCATGTATACCGGTACTGTAACGGTTCTTCTGTTATTATTTTCGTAATAAATTGAACAAAAATTGAGAATTAGATTTAACATATTTTGATAAAATATGACATTATTGGTTGAAAGCGGTATTTGAAGGGAAATTTGAGTGATTTTAAAAGAAAAAAGCCTTCCCGGTTGCCGCGGGAAGGCTTTTAATCATGCCTACAATAGCTAAAGTATTAAAGTTTGCCCTTCTTGATTAACAGTTCCGCAATCTGAACCGCGTTGAGGGCCGCTCCTTTCCGTATATTATCGGACACAATCCACATGTTGATTCCATTGGCTATTGATTCATCCTCCCGGATGCGGCCGACGAAGACATCGTCCTTGCCGGCGGCGTTGATGGCCAGGGGATATTCGCTCTTGGTCGGGTTATCGACGATCGTAACGCCGGGGGCCTTCCGCAGCAGCTCGCGAACCTCATGGGGGGTTAATTTTTTCTCGGTTTCGATATTGACCGATTCCGAGTGTCCGTACAGGACCGGGACCCTGACCGTGGTCGCGGTGACCCTGATCGAATCATCGCCCATGATCTTCTTCGTCTCATTGACCATTTTCATCTCTTCCTTGGTATAGCCGTTTTCGATGAAAACGTCAATTTGAGGAAGGACATTGAAGGCTATCTGGTGCGGATACACTTTCCGCTGGGATATCTCCTTCCCGGCAATGAGGTCCTTGGTCTGAACAAGACATTCCTCGATCGCCTTCAGGCCTGTCCCCGACACGGCCTGGTAGGTGCTGACCACGATCCGCTTGATCCGGGCCGCGTCATGGATCGGCTTGAGGGCCACCACCATCTGTATGGTGGAGCAGTTCGGGTTGGCAATGATGCCATTGTTCCAGTCAACATCGTCCGGGTTCACTTCCGGGACCACCAGGGGAACTTCCGGGTCCATCCGCCACGCGGAGCTGTTGTCCACCACCACGCACCCTTCCTCGACGGCGCGCCTTGGCTACTTTTTTGCTGATATCGCCGCCTGCCGAGAAAAGGCCGATATCATACCCCTTGAAGCACCCGTCGGCTACCGCCTCTGAAACGATCTTCCTTCCGCCGAAATCATATTCCTTGCCCACGGTTGTCAAACCGAGGAACTTTATCTTGTCTATGGGGAATTTTCTCTCAAGCAGTATCTTCCTGAATTCGATACCCACTGCGCCGGTTGCGCCGAGAATGACGACATTGTACTTTTTCACGATGGACCTCCAGATAATGCGGGGAGCCTGATATCCAGGCCCGCAGGCAGGACATCATTTCCCGCAATGATTTTGGGTAATTTTAATTGGTATGGCGGGTTGTCAACAATAAATAGTCGGACTAAAGAACAATTCGTCGCTTTTTGACATCTTTATTCTGCTTATAAATAATGGCAATATTACCTATGATGGCCACGCACTCGGAGCCTGTTTTGCGCCACGATATCAGCGACCAGGTCCTTCTTCTCTTCCTTGAAATCGATGAATTTGATCTTGATGAGCTCATGGTCATCGAGGGCCTGCACTGACCGCCTCGACAAGGGAGGCGGTGATGCCGAGTTTGCCGATCATTACCACCGGTTTAAGGTGATGCGCCTGGGATTTTAATGAACGCTTCTGGCTGCCGCTGAGAGTTTTCATAGGGTTCCTGTCTTCATGTCTGATGCAGGTAACATGATGTATATTGAGACCATAGAAAAAAATCTTCTTAAATCCATGGATCTCATTGAGTGCGCCACAAATTTTTCAAGGATCGATAGTATTGACCGCATAGATTTTAGTGACATGGATCTAAAGGAAGTGATAGATGGGGTCATAGAAAATCTGCGTCCCATGGCAGGAAGCGCCGGAATGGAAATTGAAAGCATAATTCCTGGAAACATGCCTGTTAAGGCAAATAAGATAATTGAAGAAGTATTTTCCAACCTTATATCGAATGCCATCAAATATGCCAGGGATGGTAAAAGGATCATCGTGAAATGCGAGGACAGGGACCCATTCTGGAATGTTATGATCATTGATTTTGGCAAAGGCTTGAAAATGGCAGATAAAAGCATTGTTTTTGACAGGTTCTGCAGGCTGGAGAAGAAAGGGATAAAAGGTTCGGGATTAGGATTAGCCATTGCAAAAAAGGTAGTAGAATTACACAGGGGCGGTATTGGAGTTGAAGATAATCCGCAGGGCGGGGCTATTTTTATTGTTGAGATCCCGAAATCAGAATATCTGGATCAAATTCATTAAAGCAAAAGCCATCACGCCAGCAAGAACAGGGGAGACGACCCAGGCTATGATGATCTTCTTTACGACCTCCCCTTTTACAAGATGCATTCCGCTGTTTGCGCACCCTATCCCGATAATACCTGCCGCCACTATCTCGCCAAGTGAAACTGGAACGCCCAGGATGGACGCAACATGGACTAATATGGCCGATGTGAATTCCACG
The DNA here is from genome assembly GCA_963793805.1 of Methanobacteriota archaeon. GTDB lineage: Archaea > Halobacteriota > Methanosarcinia > Methanosarcinales > Methanoperedenaceae > Methanoperedens. Next base: position 14,384 of record CAWCBK010000011.1, read on the forward strand.
AAAGTGGCTCTGATGATGCACAGTTCAGTGATCTCTTTTCCCACGGTATCAAGAACCCTGCCGCCCATGAGCAGGGCTCCAAAACCGATAGTAATACCGCCAAGGACAGCACCCCATAGTGGGTCGACGAGACCTGCGCCCACGAATGGGCCCACTGCATTGGCTGCATTGTTCGCTCCAGCCGAATATGCTACATAGCAACCCGAAATCGTGAGAAGCACATTTAGCAGCTTCTTTATTGAGGCTTCGGAGCTGCTGTGGTCAGCCAGCCATACGAGGATATCTGTGTAGAAGTATTTGCCCAAAATATACGCAAGCAGCCAGGCAAGGACAGGTGTCACCACCCACCAGCTTACGATATAACCCAGAAGGGGAAGGTTCAATTTTGGATAACCATAGAAAAGCCCGATACCGACCACTGAACCGACAGCAGCCTGGCTTGTAGAAATGGGTATTCTCATTAGATTTGCAAGGAAAACGGTTATGCCCGCCGCTCCTACTGCGACAATGGCGCCATTTAGCAGTATGGTCCCTGGTGGAAGAATACCGCTGCCAAGCGTCTTAATCACTGCCCCACCGCTGAAAATCGCCCCCAGGAGAGAGAATATGCCGATCAAAAGAACTGCCTGGTACTTGGTGCGCACCTTTGCGCCATAAGCTGCACCCATTGCCGCAGCCGCATTATTGCCCCCTATATTCAATCCCATGAAGACGGCGACTAAGAAAGCGACTACCTGTACAATTATCATTTGACCCCTCACATCATTTGATATTATTTATATTGTAACGATACAGGCAATAATTGACCATATCATATCATTTGCCTTCGGATAACAATCGGTCGATTAGATTCTTGCCTTTTTCTGTCTTGAATATCGGTGTATCCCATTCCTGGATTATTTTTGTCCTCTGTGTAGTGACTTCTGTTTTCTTCACGGGATCGTATCCTCTTTTATCATACGTTTCCCGGAAAACCAATACGCCGCATCTCTGCCATGCCGGTGTTTCCGCAAGGTTGACGCCATGCTGGAATAAAAGTTCATGAACCGAACTGGCCTTCATTTTTTCAAGACGCAAAGCAGCTTCTTTTTCAGATAAACCCGTACTCAGCAACGTATAAAACCCGTAAGAGCTTACATGGTTCCTCCAGGTCTCTGCCTGCCTCCATACAAGGTACCTGTAGATGTCTTCTTTTCCAAGCGGTATGACGCGTGAATCGAATGATACTGGTTTTTTAAGCTCAAGCCTGATAGTAAGCCCGGATGAGAAGAAGCTCGGGATAATGGAATCGATCTTCTCTATCCTGTAATTGTACGGCATTTCTGAAAAAAAGAGATTAATCTCATCAGAGAACGTGAAGGCAAAAACAGGGTTCAAACCGCTGTCCCTGAAAAAAGATTCCACGCAATCCGCCATGGCTTTTGCGAATCTTTCATCGTAAGGTTTTTTGAAATCCGAAAGTTCGCGGCGAAATCCGCGTCCGTCGATCCTGACCGCAAAAGGAGGGAAGACCCGAAGGTCAGAGTATATCTCCCTCTCTTTCATCTCATTTGCTGAAAAAGCATCATTCACGGTCTATTGTTCTTCCTCGTTGGAAATACTGTATTCTTCCGGGATCTCTTCCGGTTTCTTGAACTGGTCTTTGACATGCCTGATAAGAACAACATCAGCCACTGCAGTGACCCATCTGTACGGGATGACCACTCCGGATTTTGAGCTATCGAACATTTCCGGGTTCAATCTCGAAACCGCAAGTCCTGCCACTTTTTTCTCATTCACTTCAAGTACGACATCGTTGACTTTTCCTATATATACCCCTCTCTCAGTATAAACATTCAAACCAAACATCGTTGAAACCTCTGACTGCATCATATCACCTTGACCAGAATACGAATGAATGCAATATATAGTTTATTGAAATTGCCAATTTTGTCCGTGAAGTTTAATATTATGTGCTGATGATTAAGGCATACGATGCCAACCATAGAAGATATCAAACTCATTATTAAGAAATATGCCCTGCAGAACGCGGTCAAGTATAACAGGACGCCGCAGCCTGGCGCTGTGATGGGTAAGGTCATGGCGCAGCCTGAGCTTCGCTCGAAAGCTAAAGAAATTACTGTTCTTGTGAATGAAGTCCTTGTCGAAATAGACCGGATGACGCCAGAGGCTCGTGAAGAGGAATTAAATAAGCTCGCGCCTGAACTCATTGCTGAACTGAATGAAAAGAAGGAACCTGAAAAAGGCCTGCCGCCGCTTGAGTTAGACGGACCTCTTGTGATGAGGTTCGCGCCAAACCCGAATGGACCGCCAACGCTTGGCAGCGCGCGCGGGATCGTTGTGAACTCCGAGTACACGAAAAAATACAAAGGCAAACTTATTATCCGGTTTGATGACACGGACCCTGCGACCAAGCGTCCCATGCTTGAGGCTTATTCCTGGTATCTTGAGGACTGCGAATGGCTTGGGGCAAAGCCTGACGAGGTCGTGATCGCATCTGACAGGATAGAAAGATATTATAATGTCGCTGAAGAATTGATAAAAAAGGGACGGTGCATACGTTTGTTTCTGCGAGCAGGAATCATTCAAAGCTTTGAAAGACGTAAAAAAGGCATGCCCTCACAGGAAAGAGAATCCTGAGAAGAACCTTGGGTTCTGGAAAAAGATGCTCGCAGGGGATTATAAAGAGCAGGAGGCGGTGCTTCGTATCAAGACGGATATAGCCCATAAAGACCCCGCGATCAGGGACTGGGTGGCTTTCCGCATCATCAGGACGCCGCATCCAAGACCTGAGGTGGGCGATAAATTCTGCGTCTGGCCGCTGCTTGATTTCGAAGGCGCGGTGGAAGACCACCTTCTTGGAACAACACTTATCATCAGGGGCAAAGACCTCACAGATAGCGAGACGCGCCAGAGATATGTCTATAAATACATGGGCTGGATGTATCCAAAAACGATGCACTGGGGACGGGTGCAGATACACGAGTTCGGGAAACTGAGCACGAGCGGTATCAAGAAAGCAATAGCTGAAGGTCAATACACCGGATGGGACGACCCGCGCCTGCCTACCATCAGGGCTATAAAAAGAAGAGGAATACTTCCTGAGGCGCTGCGCAAGTTCATGCTTGACCTGGGCCTGGGCGAGACTGATATCAGCCTGAGCCTGGATACGCTGTATGCTGAGAACAGAAAAATAGTTGATCCCGTAGCGAACAGGTACTTTTTTGTATGGGACCCTGTAGAACTTGAAACAGAGGGCGCAGAACCCAAAATTGCGAAGGCTCCGCTTCATCCCACGCGCGGAGGACTCAGGGAAATATCTGCGGGAACAAAGGTATTGATAACACGGAATGATGCGGATAGCCTGAAAGAAGGCGAGAGGCTGCGCCTTAAAGACCTTTACAATATCGAAGTGATTGGCATCTCGCCTCTGCGGGTGAAGTTCATCGGGACTGATATGGATCTTGTTAAGAAAGAGAAGGCGCGCATTATCCACTGGGTCCCCCTGGACGGGCTTAAAGTCAGGGTTTTCTCCCCGGATGGCGAATTTACAGGCATCGGAGAGCGCGGGATGGAGAAGGAACTGGATAAGGTAGTGCAGTTCGAGAGGTTCGGGTTCGTGAGGATTGATAGCGTGAAAGGGGATGAGGTCGTGGCGTATTTTACGCATAAATAGTTAAAAAAGTGGAAGCATCCGAAAGCTCGGATGGTATCAGATTCCTTAAAGAACTTCCTTCACATTAACATGCACAGGTGTCTGGCACAATTTGTTAAACTTGTATCCTGCTTAATTCTGTCCCACAGCCGAAGCCTTCTGAAAATCTATTTATACAAACCTGCCGTTTACATTCCCCAGAGGGTGTTTTAACATGACAAAAACTTCCAAGATATCAGGTTTCTATAAGTTCGATCCACAGGAAAGACTCAAGTTAGTATCCGATTTTGCAGGTCTCACGCAGGAAGAGGCAACTTGTATCAGCTCGTCAGGTGCGCTGTCACTTGATGCGGCGGACAAGATGGTTGAGAATCTCATCGGAGTGATGGAGGTGCCCATGGGCGTAGCAGTGAATTTCCTCATAAACGGGAAAGATTATCTTATCCCAATGGCGATAGAAGAACCGTCGGTGATAGCCGCTGCCAGCAATGCTGCTAAAATGGCTCGTGAGGGCGGCGGGTTCACAACAAGCAGCACAGGTCCTGTGATGATAGGCCAGATACAGGCTGTGGGCATCGCAGACCCGGCTGGCGCAAGGATGAGCATACTTGAGAAGAGGGATGAGATAATCAGGCGCGCGAATGATGTGGATCCCGTGCTTGTGAAGTTCGGAGGAGGCGCAAAGGACGTGGAGGTGCGCGTCATTGACACGCCTGGCGGAAAGATGGTCATCACGCACCTGGTAGTGGACTGCCGCGACGCCATGGGCGCTAACGCTGTGAACACGATGGCAGAAACAGTTGCACCATATATCGAAGAATTAACGGGCGGCCGCGTGTACCTGCGCATCATTTCGAATTTCGCGGACAAGCGCATTATGAGAGCTAAAGCTGTGTTCAAGAAAGAAGCCATCGGCGGCGAAGATGTCGTGGACGGCATAATCGCTGCATATAATTTTGCATTCTCGGATCCTTACCGCGCGGCAACGCACAACAAGGGGATCATGAACGGCGTGACTGCAGCGGTTCTTGCGACTGGAAACGATACAAGGGCCATCGAGGCAGGAGCGCATGTGTATGCCTCGCGAAGCGGCACATACAGGCCGCTCTCATGTTACGAGAAGAACGCAAACCGTGACCTTGTCGCAACTATCGAGATGCCTATGGCCGTCGGTCTTGTCGGCGGTGCCACAAAAACGAACCCGATAGCCCGGGCAGCAGTAAAAATACTGGGCGTAAAGACTGCCACAGAGATGGGAGAGGTTTTCGCGGCTCTAGGACTTGCGCAGAATTTCGCTGCCATGCGCGCGCTTGCGACAGAAGGGATACAGAGAGGACACATGGGGCTTCATTCAAGGAACGTTGCTATCCAGGCAGGCGCGACAGGTGAGCTTGTGGATAAGATAGCTGAGATAATGGTTAAAGAGAAGAAGGTAAGGGCTGACAGGGCAAAAGAACTGCTTGATGAGATGCAGGGGATAAAATGAGGCTTAAAGGCCAAACTATAGTTGAGAACTGAATGTTTTGAACTTATCTTTGCGTCCTCTGCGGTGAATAAAATCAAACACCGCAAAGCACGCAAAGAGCGCGAAGTGGACATAGAATTAGTATCAGAGATTAGGTTCTTAACTATTATATCAAGCTAAAATGGGTTTATTCCTTTTATAGAAATATTCTCATCCTTTTTCCAACCTGGATCATTGTATGCAGCCGCCACCTCGCAGTTTAGCCTTTTGACCTGCTATAAAACAGTCATATCAAGTCTGTCTCTCTCTCCTCATCAATTATTCTTATCAATTTTTGGTTTATTTCGGGTTTATTTGATTTTTCGAAAGTTTTATCAATGTTTGAATGCAATTAAATATGAATATAATTAAATAAACGTTTAATAACCTGATATCCATGAACTACATTGATTTATTTGCGGGTGCCGGTGGACTTTCAGAAGGGTTTGTTCGTTCAGGATTTACCTCTATAGCCCATCTGGAAATGGATGAGCATGCGTGTAACACGTTGAAAACAAGAATTGCTTAATGCAGTTCCTCCATTGATGGAAGCAGAAAAAGAAAATTCATATAATAAAATTGAGGAAGTAAAATGAATAATGAAGTCTTAAATAATAAAATCGAGGAATTAAAATCATATGCAGTATTATATGAAAATGGAATTACATCAAATATGATTGAGAAATGTTCGTTTATTGTTGAAGTTGGAGCTTTAACTATTGGAACCGATGACGCAGGAAAAGTAATTACACAGAATACAAATACTCCAACTCAATTTTCTAAAAAAGCGGTTGATGAAATTATGAGTATGTGTTTTAAAAGTGGGAATGGTGAAAAAATTCTTCCGAAAGTTTATAGTAGAAATGAATGGTATCGGAGTAGGTTAGATATGGTTAATGAAACTTTAGAATTATTAGAGATAATGACATCTTAATTATGTTTAACGAAAGAATCGAAGGAATATACGAGCAGCTAATAAGCAAAATAATCGAATTAAAATTAAAAAATGTAGATATAAATCGATTCTTCATTAAGGATTCTATAATAGATAAATCCGAGGCGGCTAAATTACTCAGTCAATATTTGAGTGAAGTGATAAACCGTGCTTTGAGTTTGATTCCAGATAACAGCATTGAGCAGCAAATAGAAGTTTCAAACAAAATTATACGACTTTTAAGGGATGAGTTAAAAGATGTCGATTTTGAGGAAAGATTTGATATCAATAAATGGAAAAATATTAAATGCGATTTTTTCAAAATTGGATTCAAGTGTGGTAAATTATGAAGATCATTTGAAAAAAATTACACCATTTACACGGCTTACTCAAAGCGAATTATTTACAGGTTCAAACATTGGTATTTCACTGGAAAGTGAATTGAAGAAAGAAATCCTTTCGTCAGATAAAATTTATTTTTTAGTTTCATTCATAAAATGGTCTGGTATAAGGATTTTTGAAAACGAATTGAGAGAGTTTACTCAAAAGGGAAACAAATTGAAAGTCATAACAACTTCATATATGGGAGCAACCGATTTGAAAGCTGTTGAGTTTCTATCAGGATTGCCAAATACTGAAGTAAAAATATCTTACAATACAGAAAATGAAAGGCTGCATGCTAAGTCTTATCTATTCTTTAGAAATACAGGTTTTCATACTGGGTATATTGGCTCCTCGAATATTTCAAGAAGCGCTTTAACGAGTGGTTTAGAATGGAATTTAAAAATAACCACAAAAGAAATTGGACACATTATTGATAAATTTGAAAAAACATTTGAAACGTATTGGCAGGATAACGAGTTTGAAACTTTTATTCAAGAAGAGCATATTGAAAAATTACGCACAGCTTTAAAAAAAGAAAGAAAAAATGATAGAACTGAAGCAACATTCTATTTTGAAATAAAACCATTTCCATTTCAACAAGAAATACTTGAAAAATTAGAAGTAGAAAGAACAATTCATCATAGAAATAAAAATCTTGTAGTAGCTGCAACAGGAACAGGTAAAACCATTATTTCAGCCTTTGACTTCAAAAATTATCTGAAGAAGAATCCAAATGCAAAATTTCTTTTTGTTGCTCATAGAAAGGATATCTTGATTCAAGCAAGAACAATGTTTGCGGGTGTATTGAGAGAGAGTAATTTTGGTGAATTATGGGTTGACGGAGAGGAGCCAAGTAATTATAAAGCTGTATTTGCCTCTGTTATGACTTTAAAAAATCGAATAGGTCAGTTACAACTAACAGAAAACTATTATGATTTTATTATTATTGATGAAGTTCATCATATAGCAGCAAATAGTTACAGACCCATTTTAGATAAATTTAAACCTGAAATATTATTAGGATTAACCGCAACTCCTGAAAGAATGGATGGTGCAAATATTTTAGACGATTTTTGTAATACTATTGCTGCTGAAATTAGATTACCGGAAGCATTGAATAGAAAACTTCTTTGTCCATTTCAATACTTTGGTATTAGTGATAGCGTTGATTTGTCAAATGCAACTTGGCAAAATGGTAGATATTTACCAAGTGAACTTTCAAGGCTTTATACACAAAACGATATAAGAGTTGGTGAGATAATTCAGAAATGCAAAAGCTATCTTAGAGACTTTGAAGATGTTAGAGCCATAGGATTTTGCATAACAAAAGAGCACGCATCTTATATGACCGAAAAGTTTGTCAGAGCTGGTTTAAAAGCTGACTTTATAGTTAGTGGTAATGGAAGGGATGATTTAAGGGAAAGCATTAAATCGAAATTTCAAAAAAAGGAAATCAATTATTTATTTGTCGTTGATATTTTCAATGAAGGTATTGATATCCCTGAAATAGATACTGTATTGTTTTTAAGACCAACTGAAAGTTTAACTGTTTTCTTGCAGCAATTAGGAAGAGGACTCAGATTAGCAGAGAATAAAGAATGTTTAACCGTATTAGATTTTGTTGGAAACGCAAGATCAGAGTATGATTTTGAAGGTAAATTTAGAGCAATGATCGGAAAAACAAACTCTTCAACTATAGAAGAATTAGAAAGAGAATTCCCCCATTTGCCATTAGGCTGTTCAATCGTTTTAGAGAAAAAAGCTAAAGAGTATATCCTTGATAATATTAAAAATGCTACACAGATAAATACAAATCAACTAATCAATAAAATTGTCAATTTTAAACATCGGACTACACTGACCTTAACATTGAAAAACTTCTGTGAATTTTACCAAATTCCTATTCAAACAATTTACAAAAGAGGCAATTGGAGTAGGTTGTGTCATTTAGCAAATCAAAGAGCCGATTTTCCTAATATTAATGAAAAGGAAGTTCGGCGAACCATTTTAAAAAAATGGATTCAATGTAATTCATACAGTTATTTAAAGTTCATATTGGAACTCGCAAAAAATAATTTTTCTATTCCCTCAACAATAAATGAAAATGAAAAACTAATGTTAGTGATGTTACATTACGATTTTTGGCAAACTGCAGCAAATTTTGATAGTATTGAAAAGAGCATAAAAAAAATTGGTGATAATCAAATTTTGACGCAGGAAATGATAGAGACTTTAAAGTTTTTGATCGACAGAATATCTCATATAGAATTTGATATTGATCTACCTTATTCACAACCTCTAAAATTACATAGCCGCTATACGCGAGAGCAAATTTTGGCAGCATTTGGTGCGAGCACTTTTCAAAAACAATCAAGTAATCGAGAAGGACTTGTTAATTTGGATTCAAAGAATACAGAATTGCTCTTAGTTACTTTAGAAAAAACAGAGGAAAACTATTCACCAACAACTATGTACAATGATTATGCAATTAGCGAGAAAATATTTCATTGGCAATCTCAAAATTCATCAAAACCTGAAATAGGTAGAGGTTTGTCATATATTACCCATAAAGAAAAAGGCAAATCAATTTTACTTTTTGTAAGAGAAAAAAATACAGATGAATTTGGAAACACAATGTCTTATGTTTTTTTAGGGCATGTATACTACATAGAACACTATGGCTCAAAGCCAATGAGCATTAAATGGGGTTTACAGGTGCCAATCCCCCCTTACATCTGGAAAGAAACTGCAAAAATGGCTTTGGGTTGATCAAGTAGTTTCTTTATTACCTGAAATAGAATCTGACCAATTCATAATGGAGAATCTTACTATCAAGGCAAAAGAAAAAATAAACGAGGCAAAGAAATATGCCGAAAACAATCCCAGTTAGAATTTATGAATCTGATTGGGAATGGTTAATGAATCATCGCACAAGCAAAGAAAAATCAATTCCTGAGGTTATTAGTGGTTTGATTCGATTTAAAAAGGAATCGGATGTCCAAAAATAAGTCATGGTATTACCCCACAATCTAAACAATGTTGTCAACCTGAGTTTAGACTCCTCGTTCGGACAATTTGATCCCGCAAGAAAAGACCGTCGAATACAGATTTCCCCATACCTTTAGCAATGGCTTTTACATCGAGCCAGACAGAACGGATTCTGGACAGGATTAACAGGATTGACAGGATAAAATCTTACATCTAATCCTGTTCATCCTGTTATCCTGTCTGAAAAAAGCCAAAATTCTGTCATGAAATCTCCCCCTTCATCTCCCTCACCTTCGCCGTCCACATATCCCCCCCTTGCAGCAACAGCAGGAGCGGCTCTTCCTTTTGCGCCACCGAGTGCCCCTCAGGCACATACATTCCATCATGGTAAGCGATAGCCTGCGCCCCGGCATCTGAAAGCGGGATATACTGCGAAACAAGATACAGGCTGTGAAGGAACTGAAACATTTATATTACAGTTGTTACAATATTGTCACTTATGTTACAAAAATATAACAAATGGAAAGTACTTAAAAGTTTTTTTTGAAAATCCTATGCCGAAAGATGCAGGATTTCAACTGAGGGAGATAAGCAGAATAGCATCTCTTGCCACAACATCTGTCAAGCTGTACTTGAACGAAATGGTTGATGAAGGACTGATCATCAGGACAAAGCACAGGTTATTTACATATCCTGTTTATCAGGCAAATTTTGATAGCATGGAGTTCAAGCTCCTTAAAAAAATTGATACAATAATTTCCCTTAAGGAATCGGGTTTAATAGAATATCTGGAAAACCAATGTATGCCAGATGTTATTATTTTATTTGGTTCTGCATCAAAAGGAGAAGATACTATGGAAAGTGATATCGATTTATTTCTTGTCTCCAGGGAAAGAAAACTGGATCTTCTGGATTTTGAAACTAAACTCAAGAGAAATATTAATCTTCTCTTCAGTGAAGACTTTGGCGAACTCAGTAATGAATTGAAAAATAATATAATAAATGGAGTTATCCTGAAAGGATATCTAAAGGTGTTCTGATGGAAGAAGGTATTATAAAAACAGCTCCTGATAGGGAAAAGGCAAAATCCATATTAAAAATGGTGGAAACCACATTGGAAATGATAGATACCATTGATTCAAAGAAATTCACTTCCCATGTAGTAAAGGAATATTACGAAGTCATCCGCGAACTAATTACTGTGATCCTTCTGCTTGATGGTTATAAGACGCATGGAGAAGGAGCCCATAAAAAGTTGATAGAGTACATTGAGAAGAATTACGCGGAATTCAAAGTACATGATATTACGCTCATCGATGACCTGCGAATGATAAGAAACAAGATTTCTTATAATGGTTTTTTCGTTACAGACGATTATCTGGAACGAAAAAGGAAAGATATACTAATGCTCATATACAATTTAGAGTAATTATCTATAATAAGTTATGATTTTCTCTCCTTTCTCTCCCTCACACTCGCCGTCCACATATCCCACATTTGTTTTTCTTTCTGTTATTTTTGATAGTAAATGGTTGTATCTGTCTTTCATAAAATTGAATTTCATTATGAGTATATACTTGTAATGCAACAAATTTAAAGGTATAATAAGGAAATAGATTAGTCGCTAACTCAGATATTGGGAAAATTACAAGTCAATCAAAATCCTATATAGTAATGGTCGTGAATAATATCTCATGAAAATCAAAGATATCGGGGAGCGTGCATTTATACAACGCATAACCGGATTACTTTCAGGAAGCGATAATATCGTTGTCGGGGCAGGCGAGGACGACTGCGCTGTGCTTGATACAGGCGGTGATGATTATATTCTTGTCACCACTGACATGCTTCACCGCAAAACTGATTTCCCGCTCCAGATGACAGGCCGCCAGATCGGATGGATGTCCGTGGCAGTGAACCTGAGCGACCTTGCTTCCAAAGGCGCAAGACCAATTGGTGTTGTTATGGCGATGGGAATACCGCCTGATACAGAACTTGACTTTATCGATGAAGTTGTAAAGGGGATGGATGAATGCGCTTCTAAGTATGGGACGCGAATAGTTGGCGGGGATACTGATGCTCACGACGAACTCACGCTTGTGGGAACAGCGCTTGGCATGGTGAAAAAGGATCATCTCATCCGCAGGAGCGGGGCGAAGGTCGGTGACCTCGTATGCGTGACAGGACATCCGGGCACAGCGGGCGCGGCTCTTTTTGCGCTTGATAATAAAATACCCGCAAATCAAGAGATATTAAATGCCCTTTTTGAACCGGTACCGAGGATTTATGAAGGCATGGCGCTTTCTGAATCACTTTCGGTTACGTCCATGATGGACATAAGCGACGGGCTTGCCCTATCTCTTCATGATATGAGCAGGGCCGGCGCCGTGGGTTTCAGGATATATGAAAGCAGGCTTCCTGTTCTTCCTGGTGTTAAAAAGTTATTGAAAGAGAAGGAAATGCTTGAGGCCGCGGTATTTGCGGGCGGGGATTTTGAACTGTTGTTCACTGTGGCGCCTGAAAAGCTGGATAAAGCAAGAAAAGCATGTGCTCTAACTGTTATCGGGGAAGTCATTGAAAAGGGCGTGTTCATTGAAAGGGCTGGTGGGGTGGAAGAGATGAAAGCGCGTGGGTATGAACATTTTTCGTAGTGTTTTGTTATATTTTATTTTTTATACACGCATCATGAATTATTTCTTATCATGGTTTTCGGGATTACGGCCTCTACGCCCTGGGTGTCTGTGTCTTTTTCAGACAGGATCGACAGGATTTACAGGATTAACTATAAAAATCGTATCCTGTCGATCCTGTTAATCCTGTCAAAGAACATGGTAATATTATTTCTCGATTTACGCAGATTTAATGTCAATTGTTTTTTTGTGCAGCGTTTCCACAATGCCTATCATCTCCCCAATATCCTTTATCACAATATCTGCCTCCTCGCATAGCAGCGGCGGGCACTTTCCAGTCTGCTGTATCGAGAGCACTCCAATATCTGCGGCGCGCAATGCAAGTACGTCGTTGATGCCATCGCCCACCATGATAACTGTATCGTACTCCTTTTTTAGACTCTTCACTATTCCTTCTTTTCTCTCAGGAGTGGAAATCTCAAACACACACTGGAGCGGCACGCACACGTTCTTTGCAAGAACTGACAGGTTCCTCATGCTGTCGCCCGAGGCGATATAAACGCCAACATCCATCTCATTGAGGGTCTTTATGACGCTCGGAGTATTGGGATACACCCTCCCGCCTGTGCATATCACGTACGGGATGCTGTCAGTATCAAGATCGATTATGAGCCCGACGCCCAGGTAAAAAATGTCCCTGCACTTTTTTTTGACAACTGCCATGACATCCTGAAGGTCCTTCATCAGAGCCTCAGTATTATTTTCGATCAGCTTCAATGCATCAGTTTTTTCTATCCTGCTTCGTGAACATGCCACTTCGATATCGATACCGTTCTTCCTGATAAAATCAGATATCTTCATATCGGGCGGACAGCTTACCAGCCTGGTTGAATCCACCTGCATAACCATGAGGGCGCAGTAAGGTTTTTTCCCGACAAGCTCGGTAGATACCACATTGTCCAGGAATTCACCAGTCTTTATGTTCTTAGCTACGCGATGCATGCGAAGCAGCGTTCCTGCGCTGTCAAAAACAACGGCGATCTTCATACTATAAAAATGGTATTATAAGTGTTTAAATTTTTTCTCCATATAAAACGTCTGCAATACTTGCAAGTTCCTGTGGCGAAAGGGTTTCAGCCCTTTTCGCGAGAAGTTCTTCAGGCAGTTTCAGGATCGCGCTGTCACTGACGCCGAGTAAGTCAGAATTATTCAATATCGCATTCCTGAGCTTTTTCCTCCTCTGTGAGAATGCAGCTTTAATAAATTTCATGAAAAAATTCTCATCTTTCACCGTGTAAGGGGCAGGACGGGGGACAAGCTTCACAATTGCAGACTTTACCTCAGGCGCAGGATTAAACGAGGCGGGAGGTAACACCTCTAGTATCTCAACGTCTGCATAATGCTGTACAGTTATTGACAGCCTTCCGTAATCCTTGCCGCCAGGCGTTGCTACCATCCTCTTTGCGAAATCATACTGGTACATCAGTATTCCGAATTCGAATTTTGAGCTTAGCAACTTGAAAGTGACAGGAGAAGAGATAGAATAGGGAAGATTGGAAATGACCTTATTGAACTCAGGGAAATCCACTTTCATGGCATCACCCGCAATGACTTCTACGTTCTTCAACCCGTAAAGCGAAGCGACAAGTTCCGGATCAGCTTCTATTGCTATCACTCTGCCCGCTTTCTCTGCGATCTTTTCAGTCAGATTCCCGTAGCCGGCTCCGATTTCAAGCACAGTATCCGAAAAATGCAGTTTCCCGTATTCAATTATACGATCAAGGGCAAGTTTATCAATTAAAAAATGCTGATCCTTTTTATACCGTTTCATCTCTTCGGCGGCATCGGGGTTGTAAAAATACGGTATTTTATATTCTCGTCCTTCAGTTCTTCCATTATCCTGTTCATGAGAAGTTTTTCCGGAGCATGCAGCCCTTTCACCCTGCTCACAAGCTGCGCTGTGGTTTCAAATTTACCTTTTTTCCTCTCATCGATTATCGCCCACATGAGCTTCTTGCCGATACCTGGCAGCAATTCAAGCATGTGAAGACGGGTTGTTATTGGATAAGCATCATTAAAGAAACTCAAGAACCGTATTTCATCTGAAATGATAATTTTTTCTATGACACTGGGAACTTCCATCTGCGCAGAATGGGTGAGTTCGCTGAACATTATCCGCCTTTTAACATGGTCTATCGCCGGCCTGTCGCCATCGCCAATGTATACCCTGTCATGGGATTTGGGAACTACGTTCTCTTTTGTCATCATCTCCATGAGAACAAAGTGTTTTTCCCCTATTCCCTGGGCAAGAGGTTTTTTCTGGTACATGGGACGGTTGTCATCTGTACGCCCGTACGGAAGATAGTCCAGTATATATGCATATTCTTCCTTTTCTGCCTTTTTTCCCAGGGTTATCATCAAATACCACTCTTTTTGTTAAAGTATCCTTGTTCAGACTATACTAAATTAATATGAACGCTTATATAGTTTTACAAAATGTTCTCATTCAAATTTGACTACAAGTTCGAGGATCTGCTTGAGTTCATCTTCGCTCAATGTGTAGCGTTCTTTTGCGTAGATAGTTCTGATCTCATCGTTTGAAAGTGGAAGGATATCAGCTATCCTGATAGCTATCTCGGGTTTCATCTTCTCAAGCTTCAATAACTCGTCAACAAGTTCTCTTGATTTTTTGGCGCTGATCTTGGAAAACGACTCGGCATGCGAAATCGCCTTTCTTAACTCATAGCCAAGCTCCTTACCTTCTGTTTCGCGTTCCTTTTTTATATTATCCAGAATATTCCTGACCTCAGGAAGCGTCAGTGTTTCCTCTTTCAGTACCTGTTTCACTATCATGGAAAGATCCTTACACTAATTAGTTTTGTGCAGTCAAATGCTCGGGAAGTGCAATAACTTCTTTCATGAGTCCGCCATCGCGTACTGAAACAAGGTATGCCCGTCCGCGCTGCTCAATTACTTTCCCTGTACGTCCATGGAACTTGGGATGCGGCATTCCATTCTGTATGCTCGGGTCAAGATCTATGTTCACAATATCCCCTTCAGTGAATTCCTGCAGCGCCCGGGTGATAGGTGTTAGTCCTTTTTCTCTTACTGTCTTTGTTAGTTTATGTCTTGATTTCCTTCTTGTTCCGTGGGTCTTTGCCATATTATTCCTCTGTATCTTATCCTACTTTAGTTACTTCTAGTTCTATAACCTTTGCCTCGCTTCCGGTCATGGATGCAACGCTTGGTACTGTACGCCCGCCATCGCCTGAGACCAGTTCCTTGACATATAGCCCGCCTTCACAGCGAATCACGAGGACGGCGGTATCTGTATCAAATGACTCAAGCTCAGCCCTGTGAACTTTTCTTGTCCTTTCAAGGTCGGCGCGTCGATGAAGCACTCTGGTTGGAGTTTTCTGTTTGATGAGATTCCCGCTTATTATGTCAAGGGATGATTTAAGTTTTTCCTCTGTTGTGCTGTGTATGATCTTCATGCGATACTCTTTATCTGCTTTCATTGCCTTCAACTGTTCTACGGTTTCGCTTTCAACGAATTTAAGTCCCAGCACCTCGATCTTGCCAGATGAATTGCCGTTGATCCCGGAGGCAAGGGCATCCAGGTCTATACTCCTTAGATGC
This sequence comes from Methanobacteriota archaeon, assembly GCA_963793805.1. Classification (GTDB taxonomy): domain Archaea; phylum Halobacteriota; class Methanosarcinia; order Methanosarcinales; family Methanoperedenaceae; genus Methanoperedens. Next base: position 30,118 of record CAWCBK010000011.1, read on the forward strand.
GGCTTCTTTGCCTCGACCACGAATGGGCGCCCGTCGCCCAGCATCAATGCGTCAATATCCTCGCGTCCCGCTCCGTGAAAAGCAGTGTCCTCACACCGCGATGCGGCCATAAGATGTGGTTTTATGAGCTCGTCCACTGACTCCGGGTACATACTGCCTGTGCCCTCACAATGCTCGCATCCTGTGCCATGACATTCCCTGCACGGCCACCTGGTCTGCGGAATCCCGCGGATAAGTTTCCTGTACCTGCCGTAAATATATAGTGAGTTCACCTCAAGCTCAACTGCATCGTTCTCAAGGTCAAGAAGCGCCACGATCTGCGGTTTCTTGAGGTTTGCCTTTTTTCCCGTGCGCTTTTCTATCCTTTTTCCCACTTCGCGGTTAAGTTCAGTTTTTAGGGGCTCGGCAAAGGCAGTACCGCTTTCTGCCCATATTATCTCCTCGTTCTCAGCCAGGAGCCCCGTCACCCTTGTTCCCACAAGGAAATTGGAATATTCGTAATCAGAAAGGGCAATTACAGCTTTGTCAGCCCAGAGATCAAGACGTGTGAACAGGTTGTTGCATACCCAGCATTTGTTTTCAACGCTCTTTTTGAGCTCTTCCAGTAACTCTGCGTCCTTATCAGCCCCAGCCTGCATTGCCAGCACGAGCCTGATGGCTTTTCCGCGTTCATCGTTGCCCAGACCTGTTGAGAGTTTTGCGAACTGCCGTCCAAGGCAGTGGTCGCATACAGGTCCCTCTTTCAGTATCTTGCGGGCAGTATCAAGAATTGTCATTGTGTCCTCTGGGGTGCAGGGGTAGCGGATACCCCGTACTTCAGTACGTGGAGGAAGCGTACCCCGCATTCCCATAAATTCAAATACTGTGATAGCATATTTGTTCCTGCGATGAAAACTGCCCTGATACCTGCACAACAGGAATGGCACTTCTCTTTGAGAAGGAAACGGTAGAAGTTCAGGATCGCAGTTGGATTGTGAGATTGCTCTTTCAGGCATGGATTCCAGCAATGGAACGGCGGAAATGCATTTGAAGCTCCTTGATTGAGCAGGTCGCCACCTCCGAAAGAAGATCTAACGCTTTGCAAGCGCGGTGTAATCCGACCAGACATAGCGTGTGATGATGTCGAAGCCAGATTCGCTTTTAGTTCGAGTTTGGATTTGAGATTGAACATAGTTATAATGCTCCGCACTTTAAAGTGCGGGGTAAGGTTACCCGGCTCTCAATATGCTGTGTGGTCTAAATACGTTTCTCTACCCTGTCCATCTCATTATGCAATAAAACGATGCAGTGGTCGGCATGCAACGACAGTGGACCCACACTTACTATCTCATGCTCATGCGTCTCGATGATCTTCTCCTCATCATCGGTGAGTCCCAGATGGTCGCCCAGGACGAATAAAAGGTCAGAACCCGCATCTAATGGTTTCACGCGGATATCAGCCCCATCCTCACGCAGGTAGGATATTTTTCTATCCAGCTCATCAAGCAGGTTGCCTAAGTCTCCTTTTTTTATACTTACCCCTGGCATGGATTCAGTCCAGAATCCCTGAGCCTGTTTCTCAAGCGCTTTTTTAATAAGGGAGGCAGCGCTTCGCTCATCAGGGCTTAAGTACCTGACCGCAGCACCGTCAAAACGGATGAGCATGGGATGTGACCCCCCTTTTAGCACCAGATATACCCTGACATCTCTCCTCAGGTCGTGCGAAAGAAATAGTGATGCGTTCACGCACCTGCACAGTATGTCCATGCGTCCGGCCGCGCCCGGCAGGTCGTTCAAGGAAAAGGGGGCTGTTACAGCTTTATGTCCGATTATTATGAATTCTTTCATATTTTTTATAGCTCAATAAGGATTTACCATTATTCAAGAGTTTTGCTATATGCCATGCTCAAAATAAACCTATCCACTAACTATTTATTTCTCCTTTACGATTACCCCTCATGCAAAAACAACTCTCCAAAAAAGAGTTTGAAGAAGATTACACCCTCTGGATAAAATCTGCGGCTAAAGACATAGCCTTTTCATTGAACCAGCTTAAGCCGCATGAAATAAAGAGAATAATCGCACGGAGCGAGCAGTATCTGGAGGAACCGGGATCTGTTTATGGGACAGACGGGCTCGAAGCAGCCAGAAAATTAGTCCCGGAGAACATAATTTTGCTATCCACTGACGCCGTAGTATTCTCGCAGAGCATCTTTGTCAGGATGGCATCTGTTTTTGATTATGCGGTGGCGCTTAACAGGCGGTATTATCTTGGCTCCTGGTATTCGATAATAACCCTCAACATGAAGTACCTTGAGGAAGCAAGCGAGAACATGCTGAAGTTCACACTCGGGCACGAGCTTCTCCAGAAAGAGGTATATGAGGAGAACCTGAGGAATGAAGCCCGGAAGTTCACGCCAGAGGAAAAGCGAAAGATAAGCGATGAAGCCCTTAACAGAGCCATTGAAAAGAGCGGCATTACCAGAGAAGAGCTTGAACAGGAACAGGCGCTCATGCTAAAGATTTCCCATATCTCCCCGCTTATCCCCAAACCTTTTGCAGAGACAGCGCTCTACTGGTATATTGAAAGTCATCTTGATGAACTCAAGGTCATGGGAGAGCCCAGTATTAACGAAAAGGAAGACGCTATCGGGAAGAAACTGAACACTGATTTCAAGGAATGGATAGATTTTTCTGCAAGTGTTTACAAATTGTTCCTCTCTGAAGTAAAGAAAGAATTAAATTACACGGATTACGGATACGCATGAAAATAATAGCTATCTCTGACACGCATATAAAATTCGGCTCTATCAGGGATCACCTACCTGAAGACCTTGTCGATAGGCTGGAAAAGGCAGACCTGATCCTTCATGCCGGCGATTTTGTCAGGAAAAAGGCATACGATGAATTTTGTGCCCTCAACAGGATTGAGGCAGTACATGGGAATATGGATGAACCTGAATTGAAAAACATGCTGCCTGAACGCAAAGTCATAAAGATCGAAGGAATAAAGCTCGGGCTCATTCACCAGGCAGCCCTTTCAATCCAGGATACTGTCGGGGCGCGGTACATGGCAAAAGAGATGGGGGCAGATGTCCTTGTTTTCGGGCATATCCACAGACCCCTGATCGAGAAGTCAGATGTGCTCTTAGCATGTCCCGGAAGCCCCACATCCCCCAGAATGTCAGAACCCAGCGCGATCGAGCTTGATATCAATGAAGGAAAGATATCAGGTAATGTGCTGACATTTGAGGGAACAAAATGCGGCGCACTTGAAAGCGCCCGGGTTTTCAAAAATAATTTATAATGGTTTATAATGGTAGTTTATAAGTAAGTCTTTTATACCTTAGATACATCAAGAGCCGAAAAATAGACAGGAATTATCATGACCATCCAGAACGGAGATTTTATCAGAGTTTCATATACGGGAAAGAACGAAGACCGCATTTTTGACACCACGGACGAAGAGATCGCAAAAGCCAATGGTATCTACAATGAAAAAGGAAAGTACGGCGGAGATGTAATTATCGTTGGAGCCGGGCACACCGTTGCAGGGCTTGACGAGGATTTCGTAGGTAAAGAAGCAGGTTATACCGGCAGCGTTACCGTACCGCCAGAAAAAGCCTTTGGCGTAAGGAACCCGGAACTTATAGAAACAATTCCCATGACAAAATTCGAGCAGAAACCTCAGGTCGGGATGCGGGTACAGGTTGATGGACGACAGGGCTTAGTAATACGGGCTATCGGCAGGATGGTCCAGGTGGACTTTAACAGGTTCCTTGCAGGTCAGACCATTGTCTATGATTACGAGATAAAAGAGAAGATAGAGGATAATGAAGGAAAGGTAAAAGGACTTCTCGGCCTGTACATAGGGAAAGATTTCTCAGTTGAGATCAATGACCAGAAGGCGACACTTGAAATAGAGCCGGAGTTGACGTATAACCAGAGATGGCTCATGTCAAAAAGACAGATCGCAAAAGAAATAATTGATAATACGGATATCAAAGAGATCGTTTATCTTGAGCGATACAACAAGGACGTCCTGGCGCCAAAAGCTCAGGAATAATATTATAGATAGGTTTAAAACAATCCTTTTATCACCGGGATAAGAGGAAGTATTACTTCCCACAATATCAGAAGCACTATTGTGATTTCAAGCAGCATTGTCAATTGCTCTGTTGAGAAATGTCTTGTTGTGGTATAGAGTTCCTGAAGGGCATCTATCTTGCGCTGCACTACTTTTTCAAAGTCCCCTATTTTATGGATATTAAGCATCCTCAGGTAGGCAGACTGGTAGTACCAGTCCTGCGTGATCTTGTGCGGGTTCATCAGGTCTTCGATATCGTCAAGAATTACAAGCCCTATCTCGCTGACCTTAAGCAGTGACCTTTCAAGGTTGCGGGGAGCCTGTGTAAGAAAATAGACTTTTGAGCCATGCATTTTCTTTATCGCATCAAAGGCATGGGTGATTTCCTGGTCTATCTTCCTGTCGTATAACTGGAATAACAGCAAAAGCGAGATGGTCAACTCGATCAGTTCGCGCAGTTCTTTAATGTAGTCATCGCATCCCAGAATAAATACGCCTTCAGGGGAGGCAAGGAACAGGTCTTCATCATAATATGAAAGGTCGTTCGAAAGCTTATCGTTGATCTCCTTGCTGTGCAGAGGTCGTATTGAAGTCTCACCCGACAGGAAGCGTGTGATGATCTCTCCATACTGCTGTTTCAATCCTTTCTGGTCGAGTTTTGGATTGAAATCCTTGATCTTCAATAGTGTGTATCTTTTTGTAATAGGATAACAGGGAACTTTCTTTCCCGGATTGAGTTTATTTCGGATCTCGCCTATCTTTTTGCTGGAAAACGACTGGAAATCAAGTCCTTCCACGATTATGGTGTTTGAATGGAGCGCCACCAGGATATCATTCAATAATATCCTGTCCCTGATCTCAATCTCAGTCCTGAGTATCGATATACCTGCGATAAATACATCGGTATAAATGTTCGCGTTGCAGGTTATCTTTTCACTTCCTGAAACGATCACTGCCATCCCTTCGGCTTGTTCCATCTCTATTGGCTTGTTCCATCTTTCTGCTATCAGATCAGAACCTATGAGTTTTATTATCTGACTTTTATCCAGTTCTCCCCCTGGACTGAAAGCCATAAGTATGGTGAGTTTACCGCTGAAAATCGTCAGGTCGCCATCAGCATCCATGCTGTAATATATGTTTTGAAAAGTATATAGATTGTTATGACTGTATCAGTGACATTCCGGTCATCTCCTCCGGTTTTTCAATACCCAGCACCTCAAGTATTGTGGGGGCAACGTCTGCCAGTATGCCATCACTGAGATATATCCCAGGCTCGCAGAAGATAAAAGGCACCCGGTTTGATGTATGTGCGGTATGTATCCCACCCGCCTCATCCCGCATCTTCTCCGCATTCCCGTGGTCTGCTGTGATGATAAGCAGTCCCCCAGCCTGTATGACAGCGTCATACACCCTTCCGATGCACGCATCTATGGCTTCCACGGCTTTCACAGCAGCATCAAATACTCCTGTGTGACCTACCATGTCACAATTTGCATAATTGAGGATAATGACATCGTATTTTCCTGATGCTATCGCTTTCACTACTTCGTCCGTTACGGGCATTGCACTCATCTCAGGCTGCATGTCGTATGTAGCGACCTTTGGAGATGGAATGAGTATCCGGTCTTCGCCTTCAACGGCCTTCTCCACACCTCCATTAAAAAAGAACGTTACGTGGGCGTACTTTTCGGTCTCGGCGATCCGCAGTCTGCTTTAAATGATGACGGGACAGGACTTCTGCAAGGATATTCCTGAGCGGTTCAGGCGGGAATGCAACAGTGACGCCTAATGTCTCATCATACTGGGTCAGGCACACAAAATTGATCTCTGGATGTGATTTTCGATCAAAACCTTTGAAATCATTATCAATAAATGACCTGGTTATCTCGCGGGCGCGGTCAGATCGGAAGTTAAAGAAAATAACAGAATCATTATCATATATCAGGGATACGGGTTTTTCGTTCCTCATTATGACAGTCGGAATGACAAATTCGTCAGTCTCTCCGCGCCCATAAGCATTTTTCACGGCTATCGAAGCGCTCTTTACTGTTTTGCCATCGCCAATTGTCATGGCATTGTATGCCTTCTCGACTCTTTCCCACCTTTTGTCCCTGTCCATAGCATAGTACCTGCCGGATATCGTGGCGAATTCGCCCCCAAGTTCTTTCATCTTGATTTGCGCATCTGCGATATAGGTAAGGGCGCTTTTCGGGGGAACGTCCCTGCCGTCAAGGAAAGCATGAACATATACTTTTTTTATACCCTGCTCTTTTGCCATCGCAAGAAGCGCATACATATGTGAGATGTGGCTGTGTACCCCGCCATCGGAGAGAAGTCCCATAAGATGAAGTGATGAACCCCTGCTTTTAACTTCCCTCATAGCATCAATAAGCACGCTGCTCTTCCTGAATTCTCCTTCGCGTATGGATCTTGTGATTCTCGTGAGATCTTGGTACACTACCCTCCCCGCGCCGATATTTAGATGTCCGACCTCTGAGTTCCCCATCTGTCCTTCCGGCAGCCCTACGGACTCGCCGGATGATTCAAGCTCACTGTGAGGATATATTGAAAAAAGCCTGTCCAAATTGGGGGTCATTGCCGCAGCTATGGCATTCCCTTCTTTGTTACTGTTCAAGCCGTACCCGTCGAGTATCATGAGCAGTACAGGTCTTTTCTTGATCATTTGTGCTGAATAGTTTCCAAAGGCGTATGAAGTTATCCATATCTGACAATAAGTATTTATAAAAATAAAACAAATAATTTAAAAACATGGAACTGATACCGTCTTCTCTGGGTGACATGAGCGTGAACATAGATTTCTTCCAGAAACTTGTCCTCGCCACACTGATTGGAATTCTTATCGGGATCGAACGGGAGCACAGGCGCAGCGAGGGGGTGGAACTGATAGCAGGAGTCCGCTCATTCACAATAGCATGTATTGCGGGGATGATCTCGGCATATCTGGCTATGACAGTCAATACAGGTATCCTGCTCATATCGCTCGCGTTTTTTGCGATTGTCTCTGCCATATATGTTTATGTAAAGAACGTAACGATAAACCAGCCTGGCATAACCGGTCCTATAGCGCTTTTTTGCACATTCATGCTCGGAATTTTTATTACCTACGACCAATATATGATGGCCATTTCAGGGGCTGTCGTAATAACTCTTCTGCTTGCAGAGAAGAGGCAGCTTCATTCGTTCGCTACGGAACTCACAGATACCGAGATCCAGAGCGCAGTGCGTTTTCTGGTAGTGGTCTTCATACTGTATCCGGTTACTCCTGATGAAATGTTCATGGGTGTGATCAATCCGAGATGGGTGCTTCTGATAGTGATCGTGGTGGCGACCATAAGTTTCATAAGTTTTGTCACAATGAAAAAATTCGGGACAAGATACGGACTCCCGCTTTCAGGGCTGCTGGGAGGTGTGGTAAACAGTGAAGCCACCACTGGCGCCATTGCTGCAATGGCAAAGAACAGGAGCGAACTTGTGGAGTCGAGCTTCGTCGGTATCATCATGTCCAACGCTTCCATGCTGGTCAGGAACCTGCTAATAGCATTGATAGTTGACCCGAGCGGGGGTGTATTCCTGCTCATGGTGCCGCCCCAAATCGTATTAATATCGTTTGCCGTGGCTGCCTTAATAAGATCGAGGGACGGGACACCTGTGAATGAGACGATAAAACTGGAGTCGCCTTTCGCCTTCTCATCTGCCGTTAAATTTGGTTTCGGATTTGCGGCGCTGTCTATTTTTGCCACGTTCGCCAACAGATATGCAGGCGCTGCGGGTGTATACGCTACTGCGCTTGGAGGTTTTATCAGCAGCGCAGTAGTGACGGCTTCGGTCGTGTCGCTTGCGGTAAGCGCTCAAGTTCCCCCAGGCACCGCTGCCCTGACAGCATTGCTTGCAGGCATCATGAGCACGGGGACAAAGATAATTCTAGTGAGATGGTCAGGTCCGCCGGAGCTTGCCGAATTAATAAAGAAGACCTTCAGCAAATTCATATTGCTCGGAACAGCGGTTATAATCATCTGGGGTATATTCATAACATACGTTCATTTTTAAAACAACTCAAGAGGAAACGATAATGGTATCCGGGGCCTCAAATCTCTGCGGTTTTTTGCGCCCTGTGATGTCAAGAGCGATATCATAATTGCTCTGCATTATCCTGTTCTTCGAAGTGAAGGGTTTCATCATGTTCAATAGTCTCGTGATATCAATATCTCCGAATGTTATTCCCATCTCCTGTAATCTTTTTTCTTTTTTCAAGGAATTTAAAAGGACAGGATAGTGCATCGTCTGGCAGAAAATTACGATAGCCTTAAGTTCAGACTGTGAAGTCAGTACTCTTAACCCCTCAAGGATATTCGAGATTTTCATATTATCTTCCTTCATCTTATTTTCGAGATATTTTTCGTATGCTGACAGGAATTCCATTGCAATGCCTTTTAAATTCTTTGCAAAATGCTCCCGCACCTTGAACTTGAGCAGTCGCTTTATGCGGCTCAATAGTTCGTTGTAGAATTCTTCAGTCTCTTCATACGAGATTGAGGTCTGTCTTATTGCCATTGTGCTGTACCACAGGTTTTTTGGCGACTCACGAAGGTTCATGATCTCGTTGAGTTCCTTTGCTATTTGCAGTACGAATTCACTATCCTTATCGAAAGCATTCTCATACACCGGAACAAGTTCTTCCCTTGTTATTATATCAGTCCCATAAAAAACAATGCTGTATGGAAGATGTTCTTTATTTTCAATAAGCCGGATCAACCTGTTAATAATACCTTTTATGTAGATACAATATAATGTCCGGGAAGAGCGCTGTTCGCAGGCTCCTGTCTGATAATACTCTGACCAGAACTCAGAGGGCGAGAGCATCCTCTTATTATACCTGTTCTCAAGCTCCACAAGATCCACGGATATGTCAAGAAAAACCGCCTGGGGATCTATTGATTCAAGCAGGTGCATCGCCTCATCATGTACCTCATCCACACACTTTAGAGCTTGACGGGAATTCTGCGGAAAGAACCTTTCAAGCCCGTACGGTGACTCAAGGTGTCTCCCCAAAGCGTCATCATCGAGTTTATTGAGCCATTCCCTTACAGCAACGTCATGGACGTCGAATGTGCTTATTATTGGTATCAGGAAAAGCTCTGGCATCAATATTATGTTATCCTGCGGTTATAAATCCATGACGGTCATACCCCTGTTATCCACGGCATTTTGAAGTACTGTCCTTATTTCTTTCCTGAAATCAGCACCACCGCAGTTGTCAAGATATTGAAGCCCGTCCCTTATCTTTGCAGCATCAGGAGAAGCTTTCGAAAGCTCTGACAGGGCGCTTATCAGGACACTGATGTCCTGCTTTTGCGGCGCTCCTGTGACAAGAACATAGGAATCTCCATGTCTTTCTAATCGAACCATTATTCCTCCGATGTATGCATCCGCTAATTATTCTGCTTCCTGAGTTCATATAATTTTGGTATATATCGGAAGAAACATGTTGAAGTGAATAATTATTTATAGTTAATTTTATTAATATATAATAGTTGAATAAAGGATTTTAATGTATGATCTAATAAATAATAATTCAGACGAAGATTTAGAACATCGTATTGCAAAGCTGCTATCAGACAATGAAAACCTTAAACGCAAAAGAGCTGAACATAGAAAACTTGAAGAAGATTTAAAGAGTTCAGAAGAGCGTTTCAAGATATTATTTGAATATGCGCCCGATGCTTATTACCTGTCAGACCTGAAGGGGACTTTCATTGATGGGAATAAGGCAGCAGAGGAAATATCTGGTTATAAGAGAGAGGAATTGATCGGAAAAAGCTTCTTGCGTTTAAATTTAATATCTACCTCACATCTCCATAAAGCTGCTCCCCTTCTGGCTAAAAATGTCATGGGATTGCCAACAGGACCTGATGAGTTCATTATTAATAAAAAGGGCGGTGGTCAGGCTGTTGTGGAAGTAAGTACGTTTCCTGTAAAGATCAAAGGCAAACATCTCGTTCTCGGAATTGCGCGAGATATTACTGAACGAAAGAAGGTTGAGGATGCACTAAAGAAGGCCCATGATGAACTGGAATTGCGAGTAAAAGAACGCACTTCTGAGTTGACCGCTGCAAATGAAAAACTGCAATGTGAGATCGAAGAACGAAAGAGGATTGAAAAGGAACTTTTGTTAAAGGCGCAGCTTCTTGATAGAGCCACAGATTCTATAATTGTGCATGGACTGGATGGAAGTTTCATATATATGAATGAAACGTTTTACAAGTCGCGCGGCTATAGCAAGGACGAAATTATGAGTATGAATGTCCGCGATCTGATAACTTTAGATAATTCTTGTCTTTGGGAACAAAGAATAAAAAAAATAATTGTAAAAGGTGAAGGGGTCTTTGAATCTGTTCATGTATGCAAGAACAAGTCCATAATACCGGTAGAAGTGCACGCTAGAATTATTGAATCTGAAGGCAAGGAGCTGATACTCAGCGTGTCCAGGGACATCAGGGAGCGCAAGCTCGCAGAAAAAATGCAGTTCGACAATGAACGGCTTATGAATGCGAACAGGGCAAAGAGTGAGTTTTTAGCTAAAATGAGCCACGAATTAAGGACGCCCCTTAATGCTATCATTGGCTTCTCGGAGCTTTTATTAATGAAAACTGCGGGGGAACTCAATGAAAAGCAGGCGCATTATATGGAAAACGTTAATAAGAGCAGCAAGCTCCTGCTTGACCTGATCAGTGATATCCTTGACCTCTCAAAGGTGGAGTCTGGAAAAATAGAACTCGTCATTGAGAAAATATCCGTGCCTGAAACGATAGTAGATGCCCTTGATATGATAAAAGAAAAAGCTGCAAAGCGTAATATTGTGATCAACAGGGATCTCGACCCCCTGCTTGATTTCATAGAGGCGGACAGTCAGAGGATCAAGCAGATACTCCTTAACCTCATTGACAATGCAGTGAAATTCAGCAAAGATGTTGGTGGGGAAATAACAATAATAACAAAAAAAGTTGACGGGATGGCGCAGTTCTCTGTAAGGGATACAGGCATCGGGATCAAGGAAGAAGATATCGGTAAGCTGTTTAAAGAATTTGAACAGCTTGACTCAGGCACCTCCCGAAAATATGGCGGTTCAGGGCTTGGTCTTTCAATATCTAAGAAACTGGTGGAGACTGCATGGGGGCACGATACAGGCAGAGAGCACTTACGGAGTTGGCTCCACATTTACTTTCCTGCTGCCAATCAGGTCGAGAAAGAAGATTTAGAGACTATTCAGTTATCATCATATTCTATAGAGGGCATCCCTGACCTTCTCTTGATGAACCTGTCCATGTAATTGACAAGACGGTTTGGATATCTCTGGCTCAGGACGTTGTTGAGAACGACGGATTCACCGATCTCAACCGGTTCCAGGAACCATTCTTTTTTAATCTGCGAAGGAAATACCACTTCTCCGATGGGCGATTTTAATAATGCGTCAGGAGAGTGTTCATCCAGCGGGACAACTGTGAAATATTTCTTCATTAATAGGGGCATACCCCTGCCCTCTAATTTCGATATCATTACAGTATCTTCATTCGGAACTATGTCCGTGTTCTCTGCCAGAGCTTCTATATTTACTCCGACCTGGTTCGGCTTCAAGTCTGCGGACTGCCCGCCTACAACAGTGACATACCAGTGTTTGATCGTCTCAACCGGATAGGGATATATCTGGTTCTTCATGTATTATATTTTATAGTTCATTGCATTTATATTTAACATCCTGCTTTTTATTTCAGACATGAACGAAAAAATATTACGGACCGGGATAAAAATGTTCTATTTGCGATAAGCAACATAGATATCAGCTTCTATCATCTTATTATCTTTATAAAAATGATGGGTGAAATATATATTGCCATCATTATCAAGTGTTGGCTCTCCTGCGAACTGCGAGAGCATTAATTCCGGCTTTTGCCATTCCTGACCGATCCTCTTTGATCTGAAAATCGCTGGACTTCCCATATAAATCCTTGTGAACCAGAGTTCTTTCCCATCCTGAGAAATATATGGCCATCCGTCGGCTTCTTCGGAATTTACAGTCTCAACATTTTCAGGCACCTGCCATTCCCCGTTAATATTTCTGGTGACCCAGATATCATATTGTCCTTTTCCGCCAGCTCTTGGCGAATGGAAATAAAGTTCACTGTCATCTACTGTAATATGTAATTCTCCGATCTGGTATTCTTTATTGAGCTTATCTCCTGCATATTTCCAGTTCTGCCATTTCCCGTCCTTAAATTCTGCCGTGAACATATTGATCCCGGTATAGCCTTCCCGGGCTGAGCAGAACCAGCTTTTTTCACCCTGGACAAAAAGGCACCCATCAAGCGCAAGTTTATCTGGCTCCTGGAGTACCATCCTTTCAGGTTTGCTCCAGTTACCATCAATTTTTTTCGAAACATATATTCCTGTCACCTGGTCAATGAGCTGCTTTTCAGGCGGGATCCTGACATCAGGAGTAAAGAAGAAATAAAATGTTTTTCCATCCGGCATCATGAAAGGGGAGTCTTCTGCACCGGCTGTATTAATTGGATATTCCATAGGAACTGGCTCTTTAAACTCATTTGAATGTAATTTTGGAGGATAGACATCTGTTTGCGGGCTGGCTTTACCAATATCAGATGGGATTTTGCTTTCTCTTTCAACGACTGACTGGATTTTACCGGCTTCATTGGTTTCTTTGTTCTCTGTGCAGCCGGAGGTCAACACGGTGATAATAATTAAAAAGATCGAAATCCTGATCAATTTCATATTACCAAATAAATCTTAAAAACATAAATAATTTTCGTATGAATTAAAATCGACATTAATCAAATTCTTTTCATAATTATGAGGATTAGCATAATTATTCTTTTGTGGCAATAAATATATATACTAAGCCGCTTGTGATATCTAAAGGGATAATATTTTGGAATGAGTTAGTGTGGTATTATCCTGAATGAGTTAGTGGAGTGAAAAAAATGAAAATTAAATTAGTGTTAATTATAGGAATATTGCTAACTGCCGGAATACTGTATGCAATGTCATCGAACAGTAGTGCTGCCGGTGCAAGCGAAACATCATACAGCAGCAACGCAGTCGACCCATCGATGCAAGACCAGGTTCTGAATGAAAATGCTGCATCCGATGCTAAGATTAAGAATAAAGTCATAAACAAGAAATTATTAAACGCCGAGAGAAAAGCCGCAGCAGAGCGTTACAAAAAGGCTGGCGTATCAGTGGCAGCAGGGATATCTGCCTTGCCCCTCGGTATGGATCCCGGCGGATTGCCGCACTATTATGGTCCTTACCCGAATTACGCTAATAGCCCGATGCCGATAAGCGGTGCCACAGTTGCCATATCGGCACCAACTGCTGGAACTACTGCCACTGCTTCAGCGACAGTCGTGAACGGTGTTGTTACAGGTCTTGCGCTCATAAACGGAGGTTCTGGTTATACCTCAGCTCCAACTGTTAGTATCACTGGTGGTGGAGGCACAGGAGCTATCGCCACAGCGACAGTAGCAGGTTCAGTTACTGGCATCATTTTAAATAACGGAGGCAATGGCTATACCTCTGCTCCTGCAGTTAACTTCACAGGAGGCGGCGGCACAGGAGCTGCTGCGACTGCGAATGTAACTGGTTTTGTTTCTTCACTCACACTTGATACATTGGGCGCACGCTATATTGCTCCCGTTGTAACCATTTCAGGCGGTGGCGCCACTACTAACGCTACCGCCACAGTGACAGGTCCAGTTGACGGTCTTACTCTTAATACTCAAGGGGCAGGTTATACCGCTCCTAATATCACCTTCTCCGGTATCGGTGGTGCTATTGCTACGGCAACAGGTGCTGTTGACAACATTACGGTTACAACCACAGGATCAGGTTACACTATTGCTCCTAATGTTACCATCACGCCCGCCGTAGGTGATACCACGGGCTCAGGCGCTACTGCTTCAGCAACAATAGACCTCACAACTGGCCAAGTCACCAACATCTCGATTCTCAATCCAGGTGCAAATTACACTTCCGCTCCTATCGTCACCATCACGAACGCCACGGGAGATACAACAGGCTCAGGCGCTACTGCTTCAGCAACAATATCAGTTACTGGCATCACGCTTACGAGTGGAGGTGCGGGTTATACTTCAGCGCCAGCCGTCACCATCACGGATAGCGGCACAGGTTCAGGCGCTACTGCTTCAGCAACAATATCAGTTACCGGCATCACGCTTACGAGTGGAGGTGCAGGTTATACTTCGGCGCCAGCCGTCACCATCACGGATAGCGGCACAGGCTCAGGCGCTACTGCTACAGCGGCAGTGACCATGGATACCGTTAGTTCCATCACAATTACCAGTGGAGGCACTGGTTACACCTCTGCGCCTGCTGTCAGCTTCACAGGTGTTGGTACCGGGGCTGCTGCTACAGCAACTATCACTACTGATGTTGTAAGCGCCCTTACGCTTGTAAGCGGGGGTTCTGGCTACATCGGCGGCGGCATCCGCAAGTTCGTTGACTCGCTTCCTGTTTTGAATGCTGAAGGTGCAAACAACCTGGGACAATACATGCCTGTGGCTATTCCAGATAAAACAACGTATCCTGGTTCGGATTACTACGAAATTGAACTTGGAGAATATACCGAGAAGATGCATTCAGACCTGCCGTCCACCACATTGCGAGGTTACAGGCAGACCAATACCGTGGATCCGAATGTAAGCCAGTTCCATTATCTTGGTCCTCTGATCATCGCAACGCGTGATATTCCAGTGCGCATCAAGTTTACAAATAAACTTCCAACTGGCGCAGGTGGCGACCTCTTCCTTCCCGTGGACACGACAATAATGGGAGCAGGACCATTCATGATCGATGATCCTGCGAATCCTGGAAACACGATAAGTGGCAATTTCACTCAGAACCGCGCCACTCTGCATCTCCACGGCGGTTTTGTCCCCTGGATAAGCGACGGCACGCCCCACCAGTGGATCACCCCGGCAGGGGAAAATACTTCATATCCCAAAGGTGTCAGTGTGAAGAATGTCCCGGATATGCCTGATCCAGGCAATGGATCGATGACCTTCTATTATAATAACCAGCAAAGCGCGAGATTACAGTTTTACCACGACCATGCTTTTGGGATCACGCGTCTCAATGTCTATGCTGGCGAGGCTGCAGGTTACCTGCTAAGTGACCAGGTTGAACAGGATATGATCTCTGGCACTAACAATTCAGGAGTCAATCCTGGAAATGTGACCGTCCTTCCCGGTGTTGGAATTCCCCTTATCATCCAGGATAAGACATTCGTGGACAATTCTACGATCGCCCAGCAGGATCCTACATGGAACTGGGGAACTGGACCGCGAGACCCGGTAACCGGGAAAATTACAGATGTAAATACCGGAGATCTATGGCTTCCACATGTTTTCATGCCAAACCAGAATCCAGCGGATCCGAGTGGAATGAACGCTTTCGGCCGCTGGTTTTATAGTCCATGGTTCTTCCCTGCCCCCACCGACATTATCAAAGGTCCAATACCGAACCCCTACTGTCTGCCAACACCAGGTGTAGATTGCAGCGCAAGTGTATGGCCATTGGAGAACACCCAAATCCCGGATGTGCCTAACCCATCTTACGCAATGGAAGCTTTCATGGATACACCCATCGTCAACGGAGCAGCTTATCCCAACATTACAGTGGAGCCCAAAGCCTACAGGTTCCGCATCTTGAACGCAGGTAACGACAGGTTCCTTAACCTGCAGTTATATCAGGCCACTACTATCGTCAATAGCATCACCCTCACTAACGGAGGCAGTGGTTATACCACTGATCCTGTAGTTACCATAACGCCGAATACTGGTGATACCGGTCATGGTGCTACTGCTACAGCAACAGTAGACCTCACCCCGGGGAGCCTCACTTACGGCCAGGTTACTGCGATCAACCTTATGACTGTGGGCAGTAATTATACCTCTGCTCCAATTGTCACAATCGCTCCACCAACGACGGGCACTCAAGCTACCGCTACTGCAACAATCTATACCAACTTGACCGAAGTCGGCATGGTCCCTGCGGTACCAACCTCGGGCTTCCCGGCAGGCTGGCCAACAGATGGAAGGGAAGGCGGTGTGCCTGATCCAGCTACAGCCGGCCCATCGTTCATCCAGATAGGAACCGAAGGTGGATTCCTGCCTGCGCCAGCAGTGCTGCCCAATCAGCCAGTGGATTGGAATATGGACCAGACAAACTTCGATATGGGAGTTGTGAACAAGGGCACGCTCATCCTGGGAACAGCAGAACGAGCAGATGTGATCGTTGACTTCACGAATTTTTCCGGAAAGACGATCATTCTCTACAACGATGCTCCCGCACCTTTCCCGGCAATCGATCCGCGCTATAACTACTATACAGGTAATCCTGACCTGACGGCCACCGGAGGCGCACCTTCGACATTTGCAGGCTACGGGCCGAACACCCGAACCATAATGCAGATCAAAGTAAACAATACTGCTCCGGCCGCTCCTCCATACGATCTGGCCGCACTTCAGGCAGTATTTGCCAAGACTGCAGGGAAAAGAGGCGTCTTTGAATCATCCCAAGACGAGATCATAGTAGAGCAAAAGGCTTACGAGTCAGCCTACAATAAGACTTACCCGGCAGATCGATTCGTTGGAATCAATGATTTATCAAAGACCTTCCAGAACGCTCTGGGTACAAACATGACTATCCAGTTCCAGGCAAAGGCTATTCATGATGAACCAAGCGGAGTTTATAATGTTGAAGATGGAAGGATGAGTGCCATGCTGGGAATTACGGTAACTGGAAGACCGATGACTTTCATACCAATCCCATACGCAGCCCCGCCAGTTGAGATAATTAAAGACTCAGTTTACGGGACTCCCCTTGGATCGCTGGGGGATGGCACACAGATATGGAAGATCACGCACAACGGTGTTGATACCCATACAGTTCACTTCCACCTGTTCAACGTTCAGTTGATCAACAGGGTTGCCTGGGATAATGCTATCAGGAAGCCCGATCCTAATGAAGTTGGCTGGAAAGAGACAGTCAGGGTGAATCCTCTCCAGGATACCATCGTTGCATTAAGACCTACAACTCCAACGCAGCCTTTCGAGGTTCCCAACAGCATTCGACCCATTGATGTTACAATGCCTTTAGGCTCCCCGCTGAAACCACCACCTTTTGGATGGCAGGATGTTAGCGGAAATCCTGTCACTGTACTGAACAAAATGGTCAACTTTGGCTGGGAATATGTCTATCATTGCCACCTCCTGGGTCACGAAGAAATGGATATGATGCATGATGTTTCGCTGGCGGTAGCGTCTGTTGCACCTTCTAACCTGTCCGCCACCGGGCTTAGCGGTCCGCTGAGAGTGTCTTTGACCTGGACAGATAATTCTGTCAGCGAGACCAACTTCACAATCCAGAGGGCAACGGATGCTAACTTCACGACAGGACTGACGAACTTCACGGTTGCAGGGAGCGTTCCGAACAATGCAACCGGTGGGACAATAGGATTTACGGATACCACGGTTGCAGCCAGCACCACGTACTACTACCGCGTGATGGCCACCAACAAGGTCGGAGACACCACAGTTTACCCGGCTCCTGCGGTGGGTTTCCCCGCAATGTCCGTCAATTCCGCACCTTCCAATGCTGTCACGGCTGGCCCACCAGCTGATCCTCCGTCGAACCTGAATGCAAGTCAGCCTGATCCTGCAAATAGCGCCCCCGTCGTTCTCAACTGGACGGATAATTCTCCCAATGTTCCCAATCCGCCCAACTTTAACGCTGAGACGAGTTTCACAATCCAGAGAAGCACCAATGGTGGTGGCACATGGATTAACCGGGCAACGTTGCCGGGCAACCCGGGGACAGGCCCTATGACTTACACAGACTCAACCTCAGGTCAGAATGGTGTGAAACGCAGGACAACCTATACGTACCGTATCCTGGCAAACAATATCTTAGGATCGAGTATGTCCAATTTGGCTACAATTACGACGAGGTAGCGGTAAATACCATAATTCGGAGAGGGGTCGCCCCTCTCCGGTTTCTTTTTTGTACTCTTTGGCATACTATTGAAAACAGACAGTTGGAGCATGATCCCCGAAGTTCTGCTCATCTAAATATGCGAAAGAGATATGGCACGATACGTATTTTCGCAAAAAAAAGTTTATATGGAGTACCATATCTTTTTTCGGTCAGATCTTGTGTTTGATAAAAGTACCATTTCGATATTCATCAAAAGCGACCTGTAATTCCTCCTGCGTGTTCATAACTATAGGCCCTCTCCATGCCACAGGTTCGCCAAGAGGATTGCCCGATATCAACAGGAATCGGAATACACTGTCATTTGCCGCAATTCTTACGTCATCCCCGTCTTTGAATATCACCAAATGCCCATTTCCTGTTTTCCTTTTTTTCTCAGTGTCGAAATACCCGCTGCCTTCTATGATATAGGCAAATGTCCTGTATCCTTTCTTAATTGCGTGTTCAAACTCCGTTCCGGGTTCCATCGCAACATCAAGATATTCAATATCAACCACAATGTCTCTGACCGGTCCTCTTTTCTTGTTTACCTCGCCGCTGATAACCCGAACCCTGACGCCATTATCTATCAGGACCTCAGGTATTTGTTCGTTCTTGACGTCCCTGTATCTGGGTTCCATCATTTTGTGCGTTGAAGGGAGATTCACCCACAATTGGAAGCCCCCCATATGCCCGTTCGATCCTTTTGGCATCTCCTGGTGAATTATTCCGCTTCCCGCTGTCATCCACTGGACATCCCCTGGTCCTATCACTCCTTTATTTCCCATACTGTCGCCGTGTTCTACCCTGCCTTCCAGCATGTAGGTTACGGTTTCAATGCCTCTGTGAGGATGCCACGGGAATCCAGCTAAATAGTCATCCGGGTTATCAGAGCGGAAATCGTCAAGCAACAAGAAAGGATCAAGCAGGGGAACTTCATAGTATCCAAACGCCCTTTTCAGATTTACTCCAGCGCCTTCAATGGTTGGTATGCTCGTTGATATTTTATCTATCTTTCTATTCATTTTTCCCACTTCCTTATAGATAATATATACTTTCATAACTTTATCTTCTTTTCGGCTCAAATGCGATCTGACATTCATGATCCAAGATAAGATTTATACTAAAACGAAGAGATACTTACATGTAATCAATAAAAGTGGAGGGTTAAATGTCACAAGAGATATCTAACAACAAATTATATTATGTCATTTTAGTACTTTCAATAGCCATATTATTAATGACAGTTGTATGGTTTGAAAGGCCGGCTATATCAGGACAGAAGGAGGAACACACACTCAGTATTTCAGGCTCTTCAGAGAAGAATGTAGCCCCTGATACTGCTTCGTTAAGTATAGGTGTTGTTGTTCAATCAGCAACTGCAAAGGAAGCTTCAAATAAAAACGCGATCTCAATGAATGCTGTCATTAATGAACTCAAGAATCTTGGGCTGGAGGATAAAGACATTCAGACCTCCTTCCTTTTAATCCAGCCTGTTTATAAATATAATGGCACACCAACTATAGAAGCGTACTCTGCTTCCAATAATGTACAGGTCACAACAACGATGTTAGGCAACCTGAGCGATATAATTGACAGATCTACAGCCGCCGGCGCCAATCAAATCGGAGGCGTGTCTTTTTCCGTATCCCGGGAAAAACAAAAGGGACTCCGGGAGGAGCTTCTGGCAGAAGCTGTATCTGATGCATCATCAAAGGCAAATGATCTTGCCAAAAAGCTGGATGTCAGGATAGTCGGTGTGAAGACATCTTCTATCAGTGATGGCGGGATCGTCCAGCCATTTCTTAGAGAAGTGTCGATAACTGAAGGAAAAGTTGCCACGCCAGTTATGCCGGGTGAAACAAAAGTTTCTTTATCTGTTCAGGTGACTTATTTAATAGAGTAACTGATGAATAAAATGGGATCCATATTATCCCGTTTCCTGATCTTGAAAACTCCTGACAACTGCATCAGATTACTTTTTCCTCTTTTAATTTCCGGTAGATATCGTACTCTGTCAATGCAATTGCCCCGATTCCAATAAGAAGAACTACAAGATGAATAAATATCCCGATGAATGGCAGGTTTATACCAATAAGCACGATCAATAGACCGAAAGCCATTGTCAGTACCCTGAACCTTGTTTCTATTTTCACCTTTTTCAATACATACTGCCCGATCCATAGTCCAATATAAATTCTACTTATATATATGGTTATAATATAAATAATAAATATTATCAGACTCAGAGGTATCCCAATGATCGTTATTAGAAGCAATAAAGCAACAATGGGTGTAATTATTAGGAACAGAAGCCCCCATAATAGGTTTCTTAGCGGCTCAACTGAAACCTTATTTGAAATTTTTTGAGTTAATTCAGGAGCAAGCATCAGGGATACTATTCCGATCAATAGAAGCCAGAGATATCCAATTATTTCACCCTGTATCTTAGACGTATTATCTTCCTTTTTTGCCGGTGTTTCTTTGTATGTCGTCTTCCCGGCAACAATTCCTGAGATCTCTACCCTGTCGAGGGGCCGTATATTCCAGATCTCCACCAATTGTAGCGCCTGGAAATATCCTGATATTATTATCGATATTTACGATCACATTTCCCTTCGTTACACCTCTCATTTCCAGATTCGAAACTCCTCCATTGATGTTTCCATTCACAGTTCCATCAATGACGGCATTCCCGGCACCCAGAGTTAAATCCCGGGCTATTCTCGCATTTTTCTCCAGGACGAATTGTCCGGTAAAAGCGAGGACATTATCTCCGACATCCCCTCCAATTCTCACTTGACCGCCAGCTGCCCTGATATCATCCGTGACATTCCCGTTAACAATTATGGAACCTCCGGCCGCAATGATCCCGCCGTTTATGGTTCCTGTGACCTTTATTTCGCCTCCGGCTGCAATAAGGTCTCCATTGATTATACCGTCTATGACAACTGAATTTCCTGCAAAATAAATATCATCATTTACAACTTCATCTTTGGCTATTACCAGCTTATCCCCTGATCTGAATTCCGAAGCAGCGGTAATCGATGGAAAAATAATAGCAGAAATGAAAAGAACGATCAGTATTTTGAAGAGAAAATTTGTATTCATGCCCACTCACAATATTATGTTTGTGTGTCTTTTCACATAAATGTTGCGGCCAGAAATTTTTTACCGGATTTGGCACTATTGATATTTTTCGGCCTTGAACGCGGATTTGTGATAGCGTATCTGCGAAATCTTTATCCTTTACTTTGCCAATTCGATATTATAGAAAACGCTTAACCTGCCATTCCATGCTTGCAGGTTAATTTTGGGGATTTATTTGAAAGGAGGTATCGATGTGAATAGTCATGATATACAAATTGTGAAACTTGAACCAATGCGGGTAGCAAGTGTATATGCTTTTGGGGTAAGTCCTGAGGAAGAGGCATGGAAGAAGCTTGTTGCCTGGGCAAAACCAAAAGGTTTCCTTGACAGCATTAATGAATATCCGATCTTTGGTTTCAATAATCCGAATCCCGTATCTGATAGTCCCAAATATGGTTATGAACTCTGGATAAAAGTAACATCCGATATTGAGCCCGATAGAGAAGTGAGAATAATCGAATTCCATGGTGGCCCATATGCTGTTATTAGATGCGAAGTTCTTGGACAACCATATAACATACCCGCTGCCTGGCAGCGTCTTGTTAATTGGTGTAAAATAAACAAGTACAAAATTGGCTATCACCAATTTCTGGAAAAATTCGTAACAGCGGGGGATAATCCGGATGAGCTTGTTTTGGATCTGCACTGTCCAATAATCGAGTAGTGGGGGCAGTAAACTATGAAACCTAGAGATTTGTCAAGTAGCGAATAAGAATCGAGGAAGAACATGTTGCGGATCGTGATCGCTGTCGTTCTGTTGGCTCATGGTATAGGTCATTCGCTGGGCCTGTTTCCAGCGTTCGGTCTGGCTAAGACTGAAAGGTGGACGGACCAATCGTGGCTCCTGACTGACTTAATCGGTGAATCAGCCGCGCGATGGTCTGGCTTAGTTCTCTGGCTGGCAGCAATGTTCGGCTTCATTGGAGCTGCGCTTGGAATTTATGGGATTCTCATCCCGCAGTGGCGCTCACTGGCCATTGCATCAGCGGTTGTCTCCCTCGCGGGGCTTGGGCTCTACTGGAATGCGTTTCCGTCGCTCACCAACAAAATAGGAGCTATTGCAGTCGATGTGATCATTCTTGTGACTTTGCTCTGGGCACACTGGCTGACAGCGGATATCGTTACTTGAACCTCAGATGTTACCAGATAAATGGTATTAATATAGAAATCTTAACCAATTTTCTCCAATTTTATTTTCATATATTTCGTCACTAATCCAGATAATACTTAGATTCTGTTAAAGTTTTATAAAAATACTTTCGCACCGCTTGACGCAGATTTATATGTTCTTAAGTTCTACAATTGAGTATGAGCGGGCAAGCTGGAATGAAAGAACTCAGACACGATAGGCATACGGTGTCTCTTTTGACAGATCATCTCGTAATTACCCCGAAATACAGGGGTAAAGTCCTGACTGGAGAGGTAGGTTTTATCGCTGAGGCGGTCATCAGGAGCACTTGCGCGCAAATGGACATAAGGATAATTGACATAGCAGTCAATCCTGACCATGTGCACATATTCTTCCAATATCCACCCAAGTATTCCTTGAGCTTTATTGCCAAGAAGATAAAAGGCAGATCGAGCAGGATATTGAGGCAGGAATTCCCGCACTTGAAGGAATGGTGTGGCGATCATCTCTGGGCTCCGGGCTGCTATCATGGCAGCGTGGGGCAGGGTTGGGATGTAGTGCAGAAGTACATTTCATCACAGAATTGTGAGAAAACTTTATAGGCAAAAAACGCTATCAAGCCCTGTACCCTTCAAGTACGGGGTATAGTGACTTCGGGCAATACTCGTTTTCATGCATCCATATTTATGCTGAAACAGGGCACGAAAAAGAGAATCGGAAAGCATAAATATCAATTCTTCATGTAATACGAAGGTGGTAAAAATAATAAAAAAACATCTCGTACTTTGTCTGATCGTTTTACTTATTATTTCTGGATGCCTCTACAAATCACAGACACAGATTGAAGAGGAAAATCTTTTAAAAGAACTGGGTTGGAACCATAGCAACTATGAGAAGTATTCAAAATTTTATGTATATCTTGTCAATAATGGATGTCTTAATAAGGTTTGTATTAAGTCTTACAACTCTAATTTTGAATTAGATGAAATTCTAGACGAAATACCACAATGGAAGAATGAATTTGAAAAAACATGGTATTTGGTATTTTCTAATTATCAGAAAGGGAATAAAGAAAAATCTGCCACAACGAAAGATATGTACTATGAAAAATCATATGAGAATTGTCTGAAGATAGCTGGTTGGAATCCCTTTGCAGCCAAAACGGAAGCAATCAAATATAAGAGGAACAAGACTATCCTTAATGTAGGACAAGACCAGATTTATAAATCGATTCAATCTGCTATAGATGCAGCAAATGATAAAGATATTATTTCAGTCGAAGAAGGTACATACTTTGAAAATATCGTTTTGAAAAAGTCAGTTTTACTTGTTGGAAAGAATAAAAATAATACCATCATTGATGGGAAAGGGATTGGTAGCGTAATCAGTATTGGAAATCCAGGGGTTATTGTAAGTGGATTTACTATAAGGAATAGTGGAGGGAACGAAACGCAAGATGCAGGAATAGAAATTCATTCGGCAAGTGGAGGTATAATAACAAATAATATTATTATGAACAATGGAGCGGGTATATTGATATCCTTTAGCGATGGCAACGAGATTTTATACAACGATATTTACTCAAATCACAAATATGGTATTTTTATTAAATCTAAAATAGGTAATGAAATATACAACAACAGTATCCATAACAATGGTTTTGGTATTTCCTTAAATGGAGGGGGACGCCACAGTGTTATTTATTCGAATAATTTAATAGATAACAAGGAGCAAGCATACGATGATGGTGATGGTTTTAATTCGTGGAGTGGGGGGAATTACTGGAGCGATTTCAATGGTAGCAGTAAACAATACATCATACCCGGAGGTCATGAAAA
Organism: Methanobacteriota archaeon; assembly: GCA_963793805.1. Taxonomy (GTDB): domain Archaea; phylum Halobacteriota; class Methanosarcinia; order Methanosarcinales; family Methanoperedenaceae; genus Methanoperedens. The sequence continues at coordinate 54,386 of CAWCBK010000011.1, forward strand.
GTATATGTATCCCAAAGATAACAATCCTCTCTCGAATCCTATTGTTATAGAATATGCTCCAATTAACTTCGTTGAACCAACAAGAGAAAATATTTGTGTATTAAATAAAGAAGTGAGAGAAGCTAATATGAAAGACGTTTGGGGGATTCGAGGATATGGTTAGCATTTAATTATGAATCAATTATTCTAATCCGATTAAGAGGAGGATAAATGGTAGAAGAAAAATCTGATGAAAAATCAAAGAAAGAAAAAAGAAAGCCGGGTGATGATGGCGGATATGGAACTTTAACATATGCCGAGTTTGAGCACAAAGAAAAAAACAACAAAGAAAAAAACCATAGGGAATTATAAAAACAATATACACACTGCACTTAAAAAAATTAGAAACAATGCAATACTGAAGAAGTAACTACTTCTTTTCAAATATTTTCCTTTTGTTTTGCTAAGGTCTAATAATTGTTGTTGCCATTTTGCGATATCTTTCGATGTATTGAACAATATGTCTTTATAATTGTCGGAACCACACGCTTTGAAATGTTCGTTTATAGGCAGAATCCCATGATTTCTTACCCAAATTACTTTGAACGCAAAAAATATAGTAATTATCAACAAAACGATAGCTCCTAAAAGAAAGAAACGAATGATTGTATTTAGGTTCGTCTGTTCACCTTTGACAAAAATCAAAATTCCAGTAATTATAGGTATAATAATACTTGTGAAATTAATAATATTCATCGATTTATTATCAAGTATATTAATCCCATCCTGCACCGCATCTTTTCCCTTCCATGCAAAATCGTACATCCATTCTTCCAATTTACCATCGTCTTCGGTCATACGTATTTCACCTTCTTATATGTCTCATGAATGACTTTATAGCCATAATAATATTGTTTTCGTGCCCGTATTTTTCTTTACTCAATTAATGCATCCTCCCGTTGATGCCCCGCACAAAGCGAAGCGGCGTGCGGGGTCGGTGACTGAAGGCGATAGGTTTTCATGCTCGCAAAAGGTGATAAGAATCCAGAAAGTTTTTTTATAAAACTAAAAAATATGCCTTTCATCATAGAAAAGTAACATGAATTTAGAGATATTATATATATCAAAGTTTACTTGATCATTATAATTAATATTATTTATAATTAGGAGAAAGTTTTAAATAGATTGAAACAAATGATTCCAATGTTTGAGGTGGTGATGATAAGAATGATTTATTTCTGAATTTATTTAATCAAACCATGCTAAGAAATCCGAGATGCAGGGGGATTTACCTGAAGGGGTAGTATGGTGAATGCATCAAGCGCTGGGTTGGGGCGCTATACAGGGCAGCAATAAGGTTAGCCTTGCTGAAAAGTAAATACCTACCGAAATTAAAAATTGGGAGGAAAAAATATGAGAAAAGAAATATTATGGGCGGTAGTAATTTTGCTATCTGCATCAACTGCACAAATTGTTTCTGCAGCAGACTGGCCAATGTTTCATCATGACTTGGCATTAAGCGGTGTGACAGAAGCCACAGCTCCTGATACAAGCAACATATTGTGGACTTATAGCACAGGATCTTCAATCAGGTCGTCTCCAGCTATCGTAAAAGAAAAGCTGTATATCGGTGCTGATAACGGCAAGTTGTATTCGATTGATGCAAAATCCGGTGCATCACTTTGGACATATGATACAGGATCTCTAATAATATCATCTCCATCTGTAGAGAATGGCGTAGTATATTTCCTAGCAGAAAACGGAAATATATATGCATTAAATGCTGATACAGGTGTAAAACTTTGGGAAAAGTCTTTAGGTGATGGCTCTTGGGATTGGTCATCTCCATCGGTACATAATGGAAATGTATTCGTGGGATCAAGCACAGGTTACATATATAGCTTAGATGCATCAACGGGATTAGAAAATTGGAAAACATCAGTTGGTGCGTCTCCAAATAGTCAAATCGCTGTAGCAAATGGCAAAGTCTATGCTGGAACTCATAACTTTGATAAGTTGAGTCCAACCTTGGCTGCTCTTGATGAATCAACTGGTGCCATATTGTGGACCTACAATGGGGATCCTAATGTTGCATCTTTCATTAATCATAACGGAGTAACAGTGGCTGACGGCGATAATGACGGAAAATTAGAAGTTTATTTCGGTGTTGTAACTTGGGGGCCTCGCGTTGGAAAAGATATTATTAGTCTTGACGCGGATACAGGTACTGAGGAATGGACAGCAAATTTAGGAGGATGGTCGACATCGACTCCTGCGTTCCACAATGGAAAAATATACATAGGCTCAGATGACCGCAATTTGTATGCACTTAATGCCAATGATGGATCTGTAGCATGGAAATACCTTACAGGGGGTCAAGTCTGGTCAGCTCCAGCAGTTTCAGGTGATGGAAAAGTAGTTTTTGGCTCCACTGACCATACATATTATGTAGTAAATGAGAACGATGGAACCTTAAAATGGAGCTATTATACTGGCGCAAGCAGGGTACTGGGATCTCCGGCAATAGCAGATGTAGATTGTAATGGTATCGTTTTTGCTGGTAACGAAAATGGGAACATTTATGCATTTGGAAATTTGGATTCTTCATGCGTAATAGAAGTGACCATTGACATTAAACCAGGAAGTTATCCAAATAGCATCAACTTGGGCAGCAATGGGAATGTACCTGTAGCCATCTTAGGTAGCCAGACATTCGATGTCACTACTGTGGATCCTTACTCGATTAGCCTTGCAGGAGCGGCTGTGAACCTGAAAGGTAAAGCTCAAACGCCTCAGACCTCATTTGAGGATATCAATAGCGATGGCTTTATGGATCTTATTGTCCAAGTAAGCACTGAATCATTAGTTCTATCAGAAGGCGACTCTGAAGCAATATTAACAGGAATGACATACGACGGAACTCCTATCAGTGGTAAAGATACGGTCAGAATTGTACCAGTTGTTTAGGATTTATTCAAAATTGAAAATAGAAGGAAGTTTATATCCTTCTATTATTTTTAATATCAGCAATACTTATCTTATATTCTCCTGATTGCGCCTTGTATCCATGCTACTTCTGAAGAATCATTCAATAAATCCGTTATGAAACCAATTATTGTTATTTTATGTTTTAAATATTGCGCCTGAATTGAGAATCTGAAATTCAAGCAGCCAAAAGAAGACAAAATCTTCGAACATCTACGCACGGATGCCCTGGACTTTGTGAAGCAGTCCAGGGTCGTTGATGTGCGCCTCAGGTGCGCTTCGAAGCATGGGGAGGGTGGGGACCCTGCGAACTGCGCAGCGTCGCGGTTTTCTATTTGCAGGAGGCTTGAAGCTGCTCACATGGCGCCCTTACTAGGGTCTTGAGACAGCGCACTTCAAAAATGTTTTAAAAAGCAATATTATGATAGCCCTCCCTATCTGCGACTTCGCTCCTCCACGGGAGGAACGCAAAAACGAATGTGCGCCTGCTCGCAAGATCAGCCCTTCGCGACAGTTCAGTATTGTCGTAAAAATTCGCATAAATTCACCAAACAAATGGAATCAAATGGTATCTCGTTTTCTTGCAGTACTCTTTATAACCCCGCAGTTCCCTCAACAGCACTTCCTCTTCATTCAATAACCTGAAAACGATCAAAGGAAACAGGGGCAGGAAGAAGATAATCGCCCAGTAAGACCCAAGTGCAATCGGAGTGAATAAATACATCAGTAATACTCCCAGGTACATGGGGTGGCGGACAATAGCATAAGGTCCTGTTGTGATGACTTTCTGTCCTTTCTCAACTTCAATTATCCGGGAAGCGAAACTATTTTCCCGAAGAACAAAGAAAACGAAAATATAACCTGACAGAACGATGGCGTTTGAAGCAATAACAAGAGCTACAGGCACGTTCGACCAGTGATAACGATAGTCAAGACCCGGTATGATGAAGCCGATGAAGAAAAGAATAAATGCTATTTTTATTATGGTCTTTTGCTTTTCTTCCTTTTCTCTCATTCTCATGCGGCGCTCAAGCAGTTCCGGGTCTTTCTTTAGAAAATAAAAAAGCACAAAGATCACTGGAATAAAAATAACGGCGCAGTATATCCACGCCTGCCAGAAATCTAATGTACCCGCAGGTAAGAACAGCGTCAGGCCGATGAAAATGAACGCTAATGTGAACCTTATAAAGACTTGTTTCCTTAACTCAGATAATTTAGTTTTCATATTGCCAATCTATAAGTATTATCAGAATAAATTATTCTCTGGTAAATTGGGGGAAAAATATCCTCAGTTATCCTAAAAAAAGAATAACGTGGATTTAATATTGAATGGATAGTGTGAATTATGAGAGAACTTACCAGAAGGGATTTTGTCAAATCTTCCATTGCAGCCGCAGGATTTTTTATGGCATCGCATGGAAGCGCACTGGGAATGATGGAACGCATGGGTGGGGGAGGAGAAAGCGTAATTGATCCTCCGCCCGGTGATCTATTCAAAGATCCGGTTGAGGCGCAGAATTTGAGCACCATGACAGGAATAGTTGAAGTCAATCTTGAGCCGGGGATATCGCCAGTAAACATAAATGGTATACAGGCAAACCTCCTTACATATAATGGAAGCTATCCTGGTCCGACGATAAGGGTCATAAGGGGAGATACATTGAAACTGAATTTCAAGAACTCCCTGCCAGACACGACCGAGAAGAATATCCTGGGATTTACAAAGAACGTTTCAAATATACATACCCATGGTTGGCATGTATCCCCAAAAGAACCATCGGACGCTGCACACCTGCATATGATGCCTGGTGAGACTTATAATTACTCATACGATCTCTCACTACAGGAAGCAGGGACGTTGAACTTTTATCATCCGCATATCCATGGTCTTACCGCAGAGCAGTTGTGGGGAGGGCTTGCTGGATGTCTGGTCACGGAAGACGGGACCGATGTTCTTGCAGGGTACGAAACGCACATCCTTGGATTAAAGGATATAACCTTGAGCGGGTCATCTCCGGCGCCATATACTTCCATGATGGAATACATGCACGGCAAGGAAGGAGACACGATAATGGTGAATGGTCAGGTGAACCCTGTCATGTACATACGCCCAGGCCAGGTCCAGAGATGGAGGATAGTCAACCTGAGCAATGCCAGGTTCTATAAATTGAGCCTTGAGAATCATATCATGCACCTGATAGGAACCGATGGTGGACTGCTTGATAAACCTTATCCGCTCTCTGAGATCGTTCTATCAACGGGAGAAAGGATAGATGTTCTTGTCAAAGCGGACAGGACATCAGGCACTTTCAGTCTTCGCTCACTGCCCTATGAAAGAACGGGTATGTGCAGCTCATCAGGCCAAACTATCAGTTTAATGACGATTGCTTACAAAGGAACACGAGTGAGCCAAAAAATTCCACAATCAATAAATCCCTCAGCTTCCCGGCTGAACATGGATATTAGCGCACTTCCCAAGAAAACGTTCGTCCTTAGCATGAAACGCGGGAGAGGGCTCATCAACGGTTATGACTTTGATGTGCTTCCATACAAGATTATGTCTGACCTTGATACCTATGAGGTCTGGGAGATAGTGAACCAGAGCGGCATGGACCACAACTTCCACCAGCATGTGAACTCTTCGCAGATACTTTCCATAAAAGGGGGCGATCCTGGGTATGCTTCTTTATATCCGTCGATCCCCGCCTGGAAAGATACGGTGCTGATACCTAAAATGGGAAGTACGACCATGCTTATGCCGGTGATGGATTATGACGGTATGACTATGTTCCACTGCCACATAGTCGAACACGAGGACATAGGTATGATGGGGATGTGGCATATTATGGGAATGGATGGGATGTAAACCATTTATCTACCACATTTTTTTATATCAGCTATTTCAATTATAGCCTGTGATCCAGATTCTTAAGGACATCGCACTGCGCCTCGGTCTTGGCATCATTTTTGGCGTGTTACTGCTGATGTTCACTGCAATGCTGAAAACCATATTTTACTGGAACACCAAACAGATAAATTTGATCATTGTCTTAATTCTTATAGCTTTGATCGCGTATGCCCTTGGCGATATCGCCCTGGATCTACTGCACTTTTGACCTTCGTATCCTGAGTTTACCTATCCATTTCTTGAATTTGCTCTTATTAACGTTCTTTATCTTGACCCTGAGGTAGCCTCGTTTTGAATTTATATTCATCTTGAATATAGTCCCTTCTGGAAAGGATTCAAGAAAATTTTTGAACTCCCCTGATGCAGTATCTTTATTAATTCCGGTAAATTCAATACTCATGCCATCTTCCATATATTATTTGAATCAATAAATAACTATCTTTTATTGTTGAACTATTATCTTTTTTCAACTATTATTTCCTGAATATCATTTTTCGACAGAAAAAATTATATTGGTGGAGGTTAATAACAATATATAGCTAATTTATTTACGCGGGAAAAGATGTCCGAAATATACAGCAATATTTTAACTGGTCTTAAAAAAATAAACGGAGTTAAAATGACCGCTATTGGGGGCAGGGACGGCTTTCTTATAAGTAAATCCGAAAGCGACGAGTCTGAAGCAATGACCCGGATGGCGGCAGCTATGATCCGGGGAGCCGAAATAGCAGCTAACAAGTTCGACACAGTAATTCTTAACCGCGTGATCGTAGACTTTAATGGCAGACAGCTTATTGCGGCTTCCGCAGGACCAAAGGTAGTAATTTCAGTGCTGGCGGCACAGGATGCCAGTCTTGACCCGATCATCAGCGAGCTTGATCGGACTGTTGAGAGGATAAGGGACATCATATAAACATGAAGATTTCCAGATTCGCGTGATGAACATGGGTAAGGATTAAGTCCAGAAGAAATGTTAATGAGAGCATGACAATTTCAATCGCGCTAGCAGGAAAACCGAACTGCGGGAAATCCACTTTCTTCAAGGCCGCCACCCTTGCAAATGTCGAGATCGCAAATTATCCTTTTACAACAATAGATGCAAACCACGGAGTTGCTTATGCCAGGACAGTATGCCCGTGCAGGGAACTGAAAATTGATTGCGGACAATGCAGGGACGGCGTGCGGTTCGTACCAATTGGCTTTATAGACGTAGCAGGACTTGTGCCCGACGCGCACAAGGGACGCGGTCTTGGCAATGCCTTTCTTGATAACCTGAGGCAGGCACAGGCGATAATTCATGTGATAGACGCTTCAGGAGGGACGGATATAGAAGGTGTACCTGTGCCTGTGGGTTCGCATGACCCTCTTGATGACATAAAGTTCCTCGACCATGAGATAACAATGTGGATTTTCGGAATACTGAAGCGCAACTGGGAAAGGCTGTCGCGCAAGGTGAACGCAGAGGGGCTGAAGATCGAAGAGACCATTGCAGAACAGCTTGAAGGCGCAGGAGTGACCGAAGCTCAGGTTAAAACCGTTCTTTCCCGGCTGAAACTGCCAAGGGATAAACCCCATGTATGGACTGATGAACAGATTATCGAACTTTCAGACATGCTAAGAGCGCAAAGCAAACCGGTTATTATCGCAGCGAATAAGATAGACGTTGCGCCACAGGAAAATATTGATAAACTCAAAAAAACAGGTGCGATACCTGTGAGCGCGGCAGCAGAAGCGGCGCTGAGGCTTGCTGATAAAAGCGGAGCGATCAGGTATATACCGGGGGATGACGATTTTACGGAATCTGCAAGCCTGTCCCGGGCGCAGAAAGAGGCGCTCTCCAAACTTCGTATCCTCATGAAGACAAATGGAGGCACAGGAATCCAGAAATGCATCAATGATGCGGTTTTCAACCTGCTTGACCTTGTTGTGGTATTTCCGGTCGAAGATGAGAACAAGTTCAGCGATAAGAAAGGCAAGATACTTCCTGATGCCTTCCTTGTGAAAAAGGGAAGCACGCCCAAAGACCTGGCATTCATGGTGCATACCGATATCGGAAAAGGATTCCTCTACGCTGTGGACGCCCGAACGAAGATGAGACTAGGGGATAAGCATGAACTGAAGAACGGGGATATCGTAAAGATAGTTGCCGTGAAATAGCGGGCAAAGCGGAACATTGATAAAAAGTAAAAGCAATTAAGAAATATATTAACATAGGTTTCTTATGCCCTACGCAGCAGGAGATAGAAAGGATTTCATTGAACGCTCCAAGATCAATTCCGCCTCCCGCGTCCTTGATTTCGGAGGAGTGCTCTATGAGGAGCTTCCATCATCTGTAGCAGGGATAACGGCAAAAAAGCAGTTATCGAACGCGGTCATCATAAAACCCGCTCTTGTACCGTTCAAAAATGATGTATTTGATGCCGTTGTATCATACCACTACTTCGATCTGATACCCAATGATCTGACAGGTTACGTATTCAAGGAAACTGCAAGGGTGCTAAAGAGAGGCTCGAATTTTTCGTTCATTGTACAACTATGGGCGCCGCAGAATGAAGCGCAGCGGTCAAGCCTGTTCTTCAATGAACTTCTAAAAGCCATCGGTGCAATATACGCACACGAGTTCACTGACATCATAAGGGAGCTTTCCGACTCCGGTTTTTGCGATATAACGGTAGAAACAATAAAACGTAATATAATTATACCTCCAGAATTCGTAAAGTCGCACCTTGTCCTCCTTGGCAGCCTTGTGAAAAAAGAGCAGGAAGAAGGCGTCACCGGGATCAAAACTCCTGCAAAACAGTACTTCGAACAGGTCAAAGAACACGGGGAAGCCATGCTCCCAGCCCTGCATTTTTCGGCAAAAAAGATATGAGGCAAAGACATCTTGAGATGATACTGGAGACGCTTTCGGGATTTCTGGCTCCTGACCCATTGAAAGAGCAGTATTCAACCCCTGCAACGGTCGCTGCAGAACTGCTGCATTTTGCTTTCATGAGGGGGGACATTACGGACACTGTCTATGACCTTGGGTGCGGAGGGGGAATACTAGCTATCGGGGCAAAGCTTCTGGGAGCAGAAAAGGTTATAGGTTTTGATGATGATAGTGACGCACTTGAGATTGCACGGGCAAACGCAGAAAGACTCGGCGTAGATGTCGAGTTCGTGTGCAGCAGTATAAGCGACGTGTGCGGAAAAGCGCATACAGTAGTGATGAATCCGCCGTTTGGCGCCCAGGTGAAAGGAAGTGACCGTCCATTTTTGAGGAAAGCCCTCGAATTAAGCGGAGTGGTTTATTCCATACACAACGCCGGCAGTATGGATTTCATAAAAAAATTCATAAGTCCTGCAGTCATAACGGACTATCAAACAATTGATTTTCCTATAAAAAGGACATTCAGGTTTCATACAAAAGACATACAGGTCATAAAAGTTGAGATATACAGAATAGAGAAAAGATAGAGGGATCATTATTAGAATCAAGAGAAAGAAAGCCACAGGCAGGAGAAAGCTTGTAAAAGGCGACGTAAAACCAAGATCATTTAAGACCTACAATAAAGATCTTGAAGAGAAAACAGAAGAAGATATCGAAGCTACGGAAGAAGATATTGAGACAACTGAAGAAGAGATCGAGGCAGCTGATGAGAATATCGAGACAATTGAAGAAGATGCCGAGACTTCTGAAACTGATATCGAAGAAGAAGAAGAAGTAGAGAAGACCGAACGGCAGGTAGAAAAACCCGGACAGGAAAAAGAAAAGGGAAAGCTAGTGCTGCCAGGAGATCTCATAGGCACTTCAGAGGAATTCGTTCCTAAGAAAGGGACTTTTGAAGACAGGGGCAGTATATTCGCAGCAGCCACAGGATATGTAAAAATAAATAATAAGGAGCGTTCCATAGCGGTTGAACCTGTAACGAGTACACCTACGCAGCTTGCAGTAGGGGATATTGTTGTCGGGCAGGTCACAGACATAAAAGAATCTGTAGCTCTTGTCGAGATAGCCGGTATAAAAGGCAGGGGCGAGCGTGCGATAGTGAGCGGAACGGACGCAGCCATTCACGTTTCTAATGTCAAAGACGCTTATGTCAAAGACCTGTCCTACGAATTTGCACCTTTTGATATAGTGAAAGGAAGGGTCCTTGACCTTCGGAACATGCGCCTTTCTACCGTTAATAAAGAACTTGGCGTTATGAAGGCTTACTGCGGAAACTGCAGGACTGTGCTGAAAAGAGAGAATGATAAACTCAAATGTCCCAACTGTAAGAGAACTGAAAGTAGGAAAATGTCCTCTGATTACGGGACAGGTGTAATTTAGGTGAGAACATGGAACTTACGATAGTAAATAAGACTGATAACGAGATCAGCATAAAAGTGGCAGGAGAGTCGCATACTCTCCTGAACACGCTTAAAACAGCTTTACTTAATAACAAACATGTGGAGATAGCCACTTACGATATAAAGCACCCCACGATAAGCGACCCGATTCTTTTTGTGAGAACTGACGGCGCTGACCCCATAGAAGTGATAAAAAAAGCGTCAGGGGAACTCGCCAAGGAATGCGATGAGTTTATAAAGCTATTCAAGAAGAAGACGAAGGATTAATTAACGCTTTATATTCTTCATCTATCAGGTTATCCAGAGCTACACCGTGCTCCAGCGCTACGAGGATGGCGCTGACCTCAATTTCAACGAGCTTTGAGAGTTCGTCCTGTTTCTTGTTTATCAGCGCTATCACCCTGCGTTTATCCATGCCTGTTTCTGCTGTGATGCGCTCGATTATCCTGTCAAAGATCGAACGCTCTTCCTCCTCGAAAACGCCTGGTTTGAATCCATTGGGGGGCTCTACAGAGGAGAGATCAAAAGCAGGATGAATAATTTCCCCATCTCTTTTTAAGAGTCCTGTTTTCTCTGCTTCATGAAGTACTTTTTTTGCCTGATCCGGAGAGAACCAGTTAAGGTCAAAAGAAAGAGCCAGCACGAACTCGCTCTCTTTGAGCGATTCCTTTCCCTTTCTCTTGAAAGGAACAGAAACAGTATATATCAGGTCTGTCATTTTGGGGCGTTCTTTATTATCTCATCAACAATGGTGTCAGCAATTCTTCCGCTTTCTGTCCTGCCCATGCCGTCTATGTGGTGAACGTTCATCGTGAGAATCCCGCTATCGAGCCGTGTTCTTACAAGGAAAGAGTCTCCCTTGAACGGTACGCGGTCGAAATTGTCGTCAAGGAATGAATATTTAAGGATTACCCTGAAATCTATAGTCCCCTCGCCCGTCACGTCCTTCATCACGGATTTTAGTGTGTCGTCATCGAGAGGTGAAAAATTTACACTTCGCTCAACTATTTCAACCGTTATACTTCTCTTCGCATGCACCGGGCGCGCTTTCATGTCCGGTGAATCGGTTATGAACGTTCCGAACTGCCCGTTGATCCCGGCCATCGACCTCACTATGAACGGAAGGTCTGCCCGGAAATTGTATTTTCTTTCAAGTTCTGGCTTGGGAGGAAATTGATGAAATATGCGTTTCATATTATTTCTGTATAATCCACGCTTCTTAAAAGCTTTCTGCTAAGCATTAATTATCCTGGTGGTGCATTTAGAAGTACATGAAGTACGATGTCGCAGTAGTCGGCGCAGGTCCAACAGGTGCGATCGCATCCAGATATGCCGCCCGGAACGGGGCGCGGACGCTGCTGATAGAAGAGCACGCAAGCATAGGTTCTCCTGTCCAGTGCACCGGTCTTATAAGCAAGGCCGCGCTCACGCAATGCGAAGCAGGGGAAGGCAGTTTCGTCCTTTCCAGAATGAAGGGGGCTTTTGTGTATGCGCCGAATGGGGATGAGCTTACCATCCAGGGAAAAGATGTTATGGCTTATGTCATCGACCGAAAAATTTTCGACAGGGTGCTTGTGGAACGTTCTCTTGATGCTGGCGTTGAACTCATGTTGAAGACACGTTTTATGGGTCTGCACGAAGGCGGAATATCAGTATTATCAAGCGGAGTGAGAAAAGAAATCCGGGCAGATATCGTTATCGGGGCTGACAGTATTATGAGCAGCGTGGGCAGGGCGGCAGGACTTTCGAGGTGCAAAGAGTTCCTGTCAGGGATACAGTTCGAGGCTCCATATCATGCCAGAGACCCGGAATTCGTGGAGATATTTACAGGGAATAAGTTCGCGCCTGGTTTTTTTGGATGGGCTGTGCCTTTTGCCGGAATGGCGCGCATCGGTCTTGCCAAGAATATGGATGATAAACCGGCTTCGCATTATCTTGAAGAACTCATTAAGCATCCCGTTCTTGCTTCAAGATACAGGGGGTCACGCACAGAGCATGTGGTTGGGGGCATACCCCTTGGTCCGCCTGAAAGAACTGCAACTGATAACGTGATGCTCGTTGGTGATGCGGCAGGACAGGTAAAACCCACATCAGGAGGAGGCATTTATATGGGCGCGGTGTGCGCAAAGATAGCGGGCGAAGTTGCGGCGCGGGCGGCTCGAAAAGAAACTGACCTTGGAGAGTATGAAAAAAGGTGGCGCAGCGCGGTGGGGAGGGAGCTTGCGATAGGGATGATCATTCATAAGAGCCTGGGGAAGTTAAGCGATGAGAACCTGAATGAGTTCATATGGTTCCTCAACAGGCCGGGGATGAGTGAGCGCATCACAGAATATGGAGATATGGATCATCCTTCCGTACTTTTAAAAGAGCTGCTGAAGGGTGCTGATAAATTACGGCTTGCAAGGCTGCTTGGAGTTGCGTTCAAGACGCTGTTTTGATTCAAGGATTCCAATTTCCAGAATAAAATCTATCCCTTTGCCACACCCATAGGCAAAAGCCTCACAACTTTTCGCGCGATGCCAAGCTGATGCACTACATCCACCACATCCTCGCTTGACTTGTACACTGCCGGGGCTTCCTCGGCTATCACCGAGGGCTGGACAGCCCTCACAGATATACCTCTTGCAGCAAGGTCTTTCTGGATATCCTCACCCCGGAACGCCTTTAGCGCGGCAGACCTGCTCGATACCCGCCCTGCCCCGTGACATGCGCTCCCGAAGGTGAGTTCCATGGCTTTCTCTGCGCCGTGCAGCACGAATGACGGCGTACCCATGCTCCCGGGTATGAGCACTGGCTGCCCCACTTTCCTGTAAACCGAAGGTACGTCCCTGTGATCCGGCGGGAAGGCACGGGTTGCGCCTTTCCTGTGCACGTACACCATCTTTTTTTCTCCATCTATGGTATGCTCTTCAAGTTTGGCGACATTGTGGGCTACATCGTAGATCAGGTGCATTCCCAGGTCGTCCATATCCCGCCCGAAAAACCGTGAGAATGTTTCCCTCACCCAGTGTGTGATGACCTGCCTGTTCGCCCATGCATAATTTGCGCCGGCAGCCATTGCTTTAAAATAATTCTGCCCTTCAGTTGATTCGGCAGGCGCGCACGCAAGCTGCCTGTCCGGTAGCACGATGCCGTATTTATGCGTCGCACGTTCCAGTATCTTAAGGTAGTCGTCGCATATCTGGTGACCTGCGCCCCTTGAGCCGCAGTGTATCATGACCGTGACCTGTCCTTTCTCAAGACCGAAAGTTTTTGCGACCGCTTCATCATAAATTTCATCCACACACTGAACCTCAAGGAAATGATTGCCGCTGCCCAGAGTACCGAACTGGGGTTTTCCTCTTTTTCGGGCCTTCTCGCTCACTTTTGACGGGTCTGCGCTTTTCATGAACCCGTTCTCCTCGCAGTGCTCGATATCCTCTTTCACCCCGTACCCACTATCCACAGCCCATCTGGCGCCGTGAAGGAAAGCGTCGTCGAGTTCCTGATCAGATGCCCGTATCTTGCTTTTTGAGCCCACACCTGAAGGGATCTCATTGAACAGGAGTTCGATGAGGTCTTTCATCCTGGGGCGCACTTCATCTTCTGTCAGGTTCGTCCTGATTATACGAACGCCGCAGTTGATATCGTATCCAACGCCCCCGGGACTGAGAATTCCCGTCTCCCTGTCAAAAGCCGCTACCCCCCCGATAGGGAAGCCGTAGCCTGAGTGCGCATCAGGCATAGCCATGGAATATTTCTGGATGCCTGGCAGGGTTGCAACGTTTGCGGTCTGTTCAAGTGTCTCGTGCTCAAGGTTCGAAAGTAACTTACTGGAAACGAATAACCTCCCCGGCACCCGCATCCCCTGTTTGTAGCTCATGGGAATGTCCCATGTGTAATCATTTACTTTTGTGACGATGCCTGCGGCATCTTTACCTTTTGTTTCTGGCATGATGATATCCCGATAATCAGTATCTGAATACTAAATATTGTTATGCAATGTTATTAACTTTGATGGCTTAACCAGGATTGGTGCGCTTAATTTCCTCCATCATGGCTTCGATGCGCGTAAGTTCATTCCTGAACTCAATATAAGCTTCTTTTGCCGACCTGTTAGCTATGGCGCCCTGAGTAGAAGGCGCTATCAATCCCTGCTGCTCAAGGACGCGAAGAGAGTACCTTACAAGGTGGTCCGGTATGCCGGTTTCCAGCGATAGCTTCATTATTCCGATAGGGCCGCTCTCCATCACTTTATTAAGCACGATGATGTGCCTCTTTAATAATTCGAGTTCGTGTTGTACCCTTCCTGTCAGCATAAATACCTGTTCAGAGTTGTAACTGGAAGCATATCTAATTTAGCATTGGATATTATTCGGTTTCTATCATTACGAACGACCATGGAGCAACGAATGTTGTTGTAAATCCTAATGCGGCATACATGATGCCATCATAAAATACATGGTTCGAAAACCGATAGAACATTAAATACACGAACCCTGCAAGCAACACTCCCATAAATGCCCTCTTGATCCTCTGCCTGTTGTTTTTTGTTTCTTTAAGACCTACAAGTTCTTCTTCCATGAGGTAACCCGCGCCTGTAAAGACCATGACAAGCCATAGCTCGATCAATTGTTCAAGGGTTATACCAAAAGCAGCTGCCAATATCATCAGAACTGACGGGAACATTACTGCAAGGCAATATTTTTTTACCCGGCCGAACTTCCATTTAATGATATATGATTCAGCCTTTAAAAATGCCAGGGCGATCAAGAGCCCGAAAAATATCCCTCCTATCACATCTCCGGCATAGTGAACCCCAAGATAGACCCGCGATAAGGATATTAATATTACTGCTGCTGCGCCTGTGATGATAATCTTTTGATCTCTGGTAATTTTCCCCATATACCCCCAGAAGCTTGCAGATGCCTGAGCATGACCGCTCGGGAAACCGAATCCATCTGCCGGAACCTTATGAAGATGCTCAGGTGGTCTTGGCATCGTGAATGTGTCCTTTAAATAAATAGCGAGAAATGCTGAAAAAAGGATCACATACATTGCTCTTATTCCAATTTTTTTGCTGTAGCACCAGAAAATTATAGATGCGATTATGAAATAAACCGGATGGCTGCCCAGATTGGTTATTGCGATAAATAACTTATCAATAAGGGGATTTCCAAAACTTTGAAGAAATGTGTTGATGTTTTCGCTGAACAGAAGCTGAACAGGCCCTGACATCATACTAAAATCAGAATGGACAGACGCCTTGCGGCAGTCCGTCTAATAAAATTACCCTTTAACCTGGGCTTTTGGTGAGCGGGCTATCTTCTTGCGCTTTGCGCCTGAAGAAGTGTATCGCTGATTCGGGCCCGGGCGTTTATAGGCGAGCTCGGATTCCGGCACCATTATTATTGTTCCTTTGCGGTGCTTTATCCTGCCCCATTTTGTTGTGCCTGTTTTTCCCATGTGGTTTTCCTCCAGTGAGTTTGTCTGGCTTCTCAATAATTCCAGATGTTCATAAACCTTTCCCCGTTTCGAAACGCTTCTTTATCATGTACATCTGTGCTTTCTTTGCTTTTGCCAGGTGAAGCACTCTCTCAAGAGCCTGCTTTTCAAGAGGTTCTATCTTTATATATCCTCTATCACCGGCATCTTTCAAAAGCTCAAGACCAAGCCCTGTTCTGGCAAGAACTGTAGTATACCCCTCTTTTGACCCTACGCCCCCGAACGAAAGGTCTGATCTCTCTGCTGTCAGGTCTGTACAGACCGTGCATGACCCGTTTCGATATCTGTCAATATCATTTAAAGGAAATGTATGCTCAGAGTCCGTAATAACGCTGAACTTACCTTTGCGTATTTTCATTGCCCGTACAGTAGAAAGCGGAATGCTTTTTGATTCAAGAAATGCTTTCAGGCCTTCATAATTGAAGGTGTCCATACAGAAAAGTCCCATTTTCAGGATATTGGCGCGCATGAACATATGCAGTAATCCATACGGGGACGTCTGCATCTTATATACTGCTTCGATGTTGCACGATGGCCCTACAAAACCTATGGAACGCGACCCTCTTTTTATTGCGCTCATCAGTGTCTCCATGGTCATGGAATGCACGTATATCGAGCCTGCAGAGCGCAATATGTCTTCTCTTGTCTGAGCCACTATAGGCACAGGTTTCCATGGTTCTTCCTCGCTTTTCACCGTTACCACGGCGCTGTCTATCAATCCCTCATCCAGGGCGTATAACAGCATGGACGTGACCACACCTCCATCCTGTCCTTTCAAATCGGAAATAACGGTCTTTGCAGTAAAGACATCACGCACGTTCCCTATGAGGCTTGCTTCCGTGGTTATGGTCCTGGGGCACTGGTTATAACAGACGCCACAGGCTGTGCATCGTCCTGTCAGGGCAGGTTTTCCTCCCGCAATATTCAATACTTCACAGCTTGCAACACAGGCTCCGCAAAGCGTACATATTCCCGGGTCGATTATTTCGCGTTTTAACTTGCCAAATGAAATCCTTTCCCGGTCGCTGAGTGATCGCCTTACCCTGATCACGCTTTTATCAAGCTCATCGAATTTATTTTTGCAGTTCTCTGAGCAGAAAAAATACTCCTTGTTCTTATAAACGGATTTGAATCCTGTTTTTTCATCAACAGTCTTTTTGCATATAGGATCAATTGGCATTGATGGATAATTATACACTTAACAATAAAATGTTTTCCTTACTCGTAATCAACTGTTACCGAAGATTCCCTCACCGAGGTCATATATTTTAAAACTTCGACATGAACCGGATGCGCCTGGTATGTCTTCAGATCCTCCATAGAATCGAATTTCGTAACAAGTGCAAGGTCATACGAACGCTCTGAATGAAGCACATCGATACCGGCTTCAATATGGCGCAATTGCGGGATTCTGCCTTTCATGCCAAGCAGGACATCCCTGGCTTTCTCGGCATTGCGGCGGTCGATGAATTTAAAAAGAACTATGTGCGTGATCATAATACACCATCAATGCTTTTCGTTTATTTTTCCACCATCAGTTTCCGCACCGGCTCAAGTATCTGGTTCATGTAGTCCGCAGCCGCTGTTTTCAAGTCCATCGGATGGAGTATCTTCTCTGCAAAATCAGCTTCAAGCGCCTCGTAGTTCTCGTAATGGAGATCGCCGCCGTACTTTTCAGGGCGCTTCACCACTATTTCAGGATAGCGCGGCGTGATATGGTATTTGAAAAGAGCAAGCACCGGATTATCCTTGACCTCGCCTTCAACGCAGAACGCCCCTTTTATCTTCTTTTTCATATCTTCCGGGGTGTCGTCCACAGAGATGTAATTTCCCTTACTGGATGACATCTTCTTACCGTCAAGACCAAGGAGGATGGGGGTGTGTATGCATACCGGAGCCCTGTATCCGAGTTCAGGCAGCCCTTCCCGCGCAAGCATGTGGATCTTTCTCTGGTCTATGCCGCCCACTGCCACGTCAACGCCCAGGTGGGCGATATCAAGCGCCTGCATGAGGGGATATATCATCTGCGATACCTTGGGATTCTCAGCATCGCGGCTCACCTCGTCCATGCTGCGGCGCGCCCTGTTAAGCGTGGTGCTGCGAGCCAGTTTCAGCACGTCAAGCATGTAATCATGATCTAACTGGTACGATGAGCCAAGGACAAATTTAGTATTCTTCTCGTCAAGACCAAGGGCGATAAAGCATCTCTTATTATAGTCGGCTATCTTTCTCACTTCATCCATTGTACCTTTTTCATTAAGATAGGCATGGACATCAGCAAGAAGCACTGTAATCTCAAAGCCTGCCTGCTGGAGGTCAAGGAGCTTGTTTACAGTGAGCACATGGCCCATGTGGATCTTTCCGCTTGGTTCATAGCCCACGTAAGCGGAACATTGCCTGCCTGAATTGACAAGTGACTCAAGTTCTTCTCTAGTAACTACCTCTTCTGTATTTCTGGTGATAAGCGCTAATTTGTCCATGTTGAAAGACTCCTGCTGCCTCAAAACCTGCGGTTCTATGTCAGGTAAGCACATAAACTCTGCGCATCGAAACGTTTAAACGTATAATTGATATTATTATGATGGACTGCGGTCTTGATAATGGGAGATTTTGTGAATGTGGTATCCAGGTGAAACTGTGCAAATGTTTTCTATGCCATTTCATCTCATTCTACTGTCTCATAAAATGCTATCAGATGGCAGCCAAATGTAATATGAACTGGAAGGAGGAGTAAAAACATGAACAATAGGACGATAAATTTGATTATTGGAATACTAATAATATTAACGTTAGTCGGATTTATATCTCCGGCATCGAGTGCAATTGCTGTCCATGGGACAGTATTTGATATGCCAGATTTAGATCAAAAAAGAACATACACATACAATACAACGCTTGACGTGTTTGTGCCAGGAAGGGATGGAAATGAGGCAATATTGCACTGGGGTGAAAAAGCACCAATAGATGGCATAGAATACTATGTATTCAATCTCTCAAAGAAGGGCGGCGGGGAATTACAGTACATGGGAATGGATTATCAAAATAAGAATATAACGCTAAAAAAAATTAAAGATTATTTTACGCCTGTTACTTTTATGGATCTCACATTTGATCCGGCAACTTTGATTATCAACTATCCTCTATGGGTGGGAAAGACATGGGAACGACGACAGGCCAATTTTTCGGGAAGTGTCTGGATGGGCCGTCCAGTAAATATCAACGGTACAACATGGGGTTCTGCAAAGGTGATCGGAGAAGAAGACATAATTGTTCCTGCGGGTATTGCCCATGCACTTGTGCTTGAGACAACAATGAATTCAAGAAGCATAGTGAATGGAAGAGAAAGCTGGATGAATAATTCGCAAAAACTATGGCTTATGGAAAACGGATTTTTTGCAAAACGTCAGCTTTATCATAGCGGAAGACTCGATGAAGAAATCGAATTGAAGAGCCCGATAATAGGACAGGTCGATATCAAACCTGAAATTCTGAATACAGGAAGCAAGGGAGAAATCACGGTTCTTATCGAACTTCCAGAACCGCATGATATTGCTGAGATTGAGATCAATTCAATAGAATTCAATGGCGCTCGAGTTATTAAAAGCAATTTAGAGGACGGCAAACTCATGGTCAAGTTCAACCGTGATGATCTGAGTAAAGAAAAAATGACCGGCGATAAAGCTCTATTGACATTAAATGGAAAGCTAAATGACGGTACTTTATTCGAAGGTTTTGATACGGTTAAATTACAGGAGATTGAAAGTGGAAACCTCATAGATAAAGTGTCAGAAATAGATGCCTTTCATCCGCCAGCAAGCGGCGATCCTGGAATCTCGATGTACAAAGAATGGCACTACTTCAATATCATTGATGATGAGCAAAACATTTCATTCATAACGACTTTAACCCTGAATGGAAATATTTCAGACCCCGAAAAGAGCGTGGCAATAGTCCTGATGAGTTACCTCACTCCGGTCAAAAAGGATCTTACTGTAAATCCATATCCCGTTACTGTTGCCGAATGGTCGGACAGAACGCCTGATCTGAGGATAGCCGGCAGCAGCGTCAGACTCACTGAAGAAGGGTACCATCTGCATGTTGAATCAGCAGATGCAGGGACGGTTTTTGATGCTCTTTTCAAACCGGAAACCGAGCATCCTTCTGTTTTTAGTGTTCCCATGGGCGGGGGAAGGATAATGAACTGGCTTTCGGCATCGCCTAAAATGAAAGTGAACGGTACGTTCACAGTCAATAAGGGAACCGCGGAAGAAAAGACTTATACCTTCAGGAATGTAAGGGGGTATCATGACCACAACTGGGGATACTGGCTCTGGAAGGATGACATGGGCTGGGATTGGGGACAGGCGACCCAGGTGAAAGGCGGGGATGAAACCGGAACTTACACTTTCTCCTTTGGAAATATAACCAATAAAAATCACACCGCAACCTTTAGTACAGTTCTTGAATTCTGGAAGAATAAGAAAATAATCGCAGGATTCAATGACAACGAAATACAGATCAGGCAGAAAATAATGACCACATTACCCACTATGCCGGATGCGCCTTTCCCGTTAGTCACAGTTCTTAACGCAAATTCCGGAGAAAACCGTCTGAACATTGTTTTTACAACTGAAAGGATCACTCCGATCCCGATCGGTCTTGAAAGCGGCGGCGGCTACCGGATAATCTGGGAATTAACCGGTGTGTATGAAGTCAGCGGCATAGTTGATGGGAAGCCTGTTTCATATATAACCACGGGATATCTGGAATATGTGGCCTGAATTTGTTAGATTAAGGGGCAAAATCACGTTTCATGTGGTGTTAGCCCTTTAACAACTTTTTTCCAATATCTTATTTTTTCTTTGATGTCACGCATTCTTCTATCCATTTAAGATAATCCCCTGACCCCGAGTCCATCTTAAAAGATATAACGCACGGAACTTCATAGCTGTGGAGTTGTTTTACTCTCTTTTCGATATCCTTCACTTTACCCGTTACTGTCTTTACGAGCATCACGAATTCACCTGCTTCCTCAATGTTATCCCTCCACCTGTAAATAGAAGTAATAGGAAAAATATTTACACATGCTGCGAGCCGCTCCTCAACAAGCACTCTCCCGATGCTCTTTGCCTCATCCATACTGCCCGCAGTTATATATACGATTGAAAACATAACAGATATTAAAATGCTTAACTTATTTAATAGTTTACACCGGGAGACTGCTTTTTGAGTTTTATCAATGTTTTATTAGGATTCCTGGTCAAATATTGGCTTTTCGTGATGATTGTTCTCACCTATTCTGTCTTTATCAGGTTACTGGACAGGCGTGGAACGCTCAGTAAATATAATATCTCGGTTAGTTATTTATTTCTATTCTTTCCAGTTCTTATGATAAGGACCCAGAAGGGCCAGAAGTTCCTTGACCGCATTGCAGTTCATAAGAGATTCTGGCGGCTGTTCGCAAACATAGGTCTCCCTGCAATGCTCATCGGGATGATTGTAATGTTCCTGCTCTTGCTGTTCATAGATTATGCCATGATCCAATCCTTCCAGACCCAGACCGTGCCGCTTCCTGGTAAGTATAATGAGGCAAGGAATCTGTTCCTTATTCCGGGCATTAATGAATACATACCTCTCTGGTGGGGTATTATCGCACTTGTTGTAACACTTGTAGTTCATGAGTTCTCACATGCCATCCTCTGCAAGGTTGAAGGCATCAAAGTAAAATCAATGGGATTACTGGTAGCTCTTCTCCCTATCGGAGGATTTGCAGAACCCGATGAAGAGCAGCTTCTCGGGAAAAAGGAGGAGCCTGAAAAAGAAACGATAGAATCCCGGATGCAGTCTGAAAAAGAAACACTAGAGCTTCAGGAACCAAAGAAACTTGCAACAAGAAGTGAACGCGTAAGGGTGCTTACGGCAGGTGTGATGGCAAACTTTGTCACAGCGCTGGTAGCATTTATCCTGTTCTTTTCATTTCTTGGTTCCATCTCGCCAGTCGGGGAAGTGATGGTAACAAGCATTGTCCCGGGCTCACCCGCTGAACTTGCCGGAGTAGAACCCAAAATGATCCTTGTAGGGATAAACGACATACAGATAAATAGCGGCAATGATTTCCTGTCTTATGCACAGGGGCTGGAGCCGGGAACGACCATAACGCTTCACCTGATTGAGAGCAAAGAAAGAAAATCAATAAGCCTCGTAACAATAGCAGGCGATCAAACCTCGCCTGACGTCAAGATATTTAAAGTGATACCCGGCTCACCAGCAGAAGCGGCAGGGTTGAAACCCGAAATGATCCTCATAAAGGTAAATGACACCGAGATCAAAAGACTCGAAGATTTCGTCAGTTTCATGAATACCACAAAGCCAGGACAGAAAATAGACATCTATGTACGCAGTAACAGTTCATTAAACGCCTCCTTTGTGATGTTCAGCAATATTGAACTGGCGAAGCACCCATCTGATTCTGAAATTACAAAAGGCTTCCTGGGGATAACGTATTCCTCTGATGGCGGAGCAGTAAGCAATTCTATAGGCATCGGAATAGGCCAGTTCCGGGCTAAAGGCTTCCTGAGTATGTTGCAGAGCATACCTTCACTATTGAACGGGTTCATAGGCTGGATACTGCTGTTCAGCCTGCCCATCTACGGTTTTGCGGGAGAAGGGTTTCCTGGCTTTAGCGGTCTTATTACTAATTTCTATGAACCTGTTGGCCTGGCTACTGGTCTTGGGGACGGGATATTCTGGATACTGAATGCTCTGCTATGGATAGGCTGGATGAATTTTTACGTTGGGCTCTTTAACTGCCTGCCTGCTCTCCCCCTTGACGGCGGACATGTATTCCGTGATGTCGTTGCGACATCACTGTCAAAGTTCTTCGGGAATGGCGAAAAGATAGACCAGATATCCAATGCGATAGCGGTCATGTTAGCATTCATGATCCTGGGGTCGCTTCTGCTGGTGACGTTCGGTCCATACGCAGCGCACGGCTTTTAGATGTTTATTTTCCGGTTACTCTCATCAATAGAAGTGTAATCTCATACAGGATAACAAATGGCAGCATCAACATGATCTGGCTGAACATTGTGGGGTCAGGGGTGACCCATGCTGCGATTATAAGCATAATGACATACGCGTGCCTCCTGTAATGGGCAAGGGTCTGTCTTGATGCAATGCCGAGCCTGGACATCATTAATAAAAGCAGGGGCAGTTCAAAGGAAATACCGAATATTAAAGTTGTCACAACGATAAAAAAGATGAACTCATTCACTGAAAACGTGGCGTTCACGCCCATGTTTGCAGCGTCCTGGTATATGAAATTCAGGAAAGCCGGCAGCAGGAAAAAATACGAATACCCCGCACCCAGCAGGAATAATATTAAGGCTGCCAGCAAAATGAATATTAACATACCGAAGCTCACCGGCAGAACTTGCATAAGCTTACGCCTGATTCCTGCATATATATAATAAATAACAAGGGGTAATGTGATGATCAACCCGCATATCAGTGAGAGCTTGAACTGAAGCATCACCACTTCCATTGGTGTGAGATACACGATCACAGGCGTTTGAAGGTTCAGGTTCCGCGAAATATTCAATAGTTCACCGGACATCATGGTCAGGTTCTGCGCAATAACAGAACTATTCGCTGCCAGTTTCTCTGATATGAGTGAGAGATTACTCGATATATTCACTAATTGCCCTGAAGCGTCCGGCTTATCAGAAAGGTTAAGACGCCAGAACATATCATATTCGATCCTTTTAATTAAATCTCCCATGAACGCAAAAGAAACTATTGTTCCGACGCCAAAGAGAGCAGCTATGAAAATAAGTTTTCTCCTTAATTCAGCAACTATCCCTGCGAGCTCCTCCATCGCCATATTTACGTTCCTACCTGAAGCGGTTCTGTGATCTTCTTCAACGTAGCTATTGCAGAGAGCGCGGCGAGGTAAGATGTCTTTGGATTGCCTGGCGAAGGGATGTTTTCAACCCTGCATGTGAATTTCCCGAAATCCCCTTCAACTGATACCTCGTGTATATTCCTTTCGGCTCTGGGGTCAACGAATATCCTAACATGCGTTTTTTTTATTCCAATACCCGCAAGGCTCAGTGAAACTGCCACGTTCACATTTGCGGGAAATGCCGCTATTGCCTCATCTGCTCTTCCTTCAAAGAGCAGGGTTTTTTCACGGAATGAATCAAGATCAATATTGTTTTGTTCGATAAACGGCGCGCCCTTCAATCCTTTCGGACTCTTGGTCGTGGTAAGCGATACCTTATTTATTCCGGCAACTGCTGCGGATTTTAAGCCGTCGATGCCTGAAATGGCGCCTGATGGTATGTATATCCTGCAATTATGCGCACTTGCAGCTTCAGTAAGCATTTTGAGAAGCTCGCTATCCCTGAAAGCTCCGGCGCTTAAGACCATAAGATCCTTCCCGCTTTCCAGAATATTAACTCCGAATTCACGAACTGCCTGCGCAGAGGCGCACTCAACGATTATATCCGCCTTTGAGATCATCTCATCCGGGGGTAAAATCGCCGGCTTTTTGCCAAGCGAGGCAAGAAGTCTCTCACAGTTCTCATTGCTCCTGTCATAGATCGCTGAAAGCTGAGCTTTTACAAGGCCTCTATCCATTGCCCTGCATATCTCAGTACCGATGGCGCCACAACCGATAACTCCGACTTTCAACATAATGTTCTATAATTGTTCGACAGCAGTATATAAGTAATTGAAGACCAGTATTTATTGTAATTGAAGACTACAACTAATTACAGGGATAATAATGTTATTGACCGAGCTTGAACGTTTTATTGAAGAGGACACAGGCTATAACGATGTCTCAAACAGCATTGTTCCTGACTGCAAAGTCCAGGCTGAAATTGTGGCAAATGAGGACGGCATCGCCGCAGGTCTTGCTGAAGCCACGCAAGTCTTTGAATATTTCGATGTTCTTTCGACAACTGACCTTATTGATGGTGCTCCGTTCAAAAAAAATGACGTGCTGCTAACACTTGATGGCGGGGCGAGGTCAATTCTCAAGGCTGAGCGGCTGGCATTGAACTTCCTGGGAAGGATGAGCGGGATAGCTACACTGACGCGTAAATATGTAGAACTGGCGGGTAGTGTGAGGATAGCGTGCACGAGGAAAACTACACCGGGATTCCGTAAGTTTGAAAAGAAAGCCGTTATGGCTGGCGGAGGCGACCCGCACAGGTTCAATCTCTCTGATGCTGTAATGATCAAGGATAATCATATTGCTGTGCTTGGACTTGAGAAAGCCATTAAGACCGCACAAAGGATGGCAAGTTTCACCCAAAAAATAGAAGTCGAAGTTGAGAACTTGGACGATGCAGTCAGTGCAGCTATGCTGGGTGTTGATATAATAATGTTCGATAACATGACAGTGGATAAGATTGAACAAAGTATAGGATCGATCACTGAAAAAGGGCTGCGAAAAAGTATTATTCTTGAGGCGTCAGGCGGAATATCACTTGAAAATCTTGCTGAATATGCAGGCACGGGCGTTGATGTTATTTCCATAGGCGCTATTACACATTCATCCAGATGGCTTGACATTAGCATGAGAGTCAAATAAAACGTGAACATCGCTTCGAAACTCGAGGGTCTTGAGCCTTTGTACTAAATCGAAATGTTCATATCATTGCATGCAGTATCATAACCCATGGCAAAAGATAAGAAGCTTGTACAATCGGATAATTGCAACGGGTGCGGGATATGTGTTACAGTCTGCCCAACGAATACGAAGTTGTCAAAGGCAGAGGATTTCGATATCGATAATGCAAAACTTGCGATCCATGTCAACAATGGTCTGGCTGTTGTGGAGTATGACACCTGTATAGCATGCGGTATATGTACCAAGAACTGCCCTGTGGGCTCGCTGGCGATGGTTCAGATATAATTTTTTAAGGGCATCTGCGGAGTGATTGAAAAGAATTACATTCCACTCTCGTTCGATATAATTGTCTCACTTTTTCAGCCGATGTAGCTTGTGCTTCCCCTGTCAAATCCTAGAACAAGCTCTATTCTCATATCATTCGGCTGCCACGCGGCGTTATTATCGAAAATTCATGAGGGTCATGTATTCTTCTCATCCTTTATTTTAATAAATATTGGAGCTCCGGACGGGTGTTTATCTATTTCGAATATATCCGAATATTTTTCAATCAAATCTAATAATCTCTTTTTATCATATGTGCGCGGATCAAAACAGGATCCAGCTTTAAAAGATGATTACCCAATGAAGAAAGCATAACTCTGCCATCGTCTCCAACTGCCAGATCATACGCTTTAAGAATTATTGGTAATGGATCAGGTGTCTCGATTGATTCAGGTTTGCTTAAAACATTAGATTCTTTTTGGATTGTTTTTTCTTTTTTCTTCAAAAAAACTGAATTTTGAATCTTCGGTTCTTTATTTGCATCAAGATTCTCTGTATAAACAAACTGTGAACAAGCTTTAATAAATGGTTCTGGTGTTTTTCGCTCCCCAATTCCTAAAACAAATTTTCTCGCCTCTCTCAACCGTGTAGCCAAACGAGTGAAATCACTATCACTTGAGACGATACAGAATGCTTCTACATTTTCTTTATGAAGGATATCCATTGCATCAATGATTAGTGAACTATCTGTTGCATTCTTTCCTTTTGTATTACGGAACTGTTGAATTGGCAGGATTGCATGTTTTTGAAGATGCAATTTCCATCTGTTCATTTGTGGTTCTGTCCAGTCCCCATATATCCTGCGAAAACTAATGCGCCCATACTTTGAAGCCTCCGCAAGAACCGATTCTATCATTTCTGCCTGTGCATTATCGCCATCAATAAGCACAGCGATTGAGTATTCATCATTAGATATGTTTGTTATTTTTGGTTCTTCCATGTCATATACCTCCTATTGTTAAAAAGTGGAAGGCTTCTGCCTTCCAAAAATATCCTATTCTTCGTCATCTTTTTCCACACGATCTTCCCAGTCGTCGGGACGTTCATCGTCCCCGCGGCTTTCCCAGTATGCATCGTTATTTGGATTGCACTGGTTTGCGTGGTTGTCATCGTCGCTTTTACTCATTTTTTCACCTCCTTTTGGGTTATTGCAAAAATCATTATTTTTTTAATCCAAGTCTATCTGCACAAAAAGGGTGGTAGAATTTATTGTTGTGTTTGAATGCAATTGTTTGTGAGAATATAGAGGATTCATCATAAGGCGCATATGTCATCTGTCTATCAAAATCATATTGTTCTGTCCCAAAAGCCTCGCCTAAATAAGTATGGATACTTGCAGCTGGCCCAAGTAACGCTTCATACATTTTTGTTATATTCATTTCATATTTTTTTTTTAAACGTTTGGCAGCAGTCCAAATATCTTTTGTTCTGGAATTAATATCATAATCTTCTGGGGCATCACTCCGATATTTTATCAAAACTTTAATAAACTGTTCGGCAACATTTAATTCTGATAAATCTAACTGGTCCAACAATATCAATTCAGAAGAAATGTCTAAAGAAATACATCTTTCAAGATTCTCGCCTTCAGCAGAATCAGTTTCCAAGTTATTGTTATTACTTTTAAATCTATCAGATATCCAATTGGGAATATCCATATTGCTATTTTTATATACAGTTTCTATTGTTGAATCATGAGGACAGATTGAAAATTTACTTATATCATCTAACATTACTGGCATATCTGATCGAATCGTCCAACTTAAAATTAATTGCTCTAACAGTCGAATAGTTTCAAGCTCTATTTCATAAAAATGATCTCTCATCAATTTGTAAGTTATCGATTTTTGGGGTAACATCTTTGGAGAAAGTGGCAAACCACAATAATCGCAAAAAATCATTTCTTCTTGTTTACCATATATCGTATTGTAAGCTGCGGAATTTGGCAAGCAACTCAAGTGAATTAATACCTTTTTCCATGCTTGAAGCTTAAGCCCATAATTTGTCCTGAAAAATGCAGTTAATATCATCTCATCAGATTTTAATTTATCTTTACAAACAGGGCAAATTCCGATTTTGGAGTATGCTATATAAGTGAGAGTATATTTTATATTTCTACTTTCCTTTTGATTTTGAGTAGTCCGCCGATATTTTATTAACTTCCATTTTTGAGATATAGAATTTGTTAATCCTTCTTTTATCAATCCTTCGATTTCAAGATGATATAAGGCACTCCAAATTTCAATTTCATCGAAACCAAGTTTCTGCTGAATATCAATTGGACTGTATTCTTCGATAGAAAGTAATTGGATGATTTTTTCTTCTATTTCTTTTAATTTTTCAAAATCCGGTTTATTGATTGAATATTTTCCATCTTTTCTAATAATTTTCCCATTTTTTTCTAAGTTCTTTAGATGATAATGAATGGCATTTCTCTCTATTTTTAATTTTTTTTCTTCTTTGAATTTTTCTGCTATCTCAGAGGGCCCCATTGGGTTTTTGGATTTTTGAAGAAATCTTATTATGTCATCATCGTTCAATTTTCCCATAATCTCAATAATGTTGTAAAAATAATATAAATCTATGCTCAAATTTCTGTCATAAATGTACAAATATGCTCTTTAAAATTTGAACGAGTACACGCTAGAAAGATTATTAGGATTTCATAATTTTAGGAATCAAAAATGAAAATTGTTGAAAGAAATCTCTTCCACTATAGCTGAGAACTTAATCACATAATGTAGCTGGCGCTTTCCCTGTCAAATCCCGGAACAAGTTCCATTCCCATATCATCAGGCTGCCACGCCGCGCCGGGATAAACAAGATTATTAAAATATAGCGCCGTGTCCTTTGCTATCCCTGTCGCAATATGCTCCTCTCCAAATACATCTCTTGTGATCTCAAGAACCATCTTCCTGACCCCGCTTTCATCAAGGTACCCCAGGGTGTGCAGGTATTCATGCAGCAGGACATGGAAGATATAGGGTTTATAAATTTCAGGTCTTGTTTCTTTTATCCTCTCAAGCGGTATCTTATTCATTACGATAACATTGCTGCCGACAGGATAGAAAGCTCCGAAGAATCCCTGCGGGTGGTTCCCCAGGTTAGCCAGTCCGAGCATCAGACCGCCGCGGCTCTTTCTCCGGTTTTCCCATACCGCGGCTTTCACGACCTCGAAGATGTCGGCAAGGGTTTTTGCGTTATCAAGGCGGGTATGAAAGGCTGTTCTTGTCTGGATATTTTCTCTTTTCATTTTTCCTGTGTTTATATTATTCGCCATATTACGAACATATTTTGGCGCGGATTGATTATATAACTTGTGGTCAAACTTAGGGTTAAAGTTAGAAGTTAAAATCCTCTACTTCGGGAAAAACGCCCACCATCCATCATCATTTGTTTTGAAGGTGCGTGAATCCTGAACGAAATTGTCATAGATACTGTATTGTATTTTGGGCAGGTTGGCAGGGAAACATATATACTTTTTCACAATAAATTATATATTATATAGAAAATCAGTAGAATAAGTATATATGAATAATAAAAAATTATTATATTCTTTCTGGCTCGAAAAGTAATTATCATGCAAATAACTGTTGAGAAAGAGAATGCATAAAAATTCAGAATTATCCCGTCATTTCATTAATGGCCTGGTTGGACAGGTTTCCCTGCTAAACATCAAAAACAACATTCAGCACCTGACCAGCTATTCAACCCGCTTTACATTCTCAGACGAAGCTGTCCTGGCAGGGCAGTGGATACATGAGCAATTTGTCACTATGGGATATTCTGATGTGACGTATCAGGATTTCACTCTCTGCGACTCCCTGCAGAAAAATATAGTTTGTTCAAAGGAAGGGAAATGGCAACCGGACAAGAATTTAATTCTCTGTGCACATTATGATTCTATAGCGAAATCGACTATAGGATGGGATTGGCAAAAATGTCCGGCCCCAGGTGCAAATGATAATGCAAGCGGGGTTGCAGCAATGCTCGAGATCGCCCGTATCCTGGAGAGTGTCGATATGGATTATACCATCCGTTTTATTGCCTTCACTGGCGAGGAGCAAAACCTGTGGGGTTCCAGAGCGTATGCAGAGTACGCACTCACAAACAGGATGGATATTGCGCTTGTCATAAACATGGACGAAATAGGATATCCGGATGTTAAGCAGGCTTGGAAAATTATCATAGGGGAGGATCAGGGTAATCATACATCATATAAAAATGCCGACTCCCACAAATTTGCACAGGTGATGAAACAGGCTGCCGGCGGCTATACAAGTCTTGCCTGTACAATCCGGGATATATGGTTCAGTGATCACATGCCTTTCAACTCGGCAGGTTACCCGGTCATCGGGGTGTGCCAGGCTGGCAAGTACCCGTACTCCCATGAGGTAACTGATACATATTCCAATATAGACCTAGACTATGTTGTTGAAGTAACAAGAATGACATTGGCAGCGATACTGTGTATAGCCCAATTAGAGAAAAAAACGGAATAAACCAGAAATAAATACAAACAAGTCAATCATCCCCCAGCCTGTTGATCTCGCATCTCAACCCGCTATTTCTACATTTTTTAATAATGCTCTCAAAAACCTCTCCATAGTACTCCCCACCACCCTGAAAGATCCTCTCATATTCCTTAACCAGTTCCGGTTTGAACTCCTGAATGACTCCCCTGACATTTTCCCATACCCCTTCCTTCAACCTGAGCCTGTCCACGAGCACGTATTCCGGTTTCACAGCAGCAATAGCATCAATTAGGGCATCGACATCTGTGATATGAGGCATCAGGGGACCCAGGAAGACCCATGTCTTGATACCATTCTCCCGAAGTTCAGAAAGCGCTCGCAGCCTCTCATCAACGCTTGAGGCGCCGGGTTCCATTTTTTCCCTCACCCTGTCATCAAGCGTCGTGAGCGTTATGCCAACTTCGATATCTGAGAACTCCTTTATCAGGTCAATATCCCGCAGCACAAGTGAGGATTTCGTCTGGATGCACACGGGGAGATCGTGCATAAGTAGAAGTTCAAGACACCGCCGCGTAAGCTCATATTTTCTCTCCGCAGGCTGGTACGGGTCTGTAACAGTGCCAAGCCCAACGACACCTTTTTTCTTCAAACGCAGTTCTTTTGACAATATGCGCGGAAGGTTAATTTTTACCTCCACAAGCTCGCCCCATTTTCCTTTATCCCAGTGGATGACTCCGGGCGCATAACAGTAAACGCAGGCGTGAGCGCAGCCCCTGTACGGATTGAGGGCATAATCAAGACCCGGAAGCTGCGAGAGGGACAGGGCGGTTTTAACCTTTATTTCTTTAATCATAATATGAAATTCGTGCTATTATAGTTAAAAACCTAATCTATTATACTTATTCTATGTTCACTTTGCGCTCTTTGCGTGCTTTGCGGTGTTTGATTTTATTTACCGCAGAGTCGGCTATGAAAAGCATTCATAGATAACAATGAAAACTGGCAACATAACGGACATTTACAACGAACTAATACTAACTCGAACGAACTCCGGCGGCATGAGTTCGTATCAGTTCGTCGAGTTCGTTGTTTATTACTGTGTTTTCATACCAGGGCGCAAAGCATTCAGTAGAAAAAGCATATATGCAAACAGTTACTATCCATAATCTAAGGGAGTAAATGCATGAAAGAGTATGATTTGATAGTGATAGGCACCGGCTCAGGAATGAATTATGTTTACTCAATCAAAGAGAGATTTCCTGACTTTAAGATAGCAGTAATTGATAAAGATGAGCCGGGCGGGATATGCCTCACAAGAGGATGCATTCCTTCCAAACTTCTCCTCTATCCGGCAGAGCTTTTGCGGACGATTGAAACGGCAGTGAAGTTCGGGATTGATGTGCAAATAAGGAACATTGATTTCAAAACCATAATGAACAGGATGAAATCAATTATTTCGCAGGACATCGAAATGATACGAGAAGGGCTTTCCGGCAGTCCTGACTTTGACTATTATAATGATCTCGCGGAATTTATTTCCCCCTATACAATGAAGATCGGTAATGAGACCATCAAAGGAAAAATGTTTTTCCTGTGCTCCGGTTCAAAGCCGCTTATACCTGATATAAAAGGGCTGGATGAGACTGGTTATCTGACAAGTGATACAGTTTTGAAAATGGCAGAACTTCCGGAAAGCATAGCCATTATAGGAGGCGGTTATATCGCCGCTGAGTACGGGCATTTCTTTTCAGCCATGGGCTCCAGTGTGACCATCATTGGAAGAAATCCCAGGTTCATTTCAGATGAGGAACCAGAAGTTTCTGCGCTTGCAAAAAGAGTCATGTCAAAGTACATGAATATCCTGACATCTCTGGATGTAATTGAAGTGTCAAGGAACAGGGATGGAAAGAAAGTGATCACTGCAAAAGAAAGAGACAGCGTCAAAGAAGTCGTCGTGGAAGCAGAGGAAATACTTGTTGCAACCGGAAGGGGACCGAATACAGATATTCTGCATCCTGAGAGGGGAGGGATAAAGACCGACGGCAATGGATGGATCGAAGTTAATGACTATCTTGAGACTTCACAAAAGGATATATGGGCATTCGGGGATGCCAACGGTAAATATCTTTTCAAGCATGTTGCAAACTACGAATCCCGATTGGTTTTTTATAATGCGGTCTTGAAGAAAAATGTCAAAATGTATTACCATGCAGTACCGCACGCGGTCTTTTCTTTCCCTGAAATAGCCAGTGTGGGATTGAAGGAGAAAGAAGCTATTGAAATGTATGGAGAAGAAAATGTTCTCATAGGTTTCAAAAAGTATGAAGACACCGCAAAAGGAGAGGCGATGGATGTAAAGGATTTTTTTGTGAAAGTGATCCTGGAAAAAAGCACAGACCGGATACTTGGAGCACATATTATCGGTCCGTATGCTTCAATGCTTATTCAGGAAATAATAACTCTCATGTATGTTCCTGAGGAAAAAGCGGAACCAATAACTCAGGCAATGCATATTCATCCTGCCTTAAGTGAGGTCGTGGAAAGGGCATTCTACAATCTCATGCCGCCTGAGCATTACCATCATGTTTTAGGGCATATGGGTTTATGAAGTGATGGCTAAAATTCTAGAATATATAAATTTAAGACAGGATAAACAGGATTGACAGGAGACGAGCCAATCTTGCATATCCTGTTTATCCTGTAAATCCTGTCAAAAATGTTGATTGAATTAAAGAAATTACTTATCCCAATATCGAAATGCGTTTATAGTTTCCTATACATTAAAAAAATCCTCAAGCCCGCGCTGGAACAGGGTCTCCTTCAGAATGGTGCTCTCTTTTATCCATCTCGCCTTTGGAATAACAAGCCTGGTCGAGATATACTCAAAAGCCTCATTCAAAGAAGTGCATTTCCTGGGCGCGGTCTTAAGCGCAGCCCTCACGTTCTCCCTTACGTTCCACACTCCAACTGGCATTATGTAACCCGGATGAGCCTCCCTCAGTATCACCACACGCGCCTGCCGCTTCTCTTTCACTAGATACTCGTTCACCGCAAGCCTCGCTGCATAGTAGCAGCCTCCGATCTCTGCGTAAGTTGTCCTCCCGTCATAGCCTTCAGAGGAGGCCATTATTGCCACATCCTTCCCGAACGGATTCCAAACAGTATTGGGATACCATGCCTCGATGAGTTCGTAGCTCCATGCTTTAGGCATCATAAGAACCACGAACCTGTTATCAAGCTGCCATGACTCAAAGACAAGATATTCATTTATAAGCAGGAAATCCTTCATCTTCTCCATCAGGTTTGCGCCTATCATGCTGTCAACAGCCGTGATGCTCCATCGCGTGGGAACGAACCTTCGCGCCTTGCCTTCCCCGAATGAGCCAACAGAAAAAGCCTTCTGGATGCTTGAGACAAGTGTGCCGTTCTTATAAAGCCCCAGGACTGCATCCTTTGCAAGAAGGTCGGTATCGTTGTTGGCTTTTTCCATCCTCTGGTCGAACCTCGTATTCCCCACGTCTATCTTCTTTAACGGCGCCGTGGGACCAAATGGCTGCACTTCATCATCCAGCACAAGCCTGGCGCTTGGTTTTTTCAGGAACTCAGCCTCCACGTCAATGGGTGATGAGCAAAGCGCCATCTCGCGCGTGGCTTCTATTATGTGGCTGCTTTCAAGGTCTCTGATATGAACAAGATGCTTTCCCCGCACAAGCTGTGAGCGGAAATCCACGATATCATCAATGCTCTTTCCAAGCCACATCTCAGGAGTATCAAGAAGGGTGGTATCGCCGTGCGATGGCGGAATGAGAGGGCCAACGGACACATACGGATACCCGATCCTTCCCACGAACACACCGGGCGGGGATGAGCCGTCTATGTTCAGGCTGTCTGTGAGTGGCTTGACCCTGGCATGGGAATAGAACTTGACAAGGACAGGACACCTCTGCTTGCCGCATAATAGTTTAGCTCCCCTGCAAATGATGCACAGGGCATCGCTGCTGCTTCCTGTAAAGAGGGATTCCGGGTTTTGCATATATTGATTGATGAGACGGAGGGATATAAAATAAATGTGGTTGTTTGAGGTGGATGTTTCGATTCAGGCTGATAGTTATCCTGAGATAAAATATATTGAAATCTTTCGAAAGGTTTATTTTAAGGAATAATAAGAAATGTTTTGATTATGACATTTGCCTAAAAGAGTGTAAGAATTTTACTTCTTCAGGCAAAAACACTATCTACAGGCCTTGACCTTAAGTCCGGGGTTTGTGACGAGATTATATATTCATTTTTTGGCATCGTTCCAATTAGCCAACATTATTAAATCCGCTCCAATTCGTCCAAAGAATTATCCCCTCAAAAGTTATTAAGCCAATCTCATGTTCATCGAAATAGACGGCTGGATGGCAAAACTGCGCTTCTCAGCCTGCCATTTCATCCCCAACCACCCTAAATGCGGCTGCCTGCACGGGCATACATACGCCATCAGCGTGCGGATAGAGGGCCAACAGGTCGGGGATTTTATCGTCGATTTTGAGATGGTAAAAGGGATCGTAAATGAACTCTGCGACAGGCTCGACCACAGGGTGCTGATAGCAGAAAAAGACCCGCGCCTTCGTATTGGGAAAACGAAAGAAGTATCAGTAGAGATCATTGAGAGTAATAAGCGATATGTACTGCCATCAGAGGATGTTGTGTTCCTCCCCACAGCCTCGGTGAGCGCAGAAGACCTGTGCAAATATTTCTCGGCAGGGATCGCAAAAGCATTACGGGGAGAGGAAAATATCAGGAAGATCCATGTAAGAGTGGATGAAGGGATCGGTCAGGGCGCTGGCTGCGAACTTGATATGACCAATTTATGATTTATCTTTACCTGTCCACCTTATTATCAATAAATTCCAGAATTTCATCCAGTTTTTGATTACAATCAGCCGGTAAATGTTTTGGTTTTGGAATTAACAGATTTTTATTAACCAGGTTTGCCTCTTTAAGTCGTTCGATCACATTTTTTAAAAAGTCCACACCGTAAAAATCTTCGACAATTAGTTTATGTTTTTTATTCGATGCCTCGCAGGGCATACGTGTGCCCCGCAGGGTTTCGAAGTTCATTTACTTCACCATCACCGCGCCGAACGTTAAGCCCTCAAGCTCGACAACTTTTTCCCACAACTCCCTGCAATCACAACTTAGAGCTTCAAAAACCCCTGTATCCTGTGTGAGCGAAAAAATGCGTATCGCCTCAGCAACATCCGCATCGCACTTCCCGCAGTTATGCGGGCCGCGTTTTGAACCGGCAGCCACCGGGTCTGACATGATAACAGTGCCGAGGTTTGCTTCTTTTCCCAGTTTCAGGACTTCCACCGCACTCCAGAGCCAGGGGGGGCGATAGTCGCCGCGCTCGAACATTTCGTCCATGAGAGTTCCTTTCTGGACATTGCAGAGATTGACCGATATCGTTCCTGCATGCCGGGCTGCCTCGTTTATTGAATGTATTATATCTTTTACGGCATCTCCTTCTGAAAGAAATGGTGGTTTAAGAAGAAGATAAGCTTTAACAGTCACATTCTCCTTCTCTGCGATTTCACTTGCCCTCACAAAATCCCCGAACGTGAAGCCTTTGTTGATGCAGTCCTTACGTATGATATCATTGCTCGTCTCAAGACCGACAGCCACCTCGAACCTCTTACCCAGAGTTGTGGTGCATTCAGAAACTTTCTCCCGCGTCACATATTCAGGTCTTGTCTCTGCTATCACCTTTTTCACCCGTGCATCTGCCCCAAGGCGTGAGAGCATCTCTATTCTGGTAACGGTGGGTATTTCGCTATCATCAAGAAAACTGCCTGACGTGAATATCTTGACCACGAATTCCTCATCCCTGCACCGCGACATGGCGTGCTCGAACTGCTTCATCAGGTCATCGTGCGACGGTGCACTCCGCAAGCTGTCGTACACGTAGCCGCACATGGTGCAGTTGTTCCAGCGGCAGCCAGTTGTCTGGAAGATCACAGTGAGCGTAGCTATTGGCTTTCCGTCAAGGATGTCCTTGCCTGTCCAGACCGCAGTAGGCCTGTCGGGCGGATTGAATTTTGTCTTCTGCCGTGAGCGGATATCCCTTACGACTGTGGTGAGCGACATAGTTTTACTCATTGATGCGGCGGCAGATAAAACCAGCGGAAGCCGGTATCTGGAGAGGCAGCGATATTTTAAATTTAACAAATATAATATGAACCAGCATATTACTGATGAGAAGAAAAAGTGTTTACATGAATTAGGTCGTGCACTGGGTATAGATACGCAGTTGTGGCTTTCGGACAGAGAAGTTCAGTTGAGAGGTTCCTGTTATTAATTGATTGGAGAATAAAAAGTTTCTGGGAAAAATTCACGAGTAAAAGTATATCTATGAACTATATCTATGAACTTGCTTGGTTGGATGGAGGCATTTGTTGGATTTACACTATTATTGGATAGAATGGTGTTAAGTTGATGGTCTCAAGGAGGAGGCCCTCCTCAAGGAGAGTCGCTAAATTTATATACATGCTCATGTAACTATATATAAATTAAAAAGAATCCAAAAGACGGTGGATTTTGAATTCTCTTTTAATATACATATTCGTTGGCAAAGGGAGGAACCAATGTTTGAAGAAATACGACCGCAGGGATATATATGCGAATTCTGTTCGGACATGCCAAATTGCGAGGATATAAGGAGCAAGTTCGGATATAAAATGTTAGAGGAAATTGACTTGCGAGGTCATTTACTTTTCAATGAAATAGTTCTCCCAAATAGAAGAAGTGATGAAATATGAATACAATATACGAACCCGATTTGAAAGCGCATTTGACTTTTGATGACATGAAAAAAATCCGGCACATCCGCCACAGTCAGGAATATTGGCCCAGCGAACAGAACATTGCCCGCCTGTCTGCCAGCGACTACCTGAACGAAATGGCAGAAACCCTAAGTATCCCGAAAGAACAACTCAAGAACCTGCACAGGAAGGTGTCTTTTCTTGATCCGCGCGAACAGGGCATTGAATACCACCTGAGCGAAGAGAAACATCTTTTTGATTCAATCACCATTGGCTACTACCAGACCTATATGAACGTGCCGGTCTGGCGCAGAGGACTTTCCGTTAAGATCAAACAAGCCCCGAACCGCATTGTAGGCGTGACGAATAATAGCGAAGAGGCCATTCACGGACAATTGCCTGATGCAGAGATCATTGAGCGGTATAAAAAGATATTTCAGCAGTCCATCACCCGCAAGGCGGCGATTGATGCTGGATTGGTCGAAGAGGAGGGCGAGGACGAGACCGCATCGTTCATCCGCAACGTAATCAATGTAAAGGCTCCCCGAAAGACTGTAAAATCCAAAGAGGGCAAAATTTTCCGAATCCATAACGAAACACGACTCATGAGTGGCAAATTTTTTATCTACAAGTACGACCCGGAAAGGCGCTATGCTGGCAAGCCCTCACCATCGGAAAAAAAAGAAATCAGGAAAGTTTCAGAGGAAGAGCAGGAGATTCCGATTCCCGAACTCCCTCCGGTCTCAGAAACGATAAAGTCCGGCCAGTCCTACCTTGTTGCTGAAATTATCTTCTCAGATAACTCAGTAGAATTTAAAGGATTGGTGTGGCTGATTCTCGTTGAACTCGAAACAAATTCCATTTTGTATATAGAGTGCATGACCTGCGGGATTAACGGCTTGGTTTTTCGTCTGGACCCAATAGTTAAAACAGGCGACCTTACTATCACCTCTGACGATTCAAATGCGATCTTGAATCCACTGCGCGATGATGTGCCTCTTACAGACCTTGATGCGCCCGTAGCAGGAACCCAGCATCTCAGGGGTACTTATGTCGACATCGAGGAACTAACGATTAGTCACGCCGATCCTGACATCGCTCCACCAACCCAGCCGGACGGTAACGATTTCGACTATGATGCCCGCACCAATAATTTCGGAGCCGTAAATGCTTACTACCACCAAACGGAGTTGATCAAGACGATCGAAAGCCTCGGCTTTCCGAGAGCGACGTATTTTGATGGAACCACATTTCCGATACCCATTGATCACCGGGCGTTGGGAAATGTTATAAACGCTCACTGGTCGCCAAATGGAACTGGCGGAACCGATCATATGTGTTATGCACTGTGCGATACAACGAACACTACCAACCCGCTTCTGAGGGGTGTCGACCCGTGGGTTCACTGGCATGAAATGGGAGGCCACGGCACGTTGGGGGATCACGTTGGAAGCGGGAATTTGGGATTTTCTCACAGCGCAGGAGATGGATTGGCGGCCATTCAAATGGATCCTGAATCCCAGCTTCGTGCATTAAAATTGCCTGAACGTTTCGAGTACGCACCATTCAACCCCGTTCTTACAAGAAGATTTGACCGGGATGTCGCGACCTGGGCATGGGGAGGAGGCGCCAATGACGACGGTGGCTACGGTAGCGAAGAAATACTCGCCACCTGCCATTTCAGAATCTATCGCTCCATTGGTGGCGACCACAGCGATTTAGGCCGAAGGCAATTTGCCTCAAGAATGGTTACCTACTTGATATTGCGCACAATTGGTAACCTGACCGCAGGCACCAACCCTAGCAATTGGGATCCCGTAGCTATGGCTAATGTACCTGGGAGAGGAGCCCAATTATGGTGTGAAGAAATGCAGGACACCGATCTCGAAAACTGGACATCGGAGGGCCTGTCAGGTGGTGCCTACAACAAAGTGATTAGATGGGCATTTGAAAAGCAGGGTAGTTATCAGCCCGCGGGTGCGCCTACACCGGTGACAACGGCCGGAGCCCCTCCTGCCGTTGACGTATACATCGACGACGGGCGCGCTGGCGAATACCAATTCCAGGAAGTTCACTGGCAAAATATGTCCATATGGAACAGCAACGCTCCCGACGGCATGACCGGTCATCAAAACGCCATCGACAACCAGACCAATTACCTTTATGGAAAGGTCAAGAATCGCGGTACATCAACGGCGAATAATGTGACTGTCCGGGCATTTCACTCGCTGCCCGGTGCAGGATTGATGTGGCCGACTGATTTCG
Source organism: Methanobacteriota archaeon (assembly GCA_963793805.1). Classification (GTDB taxonomy): domain Archaea; phylum Halobacteriota; class Methanosarcinia; order Methanosarcinales; family Methanoperedenaceae; genus Methanoperedens. Next base: position 93,584 of record CAWCBK010000011.1, read on the forward strand.
TTGAGATGAATCCCATCGGCGGTCTGCCGATCGCGAGTATTGCCGCTAACAACGCGGCTGAGGTTACTGTCGGTCCTTTCGAATGGGAACCGAACATCAATGCTTACGGTCACGACTGCGTACTGATGATTGCTTCGGTGGCAGGAGATCCGAGCAATATTGACAATTTCACCGGTACCGAAACGATCCAGGAATGGCGGCTCGTTCCAAATGATAACAATGTGGGTCAGCGCAATGTCACAGTCCTTCCTGGCGAAGGCGGTAGTGAAGCTCTGATGGCATCACTTGATGGAGCATTTTTTATGGCCGGTAACAATCTGAACAGAAAAGCCGTTATGGAGCTTCGAGTGGAAATGCCTGCAATACTCGCCAAGAAGGGCTGGCAACTGCAATTTGACGGCATTTCCAATAACAAATTCCAGCTGAAGGCTGGAGAGAAGCGCAGGATTCGATTAATGCTCAAGAAAGGCACGGAATTCACCAAGGCGGATATTGAAGGATCGGCGGACCGGATGATCAATGTGAGCCTGCTCGCAAACGGTATTCTATTGGGCGGGATGTCCTACTACGTCGATCCCAATTTGAAGAAACCCTCAGGTGGGAAACTACCACCAGGAAAAGACTGTGGTGATGCCGCGCAGCAGCTTCTTGATTGTCTGAAGATATCCGGGGACAAAAAGGTCAAAAAGGTCTGCGTGAAGAAGGTTTCGGTTGATATCGAGCTTGATAATGATTGCTGCTGCGACTAGGTTCGATAGAGTAGGAGATGTTGCCTTGGTCGATTGCCAAAGGGTTCCAGCCGGGCAAACTGAATCGGAGGGCTGTCATTTATGAGAACTAATTTCCGTCTGGCGCCACCACCAAAGACCGTCGATGGGTTGCTAGCGGTGGCAATAGACATTGAATCAATCGAAGCGATCTTTACGTTCGACGGAGCCGCTGAAGCGGCTTCTGCCGACGCAACCATCACCTACACAGTCGGTCCTACAGCGGGCAATCCGATCTTCGACCTCAGGCAAGATATCACTCAGGCTTGGCTTGATAGTGTGCTCTTACCCATAGCCCAACTTGCCCATCATAACTTTGGGAGCGTTCCTTTTACTGACTTGCGCTTGATTGAAGCGGTGCAAGCGGCCGGATCGGTACACACGTTAAGAGTGCAATACAACCTCGGTCTTCCCAATTCGCAGCTCGGAGGGAGCTATCTGCCAGCCCTTGAATGGTCCGCCGGTCCGAAGCTAAGGTTTGTTTTCGGGCTCTCTGACCTGAACAGGGCACGTTACGCCGAAGCATGGCTGCCGGCCAACCTAATCTTTGACCAATTCAGCATCAAAATAGAAATAAAGATCATAAACACCATGGTGGCTCATACTGTGATCACCAATGGTGCTGTTAATAGCCTCGGCTTTAACCATTGGCAGATTTCCTTTCCGGAGCGCTTCACAGCACTCTCGCCCTTGTTGGAGGTGAGAACTTCCGATACATTGATTCAGCAGACTGATACTGTGCTGCTGCCGGTGTCCGGGAAAACCGTAACTATTGAGGCATGGAAGCCAATATCGAGCATGGTGGACCTTGGTACACAGATCAACAATATCAAAACTTTGCTCACGGATAACGAAAACAACTATGGACCATACCTTCATGAGAAGCGGTTCGTCGCGTTTTTCAACGGTTCTGGCGGTATGGAGTATGAGGGCGGAACTACCACCTCGACAGGCGCACTTTCCCATGAAACCTTCCACAGCTGGTTTGCTAGGGGAGTCAAACCCTCCTCCCAGGCAGATGGTTGGTGGGATGAAGGATTCACGAGCTTTTACGACGGGGGAGCGAACGATGCCCTTCCTTTTGATTATTCAAATCCGCCGGTGTTACTCTGCTCGCGAGATCCTTGGCAGCGCCACACGCCTTACAATTCCTACAGCGATGGCTTGAATTTTTGGAAAGGCATGGCATCGCTCCTGGGAGTAGCGACTCTCAACTCTTTGATGGGGGATTTTTACCACACTTACAAGGGGCAGCCCATCTCCAGCCAGATGATCGAAGAGTTTCTGCTGAGCAAGAGCGGCAAAGATCAGGTCGTAGATGCCTTCCATCAGTTTGTATATGGCATGCCTGATCCCTCGCCTGCGCCTGACCTTTGGCTCAAGGACGATCCGGCGCATGGTGGTGCAGATGAGTGGGAAGGCGTTTTCTGGGATTCTCCGGATTTGTGGATTCGTCACGAGGACGATGGAGGTACCGACCATCAGTCACCCGAGTACGGACAGGATAATTGGTTCTATGCCCGTGTTAGGAACAAAGCTGGTGCAGGAGAGGCAAAGCACTTTGTCGTTTCATTTCATTCCAAAGGTTTTGCCGGAACGCAATTCGTGTATCCTGCTGATTTTCTTCCCTGTATAGCCGCCAAAGCGGAGTTCGACCTGCCGCCTGGCGCGACCCGAATCGTGAAGGCCCGCTGGCCACGCGCGCTAGTACCGCCCGAAGGCTCGCATACGTGTTTGCTCGCTTCCGTGGTCACTCGCTCAGATCATCCCACAGCTAATCGGCACGTCTGGGAGCACAACAATCTTGCGCAGAAGAACCTCACCATAGTGGATCTACTTCCCAATACTTTTATGATCCTCCCCATCGTAATCAGCAATTGGTTCCCTGAGTTCGAATCAAGATTTGACCTTGAGCCTCTGGAGACCGAAAACCGCAGCCGACATGACTATCAGTTTGATTCACAAGTCGAAAGAGTTTTTCTGCCACTCCAAGGTGACCGCGAAGGAGTTCGTACCGGAGTTTTCAGGAAGACCAGACAATTCTTTCAAGCAAATCCAACTTGAGTGCGGAGGATATATTCCCATTCCTCCAGTAGAATATCGGGGACATATTATGACTTCTGAAACATCAGACCTCATAATTCACCGATATGCACAGAACTGGGAGGCCATTTTCCCAAAAGGCGGCAAAGCCAAAATGGCGGTGGATATCCAACCATTTACGCAGAATGTTGTTGGACTCAAATTAGCCGTTCCACACCATGCGAAGATCGGTCAATCTTTGAAAATACATTTCGTTCAGCGATGCCAAGCGACACGACAGATTGTTGGAGGCGTTGCTGTGCAGGTAAAAGTGGGAAGGAGGTTTCGATATGCATAAACCAAAAGCATTAATAGACGGCATTCGAAGTTTCTCTCCGGCAAGGGAGAAATGGGTATCCATACCTGCAAAGGACTTGCCTGAGAAAGTGACAGTGCATTTCAAAACGGGGCAAACGGGCCGTCTGGATTTGAAAGACCCGCTATCCGCTCACTGGGCCAACATGATCGAACGACAAACCCAGGCTAATAAACCCGTTTATGTCGAGATTGATGAGGAGACCAATGTCATCACCGGAGTGTTGATTCCCCAGGTCTTCACGGTAGAACGTTTGGAAACGGACGACCGGGGCAATCTGCTGGTTCACCTGCACCAGTCCCAGGCAATCCACGCTGTTCTAGGGTCTAACCCGGACTTTGCCGCCATGCGTGACAGCCTGCAAGCCGCAATGGATGACGGCTCCGAGCGGCTGATCACAAGTACGTTAAATGATCTGGAGATTATCGATGTACGCACACCGCCAGATAATCCTGGTGCTTCAAATGAAGACCCCCCACCACCAGCACCCGATCCACCGGTCACCCCGGAACGCGCAAATGAAATATTCAGCGACATGAACAGCGAGTCCTGCACGCCCTGTAATCCCAGCTCAACGTGTAATACTTTCCTTTATCCCAAAAACGGCTGCTGGATTCGGGCACACCTGATGGCCTACAAGATGCGGGGTTACACGCCTCCGGAAGACCCAGAGAAAATCTTTATTGAGGGCAGCCTCGACCCATATGCCCCTAATGATCCAGACTGCGGTCTGCCCTGGGGATGGGGCTGGCACATTGCGCCGACCTTGATGGTCAGCCTGCCGAGTGGTGACGAGAAACGGGTGATCGACCCGTCGCTCGCCTCGGCCCCAGTATCGGTAAGTGAATGGGTGAACCTGAACAATCCTTCGTCTACCCCCACCTTAACGCCCCTTCTCTGGACGGTATACAACCCGAAGATAACAGGAAGCACGGCAACCGAAGCTCAGGCCCAGTCCGATATGCAATGGTTTCGCGACAGCTTGCAAACAAATTGCCTGACCTTCGGGCCGCCGCCCTACAGACTGTATCAAAAACCTCTTTTTCATAATGGATCGCTCCACCATTTCCGACGACGAAATCGAGGCGATGCTATTAAGCGGCAGCCCGGCCCGAATCCAAGATGCCTTCTATATTGTGCTGGACGGCTACAGCCCCAACCAGTTAGGCTTTACCTCACCTACAATGCAACACCAACCCACCTTGAATCCGCTCAGCGTGTCGGGCATGACAATCACAGCAGACCGGATCGAGTTTGAGTACCCTAACTTTCTTAACCGCCGCCAGCGCCTGACCTGGGTCTACCACATCGATTTTACCGACATCAGCGACTTTACCGCTCCCCTGCGTACCATCACCCTGCAGGCAACGATGGATACCCAAGTTGGCAGCGCCATGCTTTATCTGATCCAGCAGCAGAATCCATTCGAAACCGATGGCCCGGTATCATGGTTGAGCACCGACCTGCGCGTCTTCCAGATAAAGGCCGGCGAATCGCGCTTCGGCTTGACGATGGGGTCCGAATCCGAACACCTTCATCACCCAGGTGCTCAACAATCTGAATGACCCGAATAACAACACCGCCGACCCGACCTTCGAGAACATCTCGACCGATCAGCAAACCTCCCGACTGGAGATTTCCCAGACGGTGGGGGGTGTAGCGGTCTATAACTTCGCCATCGCCAGAGTGCGCTACCGGTCAGCGGTCACTGATGCAACTGATGTTCGGGTCTTCTTCCGGCTGTTCCCCTGGGAAACTTCCTCGGTCGAGTACAACCTAGCCACCAGCTATCGTCGCTACCAATCAGGCAACCGGGTCGTGCCGTTGCTGGGCAAGAAGAATAACGACGTGACGTCCATTCCGTGTTTCGCCGAATCCCGCAAAAATTCGGCTACGGACAGCATGACCACACAGACCGACACTCCCAACGTGCAGACTATTGCCAAAGACACCAGCGGAGCCGAGGTGTCTCAATACTTCGGATGCTGGCTGGATATCAATCAACTCCAGGAGCAGTTCCCATTACAGTTTCCGTCCACCCCCGACATCGACGGGCCATACACTTCCTCCCGCAAATCCATTCTAGATCATATTCGCAATGAACATCAATGTCTGGTGGCCGAAATCGTTTTCCTGCCAGCACAGGCCCAGCAAGGCTCCACGCCTTCAAATTCCGACAAACTTGCCCAGCGTAATCTTGCGATTGTCGAGTCCGCTAATCCTGGCATGATCTTTTCCCGGCGCATCCCGCAGACGTTTGAGATTCAACCCTCTTTATCAACTATAGAGCACGATGAATTGATGATCGATTGGGGGAACGTCCCTGTAGGCAGCATGGCAACGGTCTATCTGCCGGGAATCAACAGCAGAGAAGTGTTGACGCTGGCTTCCCGTAAATACCGCCATCACCGCCTGAAGCGGATCGACGAGCACACCATCAAGTTCGAAACTGGCGGTATCAGTTACTTACCTATTCCGTTTGTAGATGGCAGTTTTCCAGGGTTGTTGACGATTGATCTGCCGGAAGGCATTAAGAAAGGCGAGGTATTCACGGTCGTCGTCCGGCAAGTGACCGGTGTCCGGCAACAGCACGACCTGCGCCTGAAGATACGAGAGGAACTGGTCGATTGGCGGCACATCGTTGGCTCGTTTCAATTGACCATTCCGGTGCGTGATAAAACCGATATCCTGCCCGCCCAACAACGCTTGCTCTCCAACCTGCGTTGGATCGAGCGCGCCATCCCGGCAGAGAATCGGTGGGTGCCGGTCTTTGGCAAATACGTGGCGCAAGTCGCGGACCGCGTCGATGCACTCGGTGGAGACTCGAGCAAAGTCGCACCTTCCGCCGCCGGCCAGTGGCAGCAAGCTTACAGAACATGCCGCCTCCTGTCGCTTATCAGCGAACTGCTCATAGCAGCACTTGTCGTCGGTAGTGGCACGCAGACAGGTGGTGTGGTTGTGTTGGGGGGAATTCCACTCGTCGCACTGCTGTCCGGTACGGTTTACATTTGGAGTAAGAGGTGTCGCCCCACAAATTGCCAGTTGCTTCGAGCGCTGTTGGTCGGTTTGGGTATTGGTGCAATAATACTTGCCCTACTCGCAGTGTTCGGGATATCCACGACGCAACTTATCGCCATGCTGATCGTAAGTGTGGGCGTGGCCGTGGCGACGGCTATTGTGAGCTGGGTGAAGGGTTGTTTCGGGTAATGAAAAGTATTTTTTCATCTACCCAATTGCACCCTGTCCATTATGGTAATACGCTGCTGATATTGCAAAATTAGTCGATGCAATGTGATTTTCGTAAATACAAACCTTTTGAATTTTCTGAATCTGTCAAACTAAGGTAATAAGATATTTCAAAAATGAGCGGGGCAACGGCATATAACTCAGCATACACGCGGCGCTCGGCTGCGTTTCATTTCACCTCGCTTGGTAGAGTAAAGGAATGGCTTTCGCTATTCCCTCCTCATCAAACCGTACGAACCGATTTCCGGTATACGGCTTTCGTTCAGCGTATCCCATAGCAGGAGACGGATTTCTCCATCGGTTTCGTTTCTCAGCAGTTATTCCACCATCTTCATACGCTCACCAGATGGCGTTTTCACCTACTCTTTTCAGTGGCTACCTTTCTGGCATTCTTTTATCTGATTGGTGTTATCATGCTGTTCACTTCTACTCTATCCAGATCAGAACCCCTTCGCTGGAACAGGTTTTCCTTCAATACAGTCGCCCCCTGCACCCTGCGGCACAGGTGCTACTATGGGTTCATCCGCCCCCTCTTAACGCATTGCTTCTGCTTTCCCATTCAGGTTATACTTCAGCTACCTTTGCCCCTTCGGTTGAGTTCATTGAACCCAGAATCGTGTAGGGCTATGCCCAGCCTCAGGGAGGACGTTAAGAGGTCTCCCTTGGTCACATAGGAGAGCATTCGAAATCATCCCTGCCATGATCACCCCATCGCTCACTATTCTGCTCAAGTTTCCGCTTGTGACGGGAGCGTCACATCACGATAAGGCCACTTCTGGTTTACTTGTTGTTCAGGGCTGTGATTTCCGATACTTGGGAACTCCGCACAATGCTTCGCAGCATCACACTTCCCTTTCTCTTTTTGCATGAGCAGACATGCAAAGTGGGATTTTAACCCCGGTGGACAAGTGCCGTTACATATTTTATTGTCCTTGTTACTCATTCTTTCTTTCCTGTGCTTCAAGGCACGCCGTCAGCTGCACATTGCGGCGTAGCCGCAATGTCATGTATGCTGGCATGTCATGCTCACTTCATCAAGAGTCATAGTTGTATGAACTCAGAATCCAAACTCGCTGATCTTCAAAAGCATATGGAATTTTATACGTCACACGTTATTATGGATTGTAAATAATGAATGCTACTACTCTCACCGTTTACGTGCTTATTTTGATGAAAAAATCCAAAAAACAATAAGAGGCTCATGCACCCGCGCAAGGATACCCCGTTTTTCGAAAACTGGGTCGTGTGACATAACAAACTCATGGGTCTAAAAGCTATTTTTTATCTTGGGAACAGGGGATAAATGGGGCGTATGAATTTACTCCTCCATCTAAGAGGTATAAACGTAACCTCAATTCACCATAACCCCGTACAAATGTTACGAGGCCTGTAGCTATCGTTTTCCTTAGTTCTCTTATTATATTCATATACATCTTGCTCACGAATATATTTTTCCACAACATCCCATCCATTCCCAACTGACCCGTGGAAACAGCTTGGAGCCCAGAAATGCTCACCGCACCAACAAGATGCGGAATTCCTTTCTGAGTGCATTTTACGTTCCTGCGCATTAAAAAAGCATTCTCACTGCAAATATCAAGAAGATAATCCACAGAGAACCATTTTCTTGAACTCAGGGAACCTGTCCTCCAGTATCGCTTCCCGCATGCTCCTTACAATCCATTGCATGAAATGCAGGTTATGGATCGAGGCTAACCGCAGCGCAAGCAGTTCCGACTCCTTGAAAAGATGATGCAGGTATGCCCTTGTATAGTTCCGGCACGTATAGCAATCGCAATTTTCATCGATAGGCGTAAAGTCCAGTGCGAATTTAGCGCGGGCAATGTCAATATTTCCCCTTGAGGTCATAAGCGTCTGGTGCCTTGCGTTTCGCGTCGGGAAAGCGCTGTCAAAAATATCGACTCCGGCTTCGACCGCAGATAAGAGTTCAACAGGCGAACCTACGCCCATGAGGTAGCGCGGCTTATCCTCAGGCACAAGTGGCACACTGGACTTCAATACATCGTTCATAATATCTTTTGGCTCGCCTATTGAAAGCCCTCCTATCCCGTAGCCGTCAAAATCCATCTCTACAAGTTCCTTAGCGCATTTCTTTCTCAGTTCTGCGAACGTCCCGCCCTGAAGTATCGCGAAAAAGAGTTGCCCGGGTTCTGCTCAATGCTCTTTGCCCTTTCTGCCCATCGTATAGTTCTCCCCATTGATGCCTCAAGGGCGCCAAAATCGCTGCCATAAGCAGGGCATTCATCCAGTATCATGGCGACATCAGAACCTATAATTTTCTGGTTTTCAAGACAGGACTCTGGCGTGTAGGAATATTTTTTCCCATCGCGCGGATTCTTGTATGTAAAACCCTCATCAGTTATCTTGAAAGGGAAATCCTTGCGTATCATCTGGAAGCCTCCGCTATCCGTAAATATCGCCCTGTCCCAGTGCATGAATTTATGAAGTCCTCCTGCTCTCCCGAACATCTCCATGCCTGGTGCAAGCAAGAGATGAAAAGCGTTGCTGATGAGCGCCTGTGTGCCCATTTCACGCAGTTCTTCAGGGGTAATGGTCTTTACGGTGCCTTTTGTCGCCACGGGCATGAATGCCGGCGTGTCGATAATCCCGTGGTTAGTCCTGAGCTTTGCAACCCTTGCGCATGTATTTTTATCCGTGTGAATAAGTTCGAACATAATTACCTTATCTGAAAATCAGCATCGCATCGCCGAAGCTGTAAAACCTGTATGAATTCGATATGGCTTCCTTATAGGCAGCCATGAGCCTCTCCCTGCCAGCGAAGGCGCTTACGAGCATGAGAAGAGTGGATTTCGGGAGGTGGAAGTTGGTGATAATTGCATCTATCTTTGTTCTGAACCTGTAAGGCGGGTAAATGAAAAGCCGGCTGAAATCCTGCATAGCTGTGATGCGTCCCTCCACGCATGAGCTTTCAAGAGCTTTTGCCGTGGTAGTTCCGGCTGCTATGAGCTTTCCTTCCGTCTTATTGATAATATCTGCGTTTTCCTGGCTGACAGAGACATACTCAGGTTCCATGATATGCTCTTCTATGTTCTCTGCTTTTACAGGGGTGAACGTTCCCGGGCTTACATGAAGCGTGACATAAGCCACGTTGACACCTTTTTTCTTTATCCTGTCAAGCAGCCCGCTTGTAAAATGAAGACCTGCTGTTGGCGCCGCGATTGAGCCTTTCTCCTTTGCATATACTGTCTGATAGCGCTCCCGGTCTTCCAGTTTTTGTTTGATATAGGGCGGCAGCGGCGCATCGCCCACTCTTTCGAGGATATCGTTCAGGTTCCCGTTGCAGTTAAAATCAACAATGTATCTGGCGCCCGTGGTGTCCTTTTTAGCTTCGAGGACTGTGGCTTTAAGTTCCCCGAAATAAAGCATTGTTCCTTCTCTTATGTTCTTGCCCTGTATGAGGCATTCGTATCCGGCGCCTGATTTCGAGACAACGAGTGCTTCCACATACCCTCCAGTGCTTTTTTTTCCCTTGAGTTTTGCAGGGATGACGCGCGAATCGTTCAGCACGAGAGTATCCCCCTTTTCAAGATGATCGGTGATGTCCCTGAAATAGCTGTGATGGATATCCTTTCCGACCACCATTAGCCTTGATGCATCCCTGGGTTCTATGGGGGACTGGGCTATGAGTTCTTTGGGGAGATAATAATCGAAATCGCTGAGTTTCATCTGGTGCTTAGTTTACACGGTGGCTTAAGTAATTTTTCTATGAGGAAAACAATATATTATGCAAACACAAACCGCAATATATATATAAAACATGCGTACCATACTTGTATATGGATAAAGAGTTCCTGATAAGCTATCTCAAAAAAAGAAACTACTGGTGGCAGACAAAAAATGTCACCCAATCCGATAGGGGGACGCAAAGAAAGAATTATCTGGATAAGATACAGGAAACAGACGGACTTGAAAGGATCATCTGCCTCTCAGGAATAAGGCGCAGCGGGAAAACGACAATTTTATTCCAGTATTTAGACCAGCTGCTCCAGACAAAAAGACCGGAAGAGATAGTCTATGCAAAAATGGATGACCTGATCGGAAAAATTGACAGCATCCATGATATTCTGAACACTTATCATGAGATCACTGGCATTAATCCGGCAGCAGAATCAACTTATTTTCTTCTCGATGAGATACATGTAATGAAAGACTGGCAGACGCAATTGAAATATTACATTGATGCACATGCAAAATGCCGGTTCATAATATCAGGCTCTTCAAAAACCCTCCTGTATCTGGATGCATCCGAAAGCCTTGCAGGACGAATACGATTCATAGATGTTTTCCCCCTGACATTTCGTGAATATCTTGAATTCAATAATATCGATATGCCTCAACAAAGAGTCGACCCTGATAATTTCGACGATATAGAAAAAGCATACCACAACCTCATTACTGGCAAACAGAGCATACAGTATTTTCTAAACCAGTACTTCGATACAGGCGGATATCCTGAATGGTTCAAGATAAAGGATATGCGGCAGTGGCAAAGAACGATTGTTGAAGATTACTTCGCTTTGATCCTGTTCAGGGATATAGTAAGCGTGTTCAAGGTGAAAGACCCTATACTTCTTGAAAAAATGGTAAGGGATATTGCAGCTATTTCAACGAACAGGTTTACTTACAAGGGATTATCTGAACGGCTTGACATCGACAGGGAGACAATTAAACTCTATCTTTACTATCTTCAGAGTTCCATGATGGTGTTCGTAGCAGATGTATTCGCGCCATCCCAAAAAGCGGCGGAAAAGAGAGCAAAGAAGCTTTATTTCTGGGAAGAAGGACTGAGAAGAGCGCTCACTCTGGACAGGGATGATGGTAAAGCTGCCGAAAATGTAGTAGCATGGCATTTGATCAAGAAGGGTCGTGAGTCAAAGCCATTCTTTGAACCTTATTACTGGAAGAATAAATATGAGGTTGATTTTGTATACGATGACTCAAAAAAAGTAATCCCTGTCGAAGTGAAGTATAGAGAGCATCCTGTAAAGGCTGACCTTAAAGGGCTGTTGGAATTCATGGAGATAGAAGGACTCAATACAGGGGTTGTTGTGACGAAGGATATATTCAAGAAGGAAGACCACGATGGACGCAGCCTGTTATTTATTCCGGTATGGCTTTTCCTGCTGTTGATGTGAACATTTGATCCAGGGTCAGTTTCCTATGCTTCAAGAAGCTTGAGCGCTTTGTTCGGGCATATTTTAACACATATCATGCAGAGATCACACTTCTCATGCGATATCCTGGCAACCCCATCGATAAACCCTATAGCTCCTGTGGGGCATACGCTGCCGCATTTTCCGCATTTTTTGCATCCGATCACAGTAATGAAACCCGGCATTCATAAGCTATTTAAGCTTACAGGTATAGATAGGTTTTGTAAAAAGTGTACAAAAGCCATGAAACCGGTTTTTAAAAACAAAACACGTGATAGATATGCCAAGATCAATCCCTGAAATGATACGAGGAGACTTCAAATGCGATGATATCGCAAAATGCATCCTCGGACTTAAGAACATCGACATCGAAACTTACAAAACACTTGTCGCAAAAGGACCCATGACAGCAGAACGTCTGGGAGAGTTACTGAATAGGGAGAGGAGCACAGCCTACAGATCGCTTCAGAATTTAATGGGGTGCGGACTCGTCCGGCGCGAAACAAGAACCATCAATTCTGGAGGCTACTTCTATGATTATATCGCTCTTGACCCATCCAGGATGAAAGACATGGTACAGGGAAATATAGACCAGTGGTATAATAAAATGAAGATACTGGTCGCTGATATCGATAAAGACATCATGAAATAGGGAACAGGCTGCCGTACACTTCTTCGGTCTTTTTCCTGAATTCATCCTGCGAAAAACCCATCATTGCAGCGGCTAACATTGAGCCGCCGGCACCAACGCCTTCCTTCACTTCGCCCTTCTCGTACATGCGAAGACCTTGCAGCTTTGAACTTCCAAAACCCGGGTCGGCCGCAAATGCCGGAATCCCAAGTAATTCAGTCATTTCCCTGAAATTCGCAGTTCTGTCATTTGCAACATAACAGGTCGTAGCTATCGATACCTCCCTTTCCAATCCGAGGGCTTTGATAATGCAAAGGACTGAGACCATCTGGGTCCCGCCGGCAAGGATGGTCCTGACATTCAAACCTGACGCAAGACCTGCTGCCGCTGCCATCATCGGGTCACCCAGGCACTCAACAGCTCGCATAGGCTGGTTTTTCAGGCTTCCAAACTTAATACCTGCTGCTTTCATCCCTTCGTCCACCACGCGTCCCTTGATACCCACAGGGTTATCTGTAAAGCTTGATGAAACGCGACCGTTATAGCCCAGCGCCCTCATGACACCCATTGCTGTTGTTGTCCCGCCTGGCACGCTCTCACCGATCATCACAAGGTCAGAGAGTTTAGAAAGTTTTTTTCCAAGTTCTGCCGACTTTCTATAAATATCTATTGCATCAACCACTGCGCGACCTTTCCTGATGTCCCCGCCAGGACTTGCATTCAGGTCGATGAATGGAATCTTCGGGCTGATATTAAGACCTGCATTGATAAAAAGACAGGGTATCCCTGTAAGAAGCATTGAAGCCCTTGTCAGCACCGCCGGGGTAGGAGCCCCGGAGGGACACATTGCAGGTTCTGAAATACTGAAAACGCTGCCGGTCTCAACTAGTTCTGCATCCGCGGCAGGTGTGTAATCAGTCATTTCCGGGGACTTTCCTGCTGCGGAAATCCCCGGTATCTTTGCCGTCCCCGTGTTCGCAAGGATGCATATGAACAGGGGTTTTTCGGGACTGATATCCGGATACTGTTCTACCCACATACCCTACAGTGCAGTTGAGGCTTCAATATGTATGGATGTGGGTGTCTTCACAAGGTTCCCGATCTTTGCGCCTACCAGATTGGCGATTCCCTTCTCTGATGCGATATCCACTATCCTCTGTGTTATTACACCGTCGAACACAACGCTTGTGATATTGCCATTCATGTCCTTTAAGGCAGTCGCAAGGTCGCGTACAGGCACTTCGTGGATAATATTATTGCTGTCATCGAGCATACGCGCGCTGAGGCTTCCGCTCAACTGGGATATATGTTCCTGGAAAACATTCTTTTTTTCCTCTTTAGGTGCTTCTTCTACTGTCTCCCGAACAGGTGTCTCACGGACAGGTTTTTGTTTTTCAGGTTCAGCGATCTGCTCGATCAATTGTTCAGGCACTTCATCCGGCTGTTCAACATCAGTTTCACGGGAAACCGCATGCGCACCTTTTCCTCCCATCTTTTTGCGCGCTGCATCCAGTATGGCAAATCTTCTCTTTTTGCTTACCTGGTAGTAATCGAATGCCTGTTCCACAGGTATCTTCTGCCTCAGTGATTTCAGGATCTCCTTCTGCACGAGTTCTTCAACGCCCTTTCCATCCGGGGCGCGTGCAATGAAATCTATGTCCGCGACCTGCAGGAGTTCTTTGATTATCAGTTCTCCTCCCCTGTCGCCGTCCGTGAAAGCGGTTACCGTCTTTTTCTTGCAAAGGTCTGCCACAGGCTGGGGCACATTGGTGCCGCCAACTGCAATGGCGTTCTTAATGCCGTACCGCAGGAGGTTCAGCACATCAGCCCTGCCTTCCACCACGATTATGGCATCAGAATCAATTACATTGGGTCCCATGGGGATATTCTCTTTCCCGTATGCCACGATCTCTTCGATCCTCAATGATTGCCTTACTTCGTCAGTGATCTCCTGGCTCTCAGGCAACAGCTCATCGAACATCTCAGACATTATCTGCTTTGCCCGCTCTATCACTTTCTTTCGTTTGGATGACCTGACGTCTTCTATTTTTACAATGCCAATGTTCGCTATGCATGGACCGATCCTGTCAATGGTCTCAAGGCTTGCCGCAAGAACCGCGGTCTCAACCTTGTCCAGGCTTGACGGGATATCTATTGTTCCAGCAGATTTTCCCATATTCGATTTGATATTAACTTCAAGCCTTCCGATCCTGCCGCTTTTTTGCAGCTCGCGAAGGTCAAGGTCAGCCCCTATTAAGCCTTCAGTCTGTCCGAATATGGCTCCGATGACATCAGGGCGCTCAATAACTCCGTCTGCTTTTATTTTAGCATGAATAATGTATTTTGTTGTATCTGAATTTTGCATATATAGTACCCTCCCTCAGATCAGCAGTTAGAAAATAGTTTCGTTCCTGGGTAAGACTAAGTATGATGTTTTTATCTTATACTAATAATATTATACATTAGTATTTTCTTCATTCTTTTGATCCCAAACAGGAAATTATTAACATTTGTGTATCGATTCACGGTTCAATCCGTAAATCCAGAGTGATTATGAATATCTAACTACTTTTCTATGGATGATTATCGCATAAATGATATTTCTATCATCATCTATGCATATCACTATAATAGTATGATTACCTTTAAAAACGTTGTGGTTTAAAAAGCATCTCCGAAAAATCCTTAAAATTTATTTCATGTGTTAGAAAAGTTTAAACCACAGAAAAAATAATAGTTATCATAATTATATTTAAAGATATTTAAAAGATGTGAGACATGGATACTAAGGAGTACAGGAAAAAAATCCTCGTGGTGGATGATACGCAGCTTAATGTAAAGATCATTGAAGATTATCTTAAGAATGACTACGAAATAATACGGGCTTACAGCGGAAATGAAGCCCTTGAAAAATTAGAATCCGGGAAACCGGATATTGTGCTGCTGGATGTGGTAATGCCAGGGATAAGCGGATATCAGGTATGCGAAAAAATAAAGCAGACGGATACGACCCGCTTCACTCCCGTGGTCATGGTGACAAGTCTTTCGGAATTGGAAGACAAAGTAAAAGCATTAGAGGCTGGAGCAGACGATTTTCTAACAAAACCTGTAAACCAGTTGGAACTCGTTACCCGCGTAAAATCCCTTCTTAAGGCAAAAAATTTCCATGACGAGCTTATAAAAAGCAAAGAAAAGATGGAAGCTCATAATGAATTCAAGACAATTATGGCAAATATAATCCCTCTTCTTTTTATGCATGTCCCATCTGATAAAAAAACTGAGATCATCCGCCAGATGAGCCAGCAGGTGGAAGCTGTCATATGGACAAAATATATTCATGAATTACCAACAAAAATAACCCAGGTGGCAGAAATATCATGCAGTGTAATGAACCGGCTCGGAGGTGACTTCAACGTGGAAAAAGTAAGCGAAAGAAGTTATACCCTGAGAAATAACCGGTGTCCCTGGGGTGATGTCGGTTCATTGAATCCGGTTCTCTGCATGCTGACGCGAGCCATTATTGCACGGATAGGGGTCCGCATACATAATACTATAAATGTAGACCTCTTTAAAACAATAGCGGGTAAGGATGATTTTTGCATGATCGAAGTGATTTTCGGGGAGTAAAAGCGTAAGATAGTAATATCCGTGAACCAAAATCTATTTAAAACTTTTAAATAATGTGCAAAAGTATATATCAAATGAAAAACTTATAATTATGGGCTGAGGATAATGGAACGAGTTCCCATAGGTATCAATAATTTTGAATCTTTGATCGGGGGCGGCTATCCAAAAAACCGCTCAATGTTAGTTGTCGGTACAACCGGTTCAGGCAAGACTATCATGGGTCTTCACTTTATAAATCAGGGATGTATCGACGGAAAAAAATGTATGATTATCGCCACTGAAGAGCTTCCTGAAGACATATTGACACAATCGGACTCTCTTGGGATGCATCTCAAAGATTACTATGAAAAAGGCATCCTGAAAATTGAAAGGGTTTATGAAGAACGCACAGGTTATGTAAAAAATGTGATGGGTTTCGGGATAGAAAAGATTGATGACCTTGAATCCAATATTTTAGGTTTGCTGGAAAGGATTCCTGCTGATACCGAGATCGTTCTGATAGATAATCTGGGGGTTTTGACCCTGAATATGTCAGTTAATGAATTCAGGGCGCAGTTTGACCTTATGGTCCGCGGTCTGAGTACAAAGAACATCACATCAATGGTCATACTGGATACATCTGCCAATGAGCGCACAGGGGACACGGCAGCATATTCAGTCTCAGGTGTCATCAAAATGTCGATAAAGGACAATCCATTTACCGGGGCAAGAGAGCGGTTAATAGATATCCTGAAAATAAGGAATACAAAAATACCTCTTGATCCAATCAGGTTTGATATCACTCCCAGCGGAATAACTCTTCTGAAAAAGTGAAATATTAAACGGTGCCTTTCAGTTCATATCTGAGCTTCTCGATATACCTGCCGAGACTTTCGATATCTTTGATTCTCTTTTTCACAAGGAATCCGATCCTCGCGCGGATATCCGTATTTGGAATGATGCTGTATGCATGGAGGTGGTCTATTATTTTACGGGCGGCCATACCCCCTTTCCTGTCCCAGTCCGTCAAAATAACGATATTTTTCCCGCATCTTGATAACACCTCGGTGAAATCAAGCAGAGGCTGCTGGGAAGACAATTTTATATCTCCTTTTATACCAAGTGATCGCAGCGATTCCACGTCCTTGCGGCCTTCAACAACGATTATCGCCCCGGTATCTGACGTATCCTGAAGTTCCAGAATAAGCTCTTCAAGTTTTTCAAGCCTCTCAATATCCTCAAGATTCCTTATGTTCATTTTTCCGTCAGGAGTTTAAGAATATCCGGCATCTGCGCACCGGCGATCAATAGTGATTTTTTACTGTTCGTAGAACCTGTGATGATCCTGACATCCCTGGAATTAACATTGAACAGGTCAGATATGAACGATATGAGTTGTTCATTAGCTTTTCCCTTCTGCGCTCTTTCAGACAGCCGCACTTCTATACGTTTGCGCCATGGATTATATCCGTGCACGGCGGTCTCCTTTGCGCCGGGTGAAATTTCAAGGTCGAGAACCACGCCATCCCCTGTCTGCCTGACTGCATCTTTCATAAATATTCAATTGTGCCGGATTAATATTAATTTTATTGGTACAGTTGTTAATTTTTTCTTGTAATCTAATCGTTATCTCTATATACCCTCAGAATAATCTCAGTTCGGGTAATCGAATGAAGACATGTATAATGTGCGGCGGCGAGGGGACAAGACTGAGACCCCTGACCTTTGACAGACCAAAACCAATGATACCGCTTCTGAATAAACCTTCGGTGGTGCATCTTGTTGAGCACCTTGCCAAGGAGGGATTCAGCGATATCGTGCTGACACTTGGTTATCTTGGCGGCGAGATAGAAGCAGCGCTTGGCGACGGAAGCATGTACGGCGTACATATAGAATATGTGCGTGAGATAGATAAACTGGGAACAGCAGGCGGCGTAAAAAATGCGGAGGAACTCTTCGAAGGCGAACCTTTCATGGTCGTGGGCGGCGACCATGTAATGGATATAGGTCTTCGTGAATTCGTACGTTTCCATGAGAAAAATGATGCTCTTATTACCATAGGACTGCTCCCTATTGATGATCCGCGCGAATACGGCATTGCGGACATGGACGTGAATAACAGGATCAATCGGTTCTTTGAAAAACCCGGACCTGGTGAGATATTCAGCAACCTTGCAAGTACTGGAATATATGTTTGCGACCCTGAGGTGCTGGACTGGGTCCCGAAGAATAAATATGATTTTGCCAAAGACCTTTTTCCCGAACTTATGAAGCAGGGGGAACGCATCAACGGCTTCCTTGTGCATGGAAGATGGACAGATATCGGCAACCCGCAGGCATACAGGGAGGCATGCAGGTGGATGCTTGAGCAGATGCCGGGAACAAATATCTCAGGGCGGTTAAACATCAAAGATGCGAAAGTGACAGGCCCTATAGATATAGGGCATGATGTTTCCCTTGGCTCAAATTCCTCAATAGTCGGACCTATCGTAATAGGTGAGAATACGACAATAGGAGATAACGTCCTTATAGGACCATATACCTCCATAGGCAAAAATTGCAGGATAGGGAACAATTCACGGATAATGTCCTCGTATATTTATGATAATGTTGAGATCGGTGCCAACACTGCTGTTTCAAGCACGGTCATCGACAATGCAACAAAGATAAAGGATTCCTGCATACTTGAGACCGGGACGGTTATCGGCCCAAGGGTCATAATCGGGGAAGAAGTTACGGTCAACTCTCTTGTGAGAATATGGCCTGAGGTAAGGGTAAAGAATGGGACAAAGGTCAGAGAGAATCTGGGAAATGAGGACTTCGGCAACAATATAAAAGGCTCTTAAGCCCCCTTTATCTCCACTGACCCGTCCTTTTTGCCAATATAAACTGCGTCAACATCAGTAAATATCCCATGTTCCACGATTCCGCAGCATTGCGATAGTTTTTCATCGAGGGATGCGGGGTCATCAATTTTTCCGAAATCTGCGTCCAATATGAAATTCCCGTTGTCAGATATCACAGGGCCGTCTTTGCTGACACCCATGCGAAGTTCAGGTTTTCCCCCAAGTTCTGCCACCTGTTTTATCGCAAGCTTAAGGGCAAAAGGCAGCACTTCAAGCGGAACCGGATGAGAAAGGGTATTTGAACATTTTGACTCATCAGCTACGACAACGAACTTCCTGGATGACATGGCGACTATCTTTTCTCTCGTGTGGGCTGCGCCTCCGCCTTTGATAACAGTGAATCCTGCTATCTGGTCTGCGCCGTCAATGTCTATATCAAGTTCGGGATGCTCATCAAGTGTAGTAAGAGGGATGCCGACATCCGCTGCAAGGAATGCCGACTGGTATGATGTAGGAACGCCAAGTATATCAAGACCATCTGCGACACGCCTGCCGATCTCTTTTATTGCATAAGCCGTGGTTGAACCTGTGCCAAGCCCCACGACCATTCCGTCCTCTACAAGCCCGGCTGCACGCTCGCCCGCAGCCTGTTTGGGATTGCTCTGATGTTGGTTCTTCATAATGCGGTAGTATATGCTTTTGCTATTTATAGAATATCCGATTTATTCATGTAAATATTTCCTGAATCTGCATGTATATATTTATAGGAAAACAATATATACAGGGTTTTAGAAATATATCATAATAATTCGATGGTGAAAAAAGGAAAAAAAGGTGATACTCACGGTGCCATACACAATGAATTTTATCGAAACGTTTATAGAAATCTATAATGCAGGCGCTGCATTCATAATTATCTTCCTTATCGGGCAGATACTTTTCATGATGCGAAAGGTGGACAAAGATCTCCTGAAAGCCCGGCTGTTCCTGAACGAATCTGTAATGCAAAGGACATGGACATATATCTCTGTTGCAGGAGCAGCATTCGCCCTTAATACCCTGCTCAAGTTCATTGAAAGGTTCACGACAAAAGGAGAATCACTGAGCCAATTCTACTTTATAGAATTCACGCAGCTTATTTTCCTGGTCGCATTCATACTTGCAGTATACAACTGGTATATATTCATAGGAAGTTTCGTCAAGAACAAAGAACAATAAACTAAAAATCAGCCCTCATTTTTTTACGGTTCTTTCAAGATAATCCTTGATTGCAGCATGCAGGCCATCGGCTGCAAGGTTAGAGCAGTGCAGCTTTACAGGCGGCAGCCCGTCAAGCGCCTCTGCCACATCGTTCCTGGTGATCTTAAGCGCTTCGTCAAGCGTCAAGCCTTTTGCCATCTCTGTGATCATGCTGCTTGTTGCGATCGCTGCTCCGCAGCCGAACGTCTTGAATTTGACATCCTCAAGCCTGTTATCTTTTACTTTGATATATATCCACATAAGGTCGCCGCAGACAGGATTGCCCACCTTGCCTATTCCATCAGCGTCCTTTATCTCGCCTACGTTTCGCGGGTTTGCAAAATGTTCCATTACTTTTTCACTGTATCCGTCTGTCATGTTTTTCATCCCGTCAATGGTGATATCATCCTTAGCTTGTTCACTATTCCAGGAAGCTCTGAAACAACATAATCCACATCTTCCTGCATATTCCCTCGTCCGAGCGTGAATCTCAGTGATCCGTGCGCTTCTTCATGCTTTAAACCTGTCGCCAGGAGAATATGTGAAGGTTCAAGCGATTTTGACGAGCATGCTGAACCTGTTGACGCAGCCACACCTTTCATGTCAAGGTTCAATATCATGGATTCGCCCTCGATGAAGCTGAACCTGACGTTCACATTATTTGGAAGGCGTTTCACCGGATGTCCGTTAAGGAATGAATCTTTTATTTCAAGTACGCCTTTAATGAGTGAATCCCTGAGATGTGATATCTTCGCAGCTTCAGGCAGTCGTTCCTTTGCAAGCTGGGCAGCTTTCCCGAAGCCCACTATGCCGGGCACATTCTCGGTGCCTGAACGGATATCCCTCTCATGCCCTCCGCCGTGTATCAGGGGTTCAAGCCCGGTACCTTTCCTGATGTAAAGTGCGCCAACACCCTTTGGTCCGTACATTTTATGGGCGCTCATGGAAAGAAGTGAGACCCCCATAGTATCCACATTGAGCGGGAGGTTTCCTGCTGACTGGATCGCATCTGTATGGAATGGGATGTTCTTCTCTTTTGCGAGCTTTCCTATCTCCTCTACAGGTTGTATTGTCCCGATCTCATGATTGGCATGCATGATAGTAATAAGAATTGTTTTTGAGGTTATCGCTTCTTCAACATCCGCAGGGTTCACGAGTCCTTCTTTGCTAACGGGGAGATATGTTACTTTGAAACCCTGTGTCTCAAGATATTTGCACGTATGCAGCACAGCATGATGCTCAATAGAACTTGTGATTATATGGTCGCCTTTTTTCCTGTTCCTATAGGCTGACCCTTTAATAGCAAGGTTGTCAGATTCAGTGCCGCTGCCTGTGAATATTATCTCTTCTTTTTTGGCGCCGATAAGGTCGGCCACTTTTGCGCGGGCATCCTCCATGGCTCTTCTTGCTTCGCGCCCGATAGAATAAAGGCTTGAGGGATTCCCGAACCTGTCCGAAAAATAAGGGAGCATTGCTCCTGCGACCTCTGAATCAACCGGGGTTGTGGAGCTGTGGTCCATATAAATTTGGCGGGTCATAGTTCACGGTATGTCAAGGTTAAAAATATACTTAACGATTGAAATGCCATACATAAGATATAAATGCTAGGTAAATGTATTAGGGTTGCCCAGATTAAGGGCCACGCCGGGTAACCCGGGGCTAAAGCCACAGGAGGATCCAGATGGCTAAAAAAGAAGAAACTAAAGAAACCAAGGAAACAAAAGAACCAGTAAAGGGCGCCCAGAAGAAAGAGGCCCCTAAGAAAGAAGCGCCCCAAGAGGCGAAGAAAGAAAAGAAGGAAGAGAAAAAGCACGAGGGGAAAGGGGAAGAGCACGCAAAGAAAGAGAGAAAGGGAGCTCCAAAAGAGGGGAAGAAAGAGGCTCCTAAGGAAGAAGGCCCTGAAATAAGACATATCGTGCGCATTGCAGATTCTGACCTTGACGGAAAAAGAAGCGTTCAGTATGCACTTACAGGTATTAAGGGAATAAGCCGGCGCGTTGCAAAGATAATTGCAGTTAATTCAGGACTTGATCCTATTGGCACGATCGGATACCTGAACGATGCCGATATCGATAAATTAAAATCATCAGTTGATAACATCTCTACGCTTCTGCCTACATGGATGATGAATAAACAGAACGACATATTGACAGGCGAAGACAGGCAGGTATTGGGAACAGATGTAATGCTGAGCAGGAATGAAGATATAAACCTCATGAAGAAAGTACGTTCATATAAAGGCTTAAGGCATGAACGCGGTCTCAGGGTAAGAGGACAGCGCACAAGGTCGACTGGCAGGAGAGGAAAGACTGTAGGAGTTAGCCGTGCGTCGATCGGAGCAGCCCAGGCAGCAGCCAAAGAAGGCGAAAAGAAAGAGGAAAAGAAGGCCGGTGGTAAATAATGGGATACCCTGGAAAGAACAGTAAATCGTATGAAACTCCAAAACATCCATGGCAGGCAGCCAGGATAGCAAGTGAAGTCGAGCTCGTAAAGACTTATGGTCTTAGAAATAAAAAAGAAGTCTGGAAGGCTCACAGCAATCTAAAGAACTACAGGGAACTGGCGAGAAAACTGCTCGCTGAGAGCGCGAAAAGAACACTTGCAGGACATGTGAAAACAGACGCAGATAATATCCTTGGCCGCCTTAAAAGATACGGTCTCCTCAAGTCAGAAGCCGGACTTGATGATGTTCTCGCTCCAGGTTACAAATTTTCTCGACAGGAGATTGCAGACCCAGGTGCATAAGCAGGGACTTGCCAATACCCTCAAACAGGCGCGGCAGTTCATTGTTCACGGTCACATATCTGTTGGAGGCAGGAAGGTCACAGTGCCGGGTTATATTGTTTCAATTGACGAGGAACTGGGAATGAGTTACTATGGCAACTCACCATTATCTGCTGATGCCCATCCGGCAAGACCCGCACAGGTCGTAAAGGAAATAGTGAAAGAGTCGGCTAAGCCAGAACAGCCGGAAACAAAGACGGAGATTAGATCATAATGGCAACTGAAAAGTGGGGCGTAGCCCATATATATTCATCGTTCAATAATACCCTGATAACGATCACGGATCTGACAGGGGCAGAGACGATAGCCAAAACAAGCGGCGGCATGGTAACAAAATCCGCCAGAGAAGAGAGTTCCCCTTACACAGCCATGCAGATGGCTACCCAGATCGCTGAGAAGATCAGGGATAAGGGCGTTACCGGTATTCATATAAAAGTAAGAGCACCGGGCGGCAACATGCAGAGAAGTCCCGGACCTGGCGCCCAGGCTGCAATTCGTGCTTTTGCACGTGCCGGTATTAAGATCGGCCGCATCGAAGATGCAACGCCGATACCCCATGATGGCACGAAAGCTAAAAAGGGAAGGCGCGTGTAAAATGGATATTGACATACTTGAACTATCAGAACGCAAAGCTAGGTTCATTCTGTCTGGCGTATCTGTTTCGTTCGCCAATGCTTTGAGAAGAAGCATCCTAGCAGAAGTTCCGGTAATGGCTATAGATGAGATCAACATCTATGATAACACATCTGTTCTGTTCGATGAACAGCTGGCGCTCCGAATGGGGCTTATACCCCTGAAAGCAGATACAAAGAATTTCTCTATGCCTGAAGAATGCACCTGTGGGGGAAAGGGCTGTCCGACTTGCCAGGTTTCAATGACCCTTAGCGCGGAAGGTCCCAAAGTCGTATATTCTGGTGATATCGTGTCCTCAGACCCGGGTGTGCATCCTGCAGACGCGACCATACCCATCGTGGAGCTCAAGGAAAAGCACAAGGTCGTGCTTGAGGCTATTGCAAGGCTTGGTACATACAGGAAACACTCCAAATGGCAGGCAGGTATAGTGAGCGGATACAAGAACATGCCCGTACTGACATTAAAGGAATGCGACCTTTGCGGGGAATGTGTTGATGTATGTCCGCGCGATATACTGAAGATCGAAGGAAAAAAAGTGGAGATCACTGACAAGGGTGTCATTGAGTGTTCGCTTTGCAAATTATGCGAGGAAGCCTGCGAAATGAATGCGATTTCTGTAGGTTATGATCCGGAATCTTTTGTGATGACGTTCGAGACAAGTGGCGGGATCACAGCTGCTGAACTTGCTGTTGAAGCTGTGACCAGCATCAAGACAAGAGCACAGAAGATGGGGGAGATACTCGATACGCTCCAATAAAATATATCTTTAAGCTCCGCTATAAGGAGCTTTCAATTTGCGGAGGTTGCCCAGACCGGTCAAAGGCGCCAGCTTGAGGGGCTGGTCTCGAAGGAGTTCGTGGGTTCAAATCCCATCCTCCGCATACAATTATTTTTTAATTCAGAGAGATAATAACCTTTATCCATTACAAAACCAATCCCCGCCCTATGCCAACAGTGATGGAACTCTATCAGCTCCTCCCAAAAACCAACTGCAAGAAATGCGGCGAATCCACATGCATGGCTTTTGCAGTAGCGATATTAGGGAGGAAAAAGAAGGTATCGGAATGCACGCCGATCCTGGAAGAGAACTTCAAAAAGCAAAAAGAGAAACTTGAATCGCTTCTTCTTCCAACAGCAGGCGCTGAGGAAACCGGAATGATAGTGCATCCGGAACTTTGCACAGGTTGTGGCAACTGTGTTGTTGCCTGCCCTGTTGACGTGGCGAACGACCCTCACGGCGCAGGCACAGGATGCGCTCCAACGAATGATAAAGTGATATTCAAGGTCGTGGATGGAAAGGTAGTGGCAATGAATATAAAAGAATGCCGCCGCTTCGGGAAGAACAGGGTGCTGTGCTATGCCTGCATCGACCCGTGCCCCACAGGGGCCATTGAATTCGTTTAGGTGATAACTATGGTCACATGCACGGGTTGCGCGCTGCTTTGTGAAGACATTGACGTGGTCCTTGAAAACGGCAGGATAAAAGAGACCAGACATGCATGCAGGCGGGGCGCTGCAAGGTTCAGGGGCTGCAAAAGCAGGCTCACCCCATCCGTCAATAAGAAGCAGACCGATATTGATACTTCCATAAAGAAAGCCGCAGAAATCCTGAAAACCGCAAAGTCGCCAATGCTGTTCGGTTGGAGCAATTCCACATGCGAAGCACAGGTAAAGGGCATAGAGCTTGCGAAAAAACTAAATGCCGTCATAGATGATACATCCTCTTTCTGTCAGGGACTGCTCATCGAAAGAGCGCTCCGGAAAAAGTTCAGGACATGCTCTCTTGAGGAAGTAAGAAACAAAGCTGACGTACTTGTGTACTGGGGCTCTGACGCCCAGGACTCACAGCCGCGCCATCTTTCGCGGTTTTCTGTTTTTCCCCGCGGCGAGTCGCGTCAGCGCGGGTATGAGGAAGACCGGCTTGCCATAGCCATAGACGTGAGAGAATCCAATACTGCAAAGATATGCAAAGGGCATTTCTACAGGATACCATTAAAGGGCGACAGGGAATTCATTCTTGCCCTGATGGAAGCGCTTTCCGGGAAAGTGCCGAAGTACGAGGCAAAAAGGATTCTGGAACTTGCAGGGTTCTTGAAAAAAGCAGAGTTTGGCGTGATCTTTGCAGGGATCGGGCTTACATATTCAATAAAGGATGATATTGATATCTTCGTTTCACTTGCAGATATGCTTCCCAATTTCCACATCATGCCGATGGTTGGGCATTACAATATGCGCGGGTTCAATGAAGCGCTATTCAAAGAAACGGGTTTTGCTAACCGAGTGAAATTTGGGGATATGCCGGTTCATGATAACAAATATGCTATTGTAGAGGCGCTGAAAGCGAAGAGTATGGACGCACTTCTTGTTGTGGGTTCAGACCCGCTTTCAAGCCTCCCCCGTTCTGTATTGCCGCACCTTGCATCGATACCTGTGATATGCATCGACCCATGCGTTACCCTGACCTCAACAATTGCCGAAGTGACGATCCCGGTCGCAGCATCCGGAATTGAATCAGGAGGAAGCGCTTTGAGGATGGACGGGAAAGTAATTGAAATGTCAAAGATAGTTGAAAATAATTATCTGAGTGATGCCGAGATTATTGCCAGATTGATGGAGGTACTCTGATGGGAATGGATATCGGGAAATTCCTTAAGAGCCCGGAATACGAGATAAAGCTAACGACCTACAGGGATATTTTCCAGGTAGAGGCGCTTGAGAACGACAGGTTCGGGGATGAGTATAGGAAACACTCAGCCGCTATTGTTATGGGTAAGGATGACTTGAAGAAATTCGGGTTAAAGTCAGGTGACAGGGTCAGGTTGATGAACAGCTACGGCAGTGTTGTTGTTGAAGCGCGGGAGTCAAAGAGAGAGGAACCTGAAGGGGTTGCGTTCATGGTGAATAGTCCCTGGTCTAACGCGCTTGTTTCTGATGAAACCGGAGGTAACGGGATACCCGATTTCAAGAATATAACTGCAAAGATCTCGCTAACCAAGGATGAGATCACGAAAATAGAAAGTCTGATCTTCAAAAAATAATGAAAAGAAATACTACAAAATAGAATGAAACTATAATTTAGTATTTTTATTTCTTAAACTCGGTATATCCGCACTTTCCACATGAAAGCCGGTTCTTGTGCTCTCCGAGAAACACTCCCGGACCGCAGCGTGGACATGACTGCCTTATTTTCTTTGCCTTATCCCCGCTTACTTCGTAAAATTCATTTACTGCCATCAGGATCACTTCTTTTCAGGTTCTTTTGCAGCTTCCGGCGCGGCTGCTGCAGTAGCTTCCCCTTCTTTAGGTGCGGGTGGTGCTGCAGTAACTTCTCCTTCTTTAGGTACGGGCACGCCCCGTGCTAAAATATGCTGGTGAGCCAATTGCTTCAACCGCTCTTCACTCTCATATATGTTCGCAATTCCGGTAAGTTCCGTCTTCCCGAAGACCGTATCAAGATGCTCAATGACTATCAGTTCAGGCCTGGAATTTGCCATTGCGGCAAGTTTGTTTTTTACGTCTATTCTTGAGGGAGTTCCCTTATTATTGATCTTTATCGAAACCTCTCTCCTTTTCAACAGTGGATTTTTTTTATCTTTGATAATCTGGAGTTCCATTATTTTTCCTCCTTGCATTTCATTCTATCAAGTAATGATTGTATCTCTTTTCTTTTGTTCTCGGTCACTCTGACCAGTACCGCCCCTTCTTCCGGCAACCCATATATAACTACTGATGACAGGGGCGCCATGGCAATTGAGGGAAGGGCTGCCAGGTCCTCTTCTCCTTTCACGAATATCCGTAACGGGTTCTCGGACATCATCGCTTTCGCGACCTCCTGCAGCAGTTCCTCTGTTATCGTTCCAGGGGGATTTTCCACCGTAATCGTTTTGAAATGAGGGTGTTTTGTACCGTGCGTCACTTCATTGGATACAGGGCTGCGTTTTGTCCTGTCGTCCACAAAAGATATGTTCGGTACAACTCCTGCGTTCAGGAAGTTGAAAGTTATGATGTCCCCAACCGTGATTATCTTGGCGGGAGCTTTAAGGTCATTTATAATTTTACGTGCGGTTTCAATCCCGTCTCCCGGGTAAAGCTCTCCATGTAGTTTTCGCAACTCTTTGCGCAGCTCTTTCGGAAGACAGTATTTTTTCAAACTACCGCACCTTTAAAGCATATTTACCCGGGGATTTAACCCCGAGCCTTTTTGCTATAAGTGATTTTTCAATATCAATTATAACGACATACCCGCTCCAATCTGAAGTCAGTGATGTTGAATTACATTTATCACATACCTGTCCGGTAACCAGCCTGTGGCATTCCTTGCAAACATTCTCAGGCATTACTTTTTCCCCTCTTCAGATTTTTTGGGGTGGCCTTCTTTTGCGTCGTCTTTCTTTTTCTTCTTAGATTTTCCTTCTGTCTCTCCAGCCCCTTCTGTTTGCTGTTCAAGGCGTACTTCTTCAAGCCAGTCCAGTTTGCCCAGCGCATGCTGGCGCATTGTAAGACCTATCTTGCTATCCCTTGGCTCACGTTCATTAAGGCTCACGGCTACTATCCTCGCCCTGACGCGGTCGCCCACTGTAATAGCACGTCCTGACTCCTTGGTGATGAGCCTTGCGTTCTTCTCATCGTAGCTCATGAATTCATCGGTAAGCTGGCTAACGTGAACGAGACCGTCAAGAGGGCCTATCCCGACAAATATCCCGAACTCTACAACTTCAAGGACAGTACCTTCAATGATCTCCTGTATCTCAGGCATAAATGTTACAGCGTCAAAAACTGCATCATAGAATACTCCGGCATTTCCTGCCAGTATATGTCCTTCACCCACTTCGATAACATCTGTTATTACGACTATCGCCCCGATAGTCTTGTCCACAAGTCCTTCAAGCTTATCCCGTAATGCGAGTTTGACCGCTTCCTCTACAGGCGCACCGAGTAGTTCAGGCGCGATTCTCACCGTATCTGCTAATCTCATTTTTTTATACATTTGGATCCTCTTAATAAAAGATATTATAAACTTAAATGTGTCTTTTCCCGGAGTTGTACAATAGTAACTCCCTTACTACATAATCTTTTCTTTAATTTTATATCATTGGTAAGGACAGCGTATTCTTTACTGGCAGCAAGGTCCAGTATGACGTCATCCGCAAACCCTTCCTTTTCAACAATGGTGCATCTCTCCATAAGGGATAATCCAATTTTTGCAGCCGTCCTGTCCTTACCCCGTCCTCGCGTGGATATTTTTTCAAGTTCCCTGACTGATGCCCTCGGAACAACATAAGAATCAAATCCCAATCGTTTCAACTCCATAAAAATATCAATCCCGAACTGCCCGGGGATCATAAGCCCATTGGTAT
This sequence comes from Methanobacteriota archaeon, assembly GCA_963793805.1. GTDB lineage: Archaea > Halobacteriota > Methanosarcinia > Methanosarcinales > Methanoperedenaceae > Methanoperedens. The sequence goes on from CAWCBK010000011.1 coordinate 122,286, forward strand.
CAATTATCACTTCTCGTCTCATTTATATTTCTTTCAATATCCCTGAACCTATAAGCCGCCAGCGCGCTCCCACCCTCCGGCTTATAGCTATAGGGGAGCCTATATCGGCGCATACCGGTCTTTTAAGCTTTACTTCAGCGTCGTTCGTCCTTGCGCTTGTAACTACCCCGATCGTGGTCGCAGTTCCGATGTTGAGCATAAGCGGCTCATTGGAACGGATGGGTTCGACATTATATTCATCGCTGACTCCAACTACCCTGGGAAGCAGTTTTGTTTCCATGATGAAACCATCAATGGTCGAAGGAATATTTCCTGGAAGTCCTGCGACCTGACCTACAAGTGAATCACTTTTGGTCATGAACGGATCAAGTTTTGTGCCAACCCCGATAAGACCGCCCGGAGCAGCCTCTTTCACTTCAGTTTTACCAGCGAATATATTTGTGATGGTGGTCTTGATGGGCACCCATTTGACAGCCCCGCCCGACTCTACTTTTCTCCCCGGGCGAAGTTCCAGTTCATCGCCTATATGCAGGCGCCCGCGGCTCAATGAGCCGCCGACTACGCCACCTACCAGCTTATCTGGCGTGGTTCCTGGTTTGTTGACGTCAAATGAGCGCGCAACGAACATCAGGGGCGGTTTGTCCATATCGTGCACTGGTGTAGGGATGTATTTTTCAATAGCTTCTATCACAAGGTCAATATTTGCGTTCTGCTGTGCTGATACCGGGATTATCGGTGCATTCTCTGCCACAGTTCCCTTTACGAACGCTTTTATCTGGTTATAATTCTCTAATACTTTCTCGCGTGTGACTATGTCTATCTTGTTCTGGATGATCACGATATTTTTTATCCCGATGATGTTCAGTGCCATGAGATGCTCTTTTGTCTGGGGCTGCGGGCATTGTTCGTTCGCAGCGATCACAAGAAGCGCCCCGTCCATAAGCGCTGCGCCTGACAGCATGGTAGCCATGAGAGTTTCGTGACCCGGGGAATCAACAAACGATATCGCACGAAGTATTTCGGGTTTTCCCCCGCATTTTTCGCATACTTCTTTGACTGTGTAACTTTCCGGGTCAGGGCAATTCGGGCATTTCCTGAGCACCACATCAGCATAGCCGAGCCTGATAGAGATGCCTCTTTTTATTTCTTCGCTGTGCCTGTCAGTCCATACGCCGGAAAGTGCCCTGACAAGAGTGGTCTTGCCGTGGTCAACATGTCCTACTATGCCTATATTTACAACCGGTTGCAATGAATCCTCCATGAAAATAATGTGCTTAGATTGGATTACTGGTATTTAACCGCTTTTACAATGGGCTTTTATTCTCTCATAACAGCAAGTATCAACCTCTCCCTGTTCCCTTGCGAACGCAGGAGGGCGGCTTTGGGCATGTCGCAGAAGGGCATACGTAAACAAGCATATCTGTGAATCCGTGTCATACCTTATCAATATCAGGGTGCTTCATCTTCTTTTCTCATTTGCCCACAGCTTTTAAGGTCGCGCTTTCCATGTACAAGACCCACTAATACGATACGATATTCTTCAACGGAACTGTCATTAGCTATTCGCATCTTACCACTGAGGTTTTAGCAAGACCTGATCGAATGAATTCATCAGTCCCCTCCTCTATGATATACTCGGTCTGCTTAATATCATCTATTCTCTGGGAAGTTATTCCGGCAAGAACAACATCATCAAATCTTCGTTCAATACTGTGATCAGAAACAATAAGAGCAGGTCTTGCTTTTTGTTGAACTCCATCGGTGGTAATAAATGGGAACGGTAATATTACAACATCTCCCCGTTCATAAATCATAAATATCTTCTTCTGGTGAGTCCCATATTTTGCTTAATGATCTTTGCTGCAAAAGAAGTGAACTTTTGTCAATTTGTGATTTACCGGAATGTTGACTCTTAAGAAACTTTGCAAAATCAATTACTTCAATAACTTTGTCTTCCGGCAGCTTATCGACAACTTTTATCAGTTCCTTTTCATATTGTCTTAACTTTAACATCTTATCTTCCTTTTCTCAGTTAATATTATCAAACTCAATCATATAAAGGCTTTGTCCATGAATACATCATGAGATTTTAAAACAGTTTCGATTATTCAGCGCCGTGCTCCACTATCTCCACCCGCCACCATCCTCCCCACAACCGCCTCCATCAGCCTCTCGCCGTCCGCCTGCGAGCTCATGAGCCCGGCTTCAAGCTCATCGCAGAGGGACATGAGCAGATCTATTTTTACAAGATATTCAATAACCCAAGTGCAGTCTTTGGATTTATTATTTTGATACTCCCATACTCTCTAAGTTCGAGCAAGTGAGAATCGCCTGAAACAATATATGAAGCCCTGCATGCAATCGCACATTCCAGTATCTTATTATCATCAGGGTCTGATTTTATAACATCTACTTTGATCTCTGGATTTATGATTTCAGAGAACGACAGGATAGCTTCCATGGCTGAACTTATTTTTTGTTTTGTAAACCCGAATTTCTTTCTTGAAATAACGTCTTCCACTTCGCCCAGTATTTCTTTTGATATAAAAAGTGAATACTTTTTTCCCGCTTCATCAAGAAGCAGGGCAGGAATACTTCTGGTTGATATCAAAGCAGAAACAAAGACGTTTGTATCAATTACTAATCTTATCATGCCTGGATTTTTTGTGCTCTATGTGCTCTTATCTCATTTTCTACATCTCTTTCAGTCAATCCCTTTGCTTCTGCTTCCTTACGAATTGGCGCTAACATATCCCTTAAAGCTCTCTCAAACATCTCAGGTTTAACTTTTTTTAAAAGAATGTTTTCTCCTTTATTAAATAACAATAACTTATCCTGCTCTTTCAATCCAAGGGCTTTAAGTATCTTTTTGGGAATTACTATCTGACCTTTAGAGGAGATAGTTACCATATCAATTGTAGCATTCATAGTAAGTTCTATCTTACTTATAAGACTTAAACCTTTTGGGCAGGTCTTAATAAGTGTACATCTAAGCAACAATTAATAATTCAAATAATAAATTCTACCTCGCCAGCATCCTCCCCACAACCGCTTCCATCAACTTTCCGCATGCAGGGTCAAGTATCTTCTCGCCAAGCTTCGGATCAACCATGTCCACCATGAACTGCGTGATTGCGCGCGGCGTGTAGTATTCGCCAGCATTCCCCGCGCTCTGGAGATCGCGCAGTATCTGCTCGTAGATGTCCCCGAAAAGATGTCTGTCTTCAGAAATGTTAAAATCGATCTCGTTGATCCTGTTAATTACCTGGCGCATAAGCGTCCCGGATTTCATATAATTGTAAGCGTCCTCGAACACCTCGCGCACCACAAGCCCGCGCTGTCGGACTGAGCATGCAGGTTTTTCAAGCCCTTGAAAAGTTCATTATTCACAAAATCCAGCAGTTCCTCGCCAGTAATCCCCTCAGCATCAGCAGCCCAGTTGCGCCAGCGCAATTTTTCAGGAATGGGCGAGCGGTAGTTGTCTTCAAGTTGTTCGTATTCCTTCTCCTTATCCTCAAATATCTTAAGGAATATCATCCACACAAGCTGGCTTATGCGCTGCGCATCCCCGTCCACGCCAGCGTCTTTTAATTCAATATTAGCAGCAAAAAAGCAGAATCCCGAGGAATAAATCTGCGTTTATCTGCGGTTTGTATTTTACGCGTTTAATATAAACAACGAACTGATACGAACTGGAACGAACTCACGAAAGAGTTCGTTTTGAGTTAGTCTGAGTTAGTTGTTTATCGTCGCTCACCACGAATTTTGACCTTTTCACACAGTCATAAGGTTCGTCAGGAGGCACAGGAGGATCAAAGAGGACCCGGCTTATAAACAACCACAGTATCGCCATCGAACAGGGGGTCGGCAAAAAGCTCAGTAGCCTTTTTGAAATCCATTATCGTGAAATAGTATTTATCAAAATCCTCATTAATGCGCGTCCCCCTGCCGATTATCTGCTTGAACACTGTCATGGATTGTATGCGCTGGTCAATGACGATCAGTTTGCAGGTCTGGGCATCTATCTGGTTATAGATGCGGTCTTCGATCTCAACGCCATACTTATAAGCATGCGGTTTTAAGATTTTGTAAAACCAATCCCATAAAAAATCAAAACCAAAATTAAATCGAGCGCCCCGACTGGGATTTGAACCCAGGTCTTAAGATCCGCAATCTCAAAGGATATCCGGACTACCCCATCGGGGCCCGGCTCAAAATTCATTTATGAGCTATTAAAGGTTATTGGACAAATGCTTCTTTTCAAACTCGATCAGTTTTATTTTCATATCCACACCGCATGAGAAGCCGCCGATACCGTTTTTAGCAACTACCCTGTGGCATGGGATGATTATCGGCACAGGATTGCGGGAAAGAGCGCCGCCCACAGCCCTTACAGCCCTGCTCCCGATCCTCCGGGCAAGCTCCGAATATGTTATCGTTGTCCCGTATTTTATTTTTCGCGTCTCTTCAAGCACCCTCCGGGTGAAATCCGATTGACCTGAAAGGTCAACCTCACACGAAAAATCAGTTCTTTCTCCCATGAAATACTCCTCAAGTTCAAAACTTGCTTTCAATATCTTTTTCAGCCCCGTTTTTCCGGAATTGATGAAACGGATAGATGACAGGTATGTTTCATAATGTATCTCAAGGTAACTATCAAGTGCGGGTGAAAAAATAATCTCTGTATCTGTCATTCTTTAACGTCTATAATAGGTATGCAGAGGGATTTTATAAGCCCTTCGGTAATCTGAAATATATTTTAAAAGTTCACCCAACCAAAGCATTTATCCGGTTTGTTACCAAATTAAGTATAGAATGTCCGAATTTTATAGCATTCTCACAGAAATACTGGCGCGCCAGCAGATGTCAATAAGCAGGCTAGCGCGGGAATTAAAGAAAGGCGGATACGACCAGCACAGGCTGATCCTTACCGGGTATCTGCGCGCCCTATCTGATATGGGGCAGCTTGAGGAGATGGACATACCTCCCTCAAAAGTATATGTTTTAAAGAATAAATTGAACCGTGACATTTACAGTATCCTGAAAGAGCACCTGAAAAATATTGATCAATCAGAGCGTCAGGAAGTTGCAGTCTTTATCCTTACTTCACTGTTTATGCGGCCCTGTTTCAGGTATGAACTTGAACTTCTTGGAATAGAAGCTCAAAAAACAAAGTCAGTAAAAGAATCTAAGGATTCACGCCTCAAGGAACACCGGGCTGCAGTAACGCGCATAAAAATACCTCATGATGATCCGGCATTTGAGTTAAGCGGCGATAATACACAGGCACAAATAAGGGGGACAGAGATACTGATCAATATGCTTAACGATCTGATAGACCTTGATGGCCTGAAGGCAAAATTCCAGCAGACAAGGCTCGCATGATCTTCGATCAGAGTTCTACCTGGTCAATCCAGTTGATCTTTCCCGGAAGATATTCTTCAGGGACTTTCCCTTTTTTCAATGATTCAATTATCTCAATTACGGATTTTACCACAGAAATCAGGTTCATGTCAGTGGTATTGATCTCAAAAACCCTGTCGCTTGATTCCACGGATTCCACAAGGATAACATCCAGCGCCTCAGCGTCAGAGTTCTCCTTGACCTTCTCATAGGAATACTCTCTCCTTTTCCCGAGGCGCTTCCTGAGAGCCACGGGTGAAGCCCTCAGCACTATGATCACATCTGCGGGGAGGTAATGTGAAATATGGCCTTCCAGTATGGTGTCCATCCCAACCGGCGTTTGTTTAATGAGTTCAGTTACCCTGATCCTGAGCCGCTCCATATCTGCATTGTAAGTGTCCCGGCTCTCGTCCCTTCCTGTGTAAAGCTTCTCATCCATGATGAGTTTGTGTAGATCGATAATACGGTACTTAGCCCTGTACAAAGAATGTTCTTTTATGAACTCGCATACAGTTGTCTTTCCTGTCCCAGGTGTGCCTGTGAGGGCGATGGTCATACCCGTCATAATATCATTTCCATTGCTGCAATTACCTTTTCGTTTTGCTCCCTGGTGCCAACGCTTATCCTTATGAGTGATTCACCTGCTCCCCTGAAGGATGTGCAGTCCCTCACAATTATTCCCATTCTCAGCAGTTTTTCACATACCTCTGCCGCTGTGCGGGGGGCTACATCGATCATGATGAAATTTGCTTCCGAAGCATATACTTTGCAAATGGACTCAAGCCCCCCGGTAAGCTGAATGCGTCCTTTTTTCACGGTCTCGATACTTTTCCTGATATACTTCGCGTCACCAAGAGCTGCAATGCCGCCTGCAAGTGAGAGAACATCCACTGAGAACGGAGTCATGACTTTCATGTAAACGCTGGAGAGCCAGTCAGGAACTATGGCGTAACCAAGGCGCATCCCTGCAAGACCGAAGGCTTTTGAGAATGTTCTTCCTGCAACCAGGTTCTCATGTTCTTTAACAAGACCCGAAAGACTTGAAAGACCGTTCTCTGCAAAGTCCACATAAGCCTCATCGATGAACACGATAGCGCTTGTTTTATCAAGTACCTTCCTGACCTCTTCTTCCTGTATGAGGTTCCCTGAAGGGTTATTTGGCGAACACAGGAATATCATCTTCGTATTGCTGTTTACTTTTGCGAGTATATCGTTATGGCTGATCTCAAAATCCCTGTCCCGCTTTACGAAAACCGGTTTCCCGCCGTTTGCAAGTGTTGCAATCTCGTAATATGAGAACGTGGGTATCGGGATTACAGTTTCCGCACCATGCGACATGAAAAGCCTCATCATCGTATCGAGGATGCCGTCCATGCCGTTCCCTGATACTACGATGTTGTTCACAGGATAACCTGTGTATTCCGATAGCGCGCTTCGCAATTCAAGCGCATCCGAAGGCGGATATAAATGAACTTTCCCGGCTTTTTCCCTGATGGCCTCGACTGCAAGCGGTGAAGGCCCAAGCGGGTTCTCGTTCGAGCCCAGCTTTATTATCTTTTCGTGATCAAGACCGTACTTCAGGGCTATCTCTTCGATGGATTTCCCCGGGACGTACTCTTTAATATCTCTTACTGAATTCCTCACCAGTTTTTCAAATCTCATCAAGCGCACCGACTGCCTTATCAAGCTGCTCTTTGGTTATAGTGAGGGGAGGGACGAAGCGCAGTACGGAATCCGAGGTGCAGTTAAGGAGCACGCCTCGTTCCCTTGCCCTGCCGACTAAATCCTCGCATTTTATCGAGAGTTCCATTCCTACCATGAGTCCCTTGCCGCGTACCTCTTTTATATAATCTTTGTTAAGTCCTTTCAGTTTTTTCATGAGATACGCGCCAAGTTCGTTCGCCTTTGCAACAAGCTTTTCTTTTTTGATAACTTCGATATTAGCCAGGGCTGCCGCGCATGAAAGCGCATTTCCGCCAAAGGTGGAGGCGTGGTCTCCGCGCCCGAAATTAGATGCAACATCTTCCTGCGAAAGCATTGCGCCCATGGGGAAGCCTCCGCCCATGGCTTTAGCAAGGGTCATAATGTCGGGTTTGATGCCTGAGTGTTCCCTGGCAAACCATTTCCCTGTCCTTCCAAAGCCGGTCTGCACCTCATCAAGTATCATTAATGTGCCGGTCTCATCGCATATTTCCCGGACTTCGCTGAGATACTCATCAGTCGGTATTATTACACCCGCTTCTCCCTGTACGGCTTCAAGTATGACTCCAGCCGTATCATCTGTTATAGCAGCCCTGATAGCATCAGCATCGTTGTACGGGACAAATACCGAAGGTGCAAGAGGCTCAAACGGTTTGCGGTATTTTTCCTTGTGCGTTACCGAGAGCGCGCCGCGAGTTCTTCCGTGGAACGCATGTTCTGCTGCGATAAATTCTTTTTTCCCGCTGGCTTTGCGGGCAAGTTTCAGCGCCCCTTCCACAGCTTCGGCTCCGGAATTGCAGAAGAATATCCTGTCCATCCCTGTGAGATTTACAAGCTGTTCTGCCAGAAGCGCCTGCTGCTCGGTATAATACAGGTTCGAGACATGTATCAACTCCTCCGCCTGCTTTTTGATCGCTTCCGTGACTGCAGGATGGCAGTGTCCCACGTTATTTACTGCTATGCCTGCCACGCAGTCGATATACTCTTTCCCGTTCACATCCGTTACCACAGCGCCACAGGCATTTTTTATTGCTATTGGCTGGCGTGTGTAGGTGTTAAATATATATTTGTCGAATTTCCCGACTATCTCATCGTAAGTAAGCGTCATATTTATCCCTGGGGTTATAATGCGTCCCTGGTCTCAAAAAGGCTCATCTCGTCGTTCATTACGACTTCATTCGGATGGACGATTATGCCTTTTTCCTGTATCTCGTAGGGATGCAAAGTATCATCATGCTTGACGCCTCGCATCTTTAATATTTCGATACCCCTCACCCGGCTTCCCCCGACCCTGAACACATGCAGCCTGATAACGCCTGAGGAAAGATATTCCTCCACGCTGAATGCCTGCCGTCCCTGTATCTCGCTTGTCATGAGAGTTGTGCAGTCAAGGTATTCAAGGTTCTTGATGAACTCTGACACAATGTTCCTTGCGTTCCCCAGTTCTGCAGACAATTTGAGCGATGTTATGGAATCGATGAATACCCTTTTTGCCTTTATTGAGGCTGCTTCGATCTGTATCTGCATTAATATATCGCCGACATTCTTGTTCGCTGTGATCACATTCATCGGTCTGTCTTCCAGGGGTTTTGCGATCTTTGTGTATTTGAAAGGATTGGCGTAAATTATTTTCAATTTGTTCTGCGCCACGAGCTTCTCAATGTCCCAGCCGAACCTCCACGAATCGCGTATCATCCTTGAGGGTGTTTCTTCCATGACCACAAGCACACCGGGCTCGTTATAGTTCATGGCTCCTCCAACAAGATATTGTAAGCCAAAAGTGGTCTTGCCTGCCCCGGGACCTCCGGTTACGAGGATAACGTCGTTCTCTACGTATCCTCCTTCTATCAGTTCATCAAGTCCAGGTATTGCAGTTTTGACTTTACCCATCGTATCTGGCAGAATGTTATGAATCTGTTAATATATATAATTGACTGTAAAAAACATTATGGATTGCCAATGAACCTGTTTTTTTTGTATTCTTCACGTATGAGTTCCTCTGCCGGGATATCCTCTTCTTTGCATTTTTCCTCTTTCCATGCTTCAATAGAGCGGAAAATGAAGAAAATGCCGTCTTTTTCTTTTGACGCGCATAAGGCCGGGTCGTCTGCTCTTTCAAAGAATTCCCTGTAGCCTTTCAAAACTTTCATTGGAATTTAATTGTTCCGGGTATTAATGAAGATTGCGGCTTTTAAAGTGATGATCATGAATATGCTTTTTATAATTTACCTTGTACCACATTCAAACCAGTATGAATTTTACACCCGCAATGACAAGCACCACTGCAAGCAGGCTATAGAGCGTGGCATTCGAAAACCGCCTGCTGCCAAGCCCGGAACCGATAATACCACCAAGCATTGCAGCAAATGCCCAGAAGTAGATCTCAGATGGCAGGGATTTCACACTTATCATGTGCCCCGCAAGACCTGCAATGGAGTTCATTAGAATAAAAGCAGCAGAAACCGCAGCAGTCTGTTTTGTGCCTGCCCACCCCATTAACAATACCAGGGGGGTGAGGAATATCCGCCCCCCACACCCACTGTCCCTGAAAGCAATCCTATCCCTGCGCCCGAAATCATTGCTAATGGGACTGGTACAGGTTTAGATATATGTGTGATCGCCGTCCCTCTCTGCCGAAAAAAATGAATGGCTGCGAAAAGCAGGACAAGACCGACAATTTGTTTGTAGATATTTCCTGGAAGAGACATTGCCCCTCCAATAAATGCAAAAGGGATCGAACTGATGGCAAAAGGCCAGAATTTATCCCAGGAAAAAAAGCCCGACCTGTAGAATTCAAATGTAGCTATGGTCGCTACAAGGATATTCAATGTCAGGGCTGTGGGTTTCATCACTTCGGGCGCCAGACCGAACAGTGCCATTGCAGCAAGATATCCGGAAGCTCCGGCATGACCTACTGAGGAATACAGCAGTCCTGCTGCAAAAATAAGGATGGAAAGAAATATTATGTCGTCCATGGAGTTCGTTATTGAGGCGTACTCAGTTCATGTTCCATATTATCCAGCAAGAGGTTCAATAGTCTCTGTGTCTCCATGACATTATTGTTCTGTGAAATTATTTCATCCGGTTTCTGGATATATCTTCCCTCCACTATCTCATCTGCGCAGTTCCTGAACATGAGGTCAATGCTATTTGCCGAGTATTCGAGGTGGAACTGAAGTCCTATCGTTCTGCCGTACTCAAAAGCCTGGTTTGCGCAACCTTCGCTCTGTGCGATCCTCACCGCGCCTGGAGGCATCTCGAAGGTATCGCCGTGCCAGTGAATGACATTGAATCGGGGCGGAAAAGAACCGAAAACAGGGGAAGTTCCTGCTTCTTTTGTCAATGTTACCGGGAACCACCCGATCTCTTTGTGCTTATTCCTGCTTACCTTTCCGCCAAGGACATCTGCGATAAGCTGGGAGCCGAGACATATCCCCAGTACGATTTTTTTGCCTGCGATAGCCTGTGCGATAAAGTTCTTCTCGCCTCTTAACCAGGGATATTTTTCTTCCTCATAGATGTTCATAGAACCGCCCATGATGACAAGCATTTCAAATTCGTCTATTTCAGGAAGTTCTTCGTTTTTGAAGAACAGGGTTCTTGAGATGCTGTGACCTCTGTTCTTTGCCCATACTTCGATGTTTGCCAGACCTTCGAAGGGTTCGTGTTCAAGGGAGTGGAGTCTCATAATTATCCTGATATTTTTCCTGTGATTTTTTCTATCTCAATTTTGATAACTGTTACGTTCTTGATCGAATTTTCCGGAAATGCAAACGACTCATCATTGTAATGTTTCAGGATAATATTTAACGCATTTATTTTTTCATGTGATTCATCGATAATATGTGTTTTTCCATATCCTATGACGCTTTTATATCGCACATCCCAGTTACAGGGATTATGTAAGATAAACCGTTTTCCGAAAGTGCGATCCGGGGAGAGCTATTTATGATCGACTCGATTTCAATATTATCCTCGATTTCCCTGTCATTTCGTCTCATTGTTGTAAATTTTTTTCAGTATTTTCTTTCATTGAACCTGTATGTATGAATTATATCATCCGCCCTTATAATACCCACAATCTCTCCATGTTCCACCACCGCTATATGCGATGCTTTGTAGCGCTCGAATATCGCAATGGCATCCGTGAGCCATTTATCCGCGTCAATTGTCAGTTCTGGTGAATGCATAATTTCATCCACTGTAATATCAAGATTTGCTTTATCTGCAACGATCTCCATGATATCCTCCACAGAAATTATTCCCGCTAACCTGTGTTTTCTGCTGACCAGAACACTTGCGACTTTATTCTTCTTCATCAGGTGTGCAGCCTCGCGCAGTTTTGTCCCGGTGGGAACTACCACCGGGTTTTTCAGGAGGATGTGACTTATTTTGGACATAGTTCTTTTGCCTCGTTTAGTTTTTTCACCGCAAAGAACGCAAAGGGCGCAAAGCAGAGCAACAATAATCTTTGCGTTCTTTGCGAACTTTGCGGTGGGAGTTCTAGATTACCTGATTCTCACCCAACCCTCACCTTCGGCTCGCACACTATATTTTTCTTCGGGCATCCCCGCGCGCATGCGCTGCAGCCGATGCAGTTCTCAGGATGCGCCACGGTCATGACCTTTGCGCCGCACAGGTCATCGCTGTTGGGGTGGTCGATATATTCGAACACCCCGCGCCCGCATATTTTGAAGCACTTTCCGCAGCAGCCGCAGTCGTTGATGTTGCTACTAACTACAAAGCTGGGAGTCCAGCTCCCGCCCGATGCAGTTATTCCGGTTATATATTCCATGATACCACCTCACTGATGCAGCTTGTTGGGGTCATACTTGTGCCCCAGGATTGCATTTGTCATCTGGTCAAGCAGGTAGATCGAGCCATTGTAGCCCATGATGGAGTAGCGGTACACGCCCACGCGGTCATAAACGGGGAAACCGAAGCGCACAAGTGGAACGCCCTCATCATCTGCTACATCCTTACCCTTGGAGTTCCCAAGTATCAATTCTGCTCCATGGGTTTTCACAACTTCGTGGAATTCATACAGATCTGTACCTTCAAGGATCTGCGTATCGGTCTTATATTCGGTGTTTACCGCCTTTATGTCAGGCGCAAAGTCCTTATGCTTCGTGGCAGTCATGGCAACTGTAGAATCCATACCTGCTTCCGCGCAAAACCGCACGATAGCAGACACAAGATCAGGGTCTCCGAATATCGCCACTTTCCTGCCGAACATATAATGGTGCACATCAACCATGCTGTCGATAAGCCGCCCGCGCTCCTTCTTTATCTCATCCGTGATCGCGGCTCCACTTAACCTGCTGATGTTCTGCACGAACCTGTCAGTATTGGCAACACCAATTGGTGCAGGATCAAGCACAGCAGGTACGTTGAACTTGTTCTTAAGATATGTTGCAGCAGAGCCTGCCGTTCTGCATATCGTTATTGTGCCAAGTGAGTTTGCTGACTCTGCTATTTCTGATACCTCAGTTCCACCATCGGGCAGCAGGGGTTTGTGACCTACGGGAAGGATAGGAGAATCGAGTGTTTCTGAGATATCAGACAGGAATATGTTTTCCACATTCATGATGCGAAGCATGTTCTTTATCTCCCTGATATCGCCGGGATTGATAATGCCCGTGATGATGTTTATTTTGTGATTTGGTTCACCCTTCACAGCAAGTGTCTCAACGAGAGCTTTCAGAGCATTGTCATATCCCGTAAGATGCGTTCCAACATAGCTGGGAGTGGATGCGGGGATGATCTTCATAGTGTCCCCGGGTGAAATCGCATTCTTTGAAATCAGTTTCACATCATCTCCTATGGTTTCACTCATGCAGGTGGTACATATACCGATAAGGGCTGGATTGATCCTTGACTTCACGTTCTTTATCGCTTCTGTCAGGTTCTTGGCTCCACCGTAAACCGCAGCATCCTCAGCCAGCGAGGAAACTGCGACCTCTGCTGATTCCCTGAAATGCCTCGCGATATTGTAGCGGGGATAGGTGCTGCATCCCTGTGAACCATGCACAAGAGGTACGCATCCATGTACTCCCATATAGGCAAGTATGGCGCCCATGGGCTGGCACATCTTGGGCGGATTGATTGTTACACTTCGCGCCATTTACTTCACCTCCAGTGGCAGGTTTATGAACTTCCACACCGGGCTGTTTACCGCAACATCAATGTCCCTTGCAAAGTTCACGAATCCTTCAAAGCCCGCATATGGTCCTTCTTCGTAGGAATGACCATTGATAAAGGGGATGCCAAGCTTGTATGTCAGGTATTTCTCCTTCAAGCCGCCAATAAAGAAATCGGGTTTCATCTCGACAAGATATTCCTCTATCTCAAGGGCATTGGGATTGTCTATGCAGATATGTCCTGGCTTTGCCTTTTCCAGTATTTTCTCATAGTCGTCCTTGTGACCGAAGGTGGTCGCAGTAAGGATAGTTTCAATTCCCAGTTCCCGCATCGGCTCGATCCAGTGCCAGGCGCGCGGGGCTCCCTGGTATATGAAACACTTCTTGCCTTCCAGTCTCTTTCTGTGGTAATCGATCTTTGGCTGATACTCTGCTATCTCCTGCGCTATCACTTTTTCAGCGTTCTCTTCAAGATGGAAGAACTTGCTCACATCACGAAGCGCCTCCGCAGTCTGCTTCATACCGAACAGGGATACGTTGATATATGGGATCCCGTACTTGTCCTGTATCATCTTTGCTATGTATGTCGAAGATCTCTGGCACTGCACGATGTTCAGCTTTGCCCTGTGCATGGGTGGTATATCATTATAAGAGGCATTGCCTGTAAATACAGATAATACCCGCACACCCATTCTTTCAAACAGCGGCTTCACAATCCATGCATCGCCATCGATATTGAATTCACCGATTATGCACATATCGTAGGGAGTTGTGGTTTCGGGTTCCTCTGTCCCGACAACTTTCTCAAACAATGTGCGGTTGGCTATATGATGTCCCAGGGACTGGCTCACGCCCCTGAAACCTTCACAGTGGAATGGTATCACTGGTATTCCAATTTTTTCCTGCGCCTGCTTGCATATCGCTTCTGTATCATCACCTATCAGACCGACAACGCATGTAGAATACACGAACACGGCCTTTCCTTCGGGAAACAATTCGTGTGATTCAATTATTGAGTTGTAGAGCTTTTTTGCGCCGCCGTATATCACACTTTCTTCTGTCAGGTCGGTACTGAAGCAGTACTTCCTGTGCAGCTTCATGTCTGAAAGGTTCCTGCGCGTGCCCCAGGTATAATAGGCGCAGCCAATGGGTCCGTGCACAAGCTGGATTGCATCCTTTACAGGACCTCCCACCACTCCCCTGCAACCTGCGAACGTGCAGCCGCGCTCGGTCATGTCGCCGGGCACTGTCTGGACATTACATACAGGCAATACCATATTCCCTGGCTCATGGCACACTATATGCGGCTGGCGCTGAGGTATTGGTATATCGCATTCCGGTAATATTGTTGTCATTTTTTTTCTCACTTGATCGCCTGTTCTCCACTTTCTCCTGTTCTGATTCTTACAGCATCATCAACAGGGCACACAAAGATCTTGCCGTCACCGATGTGACCGCTCTGGTTTGTCCTGATAATAGTCTCAACCACTTTCGGGACATCATCATCATTGACTACAGCTGAGATCATCCTTTTTGGGATAAAGCGCAAGCTAACGCCTATATTTTTCTCTTCCATTTCCATCAATGCGGGATCAAGTTCATAATTCCAGCCAGGGTGTCCTTTCTGTTTGCCCCTTCCTTCCACGCTTATCATCGTTAGCGCAGGGACCCCTATTCCCAGGAGACCCGCTTTTGTCTCCTGCAAATTGTGTCTTCGGATTATGGCAATAACTTCCATCATGATCTCACCTACAATCCCGATACACTTGTTCTCACAGTGTACACTTGCGAAACATCGGTCACGAATATCTTGCCGTCTCCGATATTCCCTGTGCGGGCGCTGTTCTGGATGGTATTTATCGCCTTTGATACTTCATCGTCTTCCACGACAAGCATCAGCATTACTTTGGGCAGTTCGTCATAACAGACTGTCCCTACCCTGATACCCTTCTGTTTGCCGCGCCCGAATACGTTCATCTTTGTAAGGGAGTAGAATCCTTCCTTCTCCAGATGCTCAACTACTTTTTCTTCCCTGTTTGGTCTGATTATCGCACGTATCATCTTCATATTCTCACTTCTCCACAATGCCGAATTCAACCATCATGTTCTCAAGTTCCTGCATTGCCATTGGCTTCGGGATCACGAAATTCGTGTTCCCTATGATATTCTTCGCAAGTGACCTGTAAACCTCTGCCTGCTTGCATGTTGGATCAAAATCGATCACAGTCTTACGGTTGATCTCAGCGCGCTGGACCATGTTGTCCCTCGGCACGAACTGGATCAAATGCGAACCGATTTTCTTTGAGAATTCGGTCAGAAGCTCAATTTCATTATCAACGTTACGGGAATTGCATATTATGCCGCCCAGGCGCGCATCTCCGTTTTCTGCGAATTTCACTATGCCCTTGCAGATATTATTGGCTGCATAGAGTGCCATCAGTTCCCCGCTTGCCACTATGTATATCTCTTTGGCGTAGCCCTCACGTATGGGCATGGCAAAGCCGCCGCATACAACGTCTCCGAGCACATCGTAGAAGACGAAATCAAAGTCCTCATTGTAAGCGCCCAGTTCTTCCAGCAGTTTTATTGCAGTAATAACTCCTCTTCCTGCGCATCCAACACCGGGCTCGGGACCGCCTGCCTCGACGCACTTTATTCCGCCATAACCTGTATGCTGTACAGCATCAAGAGTTACACCACTCTGGCCGTTGTCACGCATAGTATCAAGCACAGTTGCCTGCACTTTTCCCCATAGCAGCATCCTTGTTGAGTCTGCCTTTGGGTCACATCCTATCTGCATCACTCGCTTGCCGATCGAAGCAAGCGCAGCAGTAAGATTCTGGGTTGTTGTGGACTTACCGATCCCACCTTTTCCATATATTGCTATCTGCCTCATTTTTCCTCCTTTATAGGTAAACGGCAACCTACTTCTCATTCAATATTATATAAGTATTTTCAGTATTAAAAAATGTATTATGTTCAAGGGATTTTCCAGGTTAAATCATGTATTATAAATAGTTTTCTCAAAAGCATTGGTTAAATTTATATACTTTAAACTATTCAGTAGGTATCCGTATGCCTTCATTGGCGGTGAATATGATGGAAATAAATAAATTAAACAAACATTGGAAGTATTTCCTGCTTGCGGCAACCCTGCTTGCTGTACTGACAGGTACTGTACAGGCGGCAGAGGAACCTGCAATTGACACGGGTGACACTGCCTGGATACTTATCAGCACAGCTCTTGTGATGCTGATGATCCCTGCTGTAGGGCTGTTCTACGGCGGAATGGTGCGCAAAAAGAACGCGCTTTCGACAATAATGTTCAGTTTTGCCATACTTGCGCTGATCAGTATACAGTGGGTGCTTGTGGGCTACACATTATCATTTGGCCCTGACATCGGCGGAATAATAGGCAGCCTAAAATGGACCGGTCTCACAGGAGTAGGGATTGTCCCCAATACAGATTATGCAGCCACCATTCCGGCGCTTGCCTTCATGATGTTCCAGGCTATGTTCGCGATAATAACAGTATCCCTGATAACAGGCGCCTTCGTTGAACGCATAAAGTTCAGCGCATTCCTTGTCTTCTCACTGCTCTGGGCGACCCTTGTGTACGACCCCATAGCACACTGGGTCTGGGGAGTTGGAGGATGGCTTCGAAACCTTGGCGCGCTTGATTTTGCGGGCGGCACTGTTGTTCATGTCAGCGCAGGCGCGGCAGCTCTAGCATTTGCCATAGTGATCGGGGCGCGAAAAGGTTTCGGGAATCAGCCCATGGAGCCGCACAACATACCCATGACAGTCCTTGGAGCTGTTCTTCTGTGGTTCGGATGGTTCGGATTCAATGCAGGAAGCGCTCTTGCGAGCAATGGTCTTGCAGCAAGCGCGTTCGTTGCAACAAATACAGCCGCTGCAGCCGCAGCGCTGGCATGGACGCTTTTGAGCTGGTACCATAAGAGACCAAGCGTCCTGGGTACAGCCACAGGCGCTGTCGTCGGGCTTGTGGCGATAACTCCTGCATCGGGCTTTGTCACTCCGCTTGCAGCAATAGCAATAGGCGCCATAGCCGCAGTGCTCAGCTACAATGCAATGCTCCTGCGGATGAAGAGCAAAATAGATGAATCCCTTGACGTCTTTGCATGTCACGGCGTGGGAGGCACCTGGGGTGCTATCGCCACGGGAATTTTTGCCACAGCAGCAGTGAACCCTGCCGGTTCCGGTCTGATAGACGGCAACGCTGGACAGGTATTGACCCAGATAATCGCAGTTGCTTCGACCGGGATATTTGCCTTTGTGGCAACATTCGTGCTTGCAAAGGTAATAGATGCAACCATTGGGCTGCGAGTAAAGGACGAAGAGGAAGCTGTGGGTCTTGATGTTGCGCAGCATGCGGAAAAAGCTTATGCGTGAGGTGATGAGAATGAAGAAAATAGAAGCGATAATAAGACCTGAGAACCTTGAATCGATACGCGTTTCGCTTGAGGAAAAAGGTATTGTTAGCATGACGGTGATCGAAGTGCAGGGACGCGGGCGGCAGAAAGGCGTGTGCCTTCAGTGGCGCGCGGGAGAATACTGCGTTGAATTCCTTCCTAAACTCAGGCTTGACATGGTAGTTCGTGATGATAAAGTGGAAACTGCAATAGAAGCAATAACCGCAGTAGCAAAAACAGGAAAGAACGGAGATGGGAAGATATTCGTTTATCCTGTTGAAGAAGTCGTGCGTGTCAGCACAGGAGAGCGCGGAAAGGAAGCCATATAGATCCGGCTTCCTTTATTTATTAAGGCAATACAACTAAAGATTTCAGGAGTTCAAAGATGTAAATAATTTATATAAATAGTTTACTCTCTTTTTGGATTAAATTTATATATGATTAGTATTCAGTAGGTATCCGTATGCCTTGTAAGAGGATTGAGTAAACATGGGATTAAAAATGTCTTTGATGTGTTCCAGGCAAATTTTTTTTGCAGTTATTTTACTTGCAGCGCTGGCAAATGCAGCTTCTGCGGCGGAAGAATCAAAAATAGATACAGGCGATACTGCATGGGTTTTGATCAGCACAGCTCTTGTGATGCTGATGATCCCGGCTGTTGGTCTATTCTACGGAGGGATGGTGCGTAAGAAGAATGCGTTATCCACGATCATGTTCAGCTTTGCCATCCTTGCACTCATTAGCGTGCAGTGGATATTGTTCGGCTACAGCCTTGCTTTTGGCCCGGATATCGGGGGCGTGATCGGGAACCTTGACTGGATAGGCTTAAATGGTGTTGGAAACGCCCCGAACCCGGATTATGCAGCAACGATCCCATCCATGGCTTTTATGATGTTCCAGGCGATGTTCGCAGTTATCACGGTTGTCCTGATTACAGGCGCTTTCGTGGAGCGCATCAAGTTCAGTGCGTTCCTGGTATTCTCTTTTCTCTGGGCGACCCTTGTCTATGACCCGATAGCCCACTGGGTATGGGGTACGGGGGGCTGGCTTCGCACAATGGGAACTCTTGATTTTGCCGGCGGATTAGTTGTCCATGTTAGCGCCGGCGTATCTGCTGTCGCCATCGCGCTTGTGATAGGCGCCAGAAAGGGATTCGGGAAACATGCCATGGAGCCGCACAACATTCCTCTTACAATCCTCGGGGCAATACTTCTCTGGTTCGGCTGGTTCGGGTTCAATGCCGGAAGCGCGGTAACAAGCGGAGCACTTGCTTCAAACGCGTTTGCAGTAACCAATACAGGCGGGGCTTCTGCAGCCCTGACCTGGATGATCCTTAGCTGGTACCACAAGAAACCCAGCGTCCTTGGCACAGCGACCGGGGGCGTTGTGGGTCTTGCGGCAGTTACTCCTGCCTCAGGTTTTGTGACGCCGCTGGCAGCTATTGCAATAGGGTCGATAGCAGCCGTGATAAGTTATTATGCGATGCTGTTCAGGATGAAGCGAAACATAGACGAATCACTGGATGTCTGGGCATGCCACGGGATAGGTGGAGCATGGGGTGCTATCGCCACAGGGATTTTTGCAACCACACTGGTGAATCCGGCAGGCGCAAACGGATTGTTATACGGGAATAGCGGACTTCTTACAACGCAAATCATCGCGGTTGCCGTTGTCTGGGTTTATGCTTTTGCTGTTACTTTAGTTCTGGCAAAGGTGATAGATATGACAATCGGTCTTCGGGTGGGCGAGGAAGAAGAAGCAGTGGGTCTTGACGTATCCCAGCATGCAGAGAAGGCTTATTCGTGAAGCATTGGATATACATAAGAACTTCGTGGCTATGTCTTATATATCTGTGTATGCATACACAGTAATAATGGCAACAAAAACAATATCTATCCGGGAAGAAGTTTATGACATCCTAAAGAGCCTGAAAAGAGAGAATGAGAGCTTTAGCGACGTGATTGCAAAACTTGCAAAAAAAAGAAAATCAGACTTAGGAGAATATTTTGGTGTTTTGAAGGATAGTAAAGTATTGAATGAAATCGAAGAAGATACAAGGAAAATCAGAGCGGCAGCGAGGCAAAGAGTATGATTGTCCTCGATACAAGCGTTCTGATCGATTATTTCAAAGGCAAGAATAAATCGTTCGATATCGTCGAAAATTCAGATGTTGTAACGACCGTAGTAACATATCATGAGATTCTATCAGGAATAAAGCATAAAAAGGCAAAAAAAGAGGAGATATTTTACAGGAGATTTTTCTCTGATATTAAGGTACTGGATTTTGATATGAAGGCTTCAGAGGAATCAAGCGAAATTATGGCAAGACTCTTGAACATTGGAAAAATCGTCAATACACTGGATGTTCTTATTGCAGGTATCGCTGTAACGAACGGCGCAGATAAAATTGTTTCACGGGACAAAGATTTCCTCGAAATATCAAAAGTAACCGGATTAGAAATTGAAGTTTATTGACGACAGGATAGTCATCCTTTTTCAGATTTCGATAGACCGGGAACTTTTCTAAACGATCTGCCCGTCCTTGAGCCTGATTATCCTGTCCGCCTTCGCCCCAATATCGGGCTCATGTGTCACCATAATTATGGTCTGCCCTTTATCGTTCAGTTCCCTGAAAAGATCAACTATCTGGTTGGATGATTCGGTATCAAGGTTCGCCGTAGGCTCATCTGCAAGAAGGATAGCTGGCTCATTCGCAAGCGCCCGCGCTATCGCCACCCTCTGCTGCTGACCTCCTGATAGCTCACTTGGATAGTGCTCCAGCCTGTCTCCCATGCCAACAAGATCAAGGAGAACAGAAGCACGGTCGAATTTTTTCTCATCCATTATCATCGGGAGCGCCACGTTCTCAACAGCTTTTAGCTCCATGAGCAGGCTGAAGAACTGGAAAACAAACCCGAGTTTGCGCAGCCTGAAATCAGCCCTCCCGTTCTCATCCAGCGAGGATACATCTACGCCATCGATGACTATCTTCCCTGATGTCGGGGAATCAAGCAGTCCCAGCATGTTAAGCATGGTGGATTTCCCGCTCCCTGAGGGTCCCATGATAGCGACGAATTCACCTCTATCGATATTCAGATCCACGCCACGAAGGGCCGGGACTTCGATATTACCCATATAATATATTTTCTTAACGCCTTCAAGCTCAAGCAAGATCATCCGCTCCATATTGCTTTTATGATATTCGTCTTAGATGCGATATATGCAGGGTAGAAGCTGCCTATAACGCAGGTAAGCAGTATTGCAAGATCCGTTGCTATTATCGAGCTTGAAGATATTGAGGGGACAATAAGCATTTTCATGCCGAATTCAGGCTCCATTACAAGAGGGTTCTGCGCCATGTTGTTTATAAGCAGCAATCCGATTAACGTGCCAAAACCTGTCCCCAGTATGCCAATGAATAACGCCTCGGCAAGATATATCTTGAGTATCGTGGAACCCCTTGCGCCTATGGCTTTTATTACGCCGATCTGCCTAATCTTATTTTTTACCGTAGTATATATTATAAGGCTTATGGCAATAGCAGCCACGAATACTGAGATCGCTGCGGTCATCAATGATATTACGCCAAAAGTCTCTATCATCCCTGCCATCCCGGCAGAAAGCTCCTGCCAGGTCTTCACATTGGTGAGTGTGGTTTCCTTCTTGAGAATGGTGGTGAACTTCATGGATTCTTCTGGATCCTCAAGCCTTATCAGGATCAGGGATGCTTCATCCTTTCCTGACAATTCCTTAACTGTGTCGTAAGGAGCAATAATTGCATATCTGTCAAGCTCAAAAGTACCTGTGCTGACTACACCTTTGATATTGTATTCCACTGGCTCATTATCCTGATACTTGACAAGGACTTTATCCCCGACATCGATTTTCATGACTTCTGCTAACGATGTGCCTACCAGCAGTTCATTCTTATCCCTGTCATCGAGGAACTCTCCTCTCTCCACGGTTTTTGAAAGCGTTGAAGCTTTTTCTTCCAGTGACGGCCTGACGCCGAATATTACTATTCCTATCTTTTCTGTCCGTGATGAAATTTCAACGCCTGCATTCATTCTTGGCGTAGCGCCGGCTATGCCATTTATGCTCATTACTTTTGACAGTATGCTTTCTGTGTTATGGATGACATCCTCGCCCGTATTGGGCTGTATCTGGAGATGACCGATATAGACATTGACCGTATTCCCTACGAAAGCAGACTGCATCCCGTTATTCAATGCAGTTGTGAAAAGGGGACCCACGACACCTATGGTTATGGCAAATATCACCATCAGCGTCTCACGCTTGCGTTTTGACAGGTCTTTTGCCGCAAGAAAGAACCAGGCTTTCATGGCGCACCGGGTTTTCTCCGTTTCCAGACGTAAATTGCGCCTGCTATCCCGGCGATGACAATTATTGCAGGAAGCAGGTTAGTGCTGTTACCGGGATTGACTATGAGGTCAAGTTCCCTCTGTATTTCACGTTCGCCAAAATCATCTTTATATTTTATCCTCAAAATGCCGGTCTTTTTCCCGCTCTTTGTTCCGTCCAGGGTAAAGATCGCATTAGAGTAATCATCTTTTTTTATTTCGCCAAGATAGGCAACCATGTCCCCATCGACAGGCAATTCGAGCTTTGCAGTCACTCCGCTTGCATCCCCTGTTCCTGTATTTTCGATCTTGACGGTCAAAGTAAATGGCTCGTTCTCTTTTATCCTGGCAGGTTCTGTGGTCTTTTTTGCGATATCAAGCTCAGCCCTTCCGGAAGCCACGAGTCCCACAAGCCTTGTCTCATTGTACTCTACGCCTCTCTCGTCTGTGTACCGAAGCATCAGGTCTATAGGATAGTTCTTGACAGGTGCATCTTTTTCAAGTGAGAACCATATCTCTGCGTCCTTCTTCTCACCCTGCTTGATATCCTTGAAAACGCGCTCTGAGTCCGAGGATAGCGGGATCAATGATTTATCTCTCGGATTCAATATGAGTTTGAGCCATTTGATGCCGTTGTCACCCACGTTCTCAAATGATACGGCGATCTTGAACACCTCACCCGGTTCAACCGCCGAGTTGTTGGAATTTACCTGGACGTTCCTGATCTCGATGAGCGTGTCGCCCTTTACCTCAAGTGTGATCTTTCCGCTGAATTCCTTTCCCGAGTCATAGAATATCGTATATGGCAAATCGTATGTCCCGTATTTTGCGCTCCTGTCCACATCGATCTTGAAAGTTGTTTTATGCGAACCCCGGGCGTCAAGTGAGAAGTACGGTGTGTACTCATCGCCCTGCCCCCCGCTTGAGATGAGGTATCCGGGATAACTCAGTTCATCGAGTTTATTGTTGGGTGATATGGATGCAGAGAACGGATATCTTATGTAGAGATATATTTTTGCATTACTAACTGCTTTATCCATGTTATTCTGAACTGTGAACTCCAGCCCAACGTTCCTGTCTTCAGGGGAAAGATGGGGGACCGATACAACTGTCGTTACTGAGAACGGCGTTTCAGCCTGTGCGCTGACCGATGATACCAGAAGTGTCAGCAGAATTAATGCATTCACTATTTTCATTATATTTCCTCTTTTTTACTTCTCTTGTTAATTTCCATTTTTGTTAATAACATATTTTCCTGCATAAAATCGAGCGCCCCTTTAACGAGAAGACGCCTCTGTTCTTCGGGGAACATCGAACACCTGTCGCGGATCATGAGGGATACTATCCCGTGGACGTAAGACCACAGGGAAAAGCATGCCACATCAATATTTGTTTTCTGAAAATATCCTTCATTCATGCAATCCTCTATGTTCTTCCTGAGAAGATCATAGGAGCGCATCCCTATTTCCCAGTTCATGCCATCTTCGCATTTCATTTCCTTTATCGTTCGAAAAGGCGCTCTTTCTATGAACATCAGATCGTAGTACTCCGGGTTTTCAAGAGCGAAAGAAACGTACATTTGCGCGTGTTTGTGAAGCCTCTTTAACGGGTCTTTGATCGAAAGTGTTTTTTGCTGCAGCCTGTACAGCTCTTCAAATCCGTCCCTGTGGAGCGTGTAAATGATCTCATCTTTATCCTTGAAATACAGGTAAATGGTGGCAGGGCTGTATTCGATCTTTTCTGCGATATTGCGCAGGGTAATGTTCTCGATGCCCTTTTCGAGGAACAGCTTCATCGCAGTATCAAGGATGAGCTTACGCATCTCCTGTTTTTCCAGTTCTTTTCGTTCTTTGATGCCCATGATATTAACACTGATTATTTAGTGAACATTGTTTAGTATGTATTGGTATATAAAGATTACGGGTTCTAAAAATTCTATGATGCAAAAGATAGCTTAATATTATTTATGGATAATTAACGTATATTCGATATGAAACATTATATTATGAAAATAAACCACGATGAAGTAGTTATACCAAAATATGAATATTATTTTTATATGTTGTTGGATGATTTTTTAAGATTAAATCCGGGTGAAAAAATTATAAAAATACAAACTGATATGGAAGGAAATGAAATAGATTTCCGTTTATTCAATAAATTATTTTATATTGCAAAAATACCCATAATGGCAAATCGTATAAAAGATAACAAAATACTTGGCGGATATAGACTTGAATTTGAAAGATATGGGGTAGATTTTAACAAGTCTGTGCACGATGGAAAAATCTATCTAAAAAATGAAGATGATATAGATTTTAGAAGTAACAGATTTTATAACAAAATGTTTAAGATAAACAAGCAGCAAACAGAAAGAGTAAGAGTGGAAATTGAAAATCATAAAAAATAATCCGTTACGGTCATAAGGTCTGTAGATCGCGTTTTTTCCCTAGTAGAGTAAATTCCCCAGGAAATAAAATTTCGAAAAATTTCAAGTACCACATATTTCGCACTTGATAAAGATAAATTTATGATTTATCTATGAAATATGAGCCTGACAAAATTACTATCTGGATTTTGTAAGAAAATTGCATTTATTCAGACAGGATTAACAGGATCGACAGGATTTAGTCATCCTGTTTTTCCAATCGAATTCATCAGGAGAAAATATAATGGAATTTGAAGACATTACAGAAAAAATCATCGGATGTGCATATAAAGTATATAATACGATGGGTTATGGTTTTCTTGAATCCGTTTACGAAAAATGTTTACTTATTGAATTAAGGAAAGCGGGTTTAAAATCAGAATACCAAAAACCGATTATCGTAAACTATGAAGGTGAAGTTGTGGGGAATTTTATTGTGGATATATTTGTTGAAGAGTCGATTATTCTTGAGCTAAAATCTGTAAAAAATATCGCCAAAGCTCATGAAGTTCAATTGGTAAATTATCTTGTAGCAACTGAAACGAATGTTGGATTGTTAATAAATTTTGGAGAAGATAAAGTTGAGATAAAAAGGAAAGTGAAGGTGTTATGATCTGAAAGTTAGATTTATTTAGACCGGATCGACAGGATTTACAGGATTAATCAAAAAAAATCGTATCCTGTCGATCCTGTTAATCCTGTCAAATGACGTGGTCTTGACCGTTATGGATTGGAAAAAAAAAATCTAATTATGATGAAATAATGTGCGAAATATGGGAAGTACTCATATTTAGTAACTATTGTTTCCAGAAGGCGGCAACTCCACGATTATGGTTCCATGAGGCATGGTTGTATGAATTGAGCAGTTGTATTCAAAAGTCCCGGTATCATTGAACCTGTAACTCCAATTGTCCCTTTTGTTCAGTTCAGGCGACTTGAATCCCTTCCCTGTGATAACATACGTGGCGCTATCCTTATTGGTCCATCGCACTGTAGTCCCGTTCACTATATTGAGAGTGAGTGGATTGAATGAAGACGCAAAAATCTCGACATCGACAGTTGTGGGTTCCCTTACAGGGAATACCTTATAAGGTGGCGGTGTTGTTGGCACAGGAGTAAAATTTGCAGTATTATTTACTGCCGGTTCATTATTGATACATCCTGCCAGCGCAGCCACCATGACCAAACATATTACCCATCGTTCAAACAATTAAATCACTCTTCTTTTGCATTATAAAACCTCAGCTTAACATCATCCACTATCCCGCATTCTTTTGCATATTTAAAATAAAGTTCAAGGCTCTCCACGCTATCGCTGTCAAAATCATAGTTCAGCGTGTGGAGATACTCACGCATGAAGCCGCAGTCGATATTTTTCGCGCTGCCTATGAAATTGGCTATCTCCCTTACGTTTTTATACGCGTAATCCTTTGACCGAAGGAGCGAATCAAGGACATGATCAACCTTATCAGGATTCTCCCGCGCAAAATCCTCCCTCACGACCCATAATGCGTACACCATCTTTTTCCCTGTCATCTTCTTCCACTCATTCCCCAGGTCTGCGATGATGCGATACTGGCCTATGGCATGTATGGCGCTGTCGCCGATAAGGAGAGCCGCTTCACCCTGCTTCAACATTTTCCCTATATCGGTTCCGGGACACTGTTTAAGCTTTACGTTCACGCCGTTCTTCCAGAGTATTATCTTTATCAACGTGGCAGAACTTGCAGTTGTCTCCGGGATGCACAGAGTTTGTCCTTCAAGGTCGGACAGATCCATCCTCCCGTTTGAGCATATCAGCACACTTTTTGTGAAATCATTTGAAGTGATGGAAAGGCGCGGCAGGATGAGAAGGTCATCTCTCTTTGCATACATGATCGAAGAAATGGGGCTTATGTCAAGCTCGCCTGCAAAAAGCCTTCGCGCAAGCTCTACGGGGTGCGCTTCGGTAATTCTTATATCCGGCGCCTTTATCTTTCCGTGTTCCATGGCGTAATACGGGAAATCACAATTAGCAAAAGCGATCTTACCGAGTCGGATCATACATCATTAGATTTATGAAAGATGTATATAAATTAGTTTGTCGGAATCAATTCATAAAATTTATAAAGGGAAAATAACGTACACGACTTGAAGGAGGTACAAAGGTGGTAAGAATTTTCCTCAGCAACGAGAAAGCAGTTGAAGGCATGCCGATGCGTATTATGGTCACAGTTGTAATCTTTGCTGTGATACTTGTTATCACCGGAAAAGCTGCATCGGACTTTATCAGTGATGTAAAGGAAAAAAAGCTAATGGACGAGCTTGACAGGATAGAAAAGCGCGCGTCTGTAATGTATGCTGCGGGCGGAGGAAGGGACATTAATAATCCTGAGGACTTCTCAGGAACCGTTGAAAGCATCCGTGTGAAAATTCCTGACAATGCGGCTTATGTAGTTTTCGGAGGAATGCCTGAAGGCGCGGCAGATGCTCGCACGGATAATGTATATTACTATGTCCTGAATAATGGCAGGGTGCAGGCGAAATCTTCCATCGCGCGGTTCTCTGGGCCTGTCGTGTTTTATCCCGGAGAATATGAATTGGCGCTTGAGCTTATCAGGAATAACAGTGGAACGTATGTTGCGATAAGAGGTGTATGAGGAATATGAAACGTCTTATATCAGATGAACGGGCATGGGCAGATTTTTTCATAACCAGAATCGGATTGCTCTTATTTGCCTCTGTGCTGCTCCTGAGTGCGTTCAAGGTATATCCCATGTTCAATGAGCAACAGGCAAGGGCAGGGATGGATGCTGCTGCTTCAGATATTGCCTCAAAGATCGAAGCTGTGGACGTGGTAACTGTACCCATGTATAAATATGTCTATACATTTGATGAAAAAGATATGAATAAAAGAATAGAGATATCCACCGAATTCGTGTTGGTCCGCTATAACCTCAGCACACCATGGGGTGAACGCGAACTTATCCACGCCGAGCCCGTGGCGGCGCGGGTCTATCCCCCGAACAGCAACTGGAGCAATACATCAGGATTAAGAAAAAAGCTGAGCGACCTTGGCGCCGGGAAAAACGGGGATGCAGTGAGCCCGCTGAATTTTTCAGGGGATAAAGGAAAAGTGGATTCTATGTTCGATTCCATCGAACGCGAGCTTGCCCGAACTCCTTTCGTTCCTGATATGAACAAATCGATGATCATTGAAAAGGTAATTATCTGTTACAATGATGGAAATAAACGTG
Organism: Methanobacteriota archaeon; assembly: GCA_963793805.1. Classification (GTDB taxonomy): domain Archaea; phylum Halobacteriota; class Methanosarcinia; order Methanosarcinales; family Methanoperedenaceae; genus Methanoperedens. Next base: position 149,988 of record CAWCBK010000011.1, read on the forward strand.
AGGAGAGGGATCATGTCCTCCTTTATCAATGACGAGCGCGGTGTGGTGGAGCCGCATATCGACATGCCTGCAATGGCGCTTGCGGTTGTGGGATTCGTTGTCTTTATAGCTGTAATATCGCAGGCATTCGGGGCATATCAGAATAAGTCTTTCATAGCAGGGAATTACAGGGACGCTATGAACCTTGCTGAAAAGCTGAGCAGGGATAGTTCCATGACAGGCAGCGAAAGACCTGATGTTATAGATGTGGAGCGGCTTGATGTTATCGGAAATGAGCCGAAAGAACTGATGCGAAAATACGGGGCACATTATAATTTTATGTTCAAGGTCGAGGCAGACTCGAAAAGCTTGAGATACATCAAGATAATAAAAAATCCCGAGATATCAGACTCAAAGTACGGGATATCATCATCAATACCAGTTACGGTCAGGCTCAACGAAGTTGAGGAACTCCCCGGCACGCTGACCGTAAAGATATGGAGGAAATGATGATGCGGCAGATGAATTTTTACCCGGATGAGCGCGGGTTCTCTACCACATTTGACGTGCTGCTATTTCTTGTGCTGATATCTATCGCGGCTGTTATACTTCTTCCAACGATAACCGGCAACATCCAGGTAAAATCCGTGATAGAATCAAAGAGCCAGTCCGAGTCATCCCGGATTCTGACAACGATATTGAATGGTAGGGTGGATGAGTTCGGGTATACACCTGCAGGCGAGCAGCTTGATACCATAGCAGGGCCTTTAAATGACTCATCTGTTTATCTAGCTGGAAAAAAGCTGATCCTGGGAAGGGAGATAAGACATAAGGTATTTTCTGATCTTGCTGCCGAGGATGCAGCAGCGCAGTGGGTGATATATCACAACGGACAAAGAATACTATTGAACATCTTGTTGACGAATTATACGAGCAGCCTAGATAGCGAAATGAAGGAATATCTGGACAGGCACTCGGGGACAGGTACAGTTATAATTTAACTGTAGTGTGGCGGCCAATAGTCAATGCGCCTCTGGGAAGTGATATCAGGATAGGGGAGCAGGTGCCGGACAACGCTTTCGTCGAAACAGCATATATCACGATGCCGTACAAAGTTGATCTCACTCGAGAACGTGTGGAAATTATCGTAAATGAAAGTTTTAACAGCACGTTCGGTGATATTTCTTCGACTTTTGCATATCTCAAGAATGAAGCTTCGAACCGGACACAGATAGAGGCCGAGATATCACAGGAAATTTTTGACTCTATAAATACTACGATTGATGAAGCCGTTGTTATCCTGATGGATGAGACTATAGTGCCGGTCATTGATGAGGCACAGGATGCTGTTGCAGGGCAGATCAACAATTTACTCCCTGAAGGGGGAAATGGATTGATCGGCAGCATCAATGAGACAGTCATGACCATACTGGATGAAGAAGGGATTTTCGTCAATGGGAGCCTCTCTGATACTCTAAAGTCATATATTAAGGAAACGGCGAAGCAGGATACCCGGACGATTTCAGATAGAGAAATAAGAAATCTCGTCACTGAGCTTGCAGACATGTACGTGAACGATGTGATGACAATAGAAGATGTAAACGAGAGCATTATCACAGAGGTATTCTCGCGAGTACAGATCAACCGCGCTGAGATTACGCTGTCAATATGGGAGCGAAGGTCATGACAATTATAGTTAAGAACCTAATCTCGGATACTCGTATGTCCACTTTGCGCTCTTTGCGTGCTTTGCGGTGTTTGATTTTATTCACCGCAGAGAGCGCAAAGGGCGCAAAGATAAGTTCAAAACATTCTGTTTTCAACAGTAGATCATTCCGTCAAAACGAATCAGCAAAAGTCCCCCTCGCCGTCATCGGCATATTCCTATTACTAATCAGCTTGATGCTCTCCATCAACATCCTCCGCATGGATGTACGCATGGCAACAGCCATGTCAACACCAGTCGAAATTTCAGCCCCGGACAACGCACTCATGTATGCAAAAGCAGACCTTGCCCGCGCCATCAACTATGCGGGCATGGACGCCCTCAAGCAGCTTGGAGAAACACCTGTCATCATCCCGGACAACAACAGCGCCTATTACACAGAAGGCGACCCGGACGAATTCACGCGCAACCGCGCCCGCGCCCTGACGCGGCATGCCCTCGACATATACATACGCAACAACTACATGCACGACAGGTATGCATACCGGGGATACGCGGTCAATGTGGAATCTCTGGGCTCATGGGAAGGGATAGACATCCAGCCGATCAGGATGAAACTCAACAGGTCGCTTGTTCCGCCTGTCATGCCTCCGGGAGAGAATGGTTACGATACCTACTGGAAAGTAAGTGTGCCGCTCCGGATACACCTGCGAGACCTTAAGACAAATACAGAGGTCATGAACGAGAACATCACGATACAGAACCTGATAACAGCGAGATACCCCCTGCTCAAGGACATGACAGATGAATACAGCATGAGACTGAACGGCTCAAACGCCGTCATGGTCGAGACCACAGCCCTGTCGATGGCATACACCTGGGCGCGCGGGTATATGCAATATTATCGCGGCGAGCCAGAAAACATCATCAACAACACGCATCTTTCCCTCATGCTAAACGGAGCACTGTTCCTCGACCAGGGATTCGTGTTCAATTCAGTCGACCCAATGAGCATTGTGGAATATGCAAAACAGACAGCGTCTGTGCTGTCGGGAAAGAATATGGACTACGGGAACGTGTCGCTTGACAACGGGTCAATGAAAATAGAACCGCAGCAGGAAGCTTTCAATTCAACCGGGAATTCTACGGGGGCAGAGGAGGATTATGAGAGGGCAAAACTGTTCGATATCAATGCCACGCCAATTACGGATTACCTGAATAACGGCTCTGAATACTCGTTCGCAGCGCAGCAGATACGCTCTGTGATACCGCAGGTCTATAGCACTGCGCTGATAACAGGTGTGGGAAGGCAAACAACAGAAACAGAAGGCGCTCACGACGGATATGAATCAAGCGAGAGCATGGAAGGCTGGGGTGAACCTGACAGCATGAGCCTTGTAGGGACAGTCCCGCGCGAGAATAACGTGCCCGGTGTCCTGTACGGCGAGATATGGGATCTGACATGGACAAGAAGCCATGTGTGGCGGCATTATTATACCGTATATTATGAGTGCACCTACACAGAGACATACGATTGTTCGGATGAAGACGGGAAACCATCAACATGCACCAGAGGAAGTAACGGATACATGCAGCCGCACCGAGTATAACGAGATGACGACTACGGATACTAGATTTGACAGAGTTACGATCACACTGAAAGCACAAGAGAACTCCAAAACCAACATTCCGTTAAATTACAGAGGCGGCGCGCTGTCCTCAAAGAATGATGTTATTAAACCTTACGAGCAGCGGGATGTTACTTACAGCGCGGTGCATTCTGACCCGCAGCTTGAGGAAGCGTATGTGAGGTATAAGAGTGATGTGTTTGATGTAAATAAGCTGAGTAATCTCAAGAACCAGGGTTTGTCCGGGGATACTGACGCACAGAGGTATTCTTCAAACTCTCCCGCGCCGAACTATATCGCTTCTCCCGGCTGGCTGCCTGGTGAGGCGCAGGATGCTGTGGATGAGATAACTGAGGAGATTAACAGGGATGTGCATCTTGATCCGGATATTAATTATACCGTGTACCCCGTGCCTTCTGATCTTCTTGTTGCTGCGCGGGATGATCTGATACTGAAAATAAAGCGGAACGAGTCGCAGTATGTGGATAAAGAGAGGTATTACAGCGGCGCGCAGTATTTTTCTACGAGCGCGAAGCTTATTTCGGTCGTGAGGGAGTGGTATGTGGATGAGGTGAAGTATCAGATATATGAGAAGTTTACGAGCGGGAGCGATATGATAAACAAAGAGATAAATAAGAATTTTTCCGAGCCTGACAAGGTGATGCAGGCTAACAGGGACGGCGCAAAGCTTTTATCGAAAGGGATGTATCTGCCGTTCGGATTGACCATGAAAGCGCATCATATTGACGATGAAGGGAATGTGTATCAGCCTGAGGAGCTTGAGGCGTGGAACGAGAGCGTGACGCTGGTGGTGAACCAGGAGCCGGATTATCTCAGCCCTGATGTTCCGTATGGGGCTGAAAAGTTGTACACTTTGAGAATCAGGAATGCAAATCCCACGAATCCGCTTCTTGTTTCTAAATTTTACGGCGTGCCTGTGCTTCCCACTCTTGACTCCGTGGATTGTGACTTATGGGGCATGGGAGATCAATGTGGAGGGGAAGATAGTGAAGTTTGAACTGATCGATGCTGATAATGAAGTGCACCCGAATCCGATTTTCGGGCATGAGGCGCAGGTGTATGTGAGGGAAGAAGATACAGTTTATGACTCAACAAATAATAATCTTCCAATTGGAGATAATCTACCAATTAAATTCAGTTTTACCACTGGCACTTTTATTGCTGTACCTCCCGGAAAATATATTGGAGATGATTTCGCACATGTATTGGAAGAAACAAATTTTGATGAAAAATTTGAGGTGAATCCATGAAAAGATTTTTAAAATTCTTATTAGTAATTGGAATGTTCGCATCAATTCAATTAGTCGATGCTGTACCTACCGAAAACGAATATGGCAATGTAAAAGCATGGTTTAATGGTCAAGAGGCCACTGTTAAAAATGTTAAATTAAAAATAGGTGAACCCTCTGAAATTATAGTTATAGTAAATTCTAATATTAGTGGACATGTTATTATAAAATTGACAAATCCATTAGTTACAGAACCGTATGAAGTAGTAGAAGGCATTAACATTGGTAAAAGAGATGATAACCTAAACATACTATCCGGTTGGTCAAAAACAATTACTTGGAAAATAAAACCAAACGGAGCATGGAAAAATGGCAATGCACCCATAAACGTCTTTGTTCAATTCACTAAAATTGAAAACGGAAAAATAAAAGGCGATAAAAAGATAGAATTCACTATCGCAGATCCCTTCATCCTCGACGAGCAGTATCCCGGCTCCACCCCTGCCCAGACCACAGCGCAGCCCTCACCCACTTCATCAGAGCCGCAGCAGACGCCGTTCCTATCCGCGGGGGGCGCGCTGGCGGTGGTGGCTCTTTGTGTATGGATGATGAAGCGTGGAAATAAGGCGTGACATTTTGACTCACTCACGGTCATATCAAGCGAGTCAGAAAACCTCATATTTATCAGGACAGAAGTCAAGATGGAATTTAGCCGATGATTTGACACAACCAAAAGATTTATTTCCATATATGTAAAGAAATCGCTAGTCGGGGGAGAATTACATGAACTCATTAGATCTTGAGGAGAAGCTCCTGAGAAGAGGCATTAACAACGCTATTATCAGAGCCAGGATTAAATATTAACTCCTTTAAATACAATTCTGAATTTAGTTCCATTATTCCGCTTTAAATAAATCTCGCCTTCAAGCTGGTCATTTACCAGCATCGTGACCAGGCGCAAGCCCAGAGATTCTGTGTTTCCGATATCTATATCATTCGGAATACCAACCCCGTTGTCACCCACGAAAAGTTCATAAATATTTTCATTGATTTTACTGAAGGCTATCTTGATCTCACCTTTTCTGCCATCTGGAAATGCATACTTTAATGAATTAGTAATGAGTTCGTTGATTATTAATCCACAAGGAATAGCGAAATCTATTCCAAGGGAAACATTTTCGATATTTATTCTTGAGGTAATTAAAGATGTATTGACACCATAAGAATGAAACAAACTGTTCACAAGGTCTCCAATATATTCCTTAAAATCGAGTTTGGCCATGTCTTCGGAGTTATAAAGTTTCTCGTGGATAAGAGACATCGACCTTATGGTATTCTGGCTTTCTTCAAACAGAACACGATACTTTTCATCCTTAATATATTTAGACTGAAGTCTCAATAAACTGGAAATTATCTGCATGTTATTCTTTACACGGTGATGGATCTCCCGCAAAAGGATTTCTTTCTCTTTGAGGGCCGCCTGGATTTTTTCCTCCGACCGCTTGCGCTCTGTGATGTCACTCATCGCGGTGTGCATCAGATAGTTTCCATCTTTTATTTCTATCCGGATACTGCCCAGTCGAACATAGAGATTAGATCCATTATCGAGTTTTATCCAGAGTTCACAGGTTTGCTTCTCCTCATTCTGTAATACTCTCTTGATATGGCGATCCCACAGTTCCAGGTCTTCAGGTGCGACAAAGTGCCCAAACCCCCGGTTTATCAGTTTCAGGCGTGCAATCCCAAGAAGCGCGGCTCCTGTGAGATTTACATCTTTGATCAGACCATCATGGGAAAAGGTAAAGTACCCAACAGGGGCAAAATCATACAGGTCGATATACCTGTCTTTGATGTCCTCTAAAACGAGGTGAGTCTTTCTTAGTTCTTCGTTCTGCATCTCAAGCTCGATCTGGTGCACCTGGAGTTCGTGGATAAGTTTATCAGGTGTTTTCTCTTTCATCTGCCGTGATGAGCCTTTTGCCAGGGCAAGTTTACCTTCTGCGTCTTGCCTCATTTGACTGCCGTGATTTTCTTTCTCTGCCAGTGAAATCGGTTTTTTCATTTCAATCCTCCCTCTTTCCCTGGCTGTTCCTCGGGTTTCCGATCGGTAACATCTTCCATCGCAAGAAGGATGAGTTGCGTTTTTCCCGCTTTTCCATGAATGCACCGTGCATTGAGAAGCATTTTCCTGCGTCCGATAACCGGGAAGTCGTGCTCTATCTTGATATTATCAAAACTTGTTTCCTTTGGTAAAATGGTTTCAAGCAATTCCCGCAAAACGGGGGAGTCCCACTGGCGGCTGCCGATGTCGTAGATATAGCGGCCTACGGTCTCATGAGGCGACACCTTGAAGTACTCGTAAAAAGAACGACTGGCTGAGACAACTTTTAGCTCTCCATCCAGCACGGCCAGGGGTTCCCGGACCGTATCAACAATACTTTCTGCAAACTCGTAAGCCAATCGATATTCCATCTCTGACTGCCTGCTCTGCGCGAGTTCGATGATATTGGTAAAGGTCAGCACAACCCCTTCAATAACGTTGTCAAGTGTCCGGTAGAGCATAATCCTCACAAGGTACCACTCATTATCTATTGTTTGCACAATCTTTTTACGAGGTGTGAAGGAATCAAGAACTGCCTGCACATCAGCCATCAGGTCATCTCCTTCAATTTTTGACTTGATATCGCCCAGGGAGCGTCCGGCATCTGAAGCAGAGAGGTGGAATAAACCGACAGCTTCTTGTGTGAAACGTTTTATGGCAAGATTCTTATCGAGAAATATCATCCCGATATGAGTGTTATCAAGAAGGTTTTTCATATCGTTCTGTATCCCTGTGAGTTGCTCAATTTTATCATGCAATTCCGCATTCAATGTCATCGAGTTCTTCATTGACCGACTGGAGTTCCTCCTTTGAAGTCTCAAGTTCTTCGTTCGTGGACTGCAGTTCTTCATTCGTGGATTGCATCTCTTCATTGGTTGACTTGAGCTCTTCATTTGAGACTTGCAGTTCCTCGATGGTAGCTTAAGATGTTCTTTCGTGTACAGTAGTTCCTGTTCGAAGTTCCTCAACGCGACCTGGTTGCGTCTCCCTGGCAGTTTTACTTTACACGTGATGCGTTTTGCCTCTGGCTTTATTTCCTGGAAGCTCACAAGCAGTACACCACTGGAGCTCCCGGGCACTGAAAGCGGTCTGACCGTGAGGTTCATACCGTGGCTTTCTCCATTGGTCTTGACCGGTATATCCTTGCATACCACTTGCTTTTTGTGCTCCGCAGCATTGTGGATAGCTTTCCTTAGTTCAAACTTTAATCCTTCGCGTGCCATTTCCACTACATTAAGACTCGCATTGCCCGGCGCGGGACGCAGGAATTTCCCTGTCTCGCCATAGACAAAAAGAATATTTCCTTTCTCATCCGTTACCACTGATGCAGGTGCATAGGACTGCAGCAGCACCTTTTTTGTGAGTTCGGGAATGTTCACCCCCTTCTCCGTCTTCAACACCTCATTCTGTTCCTTCCCGATCTTGTCATTGATCCAGTGGATACCGCCGGTTATCATCGCGCTGGCAGGAGAGAGGGAAACCTTTTTCTCAAATAATTTCCACTTCTTATTGAATGGCTTGAATAAGACATCATGGCCCCCGATATTTTCCGAAGAGCCAAGGAAGAGCATCCCGCCGGCTTTCAAGGCGTAATGAAAAACCGGGATGATACGCTTCTGGGGTTCAGGTTCGAGGTAGATGAGAAGGTTCCTGCAACTGACCAGATCAAGTTTCGTGAAGGGGGGGTCTTTGATCAAATCCTGTATTGCAAACACCACCGTTTCGCGGATATCCTTTTTGATCCGAAAGCCCGACTCTTCTTTTATGAAAAACCTGCGCAGTCTTTCAGGGGAGACATCCATGGCGATGTTGGGCGGGTAAGAGCCAGCTCTCGACGGTGCTCGCGACCAGACGCCGTATACGAAGTGACGTTCGAATGAACTTGCCCGAAATGGGCCCAGGCGGGTGTCGCCGGGGAAAATTCTTCTTCCCCAAGGGCCGGCCCCATGGCTAAAACGAAGGCCACTTGACCACCCATGAGTGAGCCAAACCGATTGTTGTTAAGCGGCGATGAGGCCATCGCGCTGGCGGCCTTTCACGCCGGAGTCGCGCTCGGCGCGGGCTACCCCGGCACGCCGTCCACGGAAATCCTCGAAGCCTTCTCCGAATACGGCGGGCGCGGCCAGTGGTCGCCCAACGAGAAGGTGGCGCTGGAAGTGGCCATTCGGCGCCGCCTTTGCCGGCGCACGCGCCATGGCGACCATGAAGCACGTCGGGCTGAACGTGGCCGCCGACCCGCTCTTCACGGCGGCCTATACCGGCGTCACGGGCGGTTTGATTGTTGTGTCGGCCGATGATCCGGGCATGGCGTCCAGCCAAAACGAGCAGGACAATCGCCGTTACGCCGTCGCCGCCGGCGTGCCCATGCTGGAGCCGTCGGACTCGCAGGAGGCGTATGAC
>CAWCBK010000012.1:0-7624 GCA_963793805.1 Methanobacteriota archaeon
GTAACTGTGTTCCTGGTTAGTACAGTATTTAATTTTGGATTGGGTGGCCAAAGCCCCTATGATAATTCTTATGACCGGTCATATTCAGTATTAGAGACTGGAGGCTTTTCAGATCAAAAATTTGCAGGATTTGAATTAACTGCAAATTCACTTGATGCGGGAAAAGGCGACTTGAATGAAAAATCCGTCTCCCTGGAAAGGAAAATCATTTCGACAGCGCGCATGCAGCTTGAGGTGGACAATGTCCCTTTAACTGTAAATAAAATAACAAATATCACGGTTCAACAGGGGGGTTTTATTTCGGGTTCATCCGTTTCCGGTTATGAAGAACGCAAGAACGGTCAGGTGACCATGAGGGTCCCTCCAAAAAATTTCTATGCCGCTATCGAACAGATAGAAACGCTTGGCATAGTTAAATCAAAAGATCTACAGGGAAAGGACGTTACCGAGGAGTACATAGATATAAATGCCCGCCTTGGCAACTTTAAGAAGCAGGAGGAAAGGCTGCAGGAAATCCTTAAAATGGCAAATACGGTCAAGGATGTGCTTGAAATCGAGCGCGAGCTTAATCGTGTGCGGGGCGAGATAGAAAGCCTTACTGAAAAGCTGAATTATCTTGACAAGAGTATTGAGATGTCAACGATCACTGTGAACGTCAACGAACCCGCTCCCTTCTTTGAAGGCTGGGGAATAACTGATGCCCTGAAGCAAAGTGTAAATAGTTTCTTCGGAAGTATAAGCGGGCTGATAGTCTTTACCGGATTTATCCTGCCAATAGCAATTTACCTGATCCTGCTAATCTTTATCGGGATTGGAGTTAAAAGGAAGATCATGCCCAGGCTTTTCGGGAAAGAATGAATAAAAGTATGGAGACCTTTAAAAAATTCGATGGTATTGACTACGCAAATACCTTTGCCAGAAGGATCAGCGTCATGCATGAATTGGTTAAGGAAATCCTTATTCTTCATCTCAGGAAGATGGATGAAATAATCGATATTGGTGGAGGTCCTGGAATGGGAGCCAGGATAATTGATGAGATCGGTATAGAAGCCACAGTCGTAAATATAGAACCTTCTACAACTATTCATGATGTTCCTCAATTATCTTCAGTGAAATACATACCTTTAAAAATGACGCTTAAAGAAGCGCTGGCTGCCCGTATTCCGATTACCGCAAGCTGCCTGTTGATGGTCAGTTCAGAACATGAGATCGCATTATGCAACGGCAGGACGCCTTTGGAAAACAAAAAGGAGTTTTTTCATGACCTGAAGGAGTTTATCCGCAAGAACCTGAAGAAAAATGGATGTCTGGTTATCGGATTTCCTAACTATCGAAAGGGAGCATCTAAAATAGAGATTTCCAGACAGCGCAAGTTTACCGAGAAGATTATGGGACATTCTCATCCACCTGAAGAATTCTTTACAATTGAAGAGTTCTCATGCGCATTTGGGGTTTTGCCTGATGTATTCATTCAAAAACCTATGATTCTCACTGATGAGAAACCTGATGAGACAATTTTGATGGCAAATGTGGCTGTATTTAAAATAAAAAATCCAGGGGATTTTTGATAATCTAACCGAATATCATTCCCATGCCGCTTGCCGCGTTTTCCTCTTCTGCAATGAAAGCTGCTGTCACTATTTTCTTTTCCTCGCCTGTAAGTTTTTGAAGCCCAAGTCCGTCAAGCTTTTTCTCGGCGCGGTCGAGTTCTTCCGAATTGGCTTTCAGGTAAAGGAAATAACCTTTACGGTCAGACCCAAGGAGGCTGCACTCCCTGACAGTGAAACCTATGCGCTTGAAGAAATCATCCTCTTCGCTTTCAAGTATCTTTTTGACGTCGTTGCTGACCTTATCTTCATAATAATAAACATTTTCCATACTTCTTTCCTCGGTGCTTTATTGGTATTAACGGTTAATAAACAATTCCAGTACATCAGGTTTCCAGTACAGCAAGGTTTTTATCATATCATGCTATTAGTAGGACACCCCACGGGATAGTAGGGTAGCCTGGTCCATCCTTGAGCGTTTGGGACGCTTAGACCGCGGTTCAAATCCGCGCTATCCCATTTGTTCCTATTTTATGCTCCATTTCTCCCGCATTACGATCTCATCCAGGCTTTTTCGAGATGTCGGGCGGGGTTCTGCCAATGGATACCCAAGCGTTAAAAGCTGAACTACCCTCACACCATCAGGGATATTCAATATTTCTTTGACCTTTTTTTCATCGAATGCTCCTATCCAGCATGTGCCGAGTCCTTCTTCAACAGCCTGGAGGGTCATATGGTCCACAGCGATCGCGGTGTCGATGGGATAAGCCCGTTGACCGCATTTCATAACATATTCTGTTTCAACTGAACAGGCTGCGATCACAAGAGGCGCATCAGCTACAAACGACTGGTTATTTGCAGCTTCAGAAAGCGCTTTTCTTTTCCTGGCATCACTTACCACAACAAACCTGCGTTCCTGGCGGTTGCCTGCAGATGGTGACAGCCTGCCGGCATCGAGGACTTTCACCAGTTTATCCTTTTCCACTTCACGGGATTCATAAGCCCTTATGCTTCGTCTTGTCTGGATGGCATGTCGCACGTCCATAGATCATCACTCCTTATTTACAGCTTATTCTCATCAGCGAACTTAATTAACGCCTCGCCAAGAGCCCTTACATATTTGGGATTCAGGAAAAACCTTCGCTGCTTTTGTCCACCTCTTTCCTTGGCTATCTCCACATATTCCTTCTCTTCTTCGCCTCGTTCGCTTTTCTGCATCGAGATGGTCATGAACCAGCCTGAACTCATCTTTATTTCCGTAAATCCTTTCTCATCGTTCATATTATCTCCACGCTTCCTACTATCGCATCCACTAAAACCTTATCCCCTGTCTTTATGGTCGTAAGGGGATCCTTTTCAACCCTGTCCACAAGCGGTATACCTGAGATTATTGCGCCAACCGCAACTATGGGCTCTGTTTTTATGTTTATCATGGCAGAGGGCGCAGCGCCGTTCTTTTTTAGCTGGTATATCACATATGAGCCAACGGTCGAACCTTTGCCTGAGGGAAAAATCAGCACTTTCCCTTTTATGCTCTTTCCTGCAAGTTCGTGTCCCTTTTCGACTACGATGCCTGTATGCGGATCGATGCTCCCAAGAAATGATATTGACTGGGATGTTACCAGGGCTTCTCCTTCCGCACTACCCCTTGAAACGATATGTGCTTTGAGTTTTATCATTACGCTTCCTGTGTTTCAATGTAAATGATTGATGATATAAGTAACTCAATATCAGAAAGGGTTTGCTGCGAGAAAATCCAGCGAACTTCAAAAATCCCCTTTCTAATTTGATTGATATCTAGTAGAATCAATTTATGAAGATTTGAGTGAGGATGAGAAAAAGGTTTTGAAGTTGGTCAATGACCTTATTGATGTTCTTGAAACCTATTATAAATTTGAACAGCATAGAGTTTTATATTAAATTATACTAATACTATTATTATGCTAAAATGCATGAATGACACTCTATAACCCATAGAACGTGGTAGGGAAATATGGAGATAGCAACCTGATCAATAGCTTGTCAATGTTAAAGAGAAGCATTACACCTACCAGAATTAACACAAGCCCTGAGAGTTTTTTAAGTGCGGGTCCGTGCCTTACGAACCACTGGTATCTGCTTGTGACTTCCTTGCCGTAGTAGGCTATTGTCAGCATGGGAAGGCTCATACCCACAGAATAGACGAACAGCATCCATGCGCCATACGGGACATTACCCACGGAAGCGACGTATGCCAGCACAGCGCCCAGTATTGGTCCAACGCATGGTATCCAGACAATGCCCAGCGACATTCCCAGGAAAAAGCCGCCAACGAGTCCTCCTTCAGGCACTTTTGAAGAATAACCGCTCATAGAACCTAATCTCTGCCTGACGTTCTGGGTCAATGCGCCTGATAGCTTTATGAACTCCATGTTCACATCCTCATCGAACAGTACAACGCCCATCCCCATAATGAACAGGATAGCGATACTCCTGAGGGTGTCGGTAAATGAACCAAAAGTTGCGCCAAATGCTGAAACCAGCACGCCCATTAAGGTAAAACTGAGCGTCATTCCTGTAACAATAGCAAGCGGGCGGTATTTGTGCCCGGCTGAGCCGGAAAATATTATGGGAACAACAGGAAGGCAGCACGGTTTCATTATTGTAACAATGCCTGCCAGAAAAACCAGTATAAGTGATGGTGCTGAAGGGTCCATGATTTTAAAAACCTGTCTTGTTTTTTTGCTCTATCAATTTCCGAGGTTTACATACGATGTAAAGTAATATATACCTTCGCTTCAGATGTCAAACACAGACCTCATAATGAGGAGGACATTACGCTTTCTCTCACTCAGCCTTCTGGTCGTGTAAGGAAGCCAGCTTTTTCCATAGGGGATATAATCAACGACATTTAAACCTTTCGATACAAGCTGCCGTTTTAATTCCTCTCTCACCCCCATGAGCATCTGGAACTCAAGCCTCTTTTTATGGGCTTTATTTACCTCGATAGCCTCATTAATTAACTTCTCATCGTGTGTGGCGATCGCAAAAAAAGCGCTTTTATAGAACATGTAGCCCATGAGTTTTGAGAAATTCTTCGTAACTTCGCTCCTGCTCGAAAATGCAATATCTTTTTTTTCGCTGTATGCGCCTTTTACAAGTCGGATTATTCCCCCTTCCGCGGCGATCCTCTTGATGTCGTTCTCGCTCCTTTTCAGGTTCGCCTGTATCGCAATGCCTGCATTTCCGAATTTAGTAAAAATATCGAGGTATATGTCTATCGTGTCCTCTGTGTAAGGTGAGTTCTCCATGTCTATCCAGAGAAAAATGTTCTTTGACGACGCGATGCCTGCTATCTTTTCTACATTTGAAAGGCACAGCCGCTTATCTATCAAAAGCCCAAGCTGTGTAAGTTTTATGGATATGGATGCGTTGACCTTTTCTTTTTCCAGGGCTGAAAGAAGTCTTATGTTCTCATCGAGATTCTCCTGCGCAACTGTCTTATCCATCACATGCTCGCCAAGATAATTGATGATGACGCCAAAGCCTTCCCTGTTCTTTTTTTTCGCACTCGAAACTGCTTCAACCAACATCTCGCCTGCTATCCAGTGACGGGCAAACCTGATAAGGAAGCTCATAATCCTATTAAATATGTCACACTGTGGTACTTAAGGGCTGCGATTACCATTCGCCCCCCTCAAGGTACCTCCTGGCAAGCAATTCCAGGATTCCCCCTTCCCAGCTTCGCTTTTTTATCAATTCTTCCACCTTTCCTTTTGCAGCCTGCGGGCTTATCTTTCCAGCCTTAATCAATTCCACAAGAGAGCTGCGCACATCCTTAGCTTGATACCTTTTTGCGCGGCCATCCTGCCGAACAGATATGCAGCATCAGCATCATCAATTAACAGGACCGGGATCTTTGCGCTGATGCAAAGAGAAAGACACTGGTTCATGCTGGCATTTTTAGTGTGAGATTCCCCTTTTATATCAATGCGTTTTATCTTTCCATCACTGATATGAGTTAGTATCTTTTTTGCTATTCCGGATTTTTCATCCCTGAAGCCTGCTATCTCATTCAGTTCTTCATCTACTGAACCTGTGGTATAAATGTCAGCGATACCCGGAACATCATCCAGCAATCCCATATACTCAAGGGACAACAAAGCACTTACGTCGGCTACAGCTTTCATGACATGCCCTGCGCAAAGGATGATTCCGCAATATCCTTATAATGCGCCACTTTTTTTGCCTCGTTAAATCCCAGGATGTCCACAAGTTCATCGAGCGACAGCTTTCCTTCAGCATACCGCTTTGCTGCAAGTTTCTGTATCTCGATAAGTTCAAGCTTCCTGTTGACGTAATCCCTCACAGCCATCCTGACGATCCAGACCTTGACCTCATCTTCTGGCGTGCAAGCTCATCTATTTTTTTTATGGTCTCATCATCTTCCCTGAAACTAAGCATCTCACTCATACGTATTACATTGTATTACACGTATAAAAAGATTACAGGAGAGGTTTTGGCTGCTTATGATCTGGCAGCACGGGCAGCTTCATAGTATTAATAAGAAGCGGCGAGTCCACGTCTTTGGCGCGCTCGCACAGAAGCTCTTTTCCCTTCTGCGTCAAAGAGAACATTGGCACAGAGGTTCCCATCTGGATGACAGGTTTCACCTTATCCCGAACTGTCTTTGAGGCGCATCCTGTGATAATGTCAAGCGTTCCGATCAACTCTTCAATATCATCTTTCTTCAAACCGGTCAGGTGCGCCCCTATAAGTATTAAATTCATCCCGCGCTCCCTTTCAATGGAGCGAAGTTTCCCTGCATCTCCGGGGTCGACAACGCTGACCGCGATATTCCTGTGACCCATCTCGCAGGCTTTTACAAGACCTCTGACCTGATCGTATACCTGCTTTTTCTTTATCGATCACGACACCTCCGCGCGCCTCTATCCCTGCGATAATCTCTATTATCGGTTCTGTTTCAATAAGCCCTGACATCAGGGCACCCATACCCTGAACAAGCCCCGGGTCGCCTGAGATGACCGTGCCTGCGCCGTCACATACCGTTACAGTTGTATCAGAATTCCGCGCCTCAATGCCGTCATTAATATTTCACTTACGCCGAAGTTCACGAAAACACCGTGGTCAAACCTTCTTTGCGGCGTGAACATCCCCAGTTCACGGATACGGTATTCCATGTTTTTTTTCGCTTCCTTCGCTGTAAGTTTCGACACTCCCGCTGTCTTGCTGAACACAGGGCACCATTCAGCCATGGGTTCTCCGACTTCGACAACTTTTCCATCCTTCACGACAACGCGGGTCTTTCCAAAGAGTTCCATTACATGAGGCATTTCAATCACCTGCGAATTTGAGGTCAAGAAGTTCTGTTTAGGATAATTAAATCATCCATAGTCAGTTTTCGAGCCATTACAGCGTATTGTTCCTTCTTCTAATAATATTTTGTCCACAAACTGTTCGAAAAATTAGGACTGGTAATTTGAACAGAACCATAGTTTTTTGTTGCTCTTTTTTTTTCCTTGAATACGGCAATGCATACCTTTAACCCTCCAAAACTCTCAATATTAACCAATGTCCGAAGCCTCCGAACCGACCTTTACCAGCTTACCATGATGCAGGCTTATTGGAAGTCAGGGCACAATCCTGAAGCCACATTCGATTATTTCGTGAGAAAGATCCCCTTCGGGTCTTACCTTGTTACAGCAGGTTTAAGCTATGTCCTTGATTACATCGAAAAACTGCGCTTTGAAGATGACGATATCGAATACGCTTGCGAACACAGGATTTCAATGAAGAGTTCCTAGAACGCCTCCAGGATTTCAGGTTCACAGGCGACATCCTTGCCATGCCAGAGGGGAGCATTGCATTCCCGCTTGAGCCCATGATCAGGGTTACTGCGCCCATAATGGAAGCGCAGGCCGATCGACAACTTATCTTCTAAACAAAATGAACTTCTCAACCCTAATCGCCACGCAAAGCCTCAAGGGTGGTGTATGCTGCGCGGGGGCGTTCGATAGCTGAATTTCGGCCTGCGCAGGGCGCAGGGGGATGGGCACATTCTGAAGCCACGCGCGCCA
>CAWCBK010000013.1:0-158364 GCA_963793805.1 Methanobacteriota archaeon
CCATGGTATGATCCGCACCGCTGCGGAAATGCAGCGCCTAGAGGCCGCGCTGGGCAATCTACGGGACATTGCAAGGGCGGTTGCGGTTGATGACGTATCAGTCACGCAATGGGCGGCAGCCAAAGGTGGGACAACTGTTGACGGTAAACCCAAGCGCAAGTGGTTGGAAACCGGCATGATGGAAATACAGGATGCGGGTAACAGACTGGCTGAAGCCATAGGGGCTTGACTATTATCCCCTGTCATGCAACCTAGTTGTCAAGATGGCGAATTGACGCCAACGAACGCAGGTTCCTGCTCTGGTTGATGATCGCCGGTACGCGATAGGCGCAACTATCAGGCTTCGGGGCGCAGTTAGGCTAGCAGGCTGCGCCCCACCCTATACGGCTTGGCAACAGGCCATCCCCGCCCACCATGAAGCAAACGCGCGGCCCGCTGTTAGAGGGGTCAGGCATGGCGAGAGCGGGGTAAACTCCAAAGGTCCACACATGGCAGTTCACTGGAACGGCAAGGGGCCTGGTCATATGTCGCGGATGACAAAGATAAGCGGCGGCGATCCATTTTCTTCTAGTGTTGTTCTGCTTTCAGGTTTTGAAGGTACGGACGGTTCCACCACTTTTCTCGATGAAAGCCCAGCCGGGCGCGCACTGACTGCAAACGGCAATGCGCAGATCGACACGGCGCAATTCAAGTTCGGTGCCTCGTCGCTGTTGCTCGATGGACAGGGGATTATGTAACTGCCGCAGACAGCCCTCCGATTGGGATTTTGGCGCTGGCGAGTTCACGATTAAATCGTTTATCAGGCTCACAACTGGCCGGACGCAAAACTGGTGTGTTGCAGCGCAATGGTCTTCAACCGCAGCAAGCGCTGCATGGGGGTTATACAATGACGCTGGAACAACCTTCTTTCGGTTTTACGATAGCACCACCACGCTAAGGTCTGTTTCTGTAGTAGCCACGTTTAACGCCGACACTTGGTATCACTTGGCGGTTGACCGAGACAGCAGCGGTAAGATTAGAATTTACAAAGATGGAGTGATGCTGGTTGGCACAACCTTTGCGCAAACCTTCCAAAACTCCACAAACCCTTTACGGATCGGTTCAATTCAGACTTTGCAACTTTTGATTTTGCAGGCCACATTGACGAGCTACGCATAACCAAGGGTATCGGTCGTTATGCAAGCGACTCAGGCTTTACCGTCCCCACCGCTGCTTATCCAAGGGGATAGAACGATGACCGATCATCATCCTCATTTTCCTGCTCAATGCGAAGCCAGCGTGTGACACCTCTTCCCAGCATCCTGTCTGAGATGAATTTCATGAAAAGCTTAATGGGATGCTCGGTTTTATTTATTTTTTCGCTTTAGAATTCTATTTTTTCTCAGTTCTCTTTATCCGTTCCCAAACTGGATACCAAACATAACCAGGCTCTTTTTCATTTTTATCACTTGCCCAGATAATGGGAAGTGTATTGTTGGGGGTATTATGCGGAAAAACGATCAAAGCCTGCGAATCATCATATCCAAGCGGATGCTTTGGATACAGAAGTTTGCCGTATTTTTCACATAATCTTTTGATCCGTTCTCTTGTGTCAGCATCCGGGAAGATTTGTGATCCGGGGGAAAAAGCCCTTAATTCTTCTGAAATGATTTCATGAACAATTACCTTTTTAAAACATCCATTATTTCTGACATTTTCAAGACCTTTTTCAAAAGCCATAAGGGCAACATAATATTTGTCAATTTCTATGTCCTGTAAATGGTTTTCTGCAAATCTGACTGCCTGATTTCCTGAACCAATAATATCATCAAAGAAAACTATTGCCTTTTTGCCGGATAGATCAATATCTTTCAAAGGAACATAGGGAAAAGAACTTTCTGGCAATCCAAGCTCTTTTCTATATGAATATAATAGATTACCTCCGCTTGATGCAGGCGATTCTCCAAGCGGATAGAACAATATTTCTGATAAGTCATCATCAAGAACCTTTTTCAATTCTCTTGAAAGACCTTCCATATATCCGTCAACTGCATGGTTATCATAGTACTGGATTCGTTCAAGAATTAGAAAAGCATCTTCAAATTCACTCAATTGAAAACGGTGCAGCCATTTCTTAATTTCTGCCTTTTTTTCATCCCTTTTTCCTTGACCAGATTTAAAACCCCAGTTGTCAAGAATTTGTTCAATTGATGCATTATTTTGCTGAATTTTTTCATCTATTGAAATGGCAGATTTTGTTATTTTTCTCATCTTTTTCGGTTCATCAAATCCATATTCAGGTTTTGTTGAGGTTCCAATTTTCTGAATATTACCATTTCCTAAAGTAACCTGAGTATTTGTTGAATTCTTAATTTCTATCTTGGTCATAACTATCGCTTTTCTTATATGGGTCGGGATTTTACTCAAAACCATATTGATTGAGCTAAGCTTATCCTCGATGTAATGTTCATCATGTGCATTCTTAAGGAATTCACATGCATCCCCTCTTTCTTCTTCTGGCATGCTTGTACAAATAGATTTGAGCACAATTAGCATATTTTGAACTTGTTTTTCAAGTCCTATCGGATCTCTAACATTTATAAGATTCTGCCCGGCATTGTTTAAATCTTTTCCAAGACTTTCAAATGAAGTGCCTCTTGTCTCTGTGCACAGAGCCTTTGCCTTCTCCTGAATCTCTGATATTATCCCCTTTATCCTCTCATCGATGATCGGCAGCCCCTTCCTGATAAGCCTCGATGCACCTGGTGCTTTCTCTTCCGTTGTGTCAAGTAGTTCGCATGCACGATCGCAGTACCGCCTGTATGCGTTGAGGTCGGATTTAATCGCGTCTAAATCTCGTGCTTTCTTCACTTCCTTCAGCGCATTTCCGAGATTTTCCACAGCTTCAAGGAGCTTTTCTTTACTTATTGAGCCTTCAACTGCACTTTTTGCTTCTGTGAGATACTGTTTCACTTCAGCCTCACCTTCCTCTTTCTTAAAGGTTATGCTATAGAATGAACGATAAAACGGAAGACAAAACTTTGCAGGATTGAAATACGTTGACTCTTTTGATGATTTTTCAAAAAATCTCAGGGCTGTCTCCAACTCTTTCTTGATTGATTCATCACCTTCCGCCTGGCTTGACCTGTATATTGATACCCTACCTGATGAATGATTTGCAGTTATACGGACATCTTTATCCTTGTCCTGAGTGAGCTTGTGAAGGTCGTCCCAAGCCTGCTTTCTGTGTTCTAAAGGAATGTAAGAATAACAAGACCCAAGGGCATCAGCGGTGTTACTTCGCACATAATTGATATTGTCCTGAATAAGCCTGTGAAGATCGTTCCAGGCCTGCTTTCTGTATTCTACGGGAATGTAGGAATAACAAGACCCAAGGGCACGAGCGGCACTCCATCGTACATCGTTGTTATTGTCCTGAGTGAGCCTATGAAGGTCGTCCCAGGCCTGCTTTCTGAATTCAATGGGAATGTGGGAATAACAAGACCCAAGGGCATCAGCGACACCCATTCGCACAGAATCGTTATTGTCCTGCGTGAGCCTGTGAAGGTCGTCCCAGGCCTGCTTTCTGAATTCAATGGGAATGTGGGAATAAAAAGCACCAAGGGCACGAGCGGCGCCCCATCGTACATCGTTGTTATTGTCCTGCGTGAGCATGATCAGGTCGTCCCAGGCCTGCTTTCTGAATTCAATGGGAATGTGGGAATAACAAGACCCAAGGGCATCAGCGACACCCATTCTCACAGAATCGTTATTATCCTGAGTGAGCCTGTGAAGGTCGTCCCAGGCCTGCTTTCTGTGTTCTAAAGGAATGTAAGAATAACAAGACCCAAGGGCATCAGCGGTGTTACTTCGTACATAATCATCATTGTCCTGGGTGAGCCTGTGAAGGTCATCCCATGCCTGCTTTCTGTATTCTACAGGAATGTGGGAATAACAAGCACCAAGGCCATCAGTAGCCCCCCATCGTACATCGTTGTTATTGTCCTGCGTGAGCCTGTGAAGGTCATCCCAGGCCTGCTTTCTGAATTCTAAGGGAATATGGAAATATGAAGATTCCAAGGGCATCGGCGGCGCGCCATCGCACAGAATCGTTATTGTCCTGAGTGAGCCTATGAAGGTCGTCCCATGATTGTTCTTTATTAACAAGAATAGCAAAGTTGTTTTTCAGTTTGTCTACCGCTCTCGTACGCTCCTCCACATCCTCGCTCCTCGCCATTCTGTGAATCTCAGCCTGATCGACCACTACCTGCCACCGCTCATTTCAATGTACCCACACATTTAAAGATTTATCGAAAGCGCAACGCAAATTTATAGACTAATGAATGCTCAAAGGGCTTCAAATTAACAAGAGTTTACTGATCTCATTTAAGAGAAAAGTTTGACTCGTGAACCTGTTTATTGCCTGTACCAACAATTACCTGCGCACCCTCTGAATTTTCGATATGAATGTTTGCACTAATCCGCTCTTTATTCATCTGTGTTGAGATTTTACTTAAAAACATACTGATCAATTGAAGCTTATCTTCAACATTTTGTTCATCATTTATTTGGTTAAATATCTCGCAAGCTTCTCCCCTATCTTCTTCGGGCATTTTTTTACACATAGCAGATAAAGGAATAAGCATATGACTGACTTCTTTTTCAAGCCGTATCGGATCAATGACTTTTGATAATTCCTGCCCAACATTATTTACCTGTTGGCCTATCTCTTTATATTCCGTGTCCCTTACCTGTTTACACAGAGCTTTTGCCTTTTCCTGAATCTCCGCTATTATCTCCTTGATCCGCTCATCAATGATAGGCAGCCCCCTCCGGATCAACCTTGATGCACCAGGCGCTTTCTCATCCGTTGTTTCAAGAAGTTCGCAGGCGCGGTCGAGATATCGCCTGTATGCGTTGAGGTCGGATTTCATTTCATTGAAATACCACACTTTCTGCGCCTCTTTTAGTGCATTTGACAGATTTTCTATGGCTTCAAGTAATTTTTCTTTACTTTCTGACTCTTCTACAGCATATTTTGCTTCATCAAGATATTCCTGCACTTTATACTCTGGATCTTCTTTTTCGAAAATAATTGTGTAGAACGATTTGTAAAATGGAAGACAGAAACTAGCAGGGTTTGAAGAAAATCCTTCCCTCGATGATATTTCAAAAAATTCTAGCGCTCTTTCGAATTCTTTTTTGAATTTCTCATCATTCTCTGCTTCTGTTGCCTTAAATATATAAACCCTACCCAGAGAATGGTTTGCATAAGCTCGCACATCGATATCTTCATCCTTTGTCAATTCAAGCAGGTCTTTTGTTGCCTGTTCCTTATCAGTAAGGTGATGAAAAGCCGAAGCAACGGCTTCGGCTGCAATCTTTCGCACATCGCTATTCTCATCCTTTATCAGTGCCAACATGTCTTTTGTTGCTTGAGCCTTATCTTTGATGTAAGCAAAAAATGAAGTTAAAGCATGTGCTGCACCCTTTCTCACCTCGCTGTAATCGTCGTTTAACAGTGCTAACATGTCTTTTGCTGCTTGATCCTTATCTGTAACATAAAAAAAAGCTGAATCCAAGGATAACACTGCACTCAATCGCACCGTCCAAGCCTCGTCCCCTGTCAATGCAAGTAGGCATTTTGTTGACTCGTTCTTATCTGTGACATAAGTAAAAGCTGAACCCAAGGCTTCGGCTGCACCCCATCTCACCTCCCAATTCTCATCATTCGTTAGTGACAGTATGTCTTCTGTTGCCTGAACTTTATCTGTGACGTGATTAATAGCCAAGCTCAAAGCTTCGGCTGCACCCCATCTCACCTCCCAATCCTCATCTTTTATTAGTGCAAGCAGGTCTTTCCTTGCCAGAGCCTTATCATAGAAAATTGAAAAATTATTGCTGAGTTGATATAGAGCTTTTCTGCGTTCTTCCAGATCTTCACTATGTGCCATCCTGTGAATCTCATCCTGATCTGCCACTGCTTTATGCATCCGTTTCTAATACATCTTGAGATTTTAAAACAGTTTCGATTATTCAACTCTCCTCTATTTCTCAATGCTTCCATAATTATCAATAAAAATAAATCTATTTAATGGTTTTTTCTTCAATTTCGATAGACATCTTCTGAGTAGTTCCATTGGCTGTGGTTATCTGGATATTATTTGAATTGGAAATCTGTATATTCGTCACATTTCCTATATGGGGCAATATTTTACTTATCACATCATCCATCAATTGAATCCTGTTTTCAAGGATGGATTCATCATTTGCTTTTTTTAGCAATTCACATGCTTCTCCGATGTTGATATCTGAGGTTCTGGCACAAATAGCTGCTAAACTAATTTGAAGATTATTTAGACGTTTTTCAAGAATAATTGGATTTTCAACCAACAAATTCTGACCAATTCGATATACATTTTTCCCCAGGTCTTCAAATGTTGTGCCTTTTGTCTTTTTGCAGAGCGCCTTTGCCTTCTCCTGTATCTCCGCTATTATCCCCTTGATTCTCTCATCAATGATCGGCAACCCCCTCCTGATCAACCTTGATGCACCTGGCGCTTTTTCTTCCGTTGTATCAAGCAATTCGCAGGCACGGTCGCAGTATCGTCTGTATGCATTGAGGTCGGCTTTTACATCACTAAAATTCCGCGCTTTATGTGTCTCCTTCAGCGCATTTCCCAGGTTTTCAACAGCTTCGAGGAGCAGCTTTTTGCTTTCTGAACCTTCGACATAACTTTTTGCCTCGGCAATGTATTTCTCTACCTCTGCTTCAGCTTTTTCTTTATTGAAAGTCACCGCATAAAAAGAACAGTAAAATGGAAGACAGAATCTTGCGGGATTAAGAATTGCAGTCAGTTCTTTTGAAGCTTTTTCAAAATATTTAATGGCTTCGTCCATTTCTTTCTTGAATGCTTCTTCGTTTTCCATGCTTTCCGCTCTGAAAATAGAGACCTTACCCAATGAATGGAACGAAAAAGCTCTCACATTGCTATCTTTATCCTGAGTAAGTCTGATCAAGTCAAAGAATGCCTTTTTCTTGTCGGGGATATGTAAAAAAGCCACACCGATCGCTTCAGCGGCGAAAATTCTGATGGTGTATTCCATGTCCCATGTTAGCCTGTGAAGGTTATTCCATGCATCTAATTTATCGGGAATGTAAGGAAAAGCCACTCCTAACGCTTCAGTTGCACTCCTTCGCACATTAATGATTTTATCATTAATTAATTTGGACAAATCTTTCCATGCTTGCTCTTTGTCAGGAAGTTCTTTAAAATCAAAGAAGAATTGATAGGCTGCGTATTGGCGCTCAATTGCACTCTCGCTCCTTGCCATTCTGTGAATATCAGCTTGATCGGCCACTCTAGAACCTCCTGTTCTCATACCTCACGATATTTTAAAACAGTTCCGATTATTCAGCGCTACCTCTATTGCGCAATTATTCCATAATTATCAAGAAACTGATTCCATTTTAGGGTTTTTCTTCTTCATGAATTTCGATAGACATCTCTTGATTAGTTCCATTCGCTGTGGTTATCTGGACATTATTTGAATTGGAAACTTGTATATTATTCACATTTCCTATCTGAGACGGAATTTTACTTAAAACCATGTTGATCAATTCAAGCTTATCTTCAACATATTGCTCATCATTTGCCTTCCTGAGTAGTTCGCATGCATCTCCCCTTTCTTCTATAGGCATCCTGGCGCAAATCGCAGAAAGAGCAGTTTGCATATTCTGTAATCGCTTTTCAAGACTTATTGGATCCCTGACCTGTGCCAGGCACTGACCGGCACGATTGACATCTTTGCCCAAATTTTCAAATGGTGTGTCCTGAGTATTCTTGCAAAGCGCCTTTGCCTTCTCCTGTATCTCCGCTATTACCCCCTTGATCCTCTCATCGATGATCAGCAGCCCCTTTCGGATCAATCTCGATGCACCCGGGGCTTTCTCCTCAGTTGTCTCAAGAAGATCACAGGCACGGTCGCAGTACCGTCTGTATGCATTGAGGTCGGATTTTAAATCATTAAAATCCCGCGCCTTCTGTGCCTCTTTCAGCGCATTTCCAAGGTTTTCAACAGCTTCAAGGAGCTTCTCTTTGCTCTCGGAGCCTTCCACGGCTTTTTTTGCCTCTGCAAGATACTTTTTAACTTCAACCTCAGTTTCCCTTTTCTTGAAAATTATTGTATAAAATGAACGATAAAACGGAAGACAAAACTTTGAAGGGTTAAAATCAATCAATTCGTATGATGTTTTTTCAAAAAATCTCAGGGCTGCCTCCAACTCTTTCCTGAATGATTCATTGCTTTTCGCCTGGCTTGCCCTGAATATTGATACTCTGCCTGATGAATGGTTTGCAATTAGCCGGACAAATACATAGTCATCCTGGGTGAGCCTGATCAGGTCGTCCCAAGCCAGTTCTTTGTATTCTTCGGGAATATGGGAATAACAAACGCCAAGGGCATTAGCGACCTTCATTCGCACATCGTAGTTATTGTTTTGCGTGAGCCTGATCAGGTCATACCAAGCCAGTTTTTTGTATTCTTCGGAAATCTGGAAATAAAAAACACAAAGGGCATTAGCGGTGCCATTTCGCACACCTTCGATTTTGTCCTGGGTGAGCCTGATCAGGTCGTCCCAAGCCAGTTTTTTATATTCTTTGGAAATCTTGGAATAATAACAAAGGGCATTAGCGGCGTTCTTTCGCACATCATCGTTATTGTCCTGCGTGAGTCTGTGCAGGTCGTCCCATGCCTGCTTTTTGTATTCTTCGGGAATCTGAGAATAATAACGAAGGGCATTAGCGGCGTTCTTTCGCACATTGTCGTTATTATCCTTCGTGAGTCTGTGCAGGTCGTCCCATGCCTGCTTTTTGTATTCTTTGGGAGGATGGAAATAACAACCATCAAGGGCATTAACGGCGTTCTTTCGCATCTCGTCGTTATTGTCCTGCATGAGCCTGTGCAGATCGTCCCATGCCTGCTTTTTGTATTTTTCGGGAATCTGGGAATAACAAGTACCAAGGGCATTAGCGGCGTTCTTTCGCACATCGTCGTTATTATCCTGCATAAGCCTGTGCAGATCGTCCCATGCTTGCTTTTTGTATTTTTCGGGAATCTTGGAATAACAACGACAAAGGGCATTAGCGGCGTTCATTCGCACATCGTCGTTTTTGTCCTGCGTAAGCCTGTGCAGGTTATCCCAAGCCTGTTTCCTGCATTCTTCGGGAATCTGGGAATAACAAACACCAAGGACATTAGTGGCGTTCCTTCGCACATAGTCGCTTTTGTCCTGTGTGAGCCTGATCAGGTCATCCCATGCCTGCTTTTCATATTCTTCGGGAATCTGGGAATAACAACGAAGAAGGGCAATCGAGGCGTACCATCGCACATCATCGATATTGTCCTGCGTGAGCCTGTGCAGATCGTTCCATGCATGCTTTTTGTATTCTTCGGGAAGATGGAAATAACAACTATCAAGAGTATTGGCGGTGTCACTTAGTATATCGTAGTTAATGTCCTGCATGTGCCCGATCATGTAATCTAAAAAGGAATAACAAGCTCCGAGGGCATTAGCGGCGCTCTCTCGTACACTGTCGTTATTATCCTGCATGAGCCTGATCAGGTCGTCCCATGCCTGCTTCTTGTATTCTTCGGGGAGATGAAAATAACAAACACCAAGGGCATTAGCGGCACCACTTCGCACATAGTCGCTTTTGTCCTGCGTAAGCCTGATCAGGTCGTCCCATGCCTGCTTTTTGTATTCTTTGGGAATCTGGGAATAACAAGCACCAAGGGTATTAGCGACGCCCCATCGCACATAGTCGCTTTTGTCGTGAGCAAGCCTGATCAGGTCGTCCCATGCCTGCTTTTTGTATTTTTCGGGAAGATGGAAATAACAAACATTAAGGGCATTAGCGGTACCACTTCGCACGTAGTCGTTATTGTTCTGCCTGAGCTTGATAAGGTCGTCCCATGCCTGCTTTTTATATTCTTCGGGAATCTGGGAACAACAAACACCTAGGGCCCTAGCTGCACACCCTTGCACATTAAAGTCTTTGTCTTTTATGAGCCTGATCAGGTCGTCCCATGCCTGCTTTTTGTATTCTTCGGGAATCTGGGAACAACAAACACCAAGGGCATTAGCGGCAATCTTTCGCACCTCATAGTCAATGTCCTGCGTGAGCCTGTTCAGATCGTCCCATGCCTGCTCCCATGCCTGCTTTTTGTATTCTTCGGGAATCTGGGAATAACAAGTACCAAGGGCATTAGTGGCGTTCCTTCGCACATCGTCGTTATTGTCCTGCGTGAGCCTGATCAGGACGTCCCATGCCTGTTTTTTGTATTCTTCGGGAATCTGGGAATAACAATCACCAAGGGCATTAGTGGCGTTCTCTCGCACATCGCGGTTATTGTCCTGCGTGAGCCTGATCAGGACGTCCCATGCCTGCTTTTTGTATTCTTCGGGAATCTGGGAATAACAAACACCAAGGGCATTAGTGGCGACAGTTCGCACATCGTCGTTTTTGTCCTGCGTGAGCCTGTTCAGGTCGTACAATGCCTGCTTTTTGAATTCTTCGGAAATCTGGGAATAACAAACACGAAGGGCATTAGTGGCGTTCTCTCGAACATCGTCGTTTTCGTCTTGCGTGAGCCTGTGCAGGTCGTACCAAGCCTGTTTTTTGTATTTTTCGGGAATCGAGGAATAACAAATACGAATGGCGTTAGCAGCGTTCTCTCGAACATCGTCGTTTTCGTCTTGTGTAAGCCTGTGCAGGTCATACCAAGCCTGTTTTTTGTATTCTTCGGGAATCTGGGAATAACAATCACCAATGGCATAAGCTGCGACAGTTCGTACAAGGTCGTCTTTGTCCTGCATGAGCCTGTGCAGGTCATACCAAGCCTGCTTTTTGTATTCTTTGGAAGTCTGGGAATAACAAACACTAAGGGCATAAACGGCGTATTTTCGCACATCATCGTCATTGTCCTGCGTGAGCTTTTTTAGGTCATCCCAAGCCCGTTTTTTGTATTCTTCGGGAAGATAGGGAAAACAAACACAAAGGGCATTAGCGGCGGACCATAGTACATCGTCATTTTTGTCCTGCATGAGCCTGATCAGGTCGTCCAAGGCATGTTCTTTATTATTAAGAATAGCAAAATTGATTTTTAGTTTCTCTACTGCTCTTTTCCGCTCCTCCACGTCCTTGCTTCTCGCCATATTGTAAATCTCAGCTTGATCTACCAATTACTGACACCGCTCATTTCAATGCACCTGGTAATTTAAAGATTTATCGAAATGGAGGGGGGATGATGCTGATGGAAAACTCGGCTTTTGTGATGAGCTTGAGGTTGCGTGGAGTGCGCGGGAGTAATAATTTATGAACAGAGAGTTTTTCCAAAACAAATTTATTACGAAACATTTACTCCTGCCCTTCAAACAAATTCCCAAACCGTATCAGATGCAGTTCTCCCATCCCTTCTGATCAAACACATCTTAAAAGGAGAACTGCACCCCGATACCCATAACAAACAGGAGAAATAAAACAATGTCAACCGATGTGACATAAATCCAGTCCACCTTAACCAGCATAGGCGTTCAAGCAGCGCCGGAACAGATTCAGAGCAAATTGAGCCTTTTAGCTAGGTTCAAAGTAACTGGCGCAGACAAAAAATCAGGCTGGTATATTTCGATTCTTGGAATTATAATTTAATATAGTATATTGACCTGTCAATTAGAACCTGGAACAAGATCATGATTTTGGATTTTGGGCATATAATCGGATAAAGAAACGTGCCCGCCGAAAATACTTACGAGGTTGAATTTTATTTTCAATACCGATAGGCATTTTTTTGCATTGTGTATTCCATGTTAACAACATGCGGATGCTAATTATCTACACCAAAGACGTAAGTCCTGATTATACCAAAAGGCCCGTCCTTGCGTATAATAGGACTGCACACATTGAATATTTGGTCAATACCTAAATCGAAATCCTTTCAGCCAGCTTGGCCAGCAACTATAAATCTAAGGCATAACCATATAATTATGAACTAAGAAAAAGAGTTAACGTATTACACATAAGGTATCAATGTTACCGGTCATATGGTGTTTAGTCCTAAAATTCTGAGTGAAGATATTAATTGAAAAGATAGCCATGGTATTAAAAGCTATATATTCGTATAAAGAAGTTTGAGTAGAACTATGGTTAATTGGCTAAGAATATAGTATTACTGGTAAAGCGATAATATGGAATTCCAAGAAATAAACAACAGTGTCAAGGTTCCGGTCATTGGGATTGGAACTTGGGAAATTGGAGGCGGATTTACTACAGATATATTACATGATAAAGATTGTATCCGTGCGATAAAAAACGCAGTTAGACATGGAATGACGCATATTGACACTGCAGAGCTTTATGGAGACGGACACACTGAAGAGTTAGTAGGTAATGCAATTCAAGAGTTCAGGAGAGAAGAGCTTTTTATCACAACAAAAGTAAAATCAGAAAACTTAAGATATGATGATTTGATTTCTGCGGCTATAAGAAGCCTCAAAAGATTGAAAACACGCTATATTGACCTGTATCTCATTCATCACCCAAATCCAGATATTCCGATTAGAGAGACAATGAGAGCAATGGACTATTTGGTTGAAAATCATCTTACCAAATTTATCGGTGTCAGTAATTTTTCAGTTGAACAAATCAAAGATGCTGAGAAATATACTAATAATAAAATAGTTGCGAATCAGATAGAGTATAATTTGCTAACAAGAAATCGAGGGGAATTTACAAACGATATGGAATCGAAAATAATTCCTTATTGTCAAGAAAAAGGTATAATAGTGATTGCTTACAGACCTCTTGCTAATGGAAAATTAACAAAAATAGGGATAAAGTTATTAGATATGTTAGCGGAAAAATATGGTAAGACACAAGCCCAGATAGCGCTTAATTGGCTTATCTCTAAACCAAACATAGTTACAATACCTAAAGCTGCAAAAGTTGAACATATAAGAGAAAACTTGGGTGCAATTAAATGGAGGTTGAGTGAAGAAGAAATGCATATGTTAAATTACGATTTTCCGATAAGTGAGAGAATATATTCAAAACCTTATTGAAACAGTGAATGAACTTAATCAGAGATTTATGGTATTCAGATGATTTATTAGCACAAAATTGAAATTTTATGGCAGAGGACTCATCCAGTAATGGAAAAAAAATTCGATTTTATTTTCCAAGTCTGGTCACATTTAATCCAGAAGAAGTATATTTGGAAGTAGAAGAATACAGTAAAATAGCTGAGATAATTGGGGAAAAACTTCATCTACCAAGCCCATCGGTAGATGACCCTTGGATAGTTTTTCCGATGAGTAATTGTATTCTAAGTTCTGGCCAAAAGATTTTTTGCGATTTTGAACATTTTAAGGTTAGAAGATGTGAAATGGGATATTATCACTCCAGAATGATTATCTTCATTAGCGGAGAAATATGCGGGGTCCCTTCTAATTTTTCGGAGATAAGAAAGATTAGGGATAAATATATTTCTGATACAAACATGCTAATATCTGAAATTGAAAGGTGTGAAGTAGATATCAAAAAAAGTCTCATAACATTTTCTAAAGCTCCAATGCAGGAAATCCAATTTTTTAAAATATATTTTCTAAGCTTAGTTAGCGTTTCCGAGGGCTACTTAAATAATGAACAAAATAGCATATCTCCTTTCCGTGTAGATACTTGTGCATGGTTATTCAAAACCCAAGACCCGCTCACTTTTAGACCAATATCAGTTAGGTCTAGTTTGCCTGGATTACTTGTGATGGGGAATACAAGCGTCGAAACAGAATCATCTCTAATTAATTTGCTTTATGATACTGTTTTGTATGAAATGAAAAAGCAAGATCGTAAGCAACAGTCACAAGATATGCATATAGCTCTTGCAAGGACAATAGGCAATGAATTCTTGATGAAAGAAACGTTAAGGAATATTCACGAACTACTAAGGAAAACTGAAATGGCTTCTAATGCCCTAGCACTGCTCAACTTTGTTATAGCGGGTGCCGTTGCTCTTCAGGTAGCTGAGTTATTAGCTCCATTTTTTGGCAGGCCTCCCAAGGATCCCTTGTTGGGTCTAGGATTGTGGTTTGTAATTAGTTTAATGCTAGTCCTTATTACACTAGCAATTCATAAGAGAAGATAAGGGATGTCGAATGCGGATAGGTCTACTAACTGGTACTAGGCCAGATATAATAAAAATGGCTCCTCTAATAAAAGGTATTTCTTCTTATGAAGATATAGAACCATTCTTAATACATAGCGGACAACACTATGATTACGATTTATTTGAAGGGGTATATCAAAATTTAGGCCTTCCAAAACCTGATATCAACTTGGATTGTGGAAAAAACTCAGAATCAATTTCAGATTTAGTTAGTAACATCACCACTCGACTTTCACATTTGCAACAAAAAGAGTGCTTAGATGCAATATTAGTTCACGGAGATACGGCGACAGCCATAGGAGGAGCTCTTGCTTCTGCTTTTTCAAGAATTCCACTTTGTCATGTGGAAGCGGGTGTAAGAACACATGATATTTACGGTAACTGGGAAAAATTCCTGCCATGGCCTGAAAGTCTTTGTGGAAGGATTGTTGACATATGTAGTGACTTTAATTTTGCCCCATCTAAAACAACATTCACGAATTTACGCATGGAAAAGCTTAAACCTCAGACTATTTTTTGGACAGGTAATACTATCGTTGATTCGATTTCATCTTATTTGTCAACTTCAAAAGAGTCAGATATTATAGAGAATCTTGGCATAGATCAAGACATACCACTAATCGTCTTTTCCATCCATAGACGTGAGAATATATTGAATTCGACATTTCTTGAAGAAATCACTAAGATTTTATTGAAGAATCCGTGGAAAAGCATAATATACTGGTCAATCCATCGAATCACTCAAAATAAGCTAAAAGAGATGGGATTATGGTCTGAAATTGAAAGTGCGGGCCACATTATCCCGCAAAGCATTGGCAGCTACACAAGCTTTTTGCAGGTGCTATTTCAATCAGACTTGATTCTTACCGATTCGAGTACTCTGCAAGAAGAAGCGATAACGTTAAAGAAACCTTGCGTAACCTGTAGAAAGCTTACTGATCGTATGGAAACAGTCGAAGCAGGGGGAAATATTGTTGCGACTAATCCAAAAGAGGTTGAATTTTGGGCTACAAAAATTCTTCAAGATGAGGAACTTTACGAGAAAATGAGAAAAACAGAAAATCCTTATGGTCCTCCTAGACCGTGGAAATCAGTAACAGAATCAATTATAAATATATTACTATCAAAGTTGAATGTATAATAAAATGGAATTTTGGCATATAGCGGTATAAAGAATCCCGCTGGTATATTATGGTTAGATTTCTGAAGATACGATTTTACGAATTTTTGGAATATAACCGGATAAAGTCCGAGATGGTATAATATGGTTAAAATTCTGAAGCTTTGATTTTACAGAATTTTGGCTAATGGCTGGATATGAATTCAGGCTGGTATAATGTGGCAAGATTCTTGGAGCACATAAGTTGCGGCTCGAAAGCCGATTATATACAATGGAACACTTTCTAAAGAGATTTGTTATAAAGTTTGCTTTTTTTATACGTATATCCTATATAGTGACTTTAAAACAAAATAATTTAGAATGTATAAAAATGCCACTGCATATTATATAAATAATAAAAAATTTAATATAGTTTCAGAAGTTTTCTGAAAGATCAGATTGAAACCAATATTTTCAATAGTCGGATAATAATCTAATACTGAGATTTAAAAATTGTGATGTCCAAAAGGCCAAACTTCGGAAATATTATTTTAATTAAATGAGGGGGTTGAGCGTGTGGCGGGGTGCGTGGCGGGTTTTGGTTGGGGAGAGAGAGAAGAATAACCATTTAGTAGGAGCGGAGCGAAAGTATTCAAATCCAAAAAGCTGGTGCAGGGCTTCAACGTGGAACCACTATAAAGGTACACTGCAAGCTGTATTCACATGCGAGTTTTCCAGCTTAATCTTATGGGTTCATACTCTCAATATGGTTCCAGTCCTCAGCTGATGCCAGATTTTCCCCTGCGCTACAGCGCAGGGTCGCTAACGCTAAAATCTGGCCTTTCCAGTTTCTAAACTCTCCTCTGTAAAAATTTCCAATACAAGGAGGTAATCAGATGGAAAGTTGTAATATCAGAATATGCGATATGCGTGAAGACGAAAGACCCAGGAACAGATTGATAGACAAAGGCGCCTGTTCATTAAGTGACTCGGAGCTCCTGTCAATAATCCTGAGAACTGGATCAAAGAAAGAAAATGCGATAAATCTGGCCCAGCGAGTTCTATCCAAGTATAATCCAAAGGAACTGTCCCGAATAGATACCCAACAGCTAATGAAAATAAGCGGGATTAAAATGAGCAAAGCCTGTCAGATAGCTGCAGTCTTTGAGATAGCCCGCAGACTTGAAACGTTCGTGAGTGATGACAAAGCGAAGATAAACTCTCCTGAAGATGTTTACAGACGATTGTATCCGTACATGAGGGAGTCAAAAAGGGAGACCTTCATTGAATTGAGCCTGGATACAAAGAACCAGATTATCCGGGAGGATACAATATCGATCGGGTCACTGAACGCCAACATTGTTCATCCCAGAGAGGTTTTTAAAGTAGCGTTAATGCAGTCAGCAGCACATATAATAGTTGCGCATAACCATCCTTCCGGAGATCCTACACCAAGCAGGGAGGATATTGAGATCACAAAGAAATTGGTTGAGACCGGGAAGATAATGGGAATAGACTTACTCGATCATGTGATAATCGGTGATTGCAGACATTTCAGCATGAAGGAGGCCGGTCACATATGAATAGTGCAGAAGTAAATATCTGGCGGGATCTCTCGCCAGAAGATGCCAGGGAGTTCATTCAGTGGGCCCTTGATAACTGGAAGCCAAAAACTCCGGTGAATCCAGTATGGCATCCCCTGATAAGGCGTACGTCAATCACCCACACCTGATAGGTGTGGGCATGTCCCGTGAGGGATATGGGCAACAGGTTGACAAGGAGGCATAAGTAAAACAATGCAGCAGTTAGAAGAAAGAAATACATACACACCCACCGATATTCCGCACGTTGGTGGCAACTGTGATCCGGCATTAAACAGAGAGAAAACTCTCAGTGTGTCGGGTTCAAAAACGCCTTCTAACAACTCCGATGCGGCCCAAATTGCGATTGAACACGCAAAACAGAACACGAGTGTCTCTGTTGTATATGTTCTAAACATGAGAGGGAAGCCTCTGATGCCTACGTCACCAGGAAAAGCAAGAAGATTGCTAAAAGGAGAAAAGGCAATAGTCGTTAAGAGAACACCATTTACAATACAATTGAATTATGCCACAGGAGAGAACAAGCAGCCAATTACATTAGGAGTAGATAGTGGATACCTATATGTCGGTTTATCCGCTGCAACTGAAAATAAGGAATGCTACTCTGCACAAGTAAACCTTCGATCGGATATAGTAAAACTTAATTCTGAAAGAAGACAGTATCGCAGGGCAAGACGCAGTCGCAAAACATGGTACAGACCATCAAGGTTTCTAAATCGAAAGAAGGATGATGGATGGCTTGCTCCATCGATTCAGCATAAACTGGACAGCCACATCAAGCTAATTGATAATATCAAAAAGATACTGCCAGTAACAAAGATCAATGTCGAGGTAGCTGCGTTTGATATTCAGAAATCAAAAACCCAAATATCTCAGGAATAGAGTATCAAAATGGAGTACAGAAGGATAGCTGGAATGTCAGAGAATACGTTCTCCACAGGGACAATCATACCTGTCAATCATGTAAGGGAAAGTCGAAAGATCCAGTACTTGAAACACATCATCTTATCTCAAGACAGATCGGTGGGGATTCGCCAGATAATCTTTTAACATTATGCGACACCTGTCATAAGAAGGTCTCAAAAGGAACATTAAAATTAGATATCGAGATACCTGCTGGATTTCAATCTGAAACATTTATGACCATTGTAAGGTGGAAACTGGTAAACAAGTTAAGGGATTTGAATAACATTGTAGAAAATACATATGGATACATTACAAAAACAAACAGAATAAGGATTGGGCTGCCTAAATCACACATAAACAATGCTTTTGTGATAGCCGAAGGCACAACCCAGAAAAGGTTAGAAATGCCTTTCTTGATTAAGCAAGTCAGAAAGTGCAATCGTAAGTTGTTCAAAGGCGATAGAAGTCACATCAAGAATACTGCAGACAGGTTTATTCATGGCTTCCAAAGATTTGATAAAGTTCTCTGGAAGAACATTGAGTGCTTTATATTTGGAAGAAGAAGAAGAGGTTATTTCAATTTACAAAGACTTGACGGTACAAAAGTTCATACAGATGCAAGGGTCAAAGAAATTGTTTTAGTAGAGAGCTTCAATACGCTGTTGATAGAGCTGATAAGGCGGGGTACACTCCTCTCCATTATGAATAAAGGAGTCCCTGCTACCCCTGTGCCCCATAGAGGTGTTTAGGTCACCGACCGTCGGATTGGAAAATCCGGTGCATAAGGAGGGTGCATGAGGTTATTATTTTTTTTTCGTGGCAATTGGGTGAAGTTATCATAATTCCCTAGGCACATACATATAATCTGGGTACGGAAGTCTGCTGTTAATATGTCTGATAAATTCAAGGTATCTTCGTACGTCATCAAAAAATTCATTGAATGTCCCTATATCTCTATTCTTGTATGCGTGAATTGCGTTTCGTCGCTGTTGGATGTGCAGAATCCACACATCCCACTCTTCTCCCCAGATTTTTTTTTTGAAGAACTTTCGCATTGATTCTAATTGTAAGCCGTCGGGATCTATCAATTTTCCTTTATTCTTGATTGCTTCAACATCGTCTTTGTAGTTATTATAAAAAACGGACAGGAGCAACTTCATAGTTCCCTCTACGAGACTTCCTAAGTTTGTCCAGGCTAAAATCAAGCGACCATTCTCATCGTCTGGAGGTGGTTCTGAGAGCCAAATTTTCAGACAAACCGAGAGGGACACCTGCCGGTCAAGCCGTGACTTACTCAATAGCTGTGCGGATTCAATCGGAGCCCAACCGTCCGCCTTTGTCCAGAATTGCCTTAAACCATCGTTGAGCTTAACGATACGGTCCTTAACTTCTTCAATGGACATCTCTTTTAGTTCAGCCATAACAAGGTCCTCTATTGCATGCTTGAAATATCTACTTAAAGATATAGTGATGCTCTATAGGTGCTGTTTTTTTGTGCTAATGGGAGAATTAAAATAATATTGACGAGGGAAATGAAAATATGAATGATATTTTAATAAACACAAAACCAAAAATTAGTGAATATCCAAAAATTAAGGAAAGAGCTGACATGTCTAGCTTTAAAGGAGATATATTTAAATCTGTTATTTTCGCAAATGTTTTTCGATGTGCCGGTTGATACTTCTCTTTCTTATAATGAAACACTAGCAATATATCTCAAAGAAGATGTTGGAAAAGAAAATAACCCAGAAACAATCATATTTTATGTGGATTCGTGCGAAAAGCAAGATGATATTGTCGGAAAACACTTCAACATAAAATAATTTTATGGGTTCCTGCATGTTCCTGTCTTGATTTCTTCCACTCCGGAAGTACCGGCATCGGTAATACTGTTACTTCCCGTCTGGCATTGTTATCCTATCCCGGCATGAGTGCAGGTTCAAATATCACACGATCCGGATATCTGATCATTTCCAGGCTGAAACCTGTCACCACTCATGGGCGCGCGGGATTCACTCACATGCTTGCAGCTGGCAACACTCAATGGGCAGCCGGGGGGTGTTAATGGGCTCAACATGGGAATACACCATTTTAATTTTTTCTTTGTTTAATACGATAATCTGCTTTTTTATCCCAATCAACTGCATTAGCAAGTTCCAACCGAGAGAACTCTCCATACAAACGGTCAATTATTGTATCTGATCGAAGATATTAATCTTTCTTAATAGTAGGTTTTATCCATATTTTTTGAAACATTATGAAACTAATCCTACTTTCTTTAACAAAAAAGAAATTTTGGAGCCCATTTCAAATCATTTTTCAGTTGCCCTATACACGAGAAAACCATCAAGGCAAACGGACTGTTAAGCCTGAATTCGGTCCGCCTAATCTATGCACAGGTTCTTCACCTTGCGAATTTCTGAGGTCTTCTAATAAAACGCTTGCATTAATTCTTGTACCAATCAACAATTGAGATTCTGGACGAGAATGTTGAACTTCTTTGCCTCTATACACCTCTACCTCTGAAATCCCATTTGCAATTGCTCTTGCACAAAGACCGCGTATATAAAGGCGATTAAATTCACCCTCAGCGAGTGTATCTGGGGCAGTCACTGGAATTCTGGCCATAGTTGTCCCTCCACTGGGTGTTCTTCTCTGTTCCTGAGCATTCATATAGTTTCGTATCCGCAGTTGATTTGCCAGCCAACTGTCATCGTGATTTTGAATGGCCTCTCCAAGGACATTCGCCCAATTTTCCCGACCTATATTATTGAGACGTTGACTAATAAATAAAGTTGTTCTTGACATATCCAATTCTTCAATAATAAATTCCCGTGTCTGTGCATCGAGATTTTCATAGTTAAGTCCCATATTTTTTTCTCCTACCTATCTTATGTATTTTATAGTATAAACGTATTTATTATAATATACAATATATTTATGATGATTGACCTAGAAATAAACTGGCTCTGGGGGAAATTATAAATCTCTTTGGATACTATGGGAGTCCAAAGAGATTATGTGGTGTGCAATAAGCTGACATCCGTATGCAATGAGCAATTGAATAAGTAACTTCAAAACGCCCCACGGACAGAGGATGCACGAAAGAAACTAAAGAAGATTTGTTATACCTGGCGCCATAAATAAATACGGCACAGTAGCCTGTATCATCCGTATTTATTCGAGTTGCTGTGTATATAAAACGAATAGGAGAAGAAAATGGTGGATGGAACAGTCACTATCAAAATTTCTAACTGCAATAACATTGCTAACACAGATATCAAAATATTAAAAGGCTTTCTGAATATTAAATACGCTGCAAATGGAACTGGAAAATCAACTATAGCTAAAGCTATTCTAAAGGCTTCAAAAAAGGAAGATCTTAATGAATTGCAGTCATACGGGACAGCAGAAAAACCGTCCTTAATAAGTGATTCACCTGTTGGTAACGTGTTAGTTTTTGATGACGACTTCGTCAATAATGTCGTCTTTCTTAAAAGTGAGGTAATAGAGAAATCTTTCGAGGTATTTATAAAATCAGCAGAATATGATAAAAGGTGGGAAGCACTAAATGCAAGGCTGAGGAAATTAAAAATCGATATCGGAAAAGATGAAGAAATAATAAAAATGATGGGTATTTTTTCTGAAGTTGCCTCAAAACTCCATTTGAAAAATGACGGCGAAATTAAGAGTACTCCCTTTTTAAAAAGCTTGATAAGCAAGGAGCATATTTTTAAAATCCCGGAGAGCTTGGCAAAATTTCGTCCTTTTTTTGAAACCGACTATAACATCGAATGGATAGATTGGAAAAATAAAGGATACAATTTCGATGATAGAGGAGAGTGTCCTTTCTGTACCGACGAGCTTAAAGAAGATTATGAAATAGAGAAGAAAACATTTACAACCTCCTATACCAAAAGCAATGCAAAAAATATGAAGGATACGCTTAGCTTTTTCGAATCACTAAAGAAATATATGAGTAATGAGCAATATAATCTATTGAATGAATGTATCAAAGCAAGTTCCGATGAGGGTTTAATAAGAGCGACACTGACAAAATTTGTAAACGAGCTTATTTATATTAGAGACAAAATTAGCGAGCTAACCAATTTCGATTCATATAAAATTAAAAGTGAAGAAATATCATTGTTGGATAAAAAAATAAACGAATTAAGAGTAAATACTTCACTTCTCAACGTATTTTCCAGTACAGAAATGACAAATATAGTCAATCGTACTAATGAAAATATTAATTCAATTTTATCCGATGTTAATATTTTAAAAACAGAGGTAGGATCTTTAAAGGGATTAATTCAAGCTTCTGCTAAAGATGCGGTATATGACATTAATCGTTTTCTTGAATCCGCAGGAATTAATTATGAAATAATAATTAATGTGGTAGCAGAAAATGATTCAAAGACACTATTAAAGTATAAAGATAGACGGAAAAACACATACGAAGTAGATGACATTAAAAAGCATCTTAGCTGGGGAGAGAAAAACGCCTTTGCGTTAATTCTTTTCATGCATCATGCGATAAGTGCTAACGTAGATATTATTATCCTGGATGATCCAATTTCCTCATTTGATAGTGACAAGAAATATGCGATAATAAACAGATTATTTAACAAAAATGGACGTGGTAAGACCTTTTATAAAAGAACCGTACTGATGCTAACACATGACTTAGAACCTGTTATAGATTTTGTTGTAAATAGCAAACCTACAGGAGGATTTATTTCTGCAGCTTATTTAGCAAACAGAAACGGCACAATTTATGAAACAACAATTGTTAAAAACGATATTCAATCACAGATGCAATTACTAACGAATAGTATGAAAGATAATCAACTAAAGATTATTCACCGCCTTATAAATATGCGAAAATTGATTGAACATACAGGACAAACAGAGGCAGAAGAGTTTGCCTATAATATTATATCGAGTATGATTCATGGTAAGAAAACACCAGATAAAAAAGTAAGGGAAAATGAATTCTTGCCTATGATTTCTGAGGAAATCGATTTAGGTACTTCATACATTAAAAAAAGCATTCCTGAGTTTTCATATGAGCAAATACTAAATAATGACCTTCCTTCCAAGTCTTTATTAGAAGCATATAAAAATGAAACGTGCAATTATCTGAAGCTTCAAATATTTAGAGTTTATTTGGATATTGATAACAAAAGAGCAACAATACAAGATGATGTACTTTTAAAGCATATCGATGAAACTTATCATATAGAAAATGATTATCTTTATAATCTGGATTATAGAAAATACGATGTTGCACCAGACTTTATCATAAAAAAATGCGATGAATATATTCAAAGTCAGTTCACTATATAAGAAGATATGATGGAATAAATTGTGAATCGCCCTGCTGTCCTTGGCTCGCGCGATAAAAAATGACAAGCAGCTAACAACTCATATAAAAATCCATCTCCCGATTCATACGGTCAATTATTGTATATCAGCCAAGACGAGGGGCGCCCTCCACCCGGCGCGCCGACAAAGGTTCGGCTCCTCCGAATCCCTGCGGGGACTGCGCGCCCGGTGTCGGTGTGGCTGGGTGATACTGCGACTGCACAGGAATCGCATTTTTAGTTGTTCCAGGTTGAAGACCAAACAATAAGCAGGGAGAACCCTGCACCCCTTTACGAATATCAAGATTGTTTGTCTCACCCTCAACATCACGGATGCTACTTGTTCCTGTATAGGTATCTTATGATTCACCCAATTTTGAACGCAGCCTACAAGTAGCGAGGTCATTTCGATGTCTGTTTAAAACCGTTGGACAGCGCAAGCGCTGATTTGCATTCCTAAAATGATTGCCCTGTTTTTTACTACCCCCTCGCACGATTACCCTCCATCTAAACAGATGAAGGTTTTGCACACAGTGAAGAATAGAGCGCTAAAGCGCCAGAATAATAGGGCTAAAGCCCGAATCCAAAACCATCATCAGTTTATCTGGTCTCCACAAGAATCGCACGAGAGGGCAAGAAGTCTAATTGTTGCAAGTGATGGTTTCCATCCGTCTAAAGAGAAAACCATCACAGGAATACAATATGTCAGAGAATTCAAAACTATATAAACTCGTCGCCGACGAAGAATCGTTTATGACCAAAGAAGAAATTTCAATGTTTCTGTACGGATCCCAGGACCTCCTGGATATAATGGGTTTTGAGGTGAGATAATGAAGATAAGCATCCTGAACCTGAAAGAAGAGTTCACAGATTATCCCACAAGACCGATAATGAGCTCTCCGGAAAAAGTTTACGAGATCCTGAAACCTTTGTTTCTTCCGGATAGAGAAACGTTCTACCTTTTGTCTTTGAATACGAAAAATGGCATAATTGCGATTAGAACGATTTCGATAGGATCCCTGAACTCCAATGTGGTCCATCCCAGAGAAGTTTTCAAAGCCGCAATCTTGGACAGCGCTTCTTCGGTAATTGTCGCCCATAATCATCCATCAGGAGATCCAACACCAAGCAGGGAAGTATTTCCGCCATAACTACAAACTTGGTTGAAACCGGAAAGATCATTGGAATAACTCTCACGGATCACGTAATAATCGGCGATGTCCGGCATTACAGCCTAAAGGAGAGTGGGTCCATATGAATAAGGTATATGAAATAATAACTGACAAAATAATAAAACAGTTAGAAAACGGAGTTATCCCCTGGAAGCAAGAATGGACCGCAGCCGGTTTACCCAGGAATGCAATAAGCAATAAAGAATATTCCGGGATCAACCCCTTTTTATTAATGTCAAATAAATATGTAAATCCTTTTTGGCTAACCTTCAAACAGGCAAGACTGATGGGAGGCAATATCAAGAAAGGCGAAAAAGGAACGATGATAGTATTCTGGAAGCCTCTTAATGCGAAACCGGATCCGAATAAAAGAGAGGGTGAAATTTCAAGCAGCGAACTCAGGCCGGGAATGGTACTTAGATATTATTATGTGTTCAATGTTGACCAATGCGAAGGACTTCCGGAAGACAAATTTAAGGTATTGGATAGAATAAACTTCAATCCGATAGAAGCAGCTGAAAACACAGTCAAAGGCTATAGAAATCCACCGCAGATCAAACATGAAGAACAACGCGCATATTATAGTCCTAAACTTGATAAAGTAAATATGCCTGTTCATAATAGTTTTTGCAGCCCTGAAGCCTATTACGCAACACTATTTCATGAGCTGATCCACTCAACCGGCCATGCAGACAGGTTAGGCAGGATAACTGAACCTGCCAGTTTTGGCAGCCATTCATACAGCAAAGAGGAACTTATTGCAGAAATGGGATCAAGCTTCTTATTGGGCCAGGCCGGAATTTTCAACCCTCCGCAGTTGGAACAGGCAGCCGCTTATATCCAAGGATGGATCAGGAAATTGAAAGAAGATAATTCCATGGTGATCAGGGCAGCAGGACAGGCACAGACGGCAACGAATTTCATATTAAATAAAGAGGAGCCAGGAGAATAGAGATCATGAACCTCTCTTCTATTTTAGTTTTTGCCTGGGGAAACAAGGATGATCCCCGAAAGTGTTTTTTCTGCAAAACGCGAAGAAAGAGAAACCTGTTTTTAGTCAGTGAAGATGCAATCGGAAATCCAGAACTTCCGGAAGGAATGGGAGTAAATGCAATTTGCAAAGCAATAAAATACCGCGAAGAATACAAAAGGATGCGAAAGATCGTGTGCCTCAGATGCTTTTATCTCGCACCTAGGGATGACAGAAGATATAGAAATCTGCAAGAAAAGAAGGACGTCAATTTATTGAAAAAATTACTCCTTATTCAATCAGACAAATATATAATCAACTTTTAAAGTTTGCTGCAACAAATAAACCTCCATACGAAGTAATCAGATGTAATCTACAAACGACTGATAGAGGACATCCAGGCTTTCACGCCCTTTGAGCTGAACGTTGTTTCAAATTCCGCTTCCCTGATGTAATTGATCTTCCAGCCTTTGCTGAACGCGGCCCGTATCTCAACCTGAGTCACTCTCCTTGGCCCGTATGTTCCCGGCTCATGCTCACTGAAACAGAGCATGAAATATTTGCCATAAGGATAGAGCGCAGAATATAAACTTGCAGCAAAAATTGGTCGCTCCTCATCCGAGAACACATGGAACAGGCCGCAGTCGATTACAGTATCGAACTTAGTTTGAAGTAACTGAAGTTTAAGAGCGTCGGAAACAAGAAAGTTCATGGTTATTCCCCGTTCTTTGGCCTTCTCCTTTGCTTTTTTAATGGCAGATGGTACTGCATCGATGCCCCACACTTCAAAACCCAGATGAGCAAGATATAATGAGTTCTCGCCTGTTCCACATCCCGCATCAAGCACTCTCCCGCTTATTTCTCCATCCGCCGCAAGCCGGATTAATTCCTTCTGGGGACGCCCGATATCCCATGGCGGAGTGCCCTCGTATGCAGAATTAAAAAAATTCATGGTTTTCCCTCTTCCTCAATATCATATTGTTCGGATGAAATAAGAAACTTTCCGAGTGCAACATCTGGGTGGAAATTTCTGCTGAATACCGATTATTCGCCCTCTTCTACCTCGTCTATTTCACCTGCATAAAATCCAGCATCGACCTCAAATCTTTTACTACCGATTCGAAATCGGGAAGGTTCTTTGTAAGTCTTGAAAGAGCGATTGTCCAGAACTTTTTTAGCTCGGCAAGTCTATTTGTATCAAAGATCAGTTCGGGTTTGAACTCGACCACGGTAATCTGGCATTTCATGATAAGAAGTACTCTGATCTCATCCGCGTTGAAATCTGTTTCTTTCATGAGCCCCCAGACATCATAATAATCCCGCGCCTTCCCTCTCTGGAGGATGCTGCGAAGCTTTTCAACCAGGAAATTCAGGCACATATGAAATCAATTATTTTGATGGAGCAGTTTCATTTATTTTTAACAAAAATAAATTGATTTTTTTATTATCCTTGACCACACTTTCTTTAATTTTATGACTTAGCTTTCTCGTATCAAATAAAATTAAAAATCCTTCTTTCAACTTTTCCTTAGATAAGTAATAAACTAATTCTTTGATACCTTTCTCAATATCAGCCTTGCTCTTAACAATTTTTAATTCAAAAATATTCTTCTCATTTTTTTTAGATATCGTCAAAACATCACACATTCCAACTCCTTCCTCATTTTCAGTTCCTATATAAGTATAAAATTCACTCGCATGAAAAAAAGTGACCAAAAGAGATTTGCCGATTTCCTCAGGTCGAGGTTTTAAATCTTCTTTAATTCTTGATGTCCAAAATGCATTAATACAATTTCTTTCAACAATATCTCTAAATTTTATTAATTGTTCATTAACATTTGTTAATTTTCTTACATATTCCAATTCAGATTTTGCTTCATAATACGAGATGAGGCGAATTTTTTCTTTAATTATTTTATAAATTAAATTGCACCAAGGATCATCTACATCTTTTAATTTAGATAAAATATCTATATTTTTGCCATAAATTCCTAAAGTTGAATCAAGCCAATAAATTATTGCATTTTTAAAATTATCTTTACTTTTTAAATCATAATTATCGAGTTTTGAGATTATATTCTGTAGTTCATTTATATTTTCATGTAAAATTTCAATTATAGTACGAGTCTTCAACAAATAATAGTCATTTGGGTACCTTCCATCATTTATTTTATTTTGTGATTCTGCTAACTTCAGCGCTTTTTCAACCTCAGAAATTATAAAAATCTTAGCATCTTGCTTAGTAGCGTTAACAATGTGATAAAACATGCCAATAAACATTTCTAGACCGGTTACCTCAAAAAGATTTTTAATTACAGGGGATGGAATATCAATTTGATCCCTTATTGAATTTAATATTTCCAAAAGTTCTCCTTTATTTTCGGAAAAAAAAGATGAAAAATTACATATGGCCTTATTCATGTTTTGAGAATAAACATCGTGAAAATCGGCACACCCTTTTTTAGAATAATTCAAACATATATTATGTATTTCTTTTAGATTAGAATAATCTTCGAAAAATTGGAAATCCACAAACAGCATAGAAATTTTTAAATAATCTGGTACATTATATAAATTAATATTTTTTCTTTTGTTATTTAAAATTTCTTTAACTTTATCGATATCATTAAAATCTAGATATATCATAGCTAAATTATCATAATTAATTATTATATCACTAAAGTCCAGCCTAAAGAATTCAT
This sequence comes from Methanobacteriota archaeon, assembly GCA_963793805.1. Classification (GTDB taxonomy): domain Archaea; phylum Halobacteriota; class Methanosarcinia; order Methanosarcinales; family Methanoperedenaceae; genus Methanoperedens. Next base: position 28,016 of record CAWCBK010000013.1, read on the forward strand.
CATTTTTTAACCACATATAATTTTGCCGAAATAATTCTTCCAATTTACTTTGCGTTTCCAATAAAATATTAAAAAACGTTTTATCAGATGTATTAATTATTATTTCTTTTAATATACTAAATTTTATATTTAATAATAAAAGTCTGTATTGGATTGGAATTTCATTAAATAATATTGTATTTATTTTAGCAATACTCTCTATACACTCTGAAATTGTAGGTAGAATCTTTATTGTAGGATTTTCTAACAGAATACATTGCGTTCTATTAATCAACTCCTTACTTTTCTTAGAAATTTCATAAATTTCGTAATACCTTAAAAAAATCAATGGAGCCTTTTCAAAAATCGCATTTATTGATGTTTTTAAAAAGTTAATATAATATTCGTACTCATCAAAATTTTGCATCTTAATATCGGATATAAAAACTGTGAATATATTCTTTACATCTTCATTCTCAAAAATGGAAATTGATTCTTCTGTTTTTTTATGTATGATCTTTGATAAAATTGAATGTATTCTATCATTTTCTTCTACAGATTTTTCTACAAGTATTAATCCTAAAATATAAACATATAAAGAGAATAAGTCATAGATATAATAGAAGTTGTTTCCACATAATGAGAAATTATTTAATTCAATTTTATGCTGCAGATAATCAATTAAATCTAAAGGATTCTCTCTCAATAATTTTTTATTGGCAGAATACGAATAAAAAAATTTGTAACAGTTTTGGAAAAAATCCGAAGTTAACAAATCGTCATCTCTATTAAAAGAGACATAATTAATGCCAATTCTTACATTAGTTATTTTTAACGCATCATATACTATCTTTTTATAATTCTCAGATTCATCATGCATGTTATATGGATTTATGTTTTCCAAAATAAGTAATTTAATTAAAAAAGCTATCTCGCTAGAGTTGATTTTTTCGAAATTCAATAAAAAAAAAGTCAAATCATCACAAATAAAACGACAATATTTTGATTGTTGAATATTTTTCTCTTCACACTTATATAAATCAGAGTCAAATTTTTGTATGAACCTTACGGATTCGATTTTGTTTGGAAATATTATTATTATTTTCTTTTTTTCTACAGATATATTTATTTGATTTATTAAGCTAATAACGTCCATTAAGATTTTTATTTATTCGTTCAAACCCGTAAAAACCCACAGGAAACCTATTCAAACTCATAAAATCAACAACATTTCCATTAATATTATCTTTATATATTTTTAAAAAATATATCATTACTACAAAGATCACATTTATCGGTTTTATGGTGCGCTTCACACACAATTAAATTACATTTTGAACAGACTATTAAATTATTTATCTGGCCACAATCTGAACAACTGAACACGGTTATAAATTAACCACCATACTTATTAATTTGCCGATATAAGATACATCTTCGTTCAAATCGACAAGATTGTTATGAATCGCAGTTCAGTAAGAATTAATATTCGAACTACCGTGTTGCGCCTCAATTGAATCAAAAGAGAGCAAGAAAAACGATAGAAGTACAAACCCTTGAGCATCCTCCTTATGCCTTTCGGATTTCTAATCTAGGGTTTGTGACTTCAATCTTTTGTAGCTCCGGTTTTGTCATCATAACACATCTGCTGAACCTCAAACTGCAAACATGAGCAAGTTTTTCTGCATCTTTCCCTTCATAATTTCATCCAGCCGTTCCTGCAGTGTATCCGAAAGGAAGCAGCATACTCTCCGCAGCCCGCAGCAGATGTTCATAGTATTTCGCCCTGTCATACTGTGTGTTTTCGTCTGCAAGTTCAGGTATCATAACCCGTTTCTGCCAGCTTCTGGATTTATGGTCAGTTATTATATAGCGAATACTCTGCCCCGCCAGTGTCTCTATACCTTCCTGTTTAAGTTGCTTCATGGCAGCCAACTGGTTATTGAACTGCCTGTACTCATCGTATTCTCTGGATACATGTGTCTTGAATATCAGGTCAGAAAATTCACAATCATTATCAAGCACTTTTCTTGTATATTCCCGCAATAAACCGATAGCTTCAGGTATCTTCATGTAAAATTCGGAAGCGTTTTTTGCTTCTGCAAGCTTTCCAAGCATGGCGTCCTGCAGGTTACTGATAAGTTTGGGCGTATCACTTCGCCTGGTTTCAATGCCCCGCACTTTCATCTTGCCATTTGTCATCACTCCGTAATATCTATTCAATGCACCCACTCCATTTGATTTATTGGGCAGGAACACGATCCACCTGAATTCGCCTTTAAGCTCAAGAGGTATGCCGATTTCATGGGATGCAAGTTCACAGAGCTTCTCAGGTTCGCGCCCTTTTACCCACAGACTATCCACTATGCCGTGAAGTATCTCAAAACCCATGTCGTCTGCAAGCTCTATTGTGCGAAGTAAGATATCCCGTCCATATGCCGTTATGGATTCATGACATTCTATTCTCCCAAACCGCGCTTTGTTAAATCCCATGTAACCAAAGCTTGTCACAAGCAGCCATTTGAGTATGTTCTGTTTCATCTCGTATTCTTCTGCTCTCAACGGGAACTCTATAATGCGTCTCTTGTAGGTCATCCGCCTTTCTATCAAAGGCTTTAGAACACGCGGGATTAATCCTATATGCTGCTGGCAGATGTTGTAGTGCGTAAACGGAACACGCTTTTCCGAATCCGGGCAGCATCCGCATAACACTGTTTCAGGTGAGATGTTGTGTTTTACCATGATATTTGGGAAAAGCGATGCGAAGTCTATCTCAAATGCGTTCTCATGCAGTCCTACTTTCGGCTCTATAACTAAAGCACCCCTGTCAGCAATGAGGAGTTCCTCAGCCGTTTTCCAGTATTCTGCAAGGTTGCGCTTCCAGGGAACGAGTACGCCATCACGCAGAGCCTGATTAACCTGAAGTGCCGTCACAGCACTGCCGGGACTCAGGCGCGATAGCTCCTGCATCGGTATCCCTGTTATGCGGGAAAGGTCAATCAACCCAAGCAGACCTCCTTCCCTGAAAACAAAGATTGATCTGTCAAGATCCAGCCGGCCTGAGAGCATATAGCCTTTCGGCTTATAGATTATCCTGCCGTAGCTGAAATACGATTTTCCACTTCCTTCAGGCAGGACATCCTTTTCCCTTCCAAGCTGAAGATCGATATCATGAAGCGATGCGCGGTAATGCAGATACGGCAGTTCAAAACTATCTCCTTTTTCTGTTATTATCAGGTCCGGGTTAGCATGAGCGACTTCGCGATTGAGTTCAGCGATCATTTCTCCTTCATCCTTATTTTCAATAAAGGTGTTCCCGAGGGTAATCCTGCTGATAGGGTCGCCCATTGTGATAATTCCTTTATCCCTGCCCGGCGTTACCGAGAGTTCCATGCTTACAAGCTCAGGTATTTCATAATCAATGGAATACTGGCTGTCATCGAGAACATCTCCTTTGAGTCTTGCCATGGGAAACAGTCCATGTTCAAGCATATACTGCCTGACGGGATCGAGATCGATATTGTACAGGCTACATCCCTTCGCCTCAAGCATATTGGCAATCTCATAAACTGCATTCGGTTCTATGGTAGCAGATATTACTTTTTCAGGTCCTTTGCCAAGCCAGGTGCTCTTCTCTTCGTAATTTGTGTGTTTAACACCGGGCAGGCTCGCTACCAGGGACAGAAGTTCGGGTTTGCACGAAATGTATATCCTCGGATAGAATACCTCACGGACTGGCCTGCAGACTGCCCCATCTTTAATCCATCTTGTTATCGTGCTATCCTCAGGATTATATCTCACGTCCAGCAGGAACATTCGGTTTCGCCTCCTGCAATGAAATGATTTCTTTCTCTTGCTCAATTAAAATAGATAGGAAAACAGCTTGCATCAGGTCAATTGTGGGTGTAACAGTACAGGATGAAGCGTGCTTTCTTGCCTTGTTCATGAGGTTATCGAACGCATCCTTATCCTCACCGTGCAGAGCCATTCTGAATACCGAAAGCTCTGCTATCATTTCCTCAAGCAACATCCGGAAGCTAGGCACTGTTCTGCCCATATGCATCACCTCCTGTAAAATCTGTAAACCTCATCTGCCCTGGCGGGACTGGGAAATACTCAAAAACGTGGCCGTTATCGAATAGCCTTATGAGGTTCTTTGAAGGCTGCTCGATGCGTATCACTCTATCGGCCCTGGATGCAAGCAGCATGTCTTCATACGATTGCCCTCCCAAACTCGTGATGGCTGTAATGATGTCAGAGGATGCAGTCAGCAGTTTTAAATATTCAAGTAATGGTTCGAACAATCTCATGCCGTCTGAACCAGAAAATAGGGAAGGAAAATAGGATATCGCGAGTACCGCGGGATTCCACTGCTCAATAGCATCCTGCAGTCCATGTATCAGGGCTTCCATCTGGTATTCGGTAAAAGCACGGGCGACATGAATACGGGAGAGTACATTTTTTGGCTCTGCACCGAAGGATTTTGCGATCCTTGATAAGGAGTAGGGATTAAAACTGTTCCCCCCGTCCACAAATAAGGCATCCCTGTCTAATGATACAACAGAGGCTGCGCAGAGGCGGAATAAAACATCGGGCACCAGACTGGATGAACCCTCAATTACTGTGATGCATGAGGGTTTAAAATCCCGAAGGTCAATGCAGGGCAATACAGGGAGACTGCGGGAGCTATTGCAGAAAGACATATCGTTCATATTCAGAGGGGAATAATAAGTTAGGATGGATAAGCATAAAAACAATATGATAGCGAAGTGAAAGTATTCAGAAATTTCACTCTAATACCTACGGCAATATCTATTTAGCAATGCATGATATTATAGAATATGGAAAGATAATGACAATCCCAGACAATAAAATTGTGTATTTGTTTTCATCAGCTTACCATCCAGTGTATAAGCAAGACAATATTGATGTCCTAGTTATCCTTCGGGTTTTATAATGCATTTCAGATATGAAAAAACATGGGTAGATACTGAAATTTTGTATATTTTGAATTGCTTCCTGACTGGGTGGATTATCATGAATATAACAAATTGAGAGATTATCAACCTTGCATAGAATCTCTGAAAGAAAAGCCAATTAGTGGACCAAAAATGTTAATTGGAAAAATTTTTTCGCTTGATAATTTACAACAAGATATTAAGTTTTCGCATGATGCAAAAGCTTGGGAAGTTATTATCGAAAAAATTGGAAGTCTAGATTCCTACAAAGAAACTTTATTCTATACTTGACTTCGCCACCTGCGGCTAAGTGAAACGTATTTTTATCCCTTTATACAATTTGCCAGATGGCTTTTTACCAGCGTAATTTCAGACTATCATCATCATATTTTTTAATAAAATCCCCTAAAATACTGATCACTTCATTTGAAATATTGGACAGTACGGTAAATTTGAAGGCATTTGGAGGGTATGCGACCGTAAGTGTCAAATTGTTCAGGAATTTCCTGAGTAACCTTACGTCTCTGACTAGTGGTTTTTTGGCCAAATAAAGTGTCAAATTGACCAGGAAATTCGTGAGGAACGTAAGCAACAAATAACCTTTGACTGCAAGAGGACTCCAATGTCGTATCGGTCTCAACTCTAACCCATCTTTCAAACCTCGAATGAATTTTTCAGCTTTATCCCTATCTTTGTACAACGAAAGGATTTTTTCGGGTTCATCATTGACAGAACTTTCAAGAGCAAAAAATCCCTCTAATCCATTGATGAAAGGATTACTTATCGGAGCAAGGGTTTTTTGTATACTTCCATGCAGAATAATGTAACCATCTTTCGTTATGACTGAACCAAGTTTCTTACCTTTTTTGACTTTCTTCAGGTCCTTATCGTTTTTTTCGAGAAGCTTTAGATATTTCTTTTCTCTTTTTTGTAGCTGCTCTTGATACAGCTTTTCTGAAAAGAAAATATAATTTGTTTCATCATCTTTTTTCAGTTTGACACACTCATAAAAGGAATCGTTCATTTCAAATCTTTTTGCGTTTCCTTTCTTTTTTTCCTGCAGAAATAACTGAATAATTGATTTGTAGCTTTGTCTTTTTCTTAGCTTTCAAAGTAAGATAATGATATTTAATGTCCCCATTGCGAATCATTTTTTTATTTGTTTTTGTGTTGGCTCCACAATCGAATATCAAAATACTGCCTTCACCTAATACTTTTGTTACAGTTTTGAAAATATGATCGAAATGTGTTTTATCCTGGACATTTCCTTTTTGGATTGTCAATGCTGTTGGAATATTGTTGATTCCGGTACTGATCCCAAATGTGATTTGTTTCTTTCCGGGAGCTCCATCTCTTGAGTAGCCTAAAGCACCCAATTCAGGTTTAGTTCCTTCAAAATATGTTGACGAGAAATCTACGAATTGCTCTTTTGAGACGAGATCATTTTTTACCAGGAATTGCTGATGAAGTTCCAAGATAATTTCAAATTTATCTCCAAGTCGTTCAATAGTCCTATAAAAAGTTCGTTCTGCTGGTGTTTCTTTCAATCCCAAATATTCAAAAGCTTCATCGGGGTAAATATTTGGGATTTGATTAATTGAAACATTATCCGTCAATTTGTTGTAAATCAATGATTTTACGATTTTCTGGAAATCCTTGGCTTTTCCACCAATTTTTACTGAACAAAAAATCAAAGTAACCAAAATCTTTTTTAATTCTATCGAGCAATACAATATTGCCTATTGGGAAAGTTACATTTTCATGCAAGGTTATTCACAAAAACTTCTGAAATGTGATTTCCCATTTATAGGCTATCTGGCGAAGTCAAGTCTATAGGTTAAGCAGGTTTTATGAAGAAAAATCAAATAGGGATTTAGAAATAACATTGTTTGATAAACTCAGATGTTGTTATACATTAAAAAGCGAACTAAATATAATATTGAACTCTCTTTTAGCTACGGAAAACAACCACCGAAAGATGCAATTAATGATAGACTAAAAATCAAAGTCGATCATAAATATTTCTATATGCCTATCCCCGATGAAATACCGTTGGGGTTTAGAGTTGATAAACAAAATGTATACTTATCAACTCAAGGATTATTTTTGGATGCTTTTACGGTTCTCGCCATTTCTTTTGAAAAAGGTCTTATCGAAGGGCCGAATATCTTAATTCCGATTAAAATAAAAAGGGCTGTAATAACTTATTTCTATGTTTTAATGATATTAATAGGTTTAATTTTAGTAACTGGAATAATTTCGGAGCGTATACCTATTCTTTCTGCGTATAAAGATGGCATTGAGCTTTTGGGAACGGTCATTACAGCAACTGGTACATGGTTACTAAGCGGATACAAAGGCGATTAGAGATAAGAACAAAGTTCATCAAGTTGCGTTTGTTAATATTATATTAATATTTAAACCACATACAGTTGCTTTTTTGATATGTACATTCTTTTCTTATCAGCCGAATACTTGATAGCGCCCTAAAACATAATTATTAATATAAAGTCAACGTTTTAAATATTTATAAAAAAGATGGGTATGGTAGACGAAACACAACAAGCTCAAGAACTTCGGCAGAAAATAATCCACAAGCTCCTTAGTTTTGGATATGTGCCTCAATCAAATGGTGAACTTAAACCTCCAGATTCAATTGATAAAAGTTCAATTCGGGTATTCCATGAGGATCGTCACCGCCACGTTCTCCAGTCTAATAAAGAATGGATTATCAAACAAGAAGAAAAAGTCTTCAATTATTTTGCAAATGGAAATGATATTGATATTTCCTCCATATCCCCGAAGCTTGTAAATGTGCAAGATAATCGAATGAATCAAGACCTCTTTCGTTATGCAACATATCTGTGGAGTATTCCAGTTTCCCAGGGCTACGGACGTAGAATGCGTTATCTAGTAATGGATTCTTCTAATAACAAACTTATAGGTATAATTGGACTTACTGATCCAGTTATAGGATTAAAAGCCCGTGATGATTGGATTGGATGGACAAAAAACCAGAAGGAAGACCGTCTATGGCACACGCTCGATTCCTATGTTCTTGGTGCTGTTCCACCTTACAATCTATTATTAGGGGGTAAGATTGTTGCTGCATTATTGACAAGTAATGAAATACGCAACGATTTTAAGAAGAAGTATGAGAATAAGAAGGCAGTAATCTCTGGAAAAATGCGTAAAGGGGATCTAGTACTTGTTACAACTAATACTGCATTAGGCAAGTCATCGATGCTAAGTCGTCTCTACTATAAACAAGGTGGATATAATGAAAAAACCGATGCGAAAAATCGAAGAGAACTTTGGCATCATGTTGGCTGGACAAGCGGATATGGACACTTTCATCTTAATAGTGGCCTTGCTGATGAAATGATTGATTACCTTAAGGCGGTCGGCGATCCAATCATTGTAAAGCATCGTTTTGGTCAAGGACCTCAATGGAAGATGAGGGTGATTCGTAATTGCCTTCAACGTATAAATCTTAATGGCAATAATTTACTTTATCATGGAATCAAACGAGGATTTTATGGGGCTCCACTAACTCCGAATTTCAAGGAATATCTTTGTGGCAAAACCAACGAACCGGAGTACTATGACCAAACGGCTGAAGATATTTCTACTTATATTAAAGATAGATATATAATTCCACGGGCTGAAAGAGTTTTAGATCAATGGGAATGCTTTAACGCCGAAAATATTCGCGTATCCAAAAGGACTTGAAATATAAAAAGAAACAAAACATTCTTCAATGTTGATTTTAAGACTAAGATTAAAATAAGTAAAAGATATGATCTGAATGGGACTCGAAAGTATTGATTTTTCAGAATTGAGAGAGGCTGTAAAAAACGCCGTAGTAATTGAAGCGCTCAATGTTGAAAAATTTCATCGAAAAGTTCAAGATTTTGAAGTTATATCTCTTGAACCACGCCAATGCCACTCTGTAGCGTCACCATTTTCAATGGGTGGGGGTGAAAATCGGATTTATTTTGGCCCAGTCCAAATTGAAATCCTACGAGTTATTGACTCGGAAGATGAGATTCATGTTCAAGAGATAATTCCACTGAGTGAGGGCATAGGATATATCGAAAAGCGATTCAATGAGGTTCCAGTTTTGAAACGGCGGTTTTGATGAGTGAACCAAAGATTCCCTACGGGCTCGACCCTCGAGGTCGGCCGGTACATATTGATAAAGCCGAGCATAAGCTAGATTACTATACATGCATCGAATGCGGTAGTTTTCTTGAACCTAGAAAAGGAGAAGTTATGGTATGGTTTTTTGCTCACGCTAGGTTGGATCCGCAAGTGAAGAATGCCCTCTACGAACAAAAGAAGGTTTAGAAGATTTACTTCAGAGATTTAGAATGTCAGATGTAGAAAAATCAGAATCAAAAAAACAAATTCGTTTAGTTTTGAGCCCTAACCCTTATACAAAGACTGTCAGACTTTATGGCATCTTGCCAGTTTTACGCTGGGGGGATTTTACAAACCCTGTAGAAGTTAACGATGCATTAAATAGCCTCATTTTTCATGGTGTAGGAATAAAAAGTTCTCCACAATCGCGGATCTTCATCCCAGTGAACCTGAGGCAAAGATAGAATTTGATCCAAATGCCGATAAATACGAATTAATCATCGATACACAAAATCTCAGATACAAATCCCTTGATTTGATCGGGAATTGGAAAGCAGAGCCTATATCCGTTAAAGATGTATTTTCTGGAGAGCCAAATCGAGTTGAACGTCGAAGTAGCGATACTCACTTTAAAAATGGAGACACCCTTTTTTTCGTTCTTAAGGAAGATTTCCAAGAGAAAATAGAGGGCTGTGAAAATCTCGTATTCGGTCCATGGAAAATAATAAAATTTGAGGTTAACGATAGAAATAAAAACCTTGTGAATCGTTTCATAGAAGTAAGTGCAGATACCGATACCTTTTATGTTGATATAATATTACCTCCTTATGCTACTCCTAATTCCGAATCTCCCATTTCTGGAAAACCTGAGTCTGATGCCCTAATTGCCGTTATACCACCCCAAGATGAGAGATCCGGAATTTGAAATCGTCTCCGTTCCCTTGGGGAAAGAAAATAAAATACTACCTAGTAAAGGCAAAGGTGTACCACGGATATTCGTGCCCCACTTCCCTATTAAGGGTTCTAGTCGGCTTAGTGTTCATTGGGGAAATGAACATAGAGTGATCAACTTTCATGCAGAGAGTGGAAAGAAATCTTTACAGAAGCCTTGGATAGAAGATGTGGAGTTAGGCCTAGAATTAAGAACCGATAGAAAAATAAGAAAAATAAATCCATGGAGTATTGAGGGTGCAATACCTATTGAATCAAAAAAGGTCAGAGAAGATAGAATTGATTTGAACCTAATAGGTCCTAAAGAATTCAAAATTGATATCATAGGAACCTTCTCTGAAGAAAGTGAATATAAAGGATTAATTCGTAAATGGGATACGGCTTTGGAGGAAGCCGAATCCATAATGGATTCTTGGTTAAAAGAAGACTGTAACCGCATCATACTTGACTACGATTCTTTGGGAAGAATAGAATTAGATATTCTGCAGTCTAAACCGTGGCAAAAGAAGTTACCTGATAGAGAGATTGAGAGGAGACTCAAGAACTTGGACGAGATTCCAAAAAAAGCTACATGGTCGGTAGTTAGAGAGGTTTATGGTGTGCCCTTGGGAACTTCGCATGATGAACTACCAGATAGAGCAAAAAAACAAGTTAGACTGGCATTGATGAAGATAAAGAAGGATAAATGAAGGACATTGATATTCTTAGATTTGGAGGCGAATTTCTGACTATCGAAGAGGCATATTTACCATCAGATTCTGACTCTGTGAAAAGAGCAATAATAAGTGAAGCATTTAGGTTTGCCCTTGACTCTGTACCTGACCCCCAAGGATCCATACGAAAAATGCACATCCAGTCCATTAGTCGATGGGTAATACAAAAACTCCGAGCTATAATCTCAGAAATTGAAAACCAAGATTTAGACTTATTATCCGATATCCTGAAAGAGTCGAAAGGGCCAAACCTTTTATTTATCGGCGACATTCTTGAACTTTCTAATGGGTATTATTCCCCAGCCCCAACAAGAGTTGTGAATGTAGATAAGAATGATTGGATTTTAGTTTCAGGCTTACCGACTCACTACTTCACGGAAAATGGTTTAAATATAAATATCCAAGGGGTGGGTCGGCTAATCAAAAACACAGAAAGGTCTGAAATTGAAAAACTCGCTATCCCAATTCAGTCTAAAGAAAGTTATGTTAGTCTAATGGAATTTGACGGAAATTTTTTACTTAATCTACTTAAAGCTGAAGCTAGACAAGTTTGGAGACCTGAGAGTGATTGGCAAGGATATAAAGCGTGGGTAGAAGGATTGCGGAGTGTAAGCGATAAAGGATTTTTATGGGGGGGCAACCCTATTAATATGCAGACTGATTTAGGTATTGTCAGCTTTTGGAGAGGGAAACCCGAATACGGTCATTATGAGTATTGGTTGAAAATTAAGACTGGGGAACGAGAGTCTATGATTGGTGTCCCATCTCGTTTTTATAAACAAATTTGTTTAATATTTGATGAATTAGGAGGTAAAGGGCGCGTGGCTAAATTTGAAAAATTGAATGGAGATTATCGTCTTAGGATAGACTTTTATCCCCCAAAATCCCAGACTAGATGGCTTCATGCTTTAGGAGCAAAATTTGAAGGATTTAATGAAGGGGAAATCAACTGGATAATTCCCTCTTGGGCAGTAAAGTCAACCGCCGAAGTTTTCGAAAAGATTTCAGTAAAGACTATTATACACAACGCATAAAGAGATACAAGATGGTTTCAATCACAAAGACAGCCTCCGAAATCAAAGATCGTCATATGAAATTCATTGAAGCGAATTACCATCTTCACAACTCAAGATTGATTAATGAGAGAAGAAGACTGATGGAAGATGGGGCTGTAGCATCAGAACCATGGATAGGGGCGACCCCTTCATACGTAGTAGGTGAGCGATTCAGAGATCTGAATCTTCCATCACCTGTTAAAGAGATTTTAGAAGGATTAAATCAGGCGGATCTCGATGTTTACGATCCACCTTATTTACATCAAGCTAAAGCCCTTGAGGCTTTTTTCTCTGAAGAAAAAAATCTAATTGTTTCTACAGGCACAAGTTCAGGAAAAACAGAGATATTTCTTTATTCAATCTTGGGTCAACTTGCTTTAGAAGCTGAACGCGGTGAAACAACGGAAGTCCGAGGATTTAGGTCTATCATACTCTACCCGATGAATGCTTTAGTCGCTGATCAAGTGTCCCGTCTAAGGCAACTCTTTGGCAGTGATGTTGGTGCAGAGGAATTAGAGAAGAGATTTGGACGGCGAGTCCAATTTGGGATGTATACTAGCAGAACGCCATATCACGGAAGGTACAACACAGATCGAAATTATAGAGAAGTAAGACCTATAATAGATTATTACCTTGACCTTGAGCAAAATAATACAGAACTTTTCAACGAGCTAAAATCAAAGGGGCGGGTTCCTACAAAAGATTTAGAAAGGTTCCGAAACAAAAATAAGTCGAGAGATGTACAGTTTAGGACACAGCCCACGGACACCGAGCTTTTCACAAGACAAGAGATGCATTCTCCAAATGAATACGGTGGAACCCCTGATATTTTGATCACGAACTATTCCATGCTTGAATATATGCTACTCAGGCCTATAGAGCAGTTCTTCTTTAAGCAAACACGAGAATGGCTCTCGAAAGACGAGAACAATCAATTAACTTTAGTTTTAGATGAAGCACATCTGTATCGTGGAGCACAAGGGGCCGAAATTGCTTTACTTATTCGTCGTTTATTGCAGCATCTGGGAGTTTCAAGCAACAGAGTCAGGTTCATCTTGACGAGCGCTTCTTTGGGTAGCGATGAAAAAGCAAAGGAAATCGCTCCTGAATTCGCAAGTGGTCTGACAGCTTCGCCTCTGGAAAAATTCGAAGTTATAACAAGTAAAAAAACATCCTTTGGAGAAGGACGGATTGGTGCAAGAGTAGAGGCAGAAATCTTTGCAAATTTCGGATACGATCTGGATTTGAGATCAGTTCAAAAGCTTGCTTCCAGCCTTAATTGGAAACGCCCCGATGAATCTTATGATATTGATGCATTGTGGAGATTTTTAGGTTCTAATCTCAAGGAATTCCCTGTATTCCGAATGCTTTATACCGAATTAAGCAACCATCCATACTCATTACAGAATTTAGCAGATATATTATTTCCGGATATAGAGAGCGAACTTGCTCTTGAGGCTACGGTTAATCTACTCTTTCTTGGAACTAATGCCAAAAACGAAGATGGACAGAGTCTTCTACCAGCAAAACTCCATATGTTTCTACAAGGCCTCCCGAAGCTCTATGCGTGCGTTAACCCGGAATGTCCTGAGCGACGAATAAAAGATCCTAATTATAAACTTCTCGGAAAAATCTACACAAAACCCCAGTTTATATGTGACTGTGGAGCTAGGGTATTCGAACTTCTAAGTCATAGAACGTGCGGGGCTGCCTACATAAGGGCATTCCGCTTAAGAGATTTCCACGAGTACCCTATGTTCCTATGGACAGAAAGGGGTGAAGTCGAAAATTTGGAAGAAGTTCATATTCTATTAGAGGAACCGAAATCCGATCCGGATCCAGAAAATGACGGTATACCGTTATCAGAAGATACTCCTTCTCGCTATATGGATATTTACACGGGGCACCTGTGCCAAGAATATAGAAAAAATGAGCCGGACAGATTTATTAAAGTCTGGGTACCTAGTGATAAACAAAAACCTTCAGATTCTAAATTCCCATGGAGTTGGATACGTTGTCCCGTTTGCGGTATTCGAGAACAAAAGCGGCAAGATGGTCAAACAAAAATCATGGATCTTGAGACAAAAGGTGAAGAAATATTTGCGAATTTAGTGAGAGAAATGTTCAAATATCAATCCCCTATGAAAGGAAGAGAATATTTGCCTAATAAAGGGAAAAAGGTTCTGTGTTTTTCTGATGGTAGACAAAAAGCGGCTAGATTGGCAAGGGATTTACAGCAAACTGTGCAGAAGGACTCGTTCCGAGAAGTGGTAGTAGACGTTGTTAACTCACTACCGGAGGGGACGAGTCTTAATAATTTATTCCCCGCTCTCTCTGTTTATACTCTTAATAGTAATATAGCATTTTTTGACGACTCTGACGAATTTATTGTCAGTGATGGTACTGATTATCCAGGGTCTAGGACGCACTTTGAAAGGGTACAACATACTTTGGAAACCAAAGCGAAATACCATGGTCTTGAATCCATAGAAGATATTGTATTAGATCCTTTTCTGACTGAAGATTTGAACCGAGATCGACCGAAACAATACGATTCTGAGTTATTAAGACTTTTAGGGGACGAGAATTATTCGATTTGGGCTACGCTGGTTGGTTATCTTATGCCTACGGATGAAGTAATGAACCAAATTCGTGATGCTAATCGTGGTGTTGATCCAGACTTATTGGAAGAAATTGTCCTTGAGGTTCTTCGGTTTGCTTGTATTCAAAGGGCATACGATTCCGAGATTAATGATTATGTAAGGAGGAAATCAAGAGGAGGATATCCGAGGAAGAAAGGTGAAGGACTTCTGATAGATGAGTTAATCCCAAAATACTTAATCGATAAAGTCAGATCTCTTATTACTGATAAACAACGGGATTACTTGCGGCGTTCTCTTTATCGACCTTCAAAAGGAGAAGACTTTTTGTTTCATTGAAAGATGATCGCTATGTGGTAAATGATTCGGCTGTTACTTTGCAGATTGCTTTGAAACAACAATTGTATAGGTGCAGAGGATGCCACCAGTTTTCCTTTACTTTTCTGGCTGGGAGATGCCCGAAAAAGAAATGTGAGGGCGAGCTAGAACTGATAAGCGAAGATGATGTTCACATGGCTGCCCGTAAATCTTTCTGGCGTGACCCATGTAAAGAGGTGTTAGAAGGAAAGCATGAACCATTCACTTTGCGATCCGAAGAGCATTCTGCTCAGTTAAGCAGAAAAGATTATTCTGAAGTCTTCTCAAAAACTGAAAAATATGAACTCCTCTTCCAAGACGTTCAAATTAGCCAAGATAAAGAGCAACCAATAGACGTTCTTAGTTGTACAACCACAATGGAGGTTGGCATTGACATAGGAAGCTTAACAGCAGTTGCTTTGAGAACGGTACCACCCAGACCTGAGAACTATGATCAACGATCTGGTAGGGCTGGAAGAAGAGGGACCGGTTTATCCATAATATTGACATTCGCTGACAACTCACCTCACGAGGTATTTAATTTTGAAAATCCACATTTAATGATAGGAGGAGTTGCCTCAGAACCTATAATTTACATTGGAAACCGAAAGATTGCTGAAAGGCATATAAATGCATCATTATTAGAGAGATTCTTTAATCCTGAGGAAATCGACCCCACAGCGGCTGTATTTGAATCACTGGGTTCGAGCAAGGATTTCTTCTTAGGTGAAGGAAGACATTCTTTAAAGTCGTTTGAGGTCTGGTTGAAACAAGAGATATTAACTGAAGCCTCAGATACCGTAAACGAACTTGGCGAATTACTACCTGAAAAACTTTCAGAATCCTTTGCTGAAAAGGAGAATTGGAGGGCGGAACTAATCAAGGAGACTGCAAGCCAATTCCTGTCGGATTTAAAAAAGTTGAAAGATAAGTCGAATTGGAGTTCAGAGAGTGACGGTGAAGGGGACCTTTTATCCACACTATTAGATGATGCATTATTACCGACTTTTTCTTTCCCCATTGATGTGTGCGATTTTGTAGTTAAAGGCGTTGACAGGCAAACAGGAATCCCAAAGACGTTATACGCAATTTCAACCGACCTCAAACAAGCACTTTCTATTTATGTTCCTGGTCGCCAGATTGTCGTTGATAAAAAGACATTCACCTCATATGGCCTGTATTTCCCTTTCGCTAATGACCCCGTGAATCGTGCCATTGGGGCAGGATGGGACAATCTTTTTGGCTTAACTATTGTCGCAATTGTGAGACAATTTTAGAAGAGAATCGGAGGGATTTGAGTGGGGAACAAGAGCAATGCCCTGTTTGTAACTCGGCAATAGCGTCACAACACATTTTCAGACCTCCAGCTTTTGCCCCAGAAGTCAAACATGGGCGTGAAGCCGCAGAATCCGAAGAAGAGGAAGAAAAACGAGTATATGCAACTCTAGCTAAATTTCCAATCCCGACTTCTAGGTTAAATCAACTAAATGCCGAGTCTATGAAGCATCTAAAAAATGGTAGCTTGCATAAACTGCCTAATCAAAAGTTGTTGGTTGCAAATTTCGGTCCCAACCAAGAAGGGTATCAGATTTGTTCTAAATGTGGGGCTGTTGATAGAGGAAACAATCTTAACAATCCCCACAACAGACCATATCCAAGGGATATTCGTGTTAGAGGGTGGAACTCTCAGTGTTCAGGAAACTTCACCCGTGTAACCTTTGGTTACGAGTTTAACACGGATCTAGCTGTGCTCCGCATCCCATTCAAAAGACCTTTAATGTGGGCTCCAACGGAATCTTGGTTTAAGGTCGCTATTAAGTCCCTTGCCGAAGCACAGGTTTTAGGAGCATCCCGGGCTCTTGGCATCGATTCTAACGAACTAGCTGGTGATTACAGGATTCGTCCCCGCTTCTCTACAGACGAACCAGAAATTAACGGATATGTGGAGTTGTTCCTTTACGATACCACACCTGGAGGAGCCGGATTTGCTTCAAAGACATTCGAAAGATTCGATGACGTTCAAAAAAACGTCAAATCTATTCTTTCCAATTGTAATTGCAACAGTTCTTGTCACTCTTGTTTAAGAACTTACAACAACAAAATCTGGCACAATAAACTTAACAGATTCTTTGGACTTGAATTATTGAACTATGTTACTGAAGGAACCCCTCCAATCGTAGAGACAGAGAGAACTGAAATCCTTATAAGCTTGTTACGTCGTACACTTAATTTGATGGATCCTAATATCAAATTTGAGAAAATAGAGGATAAAAATAATTTCTGGCGACTCTATCTTGGGCCAAAAGTGATTACATTCAATTTACGGTCATGCATGGTCGAGGGCCAAGCATCAGATATCGATCATCTCGATGAGAGCATCTCCGACTATGCTGTCTGGAATGAACTTCCAAGAGTCGCTCACCAGTTGATTGAAAAATTGAGACGGTCGAATTAACCTCCTAATTTCTGCCAATAAGGCATAATTCAGACTAAAATCGACCAATTATCAATATTTATTGCTCCAAAGTTAGGGTCTGCTTCAACATGCAAAGCAATATGATATTGCATGGAAACGGATTGGGAAGACATTTCCAAAGTTAGCCGCTGTTTCCCTTAGTGATTTCCACACTTCGAGTTGCTTCTTCTATAAGCATACTCCATAAAGCATCCAAGGCATAATGATCCCAATCAAATCCACCTTTTCTCAAGGTATTCCTTACATACATCCCAAAACACATATGCACTGACCATGACCAATCGAATCCCTTATTCTGAACCGCAACCCAAACTTTCTTTAGACAGTCTTTTGAAATATTATCCATTAAATAGCGAATTGATTCTTCTTTTTCTTAGTCACCTATACTACTAAACATAATCCCACTTCCTATGGATCATCAAGATGCGAACTCAAAAGCATTTTTTCAATTTTCCGTATCATTGGCAGGCTTTTTTGTTCCAATGGATTCAGCACTTGCAGGAATCTATCCAGTACTTTCTCAAAAGGTCTATCTTTAAGAACCATATGCGATCTATTCTTTGAAAAAATGAAATCTTCAGGTTCAAATATTGAGTTCTTGACCATTTCCTTAACTTCCTTATCTATCATTATGCGGTAAGGCTCGATGACATCAAAAGTAAGCTGACCCCAATAAGTATTATTTTCGCTATAGTGCATGAAGCCAATCGATATCTCAAAACCTCTTTCAAGAAGAATTTCAGACATACCCTGAGCCAACAGCCCATATCCAAGATTCAATATAGCATTTACAGGGTCTACCGCATTGGCATTTAATACTTCTACCATGTCTTCCTGTCCAATTAAATCTGCATGGAAAACTCCACTGATCAAAATACAGTTTTGCGGCTATTGCCTCTGCATATAGAATATCATCTATATTTTTGGCTTCCTTCAATTTTGGAATAAACTGTTTCATTCCCTGCGATTCAAGTTTTAGAGTTAGAATATATTTCGCAATCTCAATATTCTTACCGTTAATCCTTGCTTCACACTGTTTTACGATCAAAGATGGTTTCTTGAAATATGTCGGCATAAAACACGATTCAATCATGCCTTTGCCGTTGACAAAATATATTGGCACATTAAAATCTTTCATAAAATCAAGGAAATAAGTTGACAGATATCCTTTTCCATTTGGCGTTATGATTATTCTTTCAAGATTATGTAAATCTAAAGGATAATCTGTTCTTATTCTCTTTTTCCTATCTGCCAGCTTATATCCCATTTTTTCGAATGCTCCATATTTTTCCATGAATTCCTGGCTATGGGGTATTATTTCCGTTTTGATTTTCGTGAATACAGGAACCCCTTTTTGTTGCCTGAGAGCGAATGGCTGGCTGATTAATATAGTTCTAGCTCCCATAATATCACCATGTCTTCATAATTGACCACTTTCCTTGAATCCATAATTTCTGTCGTGCCCGATAATAACATGGTCAAGCAATTCAATACCCATCATTTTTCCAGCTTCATGCAGTTTTTTCGTTATTTCGATATCTTCCCTGCTTGGTGTTGGATCTCCCGACGGATGATTATGAGCTACGATTATGCTCGATGCTGAAATCATGCAGGCTGTCTTGAATATTTCCCGTGGATGAACGATATTAGCATTCAGGCTTCCAATACTGATAATTTCCTGTTTCAATACACCGTTTTTTGTATTCAGATATAGAGCCATGAAAAATTCTTTGTTCAAGTCTGCTATCATTGGTTTAACAATCTGAACAACATCATCCATGCTATTGATTTTAGGTCTTTTATCATAGGCATATTCGATTTCCCTGACTTCGAGTGACTTGACTTTAATCATGCAACCTTTTCTCCATTCTCAAGCCATCCCTGGTCTCTGATATTCCGAGCAAACATTCTTTGAAAGGATTTGAACTCCTTGACTATATCCGGGTAAATCATGCGTTTGCCATCTTCAACAAAGCTGCAAATCAGTATCCCCAATAGCCAGCTCGATTCTTACTGGATACCAGTATCCATGATTATAATCAAATGCAAGCACTGGATCACTAATTAGATCTCCACTCGGATGATGATAGTAATGCCCGACAAGAACCTGTTCGCCCTCTTTTTCGATAACTAAATCATCATAGTTCCGCTTTCTGAGTTTGAGATAATAACTCTCCGCAGATGGATCGATATTATGCTTCTGAAGTATTTTTTCGATTATATTTTGCATTTCAAATTTCTTATTCTTAGTCATGATGCCTGACCTCCGGTCATGTGAAAAATAAAATTCCAAAAAAAATTGAAAGCCTTAAGCCAGTACTTCTGCCAGTTTCGCTTTCACGGTTTCGATATGATTGGCTCCCATTTCTCTTTTATCGGCTTTATTATACTGCTCCAAGGTCAAAAGCTTCGAGCTTCTTGATGACGACTTTATCTCCCCTGCCTCTTGCAATAAGGGGAATATTTCCAAGTATGAAAACTCGATTCATAGCTATATCCAAGCCATAGCTTTTTTCTGCGTCACTGCCATAGGTCTTGAATTCTTCCAGTTCAGCTATTCCCTGTTGCCCGGTTGACATGTTCATCAGAGCTTTCAGTCTTACTTCGCCGCTTTCTGTATCGAAGAGCAATTTTTCTGCTGCTCCAAGTTCTTTCTTGCCGCCGGATGCTTTTCCATTTCCGTTCGTGTTTATTTCTACTATTTTCATCTTTTACATCTCCGTTTATTTTTATCTACATTTTAGTGCCTTATTTTCTAATTTAAGGCAATATAAAGATTGTTTTAAAAGTATAAATAGGTTGGTCTGTCGCCCGCATATTATATAAATAGTAAATAATTTTATATAGTCTCAGATAATTCACATTGAACATAACATCAGAAAAGTCAGATGGTCAATATTGAGATCCAAAAAATTGACTGCAAACGCTTCAGCCAACTTTATAAAGAAATTTGTTGTAAAGTTTACTTTTTTAATACGTATATCCTATATAGCGACTTTACAACAAAATAATTTAGAAAGTATTAAAATCATGAGTTATAGGAAAGCTCAGATCACAATTTAGGATTATCTGAAGGCTCTGATTAAAATTTGATGATGAATTGGATAACATGAAAGTTATAGAAATTTGGCTCATATAGTGTTATCGAGATTTTGATTTTGATGCCTTGACGAAATTTAGATAATATTGGTGTTATTGATGCGTGCGTGCGGGGCGTGGCAGGCGTGGGCGTGGGGATGTGAGAGAGAGAAGCTAACCCTTTTTAACCATGACCGCCAATTAACACCCCATGAACTTCATCCACGCCAGCGACTTCCATCTCGGCTACGCTCAATACGGTCTCCTCGATCGCTTCCGGGACTACGCCCGCGCCTTCCATTCAGTCATCCAGTACGCCATCGATCACAAAGCAGAGTTCATCCTCATCTCAGGCGACCTCTTCCACAAGCGCAACATAAACGCCCCCACCTACGAACAGGCATACAAAGTCCTCTCAGAACTCAAAGCAAAAAGCCCTTCCACAAAGGTCTATGCAATCGAAGGAAACCACGACCTCGCTTTCCACCAGGACGGCAAGAGCTGGCTTGAGATACTCAATTCGCAGGGGCTGCTGCAGCTCATAAGGCTGAAAGAAGCCAACGGCGTAAAGCTCATGGGTGACTTTGTTGAACTGGACAGCGTCCGCATATTTGGTGTGAGATATCTCGGTTCAAGCACTGTATCTGTAATCCCGCAGATAGCAGAGGAGATAAAAAAAATAAACGCAGCAAACGGGGAAAAATACACTATCCTGATGATGCACTTTGGCATGGAAGGGCAGGTCAAACAGGAGGCATCCGGGGAGATACCATACAGCTTGCTTTTACCTTTGAAGGAAGCAGTGAATTACCTTGCGCTTGGTCATTACCACATGAATTACGAATTCGATGGATGGGTATTCAATCCGGGCAGCGTGGAAATGATATCCATGAATGAGTATGAACTGGAAAAGGGCTTTTATCACGTAAAGAACGGCGGCGCGAAGCTGGTAACTCCAATAACACGACCTGTAAGACGCATCAAGCTCGACATGGGGGGCATCGCAACTCCTGATGAACTGTACTCAAAGATAAGTTCAAAGATCGAGAGTGAACGCACACTGCAGCCCGATGCTCTCGTTGAACTCATGCTCTATGGGGACATGGGTTTCCCCAGGTCTGAAGTAAATATTGACCGGATAAACGACATGCTTAAAGAGCAGTTCAAACCGCTCTGGTCAGAAATAAAGATAATGAGGAGCAATTCAAAATATGCGGTAAATGCAGGCGATCTTCGCGGCATGACGCGGGAGCAGATAGAGCTCTTCGTTTTCTCTGACATGGTAAAGACTGACAGCAGATACAGGGACCATGCAGAAGATATCGTCAAGAATATCATGGACGTAAAAAAGAAGGTCGATGCGAGGCTTGACCCTGCGGATATCCAGAAGGAACTGCGATGGGGTTTTGAAAAGATCAAGAGCAAAGGCATGATGAATGAACATACAGCCGAAGCGGCGCAGCAAACGCTTATCTCAAAAATCGGGGAACGATAGATGCTTATCAGGTCAGTGGAATTAAAGAACATAAAATCCTACAGCCACGCAACCATAGAGTTCAAAGAAGGCATAAATGGCATATGCGGGCAGAATGGGGACGGTAAGACCACGATCCTTGAGGCAATAGGTTATGTGATATTCGATTACCTGCCGTACAGCGAAAAGGATTTCAAACGGCGGGGGCAGAACTCAGCTTACGTCACGGTTGAAGTAACAGAGAATGGGGAAGCATACAGGCTCACAAGAAAATTGGGAGGCGAATTCACCATCGAGGGAAAAGGTGTGAACATAACGGGTAAAAAGGATGCGTTCGCGTGGTTAACCGGTAACCTGTTCCCTCTCTCAAGTCCGGAAGAGCTTCCCGGAATCTTTGAAAATGCGGTCGGGGTGCCTCAGGGTATGTTCACTGCTGCCTTTTTGAACCCGCCTGCGAAGAGGCAGAAAATATTTGATGAGGTCATGAAAGTGGAGGAATACAGGAAGGCGTATGATAACCTGAGAGACACGATGACGCTCATAGAAAAGGATATCGGCAGTATTGAAAGTGATATCACTGGGCTGCGTATCAGGACAGAAGGCTACCGGGAAAAAAAGGTTGAAAGGGACAGTCTCAATGTCAACATAAAGGATTTGAGAACAGGGATGAAAGAGTCAAGCGAGAAACTGAACATCATAAGAGCAAATCTTGAGGCGCAAAAAAAACAGAAGGAAGAGCTTGATCGAATAAAAAGTGAGATAAGCAGGCTTGGCGCAAAACTGGAAGGGCAGAACCAGCAGCTTAAGAAGGCTGTTGAGGAATATGGCAGGTCGGAACAGGCGCAAAAGGTCGTCTCTGACCTGACAGGTATGAAAGAGAAATACGAGGAAGCCAGGAAGAGAATTGATGGATTCGATGAACTGCGAAAGATGCGCGAATCTGTCGTGGAAAAAATGAACAGGAACCAGAACGAATTATCTCTTCTCCTGGATAAGAAAAAACGAATTGACCTGCTGATGGCTGAGATCGAGAAAAAGACAGGGGAGAAGAATGCGCTATTTCCATCTATCAGCGAACAGGTCGAACTCGAGAAAAAAATAGAGGGGAAAAACCAGGAACGCGCTATAGCGATGAAGGATATTAAGGACATAAAGAGCAGGATGGATATCGTGGGCTCTAAAAACATCTGCCCAGTCATTAAGGGTGTACAATGCAATTCAGTAAGTGATTTTTCCAAATACTTCAAAGAGCAGCTTGAAGGTGCACAGGGGGCTCTTGATGCCTGCCATAGTTCGCTCAAAGCGCTGGAATCGCAGTCAAAGGCGCTTGGAGATCCGCGCACCAGAGTGAACGGACTGGAACTGCTCATCAAGAACCGCATGGAAGAGGTTGCAGGGCTTGATCTTGAGATCAGGAAGATCCCGGAGAAAGAGAATGCAGCAAGCGCTATTAAGGCAGAAATGGAAAAGTTTGGCACTCTTGACAGGGACACGACAGAAGCGAAGCAAAATATCAGGGAACTTGAGCCTCTTTACCAGAAATATATCCAGAACCTCTCTCTTGCCGCGAGGATCATGGAACATAAGAATGAGTGTGAGAGGCTTAAGAATTCGATCGCAGAAGGTGAAGGAACGCTCGGGGAACTGAAGATAAGGGATGCTGAAATGCGAAAGAGCTTTAATGAAAAAGACCTTGAGCGAATGCAGACCTCGTATGAAGAAATGGGCGCCAAGGTAAGGGGTTTCCAGGTGGAAATAAAGGAGAAAGAAATTCAGCTTCAAAAGTTGAATAAAGATCTAATTGAAATGGAAAAGTTCCTTGCAGACATAGCAGGACTTGAGGTGAAGCTTGAGAATGAGAAACGCTTCAGGGATTATGCGAAGTTCGTGCGGGAGACACTTCGAGATTCAGGACAGCATATAGTGAGCGAGTTGATAGGAGAGATAAGCGGGGAGGCGAATAACCTTTATTGCTCCATCATGGACGACTTCTCACAGGAACTGCGCTGGAGCGAAGATTATATGATAAGGATACTGGACAGCGGCGAGGAGAAGATATTCCAGCAGTTAAGCGGAGGAGAGAAGATGGGGGCGGCGCTTGCGGTGAGGCTTGCGCTCCTGAAGATCCTTTCCAGTTCTGATTTCGTTTTTCTTGATGAGCCCACGCAGAACATGGATGAGATCCGCAGAGAAAAGCTGTCAGAGCAGATAATGAATATCCGGGGTTTCAAACAGGTGTTCGTTATCTCGCACGATGATACCTTTAACGAGAAATACGCGAACGTGATAAAGCTCCAGAAAATTGACGGTGAAAGCAGGGTTGTATCATGCTCGACTTAAAAAGCATATCTGACCAGTTCGACGCAAGGCTCTCAGCGATAAAATCGTACGATGTGGAGCGCTCCACACTTTCAGAGGAGTACAGGACCGAGCTTAAGAAATTGAATCTCATCGACCTTTCCATGAACGAGCGCCTTAATGATTACAGCGGCGCGAAGCTCCTTGAACCGGGAAAGCTCATCCATCCTTTTCCTTTCAACTGGAAGAACAGGCATGATGCCATTGAATGGGTGGATTCTGTGCTTTCAGGTGTCGCTGTGGGAGCAGTGGATGGCAGCCAGATATATTCAGATAAGAACTATGAGATACCGCTTGCAGTCATACAGACTTCGCAGATCCTGAACAGGCATACGAACGACAGCGATTATAAAGAAATTACTGAGGCAGAGATCATCACTCCTGATGAATTCGAGTCTGCAAGCGTGTATTCCTTCGGCAGCGAATACGTTGATGCGCGCCGCTTTGCCCTGGAATGCGAAAGCATTATGCAACTTATGAAAGAGCATGATAAGCCAGTCATCATGCTTGACGGCGCACTTATCCTTTCTCATATCAATGTCCTTAACAGGAACATCAGGGAGATTTATATCAGAGCAATAAATAAACTGCTCGAAGCCTCGGAAAAAACGCGCGCCCCTGTCATCGGTTTCATAGACACGACCATGCCGCGAGATATCACGCTGATGATGCATTTCCTTTTCGGGCTGAAAAAGGGCAAGCTCTCTGATACGCACCTTTTCTCGCATCTATTATGGGGAGAGAGGACGGCGGCGTTCCTCTGTGACAGGGACGACAGGAGAGGAGAGGAAGCGCGCTCAGTGCTGGATAATTATGGCAAATTCAAAGATAAGGTTGCGTTTTTCTATATGAGGGTGAGCAATGGTCTTCCCGCGCGCGTGGAATTCCCGGCATGGATGTATGAAGAAGGAATAGTGGATAAGATCGCGGATATTATCAGGGCAGAATGCGTTATCCGCAGCAATTATCCGGATATTCTCATGCGGGCGCATGAGGCTGCGGTGATAAAGATGAACGAGCATGATCTTTTTTACGGGATGCTTGACAATTTCTGCAAAGCGCACGGGATCAGGATCAATAAGAGCGCGAAGAATTTTCATAAGATGATCAACAGGTGATAGAAACAAATGATAGAGTAACTTGACTATGTCAGTTATGAATAATCAGACAGGATTAACAGGATTGACAGGATAAATTTTATAAGCAAATCCTGTCAATCCTGTTAATCCTGTCTAAGGAAATGAATATAGATAATGATAATCAACCACAGAGCACAGAGTTGTAATAGTTCTCTGTGTCCTCTGTGCACTCTGTGGTTTTTCAAACTGGAAAATAATAAAAAGTATCACAAATGAGTTGGTAATATGGTAATCGGAGACATAATCAGGGTCGAGGATGCGAATACGTATCTTGTAAAAATACCACCCGATGCCCAGAAAGAGCGCATCGGCAGAATGGTGAAAATTGAAAAATCTGATGAGACAATTGTGGGTGTGATAAAGAACATCACGCACACAATACGCGAGGAGCTTATACCATATATCGAGCCTGATAAGCAGCCTAAGTATGCTCCTTTCAATGAGGATTTCAGGAACAGCTATTACGTTGTTCACGGATTGGGCGTGATCAGCGGCGAAAGTGTGAAATACATTATCGATTCCCCGCCTGATATCAGGGATAAACTTGAACTATTAAGTCCAGATGAAATGAGAATGTTCCATACACAGAACGGCAAACCAAGCGCGGCATATTTTCATACTAGCAGGGATGCGCTTGATAGGACGCTGCTCCTTTGCATAGCAGAGCAGGTTGAATCTGTGTGCCAGGAATGCAGACCGATGATGAGGCTTGTGAAGAAACACCTGAGGAGGGATTAAATGCTTGGGACAGTGAGTAATTCGGATGAAGAAGGTTTCACGTTCATCTCATGCGAGCGCCTGCCTGCGGGGATGTTCGTATGCTATAACGATGCGGGAAAAAATATTCTGTGCAGGGTGGGAGACGCAGAACCGCTTAACCATTATCCACAGGAGTTCTTGATGGATACGGAGCTTGAAGCGGATGAGGTGTCAGGATTCTATGGTCTTGATCCAGAGGATTTTAAGTATTATTCCTATGCCGCGTCAGTTATCGGTTATTTTGATGCCGCAATGGGTGAGTTCGTAAATCCCCGTACCAATCCTGCATGCGGAGTAAAGATAGCACGCGCGGGGGAAGAAGTGCTGAAAGACATAAGCAAGATCAATAAAGGCGTGGCAGGTTCCGCATTCATGGGAAACGTCCTGGGCGCGGATACTGGCGTCGTATTATCTGTCCGGGATATCGTGAGCCAGCATGTGTCTGTCATCGCCTCGACCGGCGCGGGAAAATCATATACCGTGGGAGTCCTGGTCGAAGAATTGCTAAGACCCTATAACATGGCTCCTGTCCTGGTATTTGACCCGCACGGTGAATATTCATCCCTTGGCGAAGTCCAGAACATGCCGGATTTCATCACTCCAACGTATCGCCCGAAGGTCAGGACTGTCAAACCTGAGAGCATAAAGATCCGCATCAGTGACCTCTTGTTCAGCGATTTTGTAAGTATAATGGACGACGGCACGATGTCGGATAAGATGAAGACGCTCTTCCGGTCTGCGTATCACAATCTCAAGAACAACAGCAAGAAGAAGTTCACGCGAAATGAACTCAAGCAGGAGATAGAGGCGCTGCGCGACTCGACCAACGAGTCAACCATAGAAGGCATCATGTGGAGGTTCGGGAAAATGTACGGCTCGATATTCGATGATTTCCAGACAATCCCGCTTGCTGATTATTTTAAAGTGGGACAGCTTACGATAATGGACGTTTCGGGCATCGAGGAGACGTTCCAGCAGCTTATCGCATCCGTGATGCTGCGGCGGCTTTTTGATGCGCGCGAGGGTACGGAGAACAACCGGTATGATGAGACGCATGTGGACAAGTTCCTTCCCTATCCTGTGTTCGTGGTGATCGAGGAAGCGCACAGGTTCGCGCCGCACAGCGGAGAGGCGAAATCAAAGAGCATCCTGAAAACGATACTCTCTGAAGGCAGGAAGTTCGGGGTGGGGGTGTGCCTCGTATCGCAGCGCCCGAGCAAGCTGGATGCAGACTCCCTTTCACAGTGCATGACCCAGATCACGATGCGGATAATCAATCCGGCAGACCAGCAGCAGATAGCCCAGAGCATCGAGAGCGCGAGCAGGGAACTGATATCAGAGCTTCCTTCGCTTGCGAAAGGTCAGGCGATAATTTCAGGGGTGGCGATCAATACGCCGGCATTAGTGAGGATAAGGAAGAGGCTTACGAGCGATGCCAGGGGGAGGAGCAAGGATGCGCCAGCGCTGTGGGCGGCGCAGAGGAAGTATGAGGAGAAGCATGAGAGGGCTGGGGCGAGGGCGGATGAGGAGATGGATGTGGGGGTGTGAGATTGCTTAAATCTCATGATGTAATCTACCAAATATTTGATTTTTAGTAGGTTAAAACCCGATAAATATAAATATTTTAACACCAATTCATTAACCATGGACGAACGCCTCTTGAGGGAGATCCAAAAAAGCAATCTATGGTGGTCTGGCAAAAAAGAACATGTTCCGGAGTTCAAAAGGAAGGTGTTCACTGAGATAATGCGATATGAGCGCATAAAGCAGATAGTCGCTCTAATTGGTCTGCGAAGGGTGGGGAAGACAGTTCTCATGAAGCAGGTGATAAAGGAAATCCTGGGCAAGGTTGAAACTTCAAACGTCCTGTTCTTCTCTTTCGAGGAACAATGGGGGAAGCAGGAAGTTCTGGAAGACTTGATCTATCACTACCTTGAAAATACGGCAAAGGCTGGAAGAAAATATATCTTCCTTGACGAGATCCAGAAAGTTGCAGGATGGGAAGACATCCTGAAGCGATTCTATGACAGGCATGAAGACATCAAGTTCATGATATCGGGTTCGGCAAGCATCAATATCTCAAAGAGCGTGGAAAGCCTGGCAGGAAGGATCTTTGATGTGAATGTCACCCCGTTGACATTTGAAGAATTTCTGGAATTAAATGGCATTTATACCAATGCGCCGCCAACCTCAGATTACAGCGTGATCGAAAAGTTCTACATGGCGAACATTCATCAGAAAGAAAAAATTACTTTTATGTTCAGTGAATATCTGTTCAGGGGTGGATTCCCGGAGATCGCCCTTGAGACAGATGAAGAAATAATAAGAAAATACATCATCAATTCGGTTATAGATAGAATACTTCTGAAGGACCTGCCGCAAGAGTTCGAGATAAAAAAACCATCTGCACTGCGGGAGATCCTTGAATATGCATCGAGGGAAACATCGGGGATCTTTGTCATTGATAAGCTGTCATCTCTTCTTGGTATGAACAGGGAAACCACCAGCACATATGTCGAATATCTAAAAAGAGCGTTCCTTATCCATATTCTCTACAACTACACAGGAAGTGCGGCAAAGCAGATCAGAACAAGCAAGAAGATCCATATTGTACTTCCGGGCGTGGCGATCGCGATGGAATCTTATGGCAGGGAGATGCTTTTATATCCTGAGATAATGGGGAAATATGTTGAGTCACTGGCAGCAGTTTTCATGGGCTATCGGCATAAAAAGATCTTTTTCTGGAGAACGCCGCAGAAGGATGAGGTGGATATAATATTAAAAGATAAACAGCTTTTGCCGATAGAAGTAAAATATGCAAATAAGATATACGATAATGATCTGAAGCCCATAATGAAATTCTGCAAAATACACAGAATTGACAGATGTGTTGTGGTAACGAAAGATCTGCTCAAGATGGAAAATAAAGCCTCGCTTGAAATGCTGTTCATCCCTGCATGGGTTTTCCTTCTGGTATTCTGAACAGCAGCAGATAGCAGAGGGCTGATATCAGAGGCTTCCTTCACTTGCGGTCAGGCGATAATCTCAAGGATGGCGATCAATACGCCGACGTTAGTGAGGATAAGGAAGAGGCTTATGAGCGATGTGAGGAGCAAGGATGCGCCTGCGTTGTGGGCGGCGCTGAGGAAGTATGAGGAGAAGCATGAGAGGAGTGAGGTGAGGGCGGATGAGGAGATGGATGTGGGGGTGTGAGGAGTGGGGGGAAGGAAGGGAGGGATTTTATGGGATATTTTCAAAAGAAGTATAAGAAAAAAATATTTGCAAAGATTTATTACTTGATAAAACCAAACAAAGTTCTATTCTAAAGAAATAAGAGGAGTTAAATGTCAAGAATATTCGTATCCTCAACTTTTGAAGATTTAAAAGATTTCAGAAAGGAGGTATCACTTCAACTGAAACGGATGCAACATGAAGATATTGCAATGGAATATTTTGTGGCAGAAAATATACGACCTCTGGACAAGTGCCTAAAAGCGGTAGCTTCATGTGACCTATATATAGGAATTTTTGCTTGGAGATATGGCTATATCCCACCTCGAAAGAAAAAATCCATGACTGAACTTGAGTATAGAGAAGCAGTAAAGTCAGGAAAACCATGTCTAATTTTTTTACTTGATGAGGATGCTCAATGGACGCGAAAGTTTATTGATACAGATGAAAATGCAAAAAAAATTGAAAAGCTAAGAAAAGAATTATCCAAAAAATATCAGCGTATCGGTTTTAAAAATCCGCGATGAATTAGCCAGCTTGTTGGAACTGCTGTTCACAAATGGGAAATGGAGCATGGAATGGAATCGCAAGAGGATGAAATGGTCAACGAACTTGATCTCAAACAGTATAAAGAAGCTATAGCCATAAAGATATGAAATATTGACCTCGATACTCTCACACCATCCAAAAAAGAAGATTATCAAAAAGTCCAACTCAGCAATGTATTTGTTGAACAAAATGTAAGAGAAAATCCTCCTCCAGTAGAGCTTCCAAAAGAGATTTTAATAGGATTCAAGAGGATTGGGACTTGATAAAAAATATCTTCCAGATGGCTTAACGCAGGATGATATTAAAAGAGCAAAAGAATCATATTATTCAAAAATTCCTGCACCGTATTAGATGTTATAAGCGACAAGAAAAATAAAAATATAGTAATTCTTGGTGATCCGGGCTCTGGAAAATCAACTCTGGCAAGGTATATTCTTCTATCCATTTTAAATCTAAATAAAGATGACAGGCTTAATAAAAGATATAATGGTTATTTCCCCCTATTAATCGAATTAAGGGAATTCATTGGATTATGTTCAAGCAATAAATGCAAAACTTTCCTTGAATATTTCCAGCATCTTGGAGAAACGAAGGGTACAGTTAAAAGCAAAAGAGATTAATAGATATCTTAAGGAAAATGGTAAAGCGCTTGTAATTTTTGATGGTCTTGATGAAATTTTTGATTCCAAAGAATGGGAAAATGTCAATCGTATGATTGCAGGATTTTCTATTGATTATCCAAAAATCCAGATAATTGTTACTTCAAGAATTGTGGGGTACAATCCAAAAATCCTTGAAAATGCGAGTTTTTCCCACTTCACACTTCAGGAATTTCGAGGAAAAACACATCAAACTATTTCTGGATAAATGGTATCCAATTGCATTATTGATAATCAGGAAGAAGCAAATGAAAGAAAAAGAGGATAATCAAATCACTAAAAGATTCTTCCTCCATACGCCAGTTGGCCGGGAACCCCTTTTGCTTACAATTCTCGCCATAATCGGTAAGCATCAAGAACTTCCGAGGGAACGGTGGAAACTTTATGACCATGCGGCCGGTGTCCTTGTTGAGAACTGGGAAGTCAACAGACACCTTAAAAGAAGCAAAATCAAACATGGATTTTATTCGGGGAAGAAGATAAAAAAGAACTATCTATGCGAATTGCTTTTAAAATGCAGTCCGGTCCTGAGGGACTTGCAGGCAATTTTATTCACAGGAAGAGCTTCAAAAAGAAATATGAGACTTATCTTCAGAAGCGGTATCAAAAAAACCATGCTAATGCAAAAGTTATTGCGGAATCCATAATAGATCAATTACGAAGACGAAATTTTATTCTTTGTATGCATGGGGCCGATTATTACGGATTTATTCACAGGACGTTCCTTGAATATTTCTGTGCCAGTGACATTGTTGAGAAATTCAACGACCATGAGATTGATATTGAAAAACTGAAAAATGATTATCTATGGATTATACTGGGAAGACAAGACATGGCATGAGGTTTTAAGATTGATATGCGGAATGAAAGAAAAAGTTGTAAATGATATTATCCAATATGCTCATGCCGGTATATCGACCCACAATGGTATGGAAAGACGCTCTCCCTGGAACATTTTTTAGCAATCAAATGTTTGAGTGAGAATGAGAAATCCGAGAGCAATAGATGAAACTGCAAAAAATTAGTTGATAAGAGTATTTAAATTATTTGAAATGGTACGCTGGACAAAGGATATTAATAAGTTTTTGATTGATGAGATAGTTCCAGCCGTAAAGTTGGTAGGCCACAGATTGGCCTCATAAGATATACTGGTCGACCAGTTGATATCCAAGTCAGATATATATGAATATTATACTATTTGCCTCCTATCCAGATTATGATCTTACAATGCATGGGCAGAATTCGTATTCGGATTGATTAAATCAAAGAAATCTATATGACGATCTAAGAATAAGTTAAATGGAAATGAGAATTCCGTATTATGGGCTGTTTTAACATTAGGAAAATATCAACTAAAAAGTAAAGCTCTTCTTTCTCTATTTTAATGGACTTAGCTAACAAGACGATAATGATAATGTCCGGCGTGCAGCATTTCAGTCTCTTGCTCAGGGTTGGCATGACGACCCCGAAACACTATTATGGCTCAAAGATCGCGTTGTGAAGGATAAAAGTGATGATGTCAGGAGTGTAGCTGTTCGTTCCCTATCACAGGGTTGGCATGACGATCCCAATACTTTACCATTGCTCAAAGATCGTGCTGTGAAGGATAAAAGTGGTTATGTTCGTCGTGCAATAGTTGAGTCTCTGGCACAAGGTTGGCATGACGACCCTGATATACTGTTATGGCTCAAAGACCACGCTGTGAATGATAGAAATGGCGATGTCAGGATAGTAGCCGTTGAGTCTCTGGCACAGGGCTGGCATGACGACCCCGATACGCTGACATGGCTCAAAGATTGCGCTATGAAGAATAAAAGCGATGATATCCAGGAGGACGGCAGTTCGGTCTCTGGCACAGGGCTGGCATGATGACCCTGATATCCTTCGCGTGTTCAAAGATCGCGCGGTGAATGATAAAAATGATTTCGTCAGGAGTGCAGCAGTTCGGTCTCTGGCACAGGGCTGGTATGACGACCCCGATACACTGTTATTTCTCAAAGACCTCGCTGTGAAGGATAAATATGATTTCGTCAGGAGTGCAGCAGTTGAGTCTCTGTCAAAGGGCTGGCATGACGATCCCGATACACTATTATGGCTAAAAGACCGCGCAGTAAAGGATAAAAGTGAATTTGTTCGGCGTGAAGCAGTTGAGTCTGTGATACAGGGTTGGCATGACGACCCCGATACACTGCAATGGCTCAAAGATTGCGCGGAGCATGATAAAGATAATTTCGTCAGGTATGTAGCAGTTCGGTCTCTGGCGCAGGGCTGGCATGACGACCCCGATACACTGTTATTTCTCAAAGACTGCGCTGAGAATGATAAAAACGGTGATATCCGGAGCGTAGCAGTTGAGTCTCTGGCACAGGGCTGGCATGACGACCCCGGTACCTTGCTATTGCTCAAAGATCAGCCTGAGAATGATAAGAATGGTTATGTTCGCCGTGCAGTAGTTGAGTCTCTGGTAAAGGGCCAACATGACGACACATATACCTTGTCATTGCTCAAAGATCGAGCTGTGAATGATAAAAATCAATATGTTCGCCGTGAAGCAATTGAGTCACTGGCACAAGGATGGCATGATGATCCCGATGTCCTACCTTTGATCAAACTCTGTGCGGTGAATGATAAAAATCAATATGTTCGCCGTGGAGCAATTGAGTCGCTGGCACAAGGCTGGTATGGTGACACCGATACACTTTCCTCCCTCAAAGATCGCGCAATAAAAGATGAAAACCAGTTTGTCCGCCGTGAGGCAGCTAGATTATTAGATAAAATGATAGTTTCAAACAAAAGAACAAACTCATACTTGAAGGATACTCAAACGTAGCATTAAGGGCAATAGGAAAACTCTCACGAAGGGCATGATAGACCAAAACAACCCCCCCCTCACAAAGACACAAACCCCCAGCCCCCCCACCTGCTCGAAATCTCACCGTGCCCCCCGCTCCTGCATCAAGAGAACGGAAAGCGCGCCTCTCCGCGAAGCGCCCCGGCAGCCGCGATACTGAACACAGGCGAACCGGAAGGCGCCTGGGATGATGCGGCATTCCGGTCACATGTATGCTTTCATTTTGATGTGAAGCGGTTGTGCGGGGGAATATCGGCGCTGGGAATTAATATTTAAAGAGTGATAAATATGCGGCGCCCATCAGTAGTAAAACCCTAAACTTGCCTGATAATAGCGTTAATTTTATCTCACAAGTAACCACTTATTGGAGGGTTGGTCTATGAAAGTCTACCACGTCCAGGGCGTCCGCCACAGTGCTGTAATCTTTGCCGAAACTCCAGATGAAGCCATAGCGCAGGCGACAGAACAGGGTTTAGTTGGCGAGTGGGAGGTTCCTGAGGCTTTAGAAGTGCCACCGCCCAGGGGCTACCGGATATTATACGATCCGAAGCATGATTAGTAATAATGTTATGAAGAGCAGACGGCTTGAATTGAGCCCAGATAAAAATACTGTGTTCAGAATACCGAAAGAAATGAGTTAGCTAACTTTGTTTCTCTTTTCCTTGATTTCTTTAAAAATTTCGTCCAAGCTCCCAGATAACCACTGAGAGCGTTCCTTCGTGTAATCCCCTCTTCCCATGTCGAAACTCTGGACAAACCTGACCATCCCAATCGGCCCAAGTGCTTTCGCAAGAACTTCAAGTCCCTCATGTCTTATTTCATTGATGGTCTTAGCTTTCATTTTCAGTTACCTCCATTAGCCATCTAACGGGGTTTTCAACTCTAACCTTAACAATGTTATTATTAGCTTTAACCTTTTTCACAATCTCATCATCAGTTGTGAGCATAACTTCCACAGACTTCTCAGCGCATGCAAGATGCAAGGCATCTATTGCTTTCAATCCAATATTTTCAAATTCAGAAGCCCGTCTTAATATATTCTCATCTACAGTCACCTTATCTTTTGAAATAGTTGCAAGAACCTTTACACCTTTTTTTCTCATCATCTGGGATTTTAGAAATTTCATAATCTATAGCTTCACTCCCTACAAGTGTCCACTCATTTAGACATTTATTTAAGATTGCCAATATCGCTTCGGATTCAATCCTGATTCTATCCTGGCTCTGGTCATCAAAAGGTCTGTTTAGCAACAGACGTCCATATAAAGTTTCATGAATTATTATTACCATAGCCCTTGCTATTAGATAATAATTTGCTTTTATAATAATTCGATTTTCAGTGCCCATATTTGATATAATAAATCATAACTAAAAACGAAAGAAAGCCAGAACAACAGGCATGACCTGACCAACCCCCCATAAAAACGCAAACCCCAGCCCCCACCTGCTCCAAACCCCACCGTGCCCTCTTCTCCTGCATCAAGAGAACGGAAAGCGCGCCTCCTCGCGAAGTGCCCCGGCAGCCGCGATAATGAACACAGGCGAACCGGAAGGCGCCCCGGTATGATGCGGCATTACGGTCACCTGTATGCTTATTCTCACCTGCCCATTTTTAAAGCAGTCTTCAGGTTAATAGGCTTGATGAAATTCTGGACTTCATCAAAATGACCATCGTCTGTTAAAACATGCTTAATATTTTCATTTATGCCTGTTGCGGCTATGAGAGAATCACCAAGAGGAATCTTATATATCATGTGCAGCTCCCCTGCGCGTATTGCTATTGTCCGATCAGCATCTATGATCTCCAGGTTTAATGAAAGCAATTCGTTTACTTTTTTCTTGTAAATGTCCTTACCAAGGAAAATGAGCAATTCAGCCAGGGTAGTAACTGAAATTACGCCGGTGATTCTTTCATCATCCAGTGCCTGTGAAAGTTTAACATACGAATTATCTTTGCTTGTGAGAAGCTCATAAATATGCATTGTATCGATCAGTATCTTATTCATCTATTCTATCTCCAATTCTCTCGCATCTCTCTTAGTTTCTTTTTCGCTTCTTCCCTTGTAAATAATGGCTCTACTGATCCGCAGATGTCTACCCATTTTGTTCTCGGCTTAATTATTACAAATTTATCCTCCTCTATGAAGGTCACTTTCTCGCCTATTTCAAACCCATATTTTTTCCTGAGCCTTGACGGTATTACTATCTGTCCTTTTGTGCTTACTCTTGATGTTTCCATGTTTTACTCCGTTTTACTATGTTTTACTTCATGGATTATATAGCTTATCATATCCTGATTGGCGAAAGCCAGAACAAAAGGACACACGCGAACAAAACCCCCTTCATAAATACACAAACCCCAGCCCCCCACCTGCTCGAAATCTCACCGTGCCCCCTTCTCCTGCATCAAGAGAACGGAAAGCGCGCCTCCCCGCGAAGTGCCCCGGTAGCCGCGATACTGAACACAGGCGAACCGGAAGGCGCCCCGGTATGATGCTACCAACTAACTAAAATAGTCTAAAAAATTGTCCCTTTATTTCCTCAATTTTTTCATCATTTAAACGCGCAACAACTTTTCTTATGATCCCTTTTTCAACCGTAAAGATGGAATCCACTTTTACATAACTCGGCTCGATATCAAGAGTCCCTTCTTCCAGGTCATCTCTCAGTATTTCTACCTTCCACCCCTCTTCACTAGATCTTTTTGTTACCCTCATCACCACAACGTCCATGGAGTTTTCATTATATTCAAAATTGCTGATCACCAATGCAGGTCTGAACTTCGTTTCCTTTAAGTTGCTATACGAAAAATCAACAAGTACAATGCTCCCCTGTTTTAGCAACATTTTTAATTATTCCTTAGCCAATCTTTTGGCTGAATATTGCTTCCAAACCTTCTCTTCGTTCTCCCAGTCGATTTTTTTCGGGATTATATCGACTTTTTGAAGCATAACCTTACCAGCCTCAATAGTAACATCGAGATAATCGCCTACATTAATATTCAATTGTTCTCGAATAGACTTGGGAAGTGTTAACAGCCCTTTCGAGGATATTTTTACTAAATCACTCATATCTTAGATTATAGAATTCTTAGATAATAAACTTTTCTGGCTCCAACCCACCCTGCTCGAAACTCCACCATGCCCCCTCCTGCATCAAGAGAACGGAAAGCGCGCGCCTCCCGCGCGAAGTGCCCTGGCAGCCGCGATACTGAACACAGGCAAACCGGAAGGCGCCCCGGTATGATGCGGTCACCTGTATGCTTTAATTTTGATGTGAAGCGGTTGCATGGGGGCATATTGGCGCCGGGGGATTAATATTGAAAGAGTGATAAATGTGCGACGCATGAACCTGAAAAAAATGCAGAGAAAAACAACGAACTTAACGAACTGAAACGAACTCCAGTTGCGCGAGTTCTTTTTGAGTTCGTAGGAGTTAGTTGTTTATTTTCGTCATGCCAGGACATGGATGCGCACGATTTCGTATCCGCCAAATCCGCGCAATCCGTGTTGTGTGCCCCCGAAGCGCAAGAAGGAAAGTACAACAAACAGAACATTTGGAGGAAAACAAAACACAATGTATGTTCAAAGGGTTAAAATCCCACTGCATGGGTGCGGAGTTCTCTGGTATTCGTTTCCTGAGCCTGAGTTAGCTAAAATGGGTCTCATTCCTCTGTATCGAGGTATTTCTGGATGAAACCATTTCTTGAAAAGGGATATGCCAAACGAAAGCTGCATACTGGAAATCAGTCCGTGCATTTTGATGAGGAGAGGGGGATTGAAAGACCTCTCTTTTACTCTACCCTCGTTGGGAGGGCGGCGCCGTTTGTCGAGACTATGATTTTTTTGTTTCTCCGGCTCTGGCTGCAGTTGTATTAATATTCGAATTCGCCTCAATTATATCAAAGGATATAAAAAGGTTTTCACTATTGGAAAAATTTGCGGTGGTAATTTCCAGATAGAAAAATACGAGAGGTTTATAATAGAAGTTTATAAGAGAGATTTCTGGACAAAATAGGACAGTACAAAGGGAAAATTCTTATAATAATCGATGCTTTATTAGTCTGTATTTAACAAAGTGACTGACAATTACCAAAATCGGAAAGTCGAGGATTTTAAACAAATGACACCAAAAGTTCTTGTGCTCACAGGCTACGGCATAAATTGCGACATTGAGACAAAATACGCTTTTGATCTTGCAGGTGCCCAGGCAGAAAGGATACATCTCACCGACCTCCTGAATGGCAGCGTAAAGCTTTCTGATTACCATATCCTTGCGCTTCCAGGCGGTTTCTCCTTCGGGGATGACATAGCTTCAGGTAAAGTCCTGGCTAACATGATAAAATATAATCTGGGCGACCAATTACAGGAATTCATAAGGGAAGGGAAATTGATAATAGGCATCTGCAATGGATTCCAGGCAATGGTAAAGATGGGGATACTGCCTGCTTTTGGCGGGGATTATTCCAGGCAGGATGTGACTCTCACTTTCAATGACTCAGGCAGGTTCGAGAACAGGTGGGTTCACCTGAAAACAAATACTACCTCAAAATGCGTATTCACCAGAGGGATCAAAAACATCTACCTTCCGGTGCGCCACGGTGAGGGGAAGTTCGTAGTCAAAGATCCGAATGTGCTTGAAAGACTTAAGAAAAACGATCACATCGTATTCCAGTACGTTGATATTGAAGGAAATCGTGTGGCATATCCACAGAATCCAAACGGCTCCATCGAGAATATTGCCGCAATATGCGATGAAACAGGCAGGGTATTCGGCATGATGCCTCATCCAGAGGCTTTTCAGCATAAGACGAACCATCCTGCATGGACCGGGAGGAATTACCTGAAGAAGGGGCAGGTATCTCGATATTCAGGAATGCAGTGGATTATGCAAAGAAGAATCTGTAAATATCATCAGCTTTAGATCATTAAAAAAGTATCTTCTTTCTATTATCAATCGCAAATACAGTCTGCTGCAATTCCTTTTTTTTCAGGGCAACGCCGTCTTCAAGAGACTTCAAATGCTTTTTTGAAACATCGAACTCTTTTTCAGAAGAAGCCAGGTTATCCTGCATTGCAGAGATATTGCCGCTTAAGTTTGTATATTCCCTGATTATGTCCATTCCAGCTATCTCATCTTTTATTGAATTGATATTATCTGTAATTGTGTGATATTCTTTATTAAAAACCTGGATATTTGTTCCTGCATGCATTATCTGTTCCAGTATCTTTTCACGTTTTTCGGGATTAAAAGCTACAGTATCCTTTCGGATTATCTCCTCAAGATCGATAAAGAACTCAGGTCTGACAGATTTCGGGTCTGATAAACATAAAAGAAGCTCATTTTTGAAAGCAGGCGGAAGGTCATATTTCCTCTCTTCGTTCAAAAGTTTTATCCTTAAGAATGTTTTATTCAATGGCAAAAAGAGTCCATTGATCTCCGATTCCACTTTTTTGGCATCATTTTCAAGGTCAACAAGTTCATTCTTGCTGTTCGTATATTGTTTCCATTGTTCACTATTTGTAAGCCGCGCCAGGTCATCATTATTCAAATCGTTATTCTTTTTTAAATTAGCAATCTTCTCTTCGAGTTCTTTTATTATTTTTTTATCTGCGTCAATCAGGGAACACGTTTTTTTAATATCAAGTATTGCGTTTTGGGCATTATCAAAAGCCTCAAAAACTTTCCTGTTGGAATTAATGGGTTCGACAAGCTGGTTCAGGAGCCTTCCAAGTTCGTTCACGTCAGCAATAACATTTTTCGAATCATCAAGAAACACCATTTTTGTATATTGATAACTTTTCATCATGTTCTCAAGACACATTGTAAGTGTCTGAATACCGTTTTCATGGAACTCGACCACGGTCTTTATGTCGGTCGTTTTAGGGACATTGATATTATTCATTAGCAGCCTGACCTGCTTCACCATGTTATCCCTGTTGCTTATTGCTATTTTGACCAGTTTTAGGTGAAATCTTCCTTCAGGTTCTGCTTTTTCAAGTTCAGATGCACTTTTCCTGATCTCGTCGAGCGCTTCCTCGATATCCGAATACACGGACTCTGCATGCCTGCCCTCTAGTAATCTTTCTCGCCTTGAAGCAAGCCAGCCAGGAAGCTCTTCAAAACTTATTTCGATCGGATCCTGTACTTTTTTCCCAAAGAGTTTCTCAATCCAGTTCACGCTATATCTTTCATTTCACCACTGAAATAACTATCGTATGAGGACATATCAAAGTGACCGTGACCGCTCAGGTTAAAGAGAATGGTCTTTTTCTCACCGCCCTTTTTACACTCAAGCGCCTTATCTATTGCACATTTTATGGCATGAGAAGATTCTGGCGCAGGAACTATTCCTTCGCATCGCGCAAACGTTACGCCTGCTTTAAATACTTCTGTCTGGTCATAAGCCACGGCAGATTGGGCATGCTTTTGGCTCTACACCTAAGGCATTACCCGCGCGCCTGGCGGATGTGAAATTAATTATGAAAGCTAATGGATACTGTATAAAAAATTCAATTTTTCATATGAATTGTTATTATTAACACATAGAATATGAATATGGATATTAATGAACAATAAAAGGTAGAATAAGACAATTATATACCTTAAAAAACTAAAATGAATCACAAAAACTGTCGATTTATTTATATTGCATGTGCTTTCACAGGTGAAAAGAGGAGTTATAATAAATTTTTGCTCTTCAATACAAAATGGAATGTGAAAAAAATGAACAAAAAAACAACACGCAGTCTAGTGGCATTGATAGCGATCAGCCTGTTCATCGCACCGCAAGTTGTCAGATCAGACCAGATAATGCCGGCATTACTGTTCATGCCCTTCTTATTTCTTGGTTTATTACTGACTGTAGTCATTAGAAACCTATCCAATCCAGGATAAAGAGCGGACAAATTCGTATCCGGATATTCTGAGATTGGACATTTACTCCGGCTAAATATTATGAAAAAAATTCTATTCATACTGGCATTTCTGACTTTTGTTATCTTTGCGGATACAGGAGGAGCAGATTGTATGACCTGTCACAATTTCAATACAGGAACCTATCCTGCAATCAACATATCATTTTTCGGAGTCCACAGGGATATTAATATCTCAGATGGTCAGGGTAATATTTCTGATAGAGATTGCAATGCATGCCACTATGATACTTCAAAAATGTTCTCACAGGGTTTTACAGTAGCTACATACAGTTGCGAAGATTGTCACATGAACGGAGTTATGGATGCTCCGAGGGTTTACAATCATACCCGGAATGCCGGGATTTCTGTGAATGCCTTTTGCAGTGAGTGCCACAACAAGTCAGCCAATCTTTTCAAATACAACCTCAATGCCAGTGTATCCCATTATGGCAGAAATGCAAGCTTCGGTCTTTCCCCAGGAGGATCATATTGCACTTTTTGCCATCGCAATTCTTCGACCATTTATAAAGATGTGATGCAAAACCAGAACAACGATCAAATAAATGACCATACCACCGGCATTATCAATCCAGGACATCCCGCAGGGAGACCGGACTGCCAGGGCTGTCACGGAGAGGATAGACTTCATGGAACGAACATTTCCAAGCCCGCCTTAAATTCCCTGTTATGTGACAGCTGCCATAAGAATGACCCTCTTCAAAAGAAGGAGCATAATGATCAGGTCGAATGCATAAACTGTCATACAGAAGTAAAGTCTGATATCCATAATATAAAATACGTAATGCCCGATGGAAGCTACAGGGGAATTAATGCAACCGGGTGCAAAGATTGTCATGACTCCAGTTATAACTTTAAGCTTCCATTTTCAGCCGCAAATTGCACAACATGTCATCAAGGAAATGGTTTGCCAAAGTTCGATCTCGCCCCATTGATCCCAGCACCAATGAAACATGGCGCCAGGCTCATATTCAGGTTCCATGTGGAACGGCACACAACCAGCATACTGGGGCAGCCAGCAGAGTGCCTGCATTTACTGCCATGGGAATACGATTCATGCATCAAAGGCACTTGGGAATATTGAAAATATCCGTTCAGGGAATATGCCTGGTCAGAGTATAACCAATACGAGCTACTGGTGCGCTAACTGCCATTATAAGAATACTTCAAGCGGGAGCTATTCCTATAATGCCTCTGCGTTTACCCCAGTTCCTCCTGAAATAAAGAATGATACAGGTCTTGTACCGCAAAAGGCAGGAGATGGAACTTCATTTTTTGATCACTCACTAAAAGAATGGTCAGATAATATCTGCAGGTCATGTCATTCATCTGATTCTCCGGATTCTACAACTTTATTTATCCACAATGTTTCTGCTGGTGGAGGTGGCGCAGACTGCATATCCTGTCATGATATCAATGGTACCGGTGCTCCTGCCAATAAAAAGATTGACATCCTAGCGTTTGACAGGGGTGCCCACAATAATTTAAATGAAGGAAGAAACCGGGCATGCTGGGCATGCCATGGGGATGGGACTGAACCCGAAGGTCACCCGGCGGAATATAGATCACCAAAGAAATGCAGTAATGATAACTGTCACTCCTTAAGCCAGAGCTACCGGGCTCCAATGATTTATTCCCATTTCAAGAATGCAAGCATGAACAGTAATCCGAATAATGCCCTGAATTTTAATGTTTCCACACAGAAAGATTGTGAGGATTGCCATGCAAACAATGCCATAACCAGAGGCATTAACAAATATTCAACTTCATCACATTATGCTTCTCTGGAACTGCCTGAAAGCATTAATTGCATATTCTGTCATCTGAATGAGGATAATTCTGAAAATTGGGGAAGTGCAGCCCTTATCAACAAGAATAAGACTTCACTGGTTGAACTTGACAGGGTCAGGAATAAATTTACTTTAAAAGCAGGTCAGTCCCTTGATCTTGGATCCGGGTTCAAACTAAAATTGCTGGAGGTCTCAACTGACAGAAATGCACTTATCGAACTTTTCAAAAATGAAATATCCATTGATAAAATCGCTGTGAGTTCCGGGAATT
This sequence comes from Methanobacteriota archaeon, assembly GCA_963793805.1. Taxonomy (GTDB): domain Archaea; phylum Halobacteriota; class Methanosarcinia; order Methanosarcinales; family Methanoperedenaceae; genus Methanoperedens. Next base: position 70,342 of record CAWCBK010000013.1, read on the forward strand.
ATACATATGAAGAGACACTAAATATCGACAACTCAAGTGTAAAAGTGCCAGTGTTGGTTCTTAATATCACGGGATTTTTTAATTCCGGCAATAATAGTTTCATTCAGTTCGAAGGCTTCCGGTCGAAAAGGGTGCATGAAGAGAATAAGACGACTTCATGCTATGTGTGCCATGTCAACTCAAGACCGAAAATAAAGTACAAAGTATTGGAACGAGTTGACGGGAATGTTGACGATATTTTCTACACAGAGGAACTTGTCAATTTCAGCGATGAAAAAGAATACGATGAAGCAGATGCTTTTCGAATCCTTGCCAATCTTACGGATACTGATGAACATGCAGATATTCAGTCAGGAACGCGTAAGGTTCTTTTCGTGGGCGAGCCATGGAACATCTCTCGTGATTATAGAATTCTCATAAAGGAAACAACAATGGAAAGCGATGAAGCTTACATGAATATAAGGGCAGGGAATTATTCATACGAAGATATCGTCAAGAAAGGAGAGTTCTTTGAATACAGACTTTCAATAAATTTCCCCGGATACCAGTCAAAAAATATTACGATTTTCCGGGCAAAGGTATCAGAAATAATCCAGGCAAAACCAAAGAACATGATTGTTCTGGAATATGTTCTCGCTCTTTCTCCGGAGATTAAACAAATTGAAGAAAACCAGACCCTGGAAGGCTACAATGCAAGCTGGCTCTGGGAGAATTCCATTTTGATCTCCGGGAAGATCCCTTCGAATTTTCATTCCCCTCAGATTTTCGATGGCAGGGATGGCGGCGGAGATTGTCTTTCCTGCCATGGGAAGAATGGTTTTTCAGGAAAAAAGATAATTTCACTTGGAGCGCATGGGGAACTGAACGGGGGAGAAAATAGCGCCTGTTATGCCTGCCATGGAGGAAATGAAGGGATTCAAAACCATCCCGCCGAATCACCGAGGGACTGCAAGAGCTGTCACGCAGCAACTTCGGATAATTACAATGCCGTTTACATCGGAGATGAAGAGCATAAGAATGAGACTTGCGAAGGATGCCATCTCGCAGATTCTCATGATCTAATATCATTTGACATTATACCTTCAGTAGAAAAGGTCACCATAATCAAAGAAAATAATAATACTATCTTAAAGGCTTTTGCCTCAGCCGGGTATAAAATGAGGCTCAGGGGTGCAAGATACTATATTGATTCACCAGAAGAGAAGTTCAATATGTCTCCTTCGGACGGGGTATTTGATTCCCAGGTGGAGGAAGTGTTTGGGCGAATCGACATTTCAAAAATATCCCCTGGCAAACATTTCATTTATCTTGAAGCTATGGAACGGGATGATAAGTGGGGAACTCCCATCTCACTTGAAATTAATCTTGAAGGAGAGGTATTAAACCTCACGGAGGAGGAAAAACCTGGCATTGGCCTGCTGCTGGGTGGGTTGGCAATTTTGATGATCATTTTCAGGAGGAACCTGAATATTGAAGGTTTGTTTAATGCATGTCAGAATAATTGAAGTGTGTGGTTTGAGAGGGGCGCCACGGATTTATAATTTTTGTGATATACTTATTCGCTTTGCCTTTATCCAATTTTCAAGATTTCATTACCCTTTTATTTGAGGAATTCATATAGTCTAACATGGACAATAAAACTGAAATCTGCGCTGGTAAAGAGCCTGTTGTCATAAAAACACAAGCCCTCACCCGGAAATACGGTAAAATTTCTGCCGTAGACAACCTGGACCTGGAAGTCGAAGAGGGTGAGATATTCGGTCTCCTGGGTCCGAACGGAGCGGGTAAGACCACCCTTATCTCAATGCTGTGCACCATCCTGAAACCCACATCAGGCAGGGCATGGGTGAACGGTTTTGATATAGTGAAAGAGCCGGGAAAAGTCAGGAAATCCATTGGCATCGTATTCCAGGCGCCAAGCGTGGATGACCTTCTCACAGGACGGGAGAACCTCCAGATGCACAATCTTCTCTTTGGCGTTCCGCGGGAAATAAGGAAGCAGCGCATTGATGAAGTCCTTTCTATCGTGAACCTGGAAAAGCGCGCCGACGACCTTCTCAATACTTACTCAGGAGGAATGCGCCGCAGGCTTGAACTTGCGCGCGGCATAATGCACCATCCTAAGATACTTTTCCTCGATGAGCCCACGCTCGGACTTGACCCGCAGACGCGAGAGCACATATGGGAATATATCACCCAGCTTGCTGAGAAGGAGTGCATGACTGTCATGCTAACGACGCATTACATGGAAGAAGCTGAGAGTTTGTGCGACCGGGTCGCTATCATAGATTACGGAAAGATAGTTGCGCTTGAGTCACCTGCGCAGCTTAAGAACCAGATAGTCGGCGACGTAGTCAAACTCAAACCGCATGCATTCGATTTAGACAAATTAAGAAAACTTGAATATGTCAGGAAAATAGACGTAAAAGATGGACTGCTCTTCCTTTCGATAAAAGATGCAAGCAAACATCTCCAGGATCTCCTGACACATACCGGTCCCATCGACTTTGTGGAAGTAAGGAGCGGGACGTTAAACGACGTGTTCATGCATTATACGGGTCGCGAGATCCGTGAAGGTGAAGCAGAAGGCGGTTTCTGGGAAAGGATGATGAAAAAATGAGCGAAATAGAAGGAATATATGCTATCTGGCTTCGTGAAGCCAAGATATATGTGAGGGAGAAGGAACGCGTAATCTCATCTATAGTCTCACCGCTTCTCTGGATATTCGCCTTTGGAGCAGGCGTTGGCTCGACCGTGGAAAATATCCAGGGATACACCTATCAGGTTTTCATCTATCCAGGGGTTGTGGTAATGACAGTGCTTTTCGCATCGCTTTTCTATGGGGTTTACATCATCTGGGACAGGAAACTTGACTTTTTGAAAGAAGTGCTCGTGGCGCCTGTATCAAGAGCCAGCGTATTTGCCGGAAAGGTGCTGGGGGGTGCCACAGATGCGATGATGCAGGTTTTATTTCTTCTAATAATCGGTCTTTTTATCCACGTTCCGCTGACGCCGGTTATCTTTATCAACTCTTTTCTTATGCTTCTTTTAATAGCCATTGCCATGGTAAGTATCGGGCTCGTTATCGGCGCGAACATGAAGAGCCCCGAAGGTTTCACACTTGTAATAAATTTTGTAATGTGGCCCATGTTCTTCTTTAGCGGGGCTCTGTTCCAGGTCAGCAATCTTCCTGAATCCGACTGGCTTGCCATTGTGACAAGAATTAATCCACTCACCTACGGAGTGGACGGGGTCAGGGGCATCATCCTGGGTTTGCACAATTTCCCAATCTATCTTGATGTCGCAGTGATGCTTCTGTTTGCCCTTTTAGCGATGGCAGCCGGCGTATTGAGTTTCAGGAGGATGTAACATAGTGAAGCTTTTCAACACGATGCCGCAACAGAAAGAGGAATTCGAACCTCTGGGAGATGTCGTGGGGATATACACGTGCGGTCCATCGGTTTACCAGTATGCCCACATCGGGAATTTCAGGACTTTCATATTCGAGGACGTGCTTGTCCGGTACCTGAAGTTCAAAGGTTACAGGGTGAAAAGGGTGATGAATCTCACGGATGTCGAGGATAAATCAATAATGACCGCAAAGAAAGAAGGAAGACCTCTTGCCGAACTGACCGGATTTTATTCAAAAATATTCTTTGAGGACATGGAGAAATTAAATTTGCTGCCTGCCGATGTTTTTCCAAGAGCGACCGGACATGTGCCGGAGATCATCGAAATTACAAAGAAAATAATGGAAAACGGTTATGCTTATCGTGGAAAAGATGGTTCTATCTATTACGAGGTCTCAAAATTCAAAGATTGGGGGAAGCTCTCTCACCGGAAGGTCAAACCCGGAAAAAGGAAAATAAAACGCGACGATTGGGGTGAGGATTCTGCCTTATTATCGGATTTCGCGCTCTGGAAATCGTATGAGAAAGAGGACGGGGATGTTTTCTGGGAGACAGAACTGGGGAAAGGAAGACCGGGCTGGCATATAGAATGCTCTGCCATGTGTACGAAGCACCTGGGAACGCGATTTGACATACATGTCGGAGGCGTGGACAATATATACCCGCACCATGAGACCGTGATAGCGCAGAACTTCGGGGCGTTCGGGGAGAATCCGTCAAAATACTGGCTTCACACAAGGCATCTGATGATAGATGGAAGGAAGATGTCAAAATCAGCCGGGAATTTCTACACGTTGCGCGACCTTCTGGAAAAGGGATATGAGCCGATGGCGATAAAGTATCTTCTGTTATCTAAAAGCTACAGGAGAAGGCTTAATTTTAGTTTGCATGGTATCGAGGAAGCAGGAGAAAAACTGGAAAAGATACATCTTACCATAGAACGGCTAAAGACAACTAAAGGCATTGATAATGGGGATAAGACCGCCCTAAAATTCCTGAAAAGGTTCGAAAAGACCATGGATGATAACCTTGATACAGGAAAGGCGTTAAAGGTAATGGAAAAGCTATCTGATGCGGTCAGCGGGATGGAGCCTGATAAAAGATCAGGTGCAAAGATACTTGAAACGTTCAGGATTATGGACTCAATACTTGGATTGAGCCTGTTCAAACCCGTCTGATCTGCATCTCGCGCTTCTTTGGCTGAAGCTGCATAAGTAGCGTCTTGAGCTTTGCATCATCGATCATCCCGGTCAGCCTTCCACTCTGGGCAAGGGATATCAGTTGCGCTTCTACACTTGCAACAAGTTCAGGTTTTGTCATCTTAAGAGTATTCAGGCGTTCACGGGCTTCAGGTGTGAGTATCTGGCGCATGATCGCGGCTTTTTTCGCCTCATATTCTGCGCGCGCCTGCTCCTGCTGGGCAGCCTGAGCCTGTCCGCTGTACTGCTGCTGCTGCATCTGCTCAAGTTTGCGCCTTCTTAACTCTTCGAGATCTTCGTCCATGTTCACCACACCCCATACTGAAGTACGGGGTCTTACAAGCTAGTATTTTGCAAGAGCGGGATTTGTCTTTACCAACTCTGTTTTAACATCATTCGCAGCATTGTCCAGATAGGATTGACCCTGCGTTGAAACCGTCCTGCCTGTTTTCTGGGTTTTGATCAAACCTGCCTTCTCGAGCTGCTGGAGCGCTTCTCTTGCGACAGAGCCGCTTCCTTTTGAGAAATGCGCAGGTCTAACTCCGTTCCTGTGCTTTCCGCCATAGAAACTCCGGAGTCTTGATATACCCACCGGGCCGTCGATATAGACACGTCTTAAGATCGACGCGCATCTTACGAACCACCAGTCTGCGTTATCCGGTGCGAGTTCTTTATGTGCGCCCGTCTTTGCAAACCTCGCCCATTCCGGCTGGTTAATTTTTTTATCATTCTTTAATTTCTGTGCCACGTTATTTATGAACATTTCTGCAGGTACGTCATATACTGTTGTCAATGTTAATCCTCCGTAAAATCATCTTCATATATAATGGAAATAGTCCTCTTTTATCCCCTGAATTAATTCAGGGGGCTTATTTAGTTATCGGATAGTATTTACCCTTTTCGGCGAAATACTGCGGTATTACCCCTGACCTCAATAAGTTCTGAACCTGTCATGTTCGCCAGTTTTTCCGCCATTTCATTCTTATCCCCCTCGTAGAGGGCAGTTTTCAGGAACTTCACTTTAATTAGTTTCTTATTCTTCAACTGTGTTCTTAATTCATCAACGACCGCTTCTATGCCGGATTTGCCTATCTGCAGGGCTGGTTCGATCGCGGTTGCGCTTTTTCTGTGTTCCTGTCTGTTCATTCCAGCAGCTCTTTCAATTTTTTTGCAGTTTTATCAAGGTCCAGAAGTATCAATCCCAGGCCAGCGTCTGGATTCACAATAACTACCAGAAGCGCTTTAGGTCCAGCCCCAACAGCTATAAGCCGCCCTAGTGTAGATTCAACAATGACCCTATTGGGTACGCCTTTTCCAAGTTCTGTGGAGGCAGTCTCTGCCGCCCCCAGCATTGTAGCTGACATTGCAGCAAAGGACTCCGCGAACTGTTCCTTCTGCAAGCTGGATCTGATAAGAAGCCCGTCACGGCTTACTGCTGCGCACGCTTCCACACCACCTTCCTTTTTAAGGTCAGAAAGCAATTTATCGACCAGTTCAATAGTATCAGTCATCAGAGCCCTCCTGTGATCTTATCTATCAATACTTCGAAAGCTTCAAAAATACCTTTTTTATCCTTAGCCACAACAGGTACTATCGGGACGTCGTGGGGAAGGCAGAACTGTTTCCTTATTTCTTCCGGGGCAAGAGCGCCGGCCAAATCCTGCTTATTGGCTAATAGAACATACGGCAGCCCATAAGATTTGGTAATTTCAAGCATCTGCTTTGCACGGACAAAATCCGTGGGGTTTGTGGAATCCACTATAAGAAAGACACCCATAGACTCACCACTTAGCAGTTTTATGATCGGGTCGAACCGTTCCTGACCTGGTGTCCCAAAGATGTCAGCGCTGAACCCTTTATAATCCACATGCCCGTGGTCAAGCGCTATGGTCGTACCCATCCTGTCAACCGAAATCGCTTTTGTTGAGAGCGCATGCACAAATGTGGATTTTCCGGAGTCGAATGGACCCGTGACAAGTATCTTTGGTATATACAGCTTTATTCCGCCTGGCCTCAGTACCCTAAACAGCATGGATTTTTTTATTTCTTTTGTCCAGTCAGCCTTGAATATCCCGAAATACTGCCCGAAGATAACCCGCTCTGATATCCCGCCTACAGATATGACGGCATTGAACAAGTCCTCTTTAATGGCTTTCAATGTTTCTTCTGAATACGGCCATGCTGTGAAATTATAGACCAGAACATGGTCATACAGCTTTGCCATCTTATTCCATGTCCTGACAGCCTCTATTGTCTCTTTTTCACCGCAAAGGTCTATGATCGTCGAAAGGGAACCAAAAACAATTGTGCTTGGAGGTAATTCTTCCATTGCGTTATTTATCGTATTAATGAATGCTTCGATATTGTCGGGGTTTGATACCACGTATTTTTCATTTGAAGCCGCGCCTATCAATGAATTATAAGCATCAACAAAAAGGAGCTTGTCTTTGAACTGGTGAATGTTCCATCCAAACTCCTTGAACTGACCTTTTATGATATCAGGTATGGTACTTGAAACTACGAATACGCCAGTCCCTCCTTTTTTAAGAGAACTGTAAATAGTCTGCAATCCGAATATTTCACCCTCTACTCCCGGCTGGATATAATAGACAAGACTCTTACCCTTGGGGATGCCCCCGCCCAGGAATTCATCTAGTTTGGGTATACCGGTTTCTATCATTCTATTTACTCCCAACTATCTTTACATTAGCTCCTTCAATTTCATATTCGAACCAGTTAGTGGGTTTCGGGGAAAGCCCGACCGCCCTGATAAAATATTTATCATTTTCAGCTTTGATCTCAATCATGCCGTCAAAAAGCTGTTTTAAGGTCGAAATAGCCTGCTCATCATGCATGCCGCTCTCTATCACATAGATACCCATAGAACCGGCAGCTTTGATGCGCCCGGTAAAAACATGCAGGAACCTGAAAACCGTCTGGATATTCGAATACATCAGGATAGTTGATAACGAATTGATATGAAGCTGGGTTTTTTTGATATTCTTCTTCATGAAAAATTCTTCAAAGAACTGGCTTATCTTAACACCAATTCCAGTCAGATCGACCGGACTGCTTGCTATTTTGATATTTTCATTTTCGACTGATGTGCCGCCAAGAGTCTTTGTGACGCAATCAACTATACCTATCCTGGAAAGTGGAAGGGTTAATTTTTGTTCCTTGAACCATTCAAGGATATGGGTAGCAGATTCACGAGTCGTTACCGTTATTACGGCATTTTCATTTTTTGCAGCGCCGTAATACAGTATAGAATACAGGATTATCTCCTTTCCGCACATTGGCGGACCTATAAGCATAATATTAGAGCCCTTTTTTATCCCCCCGATAACAGCATCCAATTCATTTATGCCAAGTGTATAATCACTCATAATCTTTTCCTTATAGTAATGATAATACTATTTAAATTTTAGTATATATAAATAACCCGTGCAACATATAATAATTATAGATAAAACAACTCCTTCAGATAATACATTATTAAAATCTATATATATAAAACCTTGCTTTTCTGTAATTCACGAGGGTGAACGATCTGCATATCCTGTCAAGATCGGCTTTTTCATTGCCGAAAGGCCGGATAAGCATATCGGAGCCCACTTCTTTTGCTATCTTCGCTATTGCTTCCTGCATATCTATCGGCGGCCTTATTGAATATATGAGAGTGGCTTTAGTATAAATTGACATGGCAGGAGCAAATATATCATCCCTGCAAAACCTGACCCCTGCATATTCCTGCTCGTTTATGTCAGTTACGATAACGTCCAGCCTGTCCTTTAATGCAAGCGCTACATGTGGCATGTTACCCACCCCTACTTCAACAACTTTATTATGGTAATTTTTTAAAATATAGTCTGCAATATCCTCATAATCTGAGATCATATATTTTCTCCCAGCACTTTCTCCAGCATTTCGAACCTCCCTACTGCCTTCTCCCTCCCCGCGATTCGCCTGATTATCGCTCGCCCGGTATTGAAAACTATTATCTTCTCAACAGGGGAATTCGTGAGCACCATCATCTCGCCATCGGGCGTAACCTGTACGCCATCAAAGTGTTTCTTAAGCTCCTCCACAGCCTGGCGGGTTATTTTCACATTTCCAAGCTCAGCCTCCCCGCTGAACAGGTCTTCCTCTCCCTTTGTGAAGCACGGTTCGATTGTAATTATTTTCATCCTAAATGATCGCCTCTACCTTATCCATGATCTTCGCCGCTATCTCCCGCTTGGCGCCGCGAACACGTTTTATGCCGGTATCTATCAGATAAACCTCATTCTCCTCTGTTCCCATACCGCCTGAAGAAACGTCATTAGCAACGACCATGCTCAGTGACGATGCCTTCATCGAACTTTGCGCCCGCTTTATCAGTTCGTCCTCTGTAACTCCGGTCTCTGCCTTAAAACCGATTATCTTAAGGTCAGGATATTTCCTGCGCACCTCTTTTATTAGCTTGGGCGCGGGCTTCAATGTAAGTGTGACCTCTTTTTCAGACTTAATCTTTTCTTTAGAAGGCTTTACAGTAAAATCAGATATGGCAGCAGCGCTTATGAGAAGATCGCATCCTTTACCTACCTCTTCGATCACTGTTTCCGCCATATCCTGCGCGCTATCGACGTTAAATTCGCATATTCCCTGGATGCCCAGGCAGCCCCTGTGGACCAGTGTGACTTGCGCCCCTCTCCTGAAAGCCTCAAGCGCCAGTTCCACCCCGGTTTTCCCGGATGCGCGGTTAGTTATCATCCTTATAGGGTCTATCGTTTCAGCAGTCGCGCCCCCGGTGATAATGATGCGCTTCCCTGTAAGCGTTTTCTTACAGAGCGCCCTCTCCACGCGAAGTATGATCTCATCAGTGGAAGCAATTTTTGCCGCGCCTTCGTCAACTACTGGATTGATGAACTCCACTCCGAGCTCAGTTAGTTTTCCAATGTTCTCGATAACGACAGGATGGTTGTACATGGACTCATGCATCGCTGGAACAATCATTATCGGGATACCTGAGCCAAAAGCAGTCGTAGCAAATGTCGTGACAGTTGTATCGTCAATTCCGTGAGCTATTTTTCCGATAGTGTTAGCGGTACAGGGCGCTATAAGAAGAATTGATGCCTTCCCGCCGATGCCGCAAAATCCCACATGCTCCACCGCGCCAGTTATTTCTGTGACCACATGGTTTCCCGTCGCGTATTTCATCGCCTCAGGATGAAGTATTTTCTGCGCATCTTTTGTCATTACCGCATGCACGTTCGCACCGTGCCGCATGAGTTCACGCGCAAGCTCAACGCAGCGAACAGCGGCGATACTGCCTGTTATGCAAAGAACTATGGTCCTGCCGTCAAGAGAACGTGAAGATTTTAATACGCCGGTCATATCTTTCATGTATTGTTTAAAAAGATAAGAATGTTTTGATTGCAAAAATGCTTATGTTCTTGAAAGGATGTTATATTTACGAACGCGGATCGACCGCACACAGGAACTATAATGACTATCGCCCTCATCGCGCCAACGCCAGTCGAATCAAAAGAAATAAGACATAAAATACGTCCGGCGCCGGGTGATGAGATTAAAGCCATTTTTGAAGGAGAAATAGAAGGCAGAAATATCATCTTTACACACTGCGGCGTGGGAAAGGTCAATGCGGCGCATTCCGCTACTGTGATCCTTGGGAAATATGATGTGGACGTTCTGATACTCTTTGGCATCGGAGGCGCGTACCCGGATTCAGGACTTAATATCGGAGACATCGCTGTTGCGGAAAGTGAGAACTACGGGGAGGAAGGTGTGATGACAAAAGAAGGCTGGAGCCCCATGAAAATCACGGGATATCCATTATTGAAGAAAGGAAAGGAATATTACAATACTTTTCCGCTTGATGCAAACCTTGCACAAATTGCGGTAAAAGCCTCAAAAGATTGTGGTTTTGAACCAAAACAGGGTAATTTCGTAACCGTGTCGCAATGCTCGGGCACCAGTGAGAACGGAAAACTCATGAGGCGGCGCTTTGACGGTATATGTGAGAACATGGAAGGCGCTGCTGCTGCGCATATCTGCGCCATGTACGGAGTCCCGATGGTAGAAGTCCGGGGCATAAGCAACATAATCGAGGACAGGGACTTGAAGAAATGGGAAATAAACAGGGCAGCTTTGAACTGTAATAAAGTAGTAATGGAACTTGTAAGGAGATTAAAATGAGAAAACTCTCCCTTGGCTATTCCCCATGCCCCAACGATACGTTCATCTTCTATGCGCTGGTTCATAAGAATGTCAGGGGCAGCGTGGAATTCTCTGAAACACTGAAGGATGTGGAGACGCTTAATAGCATGGCGCTGCGGGGGGAACTTGATGTGACAAAGGTTTCTTTCAACGCTTTTTGTCATCTCAGGGAGGATTACTGCCTGCTGCATTCCGGGAGCGCGCTTGGAAGTGGCTGCGGTCCCCTGATAGTTGCGAAGGACAGGATAAATACCGCAGACCTTGCAGGGAAAAAAATAGCCATTCCCGGAAAAATGACAACAGCTTACCTGCTATTGCAGTTATTTGATCCTGATATCAGGAATGTGGTTGAGATGCCGTTTGACCTTATCATGAACGCCGTGAGCCTGGGCACTGTGGATGCGGGATTGGTAATCCATGAGGGGCGGTTCACTTATCCGAAGTATGGTCTTCTGGAGCTTGTTGACCTAGGCGAATGGTGGGAGGAGAAAACGGGTCTTGCCATACCGCTTGGTGGGATAGTTGCGAAGAGGAGTCTTGGCGCGGATGTAATAAATGAGGTTGACCGGATGTTAAAGAAGAGCGTTGAGTTTGCTTTTGCGAACCGGAGCATGACTCGCAGCTACATAAAAGAACATGCGCAGGAACTGGATGATGAAGTTATCGATGAGCATATCGGGCTTTACGTAAATGACTATACTCTGGAAATAGGGGAAGGTGCTGCTGCTGTGGATGAGCTGTTAAAAAGGGCAAAGAATTTAAGTATAATTCCTCATTCAGATAAACCGTTGTATTGTCATTGAATCATCATGAACCCTTTCTCACTCACCCTTCCTCACCCTCTCCGCCTCCTCCTTCCCCGGTATCCTCAGAACAAAGCACCCATGACACGGCTTCGTATATGGTAAAATTACATCATCCCCATCCACTGCTATGGGAATCGGAGGAACGCCTATCAAATAAGTATCAAATATCCGGTATCCTGCAGGCACGTAATAAACCTCTTTAAAATTCTTCTTTATAAAATCCGCACACTCCCTGAAACCGCTGTTGGGCAGCAGGATCTCATAATTCATTTCGTCAATGCAGCCCATGACTTCACCCCGTCTATCTGCGCCCGGAGGGGCGTTGGATTATGCACTGCCTTTGCCGCGATGATGACCGAACCCGCGCTTGCTTCAATGAGCGGCTCTATTTCCTTTCCGAAGATGACAGCCACGGTCTTTGCCTTCGAAAGCGATTTAACAGTAGCAAGATAAGATATCCCGCTATCGCTGTGTATGAACACGAAACACAGGTCAGTTTCCATCTTCTTCTCAGCAAGCGCGCCGATGCAGCGGTCAAGGTCCATCACTTTCTTTATATAATGCTTTTCCGGATCTGAATTCAATAGAAGGCTGATCGCGGCTTTGTTCCCTGCCGCTGTAACCTCGAATCCCTCGCCATTCAATTTATTCGCAATATAAAGCGTCGCCGCCGTCTGTACCGGCAGTTCCGGGCAGCCCATCATAAGAAGTGCTTTCATATCGTATTCCTCTCTTTTGATCTCTTATAATATTCTATGCGCTGGTTCAGAACACAATAACCTCCCCGTAGTCCGCCTATGGGATTTTTCGGAACGCCCATCGAGTTCATGCACCGCGCCATCACAGCAGCGCCCCTTGCAAGCCCGTCGTCCACAAAAACAAGATGTTCTCCGGGAGAATCATAGAGCCTTAATTTTCTGATGGCTTTCAATATCAGATACGGCTTGCAGCCTGTGATTGCTGCCCTGCCGGTAAGCCCTATGGACGTTTTTGCGCTGATAAGTTGATTATCTAATGCGAGCTTCATCATCCTCTCTACGATCATGGCAGAAACAAGATCAAGTGTAGCGAACATGGTCTTAAGTCCGTGCTTCGAATATATTTCAGCGCCGATATCAGTAAGCTCAGGCATAAGGCTTCCGTTCACGCCAACGTCGCACCCAAGGAGCGCAACGCCGATATCACTTGCAGCTTGCGGATCAACGGGCACACTGCCGTACCTGTCCCTGTCCTTCGGCACAAGTTCTATCGATATCCTTTCATGAATGGCGCTTGCATAATTCTCAATGGCGCTCCCTTTTGTCAACCATATCAGTCGTTCCTTGTTGTCCCGGAAAAGGTCAAGCGCAGCGCCATACCTCCTGTCCACAAGCCCGGTGCCTTTTATCACCGCATCGGGGATCGCCCCTGCATACCCGCAGAGGTTGGCGATCGTCCTCGCGTACGGAATATCGTCGTTTGTGATACGCCCTTTAAGCGTGGTCCCAAAATCCATCGAAAAGACAGGGTTCCTGTAGTCCACGCCTGCCCATTTTGCGCCTTCCTTGATACCCGCTGTGGAAAGCTCGCCCTCCATCTCGTTCGCAACTATCTCCACTCCCGTAGAACCAATGGGAGGAAGCACACCGCCCACCGCGCCGTTAAATACTATCTTATCGATAAGAGTATGGTCCCTGAATCTTGCCGGGACATTATCTATTGACATGGCAGGCACCATCTTTTTTGGCGGGATGCCTGCCATAAGGCAGCCGTCAGCAAGCGCTTTTATGAACTCCCCAACTTCATGGGGAGATGAGAATCCCGCTACGACGCCTGTTGACCTTACAGCAAAATCAAGGTCTGTCGTGATATCAAGGTTTACAGCCGCATGAGCCTCAAGTAATGTATCTCGAACCAGCTCGGCGATCGATTCTCGCGTAAGGGATACCCCGCTCAATGTCGAGCCGAAAATCCTCTCATCAGGCTTTGGTTTCCTGACATCGCGAGTCATCTTCACGGTCTTGTTCAATATCCGCGTATGTCCATCCTTCATGTTCGTTGCGGTCAGGATGCACTTTGTGGTAGTATTTCCTACCTCTACGGATGCCACGATGAAAAATTGCGTGACCACACCCATCCTGGGATCCCCCTTGAGCTCAGCAGGGCGGATTGGGGGACTTTCCGATATTCTTGGTTTTGTGCCGAAAAGGCAGCCCAGCATCATATTAATAGGATTTGCCATATATTCCCTGGTTTTTATGGAAATTGTCAAAACCAATACTTTAATGTGTTCATAGTTTGTCCAGCTTCCATTGTATCCTGCGAAGTACGCCCCTTAAGGTCTGCACCTCGCGCCCTGTAAGTTCAGCCCTTCCGAGTATCCTTCTCAGCATAAGCTTTGTCTTGTCTTCTTTGTGTTCCTTATATTCTACATCATCCAGCACTTCATCAATATGTTCGTACAAAAGTTCAATGTCAGAATGGTCGGCAAGGTATGTTGTACCGCCGGTGACATCGCTCAGTTCATACAGCACGACTGATACCGCATGCGAGAGGTTCATACTTGGATATTCAGGGCTTGTGGGGATATTCACGATAATATCGCACATCTCAAGCTCCTCATTCTCCAGTCCCCGGTCTTCCCTTCCAAAGACAAGAGAAATAATCCCGCCTGCGCCCGTAAGTTTTTCTTTGAGCCTGCGGGGTGTCAGGGCAGGCAGTCTCATATGTTTGTTATCTGTCTTACCCGGGTTTCCTGTCATGCCTACAACGATGTTCGAGCCTTTGACCGCATCCTGGAGTGAGAATTCGATCCTTGCGTTCTCTATGATGTCATACGCATGCACAGCCATTACCCGCGCCTTCATATCAAGCTCGCACGGACTCATTAACACAAGGTCTGAAAAGCCAAAGTTCTTCATCACACGGGCGACTGAGCCCACGTTACCGCTGTATAATGGTTCAACGAGAATGACATGGAAGGAAAGTTGTGACATGTTATTTAATATACCTCATGAATAATCTTTAAGGGATTTTAATTATAGTTAAGAACCTAACCTATGATACTTATTCTATGTCCACTTTGCGCTCTTTGCGTGCTTTGCGGTGTTGATTTTATTCACCGCAGAGGGCGCAAAGGACGCAAAGATAAGTTCAAAACATTCAGTTCTCAACTATGAAATGCGTCATTTACTCATTAATGTTTTTCCTCTATTCACACATTAAATTACAGCCTTGCCTTATCACACCCCCAGAGTATCTTTAGCAGCTACAGTATTCGATATTTCAATTGATTTATGTATTGAAGGCGTCTCAGATCATGGTTCTCGTGATTTTGGATTATGTGGATGTCCGATATGATAATAAAACCGCTAAAATGTCCTTAAAAACTTTTTTTTTAAAAACGAAACCATTATGATGAGTATGAGATTAAAAGGGGGGTTTTATATACCTTGAAATCATTTAGTATCCTGTACCCCTCTGGGTTAGTCAAAATAAAACATAGTTAAATTATGACCTTCGTAATAAAAATCAAAGAACCCGCAGAAAAATGGCTACGAAAATACAAAATACAAAAAGGAGATTCAAATACGTTTCGCCACCAAAATCAGGAAATTACAGGAGCATCCTGATTTGCACGGGAAACCTTTGAGAGGAGTGCTTCACGGGTACTGGGAATTATATTTTGAAAATAAATTTAGAATATTATATACAATTGACTACAAGGAGCAAACCGTCACAATTGAAGCTATAAAACATAAAGATGATTTCTAAATCCCAAGTTCCCTGGCTAGATCTTCAAAGTCTCTAACTTTAGTACCTTTTTTCTTTCCTTCTTCTAGCTGTTCCATAATATCAACGTCGGATAGAACTTCAATGGTCGCTTTCATTGATTCGTACTCGTCTGTTGATATCGTAATCCAGTCAGTTTGGTGTTTTCCAGTTATTGCTGCATTAGCCATTTGATATCTCATTATATGATTGTATCTATTTAAAACTTAAGATAGGATTTCACCCGCTTCCACCTACAACAGCCTTCTTCACCATCACATGCGGCGCCCCGTCGCTCACAGGCACGAGCTGCCCCGCTTTCCCGCACCTGCCTGAGTTCATTTTCAAGTCGTTCCCCACCATTGCAACGCGGTTAAGTATCTCAAGAGTATTGCCGGACAATGACACATCCCGAAGCGGCGTTAAGAGTTCCCCGTTCTGCACGATAAATCCGCGTTCTGCATTGAACTGGAAAACTCCTTCGCCGGGATTCACCTGACCCCCGCGCGAGCCTATGAGATATACGCCGTCTTTTATTTCTTCAAGCATCTCCTCGAACTTTGCCCCATCAGGCGCTATGAAGGTATTGCTCATCCTGATAACCGGTCTGGAGTAACCCTGCGCGCGTGCATTCCTGCTGCTTCCGCCCAGTTTGCCTGCGCTCTCGCGCGAGTGGAGGAAGGACTTGAGAACCCCATCCTGGATCAGAACGGTCTTTTTTGATTCCGCACCCTCATCATCGCATGGATAATAACCGAATTCATGGAGAGAAGGGTCGTCATATACTGTAATACATGGCGCTGCTATCTGCTCGCCTATTTTTCCCTCAAGGATGGAATTTCCCTCGATCACATGGTCTGCCTCCACTGCATGACCAACTGCTTCATGGATAAAAACACCAGCCAGTTCAGGGTCAAGTATCACAGGGTAAGTGCCGGCTTTTGGAGTCTTCGCAGAAAGCAGTTCGACCGCTGTATTTCCCGCCTTCCTGGCAAGCTCAAATGCGTCATGTTTTTTAAATATCTCAAAACCCATTATACCGAACCTGCTTTCCCTTCCTATCTGGTAGTTTCCGCCGGACTGGGCGATAGCGCTTATGGCAAAGCCTATCCTGTTCAGGGTATATTCGCAGTCCAGCCCTTCTGAACTTGAATAACCCACGGTCACATGCGACTCGGAATACACGGCGTTCGTGCTCGAAATTCCATCAATACGGGCGCTTTTTTCAATTTCAATAAGCAATTTTACTTTATCTTCAATAGGAACATCAATTGGAGACTCTCTGACCACAGGAAGATCATGCAAACGCGGCTTATCAACAGGCGCAAGAGTTATGTTTTCGCGGGGGAACTTGTTTTTTGCAGCTTTTGCAAGCTTTCTGGCAGAGATAAGGGCCTGTTCAGGAGAATCCGCTTCATCCACAGAAACGAATCCCCACGAGCCGCCGTCAAGCGCGCGGACAGCCGCGCCGCTTGAGAAATTATTTGATATCTCGCGTATTTCGCCGTTGTCAAGTAATATCGATGTACTGGAACTGCGTATCGTACGGATGTCGTAAAAATCCATGTGTGGATCACAGCACCGTAACTGGTTTTGGTTCAGGCAGGACTATATTGAATCTTGTCCTTAATGCAAGCTTTTTAATTGTGGCGATAAAACCTTCTTTTTCCCTTCCCACAAGGCTGTTTTCCAGGACCTCTTCGATATTTGTCACAGGGATTATTTTGATGATGTCCTTATATTCATCCTCAATGAGAACATCGCCAAGATTCGATTTTGGAATTATGACAGTCTTTATGCCGGCAAGGGCCGCAGCTTCTATCTTATACGTTACGCCGCCCACGGGCAGCACATCGCCCCGGACTGACAATGACCCTGTCATCGCAACGCTCTGGTCTACCGGTATGCCCTGTATCGCAGACAGCACTGCGGTTGCAATGGAAATGCTTGCTGAATCGCCTTCCACACCTTCATAAGTGCCTACGAACTGAATATGGACGTCCATGCCGGATATGTCCTTGCCTGTTGACTTCTTAATAAGCGCGGCAACGTTCTGCACCGCTTCCCTTGCTATGTTCTTAAGCATACCCGTAGCTATTATATGCCCTTCTTCCTTGGACTGCGTAGGTGTGACCTCTGCCATTATCGGAAGCACTATCCCTGAATCCTCACCCATCACTGCAAGACCATTGACCCTGCCGATCTGGGCGCCTTCCTGTACGAAGAGCTTGTAATCTTTCCTCCTCTCAAGGTACTGGTGTGCAAGCTGCTGTTCGACAGAGCGCGCAATGCTTTTTGCCTTCAATACATGTTTTGCGGTCGTAAGCTCTGACTTCTCACCGTGCGCAATGTCTCCCGCCACACGCACAAGCCCTCCAAGGTCTCGAAGCTTTAAGGTCAGATGTCCTTTTCTTCCGGCCCTGCGCCGTGCCTCGCGTATTATCTCCTCGACCGCACCGCGGTCAAAATGGGGTATCTTTCCATCCCTTACGACTTCCTGGGCAACAAAACGAACAAGTTTCTGCCTGTTCTCCGGTGTATCTTCGATGGTATCGCTCATGTATACCTCATACCCGTACCCTTTTATTCTTGAGCGAAGCGCCGGATGCATACCCTTGAGAGCATCAAGGTTCCCCGCGGCTATCATAATGAAATCGCACGGCACCGGGTCTGTCTTGACCATTGCTCCGCTTGAGCGTTCGGACTGGCCTGTGATGGCGAACTCCTTCTCCTGCAGCGCTGTTAGCAGGTTCTGCTGCGATTCGATGCGCAGTGTATTTATTTCGTCTATGAACAGAACTCCCTTGTGCGCCTTATGGATGGCTCCGCTCTCTACACGGTCGTGCGCAGGGGTCTCAAGCCCGCCCGACTGGAATGGATCATGGCGCACATCGCCCAGAAGAGCGCCCGCATGGGCTCCAGTAGCATCGATATAAGGCGCTATCTCTTTTCCAACATTAGAAACAAGGAGTTTGGGTATAAAGGCAGTTTCTTTAGGCATGAACTGGCGCATCATTATGGCTATCAATACCGCCGCAATGACTCCCATTATGAACTGTCCCATAATATATGTATATGCAATAATGCCAAAAACAAGAAGCATAACGAACATGTTCCTTGCCTGCGTTCTCTTCTGTGCTTCTATCTTATGCGCATCGCTTATCTCCTTGCCTTTCCCGGCAGGAACTATGCGTATCTTGGGATTATTAGAGTCTTCAGGGTTATGATATATAAGGACGTCCTGCAATTCCTCTTTCGGGAGCAGTTCGGCCATCGCTTTTGCAAGCATGGATTTGCCTGTACCGGGGATCCCGAGCATCATAACATGCCTTCGCTGGTTCGCCGCCTTCTTCACGACCTCCACTGCATGCTCCTGGCCTATGACCTGTTCTATTAACTTCTTTGGTACCTCGATATCTTTGGTTGAAGTTATATCTAACCCGCCAAGAATATCCTGGCTATTTGCATCGTTTTGAGTATTTTCCATATTTTCTCAACTTATTAAAAGGTATATTTTATTAATCAGTTATAGCATTATCGCAGATTTGAATTGAATTCACGTATTAATCAAAATGCGTTTATATATTCTTTTCGCCATAAAGTCTATACGATTTAACCATTATTTACATGAATATTTAAATACCCTGTGGAGGAACAGATGAAAACGTCAATACAAATTGGGAAAATAATAGGTATTCCGATCCGGCTGCATATTACATTTCTTCTGATCTTACCGGTATTTGCCTGGATTTTTGCCAGCAACGAGCCGCAATTTTACGGTTTCAGCGACGTGCAGCCGGAACTGCTCAGATATGCACTGGGGATGGCTGCATCTGTACTTCTTTTCACCTGTGTACTTTTGCATGAGCTCGGTCATTCTTATGTTGCAAAAAAGCATGGTAGCGAGATCAACAGCATCACCCTTTTCCTGTTTGGTGGTGTATCCTCCATGGAAGATATCCCAAGGGACCCAAAGACCGAATTAAAGATGGCAGTCGCAGGACCTGCTGTCAGCCTTATTATCGGTCTGGCTCTTATTTCGATCTATGAAATCCTCAAGCAGGAATTGTTGTTTCAAGAGCCATATATGCGGCTTGTGTGGCTGATAGGGTACATCAATATAGTGCTTTGTATCTTCAACCTGATACCAGCATTTCCCATGGATGGCGGCAGGGTGCTCAGGGCATGGCTTGCAGGCAGGATGTCGTATATCAAAGCCACCCAGGCTGCCGCAGGCATCGGTAAGATGTTCGCAATATTTATGGGTATTTTCGGGTTTTATTACAGTATCTGGCTTACGCTCATCGCATTCTTTATATACATAGGCGCCTCAGAAGAAGAGAAATCCACTGAGGTCAATGTCATACTGGAAGGCGTGAAGGTAAAAGACTTAATGTCAAGAGAAGTTAAAACTGTAAATCCCGAAAACACTGTTGAAGAACTCGTGGATATGATGTTCAGATACAAACATATGGGCTATCCGGTCGCTGATGGCTCTGATGTGAAAGGAATAGTGACATTTACTGACGTCCAGAAGATACCCAAAGAAGATAGAAAAAATGTCTTGGTTTCACAGATAATGACTAAAGATCTGATAACTGCCAGGGAAGATGATGAAGCAGTAACGGTTTTAAAACTACTGACCAAAAAAAGCATCGGGCGGATATTAGTAACAAATGATGAAAAAATGACAGGCATCATATCGCGAACAGATGTTTTGCGGGCTGTGCAATTGCTGGAATAATATGAATAATGGAAATTACGAATTAAGCTGCAATCTCAATTTCAGGAACCCGGTAGCTCCTCTTAAGTCCAGGATCATACTTGTCGGGACAGCCCATGTCTCGGACAAGAGCGTGGCAGAAGTAAGTCAGGTGATCGAAAGGGAGAAACCTGACATAGTAGCTGTTGAACTGGACGGGGCAAGGTACAAGGCCCTGAAAGGGGAAGAAGAAGTCAAGGATATAAACATCAAAGAGATGCTGACAGGGGGGAAATTTTACCAGTTCTTGCTGCACTGGCTTCTTGCTTACATCCAGAAAAAAATTGGAGCTGATACGGGGGTCAAACCCGGAGCTGAGATGCTGTCAGCCATCGAGCTGGCTGAAAGCTCCGGCGCAAGGGTCGCGCTTATTGACAGGGATATACAGATAACCCTGGGGCGTTTCTGGAACCTGATGTCTTTCTTTGAGAAACTGAAGCTTTTTGGCTCTCTTGTTGGCGCAACAATGGGCTTTGGCACTAAGGATATCGATATAGATACAGTGACTAATGAGGACGTGGTCTCGCAATTGATAGGCGAGTTAAGGACGATGGCACCAAGCGCTGCCTCGGTCCTGCTGGATGAGAGGAACGCCATAATGGCTAAAAACCTGCTTGATGTCTCAAAAGAAGGAACTGTTGTGGCTGTTATTGGGGCAGGACACCGTGAAGGTATCCAGAATTATCTTAATAATCCTGATTCCATCCCCCCCATTGAAGAAATGATGAAGCTGCCTAAGAAGGGTTTTAGCTGGTTGAAGGCAATTCTGTTTGCTTTTTTTGCTATGGTACTGGGATTGCTTGCCCTTCTTGTGTTATCAGGAGGCATTTCACTCACGACTCTCGTGACCGCGCTGTTATTTTTGTTCATGGCACAGGGGATACTTTCTGCATTGGGAGTTCTGGTGGTCAGAGGTCATCCTGTAACTGCCTTAACGGCTCTGAGTCTTGCATGGTTCGGTTTTTTGCATCCCTTGCTGAGCATTGGAATATTCGCAGGGATAGTTGAAGCGCATTTTCGCCCTCCTACGACAGATGATTTCAAGAAGATTTTGAAAGATGAATACCTGTTCAACTGGAATGAAATCCCTGGAAAGGACAGCGGGAGGATGACAGAATTTTTAAAGAAGAAGCACAATGTAAAATGGCTTGACAATGCGAATATTGAGAAAACAAATGATGGTAAGACGGTTTGCGTTTCGGCTGAAAAGATACAGGCAATTTTCCAGTTGAACGAAAATAAAGGGACCGTTAACCTGTCTATCGATAAGGGGAAGAACTTTGAGTTCATAGTAGAAAAGGAAAATGGCAAATTGAACGTATACAAGCCCCAGACGATATCAGATATGATGAATAATAAGCTATTTCGTATTGTTCTTGTTGCAGCCCTTGCCAATCTGGGGAGCATGCTCGGCACTTTCGTAGCTATACCTTTATTAGTGGCTTACTTTGGCATCGATAATCCTCTCTATATCCTGAAGACAGCCCTGGATACAGGGATCAACACGTTAATGAATTTTCTATAAGATATTTGATGCCTTTATGGATTTGAAATTATTTCTCGATCACAGTCCCCTTATGCTTCCCTCTCACAGCCTCAACAATGCTCTGCGGGTCTTCCCCGTTCAGCACTATCGTCTTTATGTTGCTGCGCTCAATGATCTTTGCTGCGAGTAAGTCCACCGGTGAATTCGCCCCTGCCACCATCTCTGTTTTCATCACTATCTCGATAAGCTGCTGCGGTGTCATTGAGTCGAATTTCTTTGCATCCCTGTTCTTTTTTGGGTCGCTCGTATATACGCCATCCGTGGATGTAGCGTTGATGAGTAGGTCAGCGCCAATGTATTCTGCAAGCACTGCTGACACGGCATCCGTGGTCTGCCCTGGCGTCACGCCGCCCATGATTACTATTTTTCCAGAGAGGCTTGCGTTCTTTGCTTCCTTATAATCCCGTGGAGGCTCATAATATGCGTCGTCACCCAGCGCTGCGATCAGAAGCCTGGCGTTAAGGCGCGTTACCTCTATTCCAATGATATCACTTGTTGCTTCGTCTGCGCCCAATTCCCTTGCCACCCCGATATAATTGCGTGCAGCTTTCCCGCCACCGGTCACGATGAACACGGCGTTATTTTTTGCAATGTCCTTCAATGCAGCAGCATAACTTCTAAACTTTTCAGGGCTCATCGCATTCACAAGCACGGAGCCGCCTACCGAAACAACTATTTTCATGTCACTTAGTTATGCGCTATGATAATATTATCTTTCTTATAGCCGCTGCATTAAACGTTAGAACGCAATGCCAAGTACATGGAGCAGCATCACAAGGATCGCTCCCGGTATCCCGCCCAGGGCGCAAACCAGAATCACTATGGGCTCATAAGGAATGCCTAGACCAAAAAGATTGGCCGCCGCAAGAAGGATAAGACCCATTATGGTATTTACTATCAGATACTTTACACTCTTCAGAACGTAATATACTACGATCACAGCCAGTACTGCCAGAACCAGGATTATTAATTCGAATGCCATAATGTATTGTTGGGATGCCCAACTTTATTAAAGATTTCGGTCGAAGAGCGGCTTGTAAGATCAATCTACGGATTATCTTTTATTAAAAGACATCATTATTAGCTAATATGGCGGGTTTAATCACTCCCGTGCTCAAAATATTGAGTGCCAGTAATATTTAAATACCATAACATCTTCATTGCTTTTCCCCCAGTGTGATAAGTATGCAAAAAGAGAACATAATCCCGGATTCAAGAGATAATGCTTTTAGGGAACTCATCATAAAAACACCCGGCGGTAAGAATATCCCAACATGCATGCAGTGCGGGATATGCGCAGGTTCATGCCCGGTCAGCCACGAGATGGACTATACGCCCCGGCAGCTTGTCCGAATGATACAGTTAGGTCTCAAGAAGGAAGTGCTCAACAGCAATACGATATGGATATGCACGACCTGTTTTTCATGCTCTGTGCGCTGCCCGAGGGGAATTTACCCGACAGAACTCATGGAGACACTTAAGCCAATTGCCATGTCAGAAGGCATAAAGAACAGGAACGCAAAATTCGATAACGTTTTCGCGGACGTAGTGAGGAAAAACGGCAGGGCGTCCGAGTTCCTCCTCATTTCAAAATATAGCCTTTCCGAGCCTGCAATGATAAAACAGGCACCATTCGGTCTGGCTCTTATATCAAAAGGGAAACTGCCTCTATCTATTGATAAAATGGAGGATACACGCGAACTGGACGCTATTTTCAAACTCCCGGACGTTGCTGAAGGAACAAATGAAAGCAAGGAAAAGGCGCCTGAAAAACCCCAAAAAGGAAATGATGAGCAGGAGACAGAAAAATGAAGTATTCCTATTATCCCGGATGCGCGCAGCACGGCACTGCCGTTGATTACCGCATGTCGGTCGAGGCTGTATTCAGGCGTCTTGGCATTGAGCTTGAAGAAATAAAGAACTGGAACTGCTGTGGCGCTCTGCATGTTGACGATATGACAACACGGGTCGCGCTGTCGGCAAGGACGCTGTCAGCGGGAAAAGCTCTTGATGTCGCCACCCCTTGTAATCTCTGCTACTCGAACCTTATGCGTGCGAACACCGCGCTGGAAGATACCGCCCTCAAGAACAGGGTTAATGGTGCACTTGCAACAAAATATGAGGGAGGAGGGAAACCAAAGCATCTTCTTGAAGTGATAGTCAAAGACATGGGTTTGCCCAAACTGGCTGAACATGTAAAACATCAGCTCAAGATAAAAGCAGTACCATATTACGGCTGCCTGCTCACCCGCCCTGAGAATAAATTCGACAGTCCCGAGAACCCGAAGTCGCTGGATTCCCTCATTTCAGCGCTTGGAGCGGAAACAGTAAAATACTATTACAAGACAAAATGCTGCGGGGGTCCGATACTGATAACCAATGAAGACCTTGCTCTGGAACTGGCAAAAGACCTGCTTGTGATGGCAAAGGAATCCGGTGCTGACTGCATGGTTGTGACGTGCCCCATGTGCCACCTCCAGCTTGATGGAAAACAGAAAGCGGTGGAGGCTAAATTCAATATTAAGATCGATATGCCGATAATTTATTTCACACAACTCATAGGTCTTGCCATGGGTATTGCGCCAAAAGAGCTTGGGCTGGATAAGCATCTTGTCTCAACTGATGCGTTCATAACTAAGGCGGGGAGGTAACATGACCGGGAACGAAAAAGTAAGCGAAACACCTGAAAAAGCATCTGCAAAAACGCAGGAAAAGATCGGTGTGTACCTGTGCAGGTGCGGCGGCAACATAAGCGATGTGATAGACCTCCAGTCTATTGCCGATAGCCTTAAAGGTGAAAATGTGGTCGTGAACGTACAGGACTACCTGTGCAGCAGTGCAGGACAGGAAAAGATCAAGAGTGACATCGAGAAGGGGAAAATAAATCGTGTGGTCATCGGTTCATGCTCGCCAAAGCTTCATCTTGAGACATTCAGGGGAATGGCAAAAAAAGCTGGCATCAATCCTAACCTTCTTGAGATAACAAACATCAGGGAACAGGCAAGCTGGGTGCATGATAAAGAGAGTAAAGACAGTGTAAATTCAAAGGTCAGAGGATTGATAAAAGGCGCGGTCGCCCGAATGGGTTCCATCGAGCCGCTTGTGCCTCTTGAGAAAAAACTTGTTGACAGGACACTCGTTGTTGGGGGCGGTATTGCGGGGATCACAACAGCCCTTGAGATCGCTGATGACCATGAAGTTATTCTGATAGAAAAGCAGCCCTACCTTGGAGGGCATATGATAGGGCTTTCAAAGACATTCCCAACTCTTGACTGCTCACAGTGCATACTCACACCGAAGATGGTGGCTGTTCATAACCACCCAGGTATAACCATGCACACGCAGACCGAAGTAGCTGAAGTTACAGGAAGTCCGGGGGATTACTCAATTACACTCAGGCACATCCCGCGCTATGTGGATATTGAAAAATGCATCTCATGCGGAGCATGTTCAAGGAAATGCCCCACGGGTGCCATTTTCCTCCCCTTTGCCCAGGCAGTCCCTCAGGCGTACATGATAGACATGTCAAAATGCGATAGGTGCGGCGCCTGCGTGAAGATTTGCCCCCGCGATGCCGTGAACCTTGAAGCAAAGGAGGAGAGAAGTACGATCTCTGTGGGAGCTGTTGCGATAGCTACAGGTTTTGATCCTATCGACCCCTCTTTTATCGAAGAGTACAATTATCCTTCCCCCAACATTATCACAGCAGTTGAATTTGAGGATATGCTCTCTGCAAAAAGTAAAACTGGTATGAGGCTGCAAAAAGCGGACGGGACTTTCCCCGACCGCGTGGCTTTCGTGCTATGCACAGGGAGCAGGGATTTCACAGGTAAAGGCAGGAAGCACTGCTCAAAGGTCTGCTGCATCTACTCGCAGAAACAGGCCCAGCTTGTGAAAAAAATGAAAGGCGACGCCGAAGCCTGGATATTTTATATCGACATGCGCTCTGCAGGCAGGCGTTTTGAGGAATTCTACCACCATACGCAGGAAAAGGGCGTAAATTACGTGCGCGGGAAAGTGGCAGAGATAATCCCGAAGCAGGACGGCACGCTCATGGTACAGTACGAGGATACGAACCTTGGAAGGAAAGGGCGCGAAATATTTGACATGGTCGTATTGTGCCCTGCGCTTATTCCCTCTGCCGGCACAAAAGAACTTGCTGATAAACTGGGAGTGCCGCTTGGAGATGACGGGTTCATCGAGGAGAAACACGTCAAGCTCGACCCTGTGAACACTCTTAATCAGGCCACATTCGCTGCTGGCTGCGTGCTTAGTCCAAAGGATATTCATGATTCAGTGACAGAGGGTATGAGCGCTGCACATAAGATCTCGCAGTTCCTCGGGAAAGGCATAATACTAATCCCGCCTGAAAAACCCATGATAATTGAATGCAACGGGTGCGGCGACTGTGTAAAAGCATGCCCCTACAGTGCCCTGGCACTTGACGGGGGGAAAGCCGTGCTGTCGCCGCTTGCATGCACAGGATGCGGTATCTGCGTTCCAGCATGCCCTATAAAAGGCATCGAGATACGGAATTTCACGCGCAGCCAGTTGAAGGCGCAGTTAAAAGCCATGCTGGCTGAGGCGCCGGGCGTGGTCGTGTTCATCGACCCGTATGCCTATGCCGCTGCCGATATTGCAGGAGTGAACAGGAAACAATATTCTTCTCTAGTTCGATTTGTAAGTTTGCCATCCATTCACATCCTGGACGCAGATATCGTGAACGCGGCTTTTGAGTACGGCGCCACAGGAGTGATGCTTATTGAGGGTACCACAGACGAGAAGCTAACTTCGCGCTCGGATGACCTGTACAAGAAGCTCAAGAAAGATACGCGTAAGCACAGGAAGCCGCTTCGGTATTCTCACATAGAAACTGCGCAGTATGAAAAGCTTACCGACCTTCTCAATGTGTTCGCAGCCCAGGCTGGAGCGAAGGCAGAGAAGAAGAGCAGGAAGGAGAAGGGGGAAGAGACGCCGGAAGAAAAAGAGTGAGAGTATTTAAGAAATTTACATCTCACCTTTCTTTTCTTTCACTCTCTGCACCATCTCGAATATCTCTTCAGCCTTATCCCCGATAACGCACAGTGTAACCGAACCCTCGCCCCCTTCCACGCCGCCAGAGCCTATCGGGAATACATCATCCGCGCCAAGAAGTGTCAGAGCTTCCACTTCAGTAATTACCTCACCCGGAAGCGGCATCATGCCCACAGGAAGACCTGTCGCTTTAATGCAGCGCTGGATGCCTATCCTTTTTGAGATATCAACAACAGAATAAGGTATGGATTTTTCAAGACCCACGGGAATTACGAGATTTATTCCCTTAGCCATGATGGGTCCTAATAGCGCCCCGGTCGTTCCGCCCACCGGATTTGCCATCATGACTCCAGCTATGCCGTCGGAGTCAAGGGCATTTGCACCTTTTATGACCACATCTTCTGAGGTCATTTCCGTTATTATGCCTTCTCCACTTATCTCCTTTCCGTTTTTCAGGGCGACAGCAGCAAGTCGCCTGTCCTGTGGAACGACCGTTGCGGTCCCATTAATATAGCCTGCTGCATACCGGTTATGGTCTATTTTCTTTCCTGTAAGTTCTTCCAGCACATACGCATTCGTGGTTCCGAGTGTTAGAAGGATTATTCCCTTTCGAAGCGCCTTCTGGATGACCGGGAGCTTTTTTACTCCCATAGCGATTATTCTCTTCGATTCACATGGTGTCAATGTTATCTGTATTTGTTTCATAACTCTGTACCTTTAGTAATGAAGATAAGATGTATCTATCATAAAATAAATTCTTCCAAATGTTCTGCAAAGGATTAATTACATAACAAATCATTGAATAATCGAGGTGAAATCATGTGTTTCGCAGATTCATCAGTCAGCGTTGACATAGACCCCGATGAAATAACGGCAATCCAGTATGTATGTATTGACTGCAAGACGAAGTTCAAAGGGTTAGGAAAAAAGATAAGCTGTCCCTCCTGCCAATCTAAAAATGTGAAAAAGACTTAGCATGATAAATGGCTCACAAATTCGATGCAAAGAAAGCGGAAATACTTGACAGCAAAGACAGGCGTAAGTTCCTGAACCCGCACAGCATCCTGAAAAAAGCGGGGCTTGATAGTGATACTGTTTTTGCAGACCTTGGATGCGGCAGCGGATATTTCACGATACCGGCTTCACTTATTGTAAAAAAAGTATATGCCATCGATGTGCAGCAGGAGATGCTGGATATCATTGGCGAAAAAATAAGGAGGGAGAAGCTCAAGAATATCGAGACGATCCTGTCAGGAGAATCATCCATACCTCTGCCTGATAAGTCAGTTGACGTGCTGTTCATGGCAAATGTGTTCCATGAACTTGAAGAAAGGGGCGGCATATTGAACGAGGCAAAGCGCATTCTCTCAGGCAGGGGAAAAATGATCATTATCGACTGGAAGAAGATGGAAATGGAGATGGGGCCACCGGTCGAGGAACGATTGTCAGATGATGAGGTTCTTTCGATATGCCAAAGCGAAGGTTTCAGGATAGTAGAGAGGATGGAGGCGGGAGTGTATAATTATATGCTGGTCTTTGGAAAATAAGTAAGATATTTTCAATTATCATAATTTGGTTTATGTTCAAAGATCAAAAGGATCGATTATCTTTATCCATGGGATTTTCTTAAAGTCATTTGCGTTTTCAGTATACATCGAAAATATGTTATTTTCTTTCATAGTGGCTGCCAATAAAGCATCCCAGTAATGGACACCATGTTTTGTACTGGTCGCTATAGCCGATTTAATCGTTTGGGCATCATAATTGATTACATGCCAGCCCTGGAAATCAATTATATGTTCAATAAAGTCACTTGCCACCTTCGAAGGTATCGGGTTTGCAATCTTTTTTGTCACCACAACATAGAATTCCGATAGGTTCTGGACAGAAATGGCAAATTCCCGCTTCCTTTTCCAGCAATCGGCTGCAAGGTCGGCGCAAATCTTTCGCTTTTCAGGTTCGCTTTCATCGAAAACATAACTGAGTATGTTTGAATCTATCAGGGCAAGTTCATCTTTCATGGAGTTCGTCCCTGTCCCTGTATAATCTCTTTCCAAAATTGAATTTCAGCTCAAGGAGTTTCAGCCCTTCCTGTGCAATTTTTTCCTGCTTCTTTTCATAGACCCATTTCTGCATCGCCTCGGTCAGGGCTTTTCCGAGTTCGCCCTTTCTGGCGCCGTGGAGGCGCCGGACGAGTTTCCGGAATTCTTTTTCCACATCGTCTTTGACGTTTACTGTTATTGTGCCCATAATTGTAAATGGATTTGAAGTGTATTTAAATGTATTGTGGAATTAAATGTGGAATATTACAATCAAAATGCAGATTTACTGCCAGATATCAAAATGATTGGCTTTCATATAAGACAATAAATTGAAAATTTGCCTATATATAATCCAAAATGCTATGAGGAATGACATGAATAAATAATGTAAAATGCTCCGCATCGCCATCACCGGCGCCCCCGGCTCCGGAAAATCCACGGTCTGCCGCAACGTATTACAACAGCTTGCCTGCACATACGGCGGCATGACGAGCGCCGATATCAGGGAAGGGAGAGAGCGTACAGGATTTGAGATACGCGATATTGCCACCGGAAAGCATGGGATACTGGCGCATAGAAAAGTCACTGGTCCGCGTGTGGGAAGCTACCATGTCAACCTTGATGATTTGAACGGTATCGGGGTAGCAGCGATAAGGAACGCGATGAGTTCGGAACTGGTAGTGATAGATGAGATCGCGCCCATGGAATTCAAATCGCCTGAATTCATTAATGCTGTCGTGGAGACGCTTGATTCAGATAAGAACATGCTTGTTGTGCTTCACCAGAAATCCAGTCATCCTGTTGCAGAGAGGATTCGGAGGGAGTTCATGGTTTATACCGTGACTCCTGATAACAGGGATAGGGTAGTTTGTGAGATATCAGAGAGGATAAATAAATCTTTTTATATACCCCGACTCACAAATGTTAGTTAAAAGGTATGTTTATGAACAGCACAACCGCTCAATCCACAATAATAAGCCCTCACGTAAGAGGTGTGGAGACTGAAACATTTCTTATATTATCTAAGATCACGGAGCAGAAGGATTTTTTAAAAAGCATATTGAAAAAATATAAAGCAAAAAATCCCGGTTCAATTGAAAGAATGATCGTGCAGGGCAAAATAGATGAGCATCCAGCATACGAAGATTATCTTTCAGCGCTCTCTTATGAGCAGAATATTAAGGATCTTAAGAACCTGCTCAATGATCTATTAAAAAAATTATGATGCACAGGCTTATCATTATTGCTCAATGTGCAGAGGAAGATTTTTCTGAAATATTGAAGGAAACTCCTATCATTTATAGCGATAAGGTGAGACTCTTTTTTGTCGATGGCTCATATATGGATATAAGATATCCCGGTTGATTCAAAATATTCATTTCACTGGCAGCGTGAAGATGAAATGATCAGGATTGATACCGCGCCCCATCACCGCCATCTTTCGACTTATCCAAGACATATTCATTTTGGAAAAGAAGATATGGTCGTTGAGGATTCGGTAACTGAGATCGATAATACTATAGAGGAAAATGTGAAGTGTGTATTAATGTTTGTGCGTAGAAAATTGAAGAAATAATCATTATTTTTATTCTTCCTTTGGCATTTTCTTCGTCCTCACCCTCACCGCGTTCGCATGTGCGGGCAGCCCCTCTGCCTCTGCCAGATCGATAATAGTATCCCCTATGCTGTCAAGCCCCTTTTTATCTATTATCTGAACACTTGATTTTGTCACGAAATGGTCTGTATTAAGACCTGAGAACACTCGCGCATATCCTGCAGTGGGAAGCACGTGGTTGGTGCCTGAAGCGTAATCGCCGGCGCTGACAGGTGCGTAATTTCCAATAAATATCGAACCTGCATGCCTTATCCTGTCCAGAATATTCGTTCCGGTCATTATCTCAAGATGCTCTGGGGCGAACCTGTTGGAGAATCCGATGCACTCATCAAGAGTTCCTGTAAGTATCGCTGCATTATCAAGCGATTTCCTAATAATTTCCATTCTCGCAGTGGTCTTCAACTGAAGTTCAATATCCAGCCCGACCTTTTTTGCGATATCATCAGACGTGGTGACAAGAACGCATACTGCATCAGGGTCGTGCTCTGCCTGTGCGAGCATGTCTGCGGCTATATGATCTGCCTTTGCCGAGCCGTCCGCAATAATGAGCACCTCGCTTGGTCCTGCGGGAAAATCAATAGCAGTCCCGCAGGCCATCTTTGCAGCCGTTACATACACGTTGCCAGGTCCCACGATCTTATCTACCTTCGGGACGGTCTCTGTACCGTAAGCCATTGCTGCCACAGCCTGGACGCCGCCTATTCGGAACACCCTGTCAGCGCCCGCGATACGGGCGGCAGCAAGCGTAAGCGGGTTCACGCTCCCGTCCTGCTTTGGCGGAGTGCACAGCACGACCTGTTCAACACCTGCCACTTTTGCAGGGATGACTGTCATTAGCGCCGTGCTAGGATATGATGCCCTGCCTCCGGGGACATAGGCGCCCACGCTGTCAAGAGGCGAGATGTGCTGGCCAAGTTTTATACCCTGACCGAAATCTTTCATCCAGGACTTCTGTATCTGCGCCTGATGGAATTTGCCGATATTTGCAGCAGCGTTCCTGAGATTACGGATAAGCGCATCATCGATTGAAGAAAGAGCAGAATCGATCTCAGTATCCGCAACTTCGATTTCCTCTATTTGTGCCTTATCGAACTGATGCGTGTATTTGCGAAGCGCTGCATCCCCATTACTCTTCACATCATCGAGAATGGGCAATACCGTTGCCATCACGTCAGCCAGTCCTTTGCCGCGGCTTGTGAGACGCCGGGTCTCCTCATCAGTAAGTTCAGAAATCCGCTTTGTCAGCATCACTATTTCTTTTCCAGGTCTTTCCTTATATCCTGCTTCACGTTTTCAAGCTTTGGCACTTCGGCGATGAACTTGCTCATCTCTTCTTCGCGTTTCCTGGTCGCCGGAGATTTAGCTTTCTCATGGCAGTCCTTGCACCTGTATCCTGTCACAGCAAGCCGCGCAGAATAAACAGGGCGTCTGGATTTAATATCCAGTTCTTTCCCGCAGTCCATGCACTTGTTCTCGTTCGCCCTCTTCATGTTGTTCTTTTCACCTCAGCTACTTTCAATGTATAATCCTTCTCGCATGAACCTGAGATATCTTCTCCCACACTTACAACTGTGAATTTATCCCCGCGCCGCAGTCCGGAGGGACGGCATACGGCATAATTAACGCAGCCGGTTATATTGCATGGCACTGGCTCATATACAATTGTCGAGCCTTTAATGGCTTTCCTTGATTCAACGCTTATTTCAACAGGCAGCTCAATGACTTCCACGGCGCAGACGCCTGAATCATGCACGAAACACTCAAGCTTTCCCCCGGTTCGCAGCGCTGTTATCCTGTACCTGCTTCCCGAATTAAGACTCAGGCAGGTCTTATTCAGCCTGCACGGCTCGCACTCCTTTGCGCCGCCTTTAAAAATGAATTCATTCCCTTCTTTTGCAAGTCTTGTTCCTATCAATGTTATTATTGTATCTGATTCTTCCATTTGCTTCACCTGTTTAATCTTATTATTATCAAATCACTTTAGTGATCCTTGCGACATTCTCTGCCGCAACTTGTGTAAGCCCTGTCCCGAGTATCGTGTACCTTTCAGGGCGAATTTCGTGTGCATGAAGGAGTGCTTTGATAATATATTCTTCCTTTATACCCAGTTCCTGGGCATTTACAGGCGCGCCGATAATTTTAAGCGCGTTCCTGACTTCCTGCCAGTTGCCCCCGTGCAGGTACATCATCATTATAGTTCCCACGCCGCATTGTTCGCCGTGCAGCGCAGGCTTTGGCGCGATCTCATCCAGCGCATGGCTGAATTTGTGCTCGGAGCCGCTTGCGGGGCGGGAAGAACCCGCGATGCTCATGGCAACGCCGCTTGCCACAAGCGCTTTCATCACCATCCATGCTGACTCTTCGAGATCAGGTTTTACGGTATCCGCTGATTCAATTAACATTTTTGCAGTCATATTTGAGATTATGGATGCGTATTCGCTGAAAGGCTCACCGCGCAGCCTGTGCGCAAGGTCCCAGTCCTTAACCGCCGTATAATTTGAAATAATATCACCGCATCCTGATGCAAGAAGCCTGTGCGGGGCTTTTACTATGATCGCTGTATCAGCAACCACTGCAAGAGGCGTATGCGCGGCTTCAGAAACAGTCCTTCCTTCTTTTATTATCGAAGCGCGGGAGGAAACGATGCCATCATGTGATGCAGCCGTAGGAATGCTTATGAACGGCAGGTCAAGATGCATGGACGCAAGTTTGGCTATGTCTATTGCCTTCCCGCCCCCTACGCCCAGGAGGAACGATGCTTTGAATTCGGAAGCCTGGCTCTCCACCTTCCCTATATCCTCAAGTGTTGGTGTTTTTACAACGACAGTGTTCACGCCATACCCGGCTTCCTCAAGGGAAGATTCAGCCATCTTTCCCGCTGCCCGAAACGTTGAGCTTCCCGGCAACCATCAGTCCATTCCCATTAAGTTTAAGGTCTTTACATACCTTACCAGTATCATGAATTACTCCATGACCCACGTCAACGATCCTGGGAAGTTCCATCCACTTGTTCTTATGATTTTCTCTGGTTTTCATAAGGTCTCGCTATGAATATATTAGATACTTTATGGCAGTATATATATAAGTATTTCATTAACGGCATAGTTAATGACGCTTCCTATAATCCAGTGGACACAGTGACTTACGCTATACTGCTGGGAATAAGCCTGTTCTGTGTTTACAGGCTGCTTGTAAAACTAAAAATTGAGATCGATACCCGCTTTATTATCGCTGTAACGCCCTATATCCTTGCAGGCTCGTCGCTGCGTGTGCTTGAGGATTCCAGGTTTTTCCTGCCGCCTGTACAGTATCTATTCGTTACGCCTGTAATTTATTTTGTGGTTTTTGCAGTAACGATATCCTTTCTTTTACTGGCTCTGGCTCTTGAAAGGAGCGGGAAAATAAAGGACTATCACGGATTTTTCTGTGCCGCAGGGATAGCCTGGACGCTTGCAAATATCGCAATTCTTCTGTACATCGGGGAAGTGAAGCATATCGATTACGCTATCGCGATATTGACCCTTGGTATCCTTTCGACTGGCACAGTATATTTTGTTTCCCGGATGTTCAATTTTGCGCTTCTCACAGACAGGCTCAATATCTCCATCCTGTTCGCCCATCTTCTTGACGCATCGTCCACTTATGTGGGAATGGACTGGCTGGGTTATTATGAAAAGCATGTTGTTCCGACGTTTTTCATCGACATGGCAGGGAATTTCACTGACCACCCGGCGCTTGTGATGTACCCGCTGAAACTCCTTGTATTTGTTCCTGTATTTTACTTACTTGACAGCCAGTTAGATGACGAAAAAGATAAAAAACTCTTACCGCTAATGAAACTTGTCATACTCGTGCTTGGCCTGTCGCCAGCAGTAAGAAATACTCTGCGCATCCTGATGGGAGTATAGCATGCAAAAGGACATTGAATATTTCTATTCTTCAAGAAAATACTTCATTGCTGCAGTTGCTGTTTTCACTCTTTCGTTCGCTGCCGGCGTCCTTATATCAGTAAAAAACCCTGACGCTTCCGAAAAACTGCTTGAGATGCTGAAGGATACTTTAGGCAGCATTACAGCACTTAACCCTTTCGAAAGGATGCTTGAAATATTCAAGAACAATGTACGCACCAGTTTTATAGCACTTCTGGGGGGTTTAGTAGTGGGTATCATTCCATTTTTTATTGTAGTGATCAATGGGGCTGTTCTTGGCATACTTGTAGAATTATTTTTAAGGCGGCAGGGCGTCTTTTTCGTTATTGCAGGTATCCTGCCTCATGGCATTATCGAACTTCCAATGGTACTTATAAGCGTAGGTATCGGCTTTCGGCTTGGACATTTTGCATATTTATCAATTACACTTCAGAAAACGATGCATGAACTATTATACGAATTGAAACATGGTGTTTTTTTTTATATTAAAATAGTAGTTCCCCTGCTTTTGCTGGCTGCCCTGATCGAATCTTATGTTACACCTCTATTGATTTACATGTTCATCAAATAAAAAATGTTGTTTAAATATTCTTTTCTCTGGCCGCTTCCCTTACAATATCGCTTGCACTTACAATACCAATAGGTCTGTGGGATGCGCCAACGCCATGCTCTGAAAAGACAAGCAGCCTGTGGACGGATTTCTCCCTCATTAACTTTGCCGCTTCGCCAAGCGTACACATGGGTCTTATCATCTGGATGTTGGATGTCATTATTGACTCGGCAGAAATATTTTCCCAGTTATCTTTGCTTATTACTTTAAGAATGTC
Source organism: Methanobacteriota archaeon (assembly GCA_963793805.1). Classification (GTDB taxonomy): domain Archaea; phylum Halobacteriota; class Methanosarcinia; order Methanosarcinales; family Methanoperedenaceae; genus Methanoperedens. Next base: position 105,481 of record CAWCBK010000013.1, read on the forward strand.
CATATCAGAGATCACGCCAACTGCAACGCCGTCGTTTCCTATCACCACAACCCCTGATACTCCATGTTTGCTCAACAATGATACTATATCTTTTACCGTTGCTGTGACCGGTACGGTGACCACACCCCTTGTCATTATGTCTCTTAAAAGCCTGTTCTCGAATCTATTCATGTTTTTCTCCTCCAAATATATATTTGAGGTGCTAAGATAAATAACTAATCGGTAATGATTGATGATTAATGATTGGTGATAATTATAGATAATAATTAAGATTAAGACAGGATTTGACGGATATTGTGGGATTTGCTATAAATAGGGACTGATGATATATGTTCTTTTTATGCCCTATCGATATCTCGAAGAACTATCCAGTGCTGACGCTGCTTTTGAGGCTTCAGGAAACACTCTTGAGGAGGTATTCAGGGACTCTGCATTGGCTACTTTTGAGGTAATGGTTGACACGAAAACAATAAAACCGTTTTTAAGGCGTGAAATCCTGGTTAAAAATTCTGATGTGGATGGGCTGCTTATCGACTGGCTCTCAGAGCTTGTGTTCCTGAAAGATTCGGAATCCCTCCTTTTCAGCGTATTTGATGTAATTCTCACGAAAAATGATGTTTATGTGCTAAAAGGCGTAGCAAAGGGTGAAAAAATCGACAGGGAAAAGCACAAACTCAGGTCTGACGTGAAAGCTGTAACGTATCATTTGCTTGAAGTAAAGAAAACTGAAGATAAATGGGTCGCCAGAGTAGTTCTGGATATCTGAGTTTTTATCTTGCATACTTCAGAATATCTTCGATATTATCTTAATATCAGTTCATCGACATATTTATTATATTAGAAGGTATCTTGAAGGCAGGAGAATTATAATGAAGGAACAAGTTGAAATACGCTCATTAAAAGAAGGAAAGTATATTCTTATTGATGAAGAGCCCTGCGTCATCAAGAGCATGACACACTCAAAGACAGGGAAACACGGCTCAGCCAAATCCAGGATAGATGCAATTGGCATTTTTGACGGCACAAAACGGTCGATCATTGCCCCCGTGACTGAAAAAACATATATCCCTATCGTTGAAAGAAAGAACGGGCAGGTCTTATCGATCAAGGGCGACGTTGTACAGATAATGGATAATGCAGATTATTCTACGCTGGAACTCAAGATCCCCGATGAACTTAAGGGAAAAATTGAGGCTGGCAAAGATATTTCCTATCTCATTTCGATGGGAAAAATGAAAATTGATATGCGCATATAGATGGTGAATATCCTTTTTGCAGACGCGAACTCTGATTATAAAAAAGCCGGATATGTGATTTGCGGGGTGCCATTTGACGGCACCTCAAGCTTCAGGCTGGGAAGCAGGCTCGCCCCTCAGGAGATGAGGGCTGCTTCTTACAATTTTGAAACATACAGCAGTTTTTTCGATATTGATCTCACAGATGTCCGGATATACGATGCTGGAGACCTTGAAGTAGCAACAAGCATAAATGAGACGCTTGAATTAATATCGGTTCACGCTGAAAAATATGTAAGGGATGGGAAGATCCCTATAATGCTGGGGGGGAACATTCCCTGACATTACCTTTTGTAAATGCATGTAAAAAGAAATATCCCGACATTGGTTTCGTGGTGCTTGATGCGCACATGGACATGAGGGAGGAATACAACGGCGAGAAGAACAGCCATGCATGCATCTCAAGGCACATAATCGAGGATATTACCAAAAAATATGCATCAGTGGGGATCAGAAGCGGAAGTCGTGAGGAGTACGAATACGTCAGGGAAAACAGTATCAAAGTATTTTCTGCTGAGGAGGTCATTTCAAATGGGATCAAAAGTGTGATCGAGGATATTCAAAAAGATATCAGGGGACCGATCTATCTCTCAGTGGATATGGACGCAATCGACCCTGCCTTTGCCCCTGCTCTCGGGACGCCTGAACCCTATGGAATAACACCGCGCGATATCAGGGAAGTAATATCATGTCTGGCGCCTCAAATCGTGGGTTTTGACCTTGTCGATATCGCACCCGGGTATGACTCTGGCGGAACTGCTCTTCTTGGCGCAAAGCTCGTACGCGATTTTATTGCTGCAAGCGCCCGTACTCAGTGATATTATTTGATATCATGTGAAAAAGGGATATTTTCGATTTATAACTGTTTATTCAGGCGGAAAAATTATATATACTTTTATTTTCTAATATAGGCAATCGTAGATTTTAATTAAGAGGTGAAAATAAATGACACAACAGGTACCACCCGTTCTTCCGCTTGCGCCGGTTGAGCGCATCATCAGAAAAGCAGGAGCGGACAGAGTGAGCGAAGGAGCAGGCATCGAACTTGCAAGAGTTCTTGAAGATTATGGAATTGATGTTTCCCGTGAAGCAATTACACTGGCAAAACACGCAGGCAGAACAACGGTCAAGGATGAGGACATCAGACTTGCAGTGGCAAGGATAAAGAAAAGTTAGTGTTCTTATCAATTCAGTTCTTTTTTTCCTGTGCTTTTACCGCAATCCTTATATTACTTTACATCTATTGTAAAGTCAATGGCCCTTAAGAGATGGATAGCTCTATTAATTTTCCTTATCGTACTGTTTTCCGGATGTCTTGACACTTTAGTTCCCGGCTCCGAAAAATTACCGTTACAAGACCTGAAATTCTACACCAATCTCACAACCGCATTTGAGGTTTCAAACGCAACGGACAAGCCTTTATTCGTATATTTCCGGTCTGAGACCTGCGGCTGGTGCAAGAAATTCGAAGAGGAATCTTTCACGAACGAAAGCATTGTTGGGATACTCTCAGATAACTTTACGATAGTTACGATCGACGTCTACAAACAGAAGAACATTACAAGATATTACGGGGTACGCGGTACCCCCGTTGAACTGTTCCTTTATCCGAACGGCACTGAGATAAAAAGGCTGCCCGGATATGTTGACAACCAGACGTTCCTGAACACCATTAACGAGATAACACTTTTAACAAGAGGACTGAAAAATGAGACCCGAACGAAAAGCCAAGAATAGAATAGTTACGAAAAAGAAAGGAAACAACACATTGATAATAGCTGCAGCAGCTGTAATCCTGCTTGCTGCCATAGCTTATGCTGTATTCAGTGGAGGTCCTGCACAGGATAAACCTAACACTGACATAAAATTCCCGGATTATGTTTATACAGATGCACTGGCGCTTAACGCCTACACCTATGTAACAAAAAATCCGCAGATACTTGAGCAGATACCCTGTTACTGCGGATGCGGCGGGCACTCAGGGCACAGGTTCCTGCGCGATTGTTTCATCCATGACGACTGGACTTATGATGAACATGCCAGGTACTGCGATGTATGCATCGGAGAAGCCATAAAAGTCCAGAATTACCTTGCACAGGGCAAGACCCTTAAGGAAGCAAGGGCATTGATAGACCAGGAATACGGACCCAAGTATGCTGACGGTAGAACAAGCACGCCGCCCGTGAGCGACAACTACGTGCCGATCCTTACACCGAAACTCGCGGCATCGCCGATAACAACAGCAGTTCCGGCATCAACTGCCCCGCAGGCAGACCTTTCTTCACTATCCCTTCCTGATAATTTCAAGTCGTTAAGTGATGGTCTGAAGTTCATCCCGCCAGGAATATCCTGGGCATATTTCACCAACCTGAAACTGGGGACAGGCATAGAGCAGGGTTATATGCCGGGACAGGATTTCTATGGTACTCCTTTAATCGGTATGCTGAATTTAGAATATCCAGACGGCAGTTTTGTGGAATTGCATGACATAGGAAAAAATCTCGCCAGCGTGAGATCAAATGCCGGGAATAACGTAGATAATATCCTGAATACACGACCATATATATATAGCACAAAAGACCGGACAAACAGTGTATTGGCACTCTTTAAACAGCCAGGCAATGCAACCGCATATAACACGTATAAAAACATCCTGGATAAAGTGGATGATGAGAATACAGGATTTGCCAAAATAAACACCAACGCGCCTTCATTTGCTGATGCAAGCTACATCGGTCTTATAAAATCAGGGAACGATGTTACAGGAGAAATAGCATTCAGCATTAAAGACAGCACTGCGGTACCACTGGCAAAGTATAACGACCTTAAAAATTCAAGCTCAGGCCGCGGCTTCAGGTCATACGACGTGCAGATGCAGAATAATACATTAATTATAAGAATGACCTCGAACCTGAATAGCGTTATCTCTGAAGCGACTAAGAATTACGGGATCGAGATATAAGGACACTAACTAATGCCAGCAGCGCCGTCAGTATTATGGGTATTCATAGCAGGACTTGCCACAGTTATAACGCCCTGTGTACTTCCCATTTTACCCGCGGTGCTGTCTGGTTCAGTAGGAAGCAGGTTCAGACCGGTTGCTATTGTTACGGGGATGTCAATAACTTTTACATTAATGGGCATTCTCATTAATGCCGTGGCTTCTTTTGGCTTATTTGCCGAATACCTGCGCTGGTTCTCGATATTTGTCATTATATTAATGGGTGCGATCCTTTTTGACGATGATATTAACCAGGTATTCGTAGGTATTTCAAGTTCGGCAGTGAACTCTGCGAAAGAGCGGATGTCATTCCTTGGCGGACTGGCTTCAAAAGCTCCCAGCGGAGGACTTCTCAGTGGTCTTTTCCTGGGAATGTCCCTGGGCGTACTGTGGATACCCTGCGTGGGACCCATCCTGGGAGCAGTGTTCGCATTCGTGCAACTGAGCTCTGGCGGGATTGATCTCTTATATAGCGCTCTTCTTCTTATCGTATATTCGATAGGTGTCTCCGTTCCAATGCTTATCATAGCGTATTCAGGAAAGGCAGTTTCAGGAAATGTTAAATGGTTCGTGCAGAGAGGACATTTCTTTAAGAAGCTTTCAGGGCTGATACTGATGATCGTAGGTTTGATGATGCTTTTCGGAATAGACAGGATCATACAGGCAAAGCTTTTGCCTTACTTCCCGGTGTATTTCTGAGGCAATATGAATAAAAACGACATTGATAACGGAAACAGCGAAAAACCCGACCTTCTGGATGTATATTTCTTCAATAACCTTTTCAGGAACAGGTTTTTCAAACCCTTAGTAAATCTGATTTTCTTTGGAGTCCTCCTCATTATCGTTTACTATGGTCTCTTGAGCGAACCTGACCTGCGATTTCACGGCGGCATCCCAATCGCCACGACCATGATATGGGATCTATGGCATCCGATCCTCGCTTTCACCATAATCCTTGTGGGCAGGTTGTGGTGCTTTGCATGCCCCATAGGCGCTGTGGGGACTGGACCCAGTCCGTATTCAGCCTTAAGAAGAAATACCCTGAAAAGTACCGCAACCTCTGGATAGCAGTGATACTATTCCTGCTGATATTCGCTGCTGAGCGCCACTTTTTCATGTTTACGCGAAATCCCCCGAACACAGCGCTCCTGCTATTGTTCTTCACAGGGCTTGCCGTTGTGATGGGAGCCATATATGAAAAAAGGGCATTCTGCAGGTATATCTGTCCCATCGGGCTTGTGCTCGGGGTATTCTCAATGCTCTCGATAATCGAGCTTCGCTGCAAATCAAAAAAGACATGCGCTGAGCATGATATCAAAGAGTGTGTCATCGGCGCCGGGACCGGAAAAGCCTGCCCGATGAGTGAATTCCCCCAGACGATGGAGCGCAACAACTACTGTACCATGTGCATGGAGTGTGTGAAGTCCTGCTCAAAGGACAATATCAGGATAAGCCCCAGGCTTCCGGGCGCAGATATGATCAGGTCAAGAAAAACTCACATGGATGAGGCTTATCTTGTCCACGGGATAATAATCATATTCCTGTTTGTAATGGGAATGGAACGATTCCAGTTCAGGAACATTATCATCAATTTTGTCAGGTGGACAGCGCCTTTTGATTATGTAGCCAACTTCACCTTTTTCGCGAACTACTACAGGAACATGTGGGCTATCATCATATTTACGCTGATAACACTTGGCGCTGCTGGGCTGCTGTACCTTTCCACAAAGGTCTTTGCAGGCGGGAATACAAAGCAGAAGTTCATCGACCTGTCTTATGCCTTTATTCCGCTGGCTCTTTCCTCCTATCTGGCCGAGAATACTTTCAGGTTCCTTAAAGGGATGTTCCTGATAATAGCAACTATAGGAAAGTTATTCGGGAAGGTATGGGAATTCGCAATAAATTTCCAGGCGATAAATAATATTCAGATTGCCCTGCTTCTTGCGGGTTTTATTTTCACGTTATGGGCGGGCTATCTTATCAGCAAAAGAGTAACGAACAATGAAAAAGAACTGAGGCAGAGCCTGATCGCGGTTGTTGTAACTGCAATTGTTTATCTATTCATAGGAGTTAAGATACTGACTATCCCGATAGCAATATGAATATTAATCACTCGCAAAGTATATACATGAAACTGACTAAAAAACCTTACGCAAAAAAACATATTCCTTATATAGGCAAAACCAGTTAGGAACATACATATGAAAACCAAGAAACTGACCACAATATTCGTGCTGATAATGATCCTTGGCATAGCCATTGGTACATACAACATCTCCGTTAAGGAATTCAGGCTGACCGATGCGAACTACACATATATCTCAGACCTGAAATGGTACCACTCAGCAGCAGGTCTTGAGAAAGGTTTTCAGGAAGCTTCGCAGGAAAATAAACCTGTTGTGGTGTATTTCTGGGCAATATGGTGCCAGTACTGCGCAAAATTCCAGGCAGAAACGCTCGGGAACCCGCAGATAAACAAGATAATTGAAAATGATTATGTACGCGTAGCAATGGACCTTGATGTAGACCGGGACATTTCGAGCAAATATGGAGTCAGCTACCCCCCCTACATACTTTTCCTCGATAGTAAGGGGAATGTGATAGACAGGATCGCAGGCGCGGTGGGTCCCGAAACGTTCCTTCCTGTTGTTACGAGGGTAAGAGACCAGGTCAGGAGCAATTAATATGATAACTTTTGGAAACCAGATACTTTATGTCAGCATTGTGGTAAGCGCTATCGCACTTATTGGATTGTTGTTGAAAGAATTTAAAGGGAGCGAGAAACTTACAAAGTTTGTTACACCAGCGATACTTTTATCTGCCGGTCTTTTCACGTTCGCCTACCTGCTCCTCACGTATTATTTCGCGGTGAGCGACTTTACATACGATTATGTCTGGCAGTACTCGAGCAGGGATCTGCCCATGATATATAAGTTATCAGGCACATGGGCAGGTCAGCCTGGAACATACCTCCTGTGGGTATGGGTTATATTCCTCTCTGCAGCATGGCTTGCAGTAACCACAAAACATTCAACCCCGCTTACAAGAAGGACTCAGATAATAACGCTGGTAGTTGGGATGTATTTCATAGTGCTTACGCTTATCCAGACGCCTTTTAAATCCATATACGAGTTGTCTAACGTTGCTGAAATGATCGCCAGGGGCGATCTGCCCGTGAACTTTGTCCCGCCAGATGGCAACGGGCTGAACGCGCTGCTGGTTAATTTCTGGATGATAATTCATCCGCCTCTCATGTTCATAGGCTATGCCACCATGACAATACCATTTGCAGCAGCCATAGTTTACCTTATAACTAAAGAGGACGGATGGGAGGAACTTGGCAGGCAGTGGGCGCGCTTTACCTGGCTGGTCCTTGGAATGGGCATCGCCGTCGGCGGTGTCTGGGCATATTTCATTCTTGGCTGGGGCGGGTTCTGGGCATGGGATCCTGTGGAGACCGCGTCGTTCATACCTTGGCTCACGCTTACAGGTTTCCTTCATTCTGGGGCACTTCACAGGAAGAACAAGAACACTTTTGCGATAGCTGCGCCCATACTTGCAGCGGTTTCTTTTATCCTTATCCTTTATGCAGCCATCGTTGTACGCAGCGGGCTTTTCAACTCTGTGCATGCTTTTGGAGAAGCCTCCACCGGGTCATTGCTGCTATTATCTATAGGGATTGTTACACTCGTCTCCCTTGGTCTTGGTATGAAGCGGTACTTTGAAGAATCAGAAACGGAAGAAGAAGATAAAGGCTTCTGGAATAAGACTAATGTCTTCTATATTACCCTGCTCCTGTTCGTTATCCTGGCATTCGTGTCCTTCTGGGGCATTTCATACCCTGTATTTATCCAGCTCACGCAGGGTCTTAAGGTGAACGTGGCGTCAGATACCAAGAATTTCTTCAATGTCTGGAGCTACCCATTTACACTTGTACTGCTCCTTGCACTCGGGTTCTGCCTGAACTATAAGGAAGCATTAAAGGAACAACAGAAGAAGATACTCTTCATCGTGGCTGGACTTACATTATTGACAATGCTTCCGCGAACTGATACCTTTTACGTGCTCGATCACAACAGCCCGTTCTGGCTACGCGAGCCAGGAATATACAAGTTCATTGGCAGTATATCGTTATTGTCGATCTTACCCCCTTTGATCTATGTTGGTGCCTCTGTAATAGAATATCTCAATGGAATCATGCGTTCCACCAACCTTCGTGTGAGGGTAAAGGGCACTGGTATAACAATGGTGCATATTGCTGTTGTGCTGATAATCATTGGCGCTGTTATCAGTTCCATGAGGTCGACAAGCATTGAAGGTATCAATATACCCATTGGCGCACAGGGACAACTACTTGATGTGGGCCATGGGTATGGAATAAGGGTCATTGAACTATCATCCCGCAGCCTTACAGAAGGCAGTTCTGCCGGTGGAACACAGGGAACAAAGATATCAGAAATACTTTCCAATCCTGCCGGGTTTGCCAATGGTAATATCGAGATAAGCGGCAAGGTAGTTGAGGTTTTAGAAACCCAGACAGAGACCCCCCCGATCACCTATACGGCATATATGAGGCTCGATGACGGCACTGGCAGCATCTGGGCTGCAACTCAGGCCGCTGAAAAAATAACCATTCCTGAAGGAACCACGCTGTCTGTAAAAGGTTTCCTGATGGCTGGATTCACGAGTTCTTCCATCAACAGGACATTTGACCTCGTAGTATTCTCGCGCCCTGACGAAATCAGCGAAGAGACGACTGAGACAGCTTCAGGTAATTACAATGTCCAGAGCGTTAAACTCGAGGTCTACCAGGGAAATAACAAGATCGGAAGCGGTACCGCAGAATATCTTTCGGGCAAAAGCGGAAGCGGGACTTTCCCGATGGTCAGCCCGTCACTCGGTCTTTTCGCAGGTGACGTATATGTCATATTCCAGGGAACAGGAAGCGGCGCGATCCCTTTGACACTTAAAATAATCCCTGCGGTTGACCTTGCATGGATAGGCATCATACTATTTGCGATCGGGATAATCCTGATAATGCTTGTGAAACAAAAAGCTAAAGGCGGTTAGTTGCCGGAAGGGGATGCCCTTCTTCTTTTTTTATTTAAAAAAATAGTATGCACCGATCGGGATTTGAACCCGAGTTATTAGCTTGGAAGGCTAAAGTCATAGCCACTAGACCATCGGTGCAATGGTTTGGCACTTACAGCACTTTTTACCTTAAAAACCTTTAGATTCATATAAGTTTTCCTGAGGAGAATTCTTATGTCCTGCCGGTATAGAATGGATGTATATTATGACCCGATTAAAAGACATCCTTGAGAAATTATCCAATGTGCACGGGGTTTCAGGATATGAGAATAACATCAGAAAGATGATAGAGGATGAAATAAGACCTTACGTCGATGATGTCAGGACGGATAAAATGGGAAACCTGATCGCGACAAGACACGGGGGCTCACCGAATATCATGCTTGCAGCACACATGGATGAGATCGGGCTCATGGCAAAATACGTGGACGATAAGGGTTTTATTTATTTTACCACAACGGGCGGATGGTTTGACCAGACGCTCCTTAACCAGAGGATGATCCTGCATACAGGGAACGGGCAGGTTTACGGGGTCATTGGCTCAAAACCTCCGCATGTCATGAAAGAGGAGGATAAAAAGAAACCTGTCAAAGCTGAAGATATGTTCATCGATATCGGTGCAGCCAGCAGGGAAGATGCGCAAAAGATGGGTGTCAGGGCCGGAACGCCGATCACTTCTGACATGGAATTCAAATCGCTTGGTGGCGACATGGTAACTGGTAAAGCCATTGACGACCGTGGAGGCTGCGCTGTGCTCATTGAGGCGATGCGGCAGATAAAAGATGTGAAAGTTACTATTCATGCTGTTTTTACTGTGCAGGAAGAGGTCGGCCTGAAAGGCGGGAGGACATCGGCTTTCGGACTTTATCCAGATGTCGCCCTTGTGTCGGAAGTGACATTCGCAGGCGACCATCCGGGGATCGATAAGAAAGACTCGACTCTTGAGGTAGGAAAAGGGCCTGCTATTACTGTTAGCGATGCTGAGGGGGATGGCATCATCGTCCCTGAACATGTGCTGCGGTGGTTAAAGCAGGCGGCAGAGGCAAACAATATCCCTTACCAGCTCAAGGTGGGTGCAGCAGGGCAGACCGATGCGTCTATTATTCACCTGACACGCGAGGGCATACCCACTGGCGTGATCAGCACGCCGTCGAGGTACATACATACCCCGGTTACTGTGATGAGTATGGGCGACCTTGAAAAAAGCGCAGAGCTTATTTTAAGGGCTGTTGAGAGCGTTGGCAGGTTTTTCTGATTTATAAAATTATCGAGGTTAAGTGGGTGTAAAAACTTTTGGTGTAGAATTAAAAAACCACAGATGAACACCCATCCTCAATAAAAGCAATAAGATTAGGATGAAAGTGAACTACACGGCGAGAGGGCCATGCTCATATAGTGTAACAGAGATTAGTTATATATTCATAAACAGTCATTTAAACTATAAGGAGACTATGATGTAGGTGATGGTACTGTATGGAAGAAGAAAGAAAAATCCAAATTAAGAATTTCATTAAAAAAGAATTTGACATTGAGATTGATGAAAAGCATATCGAAGATTATGACCATGCTTTGACGCATTATAACGACCATAGACCTAAAGGGACTCGTGAGCCAGAAAAACTTGCGTTTTTAGGCGATTCATATCTTGAATTTATCGTGCGAAAATATTTGTATAATCATAAAGGTAATAATCTCGGACAAATGGATTTATTAAAACAGGGGTTAGTTTGTAACGAAAAAGGTTGGCGAAAGATAGCAGAAAAAATTGGATTAGGTGAACAGATGGTTTATATCCAACAAAATCAACGGATTAGCCGTTCTTTCCACTCGACCAAAGAATTAGCTCGCTCATTTGAAGCATTGGCAGGAGTTTTATCCTACGATTGTCCAAACAACGCCGAAGAAAAATTGATAGCTTTGTTCATCAAATTGGGCTATTTACAAAATCTTAGCAAACCTGATGACCTTGGACGGCTTGAAGAAGCTTTAGCCTGCTATGAGAAGGCTATTGAAATTAACCCAAAAGATGAGATGGCATGGGTTGATAAGGGCTGGGCTCTTGATGAACTTGGACGGTATGAAGAAGCTTCAGCCTGCTATGATAAGGCTATTGAAATTAACCCAAAAGATGCGAGGGTATGGAGTTTTAAGAGCTGGGCTCTTGATGATCTTGGACGAGATGAAGAAGCTGAAGCCTGCCGTGATAAAGCTCAGAACCTATTCCCCATGTTGGAAAGATTACGGAGATTACCTATCCCACGTACTTCTTAGACCCTGAATATACGCTCAGAACTAGATATACAACCTGTCTGACCATTACCCTGTTTATGCGAGTTTCTGGATGGATAGAGATACGGAGTAAAGGTGAAATTCTACGTCTGAAAGCACTGAACTTGAAAAGTATTTCATAAAAACTGAAAACAATTCTGTTGAACTGTGGTCTATTGCAAGGCTACCATTTAAACCCAAAGGGTGGCTTATGGAAATGCGTAATTCTTTGAGGTCAAGTATAAGAGGTCTCAATAGTGGAAAAGACACAATACTCAATGCTGTATATAGTTCGACCGAACACGGAGAATTTGACATTGAAAATGTTCTGCTCTACAATGTTGGTAGTAATGTGTTCAGACATCTTTGCAATAACGGATTGCATTTCGAGAGAAGGATAGTCTTGCCACCAGAAATTCAAATAAAGCTTTTTGAACCACCGATGCATTATCATTATTACAGTGTTGTTTGTAGAGATGTGAAATTTAATTATTGGAAAAAAGGAAGAAAATTGGCTTGCTGGGCTGATATTCTTTGTATTCCTTTAAGAGGCGAAATTAAGCCGCATTCAATTTGGTATGCCATGAAAAATGGTTTTATAGAAGTTAATAATGACCATCAATCTCCCTCGTTATATGGTGTTCAAATAATAGTAAAAGCCCCTTTTGGAACTACGATTAATCTTGCGTCAATAGTAAAACCTGTGCTTGATGGCATTATTAGTTCCTTCCATACACACAATGGTTCTGATATTATAGAACTTTCCGAACGCTTGGCTAAAATACTTGGAGAAAATGAACACACGGTGGAAAAAATGCTTATGGATAGTCAAATGAATATACTTGGTACGAGAAATTTACTTCATAAATTTGGTCAGAATATACAATGGAATCCAGCCGATAATACCTGCGTGACGGCAGATATTTTATTTGATCATTCTATGGAAGATGGAGGATGGTCTATAGGTGGTGAATTATTCAAGGTTGAACAATCTAACATAGAAGAAGAAATTTATCATTGACATTTTATTACCTCACCCAAGAATTTAATCTCTTTCTCCTGCTCGATCAATATCGATAAGAACACAAGCAAACTTTTTGACAACCCCGAGGTTAATAGCCTGAAATAAAAGGATCATGATAGCGAATCAGTCATGTCCTGCATCCGGCACTTGTTCCCTATCACTGTTTTTTATATCATATGCGAGCCTGAGAACGCTGTGCACCATGTTCACAAGATCTTCCTGTGTGTAGGGATTATTCTGTATCTCTTCCCAATCTTTAGTGGTATCTTCATCATTAGGGCCGACCCATGAGGCGATCATATCCTGAGGCATATGGAAGCCCAGCCAGTTAAGAAAATTCATCAGGTTTCCCGCTACATGCTGGACACCATCCACATGCCCGATTATTATCAATCCGGCTACCTTTTTATTGATCAATCTCTTGCCGAACCATACATCCGAGTTCTCGATACAGTTCATTCTTTCAATGAATTTTTGCATCAATGCAGAGTGGTTATTCCATCGTATCGGGGTGGCAAGGATCATGACATCGGTGTCCAGAACGGCATCATATACTATTTGCATCTGATCATCTTCATATTTCATTGAACTCTGGCACGGGTAGGTGCAAAAACCCGGATTCTGGGAATAATTGCCCTCGCAATTATATATCTTAAGATCCTGCAGTCGTATGAAATTCGTTATGGTGCCATAGCTTCTCGCCAGGTCAAGAGCCTGCAATAAAACGTTCTCTGATTTACTCATTCCTGCTCTTTGCCTGGAAGAACCTGATATGCCCAGGACTTTTATTCCTTTACATTTTTTAAGATCAGGCGGCGGGATCAAACGTATCCCTAATTTTTTACCGCTTGGATGAGCTGTCATGTGGAATTAGATTTTACAGTAATCCGGATATCTCCACAACATCTTTACTTTCCAGCCTGTTCTTTGCCAGAACCTTTCATGCAATAATATAGCCATTTCAGACCCATTTTCTCCGTAACAGGACAGCCAGGACAAACGCAGCCCTTCTCTTTTTTAATTATTGAACTTTTCCCGGTCGCGCAGAAAAGCAGTCTCTTCTCGCCTGTTCCTTTATAGCTCGGACATTTCCCGCAGATGCACATTTTTGTCAATTCTGCTACTTTAGCTTTCATCTCATCAGGAGACATTTTGTTCATTGCTTCCATTGTCTGTTCAAAAGTCATTCCTTTTGCCATATTTTTCACTCCAAGTAAGTATTCATTCTCTGCATATATAATGATTTTTAATATTGATTTCAATTTTATGAGAGAAAAGATAAGAGCTTGAAGTACAGAATATATGTGGGGGCTTATGACAGAGATAATCGAAGAAAAGGCATTGAGAAATAAGAATTACGTCTTCAGGGACAGAACTCATGCCGGAGAGCTTCTTGCCCGGAAACTGGAACCTTATGTTGAACTTTCATCAATGGTGCTTGCAATACCTTCAGGCGGAGTGCCAGTTGGAAAAGTCATCGCAAAAGAACTCGGGCTTCCCTTTGATCTAATAATTGTCAGGAAGCTACCTATACCTTACAACACTGAAGCTGGTTTCGGCTCCATAAGCTGGGATGGAGAGGTCATGCTCAATGAGAGACTTGTAAAACAGCTTCAATTGGGCGGCGAGGAAATAAGCGGAGTGAGCGAAGAGGTAAAACATGAGCTTGAAAGGAGAATGGAACGATTCAGAGGTAAAAGACCGTTTCCTGAACTGAAAGGCATGAACGTGATCATAGTGGATGATGGACTCGCTTCGGGTTATACTATGCTGGCGGCTATAAGCTCCATCAAAAAGCGCTCTTCTGCAAGAATTATGGTTGCCGTTCCAACAGCTTCAAAAAATGCCATTGAGCTTGTGAGCCCGTATGTCGATGAGATCTTCTGCCTCAACATTCGGGAAACAACGATATTTGCTGTGGCCGATGCATATCAGGAATGGCACGACCTGACAGAACAGGAAGTTCAGGAATTGTTGAAAAAATGATGGGCTCTTAGACCTTGCTCCAACCCCCGATGAGGTGGATGTGCAGGTGGAATATTATCTGCCCTGCGCCGCTTCCCACGTTTATTACAAGCTTGTAACCGCTGTCCTTTATACCCAGTTCCTCAGCGATTTCCTTTGCCTTCAGTATCATCTTTGAAATGACGGGGCTGTGGCGTTCTTCAAGAGCGTTGACGCTTTCGATGTGCTCCACAGGGACTATCAGTACGTGCACCGGTGCATCGGGTTTAGTATCGTGGAATGCGACCATATCATTGTCTTTATAAACAAACTTCGCAGACGAATCACCCTGGATTATCCTGCAGAAGATGCAATCGCTGTTCATGCTGGTTCTTTATCATCTGGAAACTTCTTAATACCTTTCCAAACCGCTCATGGCTGCAAAGGGCTTTCCTGAAAGCATGGCATTGAGAATGGAATCGTAGCTCCTGTGCCCGAAAATGATGTGCCTGCGCATGTACCTGTGCGGGTTCTATCTTGACTGCGCCCCAGGGGTCGAGTGTTGTCATGGTCTGGTACTAAAATCGCTTATAGATATGTAAAGCTTATTGTGAAGTTTTACTTTATTTAGAAAGATTATTTACTTATCATGACAATTAAGAGCCTATGAAAACCGTTTACCTTGCAGCGCCGCTTTTTTCTGAGGCCGAACTCGATTTTAACCGAATGTTACGTGATGAGATAAAAAGTTCAGGCTTTAATGTCTTCCTGCCGCAGGAGGACTCAAATAACGTGAAGGACAGGGACGACAGGCAGAGCATAATCTTCAGCAAAAATGAGGCTGCGATAGATAAGTCAGACATTATTGTTGCAGTAATAGACGGGGCTGATGTTGATTCAGGCACAGCCTGGGAGATAGGATATGCGTATGCGCGGGGTAAACCGTTACTTGGACTCAGGACTGATTTCAGGACTCTGGGAATAGAAGGCACCGTGAACCTGATGATAGAGAGGTCTGTACTACTGTGTATGAGCATAAAGGAGCTGTTAAATCGTTTGAAGTCGATGTGATATTCATGAAAATAACAGGTATTTCAGGAAGTCCGAACGCAGGAGGAAACAACGAAAAGTTAATCGAACTGGCTCTTAGCATTGCGAAAGAGAAAGGATTCAATACAGAAAAAATATTCCTGTCAAAACTTAAAGTCTTACCGTGCGACGACTGCGGAACGTGCAGGAAAGGGAAGGTATGCCCCATCGATGACGATATGGCTGGCATCAATAAAATACTTGAGGCGAGCGATGCCATTATAGTTTCTTCGCCTGTGTATTTTGGGAGCGTGACAGCCCAGATAAAAGGGCTTTTTGACCGCAGCATCCTTTTGAGAAGGAACGGATTTTTGCTGAAAGGCAAAGTTGGCGGGGCGATATCAGTGGGCGGCTCCCGAAACGGAGGGCAGGAATTTACTATCCAGGCGATCCATTCATGGATGCACATACATGGAATGATCGTTGTCGGGGATATGTCACACTTCGGCGGTATAGCTTTCAAGCCTGTTGATTCAGATGAGGTTGGCATAAAAACAGTAAAAGATACTATAACCCTTATGTGCGAAACACTTGCGAGATTCAGGTAAATGGACGAAAATCATTTAAGCAAACTGTTCTCGAAACCAGAAGAAGGAGAGTATGTCCCAATAACATTCGTCGAATTCAGGAGGAGACTCGTGGGCTGGTCAACAGAACTTAAAAGAAGCGTTTACGTTCAGAATGAAGAGGAGAAGGAAAAACTAAAACGTGTCAGGGAAGTCAATGTGATGATCGCAATAAATCACATGTCTGAGAAGCTGTCTTCCATTGAACTCACGGATGAAGAGAAAGCAAGGTTCGATGAAGTATATTCGCTTTTTCTTAAAAAAGGAGGACAGTTGATGTACACACGTAAAAAGCTCGGAGCTAAAACCGTATCATTTTTTGAGCTAAGGGAGATCGAGAAAAAGGGAATTGAAACCCCAGGAAAAAGTCTGTTATCTGAGAGGATATGAACAAGAACAAATGGGCAGATATCGATCTCAGAAAAAATTTATTCCAGCAATTTAGTGAAATCGAAAGGTTCCATCTTTATTTTACGGTCGGTTACTTTAACTGGCTTATAGTTTGGATATTTACCCTTCCCCAGCGTCTCGAATATTTGATCTTCCGTAACATCAAGAATTCCCATTTATTAAATCCTCCTTAACTTTTTTATTTTGAATATACTTCATGATGTAGATGCACCAGACAGTATATAATATTAACCGTTAGTTATATTATTAAGAGCATAACAACGATCACGTTGAACTCAATACGAACTCTGACAACCTGAGTTAGTACGAGTTCGTACCAGTTCGTTGTTGATTTTGAATATCCGATTATTTTCGAACTCACTAAACTATTTGTTGAACTTCGTAAACGGATCAAACTTTGGAGGCGGCGATCCGCCTTTTCCGCCCCCCTTCGTGAATTTCGAGGTCAGCGATTCTAAATTCGATCTGGTTTTCGAAACTACCTGATTTACTGTTTCCATGTTCATCAGGTTCTTTGAGGTCAGGAAATATACCGATATGGCGCCAAGACCTGTTATTACACCTGCTACAAGGAAAATGTTGAGCGGTTCATCCTTAACAGGCATAGTTGTCTTCTGACCAAGTATCTCTACCGTGTAATTGCCGACAGGTAGTTCTATCTTGTGTGAGAAATTGACCTCACCGTTTTTTCCGGGCGCTAAGGTCACGTTCTTATTTTCAACGACCGTGTTGTTGATTATGAGCGCTACCGGAAGCATGCCTTCTTTGGTGCCTGCATTTGTGATATTTGACCAGACATAGACATTCTGTCCCTTTGCGACAACATCGGGTCTGAAATTAATATCAAGCGCTTTAAATTCTGTGAAAGGCATCCTGACATCGATCTCCCTCTGGACGGTGATATATCCGTTCCTGGAGGCTGCGAGGTTATGTTTCCCGCTGTTTGTGAAGGTATATGTCAGAATTCCGCTTGAGTCTGTTATCCCGATGCTTGTCCCATCAAGAGTGATATTGGCACCTGTTATGGCATTCCCGCTTCCGCTTACAATCACCTTGATCGAGACCGGGATATACTGGTCGATGAATTCAGGAAGTACAAGGCTCAACCTGTTGTCCACATACTCTGCTATCTGGACAGCCTTTATGGCTTTTTCATATCCCAGCTTTGTGGCTGTGATGTTGTGCAGACCTGCTCTTGTGAGCATGTAGTCCAGTTTACCTGTGCTGTTCGTGGTGCCTATGACATTCCCATCAAAGCTCACTTCAGCGTTGTCCTGAGGCGTCCCTGTTCCTGAGGTCACGCTTATTGTTATAGTATCTTTTACCATCATGGAGGAGGGAACGCTAATCCCAAGCTGGTTTGCAGCAAGGGCGCTGCCGTTTACCATTACGAATGGATAGAACCTGATAACTGAAGAGTCTGCCACTTTCAGCTTGATGTTCTTCATAAGGGTGTCGCTCATGCCGGTATCAAGCGTCACAGTGTTCGGGTTTGTCATAATAATATTGTTGCCGGTTATCGAGTCGATTTTCATTTTATCGAACCTGTCGCCAGACTTAACAGATGTATAAGATTCTGATATCTGGAACGTTCCCTTGACGAATGCAGCCGTGGCTTCTTCCCCGCGGAATATGCTATCAATGCGCAGAGCGATAAGGGGGAGACCTTTGACAGCACCCACATCTTTTTCATATATGAAGACCTGTCCTTTTTCTTTGAAGTCATCATATACTTCATTGCCGTCCTTGAACACTGTCAGCCAGACAGAAGGGGTCCCTGCGCCCATGTTGACGTCTTTTATCTTTATTACATAGCCGTCGTTGAGCGTGAGCGTGCTTCCTGCATAGATCACACGCTGGGTATCGTCATCTATTAGCACTTTATGGAGTTGGTTGCGCTCTATTGTGGAAATGTTTGTATCCGTTATTGTTCCCACGCCACCTAAGTATCCGGCAAAGTACTTCTCAGCCATGAAGCCTATGACGTTGTACTTACCAAGACTGCTATACTTGTGTGAAACTGGTGTCGCTGTGGTTTTGTAGACTATCTGCTCTGCAGCCACAGTTCTGCTGGTGCCTGAAGAACGATTGAGCGTCAGTTTCTCGGTGCCCACATCTTCATCCAGATTATAATAGAATCCTTCAAAGTTTAGAGGAGTCCACTCATTATTCGTTTCGTTATTTGATATCGTGCCTCTGACCTCGTATTCGCCTGACCTCTTTACCATCGGGGCAAAGCGAAGCACGGATTCGCTCTTTGCGACTATGAACTTCATGTCTCCCATTATATCGATCGTGGAGCCTGGTGATAGGGTGAAGCTGTTTTCGTTTTTCATAGTTATGCCAGTGTCAGAAGCATACAATATTTCCATTATACCGTAATTGTTGCCCGAATTAACAGATGTATAGCTTTCTGATATCTGGAATATGCCGTCGATCTGTATCATGTTATCCGTCGTTCCCATGAATACATTGCTTATGTGCAGGGCGATTATTGGCAGGTCGTTCACTGAGCCTACTCTCTTAGTGTAAACAAGGGTATCATTCACACTTACAAAGTCGAAGAATACCTCCGCATTATCTTTCAATATCGAAACCATTGCTTCCCTGCCTATGCCGACATCTTTGAGAGTCACTGCATAACCATCACCCAGCGGATATGTGCTTGATGCGCGCACTGTATGAGAAACCTTGTCGTCTATCAATATCTTGTGGAGCTGATTATAGCTTATTGTGCCCACGGGGTAGCCCCCTGTGATCACAGTGGAAGTTCCCGAAGTGTAGGCAGCGAAATATTTGTCTGCCATGAACCCTATTACATTGTAATTCCCCCAACCCTTGTACTGGAAGGAGACTGTTTCAGGGGTAGTTGTGTAATTGAGGTTATTTTTTCCCACCGTTCTGGCGGTATTACTGTCCAATTGTATCTCGAGCATCTCGTTACCAACGTCATCGTTCACATCATAATAGAAGGCGTAGAAGCTCATCGGGCTCCATTTATATTTTGTGCTCATGCCCTTGTCGGCGTCCCATACGCGGTTTCCAGTGGAGTAAGTCTTTGGGCGGACTGTCCAGTTCCATGAAGCTGTGCCTACACCATTAATGTTTGTTGCTTCGACTGAAAAATTATAAGTTCCAGATGAGGGAATTGATGGAGTGAAATTTAACTCTTGGCCGCTTAGAGCGGAAACTTCATATAATATGGCACTGCCTAATTTCCAGGAAATATTCGCATCCTGATTTACACTTATTTTGAAGGTCTGTAAAGCAGTGCCTATTGTTTCAACTGAGACTGCCAGTCGGACTTATTTTTGTTATAGTTGGACCAGCTGGAGCTGCGACTACAAAAGGAGAAAAATCAGTCACATTACCTGCGACTTTGTGATTTATGAGATCCTGAGATATTGGCACGTCAACCCATGTTCCTCCAAAATAGTGGTACAATTTAATGTTACTCTCATTAACCCCTCCGGGAGAATAAGTCAGTTCAACTGTGATATCCCCTGAATGTCCTGCACTTGTTGAAATATAATAATAATTTCCAAGAGGCGGCAAGGGGGGGCTGGGTTCTCCAAACTGTGGAGTAGGATATGCACTGACAGAAGTATTTCCTTCAGAGTCTACAGAAGAAAAAATTATATGAACGTTACTATGCGGCGGCGGGTTTACTGGTACGTTTGTTCCCACAGGTGTGTTGGGCACTTGAACATTCCATGTCCATGTTTTTAGTGATGATGTACCGTTTGAATTAGATGCCTGTGCAGTAACGTTATATGTTCCAGCACCTATGGAGTTGTTTGAATAATCAGATATAAAAGCAACTGTGGATAGATTTTGAACCTCATTGCCATTGATTTTCCAGCTTACAATGGCGTCCTGATCGACTGTTACGTTAAAGTGTTGTGTAGCATTTACAAAAGAATTTACAGGTGATGATGAAGGAAGAAATGAAACAATGCTTGGCGCGACAGTACTAACGGTAAAAGAACCGCCAGTTAAATTCGCTTGATCGGAGCCATTCATAGCAGTAAAGTTATAGTAATGGGTTCCTACACTTAGAGAGCCTTTAGTAAGGGTAAATACCTTACCATCTGTCGTTGTAGTATCATTAGGATCACTCTCAAGCATAGGGTATTCCACTCCATCAAGTGAGAGACGGACATAGTCTGCCGAATGGTTACTAGCATCTGTGAAAGTCACGCTAAAAACGAATGATGTTGAAGGATTACCAGATGATGGAGAGACCCCCCCACCGGTTAAAGTAGGCACTGCCGCCATAACTATCCAGAAAATGCTCATCATCACCAATACAATTCCAATTCCTCGAACTACATTTTTATTTACCATATTTTCCCCTCATGCAGAGTCTCAATCATAATCATCCTTTGACCATCATTATGAGAGCAATAATGCCTCAAATGAAATAAACATCATAAGAACTCATTATATATAAATAATTTCTCTGAAAAAGACAACTTGCGTCAGTTTAATATATAAATCACCTGTTTTAGAGATACCTGGTGACATTCAGGTCATCTTTATGCCACTTATGGTTTTTGGACAAAGATATAAAATGAAGGGATGTTATTTAATATATATCAGATGAAAACCGCAATTCACATTGAGGGTAAAACTCTCAATAATCCGACGCGAAAGGCTTGAAAAGGTCATGGAAGAAAGCAAAAACGAGGCAATAATGCATTATTCCGCTTATCCTGAAAATGCCAAAAAATAGAAATGTTCAACAAAATGCTGTGGAAAGCGGTAAAAATAAATGGAAATATAGATTTCATAGATAGCGCTTTTAAACAATCCAGAGAGTTATAGCATCTTATCTCAGCCCTAATTCTCTAATAAGGGCGCCCCAGTTCAATATTTTCATACCGGGATCTTTAAGTTTCAACAGCTTTGAATCTTCTGTCAGAAGATTTCCAACACTGTATGCTTGCGCAAGGATTATTCTGTCGAAAAAATCGAGCCCGTAGGGAAAAATCTCATTGAACTTCCTGTCATCGACATTTCTGTATCCATGTATCACGACTTTTTCATCTTCAGATAAAACAGCTAGACCTTCATTAAACTTTTCATTTACCTGTTCACCCATTTTCTGGCATTTAGCTTTTGCCTCAATAATGGAAATCTCGCTGAAATGAACCATATCAAATGATCTTATGACCTCCTTGTAATCAGACCTGGAGAATCCTTTCACATCTATATCGAGATATAAAAACGGCATAACATACGTTGTATCCAGATACAACTCTCTATACTTCATATTATCGATCCGCAAGCTTCTTTTCCAGTAAGCTTCGCTCTTTTCTCATCTCAGACACGGTTACAGTTGCAACAGCGCTTTCATCAAGTATATCAGATATCGTTTTTCGCCTCTTCAAGAGGACTTCGTCGCCTTTCACGACTGCAATGAATTCATTTCCGGGTTTCATGTGCATCTTGATCCTCATCTTCTTTGGAGTATACAATTCTCCCTTTTTTCCGACTTTTAGTACATATTCTGACAAAATTTTTTCTCCGAATAATGATTATTTTCAGAATATTTAAATTTATCGAAGAAATGTTATTTTCTCGCAGGAAAGATAAAATCCCATGTATTATTTATCCGTGCACATCCGCGTCATCTGCGCAATCCGTGTTCTGTCAAACGGTTTCTCTCCTAACCGATGATGAATTGCCAGTCAACCGGCTCACAAGTCTATTGCCTTCGCACAAGTTCTCTTGTGCGCTTTGCGATCTCATCAGGGTCAATGCGAAGCCTTGCCACGCCGCTGTCCATTGCAGCCTTCGCAACCGCTTTTGCAACTTCCGGCGCGACATCAGGATTAAAGATACCCGGAATGATCTTTGCTTCCTCTGGCTCAGGCACAAGAGAAGAAAGCGCAAAAGCTGCGGCAAGCTTCATTTCCTCATTTATGTCTCTTGCTCTTGTATCAAGCGCACCCCTGAATATACCCGGAAAGCCAAGTGAGTTATTTATCTGGTTGGGGCAGTCCGAGCGCCCGGTACCCACTATCCGCGCGCCAGCTTTTATGGCTTTTTCAGGCATTATCTCAGGCGTCGGGTTCGCAAGCGGGAACACAATGGCGTCGTCTGCCATGGAACGAACCATCTCCTCTGATACTATACCGCCAACAGACAGGCCGATAAATACATCGGCGCCTTTCATCGCATCTGCGAGAACGCCAGTGATGCCGTTCTTGTTCGTGAGATCTGCAAGCTCGTTTTTATAAGGGTTCATCCCTTCCCTGCCCTTATAGATGATACCTGTCGTGTCGGTAACAATGACATCCCCGGCGCCTTCATCAAGAAGCAGCTTTGCAGTCGCCGTACCAGCGGCGCCCGCCCCGCTTATGACCACTTTAATATCGCTGAACTTTTTACCCACCACTTTAAGGGCATTAATGAGCCCTGCAAGTGCAACAGTGGCAGCGCCGTGCTGGTCGTCATGGAATACCGGGATGTCAAGGAGCTTTTTCAGCCGCTCTTCTATTTCAAAGCATCGCGGCGCGCCTATATCCTCAAGGTTTATCCCCCGAAGGACGGGGCGATATGCTGAACTGTCTTTATGAGCTCATCAATATCCCTGGTATCAAGACATAGCGGGAAGGCGTCCACGCCAGCGAATACCTTAAAGAGCAGGGCTTTTCCTTCCATGACAGGCATCGCGGCGTAAGGGCCTATGTCGCCAAGTCCGAGAACACTGGTTCCGTCGCTAACAACTGCCACGAAGTTCCCTTTTGAAGTATAGCGGTAGATATCCTCCCTGTTTGCGTGTATCCTCATACATGGTTCAGCCACACCCGGCGTATAAGCAAGGCTCATATCCTCTTTTGTCCGTACCCTGACCTTGCTTCTTAGTTCTATTTTTCCCCTGTGCGATTCATGGAACTTAAGTGACTGTTCATATATCTTGCCTTTCATGGTTTATATCCCTCAGCGCTTTTTCTACTGTTTTTTTATGTATCTCCGCAGCCTTATGTATTCCGCCCCTTATGCCCCTCTGTGCCCTGCACGGGTATTGCTGCACAAGCAGCCCCGCGCGGGCTGGCGCGTCTTTCATGTCTAATCCCAAAAGACCTTTTGCCATATGCTGAGTACTCCCGCATGGTGCGCCGCATATAACTTCAACCTTTGAGATGAGCCCGTCTTTTGTGGTGATCTTTACCTGCGGTCTTCCATAGCAGGATGCAAACTCGTCCACCACAGCATTCCCGCATTTTTCTATTTCGCAGCATATCTCATGCACTTCGATGTGCATGTTATATTTCAAAGACAAACTCGAAAGTTCCTCCTGCCCGCCTGCCCTTGACATCCCGCCTGCGATTATGACCGCGCGCGCGCCGTTCTCTCCTGCGAGACGAATGATCTCAGGCGTGAGGTCTGGATGAAGAGTATATACCATGACAAGGTCGCTTGATAACACTTTTTTGTTAAGGTTCAGGGAGGCGATAAATTCCTGCGGGTCTTCGATAAAATCGGGAAGTGATTCTGGCAGTTCAATTGAATATACTTGAAAATCTGAATTCTGTTCTATGTTCCCGATGAGTCGGCGCCCGTATTTTCCTCTGGTTACGACCCCGATAGATATCATCGGTCTATTATTATCGCTAAAGTATTTTGGTCTTGTGTATTCCATCAAACATAACCGCAATAACAGTTAGTGCATTGAAGCTCTCTGTACCCACCCGATTTACTAAAACAATGCTGGACTGGAACTTGAAAGTAAAAGCTTCTATTACTCCAATCGAAATAATAATGATTTTTATAAAGTTTACGACCAAAAGGAAGTTTTTAAGACCCCGCGACAAAATTTAACTTTATCTAACAAATGAAAATATATAAAAAAGTAACCGCAAAGCTTATTAATAATAAATGCCAATCTTTATTGGAGTAAGGGAGTTGTGTTAATCCATAAAGGTGATTTTCATCTTTTCAGGGTTTTATTTAACGATTAACTTATTCATAGAAGAAATCATAGTTTTAATATTGGGATAAGGGGGAAATAAATCATGCAGAAAAAGAAAATTTTAATAGGATTAGGAATATTAGTTATACTGCTGGCACTGGCAGGAACCGGAAGCGCGCATTCAATATATGGAGGAGGATCTTTTAGCAATTGCGGATTTTGCCACTCAAGTGTACCACAATTGAATGCAAACGGCAATTTCTTTTTAAGTATTCATAAATTCGATGGGAACGCTGAACCATCCAGCTATGCAAGTTGTACACATTGCCACGTAGATCCATCAACGTCGAATTTCAGTCTAATATCGAATGGTTCGTTTTACAGCAGTACACACAGGTACAACGATACTACGCTGGCAGTCTGCAAGGCTTTCACAACCTGCATGTTACGCTTGCCACGTTGATGCCGTTTCGAATAATTTTAATTTCCTTACAGGTACACCCACATACTTGAAATCTACATTCTGCGAGAACTGCCATAAGAAAAAGTACGATGACTGGCAGGGCACAATGCACCGCGTCATGCTGACAAGCAACAGTACCGCCAAGGCGATGGGTCTTCCAACTCCGCCGGGTTTGAGCTGGGCGACTATGCCATATGCGATAGTGGGTAAGTCGGAATTGAGATATCTTAATGAATCCGGCTATCTCTTCATGAAGTACTCTGCTGAAAATAAGACATTTGGACCATATAATTCTTCTGATCCCAGCAACCAGCCTCAATACTCTTGCGGAAGATGCCATACCACTGGTTATAATGCAAGTGGTGGTAACCAGAGCGGCCTGCCCGGCATAGTAGGGACATGGAGCGAGCCAGGGATAGCCTGTGAAAAATGCCACGGCCCGGGAGGCAACGGACATCAGGTGGAAGCCAACGTTTCTGAACAGGTTTGCCTCCAGTGCCATAACGGATCAACGAGGCAGGGTCTTTTCCTGTCAAGCGCTCATTCACCGCCTCTTAAAGCGCCTGTATCATGCCTGAAATGCCATTCGCCGTTCGATTATGCCAGAAATAACACTGTAACAAGCACCACGGCTATAAATGTGGTCTGCGCAAACTGTCACAATTCCCATAATACAAGCGATGACAAATACAGGGCGCTATTTTCTCCAGGTGGTTTCGATCAGGCCATATATGCAAACGCGAGCGATGCAAAGAACAGCTTCTTTAATTCAACCGCCAGCAGACTTCTTCTCACAGGTGGCCCAACTGGTACTTTGACAGCAGGAAAGGATGTCTATGATACTCTCACCACGCCAGCATTGATACCTTCCAACATAATTGATGAAAGCTACCCCGGCCCGATAAACGTGACAGGTCCGATCTCAGAAGTCCTCTGCTCCAATTGTCACTATGAACATGGATTGTCTCATATAGCTGGAGTGAACCTGACACATGCGAGGTTAAGTTATCCGGGAGGATTAGGGCCTGCGCCTGCCACATGTACCGACTGCCACATGGCAGGCAATCTGAAGAGCCATTCCTTCAATGTAAAAGATGAAAATAATTTCCCATCCAGGACATGCTCGCGTGGCACGGAATGTCATGTCACAAGTGACCAGAACCTGAATCACAGTCGTTTTTCAGTTGTCCCTGTGGTAAATGAATGGAAGAAAAGCGCACACAATGACAAAGAAATAGGAGTAAACAAATCAAATCCCAATAGTAGTTTCTATTTCAGCCGCAACGCAACCACCGGGATTGTTACTATCAGATCAAGACCAAACTCTTGCAACAAATGCCATTCGCCAATAGACTGGAACCCGGCGACAGATTCAAACACCACCCCAGTGCAACTTCCTGCTGACTTCAAAGGTATTACGTGTGCGATTTGCCATAACATCCACGACATGGGCGACTGGCTTAAAAAGACCGGAAAGGCCTATGGATGGTATAATAGAGACGCAATCCCGGTAACAAACACAACTGGAGCCATAACCAGATACAAAGCTAACTATTCCATGATGGCAAACACAACCGAACTTTGCGGTAACTGCCATTCGAATGATAACCCCAGAATTTACAGGGCGGGACCGGGCTGGAATCAAACCACTGATACTACACCTATATCACCGCACGGCTGGCCGGCAAAGGATATCTTTGATGGCTCGGTGAAACAGACAGTGTATAATTTCGAGTGCATTTCCTGTCACATGGCTACAAAGGTAACCGATCCGACGAATTTGACCGAGATGGTGCTGCCCGACAGCCAGAAGGTGACAGGTCATTCTTTCAATGTGAACGTCTCTTTACTGCAGAGCAACGCTACCTGCGCAGGATGCCATAATATTGGAACCAACCAGGGCAATTTAAGCACAACAATCCAGAAGATCCAGGCAGATACCCATGAAAAGTGGAATGCCACAAACATAACTGTAATGAACGCATTGGCAACAGTCAATGCGTTTACAGGTCCTAAAGACCAGAGCCGTGATTTGATCGCCAGAGCATACTGGAACCTGCAAATGGTGTCATCAGACAATAGCTGGGGTGTGCATAATCCGGTGAAGGTAAACAATATGCTCAATGAATCTTCGACCCTGGCGAACGACTCCATAGCCGCTCTTGGATTGATAGTAACTGGAAAACCGAATGTAACAAGCTTTTCACCCTCGACCCCAACTGTGATTGATGTTGTCGGAGGTCCCACCAGAACATTTAGCATTACAGTTGACCAGACCGTGAATGTATCCTGGAAGATTAATGAGACAGAAGTAACCAATGAAACAGGTGTAACCACATCATCCTATTCCAATGACAGCGCCGCTCAGGGAACGTGGAACGTGACCGCATTCGTCCAGAATGTCAACGGAAGTGTAATGCAAAATTGGATGTGGATGGTGACGCCGCAAGTAGCAGGATTCACCATATCAGGGTTCAAGACCAATAGCGCCAATAACCTGGGTGTTCCTGGATGGACGATAAATCTAACGAACGCTACTATGAATGTCTCAGCTACTACAGATGCGAACGGCATGTATCAGTTCACGGGACTTGCAAACGGCACATATACAGTGAGTGAGATGATGCAAGCAAGCTGGACGAACGTCACTCCAATGTCTATTGAGGTTCTTATAGGGGACGCTGATGTGATGAACCGGAACTTCACAAATGCATTGATACCAGTGGTAACACAGCCAACCTCCTTCCTCCTGACACCGGATACGTCTGTGGTGCTCAAAGGAACTACAATAAACATAAACGCTATGGCGCTTAATGGCAACTTGTCTATGCCGAACTTTAATGGAATGGCAGACATAAATATCACAGCGAACAATTTAAGCGCAGTAAGAGACTCCAATGAACATAAGTTTCGAGAACGGAAATGCAACAATCCAGGTCAGTTCGACTGTCGCCCAGTTCGTGACTGTCACGGCAACAAATGGCACAATAACCGGCAGCACTACAGTGGAGTTTGCAGATTTCGTGATCCCGCTTGTGAAGGGATGGAACCTTGTGTCCATACCTTCCTTCGCCAATCCCAGCGATATCAATCAGACACTGCTGCTGGTACAAAATAACGGAGTTCAGACCTTCAATCCTGACACAATGTTGTTCGTCACACCAACCGATCTGCAGCCGCTCTACGGATACTGGATCAATGTCACAGCAGACAATCAGAAA
Source organism: Methanobacteriota archaeon (assembly GCA_963793805.1). Lineage (GTDB taxonomy): Archaea > Halobacteriota > Methanosarcinia > Methanosarcinales > Methanoperedenaceae > Methanoperedens. Next base: position 133,775 of record CAWCBK010000013.1, read on the forward strand.
CTCGGATTTATCGCAGATACGAATGACATCATAGTACCGCCGACAAGGAACCTGTTCGAAGGCTGGAACCTGATAGGAATGAGCGCAAGCAGAACACATCCTGATACCCTGAATGCTGGGATGCTCTTCGTAAGTCTCAAGTACGGGAACCACTTTACTCAGCAATATTACTCAGAACTTGTGACCTATGATGAACAGCCTCCAAAGACCCTGGTGGCCGGTGAAAACGACCTGACTGATCTGACAGATAATACGCCATTGAAAAAAGGACACGGGTACTGGCTGTTCATCAAGAACATCCCCAATACTAACGAGAATAATGTGCCATGGGCAGGAAAACTCTGGTAAATGGAAAAGGGATTGTCCCTTTTCCTTGGTGATATTATGAACAACAAAAAAATCTTCATACTGGCAATGGCCGTTCTCTTGATCGCCGGGATAGCAGAGGCGCAGGATCAAATACCGCTTAATCCCGCGCCGGGCTATTATGGAAGCATAACAGTGAACGGGCAGCCAGCTCCTCCGGGAACTGCAATAACCGCAAAGATCGGAACAGAAGTGCGTGGCTCCATTACAACTTCATCTTCAGGTTTTTATGGCGACGATCCGGGGCCGTCAAAACTCTGGATAACTGGTTTTTCAAATGAGATCGGCTCCACAGTGACGTTCTTTGTTAGTGGCGTCGCCTCCCCGCAAACTGGCACATTGACAAAAGAACGGACACTAAATAGAGTGGACTTGACATTTTCAGTTCCAACAGGCGGTGTAAGTCCCGGTGATGGTGGTGAAGGCGGTGGCGGAGGTGGGGGCGTAAGCTCAGGAGAACCCTTTGAGAACATAGAATTCTCTGAGACAAGGGAAGCAGATCTTGTAGCAGGTGTACCTGTTACCTTCAGGTTTACAAATCCTAAACTTGTTGTGTACGAGCTTGTGATAACGGCTAACGTAAGCGCAGGCATGACAGGTGCAAAGGTTGAACAGTTAAAGGGAATTTCCAGGCTTGTCACATCATCGCCCCCCGGGAACATTCACAAGAACGTGAACATCTGGCTTGGCACATCGGGCTTTTCCGTGCCAAAGAATATCAGGGAGGGTATCGTAAGGTTCAGGGTAGATAATAGCTGGCTTTCCGACGAAACTATCGACGACGGTTCAATATCAATGATGAGATGGGACGGCAGCCAATGGATTTCCCTGGAAACAAAACAGGTGAGAAAGGATGATAACTATACTTATTACGAGACATTTACTGACAGTTTCTCGCCTTTTACAATCACGGGAGTAAAGGAGGCTCCAGTATCAACACCGACGACTGTTCCCGGAATTGGAGCATCACCGGCCGTAACGCCGCTGGCCGTAATGCCGCCCATGGCTTTAAACTGGATATTGTATGTTGTCGCTGCAATAATTCTTATCGGCGCAGTGTACTATTATGCCATGAAAAATAAGGAAAAGAAAGTGAAATAAAAGGGGATCAAACCCCTTTATATTTTTTTTCGTATTTTTACTGTTGATTCAGGCTTGCAAACATTTATCATTATTGCAAATAACAGGGACAAGCATGAAGCTATTCGTCCCTTCCCCGGGGCACCTAAACAGCCTCAAAGAACTCCTGAAGGCAAAAGATAAGATATATTCTATCTTCATGGCAGGCTCACCCGACTACATAGGCACTGGCAGGAGCAACCTCGCTTCCCCCCAGCTTGATGAGATAGCAGCGCAGACCGAATACGCTCATAAGAACGGAGTGAAGATGGAACTCGTCCTGAACTCGAGCTGTATGGGAGGGCGGCAGCTTACGCCCGAAGGTTACAGGACAAATCACTGGTACATAGAGAAGCTGGCTGACATGGGAGTGGATTCGATAGTTGTGGCTGACCCATACCTTGTGGAGATAATAGCAAGGGACTTCGAAGATGTCATGGTCGTTGTTTCGGTGCTTGCCTTCGTGGATTCACCCCAGAAAGCAGAAATGTTTGTGAACCTGGGCGCCGATTCCATCGTCATTGATTCCAACGTGAACAGGCATTTCGACGTGCTGCATGCCATCCGGGATTCTGTGGACTGCGAACTAAAGCTGCTTGTGAACGAGGGATGCCTGTACCGCTGTCCCTTCAGGTACGCGCATTTTAACTTTTTCTCTCACGCATTCGGACCCGAACCAAGACCAAACGTGCTGGACGATTACTATTACCTCAAATGCCTGGAGGTGAGGATTGAAGCCCCTGAGCAATTAATCAAATCGCCCTGGATAAGACCCGAAGACCTCAAACAGTACAGGGATATCACAGATGTCTTTAAGATAGGCGGCAGGACTCATTTCGCTGAATGGATACTCAATTGCGTGAATGCATACTACGGCGAAAGCTATGACGGCAACCTCATGGACCTGCTGGACTGCCCCAAAGACCTGAAAGACCTGTTCTATATATCCAACAAGAGTCTTGACGGCGTCCTTGAGAAACAGTGGATGAATTGTAAAAAGGTATGCGGCAAATGTGGCTTCTGCAAAGCGTTTACGAAAAAGGTCACACAGGTATATTCTGGAGGCGGGACTGAATTATCCGCACTTACATCCCTTAATACATTCACGGTGAAAGCATGATTACATCAGAACTTTTAAAAAACAGAGCAGGATTTGAAGAAAAACTCAGGAAAATGATAGGCAGGCCCATACTTTTAATAGAGCTTGACATATTCGCCCTGCCCTGCGGGTGTGCAGGGCTTACCGCTAATATGCGGGGGCTTGAAGCGGACGACCTTGATGTATTCGAGCCGCAAATGCAGGCGCTGGCGAAGGAGATGGCAGCGAATCTTGATGTCAGGCCGTCGGTGATATTTGCGCGTCTTGTACCCGGAAGTTCTATAGTTGCTTCGCTGAACTGGCGCATGCTGTGCAGCAGGTGTTATCCAGATTTTGCGCGGGGTGAAGGGAAGACGCCAAGACCTGACCTGTATATGTTGCAGTTTGAGAGAAGGAAATAGATCCTAAACAAATTTATGAAGCTCATTTTTGATGAAAATTTCTGAAAACTGCGATAGATGATATCTTATATAGGTAAAAAAAGTTACCAACGGTTTCAAGGGGGGTTTTGATAACCACCGAATTTACACCCACCTAATAACGAAAGCTTAATATAAAAGTGATTCTTAGGGGAATGAAAGCCATCAAAGGCAGAATTAGGAGGATAAAATGTCAGAAGGTCTTGTAATATTTGGTAAAGAAGTATTCGATACGCTCTTTATAGATTGGAGGATTATGGCTGCCACAGCGGTCATCTCTATAATCCTGTTCATTGTAGGAATATACATACAGTTAGACAAATGGGGACGCGGCATCCCCGAAGGCGCAACAAAACCCACAGGCGCATGGGGCGCACTTAAATTGATTGTAAGCAGTATATTCGGGAAAGGCATAGGACATGCCCTTGAGGTACTGGTTCTTGACGTCCTTTTCCAGCGAAGGACATACAGGCGCAGGAAACTTGAGTGGTTAATGCATATTTTGATTTTCTGGGGATGGATCGGGCTGCTCATACTGACAATCATTGCTGCGGCTGCCGAGTTTGCAGGACCTTTCCTGTTCAATCAAGACTATACTTATTTTGTGGGAATGTGGAAATCCCTCGAACTTCCTAACGATATATTCGGATACATGCTGGTCGTCGGTATCCTGATAGCAATAGCAAGAAGACTGTTCTCCAAGGGTAAAGACGTCCAGGCACGTAACGCTGATATCGACTGGATATTGATAATTGGTTTGCTTATTGTGGTAGTCACAGGATTTTACGCACAGACCATCCGTGAAACAGCGGGTGTCGACAGAGCGCTCATATCGGTATATGAATCAACAGCTCCAAAATTCTTTGATAATATTACTGTAATGTTCCATGAAGTGTTCACCCTTCTGTTCTGCGTCGCATATCTTCCGTTCAGCAAATATTTCCATATGATAGCATCGCCGCTGACCATCCTGGTCAACCACGGAGGCGAATAAAATGGCAAAAGAAAAACCCTCAATAAACACGGTAAATTTTAGCGCGACCCAGTTAATGGAGTTCGACGCGTGCACCCGTTGCGGCGAGTGTGTCAAGTATTGCCCGACTTACGATGCCAGGGATAAGAACCAGGACATCGAGCCCAGGGACAAGATCCAGAGATGGAAAGAGTTCATGAACAAGAGCTATGGTCTCAAGGCAAGGCTCCTCGGACCTGAAAAGATCTCTCCTGAAGAAATAAAGAAGTACACAGATGACCTTTACAACTGTACCACATGCGGAATGTGCGGTACAGTGTGCCCGGCAGGCATAAATACGATCGAACTCTGGGAATCCAACCGCGCAAACCTTGTAAAGCACGGAACAGGTCCGTTCGGAAAACAGAGCCTTTTCCCCAAGCTTATCGAAGAAGGGCATAACCCGTACATGAAGCAGCAGAAAGATAGGCTTGCATGGATGACCCCTGACATAAAGATCGCGCAAAAATCCGATATAGCATACTTCATAGGCTGCACGGCAGGATACAACCAGCAGGTGCTCGGAGTCAGCACGGCCAGGATACTGAACAAACTCAATGTTCCGTTCATGGCACTGGGTGAAGAAGAATGGTGTTGCGGTTCCGCTCTCATAAGAACAGGGCAGCAGCACATAAACGACACGCCAAAAAAGGCTGCCATCCACAATGTTGAAGCTCTCAAGGCAAGAGGCGCAAAGAGAGTAATATTTGCATGTGCCGGATGCTTCAGGGCTGCAAAGATCGACTGGCCAAGAGCATACGGAAAAGCATTGCCTTTTGAAGCTATCCACATGTCCCAGTTCCTTGCAGAACAGCTCGATGCAGGCAAGATAAAATGGGAAAAGAGCCTGGATAAAACAGTTACCTATCATGACCCATGCCATCTCGGGAGGCACGTTGGGGTGTTCGAGGAACCCAGAAAGGTCATTAAGAGCATGCCAGGCGTTAAGCTCGTGGAAATGAAACGGAACCGCAAGGAACAGAGATGCTGCGGCGCTGGCGGAGGCGTGAAAGCAGGAATACCTGACCTCGCGCTGGGTGTTGCAAAAGGACGCATGAACGATGCAAAGGAAACAGGCGCACAGGCGCTTATCAGCACATGCCCGTTCTGCAGGCGCAACCTGCTTGACGGGAGGGATGATCTCAAGATGGATATGAACGTGGACGACCTTGTGGTCCTCACAGCACATCTGATGGGTCTCTCAACAGACGTTAAGCCTCCTGCACCGGGAGCGCCGAAAGAGAGCATCAGCGACCTGTTCAGGACGCAGACCATACCGCCCAAACCAGTTGAGCCAAAGAAAGAAGAACCAAAAGCTTCCGCCCCACCGGCAGGAAAGAAGTAGGCAAAAGCCTGCTTCTAACTTTTTTTTCTTTATTTTATCTTTTTTGAGACGCCCTTTTTTGATTTATTAAAAACGACTTCTAGTATCTCATTTTTGAATGTGACCTTCATTCCTGTCTTAATTACTCTTGCAGGCAGCTCAATGGTCTCGATATTTTCAGCATTGCCTGCTTTAATCTCAAGCACCCAGCCGTTGCATGAAAGAACTATATCATTCTTTTCCACTCCTGGAAGTCCAACCAGCGCATGTATGTTTTTTTCAGTTTCAAGAATGTCCACGGATGTATTATTTTTTTTCTGGACAGATATCTCCTGAGGAACAGGACACATATTACAGCACGGATTTATCTGAACATCAATGAATATCGATGTTCCTCCGTCCTGCATCCCTCTGACAGTCTCCTCTAGCAGTCTTATTAATTCATCAACCGCGTTCTTTTTTTTCATGTTTTATTTTACCTTTTTCTTTTTATGTTTATGGACGGCTTTTCTAAAATCCGTCATGGATTCAAATACTTTCAAATCACTCGGAGTTGGTCTCACCATACAAAAAGCTTTCCCAAAATGCTCCAGCTTTATAGTAACATCACGGGCTGCCTGGATAACATCTTCCTTTTCCATCCCGTGTTTGATGCTGTCCCTGAGCGCAAGCATGGCAGCCTCGCGGCATATAGCCTCGATATCCGCGCCTGAATAGTCATCTGTCATTTCTGCAAGCTTTTTCACCTCTACGCCGGGATACAGGGGCTTACCTCTTAGATGGAGTGTGAATATCATCTCCCTCTCTCTCTTGTCAGGATGTCTGATGTATATAAGCCTGTCAAGTCTTCCGGGGCGAAGAAGAGCCGGGTCTACCATATCCGGTCGATTGGTAGCAGCCACCACAACCACATCCTTCAGTTCTTCAAGCCCGTCAAGTTCAGTAAGTATCTGGCTGACTACCCTTTCAGTGACACCTGAATCTAATGATCCTCCACGTGTGGGCGCAATGGAATCTATTTCGTCAAAGAAAATAATAGCCGGTGCTGCCTGGCGGGCTTTCCTGAAAGTTTCCCTTACGATCCGCTCGGATTCTCCCACGTATTTGCTCAGGAGTTCAGGGCCTTTTATACTTATGAAATTAGCCTCACTCTCGGTAGCAACAGCTTTAGCAAGGAGCGTCTTTCCTGTACCAGGAGGGCCAAAAAGCAGTACGCCCCGGGGGGGTCTGGTATTTATAGCTTCAAATGCTTCAGGGTATTTCAGCGGCCATTCTACGGCTTCGATGAGTTCCTGCTTTGCCACTTCAAGCCCGCCTATGTCATCCCATCTCACATCAGGCACTTCGATAAAGACTTCTCTCAGCGCAGAAGGCTCGATGTTCCTTAAGGCATCGTGGAAGTCTTCCCTTGTCACCACAAGTGTCTCCATGATCTCAGCAGGTATCTCCTCCTCGATATTGATCCTGGGAAGTATCTGCCTGATGGCGTGCATCGCAGCCTCCTTGCAAAGCGATGAGATATCCGCGCCCACAAAACCGTGCGTCATGTCCGCTATCTCGCGCATCCCCTTCTCTTCAGACATGTCCGCTGACAGCGGCATGCCGCGCGTATGCACCTGGAGCACCTCAAGACGTCCTATCTTGTCAGGGATACCGATCTCTATCTCACGGTCGAATCTCCCGCCCCGGCGCAGAGCAAGGTCTACGGCATTGGGTCTGTTGGTCGCCGCGATCACTATTACCTGACCCCTTGCCTTAAGGCCGTCCATGAGCGACAACAATTGCGCAACCACGCGCCGTTCAACCTCGCCCGTAACATCTTCTCTTTTTGGAGCTATGCTGTCTATCTCGTCGATGAAAATGATGGCTGGAGCAGTCTTCTCTGCTTCCTCAAAGATCTCCCGTATATGTTTCTCGCTCTCACCATAGTATTTGCTCATTATCTCAGGGCCGCTTATCGACAGGAAATTCGCATCTGTTTCGTTCGCCACAGCTTTTGCGATCATAGTCTTTCCAGTGCCTGGAGGGCCGAAAAGCATCACACCTTTAGGCGGATCGATGCCCAGCTTCTGGAAAAGCTCAGGATGCCGCAGCGGAAGTTCGATCATTTCCCGTATCAGTCCTATCTCTCTCTTCAATCCCCCTATATCCTCATAAGTGAGATGCGTTGGACGAACATCCAGTTCTTCTATGACCTTATCCTTTACTACGATACTCGTGTTCCTGGCAACCATAACAGGCCCGGAAGGCTGTGTCGATACCACTATGAATGCCAGAGGATTGCTTACTGTCTCCACGCGAAGGCGCTGTCCTTTTATGACAGGTCTTCCCTCAAGAAGCCGCTGCAGGTACTGAGGTCCTCCAACAAGCCTTACCTGCTGAGTTGGCGCAAGAACTATCCTGTTCGCGGCCTGTGCAGAAGATTTCTCGATGTACACTTTATCGTCTATGCCCACACGCGCATTGTTCCTGATATTCCCATCTATCCTGATGATATCGTATCCCTGGTCCTCAGGGTATCCCGGTCCTGCAAGAGCGCATGCCTTCTCCTTTCCTATCACGAATATGACATCGCCGCTTGAGAGCCCCATCCTGTCCATCAGGTCGCGGTCTATCCGCGCAATATCCCTGCCTGCATCCCTGTGATGCGCCTCAGCCACGCGCAGAATTATTTTTTCGTTCATACACTAATTAATTATATCTGCTCATGGTAGATAAAACGTTGTGTAGAACTTTCTGAAAAAAAAATCAAATTATTAAATAGAAATGGAAAACCGCAAAGGGGTACCTCATGATTGTTTCACGAGTTCTGCGGCATATCATGTCCTGCTTCTTATTGGTATATGAAATTCTCAGATATCTTCTTATATTTCTCCATTTCTTTTTTGGAATACGGTTTCACTTTTGTCATGGCGTCCCTGAAATGATGATAGCCGAGCTTCAGTTCTGTGATAGCTCCTTCATCTGTGGGCTGGCCTGAGTTCACATACTCCCTTATCGCAAGCATCGTGGCTTCATTACATACAGATGCTATATCTGCGCCAGTGAAATCCTCTGTATCCTTTGCAAGGATATTAAGGTCTACATCGCTATCAATTGGCTTATTTGCAAGGTGTATCGTGAATATCTCATATCTTGCTTTTTCATCGGGCGGGGACACAAGTACAAGACGGTCTATCCTGCCGGGGCGCAAGAGCGCGGGATCAATGATGTCAGGTCTGTTGGTTGCCGCGATCACTGTTACGTTATGCAGTTCCTCAAGCCCGTCTATCTCTGACAGCATCTGGCTTACCACTCTCTCTGTGACGTGTGATTCTCCTCCGTTCCCGCGTGCAGGGGCAATGGAATCGATCTCATCAAAGAATACTATGCACGGAGCCGACTGTTTTGCTTTCCTGAAAGTTTCGCGCACGGCTTTCTCACTCTCACCGACCCACTTGGACAGGAACTCGGGTCCTTTCACGCTGATAAAATTCGCCTGGCTCTCTGTGGCAACGGCTTTTGCAAGCATGGTCTTTCCCGTACCAGGAGGACCATAGAGCAGTATACCTTTTGGAGGTCGTGCCGAAAGATGTTTGAACAGCGCAGGATATGTCATAGGCCATTCCACAGCCTCTTTCAATTCCTGCTTCACATCTTCACTACCTCCAATATCGCTCCAATGTACATTGGGGGACTCGATGAAAACCTCGCGAAGTGCAGAGGGCGACATCTCACGCAGGGCATTATTGAAATCATCCCCTGTCACTGTCATCTTGTTGAGTATCTCTGCCGGGATGCTTTGCACATCAAGGTCTATCTCAGGCAGCACACGCCTTATTGAACTCATGGCAGCCTCCCGCGCCAGTGCGGCAAGATCAGCTCCCACGAAACCATGCGAGAGGTTTGCAAGTTCTTCAAGGCTCACATCCTCGGCCAGAGGCATCCCTCTTGTATGAATCTGCAATATCTCAAGCCGCGCTTTCCTGCTCGGTACGCCTATCTCGATTTCGCGGTCAAACCTGCCAGGGCGGCGAAGCGCCGGGTCTATAGCATTAGGTCTGTTAGTGGCTCCTATGACAACGACCTTGCCCCTTGCCTTTAGGCCGTCCATAACTGCAAGAAGCTGAGCAACAACGCGCCGCTCCACTTCGCCGGTGACTTCCTCACGCTTTGGGGCGATGCTGTCTATCTCATCAATAAGGATGATGCTGGGCGCATTCTCTTCAGCAGCCTTGAATATCTCGCGAAGCCGTTCCTCGGATTCACCGTAGAACTTGCTCATTATTTCTGGACCACTGAGAGTGTGGAAATTAGCATTGGTTTCAGAAGCGAGAGCTTTTGCCAGAAGGGTCTTCCCTGTTCCGGGAGGTCCGTGAAGCAGGACGCCTTTTGGCGCCTCTACGCCAAGGCGCTCGAATATCTCAGGATGACGCAGTGGGAGTTCTATCATCTCTCTCACTTTCCTGACCTCATCCCCGAGCCCGCCTATATCTTCGTATGAGACCCTTGGGATGGAAGGAAGCTCCTTTGCGGGTTTATCGCTTATTTCTATCTGGGTGCCGTCAGTTATAATAACTGAGTCGGTTACCGGCTTAATGGAAACCACGATAAGGTCTACCCTGCGCCCCATGATATTCAGTTCAACCGCATCCCCTCTTGAGATGACGCGGCCATCCAGGTTATGGGCAAGGTAGGACTCCCCTCCCTGTATCTTCAGTGGCTGTGTGGGCGCGAAGAGTATTTTCTCGGCTGGCGCCGTCTGTATCCTGCGTACCTGAACCCTGTCGTCAATGCCGACGCCGGCATTGCGCCTCACTGTCCCATCAACGCGTATTATTCCCGTGTGGTTGTCTTCAGGGTATCCGGGCCATATCAGCGCGGCTGTTCTTTTCGTGCCTTCAATGCCTATGACATCCCCGGTCTGCAAACCCAGTTCTCGTGCGACCTCAGGGTCTAACCTCGCGATGCCTCTTCCGGCATCGTATGATTTGGCTTCGCTGATCTTCAGAGTAACAGTTTTGTCTTTCTTTTCCATAATACCAATATATATAGTACGTCTTAATTATATATGTATTTCCGAATGTTTATTCGATATCTATCTTCTTTCCCTTTGTCTGGGGCGGTTCTTTGAGACGGAGCGTAACTTCAAGCACGCCGTTATTATATTTCGCTTTCGCGCTGTCAGGGTCGACTTGCGCCGGTATATTTACCTTCTTATAATATTTTCTTCCGCCGCTTTCGGCTTTTATTACTACCTCGTTCTCAGTCGCATTGACCTCGATGTCATCTTTCCCGATCCCCGGCATCTCAGCCGTTATGTTGAGTTCATTATCTTTTTCATTGATGATCGAACTTGTAAAGGGCTCCCTTACATCGTGGTCTTTTCCGACAGGCACAACATTGCCGAAGCGCTCTACATGCGGAATGCCTTCAGGTCCTGCCTGTATGCTGAACCCGTAAACCTGCGGCTCTTTCCCGATCGATGCCATCATGTTGTTCATAAGTTCGTTCATCTGTTCAAGCTCTTTCTCGAATTCATCAAAGAATCCTTTTTCTGTTTTTCTCCAGTCTTTATACATATTTTGTCCTCCGATTTTTTTAATCTATACTGTAATTATTGTCATCCTGTTTTATCATATTTTTTCCATGCATTTTCTCAAGGTGTTCCTCGATCACGTATTCTGGTATCCCAAGCTGCATTGAAAGCATGCGCTGGCTCATTGGACCTTTGAGCAGGGCATAGAGTATCTCTGCCTCAACAGGGTCATCTGAGACTTCCCCGATCGCGTCCATGCACCGTCCCATCGCATCCGTGATGCTTGCCTGCACCTGCTGGTACTCAAGCGTTATACGCTGTCTTTCCTCTTCCAGTTCATGTATCCTGTTGTACTGGGATTTCAGGTCTGACAGTGCAGGAGCGGCTTTTACCTGATGCTGGGGTACGGCTTCAGTCGTGATGATCGTTGTTGCCATTTCAAAGGAGTACGGCGACACGAATACTTCCAGCCGCATGTTATCTGCGATATGGAAATACTTGCGCCGCTGTTCATCCACGTTGGCTTCTATCAGACCTGCGCGCACCAGGAGCTCAAGATGTCCAAGCACCGCTTTTGCGCCCACGTCAAGCCTCTCCGCTATTTCACTCATATAGCATGGGCGGCTTGCCAGCAGGTGCAGTATCTTTCTGCGGTTCTCGTTCCCGAGTATATCCAACAATTGTGCTGATTCCATGTCTGTGGTTCACCCCAGGTTAGTGACTTGAGGTTACTAACCTTAAGTTAGTATTGATTGTATATAAAACTTATGTCTGATTTAGGCTGAGTGTTGTTCCAAAAACGAGGCAAATCTTGCCTGAACTCCCCAAAGAATGTCATTATCTTAACGATTAATACCCATAAGACCTATATTGATACTCATGGCAAAACCAAAAGACAGGCATGTAATGGAAGCTCTCGGAAAGACGCGTGTAGTCGTTGAGAACGGAAAGGTCGTTGAAGCCGGAGAACCGCAGACAGAATACTGCCCCATCTTCGATAAGGTGCGTGGGATAAAGAAATTCTCCGGAAAGACCGCGAAAGAGAATATCGAGTTCAGGATAAAGGATTTCGGCTTGTTCACAGGTGACAGGGCTATCGAAATGGAGATATTCGTTGGCTTTGGCGCAAGCGAGACCTTTATGACCGGACTGCGCCGCGGGCTCCTGGATACCTGCGTGACCGCATGTGACGGCGCAGGGACAGTTATCACAAGCAACCCCAGGCTTGCACAGGGCATGGGTTCCCGCATCTCAGGGCTTGTTGAGACAACTCCGATACCTAAGCTCATTGAGAGGATAGAGGAAGTGGGAGGCATTGTGCTTGATCCGCAGACGGCGGCTTTAGACCAGGTGGCTGGCGTGAAGAAAGCTATCGATATGGGTTTTAAGAAGATAGGAGTATCGATCACTAATGCAAAGGACATGCGCACGATCCGCGAGCTTGAGAAAAAACACAGGGTCCAGGTTGTGGCTTTTGGCGTCCATACCACGGGCATGCCTGAGAATGAGGCAAAGGAGTTCATCGACCTTGTGGACATGACCACAGGCTGTACTTCAAAATGGATACGCGGCTGCATCACAGGAAAGACCATAGCGCAGTTCGGGACAGCGATACCCATATTCGCTATCACCCAGTGCGGGAAGGAAATGCTGCTTGAGAGAGCAAAAGAGGTTACTGACCCGATACTTATCAATACGATGAAATTGCCAGTGCAGCCTGATGAGAAGCAGCCAAGACCGCTTATTTGAGTGGATATTGAGTGAAGTTAAAAAACAACCGTAATATCCCTGAGAAACAAAACCGCAGATAAAAGCAGATGAACACAGCATATCTGCGTTTAACCATCATCTTGCACTGTTGCGACACTTCTTCACCGATAAATTTTCTTTTTGTTAAAAATGAAGATATAAAATGCCAAATGTTATAAAAATGAGTAGGCGAATGTTGCCTACACTTTCTTTGCCATTTTGAGGATATCTGCCTTTGAAACATCTTTCTTATGCATCTTCTTGACATGCTGTTGGGCGATTGAGACAAGCTCATCATCGCTTTCGGTGCGAAGCATGAAAGGACAATCTATCCCTGCTGACTTACATTCAATTTCCTTAGCCATTTTGTGTCACCCCCTTTGACTGATAAATAGTATGATAGAGAATAGACTTAAAGTTATCCATGTTAAAAAAAGTTGAGAAAAAAGGAAAATCCGCGCAATCCGCCTTCCCCGGCGGCGCCGTTATAAGATAAGTTTAAAACGTTTGGATTTTAACTATGACACCTATGTTGCGGAATATCCCCGGATTGATGGATAAAGGCAGTCCCGTAAGCCTGCGTTTTACCGCAGATGTTGGAGAAATTTCTTCTCTTTTATACTGCGAGCTTATCCAGAAAGCCAGGTACGGTGAGTCTTTTCTGGTCAGTACCCAGGGCTGCAAAGTGGGCGCATACGTGCTCGGGGAAGCCGAAAAAAGCCCTGAGGATTACTATTTTGACTCAGGGCGGTACAGGAATAAACCGTCTGCAAAGCGCGCTGTTTCTTCTCTTCACAAACTTTCAAAAAGACAAACTTCAATGAAAATAGCTCCATACGCAGGGATTGATTTCGATATCCTTATCCTTTTCCTGAAGCCGGAGCGCGCCATGAGGCTCATCCAGGCATACACCTTTTCGCGCGGAGACCCTGTTGAGATAAAAACCGGCGGAATAGCCTCGGTATGCAGCGACTGTACCGTATATCCCATGCAGGGGAAGCCGGGGATATCCCTGGGATGCAAGGGGTCGCGAAAGCACACAGCGTATGCGGATGAGGAAGTCGTTGTGGGGATACCTTTTGAGATCGCGGGGGAGATTGAGGAAACTCTGGGGAAGATTCCCGGGACGTTTGAATAATAATCAGAAATTGAATATGCTGATAACAACTGCCCTGTAATTTACCGCCTCCTATGCATTCCTTACCGTTCCGGTTATTGTTCCTTTGGGCTTTTCAACAAGTTCAATATCCTGCGATGTTTCAGTATCCTGCATCACATTTACAGTTACAGAGCTATTCGCATAGTATCTGGGATCGCTCGTCGCGGTCAGCATGTACGAACCTGCATCAACATAGAAGGAATAGAATCCTGTTGAGTTAGCGTTCACTGTTTCGCTGGTGTTCGTAGAAACCTTTGCATATGGGATGCCTGCTTTTGTATTATTATCTCTCACAGTTCCATTGATGTATCCCATAGCAGGAAGTACCGTGAGAGTTGCACTCTGCACTCCACTCCACTGCTTGCCTATGTCCATACCGCGGACATATATTGAATATGTTCCTTCTGATAAACCACTTGTATCAAGAGTTCCATTGATACTTCCAGGCACACCGCCCATATATTTACGGCGTGTATATGCCTTCTTTGAAATGTTTCTATACATCTTTCCCGGTTTTCGTACCGTGGCTCAGAACTCCTTCGATCTATTCGTTCTTTATAAAAAGGAGATATTTGCTATTAAATCTTACTGGATGAGCTGGGGTTCATCGATCAGGCCGAGCACATAACGGCGTACCTTCGCGAAGTCCTGGCTGGTCCGGTCCCGCGGGCGTGGAAGATCGATATTAACGACTTCTTTTACCGTTCCAGGCCTGTTCGTCAGCACGACTATCCGGTCTGCCATAAAAACTGCTTCATCAACACTGTGCGTCACGAAAAGGACTGTTTTTTTCGTTTTATCCCAGATTTCAAGCAATTGCTTCTGGAGCATGTTCCTTGTCTGGGCATCGAGTGCACCAAACGGCTCATCCATGAGCAGGACAGACGGGTCAATTGCCAGTGCCCGTGCCACGGCAACGCGCTGGCGCATACCTCCGGAAAGTTCGTAGGGAAAATTTTTCCCAAACCCGCAAAGACCGATCAGGTCGAGATAATGGCCTGCAATCTTGTGACGTTCCTCTTCACCCATCCCTTGCATCTCGAGGCCGAATGCAATATTGTCAAGGACAGTCCGCCATGGAAACAACGAATAGTCCTGGAAAATCATCGCCATTCGTGGTGTCGGCCCCGTGACTTTTTCTCCCCCGATAATGACCTCTCCCGTGGTCGCTTTCTCAAGACCCGCAATGATCCGGAGTAACGTGGTCTTCCCACATCCGGAAGGTCCGAGGACACAGGTGAATTCTTTCTGCTTTACTTCGAGATTTATGGATACGAGTGCAGCCGAGCGGACATCACGTTGCTCGAATTCTTTGCTGATATTTTCAACAAGAAGTGTCATCGGTCTAACTCCCTCCACATGAATTTCTTCTTCTCGACAAATTTAAAAAGATAATCAATTCCAAGCCCGATAACCCCTATAACAACAATACCTGCAATGATTACCTGCACCTGGCCCCAGTTATAGGAAGTAATAATGAGATACCCGATTCCTGAATTGGTCCCGGGCATCATCTCTGCAGCGACGACACACATCCAGGCAATACCGAACCCTACCCGGAGACCGGTCCATATGGTTGGGGCCGCACCGGGGAGGACCACGTTGACCAGGACCTGCCTTTCTTTCGCACCGAGTGTCTGGGCGGCTTCGATCCAGGTCTTTTTTATGCTTTTCACCCCGTCGAGTGTATTAAGCAGGATGGGGAAAAATGCACCGATTGCGATAATAAATACCATAGACAAGAGGCCAATCCTAAACCATGCAAGGGCAAGTGGGACCCACGCAAGCGGGGGAATCGGCCGGAAAACCTGTATTGTGGAATCAAAAAAATCATGGGCCTTACCATTCCGGGCCATCCCTATACCAAGGGGGATTGCGAGCATGGCAGCAACAAAAAAACCAATTAACACTCTCCCGAGACTGACCATTGCATTGCCAACGAGGCTTCCGCTTCCCAGGATATCAGCAAATGGCCTGGAAAGCACAAGGGGTACCGATTCTATTGAGGGGAGGATAAATGGGTTATCGATGAGTACCGAGAGCACTTCCCAGGCTGATAATAATGATAACCGGAAGTGCAATTTTTAAAAGGATGGATTTTGAAAAGATCCGATGCCACCATCGTGGTTGCTCGGGGGGCATTTGCATGGTGTTATTTCTCCCTTAAGCCAGATGAACCTTCTTTCGATCCCAAAAATACGAAAGGATATTGCGAACATAGTTTTTTGCACCGGAATATTGGCAAAATCCCGTTCACGATGAAACCCGGCTGCCAGATATATCCGGGGAATGAACATCCCATGGTATGAATCCCTGGAAAAATATGTTGGGGTCAGACAAATTTTATTGTCACACCGCTGTATTTCAGGGAGTACTGCAGCATTACATCCTGATTGATCCTTTGGCTGGTGCCGCAATCTTCAATGGTTTCCCGCTTGCAGAGCGCTCTCCGGCATACTGAATGAAACTGTTCCAGTCAACGGCAGGTGACCCTTTCGTTGCGACGAGCCCTGAGCCTTCCGTGTTAATCGGCATGAGTACTTTAATCGCTGACCCTTTGTCAATTGAACCGATTGCAGGTGGGACACCGGCATAGCCAATTCCGATAATGTCCGTCGCTTCCATCTGCATCAGTTGCGGTCCGGCATCAGCTGAAACCAGTTTTAGTTCTGCAACAGCGACCCCGTTGACGATCAGGTCACAAATTTCAGGCCTTGCCGCACTCAGATCCCTCGGTTTGATAGCCATTCCATAGGTATCATTGAAGTATCGCCATTCCTTAACAGCGATGATAAGTGAACCGCCGTGCATATCTCCTTTAAGGTAGCCTACACCGGTTTGCTTGGATACCTTTGCGGGAGTGATGATCTTCTTGTCCGCGATCATCTTCCTGGCAGCCTTGTATGGTCCAAAGTCAAACAGGGCAGCATCCATATCTGTAGCACTGGTGTTCTTGAGATTTCCAGTTATATAGCCGAGACTGATCTGGGCATTGACGAAGTTTTTCGTCCCGTTTACCCATTCAGGGGTAGGCTCGGTCGTATATTTAACAGAAGGGATCGCGCTCTTCATAACGGCCAATGCCGGCACAGACTGGTCTCCAAACTTGATGGTATCATTACCAATGAGCCATTCGGACAAGTCAACTGCAGCCTGGTCGGGATGATCGGTTATCCACTGGTCAGCAAGGATTGTCTGGACAGCCATTGCGTTAACAAAGTCCGGGTTGCTGGCCACCAGTTCATTCCTTGCAGTAAGTAGCAGCACGGGTGGTTGTTCCATTCAGGAACAGGGGGGAAATCCTTCGTATAGGTGACCAGTTGCCCGATACCTGATTCCGTGGCTACGGAAACGTACGGTTGCCATGCGATGTAGCCATCTACCTGGTTTGTCGAGAGGAGGACAGGCATAGGCCCGACACCGCCGGCATACATGACATCGACTTCTGTCGTCCCTGTACCGGCAGGGGTAGTTACCTGGGGGGTAACCGGGGTAGGGGGGGTTGTCGGTTGTAAACATCCTGCAATGGAAAGTACGACTGCAAGAGCGAGGCATACTGAAATGATGGAAACAATCTTCTTCATATGAGAAAATGTCGACCTGTCAATATTTATATATTCATTTTAAGGATAAAATACTGATACAATAGTATTAATTATTCTATTATTATTTTACAATTGGACAATAATGAGATTATAAATGTCCATATCAATTGATATTTTTGTAACGATCCTTGTACAAAACGAATAGTTTAATATTCAATTGTCCTTATTGTATCACTACAATGGTACAGATGGACCCAATTGACAGGCTCATGCGGGCAGCCCTGTTATCAGATGAAGAGTTTGTTGTTGTTCTCAATGATATTCTCCGAAAGGATTTGAGAATTACTATCCGTGAGCTGTCCCTTGAAAGTGGAATAGCCCAGAGTTCCCTTTATAAAATACTTCATGGCAAACGCTCTCCGAACCTCTCCACGTTGCGGGCAATAGTCCGTGCATTACGGAGGTATTACCGGCATAACGAGGAAGAGTTTATTGGCCTCATCGCAGCCCGCCCGGTACTTGATGTTGTAGTTGAGCGGACTGCTGATGTCGAAGGCCACCATATTACGATCCGTGAATATCCTGTACATACTATGGAGGATGCAATTGTCGCCGCGGTCAGGGCAGAACGGGAAGGTGCAGTTGCAATTGTCTGTGCCCCGATCGTCAGCAGCGTAATTGAACAGCTTGTTCATATCCCCGTTGCCACGATAATCCCGAAGGAATCAGTCCAGCGGGCGATCGAGCTCGCCTCAAGAAAAGCGTGGCTTTAATCTCATCCGGCGGCCAATTTATAATCAGGAGTGATTACGGTCGATGCAGGAAGATGTAGTCAGACGTGGCCGCCTGTCGGGTGAAAGGGCCCAAGGGATAAAGCAGTTCCTTTCCTCAATGGATGCGGACCGGAGTATCGCAGAGGCAGATCTGCTCGTGGATATCGCCCACCTCCTGATGCTGAAACGGCAGAACCTGATTGACAGGGATAATGCCGCAGCCATCATGAGGGTGCTGCTCGGGATGAAAGTTACGGGGGTGCCTGAAGAGGCCTTTTCTGAACATTTTGAGGATATCCATGCAGGAATAGAGTCCGTGCTTATTGCTGCTGCCGGTGAAGAGGCAGGAGGAAGACTCCATATCGGACGCTCGAGAAACGATGAGGTTGCTGCCTGTATCAGGCTCCACCTGCGGGATGAACTCATTGACCAGATGGGTTCGCTTGTAAAAGTCCGGGAAGTTCTCCTTGGATGCGCACAACAACACCGTGAGTCATTTATGCCCGGGTTTACCCACCTGCAGCATGCCCAGCCAACGACACTGGCCCACCACCTCCTTGCTTATGAACAGGCTTTTTCCCGCGATTTGACCGGTTAAACGAGGCGTATACCCGGGTAAACCGGTCCCCTCTTGGTGCGGCTGCATTTGCATCTACTGGTTACCGGATAGACAGAGACTATACCGCCTCGCTGCTCGGATTTGACGGGATTATTATGAATACAATGGATGCAGTCGCAACCCGTGATTTCGCCCTCGAAGTCCTCGCGACTCTCTCCATTTTGATGACTACCATAAGCAGGCTCTGTGAAGAGCTGGTGCTCTGGAGCTCTTCATTCACGGGTTTTGTCAGCCTCGATGATTCATTCTGTTCAACAAGTTCAATTATGCCGCAAAAGAAAAACCCGGACACCTCAGAATCATGAGAGCGAAAGCCGGCTCTGTTGCCGGCGCATATACTGCGGCACTTATCATCACCAAGGGCCTGCCCATGAGCTATAATCGTGACCTCCAGGAGTTGAACCCGCACCTCTGGAGGGGAACCAGGGATGCGACAATAAGCCTGCACCTGCTTCCCGGCATGTTATCGGGTGCCCGGTTCGATACTAACCGGATGAAAACCGAGGCAGGGAGAGGTATGTCGACTGCTACTGACGTAGCAGATCTCCTCGTCAGGGAGTTGAACCTGCCATTCCGGACCGCCCATAATATTGTTGGCAGGGCTGTAAGAACCGGTACCATAAATAACAAAACTCTTGATGATGCTGCAAAGGAGATCACCGGAAAAACACTGTCAGAAAGGGGTCTTACTCAAAAGCAGGTCGTTACCGCATTGTCGGTTGAGGGTAGTGTGGCCATGCGGGACCACCCTGGCGGACCTGCACCTTCAGCGACCGCAGAAGGAATTGCGCTTGCAAGAGAGAAGCTGAACGTGGACCAGAAAATATGGAGTCGAAAAAACACCTCGTCAGCCGTGCGATTGAAGCAAGGTCAACTGACG
Source organism: Methanobacteriota archaeon (assembly GCA_963793805.1). Classification (GTDB taxonomy): domain Archaea; phylum Halobacteriota; class Methanosarcinia; order Methanosarcinales; family Methanoperedenaceae; genus Methanoperedens. Next base: position 153,357 of record CAWCBK010000013.1, read on the forward strand.
CAGAGAGGCTTGCACAATAATGGAGCAACTAAAAACAGGTGACAGGGTGGACTGCACGTATGGCGGCACCCGGCTTAACGGGACATATATTACGGACAGAGATGGAAAAGCGGTAATCAAACTTGATAGCGGGTATAATATTGGTATAAGCAGGGAGACCTGCAGGTTCCTGGAACGACCTGTACCGGTAAGACGACCAGAAATTTTAACCACGCAGGATGATTCCCTCCCATCCCTTTCGATTATCTCAACAGGCGGGACGATTGCAAGCAGGATTGATTACCGTACCGGAGCCGTTACAAGCCAGTTCGATGCCGACGATATTTTAAGGGCAATTCCGGGTCTTTCCGGGATTGCCAGGTACCGGACAAGGCAGTTGTATACTATCCTCTCGGAAAATATGACACCTGCAATATGGCAGGAACTTGCAAACGCGATCTATAACGAGATCAAGGACGGGGCCACGGGTGTAATGGTGACCCATGGTACAGATACCATGTCTTTTAGCTCGGCCGCGGTCAGTTTCATGATCGATACCCCGGTGCCGGTCATATTTGTCGGCTCCCAAAGGTCAGCCGATCGCCCGAGCAGTGATAACACCATGAATGCATTATGCAGCGCAACTGCGGCAGTCAGTCCCCTCGGGGAAGTCGCCGTAGTGATGCATGCCATCGACCAGCGATGACCGGTGTGCCATCCACCGGGCGACGAGAGTCAGGAAGATGCATACCTCACGACGTGATGCGTTCCAGAGTATCGGTATACCTCCCCTGGGGTACATGGAATATCCTCCCTTAAGGTGGACCTTTCACCGGAAGCGATGAAGAGGAGAGTCCAGTGAACCGGTCGTCAGGCCGGCCCTCGATGAGTCCTGCAGACTCCTTGTACTTTTACCCGGGAATGCCACCATCTGTACCTCCCGGAAGCCGGGGAGTACACGGGCTTGTCCTGCCGGTACCGGCCTTGGTCACGTGAGCACTGAATGGATACCAGCCCTCAAAACTCTGGCTGACGAAGGAACCGTGACGATGATGACATCCAGTGCCTGAACGGGCGGGTCTGTGACCGTGTGTACGACACCGGCCGGGATCTCCTGAAAATAGGAGTAATCGAAGGCGCCGATATACTGCCGGAGGTTGCCCTTGTTAAAATGATGTGGGTTCTCGGCAATGAAAAGGACCCGGATAAACAACGTTTACTCCTGTCCACTTCTCTCAAAGGGGAATGCATGAGGAGGTCTCGCCATGGACTATGAAAAGATCGGCCTCCTTGCCGGGATCGAGATCCACCAGCAACTCGATACGAAGGAGAAACTCTTCTGCAGGTGCCCGACCCGGCTCCGGAAGACAGAGGAGACATTCGGGTGAATACCACCGCTACCTTCGTGCGACAGAAAGCGAGATGGGTGAGATCGATGACGCAGCCCGCGAAGAGATGAAACGCGAGCGAAAATTTACCTATTATACCTATGATACAACCTGTCTCGTAGAGAACGATGAGGAGCCACCGTCACCGCTCAACCCTGAAGCCCTGTCACTCAGCCTTACCATTGCAAAAATGTTCGGCATGACACCAATCGAACAGGTCAATATGATGCGTAAACTGGTCATTGACGGATCGAATACCAGTGGTTTCCAGCGAACGGCCCTGATCGCAGTAAACGGTACCCTCCCCAATGGAGGCAGGATTGAGACACTCTGCCTCGAAGAGGAGGCGGCACAACGCGTGGAGGGGGAGACCTTCTCCCTCGACCGTCTTGGGATCCCGCTCGTTGAGATTACCACCTCCCCCTGCATGCACACACCTGAAGAGGTGCAGAGAGATGGCAGGGTATCTGGGTATGGTCCTCCGTTCAACCGGCCACGTAAAACGCGGGCTCGGCACGATCCGGCAGGACGTCAATATATCCATTACAGGCGGTGCACGGATTGAGGTAAAGGGTGTTCAGGAACTTGACCTGGTATCAGAGGTTGTCAGACGCGAGGCGCAACGGCAGCAGGCCCTTATTATGATCAGGGATGGACTGGTATCCCGGGGGGCCGCGGTGCAACCGGAACCTGTTGAGGTTACAGGGCACTTTGCCGGTACAGGTTCTGCAATCCTCAAAAAAGCTAAAATGATCCTCGCGGTCCGGCTCAACGGATTTTCCGGCCTTGTCGGGCACGAGATCCAACCGGGCGACGGCTCGGTACCGAAATGTCGGATTATGCCAAAAAGTGCGGGGTAGGAGGTATTTTCCATACCGACGACTCCCGGCATATGGGATTACCACTGAAGAAGTGAAGGAACTTCACCGATCATTAGGGACGACTGATAAGGATTGCATAGTCCTCGTCGCGGCAACACCGAAACAGGCACACTGCGCGGCTATGCAGGTCATAAAACGGGCCAGGCTTGCACTGGAAGGTGTCCCTGAAGAGACGAGGAAGATGCTTCCCGAGGGAAATACAGCATATATGCGACCATTGCCGGGGGCTGCAAGAATGTACCCGGAAACTGATGTGCTTCCTGATCCTGTCGAACCTTCCACATGGGACTGCATTTCCCTGCCGGAACTCCTTACCGTTCGGGCAGACCGGTTCAGCACGGACTCGGTCTCGATGAAGGACTTGCACGGCAGATCGCCTTTTCTGAACGACTCCCGCTCTTTGAGAGGGCGGTCCGGGATACAATCAACCCGACGCTTGCCGCCCGCACTATCCTTGGGACACTAAAAGAGATTCACCGGGAAGGGGCAGATATCTTGATGATTTCCGATGACCAGTTTATTGAGGTGCTGCATGCGGTTGAATCCGGAAAAGCAGCCAGGGAAGCCATCCCTGAACTATTAAAAATGGTGGCAAAAGGTGCCGGCAGCGAAGAGGCAATAAAGAAATGCGCACCAGCCATCAGCCGCGACCAACTCCATGCGATTATAATCAAGATCGTCGATGATCGGACTGCCTTCGTGCAGGAGAAAGGGAATGCCGCTCTTGCACCTCTTATGGGGGTCGTTATGGCTGAAGTAAGGGGTTCATCAGATGGCAAAGTAGTAAGCGAACTCCTGCGGAAGGAGATCGAAAGGGTATGCAAATCCCCGTAGTCCGGTACCAACCGATACTTTTTCTCTTATTTTCTTTGGTTATAGGGAAATAATGGCGAAACTTTATGAAGAATCCTGCTTTAATCATAAAGGAGTTTCATGGGAAAGACAGGAACAACACAATGGGTACAGGTCAAAGGCGTAAAAGGCCAGATCAGGCTTGTCCCGAAATCAGAAGGAGAAGTAAAGAGACCAGGACCTAACCAGCGGTTCAGGGCAGGCGCCACGCTTAAGAAGCTGGAGCAGCTCGCCGGAGACCAGGGTGGCAGGCCTGGCGGACGAAGGGGTGGCAGCAGGGGCGGCAGGGGCGGCCGTGGTGGCAGGGGCCGCGACATGGGGAACCCTGCAGATACAATCGTCCGGAAATCAATGCGCCGCGCTAAAGTATCGATAATGGGCGCAAAGCAGAAGTCAGCCCGATAATCTGAAATACTTGCAGGAATGTTAAATCCCCGGGGTCAAGGCGGGGTAATTTTTCTATTCCTGAAACATTTTTTCCCGGCATCCATACTATCATAAATCAGCGGAGTTTCTATTGAGTATGGATCTTAAAACTGCAATTACGAGTTACCAGTTTGCTGACCGGGCAAAAAGTGAATTGATTGTCTGTTCGCAACTTGTTTCTGCCGTTGGAAGTTTTCCCGAAAAAGAGCGGGCAGGTGGCAAACGGATGCTCATCATGGTCATGGAAGCGGTGCGTGCAGAACTGGGGATGGCACTGCGTTCAACTGAACAGTCTGGTTTCAGACGCTCAACGGACCTCCTGTCCGAAGCAATCAGCCTTGTTGAAAGTGAACAATACGGGCCTGCAACCCTTCGTATCAGCGAAGCCGTAACAGGTTCAACAACAGTTGCCCAGGAAGCCTGGCAGGTACTGAACGAACATGGACTCATCTGAATTCCTGGACTTCCTGATCAGCCGGACATCAGTCAGGGATTATCTCGACGAGGAACTTTCCAGGACGATATCATGTTCCTCCTCGATAGTGCCAGCACTGCCCCAAGTGCAGGGAATCTCGAAGCATGGGATGCGGTGATCGTCCGGGAAGCTGATCAGAAGGAAGCACTTATGGCGGCAGCCTACGATCAGCCCCAGCTCGAAGCCGCACCGGTCCTCATCGTTGTCTGTGCCAATTATGTGCGATCAATGTCCCGGTATGGTGAACGGGGTATTTTGTATGCTGTGCAGGACGCGACGATCGCGTCTACTACATGATGCTGGCTGCCCATTCAAGGCGCCTCCATTCCTGCTGGGTCGGCGCCTTCGATGAAGACGAGGTGCGCGAGATTCTCGAGCTCCCTCCGCATATCAGGGCCGTCGCAATACTCACGGTAGGAAAAGGAAAACCACACGGTTCGCTCACGAAAGAATGGCAATTGGTGAGCATGTGCGTTTTATGCCTGGTAACAGGATACCCTTGGCACGGTTAAAGTACGTTATGAAAAATGGAGATGGAATAAAAAATGCCTGATTATACTGTAACACTTGAATCAGCCTGGATAATAAAAGACGTAAAATCCCTTGATGATGCGATAGGGATTGCAATCAGCGAGGCAGGAAAACGCCTGAACCCTCAGGCTAAATTTGTTGAGGTAGAGGCAGGAATGCTCGCCTGCCCGTTCTGCGAGGGGGAACTGAACAGTGCCATCGTGGTGGCAGACACCGCCCTTGTCGGTCTCCTCCTTGATATGAAAGTGTTCCGTGCCGAGTCATCCGAACATGCGTCACGGATTGCAAAGTCAACGATCGGAAAGGCACTCCGGGATATCCCGCTACAGGTTAAGGAATAGGAAATAAACGAGGAAAAAAACAAACCCGTACTTACAGACACAAAGAAATCAAAGAAAGGGAGACCAGGGCGAAATAAACCATATTCATTGGGAAGAGGAGAAACAGAAGATTGTTAGAAACGGACCCCGATGAAG
>CAWCBK010000014.1:0-17839 GCA_963793805.1 Methanobacteriota archaeon
GCCTGCTCGGTGACCGAGAGGTCGGCCAGGTAGTCCTTGACCTGGCGCTCCAGCTCGGTTTCCATGAGCATGATCTGGACCGCGGTCAGGTCCTTGGCGTCCACGCTGATCTGCGCATTGCAGGCAATGCCCAGCGGGAGGCTGGCGATGGGAGCCACGGCGGTCCCGGGGTTATCGTTTTGCTGCTCCATGAATTGTCTCCTTATTGAGGTGTGGTTCCTGCTCACGGCACAGAGCAATGACCGTGCGGCAGGTTTCAAGATTGAACAGGCCGATATGACACTGTTCGTAAGGTATCTCCAGGCGTTTGGCCAGCCAGGCATAGGCGGCTGAACGCCGCATGATCCCGGTTGGACGTTTCCACAGCCGGTCCAGGGCTGCGTGGGCTGATGTTCGTGCCTTCCTGGTTTGATCATCGGCCGGAATGCCCACGGGCCGGCCGTCGGGATGGGTGCCGATCACGCAGGTGCAGGACGGGAAGCTAGTGCAGCCCCAGAACGGTCCGTAACTACTCGGCTTAAGGACCATTGGGATCTTACAGGCGGGACAGCAGGAGAGGCTGTGGTTTCACTGGTCCTCCTTGTCACTGGTCACTGCCTGGGCCTTGAGAGTGGTTTCCAGGGCGTCCAGGACAGGGATCAGATCGCACAAGAATCTCCCCCTCCATTTCGTCCAGGTCTTCATGCTGTCGCTTAATACCTGCTTCGGTATAAGCGGCGTGCCGGTCCACCAGCTGCTGGGCTTCGGCCCGGTTAAACCAGCAGGCTACCCGATCATGAAAGGCATCATGGGTCAGGAAACCGGCAGCTTCAGCGGCGCCGGAGACGATGAACAGCTCGACGTGTTTCATCTCCTCGGTCTTGTCGTCGGCCATGTCGCCGGCGATCAGCATGTCCGTGGCGGCCAGGCAAATCTTGATCATGCCGCGCAGGTGACCGTTCCAGCCGTTGATGCACCAGTCCACTGCGTTGCGGACTTCCTGCCCGGCACTGTCGAAGTAGTCGGACAGCTCAACTCCTTCCAGGTCGTCACCATGCTCGACCTCGGCCACAGCCCTAGCGCAGTCCTCGTCGGAGAGGGACTCGACATGTTTGATCGCGGCGTCCCAGTCGGGCTGCTTGTCGCGCTCAATCTCCACCGCGGTGAGCAGCAGATTACTCCCCATGGTTCTCTTCCTCCATTGCCTGGATTCCGTTGAGCAGCCCCTCTTCACACCAGGATTGCTCGTCCTCCTCGACTTCCAGCACGTCAAAGACGGCGTCGTAATCGCCGCCCCATTCATAGGGGATGCCGCAGTCCTTGAGCTGCTCCAGGGACTGGCCGTGCTTCTTCTCGAAGGCTAAGGCCTGCTCCGGGTAAACCAGGATGGCTCCCCCTTGGCTGGCCTGACGCTCCATGATGTCGCGCATCACCTTGGCTTCGTCTTCGGTCAGTAGGATGACGGTCGCCATCAGGGTGTTGCCTCCTCGTGAAAGCTTTTAATGAATGATATGGCTCTTTCATATCTGCCGAGCCGTTCCCGATCGCGGGCAGTCGGCTTGCGGATGCGCGAGAGATCCATGTTGTCCTCCAGATCGGCCACCTTTACGCGTGAACCGATCGGGTCGGCCGCAGCACGCAGGATAAAATCCTCGTAGTCCTCATCAGGCCGGCGGGTAACTGCGTCGATGGCCTGCAAGACAGGCTCTGAGAAACCTTCGGCACGGAGTTGGTCGATCGTCCAGTGACTGTCCTCCACAACATCGTGCAGGACACCAGCGATCTGCTCCTCCGTGCTATTCAATTTCTGCATCACACGCAGCGGGTGGAGAATGTAGGCTGCTCCACCTTTGTCCACCTGTCCCTGATGAGCCCTCGCAGCCAGCGCAACCGCATGTCTGAGTGTGCTCATCTTTAGTTCTTCCTAAGCTGTCGCCTTTTCGCGACGGGGATAGCCGGCGGGCTGCTCTTCCATCATGGAGGGTGCCCAGGGGCGTCCCAGGAAGTCGCTCATCACGGCATAGACGTTGGTCGGTTCGGTGGGAAAGGGAGCCAGCGGGCAGACCGGCAGCACGACACCAGGGCCGAGCAGCCGGATCAGTCTGAGGTTGCGATCGAAGACGTCGCGGTTGGTCTTGGGGATGGCGTCGCCCTTCAGCTGGCCCAGTTCGATCGCCCGCTGGTCACTGGCCTTGAGCTTATAGGGTTGGTCCAGGAACGCATCCAGCTCACTGTCGGGTCCGGACAGCAGTTTGATGGCTGTCTTCTCGCCGGTCACGCCGGAGATGTTGTCGCCATCGTCGCCGACCATGGCCAGGAACTCGAGCTGGTTGTAGTCGGGGATGCGCGCCCACTCACCCTTATAGGTGCGCCAGATGTTGACGTTGTTCCAGCGCCCCAGCAGCTGCACCAGGTCCTTGTCGGCCGAGCAGACGACCATCTCCCATTGCGTGTTGTTGCCGTAGCGCTCGCAGTAACGGGCGATGAGATCGTCGGCCTCGTAGTTTTCCATGTAGGCCACCGGGAAGGCCGTCTTCAGGATCTTTTGGATGTGCTTCCACTGGGCCTTGCCCTGCGGGGAATCCGGCTCACGCTCCCCCTTGTAGGGTGGGTAGATCCGGGCGCGTTCGTAAGGCGGCCCGTCCATCACGAAGATGAAAGCGAAGCCGCCCAGCTCCTTCATGAGCCAGTGAACACGCTCGGCGATCAACTCCATCCAGGCTTGCGGGGATTCAGGCAGGTCCTCATCCTTGCGGAACTTACTGAAGCGGGCGATGTATGAGATGTTGCTGCCGTCGATCAGCAGCATGCGCTTGCGCACAACAGGTGGCGTGAACATAATTGATTCTCCAATGGATATTTTGTGGGATGGCAGGAATTGAACCTGCGACCTTCGGCTTTGGGCCGACGCTCTATCCAACTGAGCTACACCCCACCACCTGGGACGGGAGATTTCACTGGGTTCCCCGAAACATGCTGCGTCCAGCATGTATAGGTCTGTTCCCGCCAGGTCCTCGAGGCTTTAGGCGAGCAGCGTGACGAGTTCCTCATGCAACCCTTGACGGCGCTCACCTTGAACGCTGTATGCCTTGCAGTAGTAGTCAAGGGCAGCGAATGGATCGTCTAGCTTCTCTAATCTTTCATCGGTTCGAGCTTCCTTGCGGGCCATGTTCCACTGGGGGTCAATAAGGAAACCCTGGCGAGCCAGCGGCTCCAGCACCGCGGCGATCGCGGCCGCTTTCTCCGAACCATCATGGGCGTAGCGCAGGCGCGCGATCGTATTGGGTGAGGGGGAAGACAGGGCGGCAGCTTCCTCGGGTTCCTCGATAACCGTCGTGCAATAGCGCGAGGCCACCGGGCACTCGTGCCACTCACGCTCCACCGGGCCGTTGTCGTCGACCGTGACGACCTCCACGCCCGAGGGGTTGCCTTCCTCATCGAAGCCTTCCTGGGACAGTGCGCCGGTGAAACCGCCGCGGCCCTTCAGAATCTCCTGGCGCATGTGGATGTCGCCCAGGTGCAGGTCGTTGAACAGCTCCAGGACTTCGGGACCGAGCACCAGTCCCTCATCGCCCTTGCACAGTTGGCTGGCCGACAGGCTGGCGCCTCTCACCTGGCAGTGAGCCGCCAGGATGGTGAAGGCACAGTCGCCAGCGAGCATGTGGTGGAGGCTCTTGATCTTTTCGGACGTGACGTCCAGATATCGCTGACGGTAGGCGTCGATGCTCTCGACCTGGGGATCGTGGCCGCCGAGGATCTCCTCGGGATACATCCAGGGGACGAAGACCACACCGTAGTGCTCATTCTTGTTGGGCCGGAAGACCTCCATCCCAATGTCTTCCCAGGTCCAGTCGTTCTGGCCGGCGAAACAATGCAGTGAGCTGCCGCGGCTGGCGCTCTTCTTGTCGTGGTTGCCCCGGACGTGGTGGACCGGGATGTTATACTTGGCCAGGTGATCGGAGAAGGCTTCCTTGTAGGCCTTGACCATGGCGCCCGGGGTGTTGTTTCGCCCGGCAAAGTGATCGCTCTCGGTAAGGTCGCCGGCATCAATCACAACGTCCACGGCAAGGCTGACGGCCAGGTTGGAGGCCCAGGTCAGCACCGGGATCTTGCGCTCCAGGTTTGTGTCCTTCAGGTGGATGTCAGTGATCTTCATGTAAGTAAACATGCAATTTTCCTCCGGATAACCTTTAGGTTCCGTGCCTTTTTCGGAAGACACGTCAATAGGGTAAATCCAAAAATCGCGCATGGGGACTTTCTACGCGCGTCAAGCAGAGTATCGGCAGGATTTAAAATGGTCAGTCTGATTTTTATTTCGGGAAAACCATGGTCGGTGCATGGCAAATATTCATTCGTATCCGTATTGATTAATTTGCTAATGTGTTAGAAAATCCCCTGATCTCTGCAACAATTTCTTCCGCGATCAGTTTATTCAGTTTTTGTTCCTGCTCTTTACTAAAAGCATCCGCAAAAAAATATATTACTTCGCCCTTTCTCTCATGCACTATCCTGGAAATATTCGATGCTGTAGCCCTATTATCTTCCGAATCCTGTAATAAATAAACAGAATGGGATAATGAAACTGCACCAGTATTCTTAATATTTCTCCAGATGAACATCCTGTCCCTTGATGAAACATTTATTGATTTGATTATCAGTAATATCCATTTCATATATCACAGAACAATTGTTTTATATTTAAATGTTATGTTTGTAACAAATAAAAATGTAAATATTAAGACGTTTACAAAAGTATAAGTTAATCAAGTGCTACTGAGTATTCCATGGTAGTTATAAGCATATCACTTTCAGGCTCTGAACTGAAGGAATTCGATAATATCACGAATAAAATGGGCTTTTCCAGCCGTTCGGATGCAGTCCGTGAAGCCCTTCATAGATTCGTTGCCCAGAATAAATGGATAGAGCATATTGATAGCAGCACTCCGTTCATCGCGACTATTGTTTATGACGATAAAAGAGAACAGCCAGTACACAACATTATCCATGAATTTAAAAATATTGTAAAATCTGCAACCCACACGCATTTTGGCGACAGGTGCGCTGAGTGGGTAATCCTTCAGGGAGATAATGACAGCATCAAACAGTTTGTAGAGCGCATATCTGCAGTAAAAGATGTTGTGATCTGCCGCTGTTCCGTCTGATTTTTATTAACTTTCAGTCAGTTTCTTAGCACAACTTACTTTTAAAAGGATGTAATACAGGTCTGCATGGTTGAGATAAAGGACTTTGAATTAGAAATCAAAGGCATGGACTGCCCTTCCTGCAGTATGAACGTAGAAAATGCGATCAGGAAACTGAACGGTATCGCTGACATAAACGTGGATTTCATTACTGGAAAAGCAGCGATAAAGTACGACCCGTCCCACACCAACACATCAGAAATCAGAGACGCGATTGAAAAAGCAGGATATACCCCTCTTGAAGAAGAAAAGCATGAAGGAAGCTGTTCCTCATGTTCAACCGATATTTTTGAGGAGAAACTTCCTCTCTGGAAACAACGGAAAATACGTATTATAGCACTTTCGTCCGTGTTACTGGTTCTTGGGCTTTCCATAGAATACGCAACGGGAACAACAGCATTATCTCACATTCTCTTCCTTTTCGCAGGAATAGTTTCTGGATACAGCATAGCTAAAAAGGGCATATCTTCTCTTCTGAAAAAACGCCTTGATATGAATTTCCTGATGACAATTGCTGCCATTGGTGCTTTCTCCATCGGCTACGGGGAAGAGGGAGCATCTGTACTTTATCTGTTTTTCATTGCCGAGTTTTTAGAAGATTATGCAGGCGAAAGGGCGAGGAACTCCATCGGGGCACTTGTTAAGCTTGCGCCTGAGACTGCCATAGTAAGATGGGACGGAAAAGAGGTCAACGTACATGTTCATGATGTGAATATCAATGATATTACAGTTGTCAGACCGGGTGAGAAAATACCTCTTGACGGTACTGTGATTAGCGGGGAATCGAGTGTAAATCAGGCAGCTATCACCGGAGAATCAATGCCAGTCCATAAAAAGATAGGAGATTCAGTCTATGCAGGAACGCTGAATGAACACGGCTATCTTGAAATAATAGTCACAAAAAGGTCTGAAGATACAGTAGTTTCAAAAATCGTCAGGCTGGTTGAGGAGGCTGAACTAAAAAAATCCCCGACCGAGAAATTCGTGGATAAATTTGCCCGTTATTATACCCCTGCGGTGATCTTCCTGGCAGTGAGTGTGGCGGTTGTTCCAAGCCTTGTTTTCGGTCAGCCTTTTGATGAATGGCTTTACAAAGCCCTGGTTCTTTTGGTTATTTCCTGCCCCTGCGCCCTTGCAATTTCTACGCCTGTATCCATGATATCAGGAATAACAGGCGCCGCAAAGAACGGGGTCTTGATAAAAGGCGGAAATTACATAGAGGAGATGGCTAAGGCAAAGGTTTTTGTTTTCGATAAGACAGGTACCCTGACGGAAGGAAGACCGGTGGTGACAGATTTACTGGAGGTTAATAGTTATTCAGCTAACGAAATATTGGAGATAGCCGCATCCATAGAGTCGTTATCCGAGCATCCTCTTGCGAGGGCAGTTGTTGCAAAAGCCGGATCTGGCATGAGTTTAAAATCCGCCAGCGAATTTAAGGCAATTCCAGGTAAGGGTGTAAAAGGAAACACTAGATGGAAAAACGTATTATATCGGCAGTCCTGCCATGTTTTCCGGGCTATCAATCCCTTTCCCAGAAGTTAAAGTCAGAGAACTCGAAGAGGAGGGTAAGACAGCTATACTTTTAGGGAATCGGGAATGCATGGGAATTATTGCAATAATGGATAAAATACGCGATACTGCACCTGAAACCATAATAATGCTAAAGAAGATGGGAATGAGGGTGGTGATGCTGACAGGGGACAATGAGAGAATTGCAAAGGCGATTGCAAACAAACTTGGGATCGATGAATACCATGCCGGTCTTCTTCCTGAAGATAAGGTCAGGATTATTGAAGAACTGGATCAGAAATATGGTAAAGTTGTAATGGTAGGTGATGGAGTGAACGATGCACCTGCGCTGGCGAAGGCGAGTGTCGGCATTGCGATGGGGGCTATAGGCAGCGATGTTGCACTTGAGACTGCTGATATAGCGTTAATGCATGATGATATATCCAAACTGCCTTATTTATTGAAGCTCAGCAAAAAAACACTTGGGATAGTTAAGGAGAATATCTTTACTTCAATCGCAATAAAAGGAAGCTTTGCTGTTCTTGCTTTTCCTGGGATTGTGACGCTCTGGATGGCTGTAGCGTTTGGAGACATGGGTCTGTCACTTCTTGTGATAGTGAACGCGATGCGGCTATCGGTGTTAAAATGAGACTGTTTATTTGGAGAACATAAAAGTATTTATTTCTCAGAACTTAAAGCCCTGGAAAAAGTTATTCCTGATGGTTTGGCCTGGAGATCGGTGTTGGAAGCGGGAGATTCGTTCAAACTCTTGGAGCAAAAATAGGCATTGATCCCTCAAGAAACATGCTGAATCCTGCAAAAGAGCGTGGTATTCAAGTAATGAAATTATTGGAATAGATAGGCTCAGGCATTTCTGCATTCCACTTCCTGTGAATGTAGTTGCAGGATTGGCATGTCTTGCTATCACCCTGATAAATTATCTTGGCGCCAGGGAGCAGGATATGTCCAATAATTGCTTTTCAATCCGATCAAATCCATAGTTAAATTCATATATGTGAATATTCATAGTTTAGAATATATCATCAGAATTCAAAATTGAAGAGATGTATAAAAAATGAACAATAAAGATTCAACATTGTGGATACTCATCGCACTGCTTGTGGTAGTAGTCTTATTATTTTCCGGAGGCGGAATGATGGGTTCTTTCGGCATGGGCTTTGGAATGGGCTTTGGAGTCATAATAATGGTATTATTCTGGGGTGCAATAATCTGGCTGGTTATTTCGCTGATAAATGCCGGAACAAAAAAATCAGAAGAAACTTCTGAATCCGCGCTTGATATCCTGAAAAAGAGATACGCCAGGGGCGAAGTAACAAAAGAGCAGTACCTTGAGATGGAAACGGAACTGAAGGAGTAAATATGGAAGAACACAATAAAAAAACTGAGAACTGCATGATATGCGGTGAAGAACTTGCATATTTAACAACGGCTATCCCTGTGACGTGCACCTATTGTGGGAAAGCAGAATCTGCCAACATTCATTGTCCGTCCGGTCATTATGTATGCAACGAATGCAACGCAAGCGATTCGATAAAGATAATAACCCGGTTCTGCCTGTCTTCAAGTTCCAAAAACCCCATGGAAATGGCAAAGACAATTATGAGGCATCCGACCATGCTCACGGACTGATTGCAGATTTTATGCCGGAAAGGCGATTTAATATGAATAATCAAAAAGTGGTACACAATGAATAAGAAAATTTATGAAATGCACGCCCAGATTTGCAAGGTTTTTACAAGCCCGAAACGGCTGGAAATAATCAACCTTCTCAGAGATGGAGAAAAAACGGTTAATGACCTGGCAGAACAGACCGGAGTGCTCCAGGCAAACATATCACAGCATCTCACCGTCCTGAGGCAGAATAACGTTGTCACTACACGAAGAGATGGAGCAAATGTTTACTACAAGATCGCAAACCCGAAAATCTTGCAGGCATGCGATCTGATGAGGGAAGTACTTATGGAAAAATTGGCAGAGAATGAAACGTTAGCAAAGAGGATGTCATGAAAATAGGAATAATAATAAATACAAATGAGCCGGAAACGGTGTGGAACGCCTTTAGATTCGGCACTACGTCTTTACTTATGGAGCATGAGGTAAAAGTGTTTCTCCTTGGTAAAGGTGTGGAGAGCGAAAGTATTCAGGATAAGAAATTCAATGTGCAGGAACAGATCGGGCTTTTTGTTGAGCATAAAGGCCAGATATTCGCATGCGGAACATGCCTGAAAATAAGGCAGATGAAGGGAAGCGAGGTATGTCCAATTTCGACAATGCATGATATGCTCCATATAGTCGAGGAATCTGACAAGGTTTTGGTATTCGGTTAATAAAATAAAAAAGAAAAAAGGTGAAAAAATGATAGTAAATCGCGTGGATGTGGATAAATTCAGGGAAACTGTTGAGAAGGCAAAAAAAGACCCTTCTACGGGTAAGAAAACCATGGAGATAGAGGGTGAATGGAGAATAGACAAAACCGGCCCCCAGTTCGAATCAAAGATAAAAACGGAAAAGGGAGGAGAAATCACCCTTCAATCTGATGAGACACTGATCCTGGGTGGAGGCGGCACTGCCCCTAACCCTGTACAGTACTGCATTTATGGTCTGATAGCCTGCTATGCTGCTACCTTTGCCAAATGGGCTGCGATGGAGGGAATTGTACTTAAAAGTTTTAAGATAAAGGCTACTTCGAACATGGATCTGACAGGTTCATTCGGTGTCACTCTAAACCCCATATTAGAGCATCTCAAATGGGAAATGATAGTGGATACAGATGCCGGAATGGAAAAGCTGAACAGGCTGAATGAAATCGCCAGGGAGAGATGTCCCGGCTACTACTGCGTAACGCATGAGATTTTCCCTGAAATCAAGATCATAAAGCAATAACTTATGAACGATCAGATGACAGAAAAGGACATTGTTCTGAGGAGTTTAGAATTTTTCAAGAACGCTTTTCCCGGAAGGATAAACCAAATACTCAAGAGTAAAGAAGAGGGAAAAAAGATAATAGGAACGCTCTGCCTTTATGTCCCGGACGAACTCATCTATGCATGCGGCGCAGACCGGGTAATATTATGCGGCGGAAGAAGCGCCCCAATTGCAGCAGCAGAGGAATATTTGCCAAGAAATATCTGCCCTCTGATCAAATCCTCCTTCGGCTCTGTAATTGACCAGAAATGCAGTAAGACTAAATCCTGTCCACATTTTGGTCTCGTTGACCTCATAGTTGCAGAGGCTACATGTGATGGAAAAAAGAAGATGTATGAACTTCTGGACAAGTACATCCCAACCCATGTCATGGATCTTCCGCAGAAGCCTGAAAATCAGAACGCACTGGAATACTATATAAAAGAACTTGAAAGCTTAAAAGACGTTCTGGAAAATCTGACCGGCAATAAAATCACTGACACTCAACTCAGGAATGAAATAAAGTCTGCAAACGAGACAAGAAAACTGCTCCATGCAATCTATGAATTAAGGAAAAGAGACTCACCGCCAATCAGGGGAACAGAAATGCTAAAAGTAATTCAGCAAATGCATTTTCTGGCTCCCGACGAGTTCAGAAAGAATCTTGTTTTACTGCTCGATGAGCTAAAAACAGAGAAAAGGGAGAGTTCCGGGCCGAGGATCATGATATCCGGCTGCCCGATGGCTGCAGGAAACATGAAGGTTCCGGAAATTATAGAGAATCGGGGCGGGTTGATAGTGGTTGAAGAAAGCTGTACTGGAACAAGGGCCTTCTGGGATTTGGTAGATGAGAACAAGGAGCCAATGAGAGCCTTAGCTGAGAGATATCTGAAAATCCCATGTGCCTGCATGTCTCCTAACGACAGAAGAATCGCCCAGATACTTCAACTTGCCGGGGATTTCAATGTTGACGGGGTCGTTTATTATACCCTTCAGTTCTGCCACGGATACAATGTCGAGAAATACAGGGTTGGGGAAGCTTTGAAAAAGTCAGGCATTCCTCTCCTCTCTATAGAAACAGACTACAGTGGGGCTGACACTGAGCAGATAAAGACACGAGTGGATGCTTTTATGGAGATGCTGGAATGATATCTATTGGAATAGATGCCGGAGCTGCGACCACCAAGGCCGTTGTGCTTCGTGAAAATGAAATCGCAGGATACACCATTATACCTACAGGCTTTGATTTTAGAAAAGCGGGGGAGAAAGCCTTTGAGGAAGTTCTCTCAAAGTGCGAAATAGGCGAGAGCGAGGTTGGAAAAATCCTGGCTACAGGATATGGCAGAAGCAGTATTGGATTTGCAGATAAAACTATCAGTGAGATAACAGCCCATGCCAGAGGTGTCGGATATCTTATCCCGGCAGCCCATACGATAATCGACATCGGCGGCCAGGATAGCAAAGTGATCATCACAGAGAATGGTAAAGTCGTGGACTTTTTGATGAATGACAGATGCGCGGCAGGAACCGGTAAGTTCCTGGAATATACGGCAAAAGCTCTTGAAATATCGCTGAATGAATTGGGAACGCTTGCACTGGTTTCAAAAAATCCAGCAAAGATCAGCAGCATGTGTACCGTATTCGCGGAATCGGAAGTTATCAGCTTAAGAGCCCAAAAGACTAAAAAAGAAGATATAGCTGCCGGTCTTATTGAAAGTATTATCATGCGAACCACTGCAATGGTTAAAAAGCTGGGAATAAAACCTGAAGTGGCTTTTGTGGGCGGAGTGGCCAAAAATCCCGGGGTAGTAAAGGCATTTGAAAAGGCTTTAGATACCAGAGTGCAATTGCCGGAAGAACCTCAGATAACAGGCGCCCTGGGGGCTGCATTGCTTATTTAAATATTACTGAGCATCCCTAAAAGAAACCCATTTTATCAAAGGCATTACAGCATCTCTCAGTTCCGTTCCTTCTTTTGTTAGCGAGTATTCCACCCTTGGAGGTATTTGCGCAAATGATTCTCTTTTGATTATGTTCGCATTCTCCAGTTCTTTTAACCTATCGGCTAACGTTTTTGGACTTATCTTATCCAGCTTTTTTTCAAGTTCGTTGTACCGCAATTTCTGGTTATTCCCAATCGCACTGATAATCAATAAAGCCCATTTTTTACTGAGGATGCCCATGATACCTTCAATAGAACACAAACATATATCGTCTTCATACTCTCTGCATCTCTTACTTTCTTTTTGCATAGCGACTTCCTTTTTCAATAGCAGCTATTTAACTTTAAACTTGATAGTTTAAATACTTTATTAACTGAAGTAACTATAAAGATAAAAGGAGGTGAAAAAGATGTGCCGACAATGCCTTCCCATTACTAAAAATAAAGAACAGCAGATGAATGATAACACAAAAAGTAGAAATAGAGAAACAGTTAGCGAAGAACACGAACAAATCTTGAAAAAAACTTAAAATGTATCTGCCCCTGTTTATGACAGAGGCAGTAATTTATTCATTTATGAGAGGTGATAAAATGGAAATAATAATTATCTTTATGCTCTGGCTGCATTATCTGGCAACCGTTATGTGGATTGGAGGGATGGCTTTCAATATACTGGTGCTTCGCCCTTCAATGGTAGCAATTGACCAGAACAAGCGCCCAGTGCTCGGAACCGCGGTATTAAAGCGTTTCATTATTTTTGCCTGGTTGAGCATTGCAGTGCTTGTCCTTACAGGTATTCTAATTGCCTTTAGCCGTGTTGTTATTGAAGATATTTTCAGCACAACGTATGGAATTGTTTTGCTGAGCAAACACTTTGTAACATTAATAATGATCCTTATTGTTGCTTGGGTTAGCTTTGTTCTTTCTACAAAGTTAGCATCTTTTGCCCCAAAACCTAACACAATCTTAATATTAGTAAAAACTAACCTGTTTCTTGGCATACTGGTACTGTTATTAACCACAATCTTGAGAAGTATATAGGTAAGCTTTGAATCAAGATCTCCGGTAATTCTAATGTTTATGCATTATCGGCTGCCCGAGCACCCAGAGGTTAAACATGAAAAAGATTAAAACAAATATGAAAACAGGGATATACACGAAGTCCTTCCCATGGAACGCCCGTTCTGAAATATTCCTGCCAACCGAAACTGAAAATACCAACCCGATTAACATCAGCAGCAGCTGGATGAGGAGAATATTATTACTATCAAGAAGCGGGGCGGGCATATACCCGGAAGTCCCGAATAAATCCCACCCAAAGCCAAAAGGGTTCGAAAGAACAGGAATTATCCCCATGCCTTCTTCCAATAAATGGCGAATATTATGGGAAAGATGCATCATCAATCCCAGAGGAATGATGGAGTAAGCATAGCTGGTGAAAAGTTCTTTAAAAATTATTTTCTGATTGAACAATTTTGAAATACCGATGGCTATAGAATAAATCAGGACAGGAAGGATTGCTGCTGTAATAAATATGATGAATCGAACAGAATCGTAGCTGGCACCTGTATAGATCATTAAATCACGGGTGAAACCTGCCCAGGGCCTTATCATTATAAATGTCTGGAATATGGTTACTCCAAGCAGTATCAGGATAAAAAGTGCTTCGTCAGTCCTTGCTCTTGTTAAAGTCAAAAAATCTCCTGCAAAGGAACGAATATTAAACGAAATATTATTTCTGTTTGATGAAACCGCTATTATCCCTTCTTTTTTGACGTAACAGTGACAGGTTTTTATACATTCCATACAGAGAATGCAGTGAGTGTTTTTCTCCATTGTGCCCGGGTACTCAAATACCGGGCATGCATATCCATTTTCATTCCCCGATATGCAGTATTTTTCTTTGCATATCTTACAGGTTCCCTTTTCTTTTGCCCTCAATTCAAAAGGAGCGAACATTGAATACAGGCCTATCAATCCTGTTATGGGGCATAAATACCTGCAAAAAGAACGGCGCTCGAAGATGATAGATATTATTACGGCGAGACCGAGTAAAGCAACAATAAAGTACGCAGTGAATAGAGGGCTGTTCACAAGATTGAACTGGAAATCAGCCCATGTGATCACAAGAAAAAATATAGCAGCCAGGGAAAGGTTTCTGTATTTTACAGGCCACCTCTTGTTTAAACTGAATGTAGCATCTACCCTCTTATAAAAAGTGCGGCGCTGTATCCAGTCTCCGATAGCCCCAAAGGGGCAAATAAAGCACCAGATCCTCCCAAACAGAGCCAGGCTTATTATGAGAAGCGACCACCAGATAACCCAGATTGAAATGGTTGCCAGGCTCTTATTGCTGTTCTGGATTCCGAAAAAGCCTGCAAATACGACCAGAACCAGAAGCAAAACTGCCGGCAGCTGGAATAGAAACCGGGTTTTGCGGTTTTTGAATATTGATCTTATTGATTCATTATCGAGCAGGTCGTATCTTTCTGGTTTATCTTCGCTTTTCATTTCTCATTTTTCCTCTCAAAAAACTCACAAGTACTATGGAAAAGATAACAGAGCCAGGCACTAAAACCAAAAATAATGGATCTGGTTTCGTGAAAGAGTCTGTTAAATCGTCATTTACTTTTACACTCCTGCTGAATTCCCAGTTCTCACCGTTGTATATTCCATGTGAAAAATATATGTCTCCGCGGTCATATTCCCCGGATACATGGTTGTCATACAGGGTCTTTTCCGCCTGCCATACAGTGTAGATATTGTCCTGCGATATATCTATCTGCGGATCGTAATGATTTCCACCGATATCGTTTACCTTAATGTTCTTATCAAAGCCGGGGCTATCATTCCTTTTGATGCTTTTTGAGAAGTAAATATTTGATACACCTTCTCTTTCATCCTCCCAGACTGCAAAAATCTCCCCGTTCCTGACTGCAATTGAGGGATGCATTTGATCTTTATTTCCTGTATCGTCATTTATCCGTATGTTTTTATCAAATTTCCAGCTGTTGTTCACTAACCTGCCTGCCGAGAAGAATATGTCCAAATCCTTATTCCTGTCATCGTACCATGCGATGTACACACTTCCATTCTCAAATACCAGCGAAGGAGTATACTGGGAAGCATTTGTGGAATCGTCATTTATCCTGACGTTCTGGCTAAATTGCCAGATCCCATTTTCCTTTATTCCATGTGAAAAATAAATATCATAATTTCCATTTCTCACATCCAGCCATGCAATACATACATTTTTTTCATCATCGACTGCAATCGATGGAGCATAATGCCAGTTACCTGAAGAGTCATCGTTGACCCGTATTGGCTTCCCGAACCTGTAAACACCATTAACAGGATAACCTTCTGTGAAATCAATATCCCAGTTCTTTTTATTCATCATCGCTATGTATACAGTTCCATTCAGAACCGAAACAGACGGCAGCACCTGGCTTCCCATCTCTGCTACAACCGGTAAATCTTTTTTGAACTGGATATTATTTTTTTCAGCCGTTGAAAAATAGAGTTCTTCGACCCCGAATCTGTCATCTTCCCATACCACATAGAGGTTATTGTTATCAAATGCTATCGAAGGAGAGCCATGTCCTGTAGTTCCCTTGATTTCATTAATCCTGATATTTTTGTCGAAAATCCAGCCATCCTGGAAACTTCCTTTTGAAATGAATATATCCCCGGATTTGTGAGGCTGTTCATTCATTATCCTTGTATAATTCCCGTTCCTCTCGTCGGCCCAGGCAACATATACTGTGCCATTATCAGCAGCTAAAGAAGGGAACCACTGGAGAGAATTGTTCTTTTTTTCAGATGAAAACGCACTTCCAGGCAAATTAATATTCAGAATAACAAATATTATTATAAGTATCAATAAATTACGTTTTTCATTTGTCATCGTTTTTTCCAAATACCAATATCATCAGGTAAGTTTATTACCTGCTAATATTTTATCTATTATTTTATCCCTTCTTCTTTACATAGATTATGCAAGTATCTCCTTCATTTTCTATCCTCAGGATCCTGTCACCGGATATCTTAGTCCATGCTTCTATATTATCGAGTGCATCATGATCATTTGCAACTACCTTTATTACCTCACCGCTGGCAATCTGCTCCATAAGCCATTTTGTCCTTATGAAGGGATAGGGGCATGCTTCACCTCTTGCATCCAGCACTACATCCGGGTTTATCTCCATTAGAACATCTCTGTGATAATTAAATAGATTCTACTTTTCATGTGAGTTGCGCTTTATAAAATTAAAATAAAAATGCCCTCAACTTTATTATTTGAAAATACAAGCAAAAAATGGAGTTCTAATTGGGATTTCTTGATGCATTCCCTGAATTTCAAGCAGGCGGCATTTTACTCATTTATGCCGAAGGGTAAGCAGAGTGACTCTTCTTATGAGGCTTCGTTCAATTATGGAGACGGGGCTGCCCATTGAAATGGAAGTGGAACGGTGATATCCGCTGTGGTCTCATTTTACGGTGTGTGAAAATAATCCGCTACTTTTGCTATAAAAAGTAAAAAATCAGTAAATATTGTTTAACATTTTAAAGCAAAAACCGGTTAAAGAATAGCGTAGATACTAACATATCAAGAGTTAAGAGGTGAAGTTATGGACACAGTTGATATACTAACATATATTTGTAAAAAAAGAGATGATTTTGTCGCAAAAGGAATGAATGTACGGAGTGCCTTAACAAAAGCAGAGCTTGTAATAGCGAAAGAGTATCATATAAGCTTTGAATCCATAAACAAATTGTTACAGGGTAAGCGATCTTTCGAAATAACAATGTAAAAATTCAAAGTAAAAAGTACAGCATATACATTGACGTCGCAAGCAATGTAAAATCAATCAGGATTGTAAAAATGAAATCACTGGCAGTAATTAGAGCGAATAACAATTTTAAATTAAGAACAGCACTTCATGACCTTGTGAAGTATGGTCATATGTCATACTCCAGCGTACCGAGAAAGCTTGAACCAGGTTTTGCAGATAACATACTTGTAAATATAATGAAGGCCCCATTAAAAAGCTGGAGTACGGCTGCTGCTATTGTGCCGTTAATGGATTCAGCCAGCTTTGCCATCAACAGACTGAGGAGAATTCATCCTCCAGCTCATGTGATAATTGTGAGCCCGATGCATGAGATTTACTATCAGCTGATAGGCTGCATCGAAATGTTGCCAGAGGCATTCCCACGGAAGTAACATGGAAAAGTATGATACAATTATCGTTGGCGCAGGTCCTGCCGGGCTCAGGGCCGCAAGGGTACTGGCAGAAGCAGGGAAAAAAATACTTGTATTGGAGAAAAACGAGACCATCGGGCAAACAATATGCGCTGGCGGCCTGACCCTCAAGGATATGGAATTTGTTCCAAAAAATATCGTTGATTCTGAATTTAATTATGTGCTCCTGCATACAGCAAAAGGATCCTACGATGTTGACCTGGGCAGCCATCCTGTGTTTACGGTTGACAGGGATAAACTCGGGAAGTGGATGGCAAATGAGGCTGATAAAGCAGGCGCTAAGGTCAGGACGGCTTGTCGCGCCAGTGCTGTTGAGGGAAACCATATCATTGTGAATGACGAAAAAACAGGTTTTGATCATTTGGTAGGCGCTGGTGGTTCTAACTCGATAGTCAGGAAATCCCTGGATATACCTGTCGATAAGACTGAAATGGGGATCCAGTATGTTAGCAAAACACGCAGAGAGAACTTTGAGGTCTTTGTAGACGATTTTAGAGACATCCTCAGGTATGGCTGGATATTTCCACACAGGGGCTTTACATCAATAGGGATTGGAGGAATGACTGGAAAAGGAGCTTTGATGAGGCGCGATCTTGATGGGCTATGTGATAGGCTTGCCATTGAAAGAACAAGGTTCGAAGCTGCACGCATTAACATTGATTATAAAGGATTTGTTTTTGGGAACAGGTTCTTAGCAGGCGATGCAGCAGGTTTTGCATCAGGGTTGACAGGTGAAGGGATATATCAGGCAATTCTATCCGGGGAGGAGGTTGCAAAAGGCATCCTGAATCGAGATTATCGATATCCAGGGATCAAACACATATTAAAAATAAAAAATCGTCAAGAAAGCATTCTGCGCATCTTAAGTCTAAACCGAAAAATTCCTGAAATCGTTTTTAAAAATGCTGTGCCTTTATTCTTGAAGAGAAGGAATTTATGCCGAATGATAAACGATAAATTCAATATAGTCTGAGAAATATGGATGTTATCATAGGGAAAAGCTAAATACAGCAC
>CAWCBK010000015.1:0-196144 GCA_963793805.1 Methanobacteriota archaeon
AACTATTGCCCCGCCCACCAATATAAGCGCTCCCCCAATTAATACCGGGATAGATATGCTTTCATGGAGAATGAGGATGGACAAAATTACAGCGCTGACAGGTTCGATAAGACCGAGGATACTCGCACTTGCCGCCCTTACCTTATTTAATCCATTAAAGTACAGCGATATGGCAAGTATTGTAGGGAATATCGAAAGTAGAATGAGATAAACAATGTTCCCTGAAATAACATCCAGGGGGACAGCAGCAAAAGGTAAAAGCAGCAGAGTGGCGATCATGAAGCTCCAGAATGCCTGGCTGTAGCCCGAATAACTTTTGCTGATGTGCTTTGAGGTCATTATCTGAAAGCCATAGGAGACGCCCGACAGCATACCTGCGATAATTCCTGTTAATTTCAATGAAAAATCAACTTTTACCGGGTCAATTATAAGTAAGACTCCTGCAATTGACACGCCAAGCGCCAGCCATCCCTTTCCTGTTGAGCGTTCTTTAAGCAGAAGCGGAGAAAACACAGTGACATACAAAGGCGCTGTATAAAGCAATAAAACAGCTACGGCGACAGATGCTTCCATTATGGATATAAAGAAGGTCAGCATGGTCGTTATCTGGAGAACGCTGAATAATACCAGGTAGAGCTTTTTATCTTTAAGCTTGAGTTTATTAATGTTCCCTGAAAGCTGGAAGACGAACAGGAGAATCAGGGAGGCTAACGCGACCCTGTAAAAAATGATACTGAGCGGCGTCATACCGCTTATCATCCTGACAAGTATCCCGGCTGTGCCCCATAATGCCGCTGCCGTGATTATCTCGCCGTAGCCTTTCCATATAAATTTCATTGCCACCTGAAGATTTTATGGCGTGAAATAACTTTCGTGAAGTTTTGGATAATTTCCTGGATAATCCTCTCTTCTCCTTTTTCCCTTGTCCTTATCCTGACATCTTTCATAAACGTCAGGCTTCCTGCAAGGGCTGTAAGTTCATCCCTTGTGAGAGGTTTTTCCTTTCGAATATTTTCATCAGGGGCATATTCAGGGATGCCCTGCTGGAGCACGTACGTACAATCCCGCGCTGCGATGCTTTTTGCTATATCGGGGATATCGGCGGCAAATGAGGGAAAAACAGTTGTCCTGACCTCGATATCGACATCCCTGAGATTCAGAGACCCCAGGGCTTTTTCGCCGGCATCCCCGATACCTCCGGTTATCGTTTTGTACTTATTCTTATCTCCCACAGGCGCTTTGATATCAAGGAATATCCGGTCGAGGAGCTTCTTCTTTATCAGCCCTTCAAGCCGCCCGGGGTAATATCCATTTGTCTCTATACCCACAAGCAGACCCAGCCCTTTTGCGAATCCGGCCAGTCGTTCCAGTTCACGCGGATGCGCGGTAGGCTCACCTCCAGAGAAGACCACTGCGCTTATGAACGTCTTAGTTTCAAGTATCTGCTTCTCGATCTCTCCAATATCGACAACTTTTCCTTTCTTGAACAGGGGTTCAAGACGGTCTGTCACATCGATGAAGTTCTTGTTGGAGCAGTATATGCAGTTAAAATTGCAGCCGTTGAAGAAAACCACAGACACAGACCTGCCATACCAGTCTATCGTGGATACAGGGATCATTATGCCGCTAAAAACCATTGTCATTTTTATCCTCATCAAAAAGATTAATAGTCAATAAACCAATTTCATACATGGCGTAATAATAAAACTTGCGCCTGGAAGTGTGTCATACAGTTTAGTGTTGTCGCCGGTTATTTAATGGAGGAAAACAAATGTCAGAAATGTCTGAGTTGATAAGAAAGATGGGATTATTCAGTGTCGGAGTATTTTCACTGACGCAGGAAAAAGTTGAAGAATTCACCCAGGAAATGATAAAGAAAGGGGATATCAGCAGGGAAGAAGGGAAGAAGTTCGTCAAAGACGTTCTATCTGAGAAGGAAAAGCAGATAAACGATCTTGAAGATAAGATAAATGAAAACGTCGAGAAGGTAATGAAGAAAAGCGGCGTTGTCATGAAAAGTGATATCGCGGCTCTTGAGAAGAAGATAGAAAAACTGGAAAAGACAATTCAAACGCTCTCGCAAAAATAGACCTCCTGCCGTGAACCTGCTGGATAACGAGTACGCCTACGTCAAACGATATCGACAGATCGTTGACGTGATGATAAGGCACGGGTTCGGATATTTAGTGGAAAGGTTCGGTCTGCGCCCGGTCAGGTCTTTTCGTGAAAGGCTTTTCGGACCCAGACTGGAAACCGAACATTTGCTGGTAATATCCGAGGCAGAGAGACTGCGCCATGCGCTTGAGGAACTTGGGGTCACGTTCATCAAGTTCGGGCAGATATTAAGCACGCGCCATGACCTCGTACCTGAGGAATACATTAAAGAGCTTGCCAGGCTCCAGGATAATGTGCCTCCTTTCGGGTATGAGGGAGCAAAAATGGTGGTTGAAAAAGAATTCGGGAAAAAGCTTGATGAGATGTTTTTATCCTTCGAACCTGAACCGATAGCTGCGGCATCGATCGGGCAGGTGCATCGCGCAAGGCTGCTTGGCGGGGAGGATGTCGCGGTCAAAGTGATGCGCCCCGGTGTGGAAAAACAGGTGGATACCGACCTTGCGATCATGATGAGCCTGGCAAGATTTGCAGAAAAACATATAAAAGAGAGTAAGTTTTTCAATCCCGTGGGGTTCGTTGAAGAGTTTTCCCGCATAATCAGGCATGAGATCGATTATATACATGAAGCAAAGAACGCCGAACGGTTTTACAATAATTTTGCAGGAAGCAAGACCGTCAAGATACCGAAAATATACTGGAAATATATCACAAGACATGTTCTGACGCAGGAATATTCTGACGGAATCAAGATATCGGACATAGCGCAGATAGAAGCGTCAGGGCTGGATAAGAGAAAGATCACTATAGACATTGCGAACGCGTACCTGAAGATGATATTCGAGGACGGCTATTATCATGCCGACCCTCATCCCGGCAACATACTTGTGACCCGTGAAGGGATTATCGTATTTCTTGATTTCGGGATGGCAGGGTACGTTGATCCGGAACTCCGGGAAAGTCTGGTAAACCTTGTAATAGCTATCCAGAGAAACGATGTTGGATTCCTTATAGAGGCTCTCACTGAAATGGGGTTGATAGTGGATGGAGGAGAAAGCCCCGCCTTCAGGATCAAGCTCGAAGAACTCATTAACCAGTATTATAGCATTAGTTCTAAGTTCATTGATCCTGTCAGGTTCCTGAGCGACCTGATCGATATCCTTATAAAAGGCAGGGGTAAGGTTCCTTCGAACCTGATGCTGCTGTCAAAGACACTTGTTATCAGGGACGAAATTGCCCGTAAGATCGACCCTGAGCATAATTTCGCGGAACTTGTGGAGCCGTATGTAAAGAAAATGATACAGGAGCGAACAGGCCCCTCATATATTATCAAGGAGAGCGCAAGGGCGGCATGGGACTTTGCCCGGCTTATTAAAGCCCTTCCAAGACGGGTGAACAATATCCTTGTTAAAGCTGAGAAGGGGACAATGAAATTTGACCTTGAACACCGGGGCTTTGAGGCGCTCGTAGAAGAACTGGATGTGACAAGCAACAGGGTGTCATTCAGCCTGATAATATCAGCGCTGATCGTCGGTTCGTCCATCATTATCACGACTGTGCCGCTTCTTGGTATTTTCGGATTTTTCCTTGCCGGGATTCTCGGATTCGGGCTGGTCATCTCTATCCTGAGGTCAGGGAAATGGTAAGAATGACCATAGTGATAAACTGAATCGACTTCTTGTTCATCTGTGTTACAAAGTGTGCTGTTGAATTGTTATCACTTGTTTGATTCGTGTCATCCGTGTGCGCTTCCGGGGGGAGCTTTTTATCCGGTGCGGGCCAGCGGGGTTGCGCCAGTGGAGGCACGTGGAGGGGGGGCTGGGGATTGGTGAGAGGGGGGCGCGGATTGGATGGAGATCAGGAGGCATGTTATTTATTCCCTGAAATGTTGTTCTGTTATTCTTCATTAGAGTTCTCTGATAATGAATATCATTCCTTTTCCATAGCCTCTTCGAACTCCTCTAAGAGCTCTTCAATCATAGGTTTTAGCTGCGGCAGCCTCACCAATATGGTCTCCCACACCACATCGAGCCTTATTCCGAAATATTCATGGACAAGTTTATCCCGCATTCCGGCCATCTCTTTCAATGGGATTTCAGGATAATACTTCTTTATTTTTGGGGGTATCTGTTTAGCAGCCTCGCCGATAACTGTAAAGTTCGTGATGATTGCATCTATCGTTTTTTCATCTTTTCTGAATTGTTCATAGCTCAAACCTTTGGTGTATCTTTCTATCTTGCCAATCGCCTCAAGCATATCATCAAGATAAAGCCTGTAATCTCTTTTCATACTGGAACCGCCTCTTTCAATATACTGTCTTTTATGCGCGGTTTGAGCGTATCTTTCATAACAAGGTCAACTTTTACGCCGAGTTTCTTGCTCAGGAAATTCTCGAGTTCTATGTATTTGAACAGGTCAATGGTGCGATGAAATTCTACAAGGATGTCCAAGTCACTTCCTTTCTTTTGCTCTCCCCTGATATAAGAGCCAAATACTTCGAGGTTCTTTACTCCATATTTCTTCTCTACAACAGGCTTGTTCTTTCTGAGCTTCTCAATAATTACATCGATTTTCTTCATGATAGTAATACCTCCATTTGTACTTCCGGGATATTATTGATGCGCCTGCGCGGCGCTGGGCTCGCTGCCTGCGGGGCTGCGCCAGTGGAGGCGCGCGGAGGGGAGGGGGCTGGGATTTGGTGAGAGGGGGGCGCAGTAAAACATCATCAGGTTCCCACTTCTTCCGGCGTAATTGCTCTAATGCCTTTTATCCTCCCGAAATGCTTCTTATTCCTTGTTACGATGGCATCAATCCCAACAGACGTAGCAGCAGCAGCGATGAGGCAATCATTAAGCTCTATTTCTTCACCGCTTTTTACCAATGATGAATAAATTCTACCCCCTTCAATTGCAATAGTTCTATCAATATCAACTAAAATTACAGGATCGAGGAGATTGAGGGTCTTTTTTAGAGCATCTTTTTTTGGAGATAAATGAGCGCCTACACTTAGTTCGGCAACAGTAATCGTGGATGTATATCCTGTGTTAACATCCTGAAGAGACTTGATAAAAGACTTGGAAGCAGGTACGACATCCTTTCTGAGGCAGTCCACAAAGATGGAAGTATCCACAAAAAATTTCATTTTACCCAATCCAGTCTTCTAGATTTTCTAAGTCCTTCAACAAACTCAGCACTTTCCACATTATATCCCCACGCACCAGCAGAATCTTCCACCACATCTTTTCCTAGTTCCTTT
The DNA here is from genome assembly GCA_963793805.1 of Methanobacteriota archaeon. Lineage (GTDB taxonomy): Archaea > Halobacteriota > Methanosarcinia > Methanosarcinales > Methanoperedenaceae > Methanoperedens. The sequence goes on from CAWCBK010000015.1 coordinate 5,369, forward strand.
ACTTTCTGCTCTTTCACTATGTCCAGTATCGAATGAAGTTCCATGTCAAGCGCGAGAAGCCTTTTCTCCAGATCTGTTGCGGTTGTCATTCTTTTATTCCTTATATATTCGTATGGATATTATCAGATATAATCGTTTCATTATCCTCAGATATGAGTAAGCATTGTTCGGAGGCGTGCATATACCCCCGAGATAAATGAATATAGTTTATAAATAGTTATTTATTAATGTCTGGCGCCGCGCTAAAAGAAGTGCCGGACTGGACAGGATGAACAGGATTTACAGGATTATCAGACGGTTTTATCCTGTCCATCCTGTTAATACTGTCGGAATCTTTACTGTATGCGCGCTTCTTCAGATACCAAACCGCAGATGAACGGAGGTAAACGCAGATTTATTGTGTCGGGTCTGTACAGGCGCGGCGCGGGCTCGCTGCCGGCGGGGCTGCGCCAGTGGAGGCGCGCGAAGGGGAGGGGCTGGGGAATGGGGAGAGGGGGGGCGATAATTTATTTTGGAATACTGTTGTTTAGAAATGAAGTTTATTTACAGGTTGCATAACCACCTGCACAGAGAGGCGACCTGGTTTGAATCAGTCAGGTTGGCAGCGTTGCTGAGCGTACCTTCTTCCAATTGGTACCAGATTTCCTCAGCCATGCTATTTTCAATCGCGGCTCCGACAAAGAATAAGTGGGGCGAAAGCCCATGATTTGCAAATGCCAGATTAATGCGGGATAAAGATGTTCTTGCCGTTTTCCAGTGCTCATCTGCCCCGGCAGGATCGATACCACCTTTAAGTTCTCCAAGTGCAAGATAAAAAGCAGGATTCTTGTAACTGACGGAAAGTTCCTGATAACGACAATTGAAAAGGCACAGGTCTACGTTTTTCTTTACAAATGGAACAGTAAGGTTGTATCTTATAGTACGATCCTGATGATCCTTTGACCAGCTAAGCCCATTTGCATCCATCTCTATATCGGGATCATCCTCCGTTCCATGTATCCATGTATTGCTCTTGGCAGAAAGCCAATAATATGATATTCCTGCAACAGAAAGTGTTGCAATAATCGCGCGAGTAAGCTTTCGTTGTGCTATTGCTCCGCCAACGTTTCTCATAGACCCGCCTAATGCATCCCCCCGCGTCAAAAGGAATCTAAAGATCAGCTCCTCAACAAAATTCGAACCGGCAGGTTCAAGAAATTGTTTTATCAGTCCTTTTATCGCCTCCTCCTGATCCTGGGGTTCCATATGCCCGGCAGCTTTATTTGAAACTCCTGCCGCAGTCAAAAGGGCAGCCTGTATCCCGGCAATATTGATCAATGAGGCAGGTGTCGAGATTTTAGATGCAGCAGCCTTTAGAGATCTTGCTTCTTCAATGAATGGCGTTGCTCTACGGTTCTTTTCGAGCGCCAAGGCAACGAAACCAGCCCGTGTCTCCTCATAAGTTGTTATAAGACTCTCGCTACTGGTTAAATGCTGGAAGTGTGGTTTGTTCGGCGGCACTATGATTTCCTCCATATATACACGCATTTTCGCAAGGGATCGCGCCCATGCTCTCCCATTTGCTGGCTGCTGTTACCTTTGCCATTCGGCAGTACAAGAATATTATCTATATGAAGTCCCAGCTTTTCAGCTATGGATGAAAGTATCATATCTACCGAGACGCTTGCGCCGGCATAGCGCACATTGTCATTGACCATAAACATGATTGCATTTTGTTTCATCACGCGTGAACATTCGGCGATAATGCATGCCATTTCATAGAAGTATCCTCGAACCATTCGGGGGATGCCGGTGTTGTTCAGCTTACCCTGCGCCTTTAGATCTTCCAGATAGGGCAGGATAGCCTGCAGAAGCTCCTGCTGGTCTGCTGCTTCTATGGCTTTAGCCCATTGTGGATTTATTGCCAGCAAGTCTTTGGCGCGATTTTCAACTGTACAGCTTAGCATTTGTTGTCTGAGGTCGATGAGTTCTTTCTCATTAACACCAAGCAAAGCCAGTTCCAGGGCATAAGTACGGGTGTAGTCATAACGATTGCAGTATGGGGGAGAAGTTACTATCGCGTCGTATGAATCATGCGGCAGGTCTGGCATTATATCCAGACATGAGCCCTGAAAAAGATGGATATTGCCCTGATCGCGCTCTTCAAGAAGTCCACTGCTGAATTTTATGTCCTGCAAAATCTCTTCTATCTTTGCGCAGATCGCTCGGTCAAAATCAAGAATTTCCCCTTTATTGAATGTTTTTCCTCCTTTTCTGCGTTCGGATCTATAATCCCACCTGAGATACTGACCATCTTTGCGGGTGTAGCTGATGGATTCCAGGATGCACAGCAGAGCAAAACGTAAGATAAGCTGTACCCGCTGGTTCTCCTTCTGCAGGTCGCCCATATATCTCTCGATCGCATCGGATGTCTCCGGGGAGTATGCACCGTCAGTAATTCGCAGTTTATGCAGGGGATATCTTACCTGTGATTGCTTCCATGGACACGTTTTCAGCCATTGTTTGACGGCTGCAAAATCATCTGCTGTAAACTCTCTTTCCAGAACATGACCTGGCTGCCACGATCTGCTGTCCTATGGAAAGAAGTTCGATGCCATCAACATCCATGCCCACGGCGCTGGCTGCAAACAGGGTCGTGCCGCTTCCTGCGAACGGGTCAAGGACTTTGCCGGAAACGATCCCGTATCTGGAAAGCAGATACTCCACAAGAGGAGCAGAAAACGCTTCCTTGTATTTGTACCAGCGATACGAAGCCATGGTTTTGTTTGCCTGAAAGCTTACAAGCTGCCGCGTGAGAGCCGGCTGGACGATAAACTTGTCATTGAAATGCTGCGATAGTTTAAAATCAAAAGCGTCAATTTTTGATAGTTCCTTTAGTTGTTCAGGGATAACTATTTCAGGTTTTTCAGTCAGGTTTTCGGAGGAAACATCTGTGCTGAATTCTAATAAGTTCGTTTCCACGGTTTTATTCTTTTTTTGAGTTAAACAGGATACCATATTTTACCTTCTGGAATTTTGAGATGTGCTTTCTTTTATAAATTCAGAACAATTAATGTCCGGCGCCGCGCTAAAAGAAGTGCCGGACTGGACAGGATTAACAGGATTTACAGGATTAATAGATGGGTTTATCCTGTCCATCCTGTTGATCCTGTCAGAATCTTTACTGTACAGCGCATCCACGAAAAGCGAAGCAGACGTAGAACACGGATTGCGCGGATGACACGGATTCGCACGGATTTCGTATCCGTGTAAATCCGTCCAATCCGTGTCATCTGTGTTCGTCTCATCTGTCAGCAGGCGCGCTGGCTTAGAATGGAGTGCAGAGTTTAGATAATTCTGTTTTATAAATTTTATGCGATTAATGCCCGGCGCTTCCGCAAAATACGAACCGCAGATGAATGCAGATAAACGCAGATTTATTGTGCCGGGTCTGTACAGGCGCGGCGCGGGCTCGCTGCCGGCGGGGCTGCGCCAGTGGAGGCGCGCGGAGGGGAGGGGGCTGGGGGTTGGGGAGAGAGGGGCGCAGGAGGGTTTGTTGGGGGGCATGATTTTACTCTTTTTATTAACCTTTTGTAGTGTTCGTGTATACATTCAAGGCAAGGGCTGTGAAAATATTACAATTTTTTTTCATTCCTCCAAATTTCATTGAATACTTCATATAAAACGCTCGTTCCAAGATTGGCTGTTGAGAAATATTCTTCTAGTACTTTTGGAAAAATTTTATTTAAATCTTCCTCTAATAACGGTATCGAATACTGTTTCAAGAATGAAATAGGCAATTTACCAGCTCTTAAATCATCTGCTCTGGCAGGAACCCAGCAGCAATCTAAATCTGGATACGATAGAACTGCAAGGATTGAATTTTCAGTATATTCTTTAACCCCTTCTAGGTCTTCAGGTTTAATAGTTGCATTTGAGCTAGATTGTGTTTTGACCTCAAATGCAAAATTCTCATTTCTTCTCATAGCTACTATGTCAGGTCTTCCAGACAATTGAAATATTAGGATTCGAAATTTTAGCTGAATGAGACAAAAACCTAACAGAATTTGGCAGATTTTCCCAAATTCGTGTGCCCCATGCTTTTCCCACAATTTTTCTAATTGTGAGTAAACTTTGGTTTTCATCCCATAACCTCATTTTCATATCTTTGATACTTTTATTTCAGGTCCATCCTTACTCCAACCCTCAAATTTTAGGACTACATAACCTCCTTTGGGCATGAATCCCGTCTCAATTTCATCTTCAAGCTCAGTGTCTTGAGTGGCAACTATTAATTGGTTTTTAAGAGCCACTTCCCCTAATACTTTTATTAGGAATTTTTTATGCTCGACATCGAGATTTTGCGATGGATCATCAAGAATTACGAATTTAATATTCCTATCAAGCATTGCAGAAAGTGATAGGAATATGGAGAGTGCAGCAGAGTTCATTTGCCCCATGCTGAATCTTGTACTTATAAGAGTTTCCTTTCCATCCTTGTTGTTAAATGCCTTGATATTGTACGTGTTTTTCTGCACCCCTCTAACATTACGTTGATCAATATCTATTCGGATGCTGTTATAATATGGATGACCACATAACGTGCTGTAATAACTCGAAATCTCTTTCTCCCCCTTACCAATAAATTCTCGAGCGAGATTTATCTGCGCTGTGGCAATCGCCTCGGAAATTCTTTGCAAGCGAGCATGCAGTGCAGACATCTCATTTATCTGATTTTTAAGAATCTCAATTTGAGAACCTTCATCAGCAAAAGTCACTTTAATCTTATCGTATTCTGCCTCTTTTTCCAGAACTCGCACAACGGCTCTGCATATATCTGTTGTGTCTTCAATTCCCTGAAGAATCGCATTCTTTTCAGAAAGAACCTTTTCTACCTTATCCAGTTCTTTCTGTAGCTCTGACAGCTTTCCATCTGCTTCTTTTAAAAGATATTCATATTCTTTGGATACTGATTGTAGAGTCTTTCCTAATGCAATTTCTGCCTCATCTTTTATTTTTCTGGCATCGTCGACATCTACGAGCGCTTTAGAAATTTTCTTTTTGCGATCTGTGAGTTGAAGTAGTTCCTCTCTAATTTCTTTTCGTTGGTTGTCTATATTCGATATTTTTTCATTGAGGGTCTTACTAACTTTCGTCTGTAGTTTTGAAAGAACCTCTTTTGGAGAAATCTTCGTATCGCAAATTGGACAGTTTTCTGGTTCCTGCTCAGAAAGTACTCCAATGCCATCTGCTATAAGCCTGAATGTGCTATCCACAGTTGCACGTTCATTCTTAAGATTCTCCTCTCTTGTATTGAAATCCGTTTCTTGTTTTTTTATTTGTTCTATTGAACCCCATTCTTTTACCATTCCTTCATAATATTTGGTGGTATCATTCAGTTCATCCAATGCCTCTACTAGTGTCTTTTTTGTTCCTTTAATCTGGTTCAAATTTCCCTGAAGTTCATCGAATTTTGATGTTGCAACGATCTGCATTCTACATGTTTTAAGAACGTCTTTGATTTTCTTTAATCCTTTAGAAACATCTGATTCATTAGATGGTTCTGGGAATAAAGGCTTTTCAACACCACAATCCTCTGCAGCACTTGAAATCTTACTTGTAATTTCTTTGAACCTCTTGATACATATTTGAAGGTTAAAGTCTTCTAGCTTTAGACCAAGTTCAAAAGCTTCCTTCTTTGCTCTTCCCATTTCAACTTCTGCTTGTTGAGTTGCACCTTTAATTCTCTCTTCGATTTTAATTTTTTTGTCTTCTAGTTCCTTATATTCATTTTTGACTAGTGTGATAGGTACTGCTGACATCAACTCCCTTGTTCTTTCAAGACCGAATAGTCTATCTAATGCTGAGTCGCGCTCTTCAGGATTTTCTGTTAGTATAGCTCTAATAGCCTCTTGATGTAGAAAAACGGAACGATGGAAATCATCGAAAGTCCCAAATATTGAGTATATTTGATTTGCAGCCTCATCTCCTTCAAATTCTCCAACCGGAGTGGACAAAATCAAATCTGATTCCCTTTTTTTGGCATGCTTCTCCCTCTGGATAATATATTCACCGTCATTACTTTTCAATTTAAGTATAACTCTTGCCTTTTGATCTATCTTATTTGAGTTCACAAACTCTGCCTGGGTTTTGCTTTCAGAACACTTTATGTGAGAAATGTCCCCAAAAAGCGCCCACTCAATAGCACAAAGGGTACTGGATTTACCGGTTCCCATTTTTCCAGTTATAATTGCATGTATTCCATCCAACTTTATAGGCTGTGCATTATTGAAGCCGCGCAATCCATCAATAAGGATATTATCTATTACAAATCCACTTGGCATTTCTTTACCTCCGAGTTTTTCTCTTTTTCTTCTTTGGAGGCATTACTTCTTTTGTTTCTTTTAGTTGTTTATTAGCAATACTTTTGATTCCTTTCATTTTTTTAATAATGCCTTCTTCCACAATTTCAGGTCCACCCTCTTCGTACCACTGAGTTATGGATTTCCAGAGTTCCAGTGTTTCAGAATCCGCACCAGAATCTTTTAGGTTTTTAAATACTAAATCGGTTAGTCCTGCCAAATTAAATCACATCCCCCCCACCCCATACCTCTTCCTGTCCTTCAGCTCCTGCTTCTTCCCCTCATTCCATCCGCTCACAGCCTGGATATAACCAGTAACGCGGCTCAGGTGCTCCACATTCTCGCTATCGCAATTCGGGCACTCCTTCAGCAATCCCGAAGCCACATGGAAATCATCCATGCACACCGTCATGTCCTTCGTAAAGGCAAAGTATCCCACCTGCGTGTTCTTCGCTATGTTCATGGCGAACTCCTTGAGCCCATGCGGGTCCGGCGCAGCTTCTCCCATCCAGATGTGCAGGATATTCCCTCCGTCCACTATGGGGAAGAAGGTCTCCTCAAGCTTGATCCTCTGCGGAAGCGACACCTCGGCGCTCGGGGGTACGTGCGTCCCGTTGGTGTAGTATATCGGCAGGTCGCGCGTCTGGTGGATGCGCTTCAGCGCCTCGGGGACATTGCCTTTGATTATTGGCTCTGCGCACTTCTTATACTCCGGGTGGAGAAGGTCTGAAACCGCGAACCTCTGCGCCGTGGTCTCTGCGGGTGTGCGCGCCAGGGCTATTTCCATCCCGTATTTCTCGCTCAATTCCTTTGCATAGAACTTTAGCTCGAACATCGCCCTGATGGCAAGCCTGCGAGCATCCTCGCTCTCGTAAACTTGCTTGCCTGTATGGTGCTGTATCATCTCGTTTATCCCCACAACGCCGATGGTGTAGACAAGCGAATTCAGGTCAACAGCTATCTCACCGCGTTTCATCGTCAATGGATCCTTGGGTCTTTGCGTCGCAAACGGCATCCTGTTGTTTCTAATAACGATATCCATCCACTTCCTCTTCACCTTGAAGAGCTCTATGGACTGGTCCATAAGTAATTTGAGTTCCCTGAAAAGCGCCTCATCACTCTTATTCGCCCTGTAGGCAGCTCGCGGGCAGTTGATTGAGACCACCTGCCAGGCACCCATCGAGAAATGCTTCCCGTTCTTGAAGTAGAGCTTTTGCTCGAATTCGCTGTCCTTATCGTGCGATGAAGAAAAGTTGTATGCGCAGCACTGGTAGCAACTGATACCTTTCCCCGCGCCCCTGTATTCCGGAAGCTGGTTATCGAAATACGGCGCGCCGTACTTTGCCGCAAGCTCGAATGCCTTTGTATAGAGTTCATCATAACTCAGCACGTCCGTATGCGCCCGGTTGAACTCCTCGTCCTCTTCCATGAAATCAGGTTCGATGCTTATCTCAGGCTTCGGGAAATTGAAAGGCTTTCCCCAGTAGTCACCCTTCATCATCACGTTCATCAGCGCCTCAAATCCCAGCCGCACCTCGCGCTCGAACTCGCCGTAAGTGCGCAGGGGCGCTGCTGTGCCGTCCCAGATCTTGCCCTTGAACACAACAGGTTTGTCTCGCCAGAGTTTTGGTATGCCCGGGGACAGCTGCACGGAGGAAAACACAAGCTGCCCCCCGCGGGCTACCATCATCTGTGTCATTTCATAAACGAACATCTGCATGAGTCTGTTCTATCTCGTCATAGTTCATGCCCTCAAAGTAAGGCGCGATAAAGGTGAGGAAATTATAGAATCCCTGGCCGCCCGCGAAGTTTGTCTGCGCGCTTCCGAGGGCTTTCACAGCATGGAGAATAGCGACTTCCGCTTTCTTGGCGGGTCCTGCAACGCTGGCTTTCGTTCCGCTGCCGTCCGGCATGAGACCGTAGTAAAAGAAATATCGAAGGTCCCAGTCCTGGCAGTTATGCACAAGCAAACCGTCGCCGGCAGTGAACACATGCTCCTCATTTTCCGTTCCTTCAAGCACAAAGTCATACAGATATCCGGTTGTAGCGTCGACCTCTTTCATTTCTGCTACTCTTTCCTCTTTGAATGCAGCTTTTTTCGGCATCACTTTTTCAAGGAATTCGGCTGTGGTTTTTGATCTCTTTTCGTCCAGGAATGTGGAAAACTTCAGGAATCTCCTGACGTTCTCACCGTTGAATGCCACTCTCCACACATTTGACATGTGCTCATGTCCTGTTGGGAACGTTGTACTGCTTGAGGTCGTGTACGCCCTGGCTGCTATCCCATTGGCAGCAAGGAGATAAAGCAAATCTGTTTTAAGTCCTTCAGATTGTGTTGTAAAGCTTATGAGAGCATCGGATTTTTCTTTGCGGTATGCGAACGAACCATCGCCCGTCAAATAAGCGCTCAGGAACTCGTCAGAGATTTTTTTATCCATGCAAAAGAATTTTGCAGGGATGCGCTTGCTGTCTGCCCCTTCTGGAATTCCAAGCACTCTCCTGAAAAGCAGGTATACCAGTTTCCCGCCAAAATATATCTGCTGTGCACCATTGGGCTGGGTTGAAACAGTAGCGTAAGTGTCGAGTTCTTGTATCCCTCTCTTCACATCTTCGATCACTTCGGGGTTTCCGTTCGTTATGACCAGATTATAGTTCTTTCCCTGAGCAACATTGTAGTTCCCCTCAGAAACGAAATATCCTGTCAGCATTGCCATTTCAGGTGTCATTTCGAACATCGCTGGAAGAACGTGTTCTGAACCGGTGACGCCTATTGTGATCCCAATAAATCCTTCCTCGCATTCTTCATCGCTCCAGTCCGCTGTCATTTCAGCCAGGCGCGAAATGGGCAAGATCCCTCTTGTTCTCCATTGCTTCTGGAGTTGTCCATGCGCGCTCACGATCACCTGATTCTGTTCAAAGAACTTTCCAAGCCCTCTTGCATAAACATTCTCGATCTCCTCTGCAGTTGCTTTACTGCACAATTCACGGACCATGTTTATTTTTGTGGGAATGGTCCCGAAGAGCAGGGGAGTTCCGGTTGCCAGGGCAGTGCCTGCCTTTGTATCGCCCGCGCGGCGTTCAAGCAGAGCCCCGTTTTCACATACTATCAGGGGATGATCTTTACTCAGGCGCAAAGTTTTTCCAAGGTTTGTCTTGAGAGCAAGTATCTTTTCATCGGTTTTCTTGCGATAGATGCGCAATAACCTGCGTCCTCCGCGGGGTCCGAAAAACTTAATGTTAAGGAATGATACATCCACAAATTCCCTGTCCTCAATCTTTTCCGGCTTCTGGAACATACCATCGAAATCCCCGGCTTTTGCGAACGAGAATTCGCCGTTGTTCATCATTGGGATTGTTGCAGTAGAATCCAGGCAGAATGCGCGTGTGCCGAGGTATTCCAGGTCGTGTATGTGTATGTCCCCATTGAGATGCGCGTCCGCAAGTTTCGGCGGAAGCATCAGGAGGTACTGCTCCTTGCTCATCTTATCCGCTTTCTTTTTGTGGCTTGTTTCTGCGTTCTCCTGGAGGTTGGCGTTGTCGTTTGCCTCAAATCCTGTACCCATGTCTATCTTATAAGCATCGTAAACAGGCGTTCCCACCCTTGTGGAGATGTTTCGCCATTCAGTATGACCGCGCTCAAGAAGTATTATATTGACCAGTTCCCGCACAAGAGGACCTGAGAGGAACTTTACGCCCATATCCTTTATTCTTTTCTCGGCTTCCTTTGCGATATCTTTTGCCTCTTCTTCAGTGATGGCAGGTTTCTGGAGAAATTGCTCACCCAGCTTTGTTTCCTTGATAAGCTGGCTCACGATGGTATTCCTGTCCCATTCAATGAGATGCCCGTCAGTTGTCCTTACTCTCGGGATAACTGATACGGAATAGCCCCCAAGTGTCTTCTGTACCGTCTGAATATCCCTTGCCCTGGCTTTGACAGGCTCCTTCACCTGCGTCTTTGCTCTTAGAAAAGCTTCAACAAGCTCTTTCCTGTTCTCCTCGGGATTCGATATCTGAACCTCAACATATTTACCCATCTGATTCCTCCTGATTGTGTTATAACGGGAAATAAACCCGTTTTCCTAACTCTCAAGAAGGCTTTCAAGCCTGCTCTGGTCAATCCTCTCCTGGCTGAACAGCTCTTTTGTTGTAAAGAACTTGCTCCCGATCTGCAGCACGGGCGCGGACATCGTGAACACGCCGTTCATACGCAATTCGGTAAGCGCTGCCGGAGTTGCCATATTTATTTCTTTATACTGTATGTTCTTTGTTTCAAAAAATTGCTTCAGTACCCTGCAATTTGGACAATTGGTCGTTGAATATATCTGTATTTCTTGCATAGCCGTCTCCTTGTAACATCAATTGATTTCCTGAGCATATAATATTTATTCACACCACATCTGGATACAAATTGACCTGATTGTTATCATGTTTGTTATCTAATATGATATATTATTACCTCTTAATTTATCAAATATGTTACCATATTTAGTATCACTTTTATTATCATATCAGTTATCATATTTTTGAAAAAAATACGGAAGAAAATTATTATGTATTAGACCATTGTGTTAAGCCATATTTATGTTCCTCAAATTCAAGGATGAAGTTTCATCAGTACTCACAAAAGCGCTTATAGATGCCGGTTTCGAGGCAGACGTCCCGGCACTTGACGAATCGCCTCATGCGGATATTTCATCATCCGTTGCGTTTCGGCTTGCGCCGAAATACAAGAAAAGCCCGAAGCAGATATGCGAAGCTATCTATAAACATATCAAAATTTTCCCTGACTCCTATATAGACAGGGCTGAGGTTGTCGGGCCGTACATCAACTTTTTCGTAAGCCGTGCCTACCTCAACGAGACCGTCCTTCGGGTAATGCTTGACAGGGAAAATTTCGGTAACCTCAACTATACTGGAAAGGTCATACTTGAGCACACATCTGCGAACCCCGACGGTCCCCTGCACATTGGACACATCAGGAACTCAGTCATAGGGGATACTCTCGCCAGGATTCTCGCGCGCGCGGGTTACGATGTCGAGACACAATATTACATCAACGACATGGGGCGCCAGATCGCAGTAGTGGTCTGGGGGCTTATGAACTTCAAGTTCGACGCGGCAAAAAAGAAAGACCACGCCATAGCAGATGTATATATCGCAGCCAACAAGACACTTGTGGATGAAAAAGAACATTCGCCAGAAGTCGATTCCATAATGAAACAGTATGAAATGGGGGATCCTGAAAAGATCGGTAAATTCAAGGATGCCATTGATACGGCTATGGAAGGGATAAAACAGACGCAGGACCGCATGAACATCCATCACGACAAGTTCATCTGGGAATCGCAGTTCGTGCGCACAGGCGAAGTGAACAGGATGATGGACCGCGTCAAGAAACTCGATAATACTATTTTTAAAGATGGAGCATTCATGGTTGACCTGAAAGAGGCAGGCATCGAAAAAACCCTTGTCATCCAGCGCTCTGACGGAACTTCACTCTATACCACGCGCGACCTTGCTTACCATGAGTGGAAAGCAGGGCAATGCGACAGGATGATAGATATCCTTGGCGCAGACCACAAGCTCATCTCATCCCAGCTGAAGGCAGTGCTTCGGATTTTGGGGCTTAAGGAACCTGAGGTCGTAATATTTGAGTTCGTCTCACTCCCCGAGGGCTCGATGAGCACACGGCGCGGCGTGTTCATATCTGCGGATGAACTTCTGGACGAGGTAAAGAAATCTGCGTATGCGGAAGTTTGCAAAAAGCGTCCTGAGACAGATGAGGAGTTCAGGCAAAAGGTGGCTGAGTTCGTGACCATAGGCGCAGTCAGGTATGACATCGTTCGCATCTCTCCTGAAAAAGCCACAACGTTTAACTGGGCCGAAGCGGTTGATTTTGAAAAGCAGGGCGCGCCGTTCATCCAGTACGCCCATGCCAGGGCGTGCAGCATAATCAAGAACGCGCAGGATGAGGGCATCACGTTTGAGAAATTCGATGCAGGAATACTCCTTGAAGATCAGGAGACCGCGTTGATAAAGAAGCTTGCGGTTTTTGAGAATGCCATTGACACCGCAGCACGCGAGCTGAAACCCAACCTTATCGCCATCTATGCACGCGAACTTGCAGACGCTTTCAATCAGTTCTACAGGTACGTCCCTGTCATCAGCGCCGAGCCTGAGTTCCGGGCTTCGCGCCTTGCGCTTGTGGAATGCTCCCGCATAGTGCTCGCCAACGCCCTTGAGACGCTCGGGATATTCGCACCTGAATCAATGTAGTTCATGAAAATAATCTCTGTTGTGGGTTATAAAAAAACAGGCAAGACCTCGTTAGTGGAACGGCTCGTAACAGTTCTCAAAAAGCATGGGACTGTAGGCACTGTAAAGCACCTGCACGACCACAGCATGCACACGCCCAACACCGATACCTGGAAGCATGCACGTGCAGGCGCGGATGTTGTGATAGGAGTAACGCCGCATGAACTTGTTAAATTCTCTCGTGAGAACAGCCTCGACCGCGCGCTTTCTGAACTTGCAGACGAAGGTATGGACTTTGCGGTAGTTGAGGGCTGGAAGGACAGCACACTTGCGAAAATTGCCCTTGGAGATGTTGAGGTTCCTAACATAATTCTCAGGCTTGACAGACAGGAAAGGGCAGATATTGATATGATCGTGAATATCGTGCAGAAGCAGCCTGAGTTTCATACTCTCGCTTCGCTTGTAAAAAAGATCAGAAGTTCAGGTGAGATCGAAAAAGCAGGAGCAATCGGCACATTCACAGGCATAGTCAGGGCAGTTTCGGAAAATGCACACACAGAGTTCCTTGAATTTGAGACATACAGCGAAGTCGCAAGGCAAAAAATGGATGAAATATGCGCTCAACTTAAACAGAAAGATGGAATTATCGATGTACTTATGTACCACAGGACCGGCATCATCCATAAGGGAGAAGATATTGTATATATCGTCGTGGCAGCAGGTCACAGGCAGCAGATGTTCCCGGCGCTGCGTGAGGCTATCGAGAGGCTCAAGGCTGAAGTTCCGATCTGGAAAAAAGAGCACACGCTGGAAGGCGAGTGGTGGGTGCACGATATTTCGGAAGAAAAATAGATCCAAAAATCCTGGTTGTGAATTATCAAAATATGGTTCTCAGGAATTTAAGTAATTTTCATATATAAAAAAAGGAGAGCCGCCCTGCGGCTCAAAAATCGTGAGTGCGGTGTTGCACCCACTTACTGATATATCCGATTTCTCACTCAGGTTGCGAGTGCCTTCTACACTATAATGGTAGCGGTCGCCGTGCCCGTTTTCCCGCGGCTGTCTGTGACCGTAGCCGTTATATTATATGTACCCAGATTGGCGGGTGTGAATGATACGACATTGGGAGTTGAACCCGGAACGAAACTTATCGGCAATAGAGTTACCGGATCAACACCCGTCCATACGATATTTCCCGTCAAACCTGTAGCATAGGTTGGAATGCCAGTCAAAGTTATAGGTGTGCCAACAATGCCAGTCGATGGTGCCGTAATTGCAACAGTCGGAGCAGGTACAGTTGTTGTTGCGTTCACAATATACGGTCTCATCATCTCATTATCCTCGTGGTCGATGATGTGGCAGTGCCAGACATAACCGTGTCCTCCATCAGGATTGAAGGGGTAGTAGAGCTGGCTTGCCGGTGTAGTCGTCGGCAAATCAGTTGGTGCAAAGCGCACCATGATGCGCGTCACCTGACCAGGAAGCGCCATAATAGTGTCCTTCCAGCCCGCCTCGTTGGTCGCCGGGGGCATCGCTGCACCCTGCAGGAAGGGTGTAACGTCCGGGTTGCCGCCAAGGAATGTGGTTAATTTCACAGGAACGGCAGCAAAGGTGGTACCAAGCGTATAGTCCAACGGCGGCCCGAAGGATGGGATAAACGCTGCCACTCCACCTACCGGAACCGGGAACGCTGCGGCATAGGCTCCAATGTAATTGTTTTTGTTGAAGTTCTGCCGGTTCACAAGCTGGAACTGCACCAGGTGCAGGTGTATGGGGTGGGCGTCCATGGTGAGGTTGATAATCTCCCACATCTCTGTGTCGCCCTCATTGGGCACCTCGGAATAATAAGTGGTCATACCACCGATTATTTTTTGCGTGAAATCCGGTCTGACTCCACCAGGGAATGTGGTCTTATCTGACGACAGGCCATCATACCTCGTGTTGTTGACCAGGATCTCCAGAGGCCCGCCCAGATAGGCTGTCAGCAGCGCCCCGGTAACAGGGTCGGTCACAGTTGATGCCGGCTTCAGCACCTCATTGAGCGTCAACTGGCGGACTTTTGCCGGTGTCACAAGTTGTGTACCCGTAGCCGGGTTGACAAAGCGCACGATAGGTGGACTCTGCCCTCCCGTCCCGCTGCGAAGCGTAGCTCCAACCACTGTCGGGTCGAAAGTTCCGGGGGTGTAAGGACCCGGTGCAGCGACCACGCGGAACTGCATGATCCTGCCGATTGTACTGCCATTAGGTGAGGTGCCGCCCGGATATGGGGCCTTGGCCACGTTGCGCAATACCAGATTTGTCCCAACTGGTAAGCCCGTGAAGTCTATGATGACATCGGCACGCTCGCCTGGCATGATTACCAACCGCTGTATCTGTCCTTTGGGAGCGTTTGGATCAATCATGACTGACGCATCGAGGTAGCCGCCGTCGGTACCGATCTGGTACATGGGCGGACCCATAATCTTGGTGACCGGATCGATCAGGAACATCTCGTACGTGCGGGCGTTGGAGCCGTTCAGGAACAGGAAGCGGTAGCGCTGCGGTGCGACATTGAAGAAGGGCCAGACCTTACCGTTGACCACAATGGTATCGCCCACGAATTCAGGTACCCAGTACGGATGATCGGGATTTGGACTCCAGAGTAATCCGCCAGCGGTGTCGCCCGGGAAGAAGAGCTGCCCTGTGGTGTCAAACATGCGGTCCTGTAGCACAAGAGGAACAACTGGACCGGCCAGGTTGGTTGAGTACCAGGGGTACGCTGGATCATTGATCACATAGGCACCAGCCAGCCCGGCATAGACGTTCAGGCGGGTTGCTCCCAGGGTGTGATCATGGAACCAGATTGGTGAGGCTTCCTGGGTATTGGGATATTTGTAGATGGACTGATTTCCAGCTGCGCCTGGTTCGGAAAAGTATCCATGCCCGTGGACTGTTCCGTCGCTTGTGAACCATGCATCCGGGCCGCCGTCGATCATAGGCGGCACTTCTCCGCCATGCAGGTGAACTACGGCCGGGATAGAGCCGGCATAATTCTGTGCGCAGGCACTTCCGAACGCTGGAACGCCGCCTGCGTGCGCGCACATGTTCATTTCGCCGCCTAGCGGGTCTGCCCAGTGTATGGTCTGGTCTGTAGAATATTTATAGGCGAGCACGTTTGTAGTACTGGCGCTTCCCGAGAGCGTTAGTCATCGTGAGCGTTGTCGGTGGCTTCGGATTTATGGCCGTGCTACGATCAGCAATTACTACTGGTCCGATGTAGGTATCAAGCGGACCCACCGGAAGAGTCGTAGTGTATCCCCAGACCTTCGTCGTCGGCTTGATCCCCGGTGCGAAAGTACCTGTCGGCAGGATATTCGCATCGAACTCACGCATCGTAAGCGCAAGCGGCTGGTTTCCCATGACCGTGTTCATGGTGCCGCCCGCCACACTCAGGGTCGGCAGCGGGTCGATGAACTGCAGGATGGCGCTCCCTGCCAGCGGGATCTGAGGGCTTTGCAGTGCATCTGCAGTGGGGAATCCGAATCTTCCCAATGCCAGCGCACCCATTGCGGTTCCCGCCAATTTCACGAATGTTCGCCTGTTCATTCGCAATATTGTTTTCTCCATTGCATCATTCTTAGTTACGTCATCAGTATTCGTAACGTCACTCTCTTTCTTAATATCCTTATTTTCTAACATATTTCTCCCATCCATCATAATTCATTGTTTCCCGAAAAGAATGTGGCAAATGAAGAAGATACTAACTCCAATATCTTGATGACAAAGTTCTTCACACTGAAAGGAAGATCTCAGCACTAACACATTTTCCACATCCTGACTCTCATATAGATTAGGCTGTAAACTATATATATGGTTTTCTCATCTTTATAAAAAAATGTCGTGTAAATGGAATTTAGATAAAAATAGTTCTTATCAGGCCTTCATCGCTTTTACAATCCCACCTACTGAAATTGTGTATGCTAATCTCAAAGGAAGAATAAAAGAAATTAAAGAAATAACCCGGCTTACGGGTTATTCTTTTTTTATAAAAGAAATTAAATCCTGCCGCGAAGCTGCATTGCTTTGACAACGCGCCCGACCGCAACTACATAAGCGGCTTTTCGCATGTTGATATTGTATTTTTTGGATGCCTGGAGCGTAGCATGATATGCGCTTGTCATCTTTTTATCCAGGCGCTCGTGAACAAGAGCCTCATCCCAGTAATACATATAGAAGTTCTGCACCATTTCGAAATAGGATACGGTCACTCCGCCTGCATTGGCAAGGAAATCAGGGATCACATGAACACCGTTTTTGTACAGGATATCATCTGCTTCGGGTGTTGAAGGCCCGTTTGCCAGTTCACATATTATCTTAGCCTTGATATTCGGTGCATTTTCGGCTGTAATGACATTCTCCAGAGCAGCAGGGATCAGCAGGTCAACGTCCAGTACCAGCAGTTCTTCATTTGATATGGGTTCGCTATCCGGGAAATTCACAACTGAACCAGTCTTAGCTTTATGTTTGATGACTGCTTCAACAGCAAGTCCGTTCTTATCCATTATGCCGCCCTTGCTATCGCTTACAGCCACTACTTTGCACCCAAAAAGCGAGGAGACAAGAGATGCTGCGAAGTGACCGGCATTTCCAAAGCCCTGTACGGCCACAGTAGCGCCTTTAAGGTTGATGCCTAAATTCTTAGCGGCCTCACGGATGGTATAACAGCCGCCCCGTGCAGTTGCATCACCGCGACCGGCAGAACCGCCTAACTCAAGAGGCTTGCCAGTGATCAGGCCAAACTGGTTCTTCTGGTATATCTTTGAGAATTCGTCCATCATCCATGCCATTATCTGGGGAGTCGTATAAACATCAGGAGCCGGGACGTCCTTCTCCGGACCCACTACCTCGGATATGGACTGGATATAAGCCCTGCTTAAGCGCTCCAGTTCACCGGCTGACATTTCCTTGGGGTTGCAGATCACTCCGCCCTTTGCGCCGCCAAGTGGCACGTCCACAATAGATGTCTTCCATGTCATCCATGCTCCAAGTGCCCTTACTGTATCTATAGTCTCATCGGGATGGAACCTGATCCCTCCCTTCATTGGTCCGCGTGCATTATTATACTGCACCCTGAATCCCTGGAATACGCGGGTCTTGCCGTTGTCCATTCGTACCGGTATGGACATATGTATCTCACGCATCGGGACCCTGAGGATATCTCTTACGCTATCATCCAGATTCAATATTCTTGCACATTCATCCAATTGCCTTTGGGCAATCTCAAATGGGTTGTTTTCTGACATTTTGTGTACCTCTCTATACATAAATATATTTATACATATATTATTAGTTTTGCTTCATGTTATGGGGATATATAAAACTTGCATTTGGATTGCAGGTTTCGCTATTCATATGTCCTCATGCTAAACATGCGCGCACCACTTACCTACTAGATACTATATAAAGACAGAAAAACTTTGGCAAATCATACTTTATTTATATAGAGGAAACCAACTTCCTCTTCCTTAAGCGTAATATTTATATAAAGGAAACTCCCTTCCGCTTCCTAGTGTTCTTGAGAACACTATAACAATTTGTAAATAATGTTGAAGAGGACCTGCCTAAATAGACGGAGTCATCTTCTTCCCAACAGGAGGTAAAATGAATCTCAGACAACCAAATGCGAATGAAGCGACGCAGACCTATAATCGCTCAAAGAGCGTTTCCCCGATGTCGGGGATATGCACAAGATGTTTGGACGGATGCCGCGGCAACTGTGAAATATTTAAATCCTCGTTCAGGGGACGTGAAGTGATATATCCCGGACCATACGGGAACATCACAGCAGGCGCGGACAAGAACTACCCTGTGGATTACTCTCACCTCAATATACAGGGCTATGCAGTAGGTGCCTTCGGGCTTCCCGATGGTGAAGACCCTAATCCAGATACGGCGACATTCCCTAGAGTGGACACTGAAGTTGAATACGGCTGGGATAAGAAAGTCCGTATGACAATGCCTATTTTCACAGGCGCTCTTGGATCGACAGAAGTCGCGAGAAAGAACTGGGAGCACTTCGCAGCGGGCGCTGCAATTTCAGGAATAACCCTTGTTTGCGGTGAGAACGTATGTGGCATTGACCCCGGACTTGTTCTTGACAGCAACCACAAGATAAAGAAATCCCCTGAAATGGACAGGCGTATCACCACATACAAAAAATACCAGGAAGGCTATGGCGAAATGCTCGTCCAGATGAACGTTGAGGATACAAGACTTGGCGTGGCTGAATATGTATCATCAAAGCACGACCTTGACACTATCGAACTAAAATGGGGACAGGGCGCAAAATGCATCGGCGGAGAGATAAAAGTTGACAGCATCGAGCGGGCGATCGAACTCAAAAAACGTGGATACATCGTTACCCCGGACCCTGAAAATCCGGCAATAGCAACAGCATATAAAGAAACCGCAATAAAAGAGTTCGAAAGACACTCAAGGCTTGGCTTCGTCACAAAAGACGGATTCATGGATGAGGTAGATCGCCTCCGTGATCTTGGTTTCAAGAGAGTGACTCTGAAAACGGGTGCGTATTCCATGGTGGAACTTGCAATGGCGATCAAATACTGCTCAGAGGCAAAGATTGACCTGCTAACTATAGACGGCGCACCTGGCGGAACAGGCATGAGCCCGTGGCCAATGATGGAAGAATGGGGCATCCCGACCTTCTATTTACAGTCGCTTGCTTATGAGTTCGCAGAGAAGTTAAGCCGGAAAGGAGAGAGAGTGCCAGATCTTGCAATGGCAGGCGGTTTCTCTAGCGAGGACGGCGTGTACAAGGCTCTTGCAATGGGTTCACCCTACTTCAAGGCTGTCTGTATGGGACGAGCCCTTATGATACCCGGCTTTGTTGGCAAGAACATCGGCAAATGGATAGATGATAACGACCTGCCAAAGACGGTTTCTGAGTTCGGCACCAAACCAGAGGAGATATTCGTGTGTTACGAAGAGCTTGCCCAGCGCTTTGGCGACGACATGAAAAACCTTCCGCTCGGAGCGCTTGGCGTCTATACATACGCCCAGAAGTTCAGGACAGGACTGCAGCAGCTAATGGCAGGCTCGCGCAGGTTCAATGTATCCAAAATAAACAGAAAAGATGTCATGGCGCTCACAGCAGATGCAGCAGAGATATCAGGCATCTCCTACGTAATGAACGCATACAGGGAAGAAGCGCAAGAGATATTGGATGAGTAGTTATAGTCAAAAGCCAGACTACTGATATTATCTTTACAGGCTTTGCGGGTCAGCAGAGCCTGATTTTTTTTATTGATGTTTATTGCTGACCCTTATTTTTTTTGATATATTTTTCTATCTGGTTTCTTTTTTTCTTCAATGCCCTGATGGTCAGGTAATAATATCCTGAGACCACAGAAACGCATATGATAAGGATAATTGAAAAATAAGCCAGCATCGTTGGGGCGCTCTTTTGATAGTATTTGACCGATATCTGGAACGGATACGGATCATTCCATATAAGGACCTCCCTCCCAAGCGTGTCGATCGTGATATTATCCGGTTCAGGGTTCGGGATACCCAGGAACCTGGAACCAGTGGTGTGATCTGGCGGCAGAACTACCCTGACGCTTCTGTTTTTAACAGTCTGCCGGACGAAATCCTGACCGTCTGACTGTGTAAACGCCACAAATCCGGAAAACTCTGAAGGAAAGTCAAACCTGATATAAGTCCTTCCGAATATGGGCTCTGAAGAGACATTGGGAGTCACATTATTCCCTGAAGTATTAACGGCCACAGGATCTTTGAAATTCGATTCACTTGTATCATCGAGCATGTATTTGACAGAGGTTTCATTTGCGATGCTATCCACAACCTTCACATTCGAACCGTTCAAATAATATATCGTGGTGTTGGAAATGCCCGGAAGCTCATACTCACCTCGAGCCCCGGATGGAACTTCAGAAGTTATGCATCCTGAAACAAAAAAAAGCAGAAGTAAAATTATGAACCAATACTTCATCACTGCACCAGCATGATGTCAGGCTCGATCTTTAAAAGTTCATGACCATCCATGAATATCCGGATCGTGCCCCCGCTTGAAGATACGGTTACAGCAATCGTTTCCGTATCCCGTGTTATTGCCGCGGCTGAAGTATGCCTTCCCCCAAGCCCCTTTTGAACTTCCATGTCCTTGGCGTCGATGTCCAGGTACCTGCCGGCAGCGCGTATCATTCCTTTTCCGGTGATTATAAAAACCCCATCGATCTGCGCAAAACTTTTCACGGTCTCCCAGCATTCGGGACTTACGATGCTGCAACTCTCTTTGGGTTGATTTTCAAACGGGTTGAGTACAAGAGGATGAGACCGCCGGAGTACTTCGTTCGAATCGCCAATAATAAAGGCGGTCCCGTATGATTTTCCCTCCCTTCCCTGGCTGGCTATCTCAAGAGCGATCTTCAGGACAGACCGCAGGACGCCAGCGTCTACTCTTTCAGTACATTCCTTAAGCTTTTTCATGGTCCTGTTGGTTGAAAGATCATATACGATCAGGGAATCGTTGTCCATCATTCGCATGACCCCAACAACGATGCCGCCGTTTTCTATCAGTTCATTTACATAAGCAATTACTGCCGCATCGCCGATATTTTCAACGGTGCTCCGTACACGTGTTTCTACTTTTTCAAAAATATTCTTCTCAGTTTCGTCGATACACCTTGTAAGCTCTTCGATCATTGTGGATTTACGCGGCGTAAATGTAAAAAGAGGGATGTTTGACTGGATTTTGGGAAGCTCTTCAGAAAATGTGATAATAGCGGAAGCGTTCAGCTTACGTGCGATTTCTACTGCCGTAGAGGTTATAACTGAATAGTCTCTTTTTCCCGAAGAGATATTATTGGTTTTTGCAACCACTTCCCTGTTTTTTATTTTTTGAGCGGCAGTGCTCAGCGTAACAACTTCCATAAAGATCACATAATTATTATCATTAGCGTAACTATTATATATAGTTTGAGATGATAATAATGATTCAGATGATAACGATAATGTATATGATATTGATATGAATGATTCCGATGATGTATATGATGTAGATAAAATATGGGACGGCATTATTTTTTCTATTTCTTTGAAGTTATCACATATCCATCCTTGAAAAATATTCCTCATTTGAAGGTATCCTCCCTAACGTTGAAACAATAGCAGCAAGTTCTGCCGAGCCTAAATAAACTTTCGCATTTTTACCCATGCGATTATCAAAATTACGCGTTGATGTAGAGAACACTTTTGCGTTATCTGCAACTCTTGCCTGGTTGCCCATGCACAGGCTGCATCCCGGTATCTCAAGCCTCACTCCAGGCTTTTTGAATACATCATATTCACCAGATTCTTTAAGATGTTCTTCCACCAGTTTTGTAGGCGGTGAGAGCCAGAGCTTTGATGCGGTCTTTCCCTCTTTCCTGAGTATCTTCGCTGCGTTCCTGAAATGGTTCAGGTTCGTCATGCATGAACCGATAAAGACCTCGTCTATCTTTTCACCTGCCGCATCAGATAGCGGTTTTATATAGTCCGGGTCATTGGGGCATGCAAGCAACGGTTCTCTGATACCTGAAAGGTCAATCTCTATGATATCCGCATATTCAGCATCGTCATCCCTTTTTAGAAGCGCAGGATGAGAAAGCCATTCTTCCATTTCCTTTATCCTGTTTTCAAGAGCAGTGCTGGCGTATCCCTCGTTTGACAGCGAATTCAATATTGAAATGCTGTCTTTAAGATACATGGAAACCTGTTCCTCTGTAAGTGCTATCACCGCGGCTTCAGCCGAGCGTTCAGCGCTTGAATCAGTGAGTTCAAATGCTTCTTCAACAGAGATATCAAGCCCTTCTATCTCCATTATCCTGCCGTTAAACACGTTCTTCTTGTTCTTCTTCTCAAGCGATAGTTTTCCCTGCTGCATTGCAAAATATGGAATTGCGTTCACAGCATCCCTCAGGAAAATCCCTTTCCTGAGTTTACCCCTGAACCGCACAAGCACGCTCTCAGGCATGTCCAGGGGCATGAAGCCAAGCGCTGCGGCAAAAGCCACAAGGCCGCTTCCTGCAGGAAAAGAAATGCCTATGGGGAAGCGGGTATGGCTGTCGCCTCCTGTTCCTACCGTATCCGGCAGGAGCATCCGGTTCAACCATGAATGGATTATGCCGTCGCCGGGTTTGAGCACAACGCCGCCCCTGTCTTTGAAAAATCTGGAGAGCGCCTGATGCATCTCCCTGTCTTCAGAAGTTGGATACGCCGCTGTATGGCAGAACGACTGCATGACCAAGGGGGCTCCAAATTCAAGGCATACAAGTTCCTTGATTTCATCTGCGGTCATGGGACCCGTGGTGTCCTGAGAACCCACTGTGGAAATTTTCGGAAGGCACGACTGACCCGGACGGATGCCGGGAAGACCACAGGCTTTCCCGACCATCTTCTGCGCCAGCGTGTAGCCGCGGCTGGATTCCTTCGGCGCTTTTGGTTCGATGAACATATCTTTTCTTTTTCCGAGCGCTACCTGGGCTTTTCTTGTAAGTTCTTTTCCGATAATAAGAGAAAGCCTGCCTCCTGCCCTGTACTCATCAGGAAGTGTTTCAGGTTCAAGTTTAAATTCCGTTACATTGTTCCCGCTCTCATCAAGTATCCGCTGCTTAACGAAATCAATTGTGATGACCATCCCATTCCTGAGCCCTGACACATCGCACCTCACAGGAATCGCGCCGCTGTCGCGGGCGGTATTGAAGAATATCGGAGCTACCTGGCTTCCAAGTATGATGCCGCCCCTGCGCTTGTTTGGGACTCCCGGAATATCCTCGCCTGTCCACCAGATAACGGAATTCATTGCTGATTTCCTGCTGCTGCCTGTCCCGACAACGTCTGCGGTAAATGCGATCGGGTGTCCTTTCTTTTTAAGTCCCTCAATTTCAGGGATCGCATTGGGGTGGCGGTTCTCCAGCATGTAAAGGGCATGGAGCGGAATGTCCGGGCGGCTTGCCGCACGGGATGCAGGGGAGAGGTCATCTGTATTTACCTCACCCGGCACTTTGAATACCGTTACTGTCAGTGAATCCGGGAATTCGGGGCAACTTGTGAACCAGCCTGCCTCTGCCCAGCTTTCCAGGACCATCTTTGCATGGGGATTTGATACTGCAAGTTCCTTTATTCTATCAAAGAACCCGAAAACAAGTATCGTGCCCGAAAGGGCTTTTACAGCTTCACCTGCAAGTTCCCCGTCTTCCAGCAATTCGATAAGCGTTTCGAGATTATACCCCCCTTTCATCATCCCAAGCATTCTTACGGCGTCGCGTGGTGAGAGGATCGGCGACCGCTTTTCGCGAAGAGCGATCCTTCTTAAGAGTCTCGCTTTTTCAAGCGCGGCAGGGTCAACACCCGGAGGGACGTGGTCTCTTAGCAAACCAAGTATTAATTCTTTTTTTCCTGCAGGCGGGTCAAAAACAAGGTCTGAAAGAGCTGCCGCCTGCGCGGCTGAAAGAGGCAGGGGTAGAATACCCTGTTTTTGCCGCTTTGTTGTGTGAACCTGATAATCTTGAAGCACTGGTGGGATCATCTGCATCCTGAATGTACTGATGTTCTATTAATTTAACGCATATTTAAATTTCGGCTTTATCACGTCGACTAAATCTCACATTACATCAATCGTGCCGGAAGCTTCTGCTTTCCCATCAGGTCGCCCACATCCTCGGCGCTCCTTATGACATCAGAGTCACCGTCTTTTACAAGAACCTCTGCGCACCTCGGCCTCCCGTTGTACTGGCTGCTCATGGAAAAGCCGTATGCTCCGGCATCAAGCAGTGCGATAAGGTCGCCTTTTTCAATGCGGGGAAGCTCCCTATCCTTAGCGAAGATGTCTCCGGTCTCGCATATAGGTCCTACTATTGTGTAGGTCTCTTCTGGCTTTGAAGCCGCTTTGTTAGCTACAACTGCATAATGGTAAGAATCGTACATCGTAGGGCGGATAAGGAGGTTAAATCCGGCATCAACGCCCACAAAATTCTTTGCGGCTCTTTTCATTGTATTGACGCGGGTTAGAAGTATTGTAGTATCGCCCACGATATAGCGCCCGGGCTCAAGAATGAGTTTCGGGGAAATGCCAAGAGCCTTTATCCTTTCATTAAATACAGGAAGAATAGCATTCGCATGGTCTTTCGGTGTCGGCGCTTTTTCACCTTTCTTATAAGGTATCCCCAGACCTGAACCCATATCAACGAATTCAAGGTCGATCCCGATTCCAACAATTTTTTCCACAAGATCCATCATCTTTTGGGCTGCTTCTGTAAATGGAGATGTATCAAGTATCTGCGAGCCTATGTGGCAGTGTATCCCGCATGGTGAGATGCCTGGTAGCTTCGAAGCTTCGCGGTATATACCTACGACCTCGCCGGAAGGTATCCCGAACTTGGAAGAGCTGAGCCCTGTCGCGATCTTTGGATGAGTTTTTGGAGAGACGTCGGGATTAACTCGAAATGCTATCCGGGCGGTCTTTCCCTCGTTTTGGGCTATCACTGACAGGGTATGAAGTTCATCCTGCGAATCGACTGAAACTTTTACTCCCAGTTCTACAGCTTTGCCAAGTTCAAAGTCTGTTTTTGAATTCCCGTTAAAAAGTATCTTCTCCCGCGGTATCCCTGCCAGTAGCGCCATATAGAGCCTCTCCGAAGCTAAAGACATCAGCGCCTGCGCCCTGCTTTGCAAGCATCCTGAAAATAGCAAAACTCCCATTCGCTTTTGCCGCATAGTAGATATCCGCATCCTGGAACGCTTTCCTGTATGCCTGGAAATTCTCAATGACGCGCGATTCATTGGTGACATAGAGCGGAGTGCCGTACTTCTGTGCAAGTTCCGTGGTATCTGCGCCGCCTATTATTAGATGATCTTTCCTGATTTCAATATGGTTTTTAATAGTAAACATACCCGCACAATTAACCGCGAGTATATTATACTTGTTGCGCTTTTGACTGCGTTAAAATCAGCAAAACAGCTATGTACAGTTTATTCTGTATTTTTTATATAACTAACCCTCTAAACGCCCCAGACGGAATCCAGACACTCTCAAAGCAACGGGGTGGCATCTGAATTATTGCATTTTAAATAATGGTACACTGCCTTTGAAATAGCCTCTTTGATGGAGGTCTCTCCTGTTTTCCGCTTTAATGCGATTGAATCTTCATAAGGCAATACCGATTGTACATGAACGATTTTTTTCATCATTTTTATTTCTCCTTCGTTTTTTTGTTTTAAGAATAGTAATTATATACTTTTAAAGTATAAAGCTTTCCAAATAACTCGTTACATATATATAATGCATATAATCTACATGTATATCATTTATATGTATATTATATAAATATATAAATTGCAGTGGAAATAAAGGGGTTGGTTATTTTCCAGATTCTCTCAATCAAAAGCCCTGTTCGATAAAGCATCTGTCAGGGCATTATTATCTCTTTTGACCCATTTGAAACTTATTTTTCCAAAACTTGCTGTCAATCTTTTTGCCTCATCATATAAAGGTATGAGATTCTCACTTTTCACCCTGTACCGCCCTGTGATCTGTTTTATAATAAGCTGGCTGTCCCCCCTTACTTCAACTTCCCTGCATCCATGAGCCTTTGCCATCTTCAGCCCTTCTATCAGGGCGCTCCACTCTGCGATGTTGTTCGTTCCTTTACCAAGGCGTTTTGAGATTTCTTTTACTTTCTTCCCATTTTCCAGTAAGACAGCCCCTATGCCCATAGGTCCAGGGTTTCCCCTGCATGCCCCATCAAAGAATAATACACACTCACTGCATTCACCGCCTGAAGTCCATAATCGGTGCCAAGGGTTCATTTATACTCTCACCCATATTAACAAATGCAGCAGCTTATATTAAAGATTGACGATAGATAGTTAAACGATGAAAAATATATGAAAGAGATAGACAGTTGCCAGATGACGGCTAGGTGACGTCAGAATGCAGTCGATAGATAGAGTGTATATTACTTATGGCTGTCAGATCAATCAAGGGAATGATAGGAGGAACATTCAATCATTGGAGGTTAACAAAGTTTATACCATCAATAATTATTGCCGCGGTTGTCCTGATATTTATTTCTGCAATGCTGGTAATTTTTTCTGGATCGGAACCTAACTATACACCATTAACGAACAAGTGCATCTCGTGCCACAATGATACAGGCTATCCGGTCGATACTGACAACAATTCAGTTTCAGCGCCTTACAAACGCCCGCATAATAATGCCATCATGTGCGAACTCTGCCATGGACCTGACCTGCATAACATTTCTTTTATTCAGCCGAATGGGACTTATGGCCAAAGGTCTGCTTCTGCCGGGTGCCCGGATTGCCATCTGACAAAAATACAAAATTTTACATCAAGCTCCCGTTATCCCGGCGCTGAAACACTCCTCAAACCCAAATAACGGTTCCATCTGGGGCGCATATTGGAACACAAGTCAGAATCCATCAGCTTCATGTTATTATTGCCACGGGGATACAAAACATACCATTACCGCCATTGGTGGAGTAACTTATCTTCTTTCAGGTCCAAACAACATCAGGAACGGCTCGCTTTCCAATACAACATGGTGTGCCGACTGTCACCTTAACGTCTCGAATCCCAACTATCGCGGAAACATGTGGTCGCCCGTTCCGCCGCTTATCACGGTGAACAATGTGGGTAAAGCTGGTTGGGTCGATCATAGCGGGTACCTGACCGGAGGATATAAAGACAGTATCTGCAAACCATGCCATGCACTGAACGGTCCGTACCTCCCCACCTCACTTAATTATTCTCACAGCCTGGATATTGGAATTGCAGGAACTCCGAACTGTATTGCATGTCATGATCTCGGAAGTCCGAATGCTCCTGCACATATCAATTTCAGTGCAGCCAACCAGAGCGTTCATTCCGGGATGAATAGTTTTAATGCCACATCCCAGGGCTACGCCCCGGTAATAGGTTCATGCTGGGCATGTCACAGCAGCACGGGTAATGTCACCTCAGGTCATCCTGACAGGTACAAGACACCGAAAACATGCACTGAATGTCATCTTGGCTCCGGGACGTACAATGATTCAGAGTATAATGCCCTGATCGTGAGCCAGCATTACTATAGCGGCACTACTATCAAAGCAGGAAACTCAAGTTCAAACATCTCCTCATGCATAACATGTCATGAGAACGTGACCGAGATGCTGATCGTGAACAATGATCAAGATACCGGTTCCTTTATCGGGGACGGAATAAGGCTCACTGGAGGGAACAGGAGTTTCTACCATTACGGTAATCCCAGAGTCGATCTCCGTACAGGACTGTCAGATAATTGCAGTTACTGTCACCAGAACGCAAGCACAGCATTTTCAGGAGCCATGGTCAATTCAAGTTACAACAGTTCGATCCGGAACCATAGCAGAAGTACCTTCACTCCCGCTTGTACCTTCTGTCACAATTCGGGATGGCTGCATAACTCCACTCTCACAAGACCGGCATTACCGCTTCCGAACAGCACTTTCTGCCAGAACTGCCATTTACCAAGGCAAAAACATAACGGGTCGGTCAATTGCACGAACTGTCATATCGATACTGCAAGCAGGGATACCATCCATCCCATAAAATATATCCAGAACACAGGAAGCTTTGACATATCAAGAACATCAGCAGTGAACTGCGGCGGATGCCATCAGGCAAAACTTTCCGGGTTCACCGGAGCACCTCTTATACCAGCAACATTGAAACATTCATCCCATCCCTCGAACGGTTCCATCTGGGGCACTTACTGGAACGCTTCATCTTCATGCAACTATTGCCACGGGGATACTAAACATAACATTACCGGTCTCGGTCTTATCAATGATCTCATGACTGACAGCAACAATACCAAAAACGGTTCACTCTCGACCACGACATGGTGTGCCGACTGCCATTTGAACGTCTCAAACCCGAACTATCGCGGAAACATGTGGTCACCTGTTCCGCCGCTTATCACGGTGAACAATGTGGGTAAAGCTGGTTGGGTCGATCATAGCGGGTACCTGACCGGAGGATACAAAGACAGTATCTGCAGGCCATGCCATGCCCTGAACGGTCCGTACCTGCCCACCTCACTTAATTATTCTCACAGCCTGGATATTGGTATTGCAGGAACTCCGAACTGTTTTGCATGTCATGATCTCGGAAGTCCGAATGCTCCTGCACATATCAACTTCAGTGCCGCCAACCAGAGCGTTCATTCCGGGATGAATAGTTTTAATGCCACATCCCAGGGTTACGCCCCGGTAATAGGTTCATGCTGGGCATGTCACAGCAGCACAGGTAATGTCACCTCAGGTCATCCTGACAGGTACAAGACGCCGAAAACATGCACTGAATGTCATCTTGGCTCCGGGACGTACAATGCTTCGGAGTATAATGCCCTGATCGTGAGCCAGCATTACTATAGCGGCACTACTATCAAAGCAGGAAACTCAAGTTCAAACATCTCCTCATGCATAACATGTCATGAGAACGTGAGCGAGATGCTGATCGTGAACAATGATCAAGATACCGGTTCCTTTATCGGGGACGGAATAAGGCTCACTGGAGGGAACAGGAGTTTCTACCATTACGGTAATCCCAGAGTCGATCTCCGTACAGGACTGTCAGATAATTGCAGTTACTGTCACCAGAACGCAAGCACAGCATTTTCAGGAGCCATGGTCAATTCAAGTTACAACAGTTCGATCCGGAACCATAGCAGAAGTACCTTCACTCCCGCTTGTACCTTCTGTCACAATTCGGGATGGCTGCATAACTCCACTCTCACAAGACCGGCATTACCGCTTCCGAACAGCACTTTCTGCCAGAACTGCCATTTACCAAGGCAAAAACATAACGGGTCGGTCAATTGCACGAACTGTCATATCGATACTGCAAGCAGGGATACCATCCATCCCATAAAATATATCCAGAACACAGGAAGCTTTGACATATCAAGAACATCAGCAGTGAACTGCGGCGGATGCCATCAGGCAAAACTTTCCGGGTTCACCGGAGCACCTCTTATACCAGCAACATTGAAACATTCATCCCATCCCTCGAACGGTTCCATCTGGGGCACTTACTGGAACGCTTCATCTTCATGCAACTATTGCCACGGGGATACTAAACATAACATTACCGGTCTCGGTCTTATCAATGATCTCATGACTGACAGCAACAATACCAAAAACGGTTCACTCTCGACCACGACATGGTGTGCCGACTGCCATTTGAACGTCTCAAACCCGAACTATCGCGGAAACATGTGGTCACCTGTTCCGCCGCTTATCACGGTGAACAATGTGGGTAAAGCTGGTTGGGTCGATCATAGCGGGTACCTGACCGGAGGATACAAAGACAGTATCTGCAGGCCATGCCATGCCCTGAACGGTCCGTACCTGCCCACCTCACTTAATTATTCTCACAGCCTGGATATTGGTATTGCAGGAACTCCGAACTGTTTTGCATGTCATGATCTCGGAAGTCCGAATGCTCCTGCACATATCAACTTCAGTGCCGCCAACCAGAGCGTTCATTCCGGGATGAATAGTTTTAATGCCACATCCCAGGGTTATGCTCCGGTAATAGGTTCATGCTGGGCATGTCACAGCAGCACGGGTAATGTCACCTCAGGTCATCCTGACAGGTACAAGACGCCGAAAACATGCACTGAATGTCATCTTGGCTCCGGGACGTACAATGCTTCGGAGTATAATGCCCTGATCGTGAGCCAGCATTACTATAGCGGCACTACTATCAAAGCAGGAAACTCAAGTTCAAACATCTCCTCATGCATAACATGTCATGAGAACGTGAGCGAGATGCTGATCGTGAACAATGATCAAGATACCGGTTCCTTTATCGGGGACGGAATAAGGCTCACTGGAGGGAACAGGAGTTTCTACCATTACGGTAATCCCAGAGTCGATCTCCGTACAGGACTGTCAGATAATTGCAGTTACTGTCACCAGAACGCAAGCACAGCATTTTCAGGAGCCATGGTCAATTCAAGTTACAACAGTTCGATCCGGAACCATAGCAGAAGTACCTTCACTCCCGCTTGTACCTTCTGTCACAATTCGGGATGGCTGCATAACTCCACTCTCACAAGACCGGCATTACCGCTTCCGAACAGCACTTTCTGCCAGAACTGCCATTTACCAAGGCAAAAACATAACGGGTCGGTCAATTGCACGAACTGTCATATCGATACTGCAAGCAGGGATACCATCCATCCCATAAAATATATCCAGAACACAGGAAGCTTTGACATATCAAGAACATCAGCAGTGAACTGTTCAGGCTGCCACATAACACAATTCCCGGGTTTCCCTGAAGTCCCCATTATCCCGGATCTCAAACATTCTAACTCTTCGTCAGCAGGCAGGAAATGGGGCAATTACTGGGACAACAATTCAATAACAACAGCGTGCTATTTCTGCCACCGGAAGGAGGTACACAACGCATCCATTCTGGGAAATATCTCTCTCATAGAAGGTTCAAATATCCGAAATAATCAAAACCTTACAAATTCAATGTGGTGTGCAGCCTGCCATTATAACAACAATTCTCCCGATTACAGAGGTGATCGGCTTAATCCCGAGCCGCCTGAGATCCTTAACTGGAGCGGAAAAGTACCGGCGAATGCCAGTGACGGAACCCGGTTCTTTAACCACAGCGAAATTCAGAATTATGACGACAGCCACTGCAAGAACTGCCACGGAAGTATGCTTTCAGGATATAACGAAACCTCACTTAACTTTTCGCACCGCGTGGGCGAAGGTGGCGGAGGAAAGGACTGCCTTTCCTGCCACAATAAAACTGCAACAGGCGCTCCGGCAAACCTGAGAGTTGATGGGTCAGCCATCAAGAATGGTATGCACACGAACCTTAACAGGAATGCATTCAATTCCTCAGCAACTGACCCGGTTAACAAAGCCTGCTGGGCATGCCATGGGGACGGGACCGAACCTTCAGGGCATCCTGCAAGATACAAGTCGCCACGCAGATGCGACAGCAGCGACTGCCATTCACTCTCGCAGTCAGTGTATAACGAAAAAATGGTATATTCGCATTTCAGGAACGCAAGCCTGAACGCAAACCCCGGCAACGCGACGAATTATAATATCACAACAACAGCACAGTGCCAGGAATGCCATATAAACAGCGTGATTACCAGGGATGACAATACGGCGCTTGCAGTCGTATCGCATTATGGCTCAAAGGACGAACTTGTGGACTCATTCAACTGCCGATATTGCCATATCGATAAGGATAACAGCGAAGACTGGGGAGGAGCCACGCTGATAAAAGAGAATAGCACAACTCTAATCGAATTTGATAAGGAGAAGAATAAGCTCACAGTATATGAAGGTGAAACAATATATCTGGGCGATGGTTACTTCCTCAAGCTTATAGAAATCAGCGAAAAACGTGATGAAGCTCTGATCCAGCTTTCCAGCGGGAACAGTACACTGGATGAGACTTCGTTGCCGGCTGGAAGGCTTTATAAATATGAGATCGAATTTGTCATCGATAATTCCACTGTCAAAACTCCAGTCATTATGCTTAATATAACCTCTATTTTCAAAGGTAACCGGGGCTTTATTCAGTTTGAAGGTTTCAGGATAAGGAAGATCCATTCGGAGCGGGAGAGCAGGAATAATACAAATTGTTTCGCATGTCATTTTTCCAGATATTCAAGAGAAAAAATGCGGTTCCAGGTCATCGATAGGGAAGATAAAGAAAATTCAAGCGATATAATATACTATACAGAATTATTTGCAGATCTCAAATCCGGAAACAAGAGTATTATCTATTATGCTGATGAAGACAGCGTAATTAGCCAGCTCCAGAAGGGGGAGAAATATATTTCCATTCCTAAAATGCAGAAATACCTGATACAGGGAGAAACATGGAACATCGCAGACAACTATGCGTTGAAACTCAATGAAGTTAGCACTGATAGCAAACTTGCATGGTTGACTCTCACTATTGACGGTGCCATCGTTGAAGATAATGCGGTTCCTTCCGGCGGCTGGTTCAACCACACGCCAGGACTCAAATACAGGAACGACACAACGAGAAACATAACAGTTTTCACAGCAAGAGTTTCTTCTATTTCCCAGGGAAAAACGAATTTCGTAATACTTTCGGATGTTTATGCAATATCGCAGAATATAAAAAGAATTACTGAGGATGACACTCTTTACGGATATAATGGAAGCTGGCTTGCGCCGGGTGAAACAATAACTACAGGAAGGATCCCTCAAAATCTGCATGTTCCGAACCAGTTCACAGACATGAGAGGATGGGGTGATTGTGTTAAATGCCATGACACTTCATGGAACCTTGGCATCGCAAGCATAGATGCCATCTCAACCCAACTGGGAAAACACTCCGGATTGAATGGTAACGCATCAACCAGGAATATTCTCTCTGACAATATCGATACGGCGTGCTGGGCATGCCATACTGGAGGCGAAGAACCAATTACACATCCGCCGGCCAATATTGAAGCCAGGAAATGTGCATCCTGCCATACATACCAGGAAAATCCGACTTATGGAGCTATAAGTGTAGGCACTGAGGCTCACGGGCTTGAACCCAACTGTGAGAACTGCCATTACATGGGCTCCCATAATGTAGTCAGGTTCCAGGTCACCCCTGCCATAAAAGACGCTTCGATTTCGCCTGAAAAACCGGGAAAAGGAGATAAAGTGATACTTGTTGCCAGTGCTCACGCAGGGTACAGAATGTCGATAAAAGCAGCAGAGTATTTTATCGATAACATAGGAAAGTCCGGAAATGGCATGCCGCTCAAACCGGTCGACGGGGTATTTGATTCACAAAAAGAAGGTGTGATAGCAGAGATAAATACCACCGGAATTAATGCCGGGGAACATGTTATTTACATTCATGCAATGGAGAGAGATAACAGATGGGGAACTTATTATCAGTTGAACCTCACAATAGCTGAGACATCCACTGCGGGCATACTTGACAATTTAAAAACCAGCCTTTATTCCGAATGGTCGGTCATTGTTTATTTAATAATAGTTATAATAGTCGCCTACTTTGCGATCTCAGGGCGCAGGCTGTAGGATTTTTTTATGAATACTTGAAATGGATATTGATAATTGCATTTCCATTTCCTGCTGATTGGATTATGATCCCCTGCCCTTTTTTTGCTACGACGTTGTTTCTGAAACTTTTCGTCTGTTTTTGTTCTAAAAAGGACTGGTAATTCCCGTTCTGCAGGAATATGTCATACTGTTCCCTGTTGGGGACGAAAAATATGTTCACATATTCAGTCGAGTCTATTTCTACGGATACTGGCACATCAAAATCAAACGGATAAGATGGGTCATTTAGATACATGAAAGTCAGGTAACCGGGATTTAACTCAACTTTCTGTGAGTGTTCAAGACCTGCAAAGACCATAACCGCGTAGCATGTCTTCTTTTCGCAGTATATCCCGACGCCTGCGTCGCTGAACAGTTCGTCCCTGTCCATAATAGGTGACCTGTGAGCAGGACTGTGCAGCCACCCTGTTACCGCGGTTTCACTGATGTTTACAGTGGCGTTCAAGCCTTCTATCATGTAAAGATTTTCTGCTGCTACTGTATAAAATATATTGTTCTCTCTAAGCCTGTCCCCTGCGTCTTTACCTTCGGGGTCTTTATGGTGGAAGCCCTCAATGGAAAGCGTCTTGCTGTAACTGCGGGCTATTACAGCTATCTTATCGTTCCATTTTAATGTTTTTATCCCGGAAGCACTTCTTTCCTGATTAACACGATCAAGAACAGCATGTTCAAGCCCCGGTATGTCAATTGAAGAGGCGTCGAAAAGAATTTTTTTCAAGTCTTCTTTCCTGATAGTATAATTGATCCCGCTATAATTCATGTTCTCCATCGGGAATTCAAAATAGACCTCAAACGGCTGGTTTTCATAAGTCCCGTTAAGGGCGATGAGTCCGGGTCTTAGCTTCTCAAGAGTTGTGGCAAAGACACCGTTACTGGCATAACCCAGTTGAGCGCCGTTCAAATAGACACTTCCTGCCAGTGGTTCACCGGTTTCATTGATGGAGAAACGCATCGTATAAGAGCTATCCCTGATATAAGTGGTGCAGCCGGCTGTAAACAACATAAATGTTGCCAGAAATATTATGTATATTCTTTTTCTTCGACTTATCATACAGATAGTACAGCCCTCATTTTAAATATAATTTTTGAATTGGGAAATCCGTCTGGTCTGTGTTCATACGTTTTCTAGTTTCAAACAAAACTATTTTACAATCCAGTATATAAGGAAGCAATATATATAAGTTAATTATCCAATCGAGTAACCACCATGCCAGACCTTGTAATAAAGAATGCCAGGATCTTCATAGACAATGCCATCCAGCCAGCCGAGATCGCAATAGACAACGGCAGGATCATTAAAATAGGAAAGATCATTGGAACGCAGGAGGTTAACATGGTAATCGACGCAAAAAATGCGCTCATCCTGCCTGGCGCAATAGATATACATGTTCACTTCCGCGACCCGGGGATGACAAAAAAAGAGGACTGGTACACAGGCTCATGCGCGGCTGCGGCAGGGGGTGTCACTACTGTCATCGACCATCCCAACACCATCCCACCGACGATAGACCCCGGATCTTTCAAGAAAAAGCAGAAAGAAGCGAAGAAGTCAATCATCGATTACGGGATAAACGCAGGCGTGACGCAGAACCTGAATCACCTGAAAAGCCTGTGGGAAATGGGCGCCACAGCGTTCGGGGAAATATTCATGGCAGAGTCCACAGGCGCCCTGAACGTGAGCGACATGACGCTGAAAGAAGCGCTGGGTATTATAGAAAAACTGGGCGCTGTCGCCTGCATACATGCTGAAGACGAGGAAACGAGAAAATCGTTAGTACATCATTTGAAAGGCGCTTCACGGCCAGAATATTACTCAAAGTCGCGACCACCGCTGTCAGAGAAGGTCGCCGTTGAAAAAGCGATCAAAATGGCAGGGGATACAAAAATCCATTTTTGCCACATTAGCGCCGGGGAAAGCCTTGAAATAATAAAAAAGGAAAAAGCCAGAAATTCGAATATAACCTGCGAAGTAGCGCCGCACCATCTGTTCCTTTCCACAAACGACTACAAACGCCTTGGCACCCTTGGAAAGATGAACCCACCGCTGCGAGATCACTATTCCCAGCAAGTATTATGGGGAGGATTGAATGACGGTACGGTTGATATCATAGCTTCAGACCATGCCCCTCATCTTGAAACTGAGAAAATGACCGACATCTGGAGCGCACCGGCAGGCGTCCCGGGTGTGGAAACTATGGTACCGCTAATGCTTCTTGCGGTCAAACGCAACCTTATCACACTAAAGCGGCTTCTTGAGGTAACATGTATGAACCCTGCCAGGCTCCTGGGGCTTCCAAAAGGAGGGATATCACAGGGATATGATGCAGACCTTGTGATCACTGGCGAGCCACAGGAGATACGCAAAGAAAAGATGCACAGCAAAGCAGGATGGACGCCATACGGCGGAATGCAGGGTATTTTCCCGAAAATGACGCTATCAAGAGGCGAAATAGTTGTAGAAAATGGAGAAATAACTGCAAAAAGAGGGTGTGGCAGGGCGATTCCAGGCAGGGGATTTGTCAACTTGAAAGAAGATGAGGATTGAAAAGGGTAATATACCCTGACCTATAATATAATAAAATAGTGGAATCCGGAAAACACATCTATGGAGGGCTTTAAAGGTATAAGCGGATAGCCCTTGTTACGGACGATTTCTCGACCTACCATTCCGTCATAGAGGAGACGCGGTCACGCAGTAATATTGACCTCTTGGTTCTCACTCCACTTGAGCCGATACCGCCAAACATTGGAGTGATCATTACAACCGAAGAAGAATCACATAATATCGACTTTGACCGCGACAGGATGATCATTGCTGACGGGCGACCACAGGCTTCAGTTGACAGGGCATACTCCCTTATGCATGCTGAAGAATTAGATGATATCATAATCGGAATAGATCCAGGTAAATATCCAGGTATTGCAGTGCTTGGTAACGGAAAAACCATTTCTGTTCATCATGTATCTTCAGGCGAGGTATGCCCGCTCATAAAAAGGATTTTGCGGGAATTCGAGGATAAAAATATAATGGTCCGTATAGGTCATGGCGCCAGGCTCGTCCGCTCCAGGCTTGTCAATGACCTGCTCGATCTCGGTCTGCATATCGAAATGGTGGATGAGACAGGTACAACGCCTCGTCTTGGAAGAGGGGTGCACGGCCAGGTCATATCTGATATAATCGCTGCAATAAACATAGCCAGGATCAAAGGAAAACGCGTTGGAAAGCAGTTTATAGAGCCGTCAGAGGGTGAAGTAAGGGTGGTACAGGAAAACAGCAGGGAGCATTCGAACGGGCGCTCCACGATCCCCCGGCTTCTTGCAAGGGCTGTAGCAAAAGGTGAAATGACACTTGAAGAAGCCGTGGAACGACACAACAGCTTTTAGATCAGCCGGGCATTTTCTGATCTTATGGAAATTCTTGCCCCTATCGCTGCAATTATGATGGATGCCAGCATCGTAATAAAAAGGAACTGAGTTTTGTCATCGATGATTGGAAAACTCTCCAGCGTTCCGCTTATGACCATGATATAAGTGCTGCCGCTCCAGAACAGGAGACCGCCGGCAAGGATAAAGAAGGGATGCGACCACTGTTTGCCAATGTTTTCATTTGCCAGATGCATGTCAACGATCTTGCCTGAGCTTATCAAGACACCTGCTATCACATACCACCAGATAGAGGCACTCACATACCCAAGCAAGAGTATAAGATATCCCACCATGATCTCGCGATTATAATAGTCCCAGAGTTCAAGCCCGCCCTGTACCGTGCCAATGAGAGAGAGGATTATTGCCGCAAGGTACATGACAAAAGTGATCTTCCCGCCGTGCATCGATTTTGTCAGTGTATTCTTGAAATCATTGAAAGCGTCATCAAGACCCGTGCCGCGAAAGAGCGCGTACACCCCTATTGCCCCTAAAATGACAACTGTGCCCAATTCCGGTCTGTTAGCATATAATGAAATAGCGTATATCATGAATGCAAGACCGATGGGCATGAAAAAAGTATGTGATATTTTGGGGTCGTTAAATGCCTGCTTGATAATATAATAAGTGCTTTCAAGGTTCTCATGCTGTTTTACTATCACCCTTTGCACGGAGTCCACTTTGACCCTTGACTGGATGATTGGAAGTACGGATTCATCTTCAGCGCCATCAGATACAAGGATCGTACTGCCCGGATTCAATTGTTCAAGAATTATCTCAAGCTGGTTTGCGATCTTTTTGTCGGCTGCTCTCCCGACTTTTTTATCGCCTGCGATCGATACGATCTCTACTTCCTTATTTTCTCCGGTTAATTCATCAAACAGCTTGATGCCGCCGAAAATGGTGTTGATATCCGAATCTTCAGGGTCAGCAGCGGCTAGCTTAATGGCTGCATTAAGGTTTGCCTCTCTTCCGATTATGGGGCTTGATACACCGGCCTTCTCCCCGAGATCGTTGTCACGGTCTATACAGATTATCAATGTCTGCATCGTAACCCAATATTATCATGTTTATATAAATAACATTCGTACCTATTTCATAAATAACGTCCACCAGTCGATAACCTTAATGGACATATAAATGATGCCGATGCCTTTGATTATCTTTGCTGCTGATATAACGATAAGGAACTTCCTCGGTTCATAGTTCTCAATGCCCGCCACCATAGGAACAAGGTCTCCAACTATTGGTATCCATGGAGAAATGAGAAGCAGCAACCCGCCATATTCGCGGAAGTACATCTGCACCTTTCTTTCATTTTCCAGATCCCGGAATAGTATGAATCTTCTAAGCTCGTACTTTCCTGCTAAATAGCCCAGTGAAGCTCCCAGTATAGAGCCTGTTATCAATACAATAAAAACCAATTCGGGATTTTCCCTGATCTCAAGCAATCCCAGCACCACAGGTTCCGTTGGTATGGGAATGATGGATGAAAGCATGCCAATTGCAAAAAGCCCTATCATACCATAGGATACGAATAGTTCGAATATCGCCATTCTTCAATCTTATTATCTTTCTGTGCCATAAATTCACTCATATTAAAATAACCTGATACTGAGAATCGACGCACAAAGCGAGAGGACGCTGGTTATAAGTACTTCATTAACATATTTTTACATGATGGAACGAGATGTAAATCTGAAACTGGTGTATATTATCCTGATTCTTTTGCTGGCTCTTGTCGGCACCTCTGTTTTCTACCAGATAAGATACAATGGTATGAAGTCGGATTATGAAAGAACCTTTGAGGATTGTAATGATACTCTTAAAAATATTACGATAAAGCAAAAAAACCTCTACAATAATATCAGCGAAGTCAATGTATCCGCAAACAGGGAACTTGCTCTGGCTGCAAAGCTGGAGACGAAAACGCATGAACTTGAAGATATCAGCAGGGAAATTGCCACCCTTAAGCAGGAACTTTTCGAATGTCAGCAGAATTATGATACAGTAAGCACAAGCTGCGCTGTCTCAAATGAAGTCCTTCAGATACTTATCGGCAAATTAAAAACCGATGTTGAAAATGGCGCAAATGAAACGGTTATCCAGCAGGATTTCAAAAACATCGATACTGAACTGAAAACGATTAATAGTTAATGACCATGTATCAACCAGTAATAAGAATTCATGAACTAAAAAATACCCTTATCAGGTTCAGGGTTGTGGAGACCGCCCTTGATGCCGTAATTATCTTTTTATCGCTTTTTATTATTCTTTCATACGCCGGAATAAGCTCCATATGGGCTTTACTGCCGCCAGTATTGTTTTTCTTTATAACATTAAAATACAGGGCTGATGCGAACATAATAAAGCTCATTGAAAACCGTTATCCATCACTGAGGGAACGGCTGGGTGCCCTTTACGACAGCAGGGACGAGAAAAATATAGTTGTCGATGACCTTGCTGCTTCTGTTAATTCTGATATGGATAGCGTGAAATATTCTTCGTTCATATCCACATCGCGCCTCGGGATAAGGACTGCTGTTATCCTTCTTCTCGTAACTTTCGTATTGTCATCTGCACTTACCCACTCCCCGAAAAATTCAATGCAGCCTGAAGGTACAGGCGCCGTAAACCTCCCGGAAATCACAGGAAGCGGCGAAGCAGGGGATATTTTTGAAGAACCGTCTGTCGTGAAGATCGGGAATGATTCCCGGGAGGTTTTGATCTATCGCAGCCGGGGAAGCGAACCCAATGTCAGGGGAGATATAAAACAGGTTTCAGTGTATTCAAAGCTTTTCCCACCTGAAGCGTCATCGTCTGAGATATATTCTGAAGCAGTACCTGCAATATATCAACGGATAGTGAAAAATTATTTTACAAATCTCACAGTTCAGGATTGATATGCTGGAAAATCCTTCTTCAATGGTATTGCTGCTGCTCCTTCTTCCGGTTATTATATTATACCTGCTCAAACCAAAACCAAAGACTCTCAAAATGCCCTCGCTCATGCTGCTAATTTCACATGGAAAAAAGAGGAATTTCAGGTCGCTTTTCGAAACACTTATCCGTGACCCGCTGCTTCTCATCCAGCTTGCCGCAATAACCATCATCGTCTTTAGTCTTGTGAACCCGTATTTATTTACAAATGCGCCATACCGCAGCACTGTGATAGTCCTGGATAACTCTGCAAGCATGTCTGCTACTGATGTAAGTCCAGACAGGTTCTCCCAGGCTGTGGATATCGCGTCAGGATACGTTAAAGATGGAAAAGTCAGCCTGGTACTTGCAGGAGGCTCTCCGCTGCTGCTTTTTAAGGATGCTGACAGCCAGAAAACCCTTCTGGAACTCAGGTCACAAAGAGCCGGCTCCACAGTCACGGATCTTTCCGATGCCATGTTCCTGGCTGCCGACCTGGCAGGCAAAGACGGATCAAGATCGTAGTGATATCTGATTTCTCAGGTCAGGATATAACATACGCAAAAAAGACACTGGAATCGAAAAGTATCCCTGTTGAATACAGGCAGGTTGGAGCTACTGGCAGCAATGCTGGAATAATAGATGCTCTGGTTTCTGAGGGTTCCGTGAAATTCACGGTTAAAAATTACGGTTCTGCCGCAAAAGATATTATGGTCAGGCAAAATGGGGTTTTATCACAAACACGAAGCATAAAACCCGGCTCAAGGGAATATTTCAGCATCCCTGCTCTACCGGGGAAAAATACAATATCTCTTGAGCCCCTGGACGACCTTCAGGCAGATAATTTCCTGTATATCAGCATACCTGTTATTTCAAAAAAGAGGGTCTTAATTCTGGGTGACAGGGTTGAGAAAACTCCTGTATCTATCGCTTTTAATTCCATTCCGGATGTGGAAGTTGAAGAAACTACTTTCATCAAGGCCCCTCGAAAACCTGACCAGAATGTTGTCGTGCTTCACAATTATACAAGAGATTCACTTCTGCCAGGAACCATGGATGACCTGCGTAGTTATCTTGAGAAGGGAGGCACACTTGTTTTTGAAGCAGATGATGACCTCGCGTTCATGGAAACTGGAGGGCTCCTGCCTGTTGAGGTGTCGGAAAGGGCAAAACCATCAGGGTTTGAGGTCGAAAGTTCAGACCTGACAACCGGGCTTGAGTTTGGAGTATCCGCTTACCTGAAATCAACACTCAAAGAGGGCGCGGTAGCATTAGTTTCAGCGCCAGAGGGTCCGGTACTGGCGTACTGGAACGTGGGCAGGGGCAGGGTGGTATATCTTGGATTGAACGACAGGTGGGGAGATTTCCATCTCCGGACATCATATCCGATATTCTGGTACAGGCTCCTTGAATCCTCATTCCCGGCTAACGCTGAACTTAATTTTAAAACAGGTACAGTCCTGCCGTTCGGGGCTTCAAAAACCGTAGCAGCGCCGCACACCACTATTGAAACATCTGACCTTTATCTTGGTGATGCTGGCTTCTATGCGCTCGGGGACAGGACGATAGCCGCAAACCTTCTGGATGAAAAAGAGTCGGATATCACGGTGAAAAAATTCGATATTACAGAGACCGATAACAAAGATTCTCAAAATATATCCGCTACAAAAGTTGAAAAGGTGCACCTTGATATTCTTTTATCAATACTTGCGATCATTCTTCTTATTCTTGAACTGTACCATCTCAAGTACAGGGGGGACATATGATACAATTTCAATATCCTTATGCTACCTTCATGATAATCCCTGTTGTCCTTGCTGTCCTTTACTATTTTAGACCAAAAGGCACAAAAGCAATTCTTCTTGTTGCTTCAAGGCTTGTGGTAATTTCTATCATTTTGCTCTCGATAGCCTCGCCCTACACAGAAGAGTATGTGCAGGGGATGACCGCGACTGCTGATATAACCATAATTGCAGACAGGACTGAGAGCATGCGCCTTTTTCCTCCCCCTGATGAGATTTATGGTTATCTTTCTAACAGGACGCCAACTGCCATTGACTACATCTCAGGCACAAGCTCCCCCATTGGCGATGCAATTATCAGGAACATCAGGCCGGAGGGGAGCATACTT
Organism: Methanobacteriota archaeon; assembly: GCA_963793805.1. GTDB lineage: Archaea > Halobacteriota > Methanosarcinia > Methanosarcinales > Methanoperedenaceae > Methanoperedens. Next base: position 47,639 of record CAWCBK010000015.1, read on the forward strand.
CTCATAAGCGACGGAAATAACAATTACGGGAGAAGCATTCCCGATGCTGTTTCTTTTGCCCGGAGCCTTAATACAACGGTATATTATCTAAGGCAGGAGGCCGTGAAAAAAGACATGAGCGTTTCAATAGAAGGCGATGCTGCGGCTTTTGTTGATAAACAGGCAGATTTTAATGTAATTATCAGGTCCACAGGAGATATCGAAGGAGACCTGAATGTCCGGATTGACGGCAAAATAATATACAGCGATCGTATAAACGGCTCAAGACAGATCCCTCTTGAATATTCCTTTGGGAGAGTCGGGTCTCATGAAATGAAAGCAGAACTGGCAGCATTGGATGATGAATTCCCTCAGAACAATGTTTTCTACAGATCAGTGCATGTTGCGCCACGACCGCAGGTTCTTCTGGTATCGGATAAAGATTCACCGCTATCACAGGTAATGAAAAGCTCTTATTCAGTATATACTGTCCCAAGTCCGGCAGACGCCAGCAGATATAAGGCTGTCGTCCTTGATGATGTGGGCGCAGCAGATTTGTCTTTTTCCGATACACTTATCCTGAGCGATTATGTCATAAACGGCGGAGGTCTTGTTGTCGTTGGGGGTCCTGACGCTTATTCTGACTACAATAAGCTGCCCCTGTTCGAACAGCTCATCCCCGTAAAATATGGCGGGGTTCCCCCCATATCTCCCAGGACTGCTGTTGTGATTATTGTGGATATATCAGGAAGCACAGGCGACATCTCTGGCGACAAAGTCAAACTTGGAGTTGAAAAAGGGCTTGCGCTTCAGGTTCTTGATGACCTTGGCGCCGCGGATTTCATTGGAGTGATCGCATTCAATAATGCCCATCATACGGTCGTGCCCTTCGCGCAATATTCAGAAAGGTCTGGTGCCCAGGATGCTATCCAGCGTCTCAGGTACGGGGGGACGACGCACCTGTCGCCTGCTCTTGCCGCAGCGCAGGAAATGTTAAGGAATTTCGATGGCGGAAGGAATGTAATAGTGATTTCTGACGGCGCGGTCGCTGACAGCGATGCTTCATTAAAAACCGCCAGTTCCATGTCTGATGACGGGATAACGATATATGCCATCGGGGTTGGCGGGGATACGGATGTTGAGTTCATGACACAACTTGCAGAAGCGGGAGGCGGCGGATACCTCAGGCGGGATGCTGCTCACGGTATTAAATTGTTGTTCAGCGAAAAAGAGATCAGGAAAAGTGGGGAAGGCTATCCCCTGTTGATAATCAATAACGGTCACTTTATTACACAGGACGGGGCGCTTAACGCCACTGTTTACGGGTATAATAATGTTCATTCAAAGCAGAATGCGCAGGTGCTTGTGATGACAGGTAACGGCAATCCGGTCGTAACTACCTGGAGAGCGGGGCTCGGAAGGGTGGTTGCTATAACCGTGGATAACGGGAATGCCTGGGCTCCCGCCCTGTACTCCGAAGGAAATTCAAAGCTGGTCATGAACTCAATTAACTATGCTGTTGGGACCCGGATGGTTTTGAACTTCGCGCACAGGATGGGGAAGCCGGCGAACCGATCGATGTATTCGTCTCCTCAGAAAGCGAACCTCTCCTCGAATTTGAAAACGCAAAACTTCAATTTGAAAAAACCGGGGAGAAACAGTACCATACACTAATTTATCCGAATTCAGCGGGATTCCATAACCTTTCAGGCTATACAATAGCAGTAAACGAACGATCCGAATATCGCAATACTGGAAACAACGAATTAATACCAGGTATTATTACCGGCGCAGGCGGGCAGGTGTATAATATTTCGGAGCTTGAAAGGCTTATTTCCGATAATACTTTTGCAAAAACAGGCAGGGTGCGCAAAGTTGTTTATCTGGAACCTGTATTTCTTCTGGCAGCACTGTCGCTGTACAGCATTGAGGTTGTTATAAGAAGAATTATGGAATTACTGAGGTAACCTTCGTAAAGATATTAATTGACTGGTTTTTGACCATAAACACGTTATGTTGTTGCAGCCGCTTCAGCAATTTCAGATGACATATTCTGGATATGAATTAATTCTTCTGAACTTAACATCTTATTAAGGTTCAGCAGGATCAACAACCGCTCATCTATCTTACCAACGCCTTTGATATATTCAGACCTGATCTTATTAGTGATTATGGAAGGCGTAGGCTCGATACTCTTAGATGGCAGGCGGATCACTTCACTCACCGAGTCCACAATAAAACCCATTACAGTACCGTCGACGTCGGCTACTATTATGCGGGTGTCGGCATCAAGTTCCCTGGTCTGCATCCTCATTATAGTGCTCAGACTTATTACTACTATTATATGTCCGCGAAGGTTGATCAAACCCTTTACATAGGGTGGAGCCCTGGGAATTTCAGTTATGTTTACCATGCGGATTATCTCCTGCACGCTATTGATCTCAACACCAAACTCCTCAGTCTGTATTTTGAAAACGACAAGCTGAAGCTCTGCATCTCCAAATCCTTTAGCCGATAATTCTGGACTCTGTGCCATGATTCCCTCTTAAATGGTATTAACTATCTTTTCTCTCCACATCTTAATAAGCATCAGTGTGAAAAAAGTGTGGCAAATATGTGATTTCAAATTTAAAACGATTAATGAAAAGACATGTCACTTTTTTGATATTTCGTATTTATACCAGTCGCAAGTCATACAGGTTGCAAGTTTTTGGGCAAATACTCCCTGGATCTTTCCTCCGCAGAAAGTTCCGGCTACCATCCAGCAGTCTCTTCCATGATCAGGATATGCCGGGCATATTCCAAGTTCTTTCACTTTAATTCCGCCTTTTTCTCTTCCGCATTTTTTAAATTCCCAACAATTTTTTGCCATAATATCTTTCCTCTTATCTCCATATCTTAATCAGCATCAGGTGACTCCGTGTATCTCTTGAAGGCCTCGCAGGTCATGCATTTATGCAGCTTCGCTGCTGCATCACCCTGCTTGATGCCTCCGCACCAGGTACCTTTTATCAGCCAGCAGCGTGGCTCCGGGGATTTATACGCAGGGCACTTCTGCTGAACCTCATCTTTACATTTCTTGATTTCCCAGCAGCGTTCATTTGACGATTTCAGTATAAATCGTGATGTTTCCATCTGCATTTCCTCTGCAAATCTTGCCAGATCCTTTGCAGCATTCACAAGCTGGTCCATTGAGGCCGCCTGCTCCTCTGCAGCAGCCGAGACTTCCTCAGTCCCTGCTGCGGATTCCTCGCTTATTGCAGATACTTCATCCACTGAAGCTGTGACCTCTTCAACCGAAGCGGACTGTTGTTCCGAGGCAGCCGCTATCTCCTGGACCATTGTCGCAACGCTTCCGGCAGCATCTATGATCAGGTTGATGGAATTCAATGCTTCATCTATCGTTTTTGAACCCTCTCCCACTGAGTGCGTTCCCTGTTCCATGCTTTCCACTGCATTTTGAGTACCCATCTGGATATCTTTTATGAGCGAAGTTATCTGGCTCGATGCGTTCCTTGATTCCTCGGCAAGTTTACGAACCTCGTCAGCGACCACTGCAAAACCCCTGCCGTGCTCGCCTGCGCGTGCAGCCTCTATTGCCGCGTTAAGGGCAAGCAGGTTTGTCTGGTCTGCAATATTGGTTATGACGCCGATTATTTCACCTATCTTCTGGGATTTGCTGTTAAGGTCTTTTATTACAACCGCTGAGTTGCTGACAGCGGCCTTTATATCTGACATTTTTACTGAAACCGAGGTAGATATCTTCCCCACATCCTGGGCTGTTTTGGCTGCCCCGGTTGCGCCTTCTGATGCTTTCTGGGCGTTCACAGCTACCATCTGGACGCTTCCTGACATCTCTTTCATGGCACGGCTTATCTCTGACATTTTGGTAGCCTGCTGGCTAACGCCTGCAGCAATATCCTGCGTGGTGCTAGTTATCTGGTCGGTCGAGGCTTTCAACTCTTCGCTTGAGGTTGAAAGTCCCTGGGCCGTGGAAGCCACACGCCTGGAAGAGCCCTGCACCTTCTCCAGGACATTTCTAAGGTTCAGTATCATTTTATTGAAATTTGAGGCAAGTGAGCCTATCTCATCATTGGATTCTATCTTCAATAGTTTGGTCAGGTCGCCGTTCCCGATCTCATTAGCAGCGCCCAAGATCGTTTCGACAGGTTTCATAAATCTGCCGGAGAGGAACATGCTTACGATCAGGGCAAAAATAAGACTTACCGCGCCGAGCAAGACAATATTATTCACAGCATTGTTCTTTAGTTGAACAAATGGAGCTTCTGGGGTTCCGACGTAAAGTATACCTATTACGTTCTTGTTAATATCGTAGATCGGCTCATAAGCCGAAATATACCAGCCATTCACCACGAACGCCCTTCCGAAATATGTCTTTCCGTCCTTAAGTACTGCGTTATAAACAGGTATGGAGACCCTTGTGCCGATCGCCCTGTTGCCATCCAGTTTCATTACGTTCGTTGAGATGCGAAGGTCATTCATGAATATCGTGGCAGTTTCGACTTTAACAGCATTCTTAGTGTCATCGACTATGGTAAAATCCCGGTTGATAAGATGCCCCACCACAACACTTCCGACGATTTTTCCATTTTGATAGATCGGGCTTGATACTTTTATCATCATGCCTGAGGTCTCGACCTTCCTGTCCGAAGGCATTGCATTCTCTGTGGGTAGAATGTCCAGCCTCGCCTGTGTTTCAAGCTTATCAACTGAAAGTTCAGCTTCCGGTATGATCGCTGTGCCTGAGACCCCTTTCCCGCTTAGCGCAGCTGATACAAAGGGATCGGATGCAAGGCTTGTTCCTATCTTTCCGGGATCATTGCTTCTTGCAATGACTTTACCTGAAGCATCTGTCACAACGATCGTGCTTATAAATGGATACTCCTTCTTTAATGACTGAATGAATCTTAACGTATTTGCATTGGATGAACTCATGATCTCATTGGTCACATCACCATTGCTGGCTATGGAAAATGCAGTTATCTGAAGTTTTTCCTCCATGCTTTTATATATCTCATGGGCAGCCCCCAGGTCCCCGATTATTTTTGTCTGCGCCTGTCCTGTGATTCCCTCATCTATGAGGTTATTGCTAAGTATACCCAGGGCAGCCAGGGGGATCAGAGTGACAAATATTATAATCAGTATCAATTTGTTCCTGATTTTTAGATTATTTAACTTATTTATATTAAGATTCACAATAAAAACCTCCATACAACGTTGGAAAGTTTAGACGTTATTTTGCGTTTTTGCGCTCCACTGTTTTTAGCTGTATACGCTAAAAACGCACACAGTTGCTATGAGAGCAATATTATACAAGAGAAATTGTATATCACCCATAATATATAAATTTATTTGTGAAGAACGTGTGAATATAAAAAGTTTGAAATTAAAAGAAAAAAAAGAATTACGAGGCAGGAGGCTTCTTTTCTTCGGATATTTTTTGGATGCTGTTCAGTTTTTCAGCCCCAAGTATCTTATCCAGTTTAAGAAGGATAAGCAGCCTGTTTTCCATCTTGCCGACGCCCCGCAGGTATTCGGTTCCGATCCTGTCCGCAATTATGGCAGGCGCGGGCTCGATATCCTTTGTCGGGAGGCGAATGACCTCACTCACTGAATCCACCATGAACCCGACCACAGTATTCCCGACGTCAGCCACAATGATACGCGCGTTCTCATCACGTTTCACCGCATTTTCCATTCCCATTACCACATTGAGGTTGATCACTACAATGATCCTGCCTCGCAGGTTGATTATGCCATTAACATAATCACCTGCCTGAGGTATCCTCGTGATACTGGTCATGCGGATGATCTCCTGCACGTTCCCTATTTCGACCCCGAACTCCTCGTCGCCTAACCTGAAGACGACGAGCTGGAGTTCCTGGTTTACTAATTTTTGTACTTCTGCCATGATCTCACACTATTTCGGTCTGGGTTCATTTGCATGTTTTGGTTCATTTACATTAAATAGCGGTTTTTTGACCGGTTTGTCTGAACTTTGCTGGAGTTTGGTCTTCTCTTCATGCTTTACAGGTTTTGCCAGACGAACCTCATGCTTTACAGGTTTAGGTGCCGCCTGAGGCACATCTCTTACAGGAGCCTGCATATTCCTGAAAGAAGCTGCGATATCCTCGCCAAGATTGAACTTTGTGACTTCGTTCTGCAATTCGGCTGCAAGGCCTGCCATTTCCTGCGCTGCGTTCACAAGCTGGTCCATGGATGAAGCCTGCTCTTCAGCAGCAGCCGAGGCTTCCTCGGTTCCGGCTGCGGATTCCTGGCTTATGGCAGATACTTCATCGACCGAAGCTGTGACCTCTTCAACGGATGCGGACTGTTGTTCCGCGGCAGCCGCTATCTCCCCGACCATTGTCGCAACGCTTCCTGCAGCATCTACGATCTGGTTGATGGCATTTAATGCTTCATCTATGGTCTTTGCACCCTCGCCCACGGACTTTGTACCCTGGTCCATGCTTTCCACAGCATTTTGAGTGCCCATCTGGATATCTTTTATGAGCGAAGTTATCTGGCTCGATGCGTTCCTTGATTCCTCGGCAAGTTTACGAACCTCATCAGCGACCACTGCAAAGCCCCTGCCGTGCTCGCCTGCGCGTGCAGCCTCAATTGCCGCGTTCAGTGCAAGAAGATTTGTCTGGTCTGCAATGTTGGTTATGACACCGATTATTTCACCTATCTTCTGGGATTTGCTGTTAAGGTCTTTTATAACAACGGCTGAGTTACTGACGGCGGACTTTATATCCGACATCTTTACGGAAACTGAAGCGGAGATCTTACCGACATCCTGGGCTGTTTTTGCTGCCCCGGTTGCGCCTTCTGATGCTTTCTGGGCGTTCGTGGCAACCTGCTGGACGCTTCCTGACATCTCTCTCATGGCTCGGCTTATTTCCGTCATCTTTGCCGACTGCTGGCTTACACCTGCAGCAATATCCTGCGTTGTGCTTGATATCTGGTCAGTCGAAGCCTTCATTTCTTCACTTGAAGCAGAGAGTTCCTGGGCTGTAGAAGAAACGCGAAGCGCGGAACCCTGTACCTTTGCAAGAACGGTCTTTAAGCTTTCTGTCATGGTCTGGATAGCCTGGGAAAGTTGTCCGACCTCGTCCTTCGCGTCATTCTTTACATGAACTGTGAGATCGCCCTGGGCGACCTTATTGGATGCATGGAGCATGACATCTACAGGTTTCGTTATGGCGCGGGATATATAAACTGCAATAAATAGAGCCAGTATGATAGCAACAATTGAGATTATTATCACCGTTAATCTCCCAATTGAGTTCGTCATCTGTGCTTCAGCGATCTTTGCATCCTGGTCGCCGACCGCATCCATGTGATACTCTTCAACTAATGGCTCTATATCATGCACCTTATTTTTAAATTCAGTTTCTTTTGATATTATCTGGGTTTGGATATCCACAACTTTATCAAAACTTTTTGTGTAAACAAGGAGCTTGGCATTTATGTCATCCTTTACGTTCTGGGGTAATGAGGATGCGGCAAGATTATTCTGGAATAGCTTTTCATCATCATGCAGCGCCTTCTGGTATTTGAGGTCGCCGCGAAGGAAAAAATCTTTTTCATCCCGCCTTAACTGAAGCATGCCTGCAAGAAGTTTATAATCATTTTGTTTTTTGATATCAGCTTCGATCTCATGGACGGCAGTCCTGAGTTCACCCTGGAGTCCCGAATTCTCATCAAGACCTTTTGTCTTATAAAGCTGGACATCTTCAAGGAACATCCTTTCATAATCATTGATCAATAAAATTAATTTATCAGCCATATCCTTTCTTTCCTTGGGAACATCCAGCCTCTTTATTTCTTCGGCATTTTCCCTGACCCCGGAAGTCGCATTTTTTACTTTATCGACATACGACATGTCAAGACGTGCCTGGAAGTCTTTTTCAGACCGCCTTGCCTGGAGCATACTTATATCAATTTCAAGGGCTTTTTCCTCCATTGTTATCGTATTTTCCAATAACGTTTGTTGCCCGCTCTCAAGGGAGCTAAGGGTGTTTATGCTAATCACCGCCACTATTAACAGCAAAAGGCTCACCAGTCCGAATCCGCCCAGCAGCTTCTTGCTTAATGACATGTCTTTTATACTTATCATATCTCAGTTCTCCATTTTTCTTTTTTTATGATTATACCTCAACAAATGTGAGGAATTTTATATTAAATTATCATTCCCACCCGTTTATAAACTGATTTGTGAAAGAAGTGTGAACCCTATTAAAATGCAAAACTATATATAGTTTTTATTATGATTATAATTATAATCATCAATTCATCGAATACTACAAAGGCTAAAAAATGTTACGAAAAAATGTATCTATAAGTGATGAACATCTCAGGCTTCTTGACCCTTTGTTGAAAAAACACAGGGGCAATTTGTCTGCAACGATGAGGGATATTATTGACTTCACGGGATTCATCACTGAGAACATGGGGAGCCTTGAGACCGCAAAAGACCTTTTGACAGAGAAAAGCCATGCGAAAGACCAGATGTTGCAGCGTATTTATGGTGTTACGATACCACTGACGATGTTCCAGTGGCTGCTAACCGACAGGAAAAACTACCTGCCCCCGGTTAACCATGCCACGCAGCTTTTCACAACTGAAAATGATGTCAATATCTATGATGTTGAAAACCTGGCCAAGATGATCAATGAAGAGCTTTCAATACTTAACTGGCCGGTCAAAGTGGCGATCAGCAACGAGGATAGTAATATTGCATTTCAAATAACAGGTATGGACCAAACTATTAATCGATTTACAGCTATTTTAATATTATTATATTTAGCTAATAATAAAAACTCCTATAAGATCAGCAAGTTTTTGTTGTACCCGGTTTCTATCTATATTCAGGTTACGGAAACGGCCCACAAGGAAGAAGCTATGCATTCTATTTACGAATATTTCTCTGATAACGCGGATAGCCTCTCTATTGTGAGGGATATAATGCAGATAAAAGCATAGTGATAATGATCTTTGGCCGGTTCACCCGTCATTGTGAAATTTATCTCACTTATACTCATATCTGTGTGATAGCAAAGTAAACCCTATTATGCCCCAAAAATCAAAATCCATATTGATCATAAACAGGGAACCCGAATTAGCCGCCCTGTATGCTGAAATGCTGTCTATGAGCGGTGAAAAATACATACTGAATATGGAATATTCCGGAAAAGACTGTCTATTGTTCCTAAAAAAACATATTCCGAATTTAATATTACTTGATATCGAACTTGATGATATGAGCGGATGGGATTTGATTGAAAAAATAAAACTTATTGGACCTGACATACCTTTGATCGTGGTCACATCAAGACCACCCCGGATAGAGGATATGACGCGTCTTACTATGGTGTCCGATTATATTACCAGGCCTGTGACCCTGGATTGTCTGCATATGGCAGTAAAAGACGCCCTGGAAGTTACTGTTATTCTAAAAAAATGCATAGAGAAGGTCAGGAAATCACCTGCAAAACACGAACTTATATTCGGTGTAGAAGAAAATATCAGGCTAATGAAGCAGAGTATTATAGACAGGAAAATATTCGTTCTAATGAGGCAGATGTATCCTGATAACCGCGATCCTGATGCAAAGATCTTACTTGATCATTTGAAGGATAAGATCGATAGAGCACAAAATGAACTTGAAAAAAACCGGGAATGTTTATTGAATGATATAATATTATAAAATATAAAAGGAGACTACAATGCAAAAGAAAATTTTAATAGTAGATGATGCAGCATTCATGCGAATGATGCTCAAAAAAATAATTGCACCTACGGGGAATGAGCTGATAGAAGCCGTTGACGGCCTGGATGGCGCGGCAAAATACAAAGAACATAAGCCTGCTCTTGTATTAATGGACATAATCATGCCCAATGCCGACGGTATCGAAAGCCTGAAGCAAATAATGGCATTTGATAAAAATGCCAGGGTTGTAATGTGCACCTCGATAGGCCAGGATGCAATCATAAGCGATGCGATCAAAATCGGAGCGAGAGACTTCATAATCAAACCCTTTGATGCTACAAAAGTTCTGGATATTGTTGCGAAAAACCTTGAACAGGTCTGAATGAATGCCCAGAATTAGAGTGCTGGTTGTGGATGATTCCGCACTGATGCGAAAAATTATATCTGATATGCTTACCGACTCACCGGACATAGAGGTCATAGCGCGAGCAACAAACGGGGAAGAAGCCATAGAAAAAGTAACCAGGTTAATGCCTGATGTCGTTACCATGGACATTGAAATGCCTGTGCTTGACGGACTGCATGCCCTGGGTTATATCATGAGCGAATGCCCTACTCCTGTTATAATGCTCAGTACCGAGAGCTCAGCGGACGTAACAATGACAGCATTTCAATACGGCGCAGTGGATTTTATTCAAAAACCAACTGGAAATATAATTCCTGATCTATCAAGTATCAAAGAGGAATTAATTAAAAAAGTCAAGGCAGCCTCAGGAGTGAAAACAACAAGACTGGGTTTCATGGAGATAAAGCATATTACTAATAGATCCGAACCTGAGGTCAGGCTGAGAAAATCCAGGAAAATCGTTGTGATTGGCGCTTCAACAGGCGGGCCGCGGGCGCTGCAGCACATCATACCATTAATCCCATCATCGTTTGACGCCTCTATTCTCGTTGTCCAGCACATGCCTCCGGGCTTTACAAAATCCCTGGCTGAACGTTTAAATATGCAATCCATGATACGGGTGAGGGAAGCAAAAGATGGTGACATAATAGAACCCGGTATTATACTTATAGCTCCGGGAGATTATCATACGGTAGTAAAACAGCAGCAACAAAATGGTAAAACCGTCGAAGTTATCAAGCTCAACAAAGGACAAAAAGTCCAGGGTGTCAGGCCGTCTATTGATGTTCTTTTAAATTCAGTGGCTTCAGTTTACGGAAGTGACGCGCTTGGTGTGATACTTACAGGCATGGGTTCTGACGGTTGCGCGGGTAGCAGGAACCTTAAAAAAGCCGGGGGAAAAGTGATTGCCGAGGATGAGTCCACTTGTGTGGTCTTCGGAATGCCAAGAGCGATTATCGAACAGAATCTAGCAGATTTTATCCTGCCAATAAACAGGATAGCTGAGGGAATAATGCAGAACGCATAGAGGGATTATAATGGATGACATGTCTGAATATCAAAAATTGTATGCAATTGAATCGGCTGAACATCTCCAGACAATGAACAGTGCGCTACTTTGTCTTGAGAAAGATACTCATGACGACGAAACTATAAATAAGATGTTCAGGGCAGCGCATACGTTGAAAGGCATGTCTGCAACGATGGGATACATCAATATCTCAGAACTTACCCATAAAATGGAGAATCTGATGGACAGGGTTCGCAAGAAGGAAATGAACCTTGACCCTGATGCGATAGATGTCCTGTTCGAATGCCTGGATACTCTTGAGATAATGGTTGAAACGCCGGAAAATTCAGCACAGTGCGATATTTCCAGATTGATCGCAAATCTTCTGGCGATCACAAACAAAAGTGGATGCGCCGGATCAAAGCAGCCGGAAGCGCCCACGCCACAGAAAACCCCGGTAGAAAATATTAATGATACTAAAAAGTCCCTGACCGGCAGTAAGATCTATAATGTAAAGGTCACTATTGATAATTCATGCACTCTGCTGTCAGCCCGTTCGACAGTTATCATGAGGGATCTCTCCGAGATAGGTGAGATTGTAGAAGCAATACTGCCTTCAGGTGAGGGCGAGGGAGTAAAAACAAGCCGGCAACTCAAAATAAATATTTCAACTAACGCAGACGCTGAAAAGATCGAAAGCATTTTAAAGAATATTCTTGAGGTTTCCAGTTTTGAGGTTAAAGAGGAAGTTGATCGATCGACTGAAAAACAACCCGAAATCGCTCAATCAACTGAAACGAAGCCGGAAGCTCAAGCTCCGCAAAGTGCTCCCGATATTATTAAGGATGAAGTTGAAACGAAAGGAAATAGCAATAACGTTTTTAATGTAAAAGTAACTCTTGATAAATCGTGCACGCTTAAAGTTCCCCGTGCAACTATTATAATGAGAAACCTCTCCGAGATCGGTGAGATAATTGATATAATCCCGCCAACAAGCGATATCTGGGCTGGAAAATTCCTTCAGGAAATCATAATAAAGATTTCAACAAAAGAAGATGCTAAAGAGATTGAAAGTGTACTGAAGAAAATTATTGATGTATCATCTGTCGAGGTTAAACAGGAAATTGCGAAACCGGAGGAAAAACGACCTGGAGCGCCTGAGCCGCAAATTGCCGCAGATATAAATGATAATGCAGTTGAAAAGGCTGGCACTGATGGCAACATTTTTAATGTAATGATAACTCTTGATAAATCATGCACGCTCAAAATTCCCCGTGCAACTATTATAATGAGAAACCTCTCCGAGATCGGTGAGATAATTGAAACAAGTCCACCTGATGGCGATATTAAGGTCGGAAAATTCAGCCAGAAATTCACGGTAAAAGTTTCAACAAGAAAAGAGGCTAAAGAGATTGAAACTATATTAATGAAAATCCTTGAGGTCTCAAGTGTAGATGTTAAACGGGAAGTTACGCAAAAAGCTGAAACACAACCGGAAGGTGCTAAACATGTAGAAACACAACCGGAAGTCAAGCAAAAAGGAGAAATACAACCAGAAGTTGCACAAGCTGAAGGGCAGGCGGCACTTAATAAAGAGAAAATAATCGAAAAAGAAAAGGCCGCAGCTAAAAATATTCAGACTGTGAGGGTCAGTGTTGAACGCCTGGATTCATTGATGAATCTTGTGGGAGAACTCGTTATTAACAAAATCCGGATCGTGCAGCTGGCATCAGATTATAAGATCGATGCCATAGAAGAGGCTCTTTCAAGCCTCGACCACCTGACAGGCCAATTGCAGGAAGAAATAATGGCATCCAGAATGGTCCCCCTGGAACAGATATTTAACCGCTTCCCAAGAATGATAAGAGACCTTGCCAAAATTGAACACAAGAAGATCGAACTCATTATTACTGGCAGTGACATAGAACTTGACCGTACAATACTGGACGAGATCGGGAATATCTTGTCCATATACTTAGAAACTGCGTGGATCACGGAATAGAATTACCTGAGATCAGAAAACTGGCTGGGAAAAACCAGGCTGGAAGTATTAAATTGACTGCCAGGCGTGAGAAAAATTATGTCTCTATAGATGTTGAGGATGATGGCAAAGGCATGGATCCTGATAGGTTCAGGGAAATCGGAGTAAAGAAAGGCATGATAACAAAAGAAGAGGCTGCAAAGCTTTCCGATGTAGAAGCCCTTAACCTGTGCTATCTTCCAGGATTCACATCCTCTGAAAAAGTTACTGAGATATCGGGTCGCGGAGTCGGGCTTGATGTCGTCAGGACAAAGATACAGGGCATGGGCGGTTCTGTAAGGCTTGAATCAAAATTTGGAGTAGGGACTAAGATAAGTCTCAAATTGCCTCTGACCGTTGCGATAATCAACTCACAGATGGTAAGGGTGGGCAAGAGCATCTATGCTATACCTATAACAAATGTGGTAAGGGATATTGCTATAAATAAAGATCAGATAAAGACCATCCAGTCTGAAGAAGTGGTGATGATCAGGGGTGAAGTCCTGCCGCTTATCAGGTTACAGGATATATTCGGGGTACACAGCAATGGTTCAAAGGAAATGGTTGTGGTCGTGGTAGAACGAATGGGCAGCAATGTAGGGCTTGTGGTGGACCAGCTTATAGGGCAGCAGGAGGTCATTATCAAGAACATCGACAACAGGTTCCTTAAGGGTTTGAAAGGCTTTGCAGGAGCCACTATTCTTGGTGATGGGAATGTGGCATTGATAATTGATGTGGGGACGCTGCTATGATGTTCGAAAACAGGACTTATCCTTCTTATGAAGATGAAAAAGAGTTTACGGAACTGAAAACTATCATAAAGAAAAAACTTGGTTTTAACTGTGATGGATATAAACAGGCTCACCTGAAACGCAGGCTGGCGGTCAGATTGAGGGCAAACAATTCGGAATCCTATAAAGATTATGCAATGACCCTTTTAAACAATGATGATGAATCTGAGAAATTAAAGGAAGCGTTAACTGTTAATGTTACTGAATTGTTCAGGAACCCTGAGACATTTGAAGCATTCTACAATGTCGGACTTCCTGAACTTATCAAAACAAAAGGGGATAACATGACGATCAAGGTCTGGAGCGCAGGATGTTCAAACGGGGAAGAACCCTATTCAATAGCTATCATTCTGCTTGAGTTCCTGGGTTACAGGGCAAATAAATACAATATCTCTATCCTCGGGACGGATATAGATGATGATTCTCTTAGAAACGCCGAATGCGGTGTGTACAAACCAAAGCAGCTTGAGAAAATAAGTAAGGAGAGGCTGGATCGGTTTTTTATTAAACAGGGCGATGAGTATGCTGTGGCAGATGATGTCAGGAAAATCGTAAATTTTAAACACCACGATATAATTTCAGGGACTAGAATGTATGGATTTGATATAATTTTCTGCAGGAACGTTACGATATATTTTGACAAGAACCTGCAGGAGGAACTCTACATGAAATTCTACGATTCATTGAATGAAGGTGGATACTTTTTAATGGGGAAAACAGAAACATTGATTGGAAAGACCGGTGGATTATTTAAACCGGTTGATATAAAGGAGAGAATATACCGAAAGATGAGGCAATTATGAACGACATAAAAAAACTTGATGAATTTCAAGAAGACGCCATAAAAGAAGTCGGCAATATCGGAATGGGACATGCTACTACGTCGCTTTCCAAAATGCTTGACAAGAAAATAGATATTACTCTGAACAGCATCAGGTTTGTACCCCTGGTCTATGTACCTGATCTGGTAAGAAATGAGGATACGGTCATCGGAGTAATACAACAATTAAAGGGAAATATAAATGGTTACCTTCTTTTGATGTTATCCAAAGACAGCGCAAAATTCCTGACAAAAATGATGCTGGATGAGCCGGTTGATAAAGATACATTCAATGAAATGGAACAATCATTGCTCAAAGAACTATGTAACATCATGAGCGGCACCTATATCAGCGCCATATCAAATTTTCTTGGAATCGCAATAATGCTCTCTCCTCCCTCACAGGTATATGATATGGCAGAGGCTATAATCAATCAACTGGTCGGCATGATGATCACAGATGCAGAGAATGTGCTTTTCCTTAGAACAGAATTCAATGTGCATACCGAGAAATTGTATGGAAAAATACTTATCTTCACAGACACTGCATCCCTTGCAAAGATACTGGAAGCAATAAACAGGATAGCAGCGCAATGAGCCGGGAATATTATTCAGATTTCGGGCTTTCAAGGAAATTTTATTACACTTTCGCGCTGCAATCCAAAATTGCCGAATATTAATATTATATAATATTTAATAATATATATTATATATACTATCTTACGTCAATATCATCTGGCACCTCATTATATGCATCTGATCAAAAATTATTATTATCCACACCATAAATGTGAATTGGGATACTTAATAATGAGCATAATGATAATGCATATCTTTATTAATGCGCAGGATGATAGATTGATTAATTGTACCTATCGATGGGAAATCGCCAGATCGCTATAAGGATAGTCATTATGGAAAACGTGATCAAAGAACAAATATACATAGGAATTGCAGAGCTTGCGGTTGTCCACAACCCGGCGGTGTTAATAACCAAAGGTCTTGGATCTTGCATTGCGGTTTCGCTTCGCGATCCTGTGGAAAGGTTGGAAGCTCTTGCCCATATAATCCTTCCGAATATAGAAACATCAAATAATAAGGATAACCCTTTGAAATTTGCGGATTCTGCGATTGAAATTGCAGTTAACAGGCTGTTAGAGAAAGGCTGCAAAAAAAACAGGCTCGAAGCGAAAATAGCAGGTGGTTCCAGCATGTTCCACATTGAGAACATGACTATCAATATCGGAGAAAAAAACGCAGTAGCAGTCATAAAAAAACTTGGAGAACTGAGAATCCCCATCAAGGCAAGCGATGTTGGGGGGGATTACGGTAGAACAGTGGAATTCGATATCGAGAAGGGAACAATGACCGTAAAAACCGCATTTCACGGCGTTAAAGTCATGTGAATTGTCACT
This sequence comes from Methanobacteriota archaeon, assembly GCA_963793805.1. GTDB lineage: Archaea > Halobacteriota > Methanosarcinia > Methanosarcinales > Methanoperedenaceae > Methanoperedens. The sequence continues at coordinate 63,815 of CAWCBK010000015.1, forward strand.
TACATCGTGGGGTCAAGGGGTAGAGAACGCTGCGCCCTTCGAGGGCGCAGATGAATCGTACCCTTTGAAATAATACTTTCACGCCACTAACATCAGTAATATCTATTATGAAAATAATGGCGTGGCTGAATGAAAAAAGCCTTCAAGTTCCGAATCTATCCCAACAAGAATCAAGAAGTTAAATTGAACCGGACTCTTGGAACTTGTAGAAAACTCTATAATGAAAAACTTGCAGAACGAAAGCGACAGGCAGAGCTTAACAGGTTGAAAAAGGAATTTGATGTATTTCCGTGGGGAAAACCTGAATGGATAAATAAATATGATCAGATGCTTGATTTGACTGCTTCCAAAACCCCATATCAAAAAGAAGTATTCTCTCAGGTACTTCAAGATGCGATTAAAAGAGTTGATAAAAGTTTCAAGAATTTCTTTAATGGCTTCGGCTACCCCCGGTTTCAGGGAATGAACAGGTACAACAGTTTCACTTATCCCCAATCGGGTTTTGAACTTCAAAAAAGAAAACTCTACCTCTCAAAAATAGGAAGTTTCAAGATAATCCTGCATCGAGAAATTGAAGGAAAGATCAAAACCTGTACCATCAGGAAGGATATTGATCAGTGGTATGTTTCCTTTTCATGTGAAATTGAAAAAACCATTATCCCTGTTGATATCAGGACCAGAACAGGAATCGATGTAGGCTTAATTTCCCTGATAACATTAAGCAACGGAGAACAGATAGAACCGCCAAAGTTCCTGCGAGAATCAGAGGATAAACTAACACATGAACAGAAGCGGTTAAGCCGGAAAAAGAAGGGATCAGGAAAAAGGAATAAACAACGAATCATTGTTTCAAAAGTGCATAGAAAAATCAGGAATCAGAGAAAAGATTTTGCTCATAAGACAAGCAGTATGCTTGTCGATAACTATGACCTGATAAAATTCGAGGACTTGCAGATAAAAAATATGGTTCAGAATCATCATCTTGCTAAATCAATATCTGATGCAGGATGGTATCAGTTGATGAACTTAACGGAATACAAAGCAGCATACGCTGGTAAATTCGTGGAGTTCGTTAATCCGGCAGGAACATCACAAACCTGTATCTGTGGATATCCAGTACCCAAAGACCTGTCAGTGAGGATACATCGATGTCCCTCTTGTGGTCTTGTAATGGGACGGGATCAAGTATCTGCAATATTAATCGATAGATCAATAAGTACCGTAGGAACTACGGGAATTAACGCCCGTCAAGGACTTCTCAATAGAGGGTCAATGCAGCGGGACGCCCAAAGCCCTTTAGGATTTGGGTAGTTCACTTTGCCATCTTTTTAATTTCGGGATCGTAATTTTTGTCTTCTCTATTGCCTCTTTTTCTGAAATATTCAATACATTTGCCGTTAGAATAGCAGCTATGTCTATCATATATTCCATTGTTATATTCGGGTTGGTAAAATTCCCATCTTTAAAGCAATAACCGCAATAGTCGTTGTTCTGACTTCCATCAGAATTTTTCCCGTATTCATCAGGTTTATTTATGGGTTTGCCGCAGCTCTGGCAAATGTTGTTAACGTTGTTATTTGATGTCATGCCTACCTTCTTTAGATAATTATATTCCATCATTTATAATGCTTTCCTTCGGGTATGCTTTGTGGCATGATTTAGGTTATTGTCCACAAAACAAATGGGGCAACATTTGTAATTTCACCGCAAAGAACGCAAAGGACGCAAAGATTTCAATGCTTTGCTTTGCGTTCTTTGCGTCTTTGCGGTGGATAAAGTCAAATTGTTGCTTGATGAACCCAAGGATTACTTGACATCGGACTATTCATGCCACAAAGTGCTTCGGGTCGTGCTGCCTGAGGTTTGGATAAAAAGCTATTTTTGCTCCAGGGTCATAGAGTCGGTAGATGGTAGAATTAGAATGGGCTTATGATAAAAAAGGTAATCGTGTAAATATAGAAAGTCTCAAAAGTATAAATAAATATGAGCTTGAGCCATTTTATTGCATAATTTGTAAAGAAAATGGAAAAACAAAGGAAGTTATATCAAAATACAAAGGAAATGAGCGTGCTCATCATTTTGCACATAAAGAATACACTTTTCATAAACCTGAATCAATCGAACATCTCAATGCAAAAATGTATATTTTCAATATTCTCAACGAATACCTGAATGGTGGTTCTCCTTTTTTTGCTGGAATAACTTTAAATAAAGATAATAATATTAAAGCTATTAATAAAAACATAAGAATTCAATTAATTAATATTTTAGGTGATGTAACAGAAATTAAACTTGAAAAGTGTATAAAAAATAATAGAAGACCCGATGTTTGCTTGTTTAATAAAAATGGAAAAGTAATTAGAGCAATAGAAATTATTGTTTCACATGCTCCAGATGAAGAAACAAAAACTGATTTAAACGATATTGAAATTATTGAAATTAATTTAGAACGAATCGAACAGATTAAATCTAGATTGCAGACAAATGAAGTTAAGTTTGAGATTACAGAAAAAGATATCCACAATTCAGGTTCACAAGTATGCTCTGAAATAATCTGCGATGGAAAACTTTGCAGAAATGATGATGAAAAAAGACTTCATTGTTTTATTAGAAGTGATGATAAATATATATATTTGGATTCAAAAAAGTGCCCCACTATTCTAAAACAAAATGATCGCCGATGCTCATGGATTCTTCATTCGGGCACTATATGTAATCGAGTCCTTTTGGATACAGAAAAAGAATATTGTATTGATTGTGAGGAGAAAAAAGAAAAAGAAGGAAAAGATCAAAATAATAAGTTAGAAAAAAACATACATAATCAAAATCGTGAATTTATATCGGCTGACAGGCTTGGCAAAGCGCAAGACAAAGATAATGCCCTAAAGACAAAAGATTTGAACCTGCCTCAGGCTGTAAAAGACTTTTACATCAATTCAGGGATCATAGAACTCTATCCTCCGCAGGCTTCTGCCATAGAAGCCGGGCTGCTTTCAGGTAAGAACATTGTAGCAGCCATCCCTACTGCTTCAGGAAAGACGCTTCTTGCCGAGTTCGCCATGTTAAAATCGATACTTGACGAAGGAAAAAGAGGAAAAGCCCTTTACATCGTCCCCCTTCGCGCCCTTGCCTCTGAAAAATACGACCGTTTCCGCAGTTTTGAGAGCATTATGAAAAGCAGCGGGCGCAAAGTGTCCACAGGTATTGCGACAGGGGACTTTGATTCACCCGATGACTGGCTGGGACAATTTGACATCATAGTAGCCACCTCAGAAAAAGTGGACTCGCTTCTTCGCAACGGAAGCCGCTGGATGGAAGAAATAACGGTTGTGGTTGCTGATGAAGTACACCTCATAGACTCACCCGGCAGGGGACCCACGCTTGAGATAGTCCTTGCGAAATTAAGGCAGAAAAACCTGGATTTACAGGTTATTGCGCTTTCAGCCACAATAGGCAACGCGGATGAGATAGCTAAATGGCTGGATGCCTCGCTCGTAGTAAGCCAATGGCGCCCCATTATACTGAAAGAAGGTGTTTTTTTCGGGAGCGCAATAAATTTCAGCGACAGGAGCCAGAGGGAAGTCAAACAAAGATCAAGGGACGCTGCCATTTCTCTTGTTGCCGATACGCTGGCTGAAGGAGGGCAGTGTATGATATTCGAGAGCAGCCGCAAGAATACTGAGGGAATGGCGCAGCGCGCGGGAACTGCTATATCACCAATGATATCCGGAGAAATGAAGGAAAAATTAAAAGTCATCGCAGATGAAGTGCGGGAAACAAGCGAGGTGGATACTGCGCGAAAACTTGCCCTTTGCATTGAGAACGGGAGCGCTTTCCATCATGCAGGGCTCATATCTGAACAGCGAAAGCTCATTGAGGGGGGATTCCGTGACGGGATTATAAAAGTAATCACTGCGACGCCCACCCTGGCTGCCGGACTTAACCTTCCTGCGCGAAGGGTCATAATAAAAGGCTACCGCAGGTACGATTCCAACTTCGGTCTTACACCCATACCCGTGCTTGAATACAAGCAGATGGCAGGAAGGGCAGGGCGTCCGCGCCTCGACCCTTACGGCGAGTCAGTCCTTATCGCAAAGACATACGATGAGCTTGAAGAATTGATGCAGGAGTATGTGCATGCAGAGGCTGAAAAGATATGGTCAAAGCTTGGAAGCGAAAATGCCCTGCGCACACATATACTCTCAACGATAGCTACTGGTTTTGCACAGAGCATGGATGAACTCCTTGCTTTCATGGGCGGGACTTTCTACGCAACACAGCAGGAACCCTGGAGCCTGAAGGCGGTTATTGAAAAAGTTATCGCGTTCCTTGTCGAAAAAAAGTTCATCATAGAAAATAACGGTCTTTTCACTACCAGGCTCGGTGAACTTGTTTCCAGGTTATACATCGATCCGCTGTCAGCTTCAATGATACTTGACGGAATGGAAAGGATAGAAGAAAAGGGCATGCGGTATAATGAGCTTACCCTGCTCCATCTTGCATGCAGGACGCCTGACATGCGCCCACTGTACCTGCGTTCGAACGATTACGAATGGTTAAGTGATTTCGTGATGGAACACAGCAATGAGTTTGTGCAGATACCGCCGCAGTTCAATAAGGATTATGAATGGTTCCTTTCCGAGGTCAAAACCGCATGCGTGTTGCTTGACTGGATCAATGAAAGAAAAGAAGAGGATATCGTAAATAAATTCGGTATAGGCGAGGGAGATATCAGGTCTCTTTCGGAAATTGCGCTGTGGCTTGTTTATTCCATGGCAGAACTAGGAAAAGACCAGAAACGCTCATGTGCAGGAAAAGCGCGGGAACTTGCGCAGCGCGTGGAATACGGGGCAAGCCCCGAGCTTCTGGAGCTTATCCAGATACGGGGCATCGGGCGGGTCAGGGCGCGTAAGCTCTACACTGCGGGAATAAGGGATATGGAAGGGCTCATGACTGCTGACCAGAATGCGCTTTCGCGGATCATCGGATCAAAGACCGCAATGAAAGTATTAAAGCAGATAGGCAGGCCTCTTGAAAAGAATGAAAATATGGAAGTAGCTGAGAAAGAAGAACAGCGCCAGCTCGGAGATTTCAGGTAAACTTTAATACATGTTTAGTAATAAATAGGGTCAGTGATATATTGAATTTAAAAGGGATATTATATGGTGGATATGAGGATTTGCTTGCCAGCGAAATAAGAGGTAAGCCTATTCCATCGCATGTTGCAATAATAATGGACGGCAACAGGCGTTTTGCAGTAAAACATGGTCTATCGCAGTATTACGGCCATCTCAAAGGGGCGGATTCTACTGAAAAAGTCCTTGACTGGAGCTTTGACCTGGGCATAAAACAGCTTACTGTGTATGCATTTTCAACTGAGAATTTCGACAGGGATGAAGGGGAAAAAAATTCACTTTTTGATCTCATAGGTATCAAGTTCGATAAAATATGCAACGACGAGCGCACCCACAGGCGCAGGATGAGGGTAAGGGTAATAGGAAATATTGATATTCTGCCACCCGCACTGCAATCCTCGGCAAGACGCGCCCAGGATATCACAAAAAATTACGACGGAGTGTACCTTAACGTAGCGCTTGCTTATGGCGGCAGGCAGGAACTCGTTGATGCGACGCGCGCCATGGCTCGAAAGATCAAAAACGGGGAGATCTCTATTAAGGATATAACTGAAGATACTTTCTCAAAGAACATGTATCCGTCAACAGGTTCAGTCCCCAGCGTCGATCTGATCATCAGGACAGGCGGGGATGAACGGATATCCAATTTCCTCCCCTGGCAGGCGAACGGGAATGAATGCGCTGCTTACTTCTGCGCGCCATTCTGGCCTGAATTCCGGAGAATTGACCTGCTACGGGCGATCCGCACTTACCAGACACGCGAACATGAGAGGCAGAAAAATACTATTATGAGGATAGTAAAATTGCTGAGTTATTACGGGAAGGTCGAAGTGGAGGATGTTTACAGGATATCCCAGAGATCCATCAATGTCCCCAAAAAAGAGATAGTAAAAATGGTACATGAACTGGCATACCGCAACCCGATAATGTACAGCATGATAAAATGGTGAAGTTATATTTCTTCTCCGGGGATTATGGTCGTGAGTTTGACGTGCTTTACTCCCCTTAAAGTCATTATCTTCTCTGCGACCTTTTTCACGTCCCGTCCTTCACCCATTACAAGCAGCACTTCCATGCACATATCATGACTTATGTGTATGTGGAGAGACGAACGGATTATCGGGGAGAACTCATGTTCAATATCAAGCAGCGAGTTAACAAGACCTCTCTGGCTGTGGTCATAAACCATGGAGATCGTCCCGGCTCTCTCCCCTTCCACCTCGCTCATCCATGCATAGTAGCGGATGTAGCTGCGTATCGCATCCCGTATTCCTTCTGAGCGGGATGAGTAACCCCTTTTTGTGATTATTTCATCGAATTTTTCAAGCAGATTCTCTGGTAAAGAAACACCTATGCGGGTCAGCTCCTGCTCCATTGATATATCTCCTGACCGTTCAATATATTTTTAAACTTGATATATCTTTTCATTGTTTAATATCATTTTAAGTGCATTCTCAAGTATAATACTTATGAGTGTATTCACTGTTTTGGAAAAAGATAGTTTATCTCGCCACTACCTTCAGCTTCCTTACCCTTTCTGCCACCCTGTCAAAGAAAAGCTTCTCTGTATCAAGAGGTCCGGGATGCGCCTCAGGATGGTACTGCACGCACACGATCTCAAGGTCTTTGTGCTCAAGTCCTTCAACAGTCCCGTCATTCGTATTGAGCTGGGTAACTGAGACTTCCTTCTTATCAAGACTGGTCTCATCTACAGCATAACCGTGGTTTTGTGAGGTGATATGTACGATGCCCCTCTTCAGGTCTTTCACAGGCTGGTTTGCTCCGCGGTGTCCGAACTTCATCTTGTAGGTCTCCCCGCCCAGAGCAAGGGATATTATCTGGTGACCCAGGCAGATGCCAAATATTGGCAGATCTCCTGCCAGCTTTTTCACGACCGAAATGCCGTTGATGGCTTGCTGCGGGTCGCCCGGGCCATTCGAAAGCAGGAGTGCATCGGGCTCATAGTTCAAAATATCCTTAACAGGTGTCGTAGCAGGAACGACTGTGACATTGATGCCCCTTGAGGCAAGGCTTTTGATGATGTTCCTCTTTGCCCCGAAATCCATGAGAACGATATTTCCTCCGTCTTCCTTGCCGTCTACCCTATACGGTTCCCTGCATGTGACTTTGCTTATAAGGTCAATGCTCCCTATGTCAGTTTGTTCCCTTGCCAGCCTGACCGCTTCTTCTCCGTCGTCGCTACCTGCGATCATGGCAGCCTTCATGGCGCCACGCTCCCTGGTTTTTATTGTAAGCATCCGGGTATCAACTCCCATGATGCCGGATTTTCCTTCATCCTTCAGGAATTCATAGATGGAGTGCGTGGATCTGTGATGTGATGGGTGGTCACATGCTTCCCTTACGATCAGCCCTTCTGCCTTCATGCCATCAGACTGGAAGTTATCTCCGCTTACCCCGTAATTACCGATAAGAGGATAGGTGAACATAAGGATCTGACCCTTATACGATGGGTCTGTCAGCGCCTCCTCGTATCCAGTGTACTGGGTTGTGAAAACAAGCTCACCAAGTACAATACCTTCTACCCCGAGACCTTCTCCTTTAACAAAAGTTCCGTCTTCAAGACCAAGTACTGCTTTCATTTATGCTTAAAAGGTAACAGCATGGTAAATATGTTACGATAGCGGAACTCAATGTCCGGCAACCCCCTCATATTCCCTCTTCAACACCAGCGCATCCCCCTCCAGGTTCGGGCTCTCGCATATCACCATCCCTTTGATATTAAAATCCGAAAAAGCCTGAGCAAGTTCCTTATATTTAAAATCAGATTCGGCAAATACCAGGTGATTTTTTTCTCCCTTATCCGAATATTCTATCCCGGAAACGTGAATATGCATATCGTCAAGCCCCTGCCGTCCTAATTTTTCCTCCACCCGCGCCAGGATAGAGGCAAACTCCTCCCTGGAATTATTCTTCCCTGTCACTGCATGAAGATGAGAAAAATCGATGCACGGCATGACTCCATCCACTTCAGTAATGGCAAGCACTTCCTCAAGGCTCCCGAACTGTGAACCGCGGCCCATTGTCTCAATGCGAAGCGTGATGTCCACACCTTCGCTTTTTAGTTTCTCCATGATTTCGATAATAGCCTTCTTTATTCTTTCATAAACAACATCTTGCGGATACTTCTGCATATAACCCGCGTGTATCACCACACTTTTTGCCCCGCAGATAGCCCCTATCCGGGCTGAGTTCATTATCCTTTCCTTACTCGCCTCAAACGTCTCGCCTTCTGCACTAAGGTTGATGTAATACGGTGCATGGACGCTCAATCGTATACCAAGCTTCTCTGCAACTTCGTGAACTGCGCGCGCTGTTTTCTCACCCATCTTTACACCACGCACGAACTCAAGTTCCATGCATCCAAGACCGAGTTCATGGACGCGCCTGATACCTGAAATACTATCTGTCCCTTTTGAACTCAGCGGAGTGCCTGCCGTGCCGAATAGCAGGCTCATTCATCCCTCTAAAGTGGGCGGGGAATACCCGTACCATGAACCATCCTGCTCAAGGTAATACAGCGCGTCTTCAAGCAATTTCTTATGCCCCATTTCAAAATCTGCAAGTTTCAGGAACAATGCCTTAGTTTCACCTGTTTCCATTCTTTTTGCGCTATTTGAATATAATTCGATAGACCTCTTTTCAGTCCTTATTCCAAGTTCCAGGACTTCCTTAGTTTCTGATATTCCAAAAGAATCCGTTGATTCAGGAAAGACCTGCCTGGCTTTTTCCCTGTTCTCCTTATCAAGCGTTTTTATATCAACTGTTTTTCCTGACAATTTTTTATATTCTGTTTCAAGCAGTTCCCTGTGTTCCCCTTCATCCCGCGCAAGTCCTCGAAATAGCGAACTTGCATTCTCATCATCAACAAGGTCGCTGAAAATCAAATAGTATTCTTTGCCGTATATCTCAATGGATATCGCTTCTTCAAAAATACCAGGAAGATCGATCTTATTTTCGTTCATAATGTCACCCAGTAAAAAATGATGTCTATAGGTAATAAATATAGCAGTTTCATGAAGCAATATTTTTTACGGTGGAAGAACCATTTACTGGAAAAGGTACTAAAGTAACTTTACTCCGCACTTTTAAAGTGCGGAGCATTATCACTATGTTCAGTGTCAATTCCCTTACGGGCTTCAACTTCATCACACGCGATGTATGGCTGAGTTACAGGCAGCCTACCGTTTCCAGATATACCGAGAACGGCAATATTCCGAGCAGCATTGAGGTCAGCATGTATTTGAAAACCACACTTAACACACTTGAAAGAATGTCCTTTCCTGTTTCCTTTGTGGATATGTCCACAAACAGAACATTTCTGGCTTGTGTACCGCGGGTCAATAGTTACAACAGATTTACCCATAGCTTCAGCCTTATATCTGAGAAATTGGTCAAGTTCATAAAACGCCCAATTATTGAGTTTGCGAGTAAAATCTGTTCCTTTAGTTCTGCTCTGAACTCTTATACTGGTCAAATCTTCAATGGCAAAAATATCAAAAGGCATCGCCACAATTCCCTTAGAGATACAGTGATTGACCTCAGAAACAAACCGTTGCTCTTTCCCGCTGATCTTCCTGAGAAGTTTTTTAGCAGATTTAGTGCCTTTGCATTGAAGTTTCGCTCTAAGATATGCGTACTTTGCCCTCACGTTTTTGATAGGTTTACTATTGAAAAATCTATTATTGGAAGTCACGGCGATATTAACAATCCCCCGATCAATTCCAAGAACCTTATCGCCAACGGGTTCAGGAGAAAGTTTATGAATAACCACATGCAAATAAAAAGTATCCTTATGTCTGTTATATCTCAACGTGGACGTTTTAAATTCCCAATTAAGATATTGCCTGTAATATTCAGGAATGGAATATGTTGCATTCACTCTCCCCTTAATCGAAGAAAGACCAACATTCTGTTTGATAAGATTGATTCTATGCACACGTTTATTATACCGAAGAGCAGAGAATGGTTTGCTTGCAGGACATTTTTTAAGTTCGAGTCCCTTGAGAGATTCGCAGGCAACATCTCTGATTCCTTGAAGAATAGAACATGGAAGTTCAGGATGCTTTTCCCGGATACTGTAATAAGTGGCACGGTGGACAGATACTTTGCTGCAAGTATGGTTTTCAAAACCGTATCTGGCAATTTCATTGAAAACCTGATTGCTCAAAATCATTGTCTGTCTAAGCGTTTCCTTATTTTCCTTAGACAATTCCAGTTTCAGTTTAATCGTTCTTTCCATTCAAGATTCTATTATAATAAGGGATTATATAGCCATTATGATAGCGATGTGAAAGTATTATTTTGGGGCGGGGTACGATTCCTCCCGGTATTGAAATACGGGGTATCCTCTACCCCTGCCCCCCGGAGGACACAATGACGGACCACCCCAAAGTCAAGGACTACATGACAACTGAAGTGAATACGGTCTCACCCGAAGATCAGGTCAGGGATGTCATAAAGCTTATAAGAAAGACAGGCCACGACGGCTTTCCTGTAGTGCGGGAGAACCGGGTAATTGGTTACATATCGGCGGCTGACATGCTTGAAAAGGGCTTTGATGAGAAGGTTTCGTCAATAATGAGCCGGGACATGCTTGTCGCGGATACTGATATGGATATGAGCGACGTGGCGCGCGTCATATTCAGGTCAGGAAAATCAAAACTGCCTGTCGTGGATTCAAATGAGCAACTGCGCGGCATCATAACAAATACCGATGTCATTCGATCGCATATTGAGAGGACAAGCCCGCAGAAAGTCTGGACACTCAAGAAGACGCTTGAGACTATTCATAATATCCATGTTGATGTTATCAGAGAAGCAGTCAATATCGATGAACTTGTGCCCACGCAATCCAAGGTTTACGCGGATGAACTTGACGGGAGAATTTACGAACTCCGAAAAGGGCTTGCTGAACCCATTGTCGTAATAAAAAAACCGCATAAACTTATCCTTGTGGACGGGCATCACAGGGTTGTAGCTGCAAAGAAACTCGGGATTAAGAACATGGATGCATATGTTATACCTCTTGGGGACGAAGTCCACCTGGGACTTGAAAAAACGGCTTCGTCATCTGGTCTCCATACGCTTTCAGACATAAAGATACTTGATTACGCCAAGCATCCTCTCATCGAGGTGACAAAGAGATTAAAAAAGAATGATGAGAACGGGCTGGCTGACATAAACCAGCATGATGCCAGCCATTAGGAAAAATCAGATTCAAAAAACAATGAGTTTATCGAGGATATCTGTTTTTGAAATGAGCCCCGCAAATTCCCCGTCTATCCTGACAAGGAGTCTTCCCACTTTCTCCTTATTGAACACCCTTATCACCTCATAAAGAGGCATTTCGCCATCTACAGAAATGATCTTCTTTGTCATTATATCTTTTATCTTGAGGCTTGTTTTGCCATCAGCAAGCGTTTTTCCGATATCTGTGAGCGTAACGATGCCCACAATAGTTGTCTTATCCTTTACAGGAGCTCCGTGGATATGGTTTCCCACAAGTATTCTCGAAGCTTCCTGTATCGTTGCAGTGGAAGGGATAATAATGGGATTTTTATGTATGTACTCTTTAATGGATTTTTTAGGAAGGGAGACCATTTCCAGTATAACGAATAATATCGAATTCTGTGTATCATCCCTCCCGATGACCTCTCCCCGGACGACCATTCTATTTACGGGTGTCGGCCCGATCGTAATACGGTCACCCATGTCGAACTTCTTAATATCGCCAATAACATGCACTGTGGCATTGCAAAGGTCCGGATGCCTGACTGTTGTGAAACTGATCTCCGCAGCAGTTGCATTTGGAATTATCTCATCGTTGCGCTTTATTGGCACTACCGTTTCCTTTTCCATCTCTAATAGGCATAATGCGCGGTAGGTCTCACCCGTGGCTTTGTAGCCGCCTTTTGGCCCGGGAACACCCTCCACCAGTCCCAGTGCCTTGAGCGACTGCATCTGGTTCCGGACTGTTCCGGGATTTCTTTTAATGATCTCTGCAATGTCTTCCCCTTTGATAGCCTGCTTCTTCTCCCTGTATAGACTGATGAGCGAAGTCAATATTTCTTTCTGAATTGGTGTGAGTTCCATAATTACCTTCATTTAGTACAAACTATTAATAGTACCAATTATTAATGGTTGATAGTTATATATGTATTTTATCGAAGCCTCTTAATGATTGTCATTAGCATCAACCTTTCGGCTACCTTTTTTCCCATTTCTCAAGCGACATCACGCGGGACAGGGTTTTCCCCTTTATAATCTCATCACGTATCCTGCTTTCGTTCTTCTCCACTTCGACAGCCCGCCGCGCTATCTCGTATCCCCTTTCTTTCGGGACTACCACAACGCCGTTATCATCTCCGACGATATAATCACCTGGTTTAACAGTCTCTCCGCCGCACTTTATCTCTGCATTTATCTCCCCGAATCCCTTTGGTTCGCCCGCATTCGGGACTACTGATACCGCAAATACCGGGAAATTAAGCCGCCTGATATCGTCCACGTCCCTTACCGCCCCATCGATCACTACTCCGGCTATCTTCCTGTTGATGCATGAAAGGGTCGCAAGTTCGCCCCACGGGGCAACGTGCGGGCTGCCGTTATAGATGACGATAACATCCCCTTCCTTTGCCATATCAATGGCTTCAACGGTCTTTGCCCAGTCGCCCTCAAATGTCGCCACCGTGACCGCCCTGCCCACGGCTTTTGTGCCAGGACAGATGGAATGGATGTTCTTCATTGCGCCTTTCCTGTGCATCGCGTCAGAGATGTTTGGCGTGGATACATGCTTTAGCAGTTCGATGGTCTGTTCGTCTATTGATGTTTCCTTTTCATCATTGATCAGGGGGACATCAATGCTTCTTCTTATTGCCTTTGCCGCGGCTGTTACGTTTGATGAGCGGACAATGTTGCCCCCAACGATAATGATGCGGGCACCAGACACAACCGCTTTCGCAGCGCTCTTTGCGTCAAGCCCGCCTGCTACAGCCACAGGCACGTTCACCTTGAATTTCCTGACATCCTTTACAGGGTCATTTCCTGTCATCTGCTGGTCGATGCCGGCATGGATATTGATATAATCTATCCCCATGCCAGCAAGCTGGACTGCCCTGTTTGCAGGGTCATTTGCTGATATGAGGTCAGCCATCAGTTTCACACCGTATTTCCGGGCGGCGCGAACGGCGTCCTGGATAGTGGAATCATCAGCGCTGCCAAGAAGTATAACGATATCTGCGCCCGCTTTTGCAGCCATTTCTATCTCCATTGCGCCTGTATCTATGGTCTTCATGTCAGCCAGAATGATGTGGTCAGGGAATGCCGCCTTGAGCTGACGTACTGCGTTCATGCCTTCGCTTTTTATTAGCGGGGTTCCAGCTTCTATCCAGTCCACTCCTCCTGCTACTGCTTCTTTTGCGATCTGGATGGCGCGGTCAATCTCAAGGACATCGAGAGCGACCTGGAGTATTGGTTTTATGGTATCACCTTTGAATAAATTAGTTTGAGTTAATAAAGCTTTAATGGTTCCTGGCGATAAAAAGACTGATGACTAGAATTAGAAAAAAATAGAAAAAAATGACAGACATGTTCCTTATTAAGAACACCCTGTCTTTTCTATTTTACAGATATATCAACATATTTGGAGGTTCCGTCATCGAGCCTTATCTCTATTCTCCATGTTCCAATGGAGAGCTCTGCGGAATCAAGGTTGAATACATACTCATTCGTTGTGCTGTTGTAGATAAAACGATTGCCAGGGGTAGCTTCATGAGTATAGACTTCTTCATTAATCGTACCCGTGATATTATCGCTTATCTTCGTTCTGTAGATATCCGCAACCGCCCCGGCAGCGAACCCCCCAGTGGCATCCTGCAACTGGAACTTAACAGGTATGAAGCTGTTCTTGTTGCTATTGAAGATGCTGCTGCCGTTCACATTGATAGGTTCAAGGATGCCGCTATAGGCATATCTGACGTAATATGTCACCGTCTTATCCGCAGTATTATTGATATTATCAGAAGCGTTAACAGTAAATATCTTTGCTCCTGGTGTCCCGGTGCCTGCAGGTGAACTATCAGGAACGGTTCCTGTTGCCTGAGCAACTCCAGATAGATGATCTATTGCAGCCCAATTAGCGATCACTATCTGGTTCAGCAGATACTCCGCTCCTTCTGTGGGTACGTTTATTGTTATATCAGGCGGTGTTTTGTCGATATTTATCCCCGATATAGTAGTGCTCGCTGAATTACCTGCATTATCAGTTGCTTCACCGGTTACGAATTGACTTGCGCCATCTGTTGATACAACTTTATCAGGGGTGCATCTCTCAATTCCTGAAATACCGTCACTGCATTCGAAATTAGCTGTAACATTGACATTATTCCAGCTATTAGCATTAGGTGCGGGGGTGCGGCTGCCGACAATAACTGGCTGTGTTTTGTCTACATTGACACGAATTTCTTTTGCTGATTCTGTGTTTTGGGCCCTGTCCCTTGAGCGATAATAAATCACTGTAGTCCCCTCGGAGTTTACTGCGATCGGTGCTGTATATGTGATCCATCCAGAACTGCCATATCTGTACTCAATTCTTGATATCCCGGAGCCTCCTGTATCTTCTGCTGTGAGGGATATCTGGACATCTGAGGTATACCATCCATTCTGTCCTGCAGTGCCTGAAATAACAGGCGTTGTTATCGGCGGGGTAGTATCAGAACATGCCAGTTTTCCTCTATTCACGATAACATTGTCAAAGGCGACTCTCACGTTCTGGCTCTTAAATATTGAGTTTGCACTCCATATATCAATAGTAAACCATCCCTCCGAGGTTGTTGATGTTGCGTATTTCCGTATCAGGTTCCAGTTGCTATTGTTGAAATAATACCCGCTCAGATCGCTTCCTGTTCTTACGGCTCTTAATTTACCCGACCTATTGCTCGTTTCGGTAATTCCAAAAACACCATCTGCAAAGTGTGTGAGGTAAACTTCACGAGGTTGATAGGGGTAATCCCAGGATGGTCCGAAGCTGACTCTTTCAGTCATGCCTCCGGGAACTCCCAAACCTACTCTGACACCGTTAGAATCCGGCCAGTCAAGAAGCTCATAATCCACCTGGATATCAAAATCACCTATTAATGTGCACCTGCTGCTGTATCTGCCGGCGATTGTTGGCATGCTGCTATTATCGTCCTTTGAATTTGCTGGCAGCGTTATTTCAACTCTTTGATTGACTACTGAAATACTCGGACCTGTTCCCTGTGTATAAGGACTCCACAGCGATGGATTAAATGAATTATCATCGAAATCATCCAAGAGCCCACCTGCAGAGGGTTTGTATGTCAGCGGCAGATAGTCAACATTGCCGCTGTCTATTGAATATGCTGAATCGCAGATACCATCATTGTCATTATCCGTGCACATCTGGCTGAAACCTGAACCTTCCGGGTTTGCCCAGAAATTGCCTCCAAGGTAGGGACCTCCTACGATATTCGTACCTGGTTGCCTTATATTCCAGATGTCCACAGAGGGATTCCAAAAGACAATATTTTGGGTATTGTTGAAAATATTGTTATAGATAGTGTTATCATTTGTACTGTATAGAGCTAATCCCCACTTGTTATTGAGGAAAGAGTTATTCGACAAGATATTGTTTGTTCCATAATATTGAATTATTCCATACCAACCATTATTTGAAAGAATATTGTTTTCCAGCCTGTTATTGTTCCCATTTGCCATGTAAATGCCATATTCTTCATTATTCGAGATGGTATTATTGCGGATTGTATTGTTGCTAGAATATACCCCGATACCCGTAGCGTACTCTACATAATAACCCTTAGCATTTACTATCTCAAACCCGTCAACTGTGACACCATCGGCTCTCAGGGCAAAAATATCTCCGATTACATATGTGACAATAGGTTTACCGCCTCCGTTATCAACACCCTTAAGAATTAGTTGTTTATTGATCCCGACGTAATCATTATATGAGCCGCTATAAACCAGAATTGTATCCCCCGCGCTTGCCGCGTTTATTGCATCCTGGATCTTCACATAATTCGCCCCGCCGCTGTCGTCGACTGTAAGCGTTGCTGCACTTGCGCCCGTTGTGAGAATGATACCACTCATTGCCACAAAAAACGCAAAAACATATAATTTTCCTTTAAATGTTTTTTCTGACAAATTTATTTTTCCCATTATTCTTTACCTCCATAATTCCCGGAAAGACGTTTTTCCCTGTTCCCTTAATAGGTTAGAAATACTTGAGCTATGAAGAAATATATGAAATTTTCTATTTGAACTTATTTGGGATAATAGCGCTCCAGGACGTTATATAGCGTATCCCGCTTCGCAATCGGACGCCCCAGCTTCCCCGCTATATGCACGAAGTCTTCAATGCTTTTTCTATGGAAAGCCACGCCTGCCGCCCTGACAACGTTCTCTTCTATCATCGTCCCGCCAAGGTCATTCGCCCCGAAGTTCAAAGCGATCTGGGCAACCCCTAAACCCTGCGTTACCCATGACGCCTGTATGTTCCTGATATGCCCGTTAAGAAGGATACGCGATACTGCCACCATCTTCAGGTAATCCACCCCAGTCGATGCGCCGCTCAATTGCGTATTCTCTGACTGGAAGCTCCACGGTATGAAAGCTGTGAACCCGTGATATTTTTCCTGCATCTCCCGGATGCGGATAATGTGTTTTATCCTCTCTTCAAGGGTCTCTGCGTGTCCGAAGACCATCGTGGCTGTGGTCGGGATACCCTGGGAATGAGCCGCCAGCATGACATCACGCCATTGTTTCCAGCCGATCTTATTGGGAGAAACAGAACCTCGCACCCTGTCGTCAAGTATCTCTGCCCCGCCTCCGGGTATGGAATCAAGCCCTGCGTCATGGAGCCGCGAGATGGTCTCCTTTATCCCTGCGCCATACAGTTTTGAGATGTGCACTATTTCAGGAGGGGAAAAGGCATGCATCTGGACCTTGAACCGTTTTTTCACAATTCTTAACATATCCTCATAATAATCTATTGGAATTTCCGGGTTCAATCCACCCTGGATCAATATCTGCGTTGCGCCAAGCTTCACAGCCTCATCGATCTTTGCCATAATTTCTTCAAGTGTCAGTACATACGCATCCTCTGCCCCCGGCTCCCTGTAGAATGCGCAGAATTTGCATTTTGAAGAGCAGATATTGGTATAATTGATATTCCTGTCGACCACGAATGTAACAAGGTTGCCGGCGCTCCTTTCACGAAGCGTATCAGCAGTCGCGCCAAGGAGGTTAAGAGCAGGGGATTTTAGGAGCCGAACTCCGTCCTTAAACCCCAGCATTTCATTGTTCATGGCTCGAAAGAGGAGTTCTTTTGCTCCATCATCATCTGAAAATTTTTGTATCATCTCAAAATTCGTCATCCTGGGAATAGCTCCTCCTGAATTTCAACGCAAGTTCGGCTTTCATAAGTTCTATTCCAAGATAAGCTACATGGTCATGGCGCGAGATAAGTCCAAGTTCCATAATAGTATCGAGAACTTCCTTTGCAGTTGCCCCGACGATCGACGCATCATTATGCCGTGCAATGATCTTTCCCCGGCGGAACGTTCCATTCCTGACTTCGCCGTCTGTGATCTCTATCTTAAAGCATCCCGCAGGGTCAAGATGCCATTTTTCGCATTCCTTTGCCTCAATGGCTTTTTCAGGCATCTTTCCGAATTCACGACCCCTTTTCTCCTTCAGGACAAGCAGGTCGATACCCAGGTCTTTGGGGGCGCTGCCGCGGTCTCCTGCAAGCATCATCATTCTAGAAGTTGCCCTCAATTCTGATACGCTGCCCCGCGCCTTGAAGCTGTATTCAGGAGTGAATAGGATATTCGCGTCAAGTTCTGCTGCGATAGCAGAGAGCATGGCATGGACGCCCTGGGAGTCTGCATCCATAAGTTCAGTAACGTTCCCCACGCCAAAAAATAGCGGTGTTGTCCTGTCGCGTTTTCGAAACTCCCTGAACCTGTTGAGCGATTCTAAAAATCCATGACCTGAAGGCTCAAGAACGGGGTCTGCGATGATATTTTTGATACCTGTTTTTTTTGCATGATCGATATTGTGGTAGAGGCTCTCAATGTCAGTGGAACTGTCCGGGATTATAACGGCTGTTGTGGAATTTTTGATAATGTTCTCACTCACTTCATCCATATTCCTGGAATTCAGGCTCAGAACCATATCTATACCCGTATCAATAGCTGCATTCAGTAGGCAGGGATCAAGTGTATCCACGCTCAAAGGAACTGATGTTGCTGATCCTGCTATTATAACAGCAGTCCTTGCTTCCTCTTCCGTAGTTTCAAGCGAGAGCCCAAGGTCGATGATATCAGCGCCCTGTTCTATGAAATACAGTATCTTGTTCGTGAGTTCTTTGCGTGATAAATGACCCGCATCAACCACTTCGGCCATCACTTTCATCCTGGAATTCCCGCCAAGCTTCATATCTCTGATAGACAGGGATGCAGTGGAGCTTTTTTCAAGCTCTGCTATTTTTTCAAGCGCGGTGTCCATTCTTTTTTCCTTCAGGAGTTCACAAGCAGGAATTTTTGGGGAAAAAGCGGTATTATCTGCAAATGACAACACAAAACCAAGGTCAACTGCATGTTTAGGGCCAAGATTTACCGGCGTGTTAATTTCCTTCTCAAGCCCGGAATAATCGCCTGACGCGAGACCAGGGACAAGTATCAGGTCATACTTTTTTTGGGGAAGGAAGCGCCGAAGGAGCGCGGGCGTCACAAACGCCGCCACCTCAACTCCGAGAACAAGCACGTCTGCGCCATCTTTAACTGATCTTCTTACGGCATTCTCTGCCAGCCTTCCTGTAACTACGAGGATTTTCATTATTATCGGAGAGGTCAGAACAGGCTAATATATATTCCTTTTATTCCCTGAGCCACGAAATCAACTGCGATAGCTCCCAGGAAAAGCCCCATCAGGCGTGTCATCACCATCATTCCAGTCAGCCCCACCACTCTGTTTACAGTATCTGAGAACCGAAAGATCACATATGTGATAACGAAGGTCAAAAGGATAGCGGCTATGATCACCAGTCTCGCAAATGGATCTTCTCCTCCGGCTTTTGTCACAAGGATCGTTGTAGTAATTGCGCCTGGTCCTGTCAGGATGGGTAATGCCATCGGGAAAATGGAAACGTCTTCCCTCTGCGCCGCATCTGACAATTCTTCGGACGTAATGCTTTCCCTTGACATCCGCGCGAATAACATGTCCATTGCCACAAGGAACAGCAGGATGCCTCCTGCCACTCTCAGGTGATCCACCGTGATATTAAAAAGAGCGCTTAATACATATTCTCCTGTGATCGAAAAGATGACTGCGATAATGCAGGCTATTACCACGGACCTCTTCGCCACGTAAAGTTTATCCGAGGCGTTCATTTTCGAGGTAAGTGAAACAAATGCCATTACACCGCTTAAAGGATTGACAATGGCAAATATTGATGTGAAAGCATAGACAAATAATGTAATATCTGAGATCATTCCATGTAATATTGTATATATTTACTATTGAATGTTTTGCTACTGTAGAGTCCTGAAATTAAATCTGGGTTTGAATTATTTATTTTTGAATTATTTATATATCTATCCAACGTCATACTAATGTAAGGTTTGTATAATTTAGACTGGACTGGATTCTTAAGTGATAAAAATGACTCTCCTGACAAAATCAAAATATCTTTCAGGGTTACAGTGCCCAAAACTCCTCTGGATACTTTTCAATGAAAAAGACATTATCCCCGAAACAGATCGAATCACTAATTATCGTTTCTCCCAGGGAAAGATCGTGGGCGAACTGGCAAAAAAAGCATATCCTGATGGGATTGATACTCCTGAAGAGAATTTTATTCAAAACATAAAGCTAACTGAAGGTCACCTCAAAGATAATAAAACTGTTTTTGAAGCAGGAATTATGGCAGGGGACATATATTCAAGGATCGATATCCTGAGACCCAACGGAGAAGGGACGTTTGATATAATTGAGGTAAAGTCAAGCACACAGGTAAAGCCGGAAAATATTGATGACGTATCATTTCAGAGGCATTGTTGCGAACGTGCCAGCCTTGCGATCAAAAAATGCTATTTAATGTTCCTCAATAACAAGTATATGTAAGGCAGGGAGATCTGGATATCTCCAAATTATTCAGCATCGAGGAGATCACTGCTGAGGTTATAAACACTTCGGAAGGGATACAGGAACGGATCAATGGGATGTTTCACACTATCAATTCTGAAGATGCCCCCGCAGTTACAACCCGTAATAGTTGTAATAACCCCTACGAATGCCCTCTAATAAATGAATGCTGGAATTCCCTCCCGGAAGACAATGTTTTTACACTTTATGGGAAAGGAAAGACAAGCGCTAAATTATTTGATATGGGCATTCTCCACATAAAAGACATTCCTGAAGAGTTCGAACTGAACCATCGTCAGGAGATACAGAGGATATGTGGATTGACTGGAAATATCCACATTCAAGAAGAGGAAATACGGCAATTTCTCAAAGGTCTTAAATATCCTCTCTATTATCTTGATTTTGAGACATTCGCTCCAGCAGTGCCAAAATTTACTGATTCTAGACCATATCAGAGGATCCCGTTCCAGTTTTCACTGCATTTAGCCCATACGGATGATCATATTGAACACCTATCTTTCCTGGCAGATGGAAAAAATGATCCAAGACCTGCATTTTTGGAACATCTGAAAAATGCTCTTGGAACACATGGGGCTATTGTGGTCTATAATGAAGTTTTTGAAAAGGGAGTGCTCAAGGAATTAGGCCGGGACTTTCCGGAATACGAGGGCTGGGTGAACGAAATTCTGCCCAGGGTCATCGATCTGCTAAAACCATTCAGGGAATTCCATTATTACAATCCTGAACAAAACGGTTCTGCATCCATAAAAGATGTATTGCCTGCTATCACGAATGAAGGATATGAAGGGATGAAGATCGACAACGGGATGGATGCCAGTATCAGCTTTGAGGAGATCACTTTCGGGAATGTTTCACCTGAGGAGAAAGCCAGGGTCAGGAACGAACTTGAAGAATATTGTAAAATGGATACTTTTGCAGAGGTCAGGATAGTAGAGGAATTGATGAAGATGTGTGCGATTCGCTTTCGATAGGATGTTATTTTTTATCTACTGCTGTGTGCCCGAATTCCAGACCTTTACAACCTTATGCTCATCCGGGTCAATTAGACCTGATATCCCGTCCCATGTAACGCTAAGCAGGGTTTTCGGGGCATAATATTTCTCTGAAGTCTTTGGCAAAATGCGCCTCACGCTAGGCGTTCCCGGCTTGATTGGCAGAGCGGCTATTTCACTGCTGGCCAGAGCGGTGCTTATTGCTTCGTCCCTGTACTGCACAGGAATGGCTTCAAGGAGATAACCTGTCATGATCAGACTGCCGTCTTCATACACAAGATCATAGATATCCGGTTTGTCTGACTCTTTTATCGCAGCTATCACCTTAAGACGCAGCTTTTTTCCTTCGGAGCTTGCGCTTATATTTACTATTTCGTACTCAGTCCTGTATGGACTGATCTCATTCCACAGCAGTTCTTCTATCTTCGCTGAACCATCATACTTATCCTGCCATTGAACTTCATGTACCCATGGCGGTTTTTCGGCAGATTGATTTGCATTAACGGCAAGCCCTGCGCCCAGAGCCAATAAAGCAAAACCTAGTATGAGTTTTGTCGGTGTATTCATAATTCAACTTCCATTTTTTTACCCGAATTTTTTTTCCGAAGGAAAAAAATAAACAAAAGGAGAGGCTTACTCTCCGATCGTTATTGTATATTCGAATCCCTGTGTATCCCTGGGCAGAACACTGAGTTTATTATCGCCTGCCGGAACTGTAGCTGTGAAGGTTTCAACGTACTGGACTCCCATCTCGTTATATATCCCTTCACTTTCGCTTTCCCATGGTGGATACATTGCACCCATTCCGCCAAGGGACACTCCTCCTTTTATTAAGGTTTTTGTCTTTGTCAGTGATATCGGCTTATTATCCGGCCCGTTAAGGTTCACTGTGAAAGAAGGGGATTTTGTACTGCTCGATGTGGTGCCCGGATATCCTATGTAACCGAGTAAACCGTTAAGAAGATTCGAACTGACCTCTATAGTCACAGGAGAGACAGCATCTGTTGTAAACGATTTCACGAAAGGCTCTGACGGCTGTCTCCATACTCCGAATTGCAGATTTACCATATCAGCCCACTCATCGCGGGCAGACAGGTCGGATATTCCAAGGTCGATAGCTCCGTTATAATTACCCTTGGCGTCTTCCGGTACAGTTATGTGAACTTTCACTTCCACTGTCTGCCCTGCGGGTACTTCCTTCGGTGCTGTTATTGTTATCGCCTCATCCGTGAAGGCAAAGTCCGTTGTTCCAAAAGGACCATAATACATGGAATTCTGGTCGCTCATTCTAGGATCTATGGCAATCGCCTTATCTGCGGTGTTCTTGAGTCCTATGCTGTAATCGTATTCATTCCCTGCTTCAAGCTGGTCTGTGATATACGGCCTCAGTATCTGGACGTTCAGGGGCATCCATACATCTATGGAAAGCTGGTAGGCATGGACATAATTCGGGATCGGCTGCGGATAGGGGGACGGAATTTCTTCGTCCGTAAATGTAACCTGTGCATTATAGTAACCTGTAGTTGCATCATTGGGAATAGTGACCAATACTATGAACTTCTGGCTGCCCCCCGCTGGTATCTCTGCGCTTTGCGGGGTTACTGCCACCCACTCCTTTTCCATCATATACTCGCCATAGGGCGGTATTACGATAGCGGGCTTTACGCTGACCGGTTTTTTCTCTTTGTTCTTTATTGTCACGGACATTTCCTTGCTCTCACCTGGCTTAAGCCTGGCATTGCCGTAACGTGGTGAGATCTCAAGCTTGGTGAAATTTAGTTCCTGATCATTCCCTGGAACGGGCATCGGGCTTACCACCATCTCTCCCTGTCCCACGTACTGGGCTGAAACGATACCTGCGCCGGCGAACATGCTCATGACGAATAATGCCGCTGCGATGTAATTAACATATTTTTTCATAGTTTACTCCTCTCTTTTTATACACTTTATTTCCCATTCGGGAACTTAGCGGTTCAGCATACTTCTTATGCAATCG
Organism: Methanobacteriota archaeon; assembly: GCA_963793805.1. Classification (GTDB taxonomy): domain Archaea; phylum Halobacteriota; class Methanosarcinia; order Methanosarcinales; family Methanoperedenaceae; genus Methanoperedens. The sequence goes on from CAWCBK010000015.1 coordinate 87,166, forward strand.
CTGAATACCACCACAGTCATGAATTTCGTTTAATCTATTTAAACATATCGGATATACGGTTATTTTTTAGTAAAACGAAAAATTGATTTAGATTATCTCGAACATAATATCCATATATCCATGTTTTTGACTATACCACAAAAATTTTTTTATTTCCTTCTAACTATCCCCATCTTCATCTTCACATCCTCAACATCCCAGTCCTTGACAAGGTCGCCATTCACTTCTATGCCTGAACCAAGAACAAGAGACCGTGCCCGCACTTCACCGGAAATGAAATTCTTCGAGTCTGATACAAGTTCAAGTACTCTTTCATCCTTTATCTCCACGACCACGTTAATCTCCTCTTCCACAAGAAGGTCAAGTTCTTTTCTCATATCCTGAAGCCTGCGTATGACCTCGCGGGCGTAGCCTTCACATTCTATTTCGCGTGTGAGTTCGGTATCCACATACACATCGCCGCCGGAAAATCCTGCCTGGGCGATCGATTGCGGTATTGAGTCCCTGAAAGTTACCATGTCAGCAGTAAGCGTCCAATCTTTTAGCTTGAAACTGCCATTTTCAGCTATTGCTTTCCTGATGGCTTTCACGTCTGCGTTCTTCAATTCGGCAAGCACTCTTCCTGCCTCTTTCTTAAAGGCGGGACCAAGCGCAGCATGAACCGGCAGTACTTCCACGCCAAGCTCTTCCCACGTCTCACCTGGCGCAAGAAGGACTATCTCTTTTGCATTGGTCTGCTCCTTCAACACCTCTTCAAGGTTCCTGACCGCTTCGCCGACATCTTCCTTCTTTGGCGCTATTACTATTTTTTTCACAGGCCATCTCAGTTTTCGCTTCAGTTTCTGTCTTGCATTGGACGAAGCTTCAACTATCTCCCTTATGATGTTCATCTGCGTCTCAAGTTCAGTATCGATAAACTCCTCTTTTGGCGCCGCCCTGTCGCACATGTGAACGCTTTCAGGCGCTTCGGGGTCGACATTTCGTACGAGGTTCTGGTACATCTCCTCAGATATATGGGGAGCAAAAGGCGCAATGAGTTTTGTAAGTGTGACAAGCACCTCGTATAATGTATAATATACAGCCAGTTTGTCGGGGTCGTTGGCTTCGCGCCACGTCCTCGGGCGGATAAGCTGGATATACCAGCGCGACAGGTCTTCAAGTATGAACTCGGATATCGGGCGCGTGGCTTTGTGCAGGTTGTACTCGGACATTGCGGCATCCACCTGTTTTATAAGCGACTGAACTCGCGACAGTATCCATCTGTCCTCAAGCCGCAGTGCTTCAGGCGCCCCTTTAATGCCAAGAGGATCGAATTTATCAAGAACCATATACGGCAGCGGGAACCGATACACGTTCCACAGGATATTCAGCATCCTGTGCACGTTGCCCACTTCATCCCAGCTGAATTTCAGGTCATCCCATGGCGCGTTCTGCGAAAGCACATATAGCCTGAGCGATTCCGCCCCGACCTTTGCTATCACTTCCTCGGGCGACACAACGTTACCAAGGCTCTTTGACATCTTCTTACCTTCAGTATCAAGTGTGAAACCGTGCATCAGCACACTTTTGTACGGCGCCCTCCCGAACGCTATCATGCTTGCGCCAAGCTGCGAGTAGAACCAGCCCCGCGTCTGGTCGTGCCCTTCGGTAATAAAGTCCGCAGGCCACCAATCCTTTAATGCCTTTTCATCATGGGGGAAGTTAAGAGTCGCCCATGATGCAACAGCCGAGTCAAACCACACGTCAAACACGTCAGGTACCCGGTTCATTTTTCCACCGCATTCGCATTTGATATGGATATTATCCACATTGGGCCTATGAAGGTCTGGAAGTTTTGATACTCCGGTGCGTTTCTCCAGTTCGTGCCTTGTTCCTATTACCTCCGTCTCTCCGCAGGACTCGCATACCCATACCGGTATCGGGATACCCCAGTACCTCTGGCGTGATATGCACCAGTCGCGCGAGCCTGCGACCCAGTCAGCAAAGCGCGCCGAACCTGCCCATTCGGGATACCATTTGACTTTTCCTATCTCGGCAAGCATCTCTTCCTTGATGTCGGTAACGCGCAGGAACCACTGCTCCGTGGCAAGATAGATTATGGGGGTCTTGCACCTCCAGCAGTGACCGTACCTGTGTGATATATTCCCGCTTGCAAGGAGCAGTCCTTTCCGGGTAAGGTCATCGAGAATAACTTTGTTGGCTTCTCTCACATGCATACCACTGTACTCTCCTGCTTCATCGGTATACCTGCCGTCAGGACCTACAGGGCAGAAGATTGGAAGTCTGTTCTTCATACCGAGTTCAAAGTCGTCCATACCATGACCTGGTGCGATGTGGACACATCCAGTGTTCTCTGCTGTGACGAAATCCGCCAGGTAAACGCCGTGCTGGAAGCTTTTCTGCTTCGGTACCTTATCGCCAAGCGGCGCTTCGTATTCGATACGCAGGTCTTCACCGAGCATTGTTTCAAGAACCTCGTATTCCTTGAACCTTCCCTGTTTTAGCACATTAGCCATTAGCTGCTCTGCCATTATCAGTATCTCTTCCTTCCCATCCTTTGTCACCCTTACTTTCACATACTCAAAGGATGGATGCACCGCTACTGCGATGTTGGCTGGTATTGTCCAGGGCGTTGTTGTCCATATTACGATGTATGTATTTTCCTCTCCTTTTACCGGGAATTTTATATAGACTGAAGGATCGGTCTCCTCTGCATATTCCACCTCGGAATCGGCAATTGCTGTCTCGCAGCGCGGGCACCAGTTCACGACCCGCAGGCCCTTTTCAAGAAGCATCTTTTCATGCGCCTGTTTCAGCGTCCACCATGCAGCCTCGATGTATTCATCGCGAAGGGTCATGTACGGCTCTTTCCAGTTTAGCCATACGCCCAGGTTCCTGAACTGCACCGTCATCTCATCCCTGTGCGATAGTGCGAACTCCTTGCATTTGGCAACGAAATTGCCAACACCGTATGTTTCGATATCCTTCTTTGATTTGAATCCCAGCACTCCTTCCACCTTAACCTCGATAGGAAGACCGTGCATATCCCATCCAGCGCGTTCAAGTATATGATACCCGCTCATGGAACGGTAGCGCAGTATGGAATCCTTGATGATCTTGTTCCAGGCTGTCCCAAGGTGAATCCTGCCTGTGGTGTACGGGGGACCGTCCACAAAAAAGAACTTCTTCCCGTTATTCCTGAGTTCCCTGACGCGGGAATAAGCATCTATTTCATCCCAGAACTTTTGAATCTTCTGCTCTACTACTTTTGCATCATACTGCGAAGCTTCTTTTAGCATATAAAATGATCTCCAGAGAATGGAGGTTAGTAATGCGATAATGCAATTAAAACTTATGGTTTGGAAATATGCGAAAAAAGAGAATAATAACCAAAAATGGAAATAAAAAAAATGAGTTCCGGGATTGCCGGAACCATTGATCTTAAATTACCTTTAGATACCAGAGCAGGCCCAGTAATATCAAGACGACCAGGACGATCCAGATATACATGCTGCTGCCCTTTTCTTCCTTCTTTTCTTCAACTTTGGGGGGTGCGACCTTTGTTACAGGTCTCGGCTTTGGCGCCTCCACCTTCGGTCTTACTGCGGGCTCACTTGATTCAAGCTCTTCAGCATGTGCTTCAATTCTTTCTTGCTCACGCTTCTGAGCTATCTGCTTTATCTCCTCGCCTGACAGGAACGGGCTCTCAACACCGGTCAGCACAGCCATTACACGTACCATGCCTGTAAGGTTGTTATCAACCTTTGCGCCCCATATTATCCTCTTTGTGTTGGGGACTTTATCCATTATCAGACTTCGCCTGCGACTGCGACTTCTTCCAGTGTCAGGTCTTCGCCTCCGACTATGTGGACGAGTACGCCGTAGCTTGCCGATATATCCCTGACATCAAGAAGCGGGGTGCTGACAGCCTGTGCGACTGCTTTTCCTACCCTGTCCTCGCCGTCGCCTTCTCCTATGCCGATGGACGATACTCCGCCGCGTTCCATAACAGCGCGAAGGTCTGCGTAGTCCAGATTGACAAGGCTTGGCTGTGTGATCGTATCTGTAAGGTTCTTTACGAATGCTCCAACAAGCGCATTGGCTACGTTCAGGGCTTCTTTCAATGGAAGGTTTCCTGCTACCTCTCTTAATTTGGAGTTATCTATAATAACAACGGAATCGCATGACTGGGCAAGCAGGTTTATGGCTTCCCTTGCTTTCTCCCTTCTTGACATTTCGATCGTGAACGGAATGGTAACGCATCCAACAGTAAGAGCGCCCATCTCGCGTGTTATCTCAGCGACAACAGGCATGGCACCTGTTCCGGTTCCTCCGCCAAGTCCCGCCACCAGGAATACCAGGTTGGCTCCTTCAAGCTCAGCTTGCATCTCTTTATAATTCTCACGGGTCGCCTGCGCTCCCATTTCAGGGAAGCCGCCGCATCCATGCCCCTTACATATTTTTTCTCCGAGCAGGATCAGTTTATCAGCTTTCTGGATATAAAGGTGATTAACGTCGGTATTTGCGGCGATAATTCTTCCACCCGCCATACCCTTTTCTGCGATCCAAGTCGTAATATTACAACCAGCGCCACCAAGCCCGACTACAGCAACAGATGGTTTTGCTGATTTTGCGAATTCTTTTATATCTGTGACCATTTAATAGCCTCCTTCATGACTATATTTATGTATTTAAATTGCTTTTTAACTATATAAGTGTTATCGATGGCAATGAGTTACATTCCAAATTTTTTCATCATTTTTTGTATATTAAATCTTCCTCCCTTCATACCTTTAATGGTTTTTTGCATCATCTTATGGTATTTCAGAAGCTCGCGAACCTCATCGTATTTCGTGCCTGAACCGCGCGCGATCCGGGTAATTCTCGAACTGTTAATTTTTTTCGGGTCTTCCAGTTCCCTCTCGTTCATGGAATCCATTATGAATTTGTACTTTTTCAGTTTATCCTGTGTCACGCTGTACATATCATCAGATACGTTCATCCCGAGTTTGCCCATGGGAAGCATCTGCATTACCTGCTTAAGTGGCCCCATCTTATTCATTGCTTCCATCTGCTTGTACATATCCTTAAGTGTGAACTTGCCACTCAGCATCGCCTCCACGTCAAGATCTTCGCCGCTAAGTGTTTCTTCCGCTTTCTCAAGCAGGGATTTGATATCGCCCATGCCAAGCAGCCGGGAGATGAACCTGTCTGCTTCGAATTTCTCAAGGTCGTCGGGAGTTTCGCCAATTCCAATGAATGCAATAGCCGTATCAGTATCCGAAACTGCTGAAAGCGCGCCTCCGCCTTTTGCTGTCCCGTCAAGTTTTGTAATTACCACGCCTGTTATCCCGATCGAGGCATTGAAAGCTTTTGCCTGCTCGCTTGCAAGCTGTCCCATTGCAGCGTCAAGTACGAGCAGCTTTTGGTCAGGATGAGCAATGCTATGTATATCTTCCATCTCTTTGATCAGGTCTTTCTCAAGTGCATGCCGCCCTGCAGTATCAATTATCTTTACATCGAATTTTTCTATTGCTTTGAGCCCGCGCTGTGTAATGGCAGGAGCATCCTTTACGTCCTTTTCTCCATAGAAGAAAACACCCATCCTGTCGCAGTGGGTCTTAAGCTGGTCGTATGCACCGGGCCTGAATGTATCAGCGCAGATAACAGCAGCTTTGAGTCCTTTTCGCTGGAAATACCGGGCCAGTTTTGCTGTCGTTGTGGTCTTTCCGCTGCCCTGAAGTCCAACCATCATGATGGTCTGGGAGATGAGACCGACGTTCGCAGATTTTCCGAGTATGTTTATGAGTTCCTGATATACGATACGAATTACATGCTCCCTGGGGTTCATGCCTTTGGGAGGTTCTTCCTTTAATGAACGCTGCTTTATCTTCTGGGATAATGTCATTACGAGCTTTACGTTCACGTCCGCCTGAAGGAGGGCGCGCTGGATGTCCTTAACGACCTCGTCCACTATCCGCTCGTCTATCCTGCCTGCACCAACGAGTTTCTTGAGTGCATCCTGAAGTGAACCGCCCAGTTTATCAAGTACCATAGGGTCTGCCTTTTCCTGAGCAATTAATGCTTCTGCTGTTAATTAAAGTTTGATCCGGGGACTGCTCAATACATTGGTAATAGTTCTATGAGCATTCCCTTACTAAATCAATACAGCACATCAAACAGAGCAGTCATTGAGTGTATTAATGTAGAAACAGCCGAAGTATTATTGTCTCCTTTAGACGATTATTATTCTTTGGCGGCTGTCTTTCCAGAGGTAAACGTTTCAACGTGCGGACAATACACTAAAAACAGAGACTATTTTTACAATTATATGATGGTAGACAGTGATAAGCCAACGAATCTCGAAATTTATTATGATGTTTCTATATTACCCATAGAAAGCTAACGAACACACTATTATAATAACTATACCTCAACTACAGTTCAAACACGTCGGAAAATGAGTCACTAAATTTGTATTATCCAGACGGTGATAGAATCTATTTCATATCCAAATTATACTTCAACACATCGAAACATGCAAAGATAAACATTTCTTATCACTCGGCAAATCTTCCAGAAATTAAAAAGGTAATAAACTTTTCTATAACTTTCGGTGCAGGCTTCCCTCAGCCTATAACTGGGTATAGTAGGTGGGGAATCAGATAATTTTGAAAAAAATTATCAGGAATTAAGTAGATGCAAAAGGTCATATCGTAAAGCTAAATGATTCTATATTATTTATGAATAAAAGCATCTACGTGCTGGATTTCAGAAAACCCAATTAAAATATAATAAACGATTTTAAAACATCTGTTGCACAATGGATGCCACCAAAAGAGAAGATTCAATAACAAGAGTCAGCTTTGCGCTTAAAGTGACACTTGCATCCAAAGTGACGTTTGCACCTAAAGTCTTAATTCTGCACCTAAAGTTGGTCTAAATGGGTACTTAAGGTGCAAAGCTGGAAATCTCATGGAAATTCGTATTTAAGCAATCCTTACCAATATCTTTTTTAATACATACCCCTTAAGAGCCATCGAGAAAGCCATGCCATTTGAGATTTTAGATAAACAGGAACTTGTCCCGACCATCCATCTTATGAAAATAAGCGCACCGCGCATTGCTAAAAAAGCACAGCCGGGACAGTTCGTCATTCTTAGGATTGATGAGAAAGGTGAGAGGATACCCCTTACTATTGCGGATTTTGACCGGAAGAAAGGGACAATCACCATGATATTCCAGGCTGTGGGCAAGACCACGATGCAGCTTGCATCCCTGGGAGCAGGGGACGAACTGCTTGATTTTATCGGTCCTCTGGGAAATCCAGCGCATATTGATAAATTGGGGACTGTAATACTTGTCGGCGGCGGCGTTGGAGTAGCCCCGGTCTTTCCCCAGACCCGCGCTTTTAAGGAAGCGGGGAACAAAGTCATATCAATTATAGGAGCCCGCAGCGCAAACCTCCTTCTCTGGGAAGAAAAAATGCAAAAGGTTAGCGACGAACTTTTTATCACCACGGACGACGGAACAAAGGGACATCACGGATTTGTGACGGATATAGTCAAGAAGATACTCGAAAGCGGGACAAAGGTGGACAGGGTTGTTGCCATCGGTCCTCCTGTTATGATGCGCGCGGTGGCGGGAGTCACAAAACCATTCAATGTCAAGACGATCGTCAGCCTGAACTCTATCATGGTAGACGGGACAGGCATGTGCGGTGCATGCCGCGTTCTTGTGGGGAACGAGACTAAATTCGCATGCGTGGATGGGCCTGAGTTCGATGCGCACCTTGTGGATTTCACGCTTCTGATGAACAGGCTTGCCATTTACCAGCCCGAGGAGAAGATGGCACTTGAAAAGTATAAATGTGAGAGGGAGGGATGCAAATGTTAGAAAGGCAGAAGATGCCAGTGCAGGATGCGAAGATACGTGCCACCAATTTTAATGAAGTAGCACTTGGTTTTACGAAAGAGCAGGCGATCGAGGAGGCAAAAAGATGTATCCAGTGCAAGAAACCCTCTTGCATGAAGGGCTGTCCGGTTGAAGTTAAGATACCTGCTTTTCTCAAGTATGTTGCGCAAGGCGATTTTGACAGCGCTATAAAAGAGATAAAGATCGATAACGCCCTCCCCGCTGTATGCGGGCGCGTGTGTCCCCAGGAGACACAGTGCGAGCAGGTTTGCGTATTGAGTAAGAAAGGGGCATCTGTATCCGTAGGCAGGCTTGAGCGCTTCGTAAGTGATCAAGAACGCAGGAAAGGTGTCAAAGTCCCTGAAAAGCCGGCGCCGACCGGAAAGAAGATCGCTGTGGTCGGCTCAGGACCGGCAGGGCTCACGGCTGCTGCCGACCTTGCTAAAATGGGTCATTCCGTTACGATATTTGAAGCGCTTCACGAAGCAGGAGGCGTGCTTATCTACGGTATCCCGGAATTCAGGCTTCCAAAAGAAATAGTCCGCGCCGAAGTGGAATATGTTATGAAACTGGGCGTAACTGTTCTTCTTGACCATGTTATCGGTAAAATTGAAAACGTAGAGGAACTGTTGTCAGAATTCGATGCCGTGTTCCTGGGAACTGGAGCAGGTCTCCCAGTGTTCATGAACATAGATGGTGAGAACCTGAACGGCGTCTATTCAGCCAATGAATTTTTGACGCGCGTAAATCTCATGAAATCCTACAAATTCCCGGATTATGCTACTCCGATCAAGAAGGGAAAGCGAGTGGTCGTGGTGGGAGGCGGCAACGTGGCAATGGACTCTGCAAGGTGCGCGCTGCGACTTGGCGCAGAGGAAGTCACTATTGTTTACAGGCGCGGGGAAGATGAGATGCCTGCGCGCGCCGAGGAAATAGAGCACGCAAAAGAAGAGGGCATTATTTTCAGGCTGCTAACGAACCCTGTGAGAATAATCGGGGACGGTAAGAACTGGGTAACTCATGTTGAGTGCATAAACATGCACCTTTGCGAACCTGATGAGTCCGGAAGGTGCAGACCTGCGCCAACTCCAGGGACAGAGCATAAGGTAGATGCTGATGTTGTTGTGATCGCGATCGGGACATCGCCCAATCCGCTTGTGCCGCGCACCACGAAAGGGCTTGAAATAACAAAGCATGGGACGATAGTGGCAAAAGAGAACGGCGAGACCACAAAGAAAGGCGTATATGCAGGCGGCGATGCCATCACAGGCTCTGCGACCGTGATAAGCGCGATGGGCGCGGGGAAGAAGGCGGCGCGGGCGATAGAAGAGTATGTGAGAGGAAAATAATTTTAATCCTTGTATTAACAAATGTTTCCAAACCTTTTTATTGATATACCATGTCTTGTGTGGGATATGAGAGCGGTCATACCTTTTAAGAAAAGCAATGCCAAATCAAGGCTGTCACCGCTCCTTACTGATAAAGAACGGGAGGATTTTGCATTGGCCATGCTCTCTGATGTTGCAGGAACACTTGTACTTTCAGGATGCTTTGAAATAGTGGATATTCTCTCCACTTCGGTGATAGATTTTAAGGGCGCAAATATCGTTCTGGCAAATTCGGGTCTCAATGAAGCCCTGAACGAGTACCTGAAAAAGATGTCATCACATTCACTTAATGAGCCTGTCCTTATAATCATGGCTGATATACCGCTTGTCTCGATAAAGAACATAATGGACATCACTGCAAGCCGATCAGATGTTGTCATCGCACCCGGCAGGATGGGCGGCACCAATGCCATATTCATCCGCGACCCATCGCGCTTCCATGTGGACTATTACGGCGCAAGCTTCATGAAACACAGGGATATCGCGCAGAATAACGGTCTTGTTGTTGACGTTTTTGACTCATTTAACCTGAGCACTGACATCGATGAAGTGGCTGATATTGCCGAAGTGCTGATCCACGGGTCAGGGCGCGCGGCTGAGTGTTTGAAGGGGCTTGGTTTCATTCTTGCCGGGAACGGGGGCAGGATTGGAGTAAAGAGAGCTTAGCCATCATGTTTAAATAAAAACAACAGCTTTAGAGGATTCATGATTTATCTTGTTTATGCTTTTATTGCCAGCATTTCCTCTGTAATAGGGGGACTTTTGCCCATCTACACGCGATTAAAGCATATCAGGACGAACTACCTGATCGGGTTCGCAGCTGGCGTTCTTATATCCACAGCTTTGTTCGTGATGCTGCCCGAAGCATTGGTTGAATCCAATAAAATAATCACACCTTTTGCCATTGGATTTTTTTCGCTTTACCTGATAGAGAAAAGTGTTATGATACACGCCTGCAAGGAAACAGAATGCGATATTCACACAAAGGGCTGGGTCGGGATGATAGGGCTGGGACTTGAGAGCGTCCTGGACGGTATTGCAATAGCGGTAGGTTTTTTTACTCATGAAGCCCTGGGTCTTATCATCGCCTTTGCAGTGGCTGTCCATGAGCTTCCTGTGGGCTTTTCGACAAGCATTATAATGATGCGTTCTAATTATGACCGGAAAAACACACTTCTGGCGCTGTTCGTTACATCATTCCTCACTGTCGTTGGTGCTCTTATCGCAGGGATTTTCCCGGATGAATATTTCGGACCTATTCTTGCATTTACGGCTGGCACGTTCATTTATATAGGCGCGAGCGACCTTCTGCCCCAGGCTCACGAGAGGGTGGACTGGATTGTGGTCGTGAGCGTAATTTGCGGCGCTGCGATCGTCCCACTGATGGAAAGAATTCTCGGGATATAGGGCACAGACCACATCTATTTATGTGTTCAGAATGAAATATAATATGGGGGTAAATATGAACTGCGATATTTGTGGAAAAACCACGACGAACACGAAAGGAATATGCGATAACTGCAACAAGATAATGGAAAAAGTGATAAGGGACGTGGGTCCTGATGTCTGGCAAAACATCGATGACTGCAAGTATATCTATCCGATGATAAAACGAGTGGCAGAGGGGAGCCTGCGGACACAGGACGTGGTTAATTCACTGCTCAAAGGTGAAACTGATTGATTTTCAGGATATCTTTATTTTTTTAACAAAGCACTCTCTCCCGGCGATAATATCCACATCAGTATCCCCGCATCCAGGGCATTTGATCGTCGGAAGAAAGAAATGAAGGTTTTCAAATATCTCGATAGGACCGCTGTATGAACATTTCTTACATAATATCCGGGGCTTGATAACCTTTATATCATATTTCGCCCCTTCTGCCACAGTCCCTGCGGTTATACTTTCAAAGATGAACTTCAACTGGTCTGGATTGAGGGCGGTGAGTTCACCTATCTCAAGAAATATCTCATTGACTTTTTTTGCATCGTTTTTCTTTGCGCAGTCAAGCACTGAATCAATAATAGCTCCGGCGATCGATATTTCATGCATTTTATCTACTCCCTGACGACTTCTATTTCAGAACGCAGATCGATGCATTTTGCGGCGGCATAAAGCAGCGATGAAAAGGCGCACACTGTCCCGATACCGTTTCCCACAAGTTCCCCGTCTTTCTTTACTAGCGCTGTGATATACGTATCCATCTTTACATCTGTCGTCATTTTCTTCTTTTCGAGTTCCGTAAGCAGGTTATTGGCTTCTTCCCCTGTGCTTTTCCCTTTCCTGCACAGTTTCACCGGGCATATTCTGCAGTATTCCTTGAACAGCGCTCCCCATTTCGGTCCTGCGATGCCGGCATGCGCTTCTGCCACTACTCCTGCATAGGCTATGCAGCACCTCATAGCCCTGCCGATCACTTTTCCGTTCTCTTTTATCTCGCAGCATATCCTGCCGTTCTTAAAAAAGAAATGGTTCTCCATCCCGCGCTCGTATTTGTCTTTCCCTGTGTTCCTCTTGCCCTTTAACTCCTCTTTTATCCTCGCGGCAAGCTCAGGTGCACGCGGAATGGTGGAGGCGGTCCCGCAGGTGGGGCAATATGAGATCGGTCCCACCGCTATTTCCCTGTCCTCTTTATCGATGAATGCTACCTCCACGCCCCATGAATTGCGTCTTATTGCAACTCTACCCCCGCTTTTCCATATTTCATTATACGCAGATGATACCGGCGTGACAACCCTGCCGTACCCGTAGATGTCAGCTACCTTCTCCATATCCAGGATGCACTGAAGCGATTTTGTGAGCTCGGACTCGATGTCCATGGGGAAAAAACCGCCTTCCACCAGCGCAAAAAGAATAGCCGGAGGCCATGTTATGCCTTCACCCTGTCCTACCACGTTGCCCCTGTCATCAAGAATAGAAGAACGAACGCCGTCAGGCTTCTCCCATGTTACTGCCCTGCCTCCCAGCAGGGATATTTCTTTCAATACCTTGTGCGTGGTGCCGCAGTTGCCGTCTTCTATTCGCAGCTTACCTTCAAGGTTTTTCCTTACCTGTGACACGAAATCCATGCATGGTCATTCCTTGTTCGTAGTATTACGAATTATTTTTATTTAAAGATTTCCCAGAATTTCAAAAGAATTAATCATCTCCTGTATAGTACCCAAGAAATAAGAATATTTATCCTCCTCTGCAGTATATGAAATCACATAATCTCTATTATTCTTTATCATATAAACTTGCATCCACTTTAGATTGAACCCTCCCTGTTTTCCAGTAAAAATTACTTTATGGGCGGGATTACCGGCAAGAGTAGTTGCACTAGAATCAATAATACTATAATCTGTAATTAATTGTTTTAATTGATTATTAGATAAATCAATATAATCGTCTAAAGTCATGGATTGGGATAGATTCCCAATATACACATTTAAGTTCTCTCGGAAACTATCAGAAGAGCTTTCTTGCGGAGATAAAAATGCTACAATAGTACCAATTATTTCTTCCGATTTTGTCCATACAGATGGGTATTTAATTCTTATGTGATAAAAAAAGTTATCATAAGTTAAGAACCTGAATGAAGGTCTGGTTGGCTGAGGTGAAGTCAGAGTTCTTGTAGAGGTAAGAGTTTTCTTCTTAATTTCCATTTTCTGCGTCGGTAGTCGGCCTACAATTTCTGCTACAGAATTTAGTAATAGGTCAAACTCCGGATTGGGCAACTCTCCTTGCCAATCTACAAGCCGTGCTGCCTGGATATGTTTGAACTCAAAAGGAATATTCACATCTTCAATTAAAATAGGTACAAGGATGTGTCGTTGAGAGCCTTCACGAGCTTCATTTTTCACCCAATCTGATGATACAGACTCCCTTGACCAAAGAACTATTACACATTTTGCAGCGCTTAATGCTTCCACAATAACTTGATCGAACGTTTTCCCGGGAGGAATAAGCCGGTCCCACCAGACCGAATTCCCGTTCTCTTCAAGCGCTTCTGCGATTATTTTTGCTTTTGGTCGATCTTCGCTTTTGTAACTAATGAATATGTCGCTCATTTCATTCCTACCTTTTGCTAGAAATATCTTCTCATCTACAAATCAATTTCGTATTATTTTTTACATTGTACATATAATTGAATAGTTGATTAAAAATGTTTCTGTACTGGGATTTAGGGGAAAAGTATAATATCTTGTATAATATGGAAGAGTAACATTTATGCAGCTTGAAAAACTCAGACACGGTACAGAACTAATTAAACGCGGCTTCGCCAGTATGCAAAAGGGCGGGGTCATAATGGACGTAACCACACCGGAAGAAGCGCTGATAGCAGAAAGAGTCTGGCGCGGTAGCAGTAATGGCGCTCCACCAGGTGCCTGCGGATATCAGGAAAGCAGGCGGAGTGGCACGGATGGCAGACCCTGCGGTTATTGAAGCGATAATGGAAGCAGTCACAATACCAGTCATGGCTAAAGCCAGGATAGGTCATTTTGTGGAAGCCCAGATCATTGAAGCATTAGGCGTTGACATGGTGGATGAATCAGAAGTCCTGACGCCAGCAGATGATATGTTCCATATAGATAAGACAAAATTCACTATCCCGTTCGTCTGCGGCGCAAGAGACCTGGGTGAAGCGCTTCGCAGGATAAATGAAGGCGCTGCGATGATAAGGACAAAGGGAGAAGCGGGCACAGGCGACGTAAAGGAAGCAGTGCGGCACATGAGAGCTATCATGGGTGCTATAAGAGAATTAAAAGGAAAAAGCTCCGGTGAACTGACAGTAGAAGCAAGAAATATAAATGCGCCCATAGAACTTGTAAAGGAAGCAGCAGAACTCCAGAGACTCCCCGTAGTGAACTTTGCTGCAGGCGGCATTGCAACACCTGCGGATGCGGCGCTCATGATGATACTTGGCGCAGACGGGATCTTTGTTGGCTCGGGGATATTCAAGGCAGAGAACCCTGAGAAGATGGCTTCGGCAATAGTTGAGGCTGTGAATAATTACGATGATCCTTCGGAACTTGCCCGGATATCAAAGGGACTGGGCGGGGCTATGAAGGGAATAGACATCAGGAGCCTGACAGAGAAGGAAGTCCTGGCGACGCGCGGTTCTTAGTCACGGGTCCGCGGGTATTCGTAATCTATCGCACGGTTTTTCCTTTACCGATGACGAATGAATGAGCTTTTGATTGATTGGAAAAGGAACATAATCCCAATTAAAATTCCGGCTATCCACATTGCAGCCATAATGAATAAACCAGTGTGTGCTGCAGAAGACAATGCAGATGAAAGTGTAAATATAAGTGAAAGGACAAGAGCGTTCTTCAAGGAAAGTGGGGAATATGGATCAAGAGTGCCTGATGAGTGTAGTTCGCCTGACTCTTTCAGGTTCCGGTAAAGGACCACGAACAGACCGCCATATATTAGCCATATCAGGAGTTGAGGGAAGAAACCGGGTAATGCTTCGGGCCTGAGAACCACACCCATCACAATATAAAAGGAAATTAATAACGTAAATAGAACACTAAACTCTTTTTGAGAGGGAAGAAGCTGGTGCAGGGTGTATCCTTCATCCTGTGTTCTTGCTTTCCAGATATATACCAGAATAAAAAGAAATCCAGTTGTCGATAATCCTGACAAAAGGGAATGTACCGGAGAAGGCGAGTTTGCGCTCTGGTTAAGACCTGTCAGAAGAGCAAAAAACGGCAGGAGGTTTTTGAAATTTGCCAGCTTCATGAATTTGTCAGGAAGAACTGATACATCACTGGAGATAGTCAGCAGTTTCTCAGCCGCAAATAACGGAATGATAAATGACATAAAAGGATGCCAGAAAAGAACCAGTACGACTGATTCTATCAGAGCAATACCCCCGACAGAAATGATAGGCTCTCCCCAAGTTGGACTCCACAGTACCTTTGTTATGTACGCCTCGTACATACCGAATAAAGCGCCAGCGATGAACAGGGAATAAAACACGGGTTTTCCATGGCTGAATGCCACGTAAGACAGAACCAGGATGTGTAGGGTATATAGCGGCATCACGACTAACATGCCCCAGGGGGTGAAATACGGGAATATATAGGAACCTGAAACGACTTCAGCGAAGAAAACTGAGAATGAGCCGAGGATGAACCAGAATAGCAATTTGGTTTTCAGGGGTGGGCTGTGAAGAGGTTTTTCATCCATAAGTTAATCATACCAAATTCTTGAAACTTATCAGATTTAAGTTGTCTAACTAAATATATTTTTGTTGCAGTGTATTTTATTGCAGGAGAATATTTGTAATAGCAATTTATTTCCACGAGAAAAAAAATTTATACTATAAAATCAACCAGATATACTCATGGTATCGAAAAACATATTTACTGATGGTAAAAATCTGGGTATAGCAGGCGGTATTCTCTCAATCGTAAGCGTCTTTCTTCCATGGTTCTCAGGAAGCGGAAGCGCCGGAATACTGGGACTCTCATCCAGCATCTCTGTTAACGGGCTGGGCTGGAAAAAAGGTGAAGGTCTTCTGATGGGGCTTTTAACTGGAAATGCAAACTGGGAATTGATGGGGATGGCAGTGCTTGCTCTTGGAATTGCAAGTATTGTGGTAGCTGTGGTCCTGACAGACAAATTGCAGAGTCTGGTTCTTTTGGAATGCGGGCTTCTGGTATTAGGTGGCGGTATTGTAAATCTCTGGAGAATGGGTTCTTTTTCCGGGGAATTCATGGGCGCGACAATGGAATCAGGTGCAGGCTACGGGCTTTATGTTGTAGTGCTGGGCGGCGCTGTGATCACAGCCGGCGGGCTTTTTACCTGGCGGGAAATGAATAACTGAGAGCCGCCAAATAAATTTATTACTCACCTGTGCATACTGAGGTGTTATGATTGTCTCCATGACACTTGAACTCAAGGACATCCCCGGACAGCTTGTCCTGGCACTTTCGCCTATATCAGAGCTGCACGGGAATATCATGAGCGTGGTTCACCAGCATGAAGAAAAAACCCCCAGGGGAACGATCCCTGTACAGATAACATTTGAGATCGACCAGAACATTCTTGGCGAACTCATAGACATGCTTGAAAAAAGCGGTGTCAGGGTTGCAAGGGTTGGCGAGGAGAGACTGCGGTCTTCGGTCTCTGTTGTGCTCATAGGCCATATCATACATTCTGATATCGGGGACACAATTGACAGAATAGATAGAACCGGGTTTGCTGAAGTCGTGGACCTGTCGCTTTCGATGCCTGCGATAGAGAAGACATCGTCTGCATATCTTGTTATCAATGCCGAAGGCGAGAAGGAATTAAAGCAGGCACTTGAAATACTGCGGGAAGTAGCAGGCAAAAAGGAACTTCTGATGATCGAACCCATAAGGCTTAACTCGGAGGCTGCATGAAGACCGTAAGATTGTCCATCATCGGCTTCGGCGCCGTTGGCCAGGGAGTGGCGCAAGCTATACTTTCAAAAAAAGAGATGCTTACCCGACAGGGAATTGACCTTCACGTAGTGGCAATATCGGATTCAAAAGGGAGTGAAATAAATGCCAGGGGGATCGACCTTAAGAGCGCTCTTGAGAGGAAAAAACAAAAAGGCACTGTCGCAACAGGAAATGAGGGCGCGCTTGATATCATCCATGATGTGAAACATGAAATCGTCGTGGAAGCGACTCCTACAAACATCAGGAACGGTGAGCCGGGCTTAAGCAATATGTCTGCTGCTTTTAATTCAGGAAAGCACGTTGTCACATCAAATAAGGGCCCTCTGGCACTATGCTTCTCGCAGTTAAAGGAGTCTGCCGAGGATAACGGGGTGTTTTTCAGGTACGAGGCTACCGTGGGCGGCGCAGTCCCGATATTCAATCTTATCCATGAATCACTGGCAGGGAACCGTGTAATAGGAATTGAGGGCATACTCAACGGGACGACCAACTATATACTCACACGAATGGCTGAAGAAAGACTGCCTTATGAGCTTGTATTGAAAGAGGCGCAGGAACTGGGGATTGCTGAGACCGACCCCACTTATGACGTTGAGGGCATTGATTCAGCATGCAAGCTTGTTATTATTTCAAACTCGGTTTTCGGGCAGGCTGCCACCTATCGCGATGTCGAGGTTACGGGTATCACGAAGATAACCCCGGAAGCGCTTGAGCTTGCCAGCAAAAATAATTATGTGGTAAAGCTCATATGCGAAGCGGGGAACGGAACGCTCACAGTAGCGCCAAGACTTGTCCCGAAGAAGCATCCGCTTGCGGTTGGAGGCACATTGAACGTGGCGTCCATTCTGACAGACCTGGCTGGAAGGATAACCATCAGCGGAAAGGGCGCTGGCTCTATCGAGACCGCAAGTTCCATACTCAGCGATATATTGTATATTGTCAGAAATTCATGAAGGCTGTCCGCGTCAGGGAAGAGGAAGCTGAAACCATAAGGCAGAAACTTCTTTCAGAGGGAGCTATTGATAATACAAGAAAGCTTGTCAGGAAAGGTGGGTTTATCGAAATTCCTGTTAAGGATTCAGCAGTTGATTTTAATGTAATCGAACAGGAAGAGCCTGAATTCTACATACCGAAAAAAACACTCTGCAATATCCTCGATATACCGGAACACGAGAAAAAACTTCTGCCTTCAGGATGGCAATTGCTCGGGGATGTGATAATAATAACGCTGCGCGAAGAGACTCAATGTACGGAAGAACGATATCGCAAAAGCCCTATTATCCATGTACCCTGGCTTCAGGACTGTGCTTCTTGACAGAGGTATCAGCGGTCAGATGAGGCAGCCAGAGCGGGAAATTATCGCTGGTGAGAAAACAGAGACTATCCACAGGGAGAACGGATGCCAGTTCAAGCTTGATGCTTTGCGGATCATGTACTCCCAGGGCAACCTTGCTGAAAGAAAACGGATGAGCAGGCTTGGCAAAGGTGAAATAGTGGTTGATATGTTCGCAGGTATCGGGTATTTTTCCATTCCGATGGCTGTGCATTCAAAACCGGAGAAGATCATCGCAATAGAGATAAATCCTGTTTCATCCGGTTATTTGAAAGAAAATATCAGGTTGAACCGGGTGGAAAATATTGTAGAACCTGTTGAGGGGGACTGTTCTGTTGTCACCCAGACCAAGATCGCGGACAGGGTCATCATGGGATATCTGGACGCGCATCAGTATATTGACCGGGGCATCCGCGCCCTTGTGCCTGGCGGGGTTCTTCATTTCCATGAGGCTGTGCCAGAGGCTGTGGAGCAGCGACCTGTCCAGAGGATGGTTGAATCTGCAAAAAAGCTTGGTAGAACGGTGGAGATAATCGAGGCAAGAAGGATCAAGAAATACTCACCCGGTGTATGGCATGTGGTTGTGGATGCCAGGATATTCTAAATCCTGAAATTATATCTCCTCTTACGGCAATGTCTCTCCTTTCCACAAGATTAATTAATATAGTAAAATATATAACTGTTGCACTGAGTAGGTGCATAATGGTAGAGACACAGGAGATTCTTAATATATTAGAGGGTTACGATAAAGACGAGCTTGCAATAACCACTGTCTGCTCGCACAGCAGCCTCCAGCTTTTTGATGGGGCAAGGAAAGAAGGTTTCAAGACCATCGGTATTTGCATAGGAGCGCCGCCAAAATTCTACGATGCGTTCCCGAAGGCAAAACCTGACGAATTTTTCATAGTGAAGAATTATAATGATATTCTCTCAAAGACAAAAGAATTGGGTGAGAAGAATGCCATAATTATACCGCACGGCTCATTCGTGGAATACCTCGGCGCAGAGAATTTCCAGAAGCTGCACCTTCCTACTTACGGCAACCGCCGCGTGCTCGAATGGGAATCAGACAGGGACATGAGCAGGAAATGGCTTGAATCAGCCGGGATAAAGATGCCTAAACAGATAAAGAATCCGGAGGATATCGATTCTCCCATGATGGTCAAGTATTACGGCGCAAAAGGCGGCATGGGTTTTTTTGTTGTGAAAAATTATTCAGACTTCAAGAAGAGGATAAATCCCGTTGAAAAATATACTATACAGGAATTCGTGCTCGGGACACGTTATTACATGCATTATTTCTATTCACCGATAAAGCAGGACGGATATGCTCTCAGCAAAGGGACGCTCGAATTACTTGGAATCGACAGGCGAGTGGAATCTAACGCAGATGAGATATTCAGGATAGGCTCGCCAACTGAGCTTGCAGAGGCTGAGATATATCCTACCTTCGTAGTGACAGGCAATATTCCGCTTATTGTGAGAGAATCGCTGCTTCCGAGAATATTTGAAATGGGAGAACGGGTTGTTGAGAAATCGCTTGAACTGTTCGGGGGAATGATAGGTCCGTTCTGTCTCGAAGCAGTGGTGACTGACACACTTGAGTTAAAGGTATTCGAGATATCAGCGCGTATTGTTGCAGGGACGAACCTGTTCATTTCCGGCTCTCCTTACTCCGATCTTATGGATGAGAAACTCTCAATGGGACGCCGCATCGCGCGCGAAATTAAGACGGCGCGGGACATGGACCGGCTTCCAGAGGTGCTATCTTGAAATCAGTATATGATGTAATAATAGTAGGCGCAGGACCGGCAGGTATGTTTGCTGCTGATGAAATTGCAGGCAGGATGGATACACTCATCATCGACCAGGGACGGGATATTGACAAACGCGAATGTAAGATGAAGCGCCGCGGCATCTGCACGCACTGCGACCCGTGCGATATCATGTGCGGCGTTGGCGGCGCGGGGACTTATTCCGACGGGACGCTGAACCTGCGTCCGGATGTGGGCGGCGACCTTGCAGAGCAGACCGGAGACCCTGAGTACGCATGGGAACTTGTCGATCATGTGGATAAAGTGTTCGTGCGGTACGGCGCGCCCGACCATTTATACATCCCGAAAGGCGAGGAGGTCGAACTCCTGAAACGAAGGGCAGCGGCAGTGGGTGCGCGTTTCATCGAGATTACCCAGAGGCACATGGGGTCTGATAACGCCCCTAAGGTCATTGGCAATTTTGAGAAAGACCTGAAAGAGAGAGGAGTCGAATTCCTGCTGGGTACGAAAGTGGATGACCTTATCATTGAGGATAATGCCTGTGTGGGCGTGGTATTAAAAGACGGGTCGGAAATACGCTCGCATTTTACTATCATTGCTCCGGGAAGGGTAGGTGCGACATGGATAGATGAGGTCGTAAAGAAGCATAAGATAGAAGCGAAATATGCGCCAATAGACGTGGGCGTCAGGGTTGAAGTGCCTGCAATCATTATGGACCCGATAACAAAGATAAATCGCGACCCGAAGTTCCACATACAGACAAAGACATACGATGATTTCGTGAGGACATTCTGCACGAACGAGCATGGATTTGTTGTCAAGGAAGAGTACGAGGGATTCATAGCAACGAACGGGCACTCCATGATAAACCAGGAATCAGAGAACACGAATTTCGCATTCCTGGTGAGGGTGGAACTCACAGAGCCTATTGAGAACACAGTCCGTTACGGGCGCAGTATTGCGAAACTTGCCACAACGATCGGCGGCGGGAAGCCGGTTCTCCAGAGGATGGGAGACCTTCGAAGAGGAAGGCGCACCACTGAATCGAGGCTCATGAAGAATACTGTGGTCAATACCCTGAAGGACGTGACGCCGGGAGATATTTCGATGGCGCTTCCTCACCGCATCGTCACTGATATCAGGGAAGGGCTTGAAGTGCTCAACGAGATAATACCGGGTGTTGCATCCGATTCCACACTCCTGTATGCGCCTGAGGTTAAGTTCTATTCAATGCAGGTTCTGGTGGACAGGAATATGGAGAGTTCTGTGAAGAATTTGTTCGCAGCCGGGGACGGCGCCGGGCTTTCAGGGATATCGTGAATGCGTCGGCGACCGGGGTTATTGCGGCAAGGGGGATATTGAAGAAGGCGGGGTGAATATAGTATATTGAAGAAATAAAATAACAATTTTGTTATATAACAAAATTGTTATGTAACAAAAAGAAGTTAAATAACTATAAAATAGGAGTTTCAGAATTTTGACAGAATTTGATTTGTATGCATTTGCAGATTATAGTGGCTCAAAATCTGAATATCAACAAAGGAAAGCAATAGCTTTGTCTGTTATTGATAATAATAGAAAACAACTATACACAGACCATACATATACACGGGAATCATTAAGAAATTGTTTTATAAAGATATTAGATGAGGCTTCGTCGGAAAAGAAAAGAGTAGTGTTCGGTTTTGACCATTCATATAGTTTTCCGGTTGGATTTTACGACGTTGTTGCAGGAAAAAAATGGGAAACATGGGAACAGCTCTTAGATTTATTATGCAATAGCGGACAAGGATTACCTCAAGTAAAAGATGGACCGAGAGAATGGGCAAAAGCAGTTAATGATCTAATTTGCAAAAGATTAGATTTGCCAAAAGGACCTTTTTGGGGACCACATTTCAAGGATCAGCTGAAATATCCAGAATTTCCTTTTAAATCAATGAATATGAAAGAAAAAAGATTAGTAGAAGAGAGAGTGCCTCAAACCAAACCTGTATATAAAATTGGAGGTAATGGATCAGTTGGTCTGCAATCCTTATATGGTATTCAAAATCTGTTTGAAATACTGAATGAAATAAGAAACAGAAGTATTGAATTATTCTGCTGGCCTTTTGATGGGTGGAATTTGCCATCCAGCGGTCATGTGTTAGTTGAAATTTATCCAAAATTATTTAATAAAAAATCTAAAAATCATCTACAAGACGCTGAAGCGTGTTCAGAATGGTTATATGAACAAGACAAAAAGAGCATGCTATTGGATCGGTTTGATCCAAACAATTTGAAACTAGAATCAGAAAATGAATTTAAACGGGCATCGTTGGAAGGGTGGATAATTGGTGTTGATAAGGATTCATCAAATGCTTCCACACAATATATTTAGTGAAAAAAACAGATACTTAAATTTTATTACCATTTTTAATTGAAAATTAAAATCAAGATATAACTGTGACTCCATTATGTACCGCATCCATGCCCCCGATTTCAACCTCGACCTAACTCTCTCATGTGGTCAGGTCTTTCGATGGGATAAAAATGAGCGATGGACAGGAGTGGTGAACGGCGCCGTCATCAGGGCAGAACAGGAAGGCAGCGAACTTATCATTGAATCAAACCTTGATAAAAGATCCATTCAGGATTATTTCAGGCTGGACGACGACCTTAAAAAGATATACTCTGAGATAGGCAAGGACGAACTGATGAACTCACTGATCCGAAAATACCGCGGTCTCCGGCTCATCCGCCAGGAGCCATGGGAATGCCTTGCATCTTACATCTGTTCAAGCAACAATACAATAAGGAACATAACAAATTCAATCCGGCTCATGTGTGAATTTTTCGGGAACAGGATAGAGAACGGCTATTACTCCTTTCCGACTCCAGAGGCACTTGCCCATGTTGAACTCTGTGACATGGCATCGTGCAGGATGGGATTCAGGGCGCCAAATCTCCGAAGCGCAGCAGCCATGATAGCGGATGGGGGATTTGACCTGTACGGGATAAAAGACCTTTCCTATGAGGAAGGGCGCGCGGAACTTACGAAAATAAAAGGCGTAGGGAACAAGATTGCAGACTGCGTGCTGCTTTTTGCCTTCGGGAAGCTTGAGTCGTTCCCTGTTGATACTCATATCGAACAGATAATGGAGATGTTCTATTCAGAGAATTTCAAGGATGCAAAAAAAAGCAAAAAGCGGGATGAAATAGCTGATTTTGCACGGGTGCATTTCGGGCCGTACTGCGGTTATGCACAGGAGTACCTGTATCTGGCAGACATGGAAAAATTATAAAAACTTCATACACCTTATGAAACAGTTACTTCTGTCCTTCTGACACTGACATCTTTTCCTGCGGGGTCTACCACCCTTGTATTGATAACGAATGGGCGGGAAACGTTGAGACTTTCAAAAGGCTTAATCATAATTTTATAATTACCAAAAATATCGCTGACAGGTATGCCTGTAGAATACCAGCCGCTCCGTAGCTGCATGTCCTGCATCAGAACCACTGTTATTCCAGGAGTATAAAGGGGCGTTTCCTGAGGCACGTCCATCGTCCTGACATACGAAACAGACGCATTTACATGCGAAATGATATGTTCAGGGTTATTATCCGGTGATTCTGCGAGGGTTACTTCAACCACTATGACAGGGCTGTTTCTCTGAATTGAGATATAAAAAATAGAACCCACCGCCAGTACTAATAAGATCATTATTATAATAATTGGTTTTCTCACACTGACATATTAAATTAATACATAATAAATATTACTGAAAAAGGAAAAAATAAAAAAAATAAAATCGGACTTAACCTGTGTTATTTGTGCTTGTTGTCACAGAAGTGCTATTAAGGGTCATAGTGCCCACTGTGGTATTGAAATCGTAGCTATAATTGTAGCCACCCATTCTTGTCCATGTCAACTGCATGACGACATTGGTGTGACAGCCATAACATGCTTCGTTTCCACCTTTAAGCCAATCCTTCTGTGTTGCGTTAGCATAGAATGTGTCATGGGCATCATCTGTGAAATTAACAGCATAATGGCAGTTTATGCACTCAACCGTAACTGCTGCATGGAGCGACAACTTATTGCTAACGGTTCCATTGGCATACGTAAATGTGCCGTTCGAGAGATTAAAGCCCGCCTTGATACTTGCCGAACCATTTGTTCCATTGCCAATTGGAATAAGATCGGCTGATATGTTGCCTGTGGTATGACAAACCCTGCACTTTTCATTGCCAATGGCAAGAGTTGTGTGGTATGTGGCTCCAAGCATTTCATCTGCAACATCCGAGTGGCATGTTGTACACATCTCTCCGTTACCTGCCTTAGTGAACGAATGCTGCCCTGCGAACAGAGAAAGCGCATTCGGTAAAGCAAATAAACCAACCAATACGACTGCTATCAACAACAATATTGATCTATTCTTCATTTGATTCACCTCTTTTTGATTTAATTATTAATATCATATTAAAACACAACGGATATAAACCTTATGATGCTCATAATCATAATATAACAATTAAACCGTAATTCTGTATAGAATAATAAAAAAATTTAACAACTAATACTTTAATTAAAGTGTTTTCAGATATTTTTTTGATATTTAAACACTGCAAAAGGCGCAAAGAACGCAAATAAATAATACAATGACCTTTGCCCTATCTGCGTTTTTCGTGGTGAGTTATTAAAAATGAAGGAATCCTGATTAAATGCTCGCTTCTTTGAACCTATTAACCACGAAATCCTTTTCAAGCGATGCAAGGAAATGCCCGGCACGGGGTCCTGACTTTATCCCGAGAAGAGCAAGATATACGGTCTCAAAGACTTCCTTCCCTTCAAGTCCGGTCTCCTGTGCCACTTTATATAGAGCGTCATGTATCTCCTGGCCGCTCATGCCGCGCTCAAACTCTTCAGCCATTATAGCAAGCGCCTTCTTCTGTTCTTTCGTAAAGCTCTTGACCTGCGGGGGAAGCGTTTCCTGTACCTTGAATTTCACGAACAATGGCGCGTATTTAAGAAGCCAGTTCCTCGCGTTGTCAGCCCTCTGCCTGATCGCTTCAACATCCGAGATATCATAATTCGTGCGTGCAATTACAGTAAGCAGGTAATCAAAACCTCTTTCGTCCGCTATCTGCACAGCAGTCACCATGTGCCTGTAAGGAATATTCGATGGTTTTGTGCCTTCGGTCTGTGAAAGCTGGTATGCGCGTTTATCGCCTTCAACCATGTCATACTCATCGATCAGGTTGAGCAGGGCAAGTCCAGGATCAAACTCGATGTGCTTTTCCGGCTTCTGCCTGATTATGAGGTAGCGAAGCACTTCCGGCGGGACGATCTCCAGCATATCGTTTATAGATATGGCAAGCCCTGTAGATGAATGCATAGCGCCCTTGCCTTTGAGCATGATCCACTCGTACACTATCGGATGCGGAGGCTCATAGCCGTATATTTCACGGCTTATGCGCTTTCCGGTATCGTAGGAACCGCCTGCTGTGGCATGGTCTTTGCCGAACGGTTCCACGGTCGTACCAAATATTGGCCACCGCGCGGGCCAGTCAACGCGCCATGTGAGCTTTCCTCCGCCTTTCATGGAAACCGTGCCTGATGAGCCGCATTTGCAGACATAATCAACGGTCTCTTTTTCAGGGTCAAACCCTGTAACTTTTGTAGAGTTCAGCCGCCCGCATTCTTTGCAGATGGGATTGTAAGGGCTCCAGTCAGGTTCCAGTTCCCTTCCAGACACTTCTGAAAGAATGGCTGCAATTTCGTCCCTGCTTGCAAGGGCTTTCTTTATCGCCTCAACGTATTTTCCTTCTTTATAGAGTTCATCAGCCCTGTAAACCTCTGGCTTTATTCCCAGCGTATGCAGCGCCTCGATAAAAGGCAGCAGGAAATGTTCCGAATAACTCTTATGTTTGCCGCATGGGCATGGAATATCTGAAAGGGGTTTCCCAACGTGGTTCTCATAATCTTTTGGGAGAAATGGATACACCTTGCGGAGAGGGTCAAGAGTGTCAGCGATATATATGAGCCGCGCATCTGCGCCTTTATCTTTCAGCGCCCTGTAAACTGCGTCTGCTGTTACTACTTCTCTCATATTGCCGATGTGAATGGCGCCTGAAGGGGTAATTCCCGAGGCTACTGTGTGCTTTTTGCCCCGCGAAAGCACCTCTTCTGCTATGACATCAGCCCAGTGTATCGTCTCGTTATTCATGCCCCTAAAATCGTAGAAGAGATATTAAAAGATACGCTTATCATTTACCCCTCCAATCAGATTAATATGGCACGAATAGCTGTAGGAGGGACTTTTGAACCGTTGCACGCAGGTCATAAGGCTATCCTAACAAAAGCATCTGAGTTAAGCCGCGGAGGGGAATTACTTGTGGGGCTAACGTCAAATGAGATGGTCAGTAATAAGTTACATGATGTAGCGGATTATCACCAGCGCTTTGAAGATGTTTTGGGATTTATCAGGTCGCAGGGAATAGAACCTGTTATCGTCAGGCTGGATGACCCTTACGGCCCTACAATTAAGGAAGATTTTGACAGTATCGTTGTGTCACCTGAAACACATCCAGTTGCATTAAAAATAAACACGATACGCAGGGAAAAGGGCTTGAAAGCTTTAAAAATAGTCCTCGTGGACTACGTGCTTGCTGATGATGGTTTACCGATCTCCAGCACGCGCATCAAGAGAGGAGAGATAGATGCGAGCGGGCGCGTACTGGTCAAAAAGAGATGAGGTAAATGGTTCCGGCTATATATTCGTGATTTTTGTTTATGCAATTGTGTTTTTCATATTTTGACCTGCGAATTTTATATTAGCCCTTTCATTTTGAACAAGAACCGTCACACCCACAGGTAACTTCTTTTTTTCCTTTAACTGCAGCCAGCATCATTGCTGAAGCACATCCAACGCCGCTGTCCACTTTTATTGCTTTTGTCGGGCAGTTGAGCTGGCAGGCTCCGCATTCCATACATGCTTTTGGATTAACCAACAGGGCCGTCTTTCCATCCGGACTGAATACCCTATGGGGACACACTGTGCTGCACATCCCGCAGTTGATGCACAATTCCGGATAGTATTTCAGGGTGTTTGAAACATACGAATTGAACATATCAGGTTCCTCCCAATATTCTCATTGATGATAATACAATTATCAGGATAATGCCAGTTCCGGACATCCATGCAATTTTTGGCATATATGTGAATATCTCGCGCTTGACCCCGGTTACCGAAGTAAATGTAGAAGAACCAGTGAAGTTAAGCGCCAGAAAAGCGCTTACTGACGGCATGATCAGCATATAAGTCACA
The DNA here is from genome assembly GCA_963793805.1 of Methanobacteriota archaeon. Taxonomy (GTDB): domain Archaea; phylum Halobacteriota; class Methanosarcinia; order Methanosarcinales; family Methanoperedenaceae; genus Methanoperedens. The sequence continues at coordinate 114,302 of CAWCBK010000015.1, forward strand.
GCCCAGCCTGAGCGCAACAACATGGTTTCATCTGCCATGCCATAAAATGAATTCAAGGCAAATGGCAAAGCAAGCAATCCTCCTATAAGGAATCCTTTAGTGCTGAAATCAGTAGTTGGTATCCATGGAAGCAGGATCGGAAATAATACCAACCCTGAGAAAGCGGCTACGATAATAGCGCCTGCTACTTTGTAGTTTCCAGTAAGTGCCAGAATTACAGATGCGACCAACACAGGGATCAGGAAAGTTTTCATCTCCACAGGTATGAGAACGATCCTGTCAGAGAGAATAAATCTCACGCGGCGCATTTCTCCGGTTGCCTGGTGTGTCTTAAGGTATTCCGGCAGGTCTGCTGCTCTCACAGGTCCGAATTCGACTTTGAAGCCTGAGCGTGCTCTGACTTCCCTAGAATCCACTCCTGTTGCGCCCAACTGCGGAACGATCAGAGTGCGGTGGCTGACAACATCTTTAAGTCCTGCCACTTCGATCCGGCGTACCAGTTCATCTGTCCCGAAAGTTCCCTTGCCTGCGGCACACCAGACATTTATACCCTTTGTATCAAGCACAAGGATATAACAATCATTACCGTTCAATGCGGATCTTAATGCATCAAAGCTTAGCGTATAATTTGCGCTGGCAAAAACAGGTGACTCTTTTGCGGGCTTTCCCAGAGCGTAGAGGCCAGGTTCTATTAAATGCTGTTCGCGTTTCACACCCAGGCGCGCCATCAAATGATCAAGGCGATCAGCAAAAGTGATATCGCCGGAAGTGGATTTGATGGCAGGATGTATTGTACCTGGTAATATCGATATCGGTTCTGATCCACAACCAGGAGAACTGCAGCATGAACCTTTCTTTGTGATTTCTTCTGTCATTGTTTCAGCCTGATTTTTCAATTACAAGTAAAGGAGCATTGTGAAACAAGCTGGTGCCCTTTGCTTTGAGAAAAGAAATGAAGCCGGGTGCTTTTTTTGGATTATCTGCGATCTTTTCGGCAAGAGGGATCATCGTCCTGAGCTCGGAGAATGCCCTGGCTGCTTCCGGTGTTTTTTCGCTGAACCATGTCAATTTTTATTCCTCCTTTTATTTTTTTCCCTGTACCCTGATGCTAATGAACGATTCCCCAAACTCTTTCAAATCTTCTATCGGCATCTTGAGTTTCTCGATGATCCTCTTTGCCGACCGGGTCATTAGATAAGAACTCGACAGGGAATTTCGTTTCATCAAGTACCTGCAGATCGTCTGAAACCCGCATTCTTTATCGTTTTTAAGTATTCATATTTTCATTGCACCGGCAATGCAGCCGATATAAGCATCGATGGATTCCCTGAGGGATTCAGGAAGTTCCTTTAGCAGTACGATATCTGATATCATCAGCCTGCCGCCTGGCTTCAGTACCCTGAATGCTTCTTTAAAGACCCTGCTTTTATCAGGTGCGAGGTTAATGACGCAATTCGAAATGACGACATCGATTGAATTATCAGCCGCAGGAAGGTTCTCGATCTCCCCGAGCCTGAACTCTACGTTCGCGTAATTACCTTTCCTTGCATTGTCTCTTGCCCTGTCCAGCATGTCAGGGGTCATATCTACGCCTATGACTTTTCCTTTTTTACCAACCTTTTGGCCGCAAGGAAGCAGTCAAATCCGGCGCCTGAACCCAGATCAAGCACTGTTTCCCCTTCTTTTAATGATGCCATTGCAAGAGGATTCCCACACCCGAGACCTAAATTTGCGCCTTCTGGCACTGAACTTATCTCTTCGGCACCGTATCCTATTCTTTTGCTTATCTCCCCTGCGATATTTCCACTTCCGCAACATGAAGTTGATGGAGCGCAGCAGGAGCCTTCTTCCCTGGCTATACTTCCGTATCTTTCCCTTACTACTTTCTTTATTTCTTTTTGTTTCATTTGATACCTCCTTTTATTTCTCCATTATGTCCTTCATCACAGGGCCTAGCATACCTTTGACAATTTCTGCAAGCTTCTCGACCTTGATCAAAGAGATACAGCACACTTCGCCGTCCTTTTCCCAGTTTACAACTGCCAGCTTATCACCAGCATGAATTTTTGCTTTATCCCTGATCTCTTTTGGAAGTACCATCTGCCCCTTTCATCTACAGTTATTACAGACTCAACCTTGCAGCAACCTAATATCGAGGGGCACAGCAAGATATGTTTTCATCTTTTTTTGCCATTTGATCACCTTGAAGAGTAGATTGTTATTCTGAATATTTAAATATTTCTGAAAAATCAGAATATACTGAAAATACCTAAAAATAAATATATGTTATATTCTAACTCAGCACCGCATCTCTTCAATGATCCTTCTTGCGTCTTCATAGACATCAATACTGAGCCACATCACTCTTCCAAGCTTATCAAGAGCCTCCAGCGCCTCGGTTCTCGATATTTTATGAGTTCTCCGGGACCTTATCAAAATACCGATTGAACCCACGACAGAAAGCCCTAGACCGGCAGCGAACCTTCGGGCTGCCAGGTCATCCATAAGTACGGGACATTTCTTATTTTTCGCAAGCATTATTGCAGAAGCTTCTCCAATATCTATTCCTGCACTTTCTGCTATTTCTTTCAGTTTTTTGTCATTTTCCCTATTTGCTGCTATCCAGCCGTTTTCGATCTCAGTTTCGATCAAAAAAGCATCTGCCATTCCTTCATCTTTTCCCCGGTCTACAACCTCAAGCTTGACTTCAAGAGGTATGGTCACCTCCCCGAATAGTTCTTTCAGAAGATTAAGCCGATCTATCTTAGCCAGGTGAATGAGCGGGCCTGAATTGCTAACGATCATTTTTCAGCCATCGCCCATTTAATATCAGAAGCCAGGTCATCTTTTTCATACCTGAAAGGGATATTTCGCTTCTTTAATTCTTCAAGAGCTCCCCTGTAAGTCAATCCAGCCATCCGTGCTGCCTTCCAGAGCGAGATCCTGCCCCCGGTATAAAGGTCAAATGCTTTCCTGATATGATATTCCCGCAGCGCTTCCCCGATGAGTTTACGAAGCATTGTACCTTTATCAAGTACTTCCATCTTGCATGCATCTTCTATCTCACGGATATATTGCTCAGGCAACCGGATTGATATGGTTTTCATATATGATTACGTTTTATTATATCGTATACTTAAATCTTTGCAATCCCTGCAAGTGATGATATTATGATTTTTCCCGCGATTACGCGCGCTCCCCGGCGCGTCGTCCCATTAGGGATGCGGCTGGAAGCTGCACAGAAGACAGCGCGCGTGGGAGTGGAGATCACGTCTTGGCGAATATACGATAATTGACTATCGGGATTGGGAGATAGATTTTTAGAAATATAAATTTGATTTCAACAATGATATTGTAATATCGTAATTTAACTTATAAATTATAGTCATTCTTTCTATAAATATAATATTAATAATTTTATAAAGTTTATCTTAATTATTTAAATATACAATTTTTTAATTTAAAATTCATTTTTTTACTATTAGGATTAAAATAATCAGAACCAATATGCAGAGAATGAGTTATAAAATATAGTGTAGAAAAAATATAAATAGAGGAAGGACACTAATAGTTTACAACGAAGAAGACAAATATGGATATTCCAATAAACTCTCTTAGTACGAAAGACATTGCTCAGGCTACTTCTTGTCCTGCAAAGCTCTATTGGAGATATCAAGGAGTACTCAAAGGAACGCATCCTTGTACCAGAACTGTTTCTCCTGTTGAGCTTGGGAAAAAGGGTGAACAAGATATTTTATCATTGAATACTCCAGTAAACGAATTAGCAAACAGGCATTTCTCAAATTATGATTTATTGCCTTTTAAAACAGTTAAACTTACCACTCTAAAGGAAAGATATAATTCGATTATACACAATATCTCTTTAATAGAGAGAGATGACGATAAACCCATTGATGCGGAATATGATATCTCAAAGATCGGGATACAAGCTAAAGAAAAGTATGACCTTTCAGTTGTGATACCAAAGGTGAGAATCTATAATCCTGTATATCATTATCACGGTATTCCTGATTTTATTGGGTTAAAAAAAGATGGTTCAACAATCCTCATAGATTCAAAGAATGCAGAGAGAACAACTAACTATGATGAAGTCCAAATGAATCTTTATTTGGATTCATTTAATAAACGTTATCTAACTCCATCGAGCCTACAAGAATTGCATAATGTAATAGATACGATTTTATTCCAAGAAAAAGGAGGAACTTTTCTAAAACTTGTTAAAGATGATGTAAAAAATCAGAAAATTCTTAATGAAATTTTTGAGAAGATTGATGATATAGAAGTAGAATCGTCTAAAAATAAATATGGCAAGAAAATCGAGGATTTGAAAAAAACACATGAGCGAATCCAAAACGATATCGATTCAAAATTATTTGATTTGCGTGCAGAAAAGAAAAAAGAATTAATAGATATTATTGTTCATCAAGAACCAGAATATGGAGTGATATTTAACACCAGACATACTGATAAAACCAAAGAAATAACCGATGTCAAAATTAATTTACCCGATATAGTGAAATCAGCATGGAAAATAAAGAAAAATCTTTTAACGGAAGAAAAAGAATTTGTCATTGACCGTGAAAGTTGCAATGGTTGTCTTTACAAAAATCATTGTCATAAAAACTTTGAGATAATCGAGCCTGAGGATATTAAAGACCCAGCTATACCGACTTTGTTGCATAAAGCATTTAACTCTTATGAAAGAAAGGAGAAAATAGAGATAACTCAGTTTCAGGATTTCAAGGTCAAAAAACGATTAAATTATTTTATCTCAATAAAAAATCAACCTGAAAAATATATTCCAAATAAATATTTAAAAGATTTCAAAAAAGAAACGCTGCAAGAAATAATTAGTAAACAAACACAACTTAAAGGATATGCATTAGCCAAACAATTCAATAAGATAGACAAAGAATTCAGATTTTGGGATATCAAATAAATGCTTAGGATTTGAACGTAACTATCAAAGAAATTTGCAATGGAGAAAACGAATGAACAAGGCTGATAAGAAACAAAATAAAAAGGAAAATAAATCAATTAAGAAAGAACATTTGAACGAAATTAAATATTTGGAAACATCTGAAATGGAACAAACTGAAGGGCAAGAAGCTGATGACATTGCTTTTGAGTTAGCAGGTTGTCCTGATGGATGGCAATGATTACCTATTATCTCTACTAAGGATATTGTAAGATTTGTAATAAACGTAAACTTCAACTAACCATAACCCCGTAAAAAGGTTTTTGTGTTTCACTTTGGCAAAACTACCAACAAATTGACCCGTTCTCTCACACTTCATAATCCCTATAAGCCTCCTTTATCTGCCTGGAAACCTTCATAGTCAGCCTCATCAAATTCGGTATCTCTCTTAATCGATATTTCATCATGAAAGAAATACTCTTTCCTGGAGATTTTGCATCGAAATACAAAGAATTGAGATTTTTGAAAAATTCCTTTAAAGGGAGTTTTGTGGGAAGCTCGGTATGAATAAAATCAAAGAGATCATAATCAGTGGTAATGAGACTGCCTTTGACTTCTTCATAAAAATCTGTCCCTGGTAATGGAGTAAGAACAGAAAAGCTTGGAAAACTGAGTTCCAATCCCCTGCAATATTCTTTAAATTCTTTAAAATCTTCTTTATTAAAATCCGGTCTTACAATAAACGAAGCGTATATCTCTATGCCATTTGACTGCAATATTTTGACTGCCTCTTTATTATTTTCGACAGTCGAACCTTTATTTATGTATTTAAGGTCTTCATCCCTGAAAAATTCAAGCCCCACAAAAACCCTTTCAAGTCCGATGCCTTTCCATATTTTAATAAGTTCCGGGTTTTTGACGATCGTATCGCTCCTTCCATAAAGAAAATAACTCTTTTTGATCCCTGCCTCCTTGATCAGTTCAGCAAGTATCTTCATCCTGTTTGCATCGACCAGGGATTCATCATCTGCAAAAAAGACATATTTTTCCTTGATCCCGGAAAGCTCTCTGACAATGTTTTCCGGCTTTCTTTTCAGGTACTTTCCGCCCGTGAGCTTCCACAGCGCACAGAAATTACACCTGTTTGGACAGCCCTTTGATGTGCGAATCGATGCAAGCGGTTTCATCCATTCGCTGAAATAATGCTTCCTGTATTTTTCCGTAAGTTCCCTTGCAGGAAAAGGAAATATATCAAGGTCAGTTACCGGTTCGGGTGGAATCATTACCCGCTCTTTGCCTTTCAAATAAGCTATTCCTGCGATCCCGTCAAACGGTCTTTTAGACCCAAGCCTTGAAATGATCTCTTTGAAGACAAAAACTCCCTCTCCTATTACCACAATGTCAATATTGGAAGTAAAGAAATCGCCAGGGACAACCGTTGCATGATGGCCGCCAACGACGGTGAAGATACGAGGATCAATAGATTTGATCTTATTAAAAAGATTTTTGACCGTATTCACATGAACAGTATATGCAGTGATCCCGACAACATCCGGTTTGAATTTTTGCATTTCTGAATCAAGGTCTTTGTCGATCCTCATATCAAGTATTCTTACTTCATGATCATCTTTAACGCCTGAAGCTAAATATTCAAGCGCAAGCGGTTCATAAATAAAAACATCCTCTCCGCCAATTGTTTTCAGGGCTTTCGCAGGTTGTATCAATAATATTTTCATCTTATCCTCCTGTACGGTACACCTTCCCCTCATCTCCGTCAACCGTGAGCTGTTCCCCGTCCTTCAAAGTCTTCATCACTCCAGGCACATTTACCACAGCCGGAATCCCGTATTCCCTTGCCACGATAGCCCCGTGTGATGTATAACCGCCAACTTCCATCACAAGAGCCCTCGCCCTCAGGAAAAGCGGCGTCCATCCCGGATCTGTGGAAGGTGCGACCAGGACATCTCCGGTCAGAAGCTTTGTGTTCTCCCCCGGATGATGAACAACCCTTGCATTTCCCGATGCCCTTCCTGCAGCTACGCCAAGACCTTTCAGAACTCGGCCGTGGGCTTCATGGGATCGCAACAATGGCTGCGGCGCCTCATCTATGATCACATCAGGCGGTTCAAGCCTGGACAAAAACTCCCGCTGGTCCTTCCGCTCAGAAACCAGCAGCTTCAAACCCGCGCCGTCCCAGTATCCCGCAAGGATCGCAATTATCTCAGGCAGGGAGCAGTGATATACATCATTCTGCTGATCCAGTATCCCTCTTTCTACTAAACGGCGCCCTATATCCTGGAAAAGCAAACGTGAAGGTTCAAGGGTTTTGACAAAAACGGATCTTGACATTTCCCTCATCCGGGCGCCTTTTGTTGCCTGGGCGGTCCACATATTGAGTTTAAATCTCTTGATACCCCATTTGAACTTACCTGCAATTTCTTCTTCCACAGCTTTCTTTTTTGCAGCCCTTGCCTCCCTGTAACCGGGATTTCCCGGTGACAGTATCTGGGCCCGTATATTTTCAAGGAGATAGCGCGGATCCTCGCTCCATCTCGGATTCATTATTTCACTCTCATAAACTCCCCTGTGCCCGAATTCCTTAAGGAATTCTTCAAATTCTTTCATGAACACGGAGTCTCCGGGGATTACATCCCTGAATGCAGACGGATCGAAGTTTTCCGCTGTAAAGTAACTGAAGGCTGCATCATCCTTTCGCGCGGTCTGTGCAAGGTCCAGTAACTTATAACCGTGCTGAGCACTTGTCATGTTCTCTGAGGCTCCTGCCAGGAGATTGTTTGTCATTGAGTAACCGCGGCCCGGGAAATCCTTATCCAGTGTTTTTGCCATCATCTCAAAAGGATATCCCGCTGAAGAAGTAAGGATCATATAAGAAGGCCCAAAATTTGCAGAACTTTTTCTCATCTCGGAAATAAAAGAGATGAGTTCCTGTTCATCCATACCTTTGAAGTCCAGCCGATTCCATTCTTCGGATTTCTTCCACATATCGTCAAATAATTTTTTCGTGGAGATCTGGATCCTGAGAATATTGACCAAAAGAACCATTCTACGTAAGATGCGACCGATTCCCTTCCATCCCACAAAGGGATTCCCGGATGGGACTTTTATTTCGGGCTGATGGCCGCCTATATATTCATTGGTCATCCCCGGCAGGAGCCCCAGCCCATCATAAAATTCCCACTGGAGCGCAGATAGGTTCAAATAACCCCGTCCTCTGTAATTGCGAATCCAGTTCAACCCCGATGGCACACGATAACCTGCTGCCCGAATCTGAGCATTCATCATCAGTGGGAGCAAACAGCTCATAAGGTTCCATGAAAGAGTGGAAAATACTTGCGGCAAGACCTCCTTAAGATTTGCATTTGACCAGATCATGGGCTGGCCTGCCAATTCAGGGAATCCGGGTTCAGGCATAGCTGTCACAGGTCTTGCCTGTATAACAAAGAATTTTTTACCATCATTCGCCCATTCGATATCCTGACAGGTAGCATTATCACCCAGAGCTTCATGAATGCGAAGCGTCAGAAGACCAAGCTCGGTGATCCTGCTATCACTGAGAACCTGTTTGATTCTCACGTCCTCACCTGTGATTACAATCTCTGTTCCTCCCGTTGATTTAAGCTTCGTGAATTTAGACTTGCTGCCAATTTTTTTCTCGATGATCTCAGGCAGTATCTTTCTTGGATCTAACATGTATTCATCCGGTTCAACAGCGCCGCCGACAACAGATTCTCCAAGACCGAAATTGGCACTAATGGTGACCCGATCGCGTCTTCCGGTACGCGGGTCGCAGCTAAAGGACACTCCTGCCGCTACGGCATGTATGAGCTCCATAATAACAACTGCCAGAGATACATCCTGATCGACTAATCCCATTTTTCGCCGGTAGGCAACAGCGCGGGGAGTCCAGAGAGAGGCATAACAGTCCTTGATAGCCTGTTCGATATGAACTTGTCCTGTGACATTGAGAAATGATTCATGAATACCGGCAAAGGATGCTTTTGCAGAATCCTCGGCAGTTGCAGAGGACCGGACAGCTACAGGCTTGTCAATTAGTTTCAAGCCTTCAAGTTGTTTTGCCAGTTCCTGCCGTATGGTTCCGGGTATCTGAGATTCATTAATCTTTCGCCTGATGTTTTCCAGTGTCTTTTCATTAGCTGGTTCATTTACTGCTTCTGCTTTTATACCGGATGCAGCATCAATATATCCTGCCAACTTGTTACACTGCAGGAAATCGCGATATGCATGAGATGCCAAAACACACCCCGCAGGCACTGGAAAGCCATATCGATGCAGTCGCCCCAGATTCAAACCCTTGCCACCCGCCTCTGCCGGATCGGAATTGGCAGATCCTTCCCAATTTAGAAAATACGTTTCCTTTTTCTCACTCATAGTTTCACCTTCCAATACCATCAAATATCATGTCGATTTTTATTGAGATATCTTCTGAAAAAGAGTAATCACTCTCTGACCAGAGCCATTCCATTAATGAAGCATAATATATCCCGGTTATGTTTTCAGAGGCTTTTTTAATATCGATGCTGTTCCTGATCTCCCCTGCTTCCACGCCTTTTTCAATAATTTTATGGAGCAGGGTATTTAGCCCTCTACTTGTCCTTTCATTATATCCGTAATGCCTCAGGTGTTCAACTACAAAAAGTTTTGTAAGCTCTTTGTTTTTTTCATTACTTTTTGCTACTGTTAGAAGGGCGTTTTTTATTCTTTCCCTGACGTGTATATTTTTTCGTAATTCATTTTTTACAAGATCAAAGACCAGTTCTTCTTTTTCTTTTACAAAATCCACAAGAAGCGCCTCTTTGGTAGGATAATAATTGAAAAAAGTGCCCTTTCCTATCCCGGCTTCTCTTGTTATCTCATCGACCGTTGTATTCTCAAAGCCTTTTTCCTTGAACAATCTTCCTGCTACTTCAAAGATCTTGTTTCGTGTCTCGACTTTCTTCTTCTCACGCAGGGACATATTACCTCTAATATTAATGACTCTGGTCTTTTATGACCATAGTCTTATATGACTATTAGTCATATTTAAAGATTACTGGCAATTAATAAATACCAAAAGTGAAGAATATAATATAGGAGTTGATTTAGATGAGAGTGGAAGATATTTTTAATGAAAGCTTCGATCTTTTGAAGAAACAATATGCTGTATTTATTGCCGCTACTGCCGTCGCTGCATTGGGTTCATTGTTATTGATCACGGCGCCTCCGCTCCTTTTCGGGTTATACATCATGGGGGAAAGATTGATTCGAGGAGAGGAGATTGAAATCGGGGACGTCTTCAAGGGTTTTGATTATTTCGTGACAAGCTGGGTAATGACTATCGTGGGAGGCATTGCAATAATTTTAGGTCTTATTGTTTTCATTATCCCGGGCCTTATCCTGATAATACTGTTCCAGTACGCAATCCCGATCGCCATATCAACAAGATCAGGCGCTATCGAATCTCTCAAGAAAAGCTATGACCTGGGAAAGAAGAACTTTGAATTTTCAGCTATACTCGGGATTATGCTTTTTGTGATCAACTCCATCGGAGGAATAGTTGGTGTTGGATTTTTGATAACATATCCTTTCACAGTGTTATGTTTCTGGAACGCGACACAGAAATTGATGGAAAGATGTAGAAATGACCGAAAAATAATGTCCTAAAACATTCTGGAAGATACCACATGTCACAAACTCAAATCTACCGCGGGGCATCGGGATCATAAAAGACCTTTGTAATGCAAAGTATCTTATAGCAGGAAAAGGGGATGCAATCATATCAGCAACATTTTGATAAAGGATGAGATAATGTCAAAAGATCGTTTGTTTTTCATTGATAACCTGAGGATATTGCTTATAGTCCTGGTTGTTTTGCATCACCTGGCAATAACCTATGGGGCACCAGGTTCCTGGTATTATATAGAGGGCCAGCCGGATATGATCGCAACGATCCTTTTTTCACTATTTGTTGCTATAAACCAGGCTTTTTTTATGGGATTCTTTTTTATGATCTCAGGTTATTTTACACCCGGTTCTTTTGACAAAAAAGGAGCCTTGCCCTTCTTCAGGGACAGGCTTCTCAGGCTGGGCATACCACTTCTATTTTATGTCATTTTCATAGATCCGCTTATTAATTACGTGCTGGCCTTATCCAGGGGATTTTCCGGATCATTTCTGGATTTTCTCGGTTTGTATATAAGAAATTACAGAGGCCTGGGCAGCGGACCATTATGGTTTCTCGAAGCACTGTTGATATTTGCCGGCGCTTATGTTCTATGGCGCTTACTGGTAAAAAGCACATACAGAGAGATAAAAATTCCCGGAAACACGGGTATAGCGATTTTTGCTCTTACTCTGGGAATAGTTTCATTTATTGTAAGGATATGGCTTCCAATTGGATGGAATTTTGAGCTTCTGAATTTACAGCTTCCGTTCTTTCCTCAATACATCGCTATGTTCATTATTGGCTTAATTGCCTATAGAGGCAACTGGTTCTTGCAGATATCTAATGAGAAAGGAAAATTCTGGTTAAAAACTACATTGATTGCCATTTTCTTCCTTCCAGTATTGTTCGTGGCAGGCGCTCCGGGAGGAGACCCTTCTGCATTTTTTGGAGGGCTTCACTGGCAGGCTTTTGCGTATGCTTTGTGGGAACAGATCCTCTGTGCTGCAATTATCATAACATTATTGGTATTTTTCCGCGAGAAATACAATTATCAGGGAAGATTATTGAAAGCGATGTCTGCAAGTGCATATACGGTATATATTATTCATGCTCCTGTTATTGTCTTCCTTGCGCTTGGCCTTCGCGGCTTGGTCATGTATCCTCTTCTCAAGTTTGTATTAGTTGCCCCCCTGGCAGTGAGTCTTTGTTTCTTATTAAGTAACTATATAAGGAAACTTCCGATTGCAAGAAATATTCTGTAAATTTTCTTGTCACTTCAGGTCAGCATCTTCCCTTACCAGCAGGGCCCCCTATTCGAATTCGGGCAGATAGTAGAACTCGACGTCCCCGTAAATGCAAGACTTGCCCCATCAAGGCTGGCGCCTGTCAAATCGGCGCCGTCAAGATTCGCAAAATTCAGATTGGCTCCATCAAGAACAGCATTTTGAAGGTTTGAGTATTTCATATCTGCAAAATTCAGATTAGCTCCCTTCATGCCTGTATTATCTAATTTTGCATATCGAAGGTCAGCGAAATTCATATTTATGCCATCAAGACTCGAATTGCTGAAGTTTGCATTCTGCATGCCTGCAAAATTCATATTTGCACCATTCAAAAAAGAATTACTCAAGTCTGCGTTTTCAAGATTGGCAAAATTCAGATCCTTACCTTCAAGATTGCTCTTATCAATAGCCCCCCACTGGTTCTTTTCTATTCTATCCAGTGGAGGATATCCGTTCCATGCAAGGTATACGGTTCCTAAGATCAAAATAATACTGAGGAAAATAATGATGAAATACATCACATCTGATTCAGTATGCCTGGCAAGTATTTCCAATCCCCAGAGGATAAGTAACACCGGCCAATAGCGCCATAAGGAACCCCATGACCCCCACTGTAACAATCCCATTTCTCTGAACAATAAGATGAAACCAATAGTCAGAAGGAGAAGAGGTCCCACATATCCGGGTCTTCGCGTCATATCCTATCTCCAGCGCTTTATCAGCAACCACCCTCCGACAAGGATAATGATGATTGGCCAGAGAAGATCTCTATTGAACCACCTGATCAAATTAAGATTTTCAAGCAGGAAAAATATCCCGATCAGGATCAGGAGAATACCAAGCCAGCCTGAACGATGTAAATGCTTTCCTTCATCATCCTTTGCGAATGCCGAACCCAGCCCTTCGCCCGCTTCCTTTACCCGCTCGCCTATTTCCTGGACATTTTCCTGAATTGTTTCTTTTGGCGATTGTTCAATACTCTGCGCTTTTGGCATGATGATCATAAGAACAATATATAAAATTATTCCTATTCCATTAGTGAAAACAAGCGCAACAAATACCAGCCTGACAATGAGAGAATCGATCCCGAAATACTCGGCAAGTCCGCCGCAGACACCATCAATGACACGGTCTGTTTTACTTTTAGTGATGCGCGTGGTCATAGTAGCATCACCGACCCGGCAACCTTACGACCTGGAAACAAACCTGTGATAATAATTGATCTTTTATTTTCCCACATATTGTCCAACTCCATTTTCACTTAAATTAATCGAAAGCCTTTCAGATATAATTATGCTTGTCTGTGTTAAGACGTGTTATACTTGCCATAACCAATATGATGCTACGCTACCAGTAAACATATAATTTTTGGTATGGTAACCTGAATCAATTACTTTTTCTTATTTAAAATATATATCACAAAAAAAGCTGTTAATCCAAGGGCAAAGCCGTATCCTGAAATTCCAGTCTTATCCGGCTGTCGAATTACATCTGTAAGCTTTGATTCCTGAGTATAGCGTGATTCCGGAGGACTGACGGGTATCGGTAGATCACTCGCCTGCACAAGACCCGCGAGTAATAAAATCATCAATGAAACTATTAAAACAGTTATTATTTTTTTAAAAGTTTCCCGCATGAATCCTCTCTTAGCTTGAACGTCTGTATTTCAAATCCACTTCGATCCTTTAGTCCTGAGTATTTTTTTCAAGACGTATAAAAATATTGGCAAATTGCCGGCTAATTTTAATCAGGATAATAATCAAAATTTCTATACTACTAGCACAAAAAATGACACTTATAAAAACAAAAAGTAGGAGACTTCTCCTACCTTTCCTTGCTGAAAACTGCAGCTTTCCTTATTATCTCCATTCTTGATTGCTTTTCTGTGGAGGCCTTTGTGGAAGGCTTTGTTGAAGCTGTTTGTACAGGTACAGGCTCCTGCGCCTTAGCCATCTGCTCCATTGCTTCCCTGATTGGTTTTACAACCTCTTTTGGAAGCCTTGCCGGCTCTTTTCTTACAACGACCTCACCTATGAACGGACATGTTACACCTGTGAGAACAGCCATCACTCTAACCGAACCAGTAAGAGTCGTGTCAACTTTTGCACCCCATATCACACGCTTTGTGTTGGGAACTTTATCCATTATCTGCTCACCAGCGATCGCAACTTCATCAAGGGTCATATCCTCACCGCCCACGATGTGTATAAGAACGCCATAAGCCGTGGATATATCGGTGATATCAAGCAGCGGTGTCGCTAATGCCTGTGAGACAGCCTTTTCAACCCGGTTCTCGCCGTCGCCTTCACCTATTCCTATTGATGCTATGCCTCCGCGTTCCATCACTGCCCTGAGGTCAGCATAGTCAAGGTTGACAAGACTGGGCTGTGTAATTGTATCTGTCAGGTTCTTTACAAATGAGCCTACAAGCGCGTTCGCAACTGCAAGAGCATCCCTGAGCGGGAGATTCCCGGCTACTTCCCTTAGCTTTGAGTTGTCGATCACAACTATGGAATCACATACTTCTGCAAGAGATTTTACTGCGTCCCTGGCTTTTTCACGCCTGGACATTTCAATTGTGAATGGAATTGTTACACATGCGATCGTAAGAGCGCCGGCTTCTCTTCCTGCGGCTGCCACTACAGGAATTGCGCCGGTTCCTGAACCGCCGCCCAGACCAGCTACCAGGAACAGGAGATTTGTGCCTTCCAGTTCCTGCTTGATCTCTGCAATGTTCTCTCTTGCGGCTTCTGCACCCCTCTCAGGGTATCCCCCGCATCCGTGCCCTCTGCACAGCTTCTCACCCAGCATCATTATCTTATCTGCCCTTGTCATCGTGCTCAGATGAGTTGCGTCAGTATTAGCGGCTACAATTTTACCGCCAGTTAGTTTCTTATCAGCAATCCATGTTGCTATGTTGCATCCCGCGCCACCCAGACCAAATACGGTCACGGACGGGCGTGAAGTTTTAGCCATTTGAAGAAGTTCTTCTCTAGACATAATCAGCCTCCGATATTATTGTCGTGCTGTTACTATTTAAAACCTTTTTTTAACTGACAGTGATTTTAACCTTTGAAGCTATATTTTTCTTCAAAACTTACTCTCAAACCATCGTATGCCGCGATGACCCTTATGCCCGTTCTTTCAGAGATAAGCTTTGCCTGATAGTCAGGTGAGGCTTTGAGCACTTGCAGCCCGAAGTGGGTAAGTATTGCAATTTTCGGTTTTATAGACCCTATCAGGTTTGCAGCCTCATTGATATTCAAATGCCTTATCCTTTTATCTGTGGTCATTCTTACAACATTGATTATAAGGAAGTCAACACCCCTGTAAGCCTGCGCAAGCTCAGGGAAATATTCTGTATCAGGGATATACCCAAGCCGCATGGAATTGAATTCGTATATTACCCCGTATGTTTCCACAGGATGCATTGTTCTTATGGGGAATAAGATGTTAATGTCACGAATACTTATTTTCAGCCCCTCTTTTATTTCAACTATTTCCGTGAACGGCCTGACGTACTTAAGCACTACCGGGTCTTCATTAAGGCAGTCTCCGGGAACTATCACACGTCCACGAGGATTGAAACCGCCACCCGCCATCGCTTCTATCATGACATTGATGTCATTTGAGTGGTCAATGTGCCTGTGGGACAGGATTATTGCATCAAGTGAAGAAGGTTTAAGAACTTGCTTATGCGTGATCACAAGACTTCCTGGTCCCGGATCCTGCAATATATTCACTCCATCGAGGTTGAGCCAGAAACCCCCGCTTTGGCGCATTTGGTTCAGCACCACCATCCTTCCGCCGCCTGTTCCAAGAAAAATAACATCAGACATTAAATATTAATATGTTTTACTTATACAAATATTAATCTTTCCTGAAGCACGAAAACCAGGCGCAAATTAAGGTTACTTTTTGGTGACTTCCTTTTTTGTTATCTCAAATATTAGGATTATTAAAATCAAACGGAACATTTTCGAACGATTTTATGTTTTTTAGAATAATAAGAGACTTAAAAAAACAATCAGACTATAAGAGTGCTTATATTTATAAAGAATTAAGCTATATATTAGGCAAAATGCCAACAAACAAGAGGTGAAATTGTGAAAATGAGACTAAGAGAAATAACCATGGCAGGTATTATCCTGTTAATACTGACATTTTCCATAGCTATTGTCAGTGCAGAAGGCAATGAAACACCACTGGTCAATGAGACTACAATCGCCAATGAAACGCCATCATTGGATATTACAGGAGCAGCAACTGAAACATTGACTTCCAACCCTGACAATGGAACGATTGATGATGAAGAGGCTGATGAAGGGCTGATCGGTCCTGGAAATGCTTTATACGGATTGAAAATTGCATTTGAGAATATCGGTGAGACCTTTACCTTTAATGAAAGTGAAAAACTTGGAAAACAGGTATCAAGTGCAAGACACAGGATAAACGAAGCAAGAGCAGCACTGAAAAGAAATGATACAGATGCAGCAAACAGGGCGCTTGCCGAATATAAAGCAAAAGTTGATGATATTAACAAATCGGCATCCAGACTCTCAGATAATGACACCGGACTTATCAATGCCCGGAATATGATCCTGAAACATCAGCTTATACTGAAAAATCTCAGTATGTCACACCCCGATAATGCAGGACTTAAGAGAGCTTACAACAACAGCAAGGAGCTTCAGGATAAGTTCGAATCAAAGCACGGGCAAAAAGCGGATCTCAATATCGCGAAAGGGGATCGAGAAACAGGTCTGGACGAAAAGAAAGGAGTGCCTGAGAGAACTGTAAAACCTGAAACTGTAGAAAATAGAGGGAAGAAGAACTGAAGTGATCGCTGATTGTGGTCTTGAGAATCAGGAAAAAATTTGATAGGTGAAGTTCCACCTATCCTTTTTTATTCAAATGCACCACTTTCGGAGGCGGGAAACCGTTAAAATAGGTGGTTGAAGCGATCGTATAGGCGCCAATATTTTCAGCATAAAGCAAATCGTCAATTTGCAGATCTTCCGGCAGCTCATCGGCAAGGGAAATAGTGTCAAAAGCGTCGCATGTGGGGCCAAACGTAGCGCAGACTTTTTTCTCACCTCCCTTTAAGGAATGCAGCGGATAGTGTTGATGATCAAAAACCTGTCCTGAAAAAGTATGATAAACACCGTCGTTCAGATAATAACATGTTTTTCCATCCCGAACGGCTTTGCCAATGATTTTCGTGATCAAAGTACAGGCTGTCGCTACTATAAATCTTCCAGGTTCTGCGATAACTTGAATGTCATCATTGGGGAACAAACGCTTTATTTCTGAATTCAATATTTCAGACAGGGCGGAAAAAGATTTTACGTCCGGCGTGTATTTTACCGGAAAGCCCCCGCCAATATCCAGGATCTTTCTTCTTTTGCCTTTTTTGTCAATAAACCCAATTTGATAATTTCTTAATTCTGCTTCCTTGAAGATCGAGGAGGCGAAATTCAAAGCCTGCGAATAGTTATCAAAATTATTGCACTGGCTTCCGACGTGGAAACTAATGCCTTCAACTCCCAGCCCTAAATTCACAGCCTCGGAGATAAGATCAACAGCTTCTCCAGGATGGGCTCCAAATTTTGAAGACAAGCTCAACCATAGAACCGGTATTTGGCACGCGGATCCTTAAAACCAGACCAACATCAGGGGCATGTTTTTTTATCTTTCTTAATTCTTCAACATTGTCAAAAGTAACCAATATTTTGTATTCATTTAACTTAGCCAGGACTTCGGCAGGCTTGATGGTATTAGCATAGATTATTTTATCCCAGATAAAATCTTGCCGTTTTTTTTCAGGAAAATGCTTGATATTATCATGGACAAGCATAAATTCAGGGAAAGAAGCCACGTCAAAACTTGCGCCCATATCATACATGGTTTTGACAATTTCAGGATTGGAATTTGCCTTAACAGCAAAATATGCCTGCACATCAGGCAATTTTTCCCTGAACTCACGATAATTCTCCCGGATCTTTTCATGATCTATGATGAAAACCGGTGTTCCGTGTTCCCGGGCAATTTTTTCTAACATTTTTTTTGCGTTTCGATCATTGTTGTATCCAATATTATTAAAAATTATTAATTATAATTTACATTATTATGATTACCCTATAAAAAGAAAATTTTCGATTTGCCATGGATCTGGATTGTATTTCGCTGCTGGATTTTCTTTAAAAAATATTTTGCGATTTTTAAGCGGTGTCCAGTCCGACGGAGTGGAAATAAATTTTCCAAGATATGGCTTGGCAATATCCAGGACAAAATCATGAGGCAGATCGTCGGGCAAATTAATACCTTCCCGCGGATTTTCAATCATCCAGAGTACGGCAGCAACAATACCCGCCGCTACCTGAAGGGTTGTAGCGTTCTGGCCAGGAGCAAGAGATCTGGCTTGGTCAATGCTCAAAGAGCTGCCCGTCCACCAGGAATTATAAGAATGACCCATCAATAGCGCCCCCAGAGTATCTTCGCCGGATATAATTTCATTTGTCATTATCCTGATCTTTGGCTGAAGTTCGTAATTCCGGCCGCGCAATTCCCAGAGCGAGGAAAGCGTATCATGACAGGGCATATAAGCATAATTTACAGTAGGGCGGTAGATCGCCTTGCCATCTTCCCAGACAGTTAACCGGTCTGAAAGGCCAAATGCTTCACCATGGCGGATCATCATACCGATAATTTCTTCATTCGGTATCCACGATCTGACCCAAGTATTAATGCCCATCTGGGGCAAAAAAATCTGATTTTTCGGTCCGCACGGAGGTATATTCGCCAGGGGTGGCAACTTCTTCTCATGCGTCCCCCAACCCATTTCAGCCGGAGCCGTCCCTTCTTCCCGCAACCCTTCAATGCTCCATGTCCCGACAAATTCATTAACCTCCTTTGGCCTGTTGGCGATTTGAGTATCTCGCTCGCTGCAATGGATCACTTTAATTCCTAATTTCTTCGCCAGCCTGGGAAAATTCCTGTCTTTTGCAAGTTGGGCAATTTCTTCTTCATCCTGCACAGATGCTTTTTTATCAAAAATGATACGCGCAGCAATATCCAGCAATGCCTGCTTGACAAAGTGAGAAATCAGGCCGGGATTTGCGCCATGGTCAATAACAGCGGTCGGCGCGTCTTTCCAATCACAGGAAAGTTCACGCAATTGCATTTGCCGCCAATAAAGCGATTTTTCAAATGGGCTTTTTGTATAAATTCCCTCATTAGGATCCCAGAGTTCAACAGAAGTATTGACATATAATACTTCGTGATCATGGCACCATTTAATAATATCATTGGCGCCGATATTCCACGCAAGATCAATGAGCAAGCCCCCATTATCCAGATATTTTGACAAAACTTGATCTATATTTTCCGGGGTAATTTTTTCACGGAAATATTTTAATCCCTGATCAGTATATTTTTTCAAAGCTTTTGATTTGTCTTCAAAATCAATGAGCGTAATGTTTTTAGCGGAACATCGATTTTATCCAATAAAACTGGCAGGGTGCATTGCGAAACTGAGCCGTAACCGATAATAAGGATCTTATTGTTAAATTTTTTTTTCATTCTTTTTTCATATCCGCAAGATGCCTAATGATTATTCATAGTTTTTAAGTTTTTCCCTAATTCGAAAAAATATTACTTCGTATTAATCACTTCAAGTTTTGAGCCTCTCGCGAATAACCGTGGTAGAGGGGACATCCGGTATGGTGCCTCATGTACTTTTTCGCCTCTGCGCTGAATCAGCAGCATCAGGCAGGAATGCGGTTGCAAGATACCTTGAATACGTTTCTGAAAAAGAGTCGTGTACCCGCCATCGCACTCTATCGTGGCAAACCCGGCGCTTGTTTTTGGCTTCACGAGTCTTGCAATATCTCTGAACCTGACCCCTTCCCATTTATTATCGAACCTGCTCCATCCTGTCACGCAATGAAAATCGCTGACATCCTTGATTTTCTCAAGCGCCAGGAATTCATCGTATGTCAGCCTGACGGGATTTTCAACAAGCCCTTCGGCGCGAAAATCCCATGTTCTCCTGTCGAATTCAGGACTTTCCCGAAATGCAGGATCGGGAAATCTGTTGTCAGGCGCTGGTGGGGTGGAAGTCGTTGCATGATTTTAACCTGTTTATTACAGGCGATGCCAGATATTAACCTTATTTACTTGTCCTTATCGGAAACACTTCTGAGAAATGAATCCTGACGATTTCTTGAATTTTATCAAAATCACTATCAAATGAAATAATCTTATTCACATCATATTTTTTCATTATCTCAATGGATAACGAATCTGCCAGAGATATCGAACCATCGTATTTCAAGAATGTGATCATAGATTTTTCCATCATCTCTTCATCCAAATATTCTATTCTGCAATTATCCAAAAAAAATTCGTAAAGTGTTTTTCCAGCCTTGCCGCCTTCGAAAGATCCGACCAATGTTATGCTTTCGCTCATGATAAGTTCGGAGACGAGCAACTGTTCCTTAACTTTTCCAGACAGTTTCAAAGCGTCCTTATGCCATCGATCATTTTTTTTTAATGCGGCGATAAAATAAGAGGAATCCGCAAAGATCATATTTTTTCTCCTTTCTGGATTCTCTTCTTAAGTTCTACTGCATCGGGCAGACCCTCTGTTTTTATCAATCCGATTATGTCCTGGAATGTTCTTTTTTTTCGTGGCTGCACGATTATTCCCTTTTCTGTATCGCTCCATTCAAGAACATCGCCCGGCGTTATTTGATGGGCTTTCCTTATTTTTGCAGGTACTACGGTCTGATATCCTTTTGAAATTATTGTTTCACTTAGCATCCTGTAATCACAAAGATATCTAAGTTCTCAAGGTATATTACCTTTTTGTAAAGCTCGTTCTCGATAATCCCCAAGAACTTTAATCCGAATACCTCTCCTCTTTCCACGGGTCAGCAGTGTTGCTATACCCCCTCTCCTCCCAGAAACCCAAATCCTGCTCCTCTGTAAACACCACGCGCCTCACCCATTTGGCGCTCTTGTAGGCATATTTTTTCGGCACAACAAGCCTGAGGGGTCCCCGTGCGCCGGTTCAAGCGGCTTTCCGTCAAAAATGTAAGCCAGGAGCACATCAGGTTCCATAAGCTCAGTAAGGGGAAGACTTGTCGTGTACCCGCCATCGCACTCTATCGTGGCAAACCGGGCGTTTGTTTTTGGTTTCACGAGTTTTGCAATATCACTGAACCTGACCCCCTCCCATTTATTATCGAACCTGCTCCATCCGGTCACGCAATGAAAATCGCTGACATTCGCGGTCTTTTCAAGTGCCAGGAATTCATCATATGTCAGCTTGACAGGATTTTCAACAAGTCCTTCAGCGCGAAAATCCCATGTTCTCCTGTCGAATTCAGGCACTTTTCCGAAATGCAGGATTGGGAAATCTGTTGTCAGGCGCTGGTGAGGTGGAAGACGTTGCATGATATTAACCCATTTATTAGATGTGATGTATCAGATATTAACCTTAACTTTACGGTTGAGGAATTTTAGGAATGTTCTGAAATAGATAGCATAATCTCTTTCTTGATTTTCGTCACGAACGGGCCGGATTGGAAATCCGGGGCATCAACAGGATGCTCAAATGTTTTGTATTTAATTTATAAAATTCAGGCGCATGACAGTTAGGGCTATTTCTCAATAGTCATATATATTAGTTTGTTTATTAATTAATAATTGTGTTAAAGTGTTCAAATTGTGGCTGTCCTGATAACCTAACAATATGTTCGGAATGTAATACAATCGTTTGTAGTTCATGCTGTAAAACTAAAATATGTGCTATTTGTCATAGTAGTATATTTTATAGAATACATAAAGAGAATATCAATAGCTATGCCGTCGATTTTGTCAATTCAGATAAGGTTCAAATTGGCTTTTGTGGATTTGATCGAATTGATAAAAATCTAATGGCCATTATAAATTCAGTAACTCAAATAAATGATTCCTTTGAGAATAATAATAAATTAGTTATTTTTCCAAACAAAATAGAATCGGCGAAATTTGCTCAAAAAATGGGTTATTCTTATAGAAATGATGATGAAATAATTAAACATTCAAAGTATAGTATTGTATATACTCATGAAGCTACCTTTTATTTATTAAACTTTGAAAATGTAAAGTCGAATGAGATTTCTTTTCTAATTAAATTATTGATTTTACAAAAGATCGATTATGAGGAGATGTCGAGAGAGTTAGAAAATTATGCTAGAATCTATTTTAAAGTATTGACCAATATGAATGAAAGAATCGGTGTCAATTTTGTTTCGTTCAATGAAGATGATGATCTTATATTACGGAATTTTTCTGTAGAATGTTACAAATATATTCATGAATATTTTGCTTATAAAAAATTATTATGTGAAAATCCAAAGGATTTACTCGACCATTTGCACTACAAAATTGATACGATTAATAAAGGCTTATCATATGAATACGAATTTTTTTATAGTGGAGATTTGTTCGGATTATACCTCTATACGCTCAGATTAAAACTTATAGAGAACTCTGTAAAGAATAATCAAGAAATATATGCGATATTATACAAACGTATCACTGAAAAAATTGAAGAAACATTCTCCATTCTTAAAATTGAAGATGTAAAGAATGTATTTTTAAGCTCGTTATCAGATATACATACACAAAATTTCGATGCATATCAACAGTACTTTAATT
Organism: Methanobacteriota archaeon; assembly: GCA_963793805.1. Lineage (GTDB taxonomy): Archaea > Halobacteriota > Methanosarcinia > Methanosarcinales > Methanoperedenaceae > Methanoperedens. Next base: position 136,914 of record CAWCBK010000015.1, read on the forward strand.
TTATAGAATCGTCTATTAATAATCTTTCTAAACAAACCCCTTTGATTTTCTTAAGATACTCAGAAATATTAACGCTCTTGGTTCAAGGTGAAAATTTGATTATGGAAGAACAATCAATGATGATGAACCAGCCTAGAATAAAGATTATACTAAATCTATCTGAGATGATTTCGTTTATTTTTAAAATAGACAGAATACTATCTTTTGAGATTCCAGTTCAATTTAGAATAATACTATTGAATGCTAGATTTTCTATATTAAAAGAAATTACTATCAGAAGCCTTGATAAAGCTTACTTTGATTTATTATTAAAAACACATAATCAATTTGAAGTGCTATTTTTACAAAATTATAAACAATTGAAAGAAGATAAATTCTTTAAAATTGACTTTGTTGATCTTTTTATACAAAAAGGTGCGATAGGTTATATATTTTTTTTATTTAACGAAATAAAAAACGCTAAAGAAATCCTCAGAGAAAGAAGAAGATTACTTGATAAACATAATGTGCCAGATTCTTTAAAAATTAGCATGTTATTTGCAAATTTTAATTTTTTCGAAGATTATCATGATCTTGAAGAGATACATAAAATATGTCTAAATTCTCCACGAAACGATGATGAAAAATTGTTTGATGGTTATAATGAAAATATTGATAAAATAATTTGTGATTTTTCATGCTTTTTCTCAGAAAATAATGGAGATCTTTTAGAAGTATTAAATTTAATCGAAGATCAAATAATTATTCCACAACCGGTTATTAAGAATTTTTTTGAAATAAACGGCCTTGGGGTTTTTGTTGGATTGTTGTATCACATCATTAATGCTACTAAGCAAGATTCTACAGTTCTACTCATTTCTGAGGTTGAAAAAGCATTGAAGTTAGCAGAGAATCAGAATGAAATCAATAAGGGAATGTATCCTTATGATTATTATTTGTTAAAAACACATGCTATTGTTGAAATTTTAAATGCGAATTTGAAAGAAGTAAAAAGTATAGTTTCAAAACTTGATGATTATGATTTAGAAACAAAAGATAATTTTAAAAAGGCAATTACTTATTGGCTTGATTCAACTTTAGAAATTTACGGTAAAAATATCGATATTTTAGCGAAATTAAAAGATGTAGATGATCCTTGGTGTAATTTAGTTTATAAGATAATTAAAGAAAAAATTCGCCAAAGTTCATATAACAAGGCAAAAAATGAATTAGAAGGAGTAAGAAAGTTAAAAACTGTTACTGAACAATTAAAAAAATTTAAGGAGATCGTCGAAAGAGACTGCATTAACACATTTTGGAAATCTAGAATTAAACAAGAGCTAATGCCTCAACCGGAAAAAATCGGAAAGTCTCTTTTAACCACCTTTCTGCGATTATGTGAATTTTATGGACACTATAGCATTATTGTAACGGAAAAAGAAATAGGTGTAGGAAAGTGCGATATTCTTACGCTATCAAATGAAAATGAAATAAATATTTTTGAGTTAAAAATTGTTAAAAGCAAGAGCGACATTGAAGAAGGTATTAAAGAATTAACTTATTATATCTCGAAGGAAAATTTGAAAGAAGGATTCTTAATATTATTTGATACCAGAAAGCTAAGTCCCAAAATCGAAGATAGTGTGGTCAATGATAATAAGATAATTAATCAATTTTTGATAAAAATAAATGAAACCGCTCCATCAAAGCAATAGACATTATGTGCGCTTGGATTTCAGCATTTCAAGAGTTGCGGGGTATGTAGCGTTTCAGGGAGTATGATAACGAGTGTCACCGGGTTTACTTGAAAAATCGAACAAGTACGTATCCGTGCTCATCCGTGCGCATCCGCTTTCCAGATCTCGTTTCTCCCCTTACCTACTCCTTCAGCACTTTCCTCAGATAATACCCGGTATAAGACCCCTCTATCCTTGCCACCTTCTCAGGAGTCCCCTCTGCAACTATCCTCCCGCCGTTATCCCCGCCTTCAGGACCAAGGTCTATGATGTGATCGGACACTTTGATGACATCCAGGTTGTGCTCGATGACAACGACGCTGTTCCCTGCATCCACGAGAAGCGAGAGCATATCCAGAAGTTTCTGTATATCTGCAAAATGCAGACCCGTTGTGGGCTCATCAAGGATGTAAAGTGTCCTTCCCGTACTCCTTTTGCTGAGTTCCGTGGAGAGCTTGATGCGCTGCGCCTCGCCGCCTGAAAGCGTAGTTGCAGGCTGCCCTAGCCTGATGTATCCGAGACCCACGTCAAACAGCGTCTGAAGCTGCCGCTTTATCCTGGGGATATTCTCGAAGAAAGAAAGTCCCTCCTCCACGGTCATATCAAGCACCTGGGCAATATTTTTCCCTTTGTAGGCAATTTCCAGGGTCTCGCTGTTAAATCTCTTCCCGTGGCACACCTCGCATGGAACATAGACATCAGGTAAAAAGTGCATCTCGATAGTGATTATACCGTCGCCCTTGCAGGCTTCGCATCTGCCTCCCTTCACGTTAAAACTGAATCGTCCCGGCATGTAGCCCCGGGCCTTTGAGGATTGAAGCTTTGCGAACATGTCCCTTATCGGCGTAAAAACCCCTGTGTACGTTGCAGGATTCGAGCGGGGTGTCCTGCCGATGGGCGACTGGTCGATTATTATGACCTTGTCGACATTCTCAAGTCCTATTATCCCCCTGTGAGTACCCGGCTTTTCCCTTGCATGGTAGAACCTCCGCGCAAGCGCCTTATACAAGATCTCATTAACAAGCGTGCTCTTTCCCGAACCTGAGACACCTGTAACGCATGTCATCACTCCAAGAGGGATATTTACGTCTATCTGCTTCAGGTTGTTCTCACCTGCTCCAACGATCGTTATCTTGCCTTTCGGCTTTCTTCGCCTGTCCGGGACTGCTATCGCTTTTTCGTGGCTCAGGTATTTCCCGGTAAGTGACTTTTCACACTTAATGACGTCATCCTGGCTTCCAGTGACAACTACCTCGCCCCCGTGAACACCAGCGCCCGGCCCCATGTCCACTATAAAATCAGCGCTTCGTATCATCTCTTCATCGTGCTCGACCACTATCACCGTATTCCCCAGGTCACGAAGCTGGGTGAGCATGTTTATCAGCCTGCCGTTATCCCGCTGGTGAAGACCGATGCTTGGCTCATCCAGGATATACAGAACACCCACAAGGCTTGAACCTATTTGCGTGGCAAGCCGTATCCTCTGGCTCTCGCCGCCCGACAGGGTTCCGGCAGCCCTGTCAAGAGTAAGATAATCAAGACCCACGTCTATCAGGAATCCAAGGCGGGCCCGCAGTTCCTTCATAATGGGCTTTGAGATTATCGCCTCTTTTTCAGAAAAAACGATGCAGTTAAGGAACTCGATCGCTTTCCTGACTGACAACCGGGTCGTTTGGATAATGGACTTCCCTGCCACTGTAACTGCAAGACTGGAAGGTTTCAGCCGCTCTCCATTGCATACCGTGCATGGTTTGATGCTCATGTATTGCTGTATCCTTTCCCGCGCCTCCTCAGATTGTGATTCCCTGTATTTGCGCGCTAAATTCGGGATTATCCCTTCAAAAGCGCTCCTGTGCTCCCACAGCCCTTCCCTTTCGCGCGGCACATACCTGAAAAGCACTTCTTCTGTGCTGCCATGCAGTAACACATCAACGTGTTCCGGTTTCAGTTCAGAAAAAGGCGTATCAAGTGAGAAACCGTAATGCTTTGCCACGGACTGGAGCATCTGGAAATAATATCCGTGCTCGTATCCCCAGGGCTCAATAGCGCCCTTGCCCAGGGATTTACTCTTATCAGGTATTATGAGTTCGGGGTCGAACTCCATCGTGCTCCCCAGGCCCTGGCAGGAAGGACACGCGCCGCGAGGGCTGTTGAACGAGAACATGTTTGGCTCAAGCGGCTCGAAGCTGATACCGCATTTCGTGCAGGCTGCATGCTCGCTGAAAAGAAGCTCTTTATCCCCGATGACCTCAACGACGACAATGCCGTTTCCCTGCTTCAGCGCCGTAGCCACAGAATCAGCAAGTCTCTCTTCTATACCCGGCTTTACAACAATACGGTCTACAACAACGTCAATATCGTGCTTCTGCTGCTTGTTAAGGCTAATCTCCCCGGACAACTCGTGCATTTCCCCGTCAATACGGACGCGGGCGAATCCCGAAGAAGCAAGTTCTTCAAATATCTGTTTGTATTCCCCCTTCCTCTGTCTTGCAACCGGGGCAAGCACATTGAGCTTTGCGCCTTCAGGCAGTAGCATGAGCCTTCTGACTATCTGCTCCACTGTCTGAGGGGTTATCTCGCTGCCGCAATTCGGGCAGTGCTGCCTTCCGATCCTTGCATAAAGCAGGCGCAGGTAATCGAATATCTCTGTGACCGTGCCGACTGTCGAGCGGGGATTCTTGCTCGTGGATTTTTGTTCGATTGATATGGCCGGTGATAAACCTTCAATATATTCAACATCGGGTTTGTCCATCTGGCCCAGGAACTGGCGCGCATAAGCTGACAGGGACTCGACGTACCTCCGCTGCCCTTCTGCATACAGGGTATCAAAAGCAAGCGATGATTTTCCTGAGCCTGAAAGCCCTGTGATAACTATCAATTTATTCCGCGGAAGCTCAAGGTCTATGTTTTTCAGGTTGTGGACGCGGGCGCCCTTGATCACTATTTTATCTGATGACATGTCTCACCTGATTCTTGAGACTCCCTGCCTCACTTTGAGAAGCAGATTATCAGGAACAAGTTCAAGAAGTTCAGGGTCAAGATACACTGCACGGATCCATGCATTTGCCGATTTCTCAAAACTACCCAGTTCATAATAAACGCTCCCGATGCCATGATACGCCTCCGGGAGTTCAGGGTCTCGATCAAGAGCTTCCTGGAATTCCCTGAGAGCGTCCTCATGCCTGCCCTGCCTGGCATAGAGTGTTGCGAGGCTGATGCGGGCAGGAAGATTTTCCGGGTCAAGCTTTAATGCTTCCTTGAACTCCCTGATAGCATCAGTTAGTTTTTCCTGTTCTGAATAGACATTTCCCATACCATAGTGGACGAGCGCATTCTCAGGATTGAGAGAAAGCGCAGCTTCAAATTCTGCGAGCGCCTCTCCGAACCTCCCTGCCGATGCATAGATGTTCCCAAGGTTGCAATGAGCCTCAGGATATCCGGGTCTCTTCCTGAATGCCTCCTTAAGCTTTTCAATCGCTTCATCCACAAACCCCATCCTGTGATACGTGACTGCAAGATTATTTAAGACCTCAATATATCCCGGGTCAAGCCTGAGAGCTTCGTTAAATTCTTCGATCGCGTTCCCGTACATTTCCGCCCTGTCGTATGCCATGCCAATATTGTTATGGATATTATGGGAAAGGCCAATTCCTGATGTAACATGGAAAATGGAATAATACTGCGAGATGTGTTTTGATGTTTCATCGTCTGATGCCGGCTTTTTCAGACGGTGATCGTTATCTTTCAGTTCATACAGTCCGGCATCTATCTCCAGTATGGAATCAATGCTGAAATCCACTAAGATCATAGAATCTGATGTGAAACCATCTATTATGATAAATACGTGCGGGCCTGAACTTGCAGCCTTTACTTCATTGATGAACCGGCTCACAATAATATATCCGAGCTGGGTGATGGCTGCGCATGATGCCAGGAATTCCTGTTCTTTTCTTTTTTCTTCTTTTGAGATACGGGAGTTTTCGATGACAGCAAAAATATCCTCATCCTTCAAATTCAATCCATTAACAAGGAATCTTATCAGCCTGGTGGGGTAATCAGGGCGGTAGATGCCCTTATTTTCAAGGCGCTTCATCAAATATTTTAGTATGTCGATAAAACCTGCCTGATATTTCGCATCAATGGCTTCCTGCGCATTCTGCTCAATTTCAGCAAAACCGATGCCATTTAACAAATTGTCAAGTTCATCTACAATATTCGGTATGATCGCCTCGTGGTAGCCAAGGTGCAGGAGCAGTTCGTGTATATCCGGGTAATTGATTTTATGCGTCATTTCTTTGTATTTATGCCATGAAAATCTTATACATTATGAATATCAACGCAATGATAACTATTACGCCAAATACGACCCATGATGCCGTGCATAATCCCGGGATCGTATTACAGGTGTACCTTGTAAGAACAAATGCTATATAAACACCGAATATCACTCCGGCGATCAATATCTCGGATCTGTCTGATGGGTCCATGAGTAGCACTAATGCGGGCAAGTATAATAATCCATACTCATACTCTTTTAGTCATGTACGGGCCCTCTCGCATGTATCCAAACTTCCTGTAATAGTCCCTCACCCCTATCCCGCTTATCACAGCGATTTTCCCGTACCCGGCACTGCGTGCTGTTTCTTCTGCCTGCGAAAGCAGCTCTTCCCCGTATCCGCGATGCTGCCACTGCGCCGCGTTTGCGTTCTCACCAGGCACTACCATCGAGCCGTAAACGTGAAGCTCCCGCACAAGGGCTGCGCCTGCAAGCTCCTGCCTGTGGGGCGCTTTGGGGAAGCGCAGCCTGATAAACCCGATAAGTACATCTTTTTGCACATCCTCAAAAGAAATGAAATGTTCAAGACCACCGCATGCTTCATATTTCTCAGTTGTCAATTCGATATCCAGAGATTCTTTCCCTGAGATCTTTCTATGCCCTACCTCACGGCACCTGATACACCTGCACTTTCCTCCGGTTTCCAGAAGCCTCCGTTTGGCTAATTCCCTTATATCGCTTTTCTTTATTCCTGCAAGCACCTGGTATGCAGGGATGTCGCGCTGGATCCTTTGCAGGCGCACCCATTTCGGCAGGATGGATTTGACCTTTGCAAGCAGTTCCACGGCTTCTTCTACCTCAAGCGCCTCGTAGTTGCCAAGTTCCCACATCCCGTGAAGCCGCGTTCCTTCTGTGACCAGTGTAGGATATATCTTGAGGTAATCAGGTTTAAAACGCTCATCCTCGAACAGTGTCCTGAACATGCGAAGGTCTGACTCAAACGTATATCCGGGAAGCCCTGGCATCATGTGGAACCCCACCTTAAGACCGCTGTCCCTGAGCCTTGTATTTGCCTCAACGCTCTGCTTTACTGTATGCCCGCGCTGTATTCCTGCAAGGATGAAATCATAGGTGCTCTGGACTCCTATCTCGACCTTTGTTGCGCCAAGTCCGAGGATAGTATCGATGTGTTCTGTTTCTGTCCAGTCAGGTCTTGTCTCGATAGTGATTCCTACGTTCCTGATGCGTGCGCTCTCGTTAGCAGTCTGGACATCCTCAAGCGAAATATATCCTTCTGTTTTTCGCCATTGCGTTCCTGAAAAATCGTTCATCGCCTCTACCGCCCGCTTTACGAACCATTCCTGGTAACACAGTGTGCGTGATGTGTATGTTCCACCCATGACGATTAGTTCTGCTTTTTCTACGGGATGACCTATCTCGGAAAGCTGTCTTAAGCGTGACTCAACCTGTTTATACGGGTCAAAATTATTTTCAAAAGCCCTTCTGGCAGCTGGTTCAGCTCCCATATAGCTCTGGGGTGAATTGAATTTCGAAGAGGGTCCGCCAGGGCAGGGCAGGCATAATCCGTGCGGGCAGGGCGCGGGGGATGTCATTGCAGCGATCACTGCCACGCCTGAAATCGTCCTGACGGGTTTTAACTGGAGAAGTTCAAGGACGGCATGTTTTTCATCCTCCTTTGCCGCTGCAAGTATCCTTGAATTGCTAAGGAGCGATGAGAGTTTATAGCGTATGCTGACAGCTTTCTTGGCTGCGTTTAATCCTTGCTCTGAAGATATCTCTTTTCGAAGGATCTGCTCTATCAGTTCCCTGGATGCAGATTCAATGTCATTCATTATTCTCTTTATTGTCCCCGGAGATAATTAATGTAGTAGCGCAGGACTATTAATATAATATCAGAAAGTTATCGGTGAAAACCCGATCTTCTCATTTACCTCTCTTTTTGCGTTTATATCAGTCTCGATTATGAAAACCTCGAGCACCATGAACGCCTCGGCTTCCTTCCTGATGCACCCCATGGTAAGCCCCCTGCTGCTTCCCGCAACTGCATGCAGGTGTATCTTTGGCGCTCCGTTCTCAAGGAAGATGTTCCCTGCTCCAACTATCTCGCGCACATCGTCAAACGATGACCACACAGTAACCGGGGGAACGGATTTTTCCTTCGGTCCCGTGACCAGTTGCGCTTTTCCTGCCGCGCCAAGAATCGTGAAAAAGGCTGACCTTATGTTCTCCCTTACTGCAAGCCCTGTAAGCTCTTTCAGCAGGTCTTCACCATGGTCTACCCTTGCCACAAATATCCGCCCTATAGAACCTTTGCGATAATCCATGTACAGAATACATCATGCAAAGTTTAAAACTTACGATAGTGTAAATATATTTGGAACAGACAAAAACTATATACCCCAAACAACATTTAAGGCAAGGCTGGGCCCGTGGTCTAGTCGGCTATGACGTCGCTCTTACACAGCGGAGATCCGGAGTTCGAGTCTCCGCGGGCCCATTCAAACCACTTTTTCAGGCATCTACACCGGCTGCTTTGCTCCGCACCTGTCGCAGAAGCTGGCACTGGCTGGAATGACCGTCTGGCATGAATTGCACTCCTTTATTTCATTATTAGGGGGAGAGGATTTTTTGCAGTTGGGACAGATTTCCATTCCCCTTTTCAACGGGTCTCCGCAGTGCATGCAGAACCTATCGGGAAGCACTTCAAAAATGACTTGTTTCTCACTGTGAAGCGAACCCATTGTTGCCTTAACAGTTGCAGTACCGGTTTTCTTTTCAGAGGTGAGTATGGCAATTCCGGAAAGTGTGCCGGGCGGGATTACAACAGGGCTTGAAATAGTCCCAAGAGTTGTGGTCATCTCAACAACCCATTCACCCAGGGATGTTATGAAGTTCCCCTTATCATCTTTGACCTTGATAATCACTGATGAAATAGATATGCCGTCAGCAGGGATCTTTGTCGGGGAAACTTCAAGAACCATTTCTCCCATATTTCCGGCAAAATTAACTTTAGCACTGGATTTTTGTATACTCGATTGGGCGGTCAGCGTTACAATTCCGCATACGTGTGACGACGGCATTGCCGCTTCTATCGAGTCTTTCCCTTTCTGTACAACAATGTTCATTAAAGTGCCAGACGTTGAGCTTACCTTAACCTGGCGGTCTTTAATCTGTATCCTGGGCTTCCCTGAGGGATCAACGAATTGCACTTTTACGGGAATAGTAGAGGTTCCATCGCATGGCACATTAGTTTTCAGGGGTATCAACTGAAGCCTGCCTTTTATCCAGAATTCCTGGAAGGCTGATCCGATGATGATGATCAAAAATAGTATTAAGATCATGAAACTGATATTATTGGCTGTTGAAACTGCTATACTGACCTCACCGGAACCCTGTGCATATCCACTCTTTTTCACAACCGCTTTTACTGAATGAGCTGCTTCCCCGGACCCGGTAAAAGTGGCTGTAAACTGCCCTCCTGAATCAGTCTGTCCAGAAGGCGGAGATACCGTCCCGTTAGTGTCAGGTTCAAGCATAACGCGGGCATTACTGACCGGTTTTCCGTCGCTGCCTTTAACGATCACCTTGATATTAGATGTACCATTTGACCCTATGGACGCCGGTATAGAAACAATTTCCACTGATAGGGGGGTTTTTGCCGATACTTTCACCGTTGTTTCCCCGGAACCCTGAGAAAAACCTGGTTGGGCTGCAGTAGCCGATATCCTGTATGTCCCTTCAGGTGCGGTAAAGCTTGAACTGAACTGTCCGGAAGGATCGGTATTCCCTGAATCCGTAGCCAAATTGCCGCCTGTTGATTTAAGTGTCACTTTTACACCAGACCTTGGAGTACCGTCTTTCCCTTTTACGGTCACTTGGATAATGGAAGCTTCCTCCATGCCGATAGAAACCGGATTCGGAATTATGGTCAAGGGCAGGCTATCGCCATTTGTTACAATGATCTTCGTGGAGTATACGCCTGTCTGTCCGCGGTCATCAGTTACTTTAAGCGATGCAGAGTATGTGCCGAAATTCTTGTATGAGTACGATAATTTCTCTCCGCTGCCAGATTTACCATCGCCAAAATCCCAGGTATATGAAACGATCCTACCATCCATATCAACCGATCCCGATGCGTCAAACTGCACGGTCAATGGCGACTGGCCCGAAGATGGGGACGCAATGAAAAAAGCCTCAGGAGGCTGATTGACTGGTGATTCGGCTCCAACACTAAATGAGAACATGATCAAAAACAATAGAACCACTGCAATTTTGGATTTTTTCATTTGTCTCCTTCAGTATAGCTAAATAATATCTAAATTCATATATATTAAGTTATGGCTTCGTTATTAGAGAATATTGTGAGTTATGGTATATTATATAACTTATATATAACTTATAATTTTGCAAAGGCAACGTTTGAAATCTTTTTTAATAACAGGTCTTTCAGTTCCTCATCAACCATCAGGAATTTATAGTCGGCATTATTAGTGGATTTAAACAACCCGATATATTGCTCATAGATTTTTTCCTGAAATATATCTTCCGTGGTTTCCTCCTCAAATTTTCTGTAAAGCCTTTCCTTTTCTGTTAAAGGTCTTATGGTATCAGGATTCGATTCAAGCTTTTTATTCCTGAGAGAATTAATGAAATTTTCGAAGTCTTCCTGGGTATAGGACGGATACCTTTCAATAAAACACTGGATCTCGTAACGGGTCAGGCAGTAATTCAATGCATAAATTACCTTTTTTTTAGAAAGCTTTTTCAGCGCCTCTATAGCTTTAGTTTCATCTCCTTTATAATCTTTTGAAACGATATTCCTTACAATTTCCCTTAAAGATGATTCACCCGGGAGACCTTTTGTCTTGAAAACACCTTCAAGATGCGGTTTGAGGACTGACTCCAGATTCACCTGTGAAACGCTTGCACCCTGTTCCAGTTTATCTAAAATCTCTTTAGCTTTGATGTTCCCAAAAAAAAGTTTCAATTTTTTCTCAATTTCAAATGATAGTTTTATCAACTGTTCATTTGAGGGCTTTTCCCCGATTTTCATCTTGGCAACTGATGTCTGGAATATCTTTACGCCCGTTTCTCCCGCATTTTTTTCAAGATGATCTTTTAGTATTTCAAGTGAATAAACCATATTCTCCCTTATTGATTAGTTTTTATCAGATGTTTTAGACCCATTCCTTCCAGGGCGTTTTTCATGTCTGTTTCACTGGGCATAACAATATCCATGAATTCTGTGAGTGATTTTTCAGAAACGCCTGTTTCATCTTTGATAAGGTAGCTGAGTCCGGTTGTCTGCATAAGATCTCCTACGGCTTCTTTATCTTTCTTTGTTTTAACAAAGCTGACGAATTGATCGATCTCACTTGACACCTGAATAGCACTTGGTTCTTCGAACTTGCGGCACAGTCTCTCTTTTTCAAGCTCATTCCTGACCTGTTTCTCATCAATGTTCAGCTTCAATATATTCATATATTTGACAAAATCATCAACATCCATTTTCTCAGGTTGCGGATATCTATCAAGGAATCTGGAAATTTCGGTATTAAGGATGTTTTGCTTTATACCTTCTCTGACGTGCAGTTTGACCTTTTCAATTATGTCTTTTTCAAGAACTTTGATACTCCCACCGTATTTCATGGTCAGAAATTTAGTATAGTCTGAAATATCGACTTCGGTTGGCAGGGCACGGGTTGTCAGGAATTTCTTAATTTCATTATCTAGCTCATCGCTCTTTATCATATCGACCGCTTTTACTTCTTCTATCACCTCTGCTGTTTTGGGTATTCCATTTGCCCTGATCGTGTTGCAGATCTCTGATGCCTTATGTTTTCCAGAAAACAGACTGATGTTTGTCTCGAGAATATCAATAAATTCTATCAGATCGTTTATATTTGAGCTGTCAGTTATATTTTTCTTTGTTTTTATTTTATTGATTATTTCATTTGATAGCTGCCCGAAATTAGATTCGAGCGATGCATTACAACATTTCAGAAATTCATCGGCAACTATCATATATATTCCAGATTATTTAAATGTAATATTATGTTATTATATTATTATGGTATTACGTTTTTACTATAAAAAGTTATCACAATTATTATAATCATCATACAAATGATGAGTAATTTTAATCAGGTCTGAAAATATCGAGATAAATATAATATAATTATGTTTGTATATAAATATCCTCACCCTGTTTTTTCCCAAAAATGGCAGAAGCATTCCCCATGTTCACCGCTATCTCAAGATATCCGTGGCTTCCTATTAATGCCAGGGATTCACCCTCCTTACAAAACCCATAAGATTCATGGAATACAACCTGTTTATTATCTATTTCGATAACGTCGCCTGGTTGAAAATCCACCAGATCAGATGAGATATTTGTCACAATATTTCCGAAACAATCAATATAAATCACCTTGCCCTCGAGTGATTTTTCCATTTTCTTTCCTTCCCCAAGATCAAGTTCAATAAAATTTGAAATTAGCCTTCCAACGTCACCTATATCCATCCCTTTTGAGATATGCGCCCCGATCGGTGCGAATATATCCCTTCCGTGAAAAGTCGAAGATATATTTTGTTCGAATAATTTATTATTTGTGATCTCATATACCTCAATTTTTCCCATTCTCCTTGCAGCAGGAATGAGAATCCCATTATCCGGCCCTATAAAATAATGGACGCCTGAATCCTCTGATCCCGCCCTGACAGCTATGGGACGCCGCTGTGTTCCCACACCAGGATCAACCACGGCGATGTGCACGGTCCCGGAAGGGAAATACCGCGCGCATGTCATCAGCATGAAAGCCCCTGCGCGGACGTCTTGGCGCGGGACTGAATGGGAGATATCCACGATGTTTGCCGATGGATTTATGCCAAGTATCACACCCTTCATGGAAGCCGGGTATAAATCCCCGAAATCAGTAAGCAGCGTTATTACCATATTATCAAAAAGGGACTCTGGAACTATATATGTTTTTTGTGGAATTATTATATCTGGTGTGAAAAAATTCACAGCTAACTCGTACTAACTCAATACGAACTCACGCTACCGCAGTTCGTTTCATTTCTGCAAAATACGTTATGGAATTACTTCCCCAAAAGCGAATCTGGTTTTAATTTCGCGGATCCGTATTTTCAGCGTTTCCCCCTTTTTGGCTCTTTTCACGAACACAACAAGATCGTTTATCTTCGCGATCCCATCTCCGTCTGCCCCTATATCGTCTATTGTAACGGTATAATCCTGGCCCAGTTTTACCGCATCATTTATAAGTTGTTTTCCAATAACATATATTTCCGCGCTCTGTTTGCGGGAAGCCTGAGGAGAAAAAGCCTGGACTTTTTCAAAGCACCCTCGAACTTTGTTCAGGAATCCAGGGAACATATCACCCTGGAACACCTTTACAGCAAATCCTCCACCCGGTTTCAATATCTTTTTTGCACACTCAAGAGCCGACGATGCAAGGTCGATGGAACGGGCATGGTCATAACTCCAGTTCCCTGACAGGTTGGGGGCGGCGTCACACAGCACCACGTCAGTGCCTTCTTTTTTGATAAGCCCTCTTATGATTTCAACAGTAGCATCAAGCCGGATATCACCTTTTATCGTTTCCACGCCTTCTATTTCCTTAATAGGAAGAATATCCACACCTACCACATTTCCACCTGATAATTCCCGCGCAACCTGGCACCATCCCCCCGGCGCTGCTCCCAGGTCAACAACGGTACTACCCTTATTTATCAGGTTGAAACGTTCACTTATCTGCTTGAGTTTATATGCTGCACGCGAGCGGTATCCCTCTTTCCTGGCTTTCCTGTAATAATAGTCCCTGCGGTCTCGTGGCATATTTATACTGACCCTACGTACACCCACTGGTCGTATATACCCTTTTCATCAGTATTATCTATCATTTTTCCAGCGACATGGGATTTTTCAAGGGCTGAATTAAGGATTTCCATCTCCTCTTTCTTATTTACCGTAAGCAGGATGATACCTCCGGGTTTAAGGAGTTTTACAGCTTCGCTGATTACTTTTTCCCATATTCCCCTGTTAAAAGAGTATATTGTACCGAGCATGAAACCTGCTATTGTATCAAAGCTTTTTTCCGCAAAAAATTCAGAAAGCCTTGTTGCATCAAGAACAATCGTCCTTGCAGGATACAGGACCTTATGCTCAAGCCCCTGGCATATCTGGCATCTGTCAAGATCTATGGTCAGCGGGTCATATCCCATTTCATGCAGCGGAAGTGTGGACATACCATTACCACAACATATTTCAAGGATATCCCCTTTCAGTTCATACCTTTCAAGTATCGTCTTCAACCTGATATTCCTGCCAGGGATATACGACATTTCATATGGCTCTTTTTTTGTGATACAATTTTCGCACAATTCCCGGTTCACAAGGGCATGCGAATAGTATTCAATTACTGCTTCTGTGAATTTTTTGCTCACTGTCCTGTAAGTTTTATTAAAGGTCAAATTCCCGGCAATATTGGAAAAATTTTTGCTGCTGTCATTAGGAACAGGTATTGAAGATACAATATTCGTAAAAACAGCTCTTTCCTCTCCAGACTCATTATTTCCAGGGCTTAACAGGATCACACTTATCAAAAAGTCATTCTCATCCAGAACCCCCTCCAGATCCGCCTCAGGGTCGTTCTGGATGATATCCAGATACTGAAGGGACAGGTTATTATTTTTTAAGGCTGCATAGCTCTCTTCGACAAAATATACGTTTTCGCCGGGATCAATGCCAAGAATATCATGAATTAACATTCATTAATTTCCTTCATCAGGTTCATCATCTTTATAACTCGTGTCGCCCACCATGGCTGCGCTTATTGAGTCTATCCCGTCCAGCCATTCAGCGACAAGCCCTTCAGGGAGATCCTCAATGTCCTTTTCTTTAAGCTTCCCGCCTGCAAGGATATTCGCGCCTATTTCCGCGACATTTCCCAGCGCTGCGCCCATATTTTCCTCTTTTTCCGCCGCCAGGGCGCTTTTTATTAATTTACCTAATGAACCGGTTTTTTCAAATGCTTTTTCAATATAGCATTCGCATGAGGCAAACACCCCCATCAGGGAGAGCTGCGTCGATTCCAGCATAATATCAATATCTTCACTTATAGGTTCGATCTTTTTAAGGGCGATTTCCTTCACCTGCGCAATATGCCCCAGTGCATCATCTTTCGATAACGAGTTCTTATCATATTTCGCAATTATCTTGAGGCAGGAAAGCACGACGTCATCTTCCATATAAACAAAGATCGCCCCTTTCTCCTGGTCATCTATCTTAAAACCGCTTTCTTTGACTTTATTTATCCAGTTTTGCCATCGTTCTTCAGTATAGAACGGGATTACAAATTTTGATTCCTGCATGATTTTCACCATTATCCTGTATTAATAATTAATTTTTGGTCGGTTCTATGTTAAACCCGCTAATTTCCTTACCCTGCTTATTAATTCATTCTTTCCAAAAGGTTTTGTAATGTAATCATCAGCTTTCAAAACATGCAGCCCCAGAAGCCTGTCAAAGTTTTGCGCTTTGGCGGTCAAAATGGCAATGGGAATATTTACGTTATATTCTTTTATCTTCCTGAAAACCTCCCATCCATCCATATCAGGCATCATTATATCAAGTAGCACAAGGTCTGGTTTTGATGCCTCCAATTCAATCAATGCTTCTTTTCCGCTCGCAGCCAGCACAGTTTCAAAGCCTCCGCTTTCAAGCACAAGTTTAACAAGTTCAAGCGTGTCAGGCTCATCGTCAACTATGAGAACTTTTTTGTGCGATGGGTATTTAACCATTATCTCTCCTTTTTAAGCAGTAAAACATGAAGTGTGCTTCCCCTATTTTTACTTTCCGCCCATATCTTTCCGCCATGTGCTTCCACTATGTTTTTTGAAATCCATAAACCCAGTCCTGCTCCTCCCCTCCCCGGTATTTCAGGAGAATCAAGCTGGTAGAACCGGTCAAATATCTTATCAAGCTTATCCTGTGGTATGCCAATGCCTGTATCTTCGAATTTAATATGGATATATTCATTATCTTCGGCTGCTGATATTATAATCTTACCTTTCAAGGTAAATTTAACTGCGTTGTCAAGTATATTAGAGAATACCTGCATCAGCCTGTCCCTGTCCCCCTCAACCGTCAGTTGCTGTGGGATATCGATATTGATCGGTATATTTTTTATTCCGGTTATCATTTTCATATCATCTGAAATATGAACGATCATCTCGTAAAGCGGCAGAGTCTTGATATTTAGCGAAAGGTTCTTTGATTCAATAACAGCAGTATCGAGCAATCCCTGTATAAGTCTTGATAATCTCTGAGAATTCCTATAGATCACCTCGAGTTTATGTTTCTGATCCACAGGCAGATCATAATCTAGCATCAGCTCTGCATACCCCATGATAGAGGTGAGAGGCGTTCTCAATTCATGCGACATATTGGATAGAAAGTTTTCTTTTATCTTGAAAAGCTCTTTAAGCTTCAAATATGTCAGTCTGAGTTCTTCATAGGAGTCCTTAAGCTCCTCTTCGAGCCTTTTCTGGGCTGTTACATCCTTCATTACCGTAATTATTCTGACGACTCTCCCCAAATTGTCCCTGACCGGTATCTTGCTTGTGTTTGTATAGATAACATCCCCCATATATTCTGTTCTCTCTTCGCTCTGGAAAAGCTCTCCTGTCTTTTTAACATATTCATACTCTTTATCGATATTTCTTTCTTTAAGGAATGGATATATATCATAAAGGATCCTGTCCATCATCTCTTTCTTTTTGAACCTGCCCTTGCTGAGTCTTATCAATTCATCGTTCACAGCCAGGATTTTCATATCCTTATCTACAACATGAATAGCAAGATTGACGTTATTCAAGATCTCTTCATTGAATTCCTTCAGGTATTTGATGTTATTATAAAATGTTATATTCTCTATGGCAATACCCAGCTCGATTGCCAATAGCTGAGAATAGCTCTTTATCTTTTCCGGAAAACTTATGCTGCTTACTGCTTCGTAGTGTTATCACCCCAAAAACCCTGTCTTTTAATTTTAGTGGGATGCCTAGGAAAGAGACATCAACATTTTGACTTTCAACTGATTTTATCCAGGGATTTTTTCTAGGGTCATCGATAGTCAATATCCCGCTTGTATTAATTATACGAGGAAGGACTTTTGGAAGAGGGGAAGTCGATTCGTTTCCGGTATTGATCTTAAGTACAAAGTCCCCAGATTTCTCATCAAGAAGATATGCCTCCCCGTGTTCCATATCTGTTAGTTTTAATAAATTTTCAAGGGTTTTTAATAATATATTATCCAGTTCAAAGCTTTCACTGATATTTTTTGATATTTCATTAAGCGCTGTAAGTTCCCTGTTCCTGAAAATGATCTCTGCTTCAAGCGCCTTTTGCTGTGTAATATCCCTCAATACCAAAATTATATTGACCTCACCCCTGTTGGAAAGCATTGAGCTATTGATTTCAAGGATCTTTTTACCGCCATTAACCACAGCCTCATGCAGCATTCTCATAGGATTCTTTGTACGCAACATTTCATTGATAGGGCAGTTCTCATTTTCATACGGCGACGGGGGGAGGCCAAATATCACTTCATGGCAGATTTTGCCTGTCAATTGTTCTTCAGCCAGGTTCATCATTTTCAACATGGACTTATTGACCCTGATAATCTCATGTTTTGTGTTCAGCACAATAATACCGTCATCGATGCTGTTAAAAAGAGTTTCAAGATACTTTTGTGCAGTTTCGACATGTTCTTTTGAGGTCACAAGATCCTTAATTTTCTGTTCAAGGGATTTCGACATATCATTGAACGTCACGGCAAGCTCGCCGAGTTCATCGTTTGAGGTGACCTCTATTTTCTGGTCAAGTATGCCTTTATTGATCCGTTTTGCTCCTTCCGTAAGCCTGAATACAGGTTCGGTAAGCCATCTCCCTGTGAAAAATATAAAAACCCCCCAGAGAATAAAAGCCAATACAGCCAGCAACAGCAGCCTTTCTGAGGATTCTTGTATTTGCTTTCTTACCCGCGTTTCAGATAAACCCATATGTACATAGCCTATATTTTCTAAAAGCGGGGCATCGAACTCATGGATGATCCCCCTATCTGTGTAAAATATGAATTCTTTTTGTATGTTTGAAGGCTTACTCATATTTTGAAGCGCTATCGGGAAACCATTATCAAAAGTATGCACAAGCACTATTCCATCCGAATCGGTCACAAAAATATATTCGATATCGGTGTAACTGTTTTTCAGGTTATCTATATATCCCTTTACTTCCATCAATTCATTTGTGAGCACCGGGGTAGTGAGTTCCAATCTAAGGTGATTGGACAATAATAATCCCTTGTCCCGGAACTCACCTTCGATTATCCCTTTCTGTATATCCTGGATAACAAGAAATGAGCCGAGAATTATCAATAACCCTATGATCAGCGTCGATACAATGATCTTGAAGCGCAGGCTTTTCATTTTATTCTATCCCTCATTTCACGGATGGAGTCATAAGCGCTATCATTAATATTTATAAATCTGTCTATCATGACGCTTGAGAGGATCTTTTTTCCTTCTTCATCATTATCCATATTCAGGAAAATATCCCTGAGCTTTTTCTCCAGGAACGGGTCTACATCTTTTGAAACTACAACCGGGGGATTGGCATAAGGCGGTGAGATTTCAATTATCCTTGTTTTTGATATGATATCGGGTCTTACCTTCTTCATATATTCATAGACCTGGCTGTTAACAGCCGCACCTTCTGCCAGTTGTTCCGCAACAGCGATAATGGAATTGTCGTGGCTATATGTATAAATATAGTTATTCCTGCCGTTTTCATCAACTCCAAAAAAGGATTCGGGTGTTTCATTGATAAGACTGAGCCTGTATGCAGGATAGAATGTACCTGAATTTGATAACGGATCTGTGAACGCAAATCTCTTGCCGCGCAGATCGGTCATGTTTTCATAGCTGCTATTCTCAGGAACAATTATATATGAATTATATGTATTTCTTCCATGAGCCTCCGGGGCTACAAGTATCTTCAAACCGAACTCTTTATTTCCCTCAACATAAGGTCCGCTGCAGGTAAAGGCAAAATCAATCTCACCGTTTTTTATCAGGTCATTTATTTCCTGGTATGTGCGCCTGTGAACTATCTTAACAGGTCCGCCTAATTTTTTTGAAATGTACTGTATCATTCCTTCATAATATCCAATGGATTCCTTCGGAGAAATAACTGAAGCAACCGCGACTTTTACCGAAGTATCCTTCTCCGCGACCCGGGTTTCTGGACTATGCTAAGGTTCACTATTTCATGATTCTCAATACAACCTGAAATTATCAATGCAATAATAAAAAAAAATAAGATGAAAATTTTCATAGAGATCATCCCTTGATAATTTCTTTTATCAACCATCCCCAATATCTCATTGATGCCACAAGACCGAGAGTTAATCCAACTGAAAAGAAGGCATATCCCAGAAACCGGTAATATTCAAAATCAGCTATTGACATCCTCATAAGTATTGATATAGCCATGACAATAGAACCGAAAGATGTGAAAAGCATGCCTGCATAATAAAGATAATAATATTTCCTGATACCCATGACCTCGCCAAACCGTTTGCTAAGTTCGCTTAAAAAGTAGAGTATGAACGTGAATAATAGGAACGAGACAGAATCCATCAGTTCAAGATTCATTTCACACCCACCATTTTCTTATAAATGTAATAACTTGCAAAAAATGAGATTAATGAACCCAGGAGTTCTATTGATTCCTCCTGAAATGATAACAGAGGAAATAATTGCATCACAGGAGTGATGAGAACGATTATCGTGACGATATATACATATGAAAAGGTCTGCGTCCCGAATTTCTTCTGATAAAAATGCGCTATCGCACTCACAAAAACCATGATAATACATGCTAAGAGCCACGAATATACATTCAATATTTTCAGGAGCAATATTAAATCCATGATAACGCTATTTTCTAAAGGCTTCCATAAAAGCATCAGATGGGGTCTTCACAGGACTTCCTGACATCAAACCCGAATATTCGCTGAAGGGCATTTTTATTTCGACACCTTTTTTATCGATAGTGAATTCCCTTATATCCTTGTCGTGATCGCTTCCCCGCATCTTGAGCACGGATAGAGCTTTTCGCATTTCACTTCTTATTTCTACATATCTCAGAAGTATTACTGTATCCATCATGGGTGAGATACCCGTACCTGTGACTTTTGTCGTCCCGGTCAGGTTCTGTGTCTCATTTGTATAAACTGCTGTAACGTTCAATTTTTTCAATATGCTGACAAGTTCTGCCATGTAATCGGAGAATTGAATATGAGGCGGGGTCATGCGGTGAAGTTTGGTTATTCCATCAAATAACACACATTTTGCTTTTGTTTTTTCAACGGAATCATATATCAGGAGCGCAAGTTCACTTACATCATATTCCAGAGGTGAAATTATTTTAAGTAAATTCCTATTTTCAAATTCTTCCAGGTTCCATCCGAACTTCATGGAATTTTCCCGTATCTGTACAGCATCCTCTTCAAACGAAACTATAATTCCTGCCTCTTTCTTTAACAGGCAATTAACAATGAATTGCATACCTATCACTGTCTTTCCTGTCCCGCTTGAACCTGAGAGCAAAACAGCAGAACCGAGCATGAAACCTCCATCTGTCATCTTGTCAAGCCCCTTTATTCCAGTAGAAATGCGTTCTTTCAGAATGGATGTCCTGACTTCAGGTGTTTTTCTGGGGTATACCTTGAACCCGTCCTGGGTTATCTTACAGGAATGTTTTCCTCCTGAGAAATCCTGTCCTCTCATCTTGAGGACATTGAGATATCTGATATTTCTCCCGTAAAAAGGTTCGCTGCTGAGATATATAATTCCATCCGCAAGATAACTTAGGGAACTTCTGATCAATGCATCATTTGTAAATTCACCTGTAAGCAGAACAAGTGAGTTCCATGCCTTCATCCTGGTAAAAAAATCATAATAGAACTGCCTCATGTCCTCCTCATCCAGACCGATAGTAAATACATTAACAGGATCGATCGCGATCCTGTCGGGTTTGATAATATCTATATTTCTTTCCATTTCACTTATGATGGCGCTTGTACCCTTATGAATAATATCTATATCAATAGGGACATATTTTACATTTCCTTTACCAAGCAGGGAAAAGCTATAGAAAGAGAATTTCGACATGAAGTTGTTAATTGTGGCTATCGGCTCTGAAAGAGCTGTAACATACATGCACGTTTCCTCCTTTTTTGCTGCATTAAAGAGGGATTGCATGACCATGGTGGTCTTCCCTGTACCTGCCGTGCCCCCCATTAAGATAATTGAGGGGCGGAAAAAACCACCATCTAAAACCTCATCAAGTCCGTTCACTCCCGTTTCTACACTTTTCATATTATCCCATTGCCTCTCTTATCTTATCTGAGGCTTTAGCCACTTCGATAAGTATCAAACCAAGACTTGCTTCAGGTTCGGTCAAAATTATGAGCAGCGCTTTTGGTCCTGCTCCGGTCGCGATGATCTTCCCGTTCATTGATTCAACAATTATTCTCTCAGGAATACCTTTTCCAAGCTCTGTCGTCGCAGTTTCCGCGGCTCCCAGCATCGTGGCGGACATGGCTGCAAAGATTTCAGCGTTCTTCTTTAATGCTGCATTTGAATATATGAGTAAACCATCTCTGCTTGCCACTACTGAGGTTTCTATACCACCCAGAAGTTTTAGATCATTTAAGATTTTTTCAAGCATTGCTGATGTGTTCATATTTGTATATATTTATCCCTTAACACTACTTAACACTTATCAAATTTAGCCCTATTCGATATAAATAGCAGGTCTCATCGGGGATGCAAAACGGCTTTTACCTTGCGGGTCATATTCCGGGGCATCAGCACTGTATATTTCTATACAGCAGCCAACAGCGCAGCTCAGGAATTCACGGGCTTCATTCAAGGCTGAAATTTCATCAAAATCAACTTCGAGTAGGGCATCCATGAGATCCTTTTCCATCCCCTGTATGTCTGTAATGACCTTCTGGGCGAATTTCGGTATCTCTTTTCCGTATACCCGCATGGCCGGATCGCCCATAATCGCGTTCATGAGCGTTTTCATGTCAAGAGCTTTTTCTTTTTTTATTTCCAGGGCTTTTTTAAGCACCTGTTTTTTCCAGGCAGGTGAGGTATATAAAACGATCTTTTTCGGCTTTATCTTTATAAGCCTGATAATTTCTTCCATATCACGCAGCGTATTTGCTGTTGTTTCCTCAGCAAGTTCTGCCCCTTTATCAATAAGAGCCGGGTCAACTTCCGGGAATCGGGCGAGCGATACCATATCCATTCCTGTTTCTTCTCCTATTTCCTCGCAAATATGCGGAGTGAATGGAGCCATCAGGCGTATCCAGGTATTTAATATCTGTTTGCGGGCAGCCCTGCCTCCGCGGCGCTCGTACCATTTCATATCGTTCATGAGCAGGTAGAACGCGTTCTGGACGGCTCTCCTCGTCTGCATCATGTTTAGCGCTTGAATGGTCTCCTTTATCCTGAATTGCAGTCTGCTTTGCATCCACTTATCGATGAGTTTTAATTCACCTGCGTCACCTGAATTGATAAAATCGTATGCAAGCCTGTAGAAACGCTCCATCTGCTTTCTTGTGGCTTCAACATCAGCTTTACGCCAGTCAGCATCCTGCACATGCTCAGCCGTGCTAAGGATATAAAGGCGCGTAACATCTGCGCCATATTCCTTTACAGCAGACCTTAATGTGAGAATGGGACCTTTAGACTTGCTCATCTTCTGACCTTCAAGCGATACAAAGCCATTGATGGCAATGGCGCGCGGCCAGTATTTCTCAGGGAATATCGCTACATGGTGGAAAAGGAAGAACAGCAGGTGGTTCGGAACAAGGTCTTTACCTGAACTGCGAAGGTCTACAGGGTACCAGTATTCAAAATCAGACCTGATGCTTTTTATTACACCCGTATCTATGCCTGTCTTTTCAGAAACTTCATCAGGAGTTCCTTTTCCCAGGAAACAGTAATTAAAGAACTCATCCTTTAACTGTTCGGGTGTGAATTCATCGAGGTATTTCGCGATGATATAATAACCCATATATATCGTGGAATCACCGAGTGATTCTATCATCCATGCGGTATCCCAGGGCAGCCTTGTACCCAGCCCTTTTCGCCTTGCGCAGGCTTTGTCTTTTAACCAGTCCACCTTGTTCTCAAAATCCACCCTCATCTCAGGCGGGATGATCTCCATGTTCTTAAGGCATGTGTAAACCTGTTCTTTCCATGAAGGGTCGGAATAGTTAAGGAACCACTGGTTTTCTACCATCTTTATAACGCAGGTCGCTCCACACCTGCATATTACCGGCTGCTCGCTGAACTCATAGAAGACATCAGCGAAACCATTTTCAATGAGGTCGCGTGTCAGCACGTCTTTTATTTTCGATACTGTCATCCCGGCATATTTCCCTGTGGTCTCGGTCAGCACTCCGCCGTGGAACTCCCGCCTGTAAACCAGTTTTGTAGCCTCCTCTGCTTTCGGGTCGTTCTGGTCTTTCACCTTCAATTCCTTCACTGCATCAACAGCAGGGTATTTTCCATATTCCGGGACTTTGATAAGAGATATTAATGAAATCGAAGAAACATCTTCGCTAATGCCGTATTTCGTCAGATCCGCACCCTTCAGGTCGCAAAGAGCAAGGTAGTCATAAGGAGCATGCGCAGGAACGCTCATGACGATGCCGCTGCCGTTCTCAGGACATACGAATGATGCGGGAAGGATCATTACAGAAGAACCCGTGACGGGATTAGTTACTTTTTTACCTATCAGTTCTTCACCTGGCGTCTCTCCTATCAGTTCAACTTTTTTATCCGTGTACCTCAACTTCTCAAAGGCTTCCCGGCTGACTATCCATAATTCACCATTTACTTTGATCCTGACATGTACTATCTTCGGATTCACCCACAGGTTCGTGACGCCAAATACGGTTTCAGGGCGCAGGGTTGCGCATGGGAGTATATCGCCGTCGAGTTTGAACTTGATTAGTGTGTAATCGATTATCGTGGCGTCTTCACCCCTTAAAATATCATGGTCTTCAACCGGGTTCTCATCGTTCGGGCACCATCTCACAGGATGCGAACCTTTGACGACTTTATTCTTGCTGCGAAGAAGATTGAACTGCCATGTTATGAATTTCTGGTAATGCGGGTCAGTCGTAGTGAACTTTCGCCTCCAGTCAATTGAAAAACCAATGATCTTCATGGCGGCTTCATCTTCCCTGCTGAAGTATTCCACTATCTGTTCGGGCGTCTGTATCCTGTCAAGGACATCAAGCGGTATCTCATGAAGCAGGTTGTAAACCCTGATCGTTTCAGGGTCTTTTTTCTGTATCTGCTCAGCAAGCCCGACTATGGGGGTGCCGGTTGCGTGAAAACCCATAGGGAAAAGGACATTGTAACCCATCATCCTTTTATACCGCGCCACCACGTCACCAATGGTGAATGTGCGGGTATGGCCGGCGTGAAGGTTGCCGTTAAGATAGGGATAAGGTATGGTAATAAAAAACTTTTCCCTGTCATCCGGTTCAGGCTGGAATATCTTTTTATCTTCCCATCTGCGATGCCACTTTTCCTCTATTTCGTGCGGGTTGTACCATTCTTTCATTCTTCCTTTTCCATTACCTGTAAGGAATATGACCAATTGTTTTATTACTCATGGTATTCATAGTATGAATTGGTGTTTGTAATGAATCCTCCGAAGTACCAAAATGAATTAAGTAAAGATAAGCATTTCGAAGCGTGGAAAAAGAGCCTGAGTGTAAAGGCAGCCTCACGCTATCAATATGGGGTTATAGCTTATTGTGAGTTCACAAAGAAAACATGCAGCGAATTGATTAAAGAAGCCCAGGAAGATTATGTTAACCGTGTGCCTCCGTGGGAATTGAGGCATATTAAGCGCATTGACGCATTTATACAGAGCTTTAAGGATGACGCTGAGATGTCAAACTGGACTAAATTAGGTTACATCAATGCAGTCAGGAATTTTTACAGGTTTAATAAAATTCCAGTGGAAGGAATTAATAAGCCTTCAATCCCGGCAATGGCGCGAGAGGCTTATCTCGATATACCTGTCATGAAACTTGATGATATCAGGAAAGCAGTTTTATCTTGTGGTGTCGATGAGAAACTAACAAAGGCTCTCATACTGACGTTCTTATCGTCCGGACAGGCTCAGGCGGAAGTTCATAAGCTGCAAGGACGGCACTTAAAGAACGTTATAAACGGTATTGCAGTCGTTCAAATGACCAGAGGTAAGACCAATAGAAGGTTTACGTTTTTCATTGGCTCTGAGGCTCTGGAAGCGATACACGACTATAAACCTGTCATTGGAGACGATGATTTTGTATTCACTCAAAAGAGAAGCAACAAGCCATTGAATGATACTTACATCGTCCAGATATTTAAACGATTATCTGCAAAGCTAAATTGGAAGCGTTCTTACTTCCAGGCTCACCGCTTCCGGCACTACTTTAAATCACAGTTAAGCGGCTCAATGGATCCCACGTTTATTGAGTACCTAATGGGGCACACGCTCCACGGCGTGGAATCCCATTATTTCTTAGGCAATCAGGATAAAATGTTAGAGCAATATCTTAAAAATCAGCATCTATTAACAGTTTTTACTGATAAGGAAGTATTGCAGAAACAATATGATGACCTGAAACAAAAACATGATAATCTTACATCGATGTTTCAACCCGATATGATCAATGCGATGATAGAGGCAAGGGTAAAGGAGCTATTGAAGAAATAATTAGGAAACGGAGCTAAGCCAATCTTCCATAAATTCTTCCGTTATGCGTCCCTGTTTTACCATCTCTTCCAGAGCTTCTTCGATTGGATGCCACAACCATTCTATATCTTGCTTCTAAAGTGATATCCTGAATATAACCTTTTGATTTGAATTCTTTAATGGTCTTGTAAAGGCTGTGCCTACTTATTTTAAGCCCCATATCTTCCAGGGCTTTCATTATTTCTTTCGGGGTAGCTTGCGGATTTTGCCATAGATATGCTAAAACAATCCCTTTTCGAGATTCAGTCAGATAAAGATTAGTAACATATCTTTTAGGGATTTTCATTTTATATCACTTCGTAAAAATGCGCTTTTTCTTAGGTAATATCACTCATAAGATATTATAACTAACTATGCAGTTTAAAACAAGCCTAATACGGCTTCCAATGTGGGCAACCACAGAAATAGAAAAATACGCACAGGAAAAAGGATTAGCCTTTGCAACCGCTGTGCGATGTATAGTTGTTGAACACCTAAAAGAGAATGTACCTGCTGAGAATCCTACCAAGACCACAGCAGGCGCAGCCAGCACCACAGCGTAAACCGAGGTAACCGGCATGTCAATAACAGAGCTTTTGCAACATAATCCTACCGTTCGAGAGATTCTTGAATATGTTGAGACCGAAGCCCAGAGGATCGCAGCGGAACGTAAGAAGGCAACCCAGGGCGCGAGATCATGAAAACATTATATCGTTATCCTTATCCTATAATCCTTAAGGGACGAATGAGGGTGAAATATCAAAGGCAAAGAAAAATATGGCAACCATGCCAGAAGGAGCAGCCATGACAAAAGAAATAGGGCGCACTCCTGCCAGGGAGGCGCACAAAGAGAACAGCAAATATAATACTATTCTCAGTTATAATAAAGATTTCTGTTCGCAGTGTGCACCTCTGAATATCGTACCTTTCTGTGAGATGTGTAACTATTGCTTCTTGTTAAATGGGAATTTTAACTTTACTGGTCAGGGTGCGTGATTATGGCGAAAATTGAGTTTGATGAGATCGCTAAATTGCTCATGGATAACCACACATTCAAGACGCCGGAAGATTCCCAAATCGTCTATGTGTACCGTAATGGATTTTATTCCAATGCCAAATTATTGATAGAGGTTGAAACACAAAAGCTAATGGATAAGAACGGAGACAAAGTTAGCAATAATTTTGTAGATGAAGTAATCGGAGTAATCAGACGCAAAACCATTATCCGTAAAGATGAAACCGATAAATATAAGCATCTAATTTCTGTTAAAAATGGCTTGTATGATCTTGATAAGATGGAATTAATACCATATAATCCAGATTTTTTCATAACTTATCAAATTCCAGTAAACTACAATCCTGAAAAAAAATGTCCTGCGATAACAAAATTCTTTTCAGAAATTGTATCCGGTCAGGACGTGGATACACTTAAGCAGATAATCGGATACTGTCTTTATAAAGGCTATCCGTTCAAAGTGTTTTTTATTCTTCTCGGAGAGCGTGATACGGGAAAATCAACATACTGTAACTTATTAATAAAGTTTTTAGGTTCTGATAATGTCAGTGCAATACCCATCCAGGACTTACAGCATAGATTTAGAAGTATCGGATTAATTGATAAGATGGCTAATGTTGTCGCTGATTTACCTACGAAGGCTATAAAAGACGTGGGGATGATAAAACAATTGACAGGTAATGATTTAATTGGAGCAGAATACAAATATGGCAATCCATTTCAATTTAGAAATCATGCGAAACTGATCTTCGCCACTAATGAACTCCCTTGGATAAGTCCGAATACTGATGAAGCATTCTATGAACGAATTAAGTTTGTATTCTTTCCTAACAGGTTTGACCAGGACGATAGGGATATAGATTTACTTGATAAATTAACGACTGATGATGAACTTTCAGGACTTTTAAATATTGTACTTGATGAGCTTTGGTTGATGCTGGAAAATAAAAGGTTTAATGGTCTTAATACAGCGGAAGATAACCGTAAGATATGGGAAAGCGCGATAAGTGCGGATAGTGTAACTGCTTTTTTAAATTCTCATATTGTGGTGAAGTCTCATATCAAACATGTAGAGAAAAGCGTTTTGTATGCAGCTTATGTTAATTGGTGTATGCAAAACACTAATGCACCTGTAAGTAATAACAAGTTCGGAAGGGTAATGAAACAACATAGTTACGGGGAATTTATGCCAGCAGGCGGTAATAGACAAGTACGTGCATGGAAGGGGATTAGCATACGGTAGCCATGATACACGGAATACACAGGAAAATAAATATAACCTTCTTATTATTTCTTATTAAAGGTTAATTAATATATCCTGTGTATATTGTGTATTGATTATCTGCATATCGATTATTTTAATGAAAAGGTATGTTTATGATTAATAACACTTTATCATTGCAAAACTCTTAATATTACTCAAAATAATAAATATCGTATGGAAAAGTTAATTTCTCCTCACAAAGCAGCAATGATATTGGGAGTGACACCAAATAGTATTCGGTCATGGTGCATTCAAGGCAAAATAAGAGCAATACGGACGCCGGGCAATCACAGACGGTATTATTTAAAAGATATTATGGCTATTGCTCCTCCAGAGCCATCGATGATAAAGGCACTGCCACAGGTACAGCCAAAGCCAGAACCTCATAGGGGATTAATCCGTAAAGCATTTTCATAAAATATGGGATTAATCCGTAAAGCCTTCTGGAAACTATTTTTTTTATTACTTTCGTTATTGCTATGGTTGAAATCTCTATTTAGCAGTACTGCATTACTTCAGCCACAGCCCCAGAAGTCACAGCAGGCACAGCGCAGGAAACGCCAGGATGCGCTGAAACGCATGATCGTGAGGATACGACCAGCGCCCAGGTGTAGAGGCAAGGATGCGTTCGTTTGTGGGCAAGCACTGGAATACGAAGAGAAATAGCATTATTGCCCTTCATAAGAAGCCAGGTAGATGCCCGTATGATGACGTTGGTAGAACTATTTCCTTGTTAATTCATGAAGAGACACATTTGGTTTTAGATCATCTGGGTTTAGATCGAGCAAATATTCAATGGGAGAACCTGAATGAAAAAATGAATGATTTGAACCCTGATTACTTCTGTGATTGTCCGTATAATCTTACCGATGCCGTTAGTGATATTCTTGATGGGAACATACCAGACATTGCAGGTATCTAGTAAAACTTATATTAAAGTAATGGTTTTGTCAATATCATGCATAACCCTTATGTATGCCTTGATACATACTATGACATGATAAATATGGGTAAATTTAACAAACGAATATATCCGGCACCTTATAGCCGGGCAACAGCCCGAAGAAACCCAATGATAAGAAATGATAGGAGTCTAGAGAGGGCGAAGAGGAATAATGAGCCTGATTCAAGAGAGAACACCATTCGAAGCAAGACGCCCTGTGAGACAAGGCGGATGATTATGGTATCCTACGGCATTTCTATTACAGGCTCAGGGAGCGTCCAGGTTGAGGTTAACGGGGAGATCATACCTTTCCCTGATAAAGGGATAGTACACACGGGGAGCGAGTCCACAGTGATTTTAAAAGCTATCCCAGGTGTAGGTTATGATTTTCACTCATGGAGTTATACCCTCGATGAGATCGGAAGAATAGAAAACAGTCCAGTATTGACCTTGAAGCATCCTTATGGCGGATCAATCACTTTGAACTTTAAAGAGAACGCAGAGACCATAGAATTTAAGCAGTTCATGAATGAAGATCAGAGATCAGAGGAGCCGGGAAGAAGCGGAAAAGCTGGAAGCCTATAAGATAAAGTTCAAGGCTATGAAATTGAAAGGTAAATAGTTCTGTCATGTATGCCCGGTAACTTCTGTCAGGTTTTCCGGGCATAAGTCTCCTTTTCTAGACATTCGCGCATATAGCATAAGCATAAACATTAATATTATAAAATTATTTTTAAATATGAAAAAACTTTCATGGAATAAAAAAATAAAAATCTATAATACTCCGATTAATCAAGTTTAACATTCTAAAAAATGGTAATGATACATTTCGATTCTCTCCCTGTAAGTAAAAAGCTTTAACGGTTTGCATCAAGAGGATTTTTAATTTCCTGGGGGCTCATGGCAATACGCGAAATACCTCATAAACGGCCCTGTACACATTTTCAAAATATGATGTGTTCGAGAATTTTCGCAGGCCTTGCTGCCTGTATTTTACGAGTTCCACATTCCCTACATAGACATAGGACACATTGTATTTCCGAAGCAGCACGATAGCTTCGTCAATATCCTCTGTATCATATATTATATCGACGTCCCTGATACGAGGCGATATCTCCCCCCAATCGTTCCTCAGCACGTACTCATGACCAGCCCATCCTACGACGGTCGGAAGTCCTGTGAAGGATGATATCCTTGAAGCGTCCTTGTAACTCACACCAGGCGCCTCCAGGATTACAGGGCTCCCATTAAGATTTTTCTCTATCCAGAAAAGGGCATCGTATTCGCCGTAGTCCGTCTTTTTCAAAAAAGCTATTCCGTCAAGACCTGGATTTCCTTTCCATTCCCCGGTCCTTGCAAATGTTCCTGTAAACAGATACAGTGAATTGAGCACAAGAAGTATTGATAAAATAACAAGCACGGCCGTTTTCATCCTGTATTTTTTATCAATGATGTCATATAAAGCATAAGCCGACGCTATGCTAAATAGAATCCATACCTGGTTATAATATTTGAATACTGTGTTAAACCTCTGGGCAGCTCCAGAGAAAAGGTCATCAAAATAGAACAATTCGCAGAACACAAGAATGGAAAGACCAAGGGATATCATGACTGAGATAAAGAGCCTGTTGGTGTCGTTTTTCCTGTAAAAAAAGTAGATGCCCATGCAGGTCAGGAAAGCCAGGGGAACGAACACAGCAAGGGTTTGAAAATTGGGAACAAAGTATAATTTTAAAGCCGCTGCCGAAAGGGCAGCCAGTATCCATATTTTGTACCTGAATTCAGGGATATGGATCAGCAGGAATGAAACTATCAGGAATAAGAACAGGTTGTATATTACCAGAAAATTCAGCAGCGCCGTCCTGGTATAGACCGGTTTTATTCCCTGTATGCTTGATGAGTGAAAATCGATAAAGAAAAAGATGAACATCAAAAGTCCAAGTATGGTAACAGCGATAACGATACCAGATCGTTTTAATAGATTCCTGAAAATTTCCCTGGTTTTGTTTCCTTCGATCTTCCAGGGCAGTATCAGCAGCGCCAGGACAAAAAGTGCAAAATACGTAGCATAATCCCAGGAATTGAATACGAAAAGCGAGCCAAGGCTGAGGCTCAGGAAGACAAAGGCTATCTTAGATGGCTTTTTTGATAGGTAAACATTGAGAATGAATGTAATCGCCATCAGCACGAAGGGAATGGCTATGACATGAGCATGCAGGTCGCCGAATATGAAGCTGAAATACGGGAATTCATTGGCAGTGTCAGGGATAATTCGTGACGGTCCCCAGTAATCCAATATCCCGGGCACGTTTCCCCACGGGCTTGTGGTTATATTCAGAGCATGGGCGGTTATTACTCCAGCAGGGAACAGGTTACCGGCAAAAACCAGCAGGAATAATGCTGCGACTCCTCCTTTTTTATCACCGGTCAGATTATATCCAAGCCCGAATGCAGCAACTGCCGCAAGTGCAGGTAAAAGGGACATACCCAGATTATATGCAATACTTGACGGGATCCCGATAAGTTTAGTGAGAGTGGCGATCGTAAATGCGCCGAAATAATAGTACATGTTTATATTAAACCCCGAAAGCCATGAATCATGCGGGGGCATACTTGCGCTTTTCAGGATAGAATTGAGGACCATGAAGTCAAATACCTTTTCTCCATCATGTATCTCCGGATTATATGCTCTTATTATCAGGAATAAAAGGAATATGAGGCCAAATATCAGTTCGTACCTGAGCAGCAGCTTCAAATCAATTACCGGTTTTGTCTTTGCATAGATAACGACTGAAAAAACACATACGAGCAACAAAGAGATCATTATCTCGTACCAGCTGTACCCGATGGCATAGGATAGAACCCAGGAGACATACGCAAGTATCAGTATACCCAGTATCTTCGATACACTGTAGCCGCGGTCGAGAAGGTTTCGGCAGATAGTGACCGTGAGCGGTAGTGTTATTATTCCGAGAAATACTATCAGCAGGTACCACTGTGCTGCATATATTAACTCAGGCAATCCAATCCCCATGACCACACCCCATTTCTATTTTACTTGTTTTTGCCATAAGAACTCATACCACAACCTGAATATCTGCGAGCCCATCCCGAAGACATCCTTTACTAAATTAACCTTTGTGGTGCCGCCGTGTTTCCATTCCACGGGGAATTCCCTGACCTTGAATCCTGCGCGCTGCGCCCGCACAAATAATTCCGTGTCCCAGAACCAGTGCGTATCTTTTACAGTATCCATTATCTTAAAAAGCGAGTCGCGCCTGAAGGATTTGAATCCGCACTGGTGGTCATAGAGTCTTGAACCAAGCATTGAACGGGTGAGAAAATTAAATCCTTTGCTCGCTAAACCCCTCTTAAAAGGTCTTTTGACATTGCTCTGTGGAAGCATGCGCGAGCCAGTGGCAAAGTCATTCCCATCCCGAATGAACTGGATAAGTTCTCTCAGGTGCTTCATTTCAGTTGCAAGGTCTACATCTATGTAACCAAGGATTTCCCCATTCGAAGCCTTGAAAGCGCGGTTCAGGGCGCGTCCTCTTCCCTGCCTTTTGTCTGAATGAAGATGAACCACATAATTGTGTTTTTTTTCGAGAGCTTCGGATATCCTGTCTGTCCCGTCCATACTGCCGTCCTCTGCAATTATGATCTCAAAAGATGTTGTAAAATCGCGAAGGGCTGTGGCTGTCCGTTCTACTGTGTTTTCTATTCTTGCAGCTTCATTGTAAGCCGGAAGAACGATGGAAACTTCGACTATTTTATTGCCTCCTTCGTATGCCTGTTTTTTTATGTGCTTCTATACTCTATTTTCAGTTTATTATATGTTTCTTATGATTCAAATTTTATTCAACTATACGAATTGAAACTGCCGCTAAAATCCAAAGGGATTTAGTATAGGAAGATAAATCTTAAACAGATGAAAGAACTGCTCGTTTCATTGTCGCAGAAAAACAGGTATAACAGGTTCCTGAAAAACAAGATCGAACTCAGTTGTAAATGCGGCTATCTGGAAACCCTTACTTATTATGATTTCCTTGCAGGCGGAGAGTTTGAAATAGGGCAGCCAGCTTCTGTAATCAGTCCATTCATTTCAGAATCCATTTATGATGAAACCATCACTGTAACGCCAATCCTCCTGAAAAAAAAATGTCCTGACTGCGGTGAAGAAGTCACAGCAGTATTCCCTTTATCTGTGGAAAACCTGATACCTATCCTTCAGGTACAGCCGCCTGACCCGCATATGTACGGGTGATCAAATGGATGTGGCCGAGGCAATAAAGTCGAGGCGCAGCGTCCGTGAATTTACGGATGAGATCGTGAACGATAAGGCGCTTGAAGAAATAATCGATGCTGGACGATGGGCTCCATCCGGTCTTAACAACCAGGCATGGAGATTCATTGTTGTGAGTGACACGGGTTCGAAGGAAAGCTTTCCGGGCTTACACATTACGGTTCTATCATAAATAATGCGCCGGTGTTGATAGCGGTATTTCTTGACAGGAACGAAATGTACGATCATACGAAGGACGTCCAGTCCATTGGCGCCTGCATACAGAATATGCTGCTTGCTATTCATTCCATGGGCAATGAAAAAGAGGGAATCCGAAAGGGTGATTGTAAGAAACAAATTAAAAAAATCCATCAATAATTTTTCAGGCAGATCCCATAATCTCATATTTATTTCACGCTTGTTTTTTAGTCAATATGTGCGTCATGTATCCTTAATAATATCTACTATAATTTTACTCCTATATTCAACAACGCCTGATCGAGTTAGTATATGCGATTTTATATTATAAAATTAGATTGCTTTATATACTCACTGAAGTTTAACCATCACATTACTTTTTGACATGATTATTTTCAGCCCTTATACGCTCCGTTTACAACTTCCCTTATCCTGTCAGCGGTTTTGGGACCCACAAGTCCCACTTCCATTAACTCTTCACGCGAGGCGCTCATCACATTCTCCACGCTTCCAAAATGCAAAAGCAGGTTCCTTGCCACTGCCGGACCTATTTCAGGAAGCGAAGATATAACGTATTCCTGCTGCTCTTTAAGCGTAAGAGATGTCTTCTTCCCGTGGAGACTGACCTCCCTTTTCTCATCAGTCTGTTCCCTCTTTGCCATAATGGCTATCAACGCGGCTGTATCCTCTTCGTCCCTGCTGAATATGATGGGCACACCGAAATCGATCGCAATGCCTGACAGTACGCCGCGGATGGAATTTGCATGGATCTGCCTTGCAGTGTACAATCCTTCACCCTCTATTATGAGAAGCGGGCGGTCAAACGTGCGCCGCAGGTCAGAGATCTGCCCGAACAGGTCTCTCCCGTCCATGAGCGTGCTCAGGAAATCCTCAACCGTTTTTCTCTCGATGCCTACACGGTCGCTAACAACATAATCCCCGACTTCCAGAGTCCTCAACTCTATATACATTCCCAGCTTTTCAAGCGAGCGCGCTACATGTGAACGTATCTCTCTCTGGTCAACAAAAACTTTTATTTTGCCAGTCTCATTTTCCGGTTCAGTTCTAGAAGGGAAATCCAGTAAATTCTTTTGAGCTTCAGTTGGAATTTTTTCCTCTGTTGTTGCTTCTATTTCAAAGTTCATGTTCTTCATGGTATTTTGCATAGACCTTTCCCTCCTGTTGCTGCTCCAGTGATAAGCTTCGTCCTTTGATCCTTTTGCCATAAGTATTACAACGCGACCGGCATGTTTTCTTCCGGTTCTTCCTTTTCGCTGGATGCTTCGTATCTCAGAAGGTATTGGCTCAAAGAACACCACAAGGTCAGTAGCAGGGATGTCAAGCCCTTCTTCAGCCACGGAAGTGGCTACAAGCGTATTATATTCCCCCTCCCTGAATTTCTGAAGTATCTCCACCTGCTGTTTCTGCGTAAGCCCCGCATCTTTGTACTTACTTGCCTGTCCCACAAATCGCACAGGTTTTACACCCTGCACTTCTTTCAGGGCGCTTGTTACAAGTTCGGCTGTGTCCCTGTAATTGGTAAAAACGATCACGCGCGACTCCGGAGCCGCAGCGACCTGTTTTTCAACAAGTTCTTTCACGATCCCCAGTTTCGGGTTATTACCATCGCAACCTGCCAAATGGTGTACGGCCTGGCGCATGTTCAGGTCATCCATAAGGCGTTTTGCGGCTTTACTCCCGCTTTTTGACAGCGCCTCGTTCGTAAGCCGCTCAAAATATTTTTCAAGCGCTGATACGCCCTGGGTTTCCGCAATTTCAATGGCATGGCTGACCTTGAATATTTCTGCGAGAATAGAGATACCCTGGTAGAGGTTCTGGTCAGGGAATGAGCGCAGCTTTGACTGGAGACGCGCCTGGAGGTCAAGCATCTCCCTCTTAGATAACCTCTTCGAAGAAGGGATAAGACCAAGATCGAACAATTTGTTCAGTCTGTCAGCCAGGACTTTATCCATAAGCTGCCTGAGCGCTTTTATCTCAACCGGTATGGTCACGTATCTCCAATCGATGTCCTTCTCGAAAACATACGGCCTGACATCAGGGTCAGAGTCCGTCCTTATCTCGACGCCCTGGATATGCAGTGCGGTGCAAACTTCCTGTATCTTAGAAGGATCGCTGCCTGGGCTTGCAGTTATTCCAAGCACCAGCGGCTCTTTGCTCTGGAGCGCGTATTTTTCCCCGATATACACATACGAGTAATCCCCAGTCGCCCTGTGCGCCTCATCAAAAATGATGCAAGAAACGTTTTCAAGACTGATCTTTTTCGCGAGAAGGTCGTTCTCGATGACCTGCGGCGTGGATACTATGACCTTTGCTTTTTCCCACATCAATGCCCTTTTCCCCGGTGGCGTGCCCCCTGTGAACAGCACAACGTCTTCAGGCGGGATGTTCAGCACATTCCTGAAATATGCGGCATGCTGTTCAACAAGAGGTTTTGTTGGGGAAAGGATTATGACCTTCCCTTTCGAAAGACGCGCAACCATAACAAGCAGGGCTACTATTGTCTTCCCGAGACCGGTGGGGAGCACGATAAGTGTGGATCTTTTGAGAGCTTCGCCTGCCAGCGTGAACTGGTACAGCCTCTGCTCTACTGTCTCCGGTTTTAAAAGAGGGTGATTAATGTACTGCACATCGTTCATTGATGAATAATATCCCGTATGATTATAAATCTAATGTGTGCGGGGTGAAAGTGAATGGCAGGAAAGATTAATATATCCTTAACATGATTTAACGTATAAATCAATGATACCGTATATATTAATATTGCGGAGGTGAAAAAAATATGTGCAGCGTCGGAGATGCGTTCAATATCGAAATTACAAGCCTGAATGCGAAATTCTATAAGTGCAGTGATTGCAAGAACGAATTCAGGGGCGTCGGGAAAAAAGTAAAATGCCCATCATGCAATTCAACCAAAGTGAGCCCTATGTTCAAAGAAGAATGATACCTCTAAACTATGATGAAATGCTCATGCTGCGGGGAAAGGAAGGAACTCTGGGCATGGTCAAGGCAGGAGATCATACACAATATTTCATAGAGACCGAAAAAGAAGAGATACTTCTGGCGCTTGATCCTGAAGACGTGCTTGTAGCCTCTGGTTTCGGGACTGATGAAAAAACGTTGAACGGGATAAAATGTGTGCTCTACATGATACGAGAGGTCGGTTCACCTTTCATTGTCCTGCCAAAAAACCACCCTGCATCGAACCGGCTTAAAGTCGTGGTCTCAGCCGGGGGAAAAATACGTCTCTCCTGCAGCATAACGCCAGGAACGCATCCTGAACAGGATATATTGTGCACGACTGGCGAATTCCACGGGCTTGAAGTTAAAGGTGTAAGCGGAGGAGTGGAATTAAATGGTCCCACATGCGGGAAGATCGAGCGCATTCCTTTTGTGATCTAACTTAAATGACTTTAAAAAAGCTAATGGCTGTTAGATTCATAAAGGATGTGGCTATCCACAATCTTGAGCTCATTATAAATTATGTAAAGTTTTTCGATATCCTTTGCTGATATGCCGGCTTTAAGAAGTTTTACTCTTTCCTCGGAAGTTTCTAACATTCCTATTTCACTCCCCACTCATTTTTATAACCCATTTTCTAATATGAACTGTTTATTTATAAATATTGCGGCTTAAATCGATAAGATAGTTTAAATCTATATGCTTAAGGAGAATATTCTAGTATAAGGTATATTTACAGAGGGATACACTTGAGCGAAATAATATTCAAAACAGCAAAAATAACACGTCCTGAGGATAACCAGATAGAACAGATAAAGAGCATTTTTCCTCATATATCTCCTGTCAGGGCAGGGGACATCGTAGCTGTCAAGATCCACCGGGGGAATATGGTAATACCACGCACGTAAGACCTGTGATTGTCCGTACTGTTGTTGACCTTGTGATTAAGGCTGGAGGGGTACCATTCGTTACCGACACCACCACGTTATACAAGGGGATGAAACTCAATGCTGCACAGCTTATAACAGGTGCTGCAATGAATGGTTTCACCCACGCAAGCATGAACGCGCCGTTCATTGTTGCTGATGGCCTGAGGGGAGGGGACGCAAAAGAGATACCTGTAGATGGAGAGACCCTGCGCAGCATCACGGTTGCATCCGCCATAGCTGA
Source organism: Methanobacteriota archaeon (assembly GCA_963793805.1). Taxonomy (GTDB): domain Archaea; phylum Halobacteriota; class Methanosarcinia; order Methanosarcinales; family Methanoperedenaceae; genus Methanoperedens. Next base: position 174,683 of record CAWCBK010000015.1, read on the forward strand.
AGCAGACTCCATGATAGTGATATCTCATGGAAAAGGACATCCCGCTTCAGGCTTCGGGGGCGCTGTGAAACACCTGGGAATGGGATGTCTTGACCGTGCAGGCAAGATAAAGGTTCACGAGCCTGGAAAACCGAATATCGATCCGGAAAAATGCACTCAGTGCGGGGACTGCGTGGAAGTTTGTCCGTGGGGGGCAATTAATCCGCCTGAGATCGATAATTCAAAATGCTGCGGAGAACTGTCATGTGCCGATGCATGCCAGCAGGAAGCCATCATCCCCCCGCCCGATGCCAGTGAAAAAATGCAGAAAAGACTGGGTGAAGCCGCGATGGGGCCGATAAAGGCGCTCAATGGGCAGATCGGGTATATAAACTGGGTATATGACCTTACCCCCGGATGCGACTGCTTTAATTTTTCTGGGGAGCGGTTCGTTGAGGATATCGGGATACTTGCAGGGAAAGACCCGGTAGCCCTCGATGCTGCGACGATAGACCTTATTAATGATCGAATGAAATTGAATGGAAGCTCTTTATATAATGTGTGGGGCGTAAATCCGTTGATACACATCGAATCCGCTGAAAAAACAGGATGTGGAACCCGAAAATATAGTTTGATTGGGGATCCGTTGCCTCACCCAAAACATTAATAAACACAGGAGTCAGAATATAAGATGGAGACTAGGAATAGACTATCCTGGCTTTTAAAATGGTCAGGATGTATAGATTTGGAAAAATCGAACAGATGCGAGGTAAAAAATATGTCAAAACTAGATAAGAGAAGTCTGGAAAGAAAGGGTGAAAGAAAACAGAAAATCCTTGAAAACAAATTGATGGAAGAGCATCTTGTGGATTTAACAAATATAAGGGGAGGGCTGGAAGAAATGTCCGAGGAAGAAAGGTGAAGGTAAAGGTAAAAATCCTTTCCGGCGGGGTCAAAGAGCAGACAATGGAGGTATGTGAGGATGCAACGTATGAAGAGTTGCTGCAGTCTCTTCATATCAATCCTGAGATAGTTATCGTATTTCGCAGCGGTGTTCCCGTTCCCCTGGATGAGAAACTGACCTGTGATGATGTTGACATACTGAGGGTAGTAACGGGAGGAAATCGATAACTATAAATTCTCATAATGACTCCAACATCAAGGAGACGGTAACGAAGGGCACCGTTGATATAAATGAACAAAAAAATATCTGAAATCCAGCAAAAACGACCAGTATTATTAAAGGGGGAAAAGAAAGAAATGCAAGAGCTTGAGAATTGGGTCATTGAAGAATTCTACGTTCCATATCAGGCATCTTAATTTTTTTTGAGGTTGGTATGGAAGTAATGGGGATCTGCAGTATTTGCGGGCGACCGGGAAAACTACATACCTGTATGCTGTGCGGAAGACCCGTATGTTCCCAATGCATTACAGCACAAGGGGTGTGCACTATATGCGCGCATGGCAGGCATTATTCTGCCCCAAGAACATAGAAATACCGTGACGAGATCGAGTCACTTATAGATTTTAGAAGGAGAGGTTTTGCAGAATCCACATCTGCAGCAATGCCGAATACCCCAAGAGGTATGGAAATTGAAGCGTGGAATGGGCTGCCTGCGACATCGCCCCAATCTCCAAAGGATTTTTTGAGGGTATTTTTCATATTAAGCTCCATATTCTTGGATTCAGCATAAACGAATATTTTTGTTGCATCGACAGCAAATACGAGAGCAGTAGATACTCCTTCAATATCCAGCATGTATTTGCATACCTTGGGAATGGTAGTTGTGTCCTTTACAAAACCAACTGTGGTAAACAGGGAAGCCCCTTTTATTATTTTATTGCCAATTGCACGCGAAAGATCTTCGAAAGTCTCGATCTTTGTTGAAGGATGTTCAAGGCTGTTAAGCAGTTCCTTGTCCATGTACCTGTGGATGTACCAGTATGCCTCTATATCCTCAAGCGTAAATTTTGTTATCAGGGTATTTGTCTTTTCCCTGATTGCAAACAAAAGCAGGGTTGCCAGCCGCTTGTCTATTGCCACACCAAACGTTTTTAAATAGTCGATCATTATGCTGGACGTTGTATCCGTGGTGCGTATATCCTGATATTCGCATCGGAGATTTTCAGTGTTGCCAAGCGTGTGACCGATAAGTATTGTGGGATTGATTTTTTCACCTGTCAGTTCTGTCGGCAAAAGATCCACAAAAGCTATGTCTTTCTGGGACTGCGAGATAACCGGCGTGTTCGTCACGTCGTCCCCGATTATGTTTATAAGAGTTTTGTTCTGGATAGCGCCGGTATAATAAATTATAGCATCCATACTATAATGTTCTGCTATCCTCTTTAGAGCAAGAGAGCTTGCAAGCGAATCTGAATCCGGGTTGTTCCTGGTATAGATTATGAAACTCTCACCCTGCTTAGAGACAAGCTTTTTAAAAGCTCTCTTTTTCCAGAAATTCAATCTCTTGACCATCTGGGGTATATTTAACATTCTTTCTGGATATATGTTTTGTCACCAGTATCTTTCGCAGCGCTCGTCTTTTTAAGCATCCATGCTTTTTTCCTGTAAAACCCAAGGGGGTGTGAAATCCTCTCGCAAAGGGGTTCTTTGCCAATACAGTTCCCGTACGTGACCATAGTATCGCAGGACGGCGATTTATAAACAGTCCCTGTGGCTCCGTGTATGTGCATAACCTGATATCGCGTGCGCTCCTCATCGAAATCGGGTGAGACCCGGAAAAGCCCGATTATCCCTTCAACGTTCATTCCTATATTCAGTAAAAAGGAAGTGAGGGCAAACCTCATAGAATGGGACAGGTTCACTCCGGTCTGCGCTCCTGATAGGGCATGAGCCACGCATGGGGGGAAGCAGTCAGGCATTATCTCACTGAACTCACCTATTTCAAACTCGGATTTTCGTGCGTCCAGCGCCGCACGTATTTCATTAACCTGTCCATCAAGAGCCGCACAGATTTCGGAAGGCACATTAAGCGGCAGGCCTGATTCGATCCTTTTCTTTATAGCCTCTTCTATGATCCGAGATAATTTTTCCCTGGAGAGATGCACCCATCCATGATCCATTTTCCTGTTTATCAGTTTCCATTCATGCTCATGAATAGCGCTTGCATGGCGGATATAATCCGTAAAATGAATAACGTACTCATGCTCATCGGTCTTTGCAGTGATTTCGAACTCTTCTGCGAATTCTTTAAGATTATAATCCGTAAGTTTCTTTAACACTTCATAAGAAGATTTTGCCTCAGCCAGTGAATACCGCTTTATAAGGTAGCCGTCGTTGATGCATGAGACAAGTATCCTGGCAACAGGATACGAAAGTAATTCCTTTTCAGCGCCAGTCCTGTCGGTGCACACGGCTTTCTTTATCCCTTCCCCGATCGCGGAAAGAACGCGCTCTTTTCCCCGCTCTCTCACCTGTCCGAACGCCCGGTCGAAAAACAGTTCATCGAGCTTGAAATCGAGGGCTTCAACGTATTTTAAAGCCCCGCCGACATAAGGAAATTGAGCAAATCCGAAAACGTCCATGTATTTATCCTGATATACAATATCTTCTTATAGATTGACTTAAAATTAACATAAAAGAAGACTTATATATTTTTATATGTATCGGTTATGAAAAAAGATCCAAAAAAATTCATTACAAAGCAGATAAATGAAGGATAATTGATGTCCTCACTCTTCAATCATGTATTCATTCCTCTTGTAATACTGCTATTATTTTCCGAAAAATTCAAGATCCATCCAAAAAACATATTCATACTTGCCATATTCGGAATAATTCCAGATATTGATATATTTTTTTATCATCGAGCCACATTTCATAATATTTTTCTAGTTCTTATCCCATTTATTTTTTTGATCCTGAGAGACAAAAAAGAGATTCCCGGGATAATATGTTTCTATCTCACATCGCATTTAATGCTTGACATCTTTAATGGGGGAGTGTACATACTGTATCCTTTTTACCAATTGTCATTCTATGTGAAGGCAGAACTTGCATTTCATAACGATATATTTCTTCCAGTACTGAATTTCGGATTCAGACCAACAATATTTTATACAGGCGCAGGTGAACCTGCTGTTTCAAGTGAAAACATCGGAGTGTTTCTCATATTACTTCTGATCTCAGGGGTATGGTTATTGAAAAAAAGAATCAATAGCTTTTAAAACTTCAGAATACACAAGCATCCATGTCCTATTCAGATTCGACCCTTGGAGCAAGCATGTAACTGACATCGCCGTGCCCCTCTGCGATCTTGAACCTTATCTTCAGAGGATAATCTCTTCCAACATCGATAATTACTTCCGGGGTTTTTCCTGCTATCTTGCTTATATCAGTAAGATAATCAAGCGAGAACAGGGACTTAGCTTCTCCCGGATTTAAGCTCTACCAACTGGTCTTTTGTCATCTCAAGCTGGACATTATCAGTATCGCCTTCTGCTTCCATGAAGAAAATATCTCCCCTGACTCCAATGGACATATAATCACTCACTTTTTCAGCGGCTTTCACAGCTCTTTTCAGGTCTTCTCCCGCGAATCACGATATGCGCAGGAAGATCAAGTGTTGGAACTTTTGGTTCTTTCCTGATGGATGATGGGTCGAGTAAGGGACATGGTATATGAAAGTCCGCGCATCCTGATAACTAGTTTGTGCGCTGTTTCGTCAAGGTCAAGTTCGATGCTGTCCCCTTTATCAGCCATTTCCATTATACCGTTCAGTTTTGTAAGATCGATCCCGAGTTCGCCTTCTGTCGCTTCAAAAGATTCAAAGGCATCTCCTGCAAGGTCAAGACTGACCATGGCGACATTGGCAGGGTCGACCGCTCTGACAGAAACCCATCCGGAGTTAAGTTTGAATTTTGCTTCATCTACAAGTGTTGATACGGATTCATAGCTTCCTTAAGTTTTTCTGCGCCAATTACTGCCTTGAACATTTTCAGCCTCCATCGTATATTATAATCCATTCTATTAATAAATTATCCTGTCATCCGATATGCGCGATACTTTCATATCTAACTTACGCTTTAATCAATGGAAAATGACCGGACGTTCGTATAGATATCGCGCTTACAAATGTTGAAGCAGGAAGCGACATGGAAGAAATTTATGAAAATGTGTGTACGCTTGACAAGCGAGCCAGATCTGAGTTTTAATTATGCGGCAACAGAAGACCTCAAGAAATGGGGATTTTCCGAAGGATGTTTCACCTGCCTGCTCCAGGATAAAAAAGATACGTATTATTCAGGTCATTGCCACATATATGACAGAGAAGGCGCAAAAAGCGCGTATGACGCCAATGTGGATTACCTGAAAAAGAATGGTTATGGAAATCCTGTTAAAGCAGAAACGCTTGGCGAATCTTCCATCCTGTTAAAGAAGAAACAGAACGATGGGGTTACATATAATCTGATATTTTTCAAAAACAATGTTCATGCAGCCCTCAGCGCTAAATATAAAAAAGATAAACACAGACAATATAAATCATATAGTCGGACTTGCTGAAAAAATTGAAGGAAAAATACCGGATATATCTGAACCGAAAAATGGCTAGCTTATAACTGTTTGTGTCTTGCCATGTATCCCAGTATTCCGATTGCAGCAATAACTAACAGACCATCAAATCCTGGTGTGGATTCCTTTGCTTCTTCCTGTTGTCCCTTCGGCGCAACTGGATTGGCTATGCTGATCGCCACATCTTTTATAGCTACAGCGCCTGAAAGCGGGAAATTGTCCACTAGCGTTTGCGCCTCCCTTGATATTAAACGGTGCGCTTGCTTTATAATTGCTCCAGTAATTGCCTGATTTGCCATCATCCCATGAATTCTTCCCGCTGTTATCATAAACATGGTCCATGGTGTTGTCTATGAAATTGTTCGAGTATATCTGATGCCCGCGTGCCGAATCTGCATAGATGCCGATCTGGTTTTTCTGGATCTGGTTCTCGTATATCTTATTATCGAGGGATGAAAAGATATTAATCCCATATCTACCGTTTGACCGGATATAATTGCCAGCAATGACGTTATTATTACTCGATGAGAACATCGCGATACCGGCCGTATTATTCTCAAAGATAGAATTTGCTATCATGTTATTATTTGCATTATACAGGCTCACTCCCGCGTCTTCTTTCCCGCTTCCGCCATTGTTGCGCAATGTGAATCCGCTGATAGTTACGTCGTTTGTCTCTATTCTTATGACGCTGCCTGTTTTCTGGCCGTCGATAATTGTTTTTTCTTTATTTGTTCCCATTATCGCTATTCCGCTCTTTGTTAAAACCACATTCTCGTAGTAGGTGCCTTCGTTGACATATATTACATCACCGGTCTGTGAAGCATCGATGGCAGATTGAATAGTTGAATAGGTCTGACCCTGTCCTACATTGAGCGTTGCTGCGCCTGCCGTTCCTGCGACCAAGAATACTGCAAGCATACAAAAAAATATTTTATATGTTTTCATAGTCCCTCACTTAATGATTAATTCTTCAGCAATATAAAGATATTGTGAGCCCTTTACTGCTGGCTCTGGTTCCGCGTTACAGTGATGGTCTGGGGAAGGGGAGTTTCCCTCATCTTGGGATAGTGGAGATCGAATTTATAAATTCCAGTAGTATTGAAATAAAAATATGTTCGACTGCGCACAGTTATGTTAGGTAGTTTCCCATTCGCTTCGGTTAAGGTAAAAAAAGCTTCATCATCCATATTCCGCCACTGGAGCCAGCTTCCGGCATCTAATTTGATGTCATTTTCAGTAAATTTCCACCCCATGATCCTTGTAAACACCACTTTTCCAGAATATATATTTAGTTTGCCATCCACCATTACTCCGCTGAATTCTGCTTTTCTCCCATCATCGATTGCCATGCTTAATGTAGTTTTATAATCATCAAGAGTGAAATATATATAGTTGTTTCCAGAAGTAATGTTTATAGTTTTATCGTCACTACCTTTTTCAATTTTTGCGTTTTCTACCCAATCAACTCCAAATCTATTCTTAAGATATCCTGTGAGTTTTGAACTATCTTTTCCTGGAACATCATTCCATCCGAATACAAATGTATCAACTGTCACCTCTTCAATCCTGGGTACTTGTGTGGGCGTCGGGGTTGGCGTCGCGGCTGCGGTCACGGTCGTTGCAGGAGATGCTGCAGTGACCATGGGTGTGGATGTTGCCGAAACACTACCTGAAGGCGCCTGCGTAATTGAACTATTCCTCGGCTTTCCTGAACGTAATTTCATTCTTGCCGATCTTGATTCTACATTCTGCCCATTGACAGAAAGGGTTATGGTGACACTATATGTCCCATCAAGGTTCTTTCCTTTCAGTTCCTTTGGCGTGGGGAAAACGTAACTTAGCGGTTTTATCATGCCTGGTTTGATCTCTTCATTATATTCATTAGAAAAGGTCACTGTTTTCTTACTTTCGCTCATTGCCAGAAGGGCAATATTTGCTAGGAAATCATTAAGAGATATTGGCTTCATTTTGATTTCGATATTTTCATTGACAATATTTTCAGAACCCGTGTTGCCCACCACAAGGTTAGCAGTGATTTTCTCGCCTGCCCTTACGTCCTTTGGCAGAAATTCAATGTCCATCATCTTCCCATTGAGATTAAGGTTCGCACGGTCGAAAGTATGTCCTTCAGTTTCGCTCGATGCATCCTGACCTGTACAACCAGACAGGGCTACAATCAGAAATACCAAAATAACGGGAAACAGTCTCTTCATCGAATCACAGATATTTCTAATGGTTTCTTTGCATAAAAACGTTTCTCAAACCACGTCATAATTATAATCACTTGATTTCCATAAATATGAGATCATCAGGATTGGATTTTTCTCCTTAGTATTAAAATATGGAAACATTTCAATTATGATATTCTAGAAAAATTCGCTATGCTAAGGAAGTTTATTTATAAACCAATTATCACAATAGATTATTTATAGTTTGAAAGTTATATTCAAATCCTGAAGAAAACCTGAAAAACACAGTATTCCACAGAGGTCGAAGTATGTTAAAGGAAAAACAAAAACAGTTCTTTTTCGCAGGTATAATAATTCTGTTCTTTATTATGGTAGCATTGATGGCAGGTCTCCTCCAGCAAACGCCCGCACCATCATCAAATCAGGAACAACAAACTTCAGCAACCTCACAAATAAATGAAACCATCCTCCCAAAAACCACAATGGATAAAGTGTCAGGTGAACTTAGCATGCTAAACTCGAAAGGGTGGGGAAAGCTTGCATCTGACCTGAAGCGTCCAAGGACAACCACTCTGCTCTGGTATCACCTGAAAAAGTTGATTGGTTTTGAACCTAAAGTGGTCTTTGGAAATGCGAATAAACTCAATACGGCTCTTGCCATTCCTGTCAAAATGGGGGGGAACAGCACATTTCCAATAATTAATATCAAGGGCATCGACTATTATATCATTGACCCGGTAACACCTGAAATTGTAGGTGAATTTGATTACGGATATATCTTTGATGATCCGGGAAGCGTCATGCCTGGTTTTTTCAGTGATTTCAGGTTCAACACTGATGATGTCGCTCTTGTAGAGATATGGATGTCGGAAACCGGAGTAAAACTCAGTTACACCGATTTTCCTGTTAATTAATTATTTTACCTCTGTGTTAACAACTTTTTTATCCACGACCTTACCATTCAGAACCAGGGATACCGTTATCGTATATTTTCCTGATGGTCGTATCCCGCTTACTTTTTCAGGGATGGTAAACCCGATAGGAATGTCGTAGCTGACACCCGGTTTCAGGTCTGTATTATACCGGTCAATATATTCTTTTTTTGCCTTGTCCCCCATAAAGGCATAGTTATTGTTTACCGCCAGCGTCTTTATTTCAAATCCTGTTACCGCTGTAGAACCCGTATTAACAACCACAATTTGGGCGTTTACAGTACTGCCTGCAGTATAACTCTTTGCGATACCAAGCCTTGTTATCCTGACCTCATTCACTTCCTTTATGTTGAATTTTCCCGATCCTATGGTATTCCCCTGATATATGGCATTCCAGGTATAGTTTCCAGCCATCAGGGCTTTTGAGGAAAGGTAACCACAGGCGTTCACCTCAGACTGTACTGATGAGTCCACTGAGACCCTTACGCCTTTTACTCCGTATTTTTTGCCTTTGTACATTGTCTGGAACCCCCACTGGTTATTTGAAGCTGAAGAATCGCGCACAGAAACGCCGTCTGTAGAATCGATAACAAACGTGGTCTGATTCGCGGTCAGCGTCTTGTTATCAAAAGTTACATTCAATATTACGCGGTGCTCGCCTTTATCGAATTTTTTCATGATATTCTGACCCTGTCCCGCATCATTCCCGTCCACTGTCCAGTTGAAAAGAGGCTTGTTGATGTTCTGGATTGTTGCAATGATCTCAAGCTCAGTGCCATTCCAGACCACACGGTCGCATCCTATGGATACTGAAGGGATTTTTGGTTCTTCCCGGATATGTTTTCCCCCTAAAAATCCCTGACTCAGAGCGAAAATAAATAAGAGCAGTAAAGCAAGAGCAACAAGAACTGACACAGCCACAGTAATATGTACTTTATTTATCTTAATCCTTGATTTAATGAATTTAAGATTTTTTATGTTGTTTATTTTCTCTCTTATTTTATCTTTACGCAATGTTCGATCTCCGATAGCCCATAGAAGTAAAGCGGTATAAAGAGTTTATGCGGAATAAAGATTATAACCCATCCTGCCAATTCAGCCTCTCATGAAGCAGAAACTTACGGTTAACCTTGAAACCGACCTGAAATCTCCCTCAAACGTCTGGAAGTTCGGGGACGATATTGACACTGATGCAATAATACCCGGTAAATACCTGACAATAAACACGCAAAATGAGCTTGCAAAGCACGCATTCGAGGGTGTGCGCCCCGAATTCGCCAGCGGCGTGAAAGAAGGGGACATAATAGTGGCAGGCTTCAACTTCGGATGCGGCTCGTCACGCGAGCATGCGCCTCTTGCTCTTAAAGGAGCAAAAGTGAAATGCATAATTGCAAAGTCATTTGCCCGGATATTTTTCAGGAACGCGATCAACATAGGACTTCCGCTGCTTGAATGCCAGGAAACTGACAGGATCGAGGAAGATGACCACATTGAAGTCGACTTCGCATCAGGTATCATCACCAACACAGAAAAAAACCAGACTTATGATGCAACGCCGCTGCCAGACTTCGTCCGGGGAATAGTTGACGCGGGCGGACTGATAGAATTTGCAAAGAAATTAGTTGATTAAAAAATTAAAAAAAGAGTAATAAGCTTTAAACTTATTACTGGCTTGACTCGTATCTCTTCAATATGTTTATGACCTGGTTCAGCAGGCTCTTGGATTCTGAGAGATGTTTTGCTCCGATATCAGCAGCTTTGTCAAGGTTCGAATCCAGCGTCGTCAGGTTTTCCTGCAGCAGGTATATCAGGTACATCATTACGCACCAGTACACCGAGAGAGCAAGGAAAGAGAAGATGCCTATAACGATAAGTTGTTCATATATCAGATGGGTAGAACCCCCCAGTGGGTCCAGGATATCTATTGCATCCTTGAAATTTAAGAATATTATTAATCCAAATATTAACGGTACAATTGTTGCAAGAATCAAACTCTGTTTACTTAACTTCATTCAGTATCCTCCGGGAGTTTCCTCCTACTGGTTATTAATGTTTTTTATCTATTTAAGTATATCTAAATTCAAGTGCGATTTTGCCCCATTTAAGAGTTGGGTGCAGGGGCGCAGTAACTCCCCGGCTTTCAAGCCGGGGGATACATAAGCCCCGCCTTATAGCGACAAACTATCCCCAAACACTTTCGCCCCACTATCATAAACGATATATATCCTGAGAATAATGTCGACAGCGCATGAAAAAAACGTATCAATTCAGGATATATCCAAGCAGGAAACAGGAAGTTGTCTTGAATAGAACCCTCTCTACATGCAGGCATCTGTATAATGATTCTCTTTCAGAACGAAAGCGGCAGGCAGAACTTAATCGACTAAAAAAAACATTTGATGTATTCCCGTGGGGAAAACCTGAATGGATAAATTACAAAGATCAGCAAAACGCTCTCCCCGGCTCAAAGACCGATTTCCAGAAAGAGGTTCATTCTCAAGTACTTCAAAACGTACTGAAACGAGTCGATAGAAGCATGATTAATTTCTTTAAGGGTTTCGGCTATCCCCGGTTTCAGGGAAGGGATAGATACAACAGTTTCTCTTATCCTCAATCGGGTTTTGAACTTAAAGACGGAAAACTCTATCTCTCGAAAATGGGAAGTATCAGGATCATCCAGCATCGAGAAATCGAAGGTACAATCAAGACCTGTACGATCAAAAAAGATATTGATCAATGGTATGTTACTTTTTCATGTGAAATCGAAAATCCTGTTTCCATTGAGGTCAAGACCAAAACAGGAATCGATGTTGGCTTGATCGATTTGATAACTCTGAGCAATGGAGAACAGGTCAAACCTCCAAAGTTCCTGAGAGTATCCGAAGATAACCTGATACATAAACAGAAGCGGTTAAGCCGGAAAAAGAAAGGTTCAGGGAAAAGAAACAGGCAAAAAATCATTGTAGCAAAAGTGCATAGAAAAATCAGGAATCAGAGAAAAGATTTCGCTCATAAGACAAGCAGGATGCTTGTCGATAACTATGACTTAATTAAATTCGAGGACTTGCAGATAAAGAATATTGTTCAGAATCATCATCTTGCTAAATCCATATCCGATGCAGGATGGTATCAGTTGATGAACTTAACGGAATACAAAGCAGCATATGCTGGTAAATTCGTGGAGTTCGTTAATCCCGCAGGAACATCGCAGATCTGTATCTGTGGTTTCTCTGTCCCAAAAAAATTATCAGAGAGGATACACAGGTGTCCTAATTGCGGTCTTGTGATGGGAAGAGATCAAGTATCTGCAAATGTAATCGAAATTAGACCATCAATATGTACCGTAGGAACTACGGGAATTAACGACCGTCAAGGACTTTCAATAGAGAGCCGATGCAGCGGTACGCTCCGTGGCTTTAGCCCGGAGTAGTTCACTGAATAAATCCATAGCAAGCATTATATCAAGTAAAATTGATTAGACACAAATTATTTTGAGCTGGTATTATGAGATATCCAAACGGAACACCCACGCAGCCTGAGATCATCGCAGTTGCACTTTCAAAGCTCGGACTCAAACCAGACGATGTGTTTGTTGATACAGGATGCGGGAGCGGTTCGGTATCGATAAGCGCATCAGGACTTGTAAGGCAGGTGTACGCCATCGATAGTAGGGATGAAGCTATCTGCGCTGCGCAAGATAATATCAAAGAATGCGGGATCACAAATATCAAGGTGCTAAAAGGCGAAGCTTCACAACTGCTTCAGGGGCTTGATATGGACTGCGCGTTTGTGGGAGGAAGCAGGAACCTGGAAACCGTGCTTGATGTTCTGATGCAGAAGACTTCCAGGTTCGTGGTCAGCGCTGTCAGGGTCGAGACTGTGGCAGAGGCACTTGAGATAATGAAACGGAATAACATATTCAGGGAATTGATACAGGTACAGATATCAAGAGGACACGACCTTGCAGGCGGCACTATGTTCAAACCTGAAAATCCTGTATTCCTGATTGTTGGAGGAAAACAATGCTGATAGGCGTTGGTCTTGGACCCGGAAGCCCCGACCTTCTGACGCTGGCTGCTGTAAAAGCGTTGAAGAACAGCAGGAAAGTGTTCGTTCCGGGAAAACTGGCAGCAGAACTTGTCGCGCCTTATGCGAAAGCGCAGGTCATTGACTTTCCTATGATACAGGATAAAACTGAATTAAGAAAACTGTGGGAAAACAATGCGCAGATAGTGGCTGAGGAAGCAAAAAGAGGCACTGTCTCTTTTGCTGTTATTGGCGACCCTAACTTTTTTTCTACCTTCTCTCACCTTCGAAGGACCCTTAAAGAAAAATATCCTGAAGTTGAGATTACAACAATACCGGGTGTGAGCGCGATAACCGCACAGGCTGCACGCACGGATACAAGCATCGAGAGTTCATTTATCGTGAGCGATGGTTCACCCGTTGAAACAAAGATATTGCTAAAGACAAGACATCCTGAAAAGACAAGAGATGAACTTGTAAATGATGGATTCGATGATTTTATTTTTGCGGAAAGACTCTTCATGGATAATGAAAAGGTGACCCGCGAAATCCCTTCAGAAGGTGATTATTTCAGTATCCTTGTTGCCGGGAAAGGGAAAAAGAATAAGAAGACCAATAAAGTCGTATATTTTGTTGGAGCAGGTCCGGGCAATCCTAAATATATAACAGTCAAAGGGAGGGAACTCCTTGAATCAGCCGACCTTGTAATGTACACGGGTTCTCTCGTAAACACTGATCTCCTCAACTACGTCCGCGGGGAAAAACTGGACAGCTACGGGATGAAGCTTGAAGATATAGTGAACGTTCTTGCAAAGAATGTGAAAGCGGGGAAGATCGTTGTCAGGTTGCACAGCGGCGACCCTTCGCTTTATGGGGCTATAATAGAACAGATAGACGAGCTTTCTAAATTCGGAATTGGCATAGAGATAGTTCCCGGAGTAACATCGCTTTTCGCATCTGCCGCATCGCTTAAGACACAGCTTACGTTGAACGGCATCACTGAGACGCTGATAATCACAAGACCAGCGGGCGCAACGCTTGAGAAGGATTCGATAAAAGAACTTTCACGCCACAATGCGACAATGGCGATATATCTCGGAACGCATAAGCTGCGTGAAATAATGGATGAAGTGGTTTATCCGAAAGATACGCCTGCAGCTGTGGTGTATCATGCATCGTGGGACGATGAGTTGATAATCAGGGGTACAGTGGGAGATATCGCTGACAGGGTCGAAAAGCTCGGCATAGACAGGTCAGCAATGATAATTATCGGGAAAGTGCTTTCACCTGAGAACTTCAAGAGGTCGCATTTGTATGGATAAAATTGCCATTGTAGCCTTCGGGCGCGGTCTCGATGGCGCAAGGAAGATACAGGAATTCGTAGGCGGAGAGATAATCCCTTACACCAGGGATGCGTTCAAACAGGCTTTTGGATTTGATGCGATTATTGCTGTAATGGCGGCAGGGATAGCTGTAAGAAATATTGCGCCTCTTGTTCGCGATAAGTGGGAAGACCCGGCTGTTGTGGTTGTTGATTCAGGGCTGAACTTTGCGATTCCTATACTTGGCGGTCACCACGGCGGGAACGAACTTGCGCGAAGGCTGGAAGATATGGGTATAATCCCCGTAATAACGACAGCCACTGAGGTCATGGGAAAGGCATCTGTTGAGAGCATCGCAAAAACTCTTGGATGCAGGATAGTCAACAGGGAATCCACAAAACAACTGAACACTGCACTTCTTAAGAAGGATGTTGAAGTCCTGTGCGTAAAAGGTCCGAAAATACTGGTTGTGGATGATGATGTAACCGTTCTTAAGAGGGATGGGCTGGTCGTTGGTATCGGGGCGAACCGCGGCGTCAGCGCAGGAGAAGTGACTGAGGCTGTATCCAGCGCGCTTTCCGAAGTGGGCGCCGGGATCGATGATGTGAAATGCTTTGCATCTGCGGCGCTCAAAATGGATGAAAATGGAATTATCGAGGCTGCTGCATCCTTCGGAAAAGAGGTTAAGTTCGTTCCACACGAGATAATTAACTCGATCAAAGCCCCGACTGATTCAAAGGCAAAAGCCCTGGGGTTGAATGGCGTGTGCGAACCTGCCGCGCTTGCTCTTTCTGAAGAAAAAGAACTGCTGCTTAAAAAGAGGATATACGGAAATGTCACTATCGCTATCGCAAGGTAAATTGTACATCGTGGGCATAGGTCCGGGCGGTACGGAACATCTCACTAAAAAGGCGGAGAAAGCGCTCCTTAGCTCTGAATACGTTATCGGCAACGGCACATATCTTGACCAGATAACGCCTTTCATACAAAACATAAAACTCATAAGGAGTGGCATGGGAGGTGAGGTGGAGCGTGCAAAAAAAGCCGTCGAACTTTCTCGTGAGCACATAGTTTCGATCGTCAGCGGTGGGGATGCAAACGTGTACGGGATGGCTGGCATTGTGCTTGAAGTGGCGCAAAAAGAAGGCGATATAGAGGTCGAGGTAATTCCGGGTGTGACCGCTGTAAGCGCGGCAGCCTCGCTTCTCGGCGCGCCGATAGTGAATGATTTCGCCGTGATAAGCTTAAGCGACCTGTTGACCCCGATGGACATTATAAAAAGAAGGTTCAAATGTGCGGCTGAGGCGGATTTTGTGATCGCCATATATAATCCCAAGAGCAGGAACCGGAAGGAGAATTTTGGAAAAGCGATCGGGATAATAAGGGAATACAGGAATGATGATACTCCTGTCGGTATTGTAAAAAGCGCGACCCGGAAAGGAGAGACCGTCATTGTGACAACCCTTGGGAAAATAATGGAGTACAATGATATTATAGATATGAGCACGCTCGTGCTTGTCGGGAACAGTGAGTCAAAGCTGTGGAATAACAGGATAATAACCCCAAGGGGATACCAGAGAAAATATGAATACTAAATTCGGCGCACGGACAAAAGAAGCCATTGAGATCAGCGAGAAGAGCAGGGCGATCGTGCGAAGTATCGTGAAAGGAGATTCTCCTGAGGACAGGATACGGCAGCGCTGCGTGATAGCCACAGGCGACCCTGCGTTTTCCGACCTTATGCGGTTCAGTAATGAGCCGGTAAAAGCCGGTATCGAGGCGATAAGGAGAGGGGCGACCATATTCACTGACATCAGGATGGCGCAGGTTGGCATCACAAATCGCGGTCACAACTGCGAAGTGAGGTGCGTGCTTGATGCGGGAGATGAGATCGCGCATAAGACTGGCATGACAAGAACTTCGGCGGGATTTGCGGCGCTTGAAAAAGAGCTTTCAGGCGCTATAATTGTGATAGGGAATGCGCCTTCTGCCGCGCTCACCGTATGCGATATGATAGAACGGGGGCTGAAACCTGCGCTTCTTGTGGCTACGCCTGTTGGTTTTGTGAATGCGGCTGAGTCGAAAGAGGCCGTAAGGGGGTTTGAAGTGCCATCCATTACATGCGTGGGGACAAGAGGCGGGACGCCGGTGGCGGTTGCGGTGGTGAATGAGCTGGTGGAGATGGCGGCAGAAGTTAAACCAGAAGCTAAGTGAGATTAGCCCACAGACTTTTTATGCATTATTACTCATAGGAGTGCCTGTTGTGAAAGTGAAACAGGTATTTGGAATTTTGCTGCTTGCATCCATATTTGCTTCGGGCTGCATCGACCCGAATCGCGACCTTCCGCAGCCACAAACGCTATCTGATGCCCAGAAAGAAGGATTTTCCGCAGTGGAACCCGGTATTTTTCTAAAGAACCCAGATGAATACACGGACAGATATATCCTAATTCGTGGGAAAGTCTCCTGGATATCCTACGAGGGTGGAAAGACTGCATTAATTATAAACGTGCAGACTTATAATAACGCACCTGTTGCGGTATATTATAAAGGAAGGCTGCAAGAGGATTACAGGGGAACAGAGGTAGCAGTTTACGGGATAGCAAAAGGCAGGAACACGATAAAAAATACCAATACCGGAGAGGACTTAATAGTTCCCCAAATTTTTGCTGTGCAGATCAATCCTTCCTGGATAGACGAACCGATAACATCCACGACATCAAATCTCGTACTGGTCGCAGAATCAAAGTCTCTGGGTATCGGCGAATCATGGGATATGGGCTCAGGATATATTTTATTTGTCAATGCGTTAGATGAGAAGGCGACTCCAAAAATGGTCTGGATATCTCTTGAAAGAGAGGGAAAAAAACTGGACGACAGGGTCATGACTGAAGGTGAGATTTATACATACCGGAATTTGGTCAGCTTCAGGGTTTCATCTATTTCCGAAGAAAAACTATTGCTCAGTAATGCCCGAATCGAGTTACGGATTAAACAATAGTAGTGCAGGCACATAGCAATTATTTCTCGGTGTTTCCCAGCCAGATCTACCCCCGGCCTTGGCAGGAACGGCGTTAACCAGCCTATGAATGAATTCATGCTCCTTGTCTGCAAATATAGCGTTCCTGTCCCTCTGAACTCCGCCACCAGACCCTCACCGCTTAATAGGGTTGATTTAAGACCGCCTACCCTTTTAACGCTGTAATCCAGTCCTTCGGTGAAAGCTACCATGTGTCCTGTATCGATGGTGAAGGTTTCGTCTTTCATCCTGACCTCGTGTATCGCTCCGAAGCTTGAGATGAACGCATCCCCGGTCCCGGTCATCTTAAGGAGAAAGAGTCCTTCGCTTGAGAAGAAGGATTTAGCGCCGCCCCATTTGGTGTCAAGGCTAAGCTCAGGAGAGGATGCCATATAGCTTCCGTTCTGTATATACAGTGTTTCACCATTGAGCCTGTGATGGGTTATATCTCCCTGGTAGGGCGGGGCAAGACCTACTATGCCTTTTGATTTTGCAGAAAAAGTATTGGTAAAGAAAGATTCTCCCCCAAGGATACCCCTTGTAAGAGCGCCTAAAACCCAGCCTTTTGCTTTTGTAGTTATCTCGATCCCGGGGGACATGTATACCATAGCCCCTGATTCTGCTTCAATCCGCTCTCCTGCTTCCAGTTTTACCTCAAGCAGGGTATACGCTGGTTTATATAATATTTCATGCTGCATGATGAGTGAATTGTAATGATAATTAATAAATATAACCCCTAAAAACATTACGATGTAAACGAAAACTATTTATTGTTGTCCTTCCTATATCGACATGTTCGCTAAAAAACGAACAAGATAAGCGGGTTTTTTTTACGATACCACCCCACTCCCCTTCCCGCTTATCTTACTTTTATTTATTCACAGAAACAATTAAAACCAATGAGTGTATCTTAAGAAAAGCTTATTTTTATTTACTGGAGACTGATAGAATGAAGTTTGAGAGAGAGGCTTTCAAAGGAATAATAAAATCCCTTGGTCTTGTTTTCGGAGATATCGGAACAAGTCCCATCTACACCCTTACAGTTATTTTTCTTCTCACTCCACCAACGGAAGCTCATGTGATGGGTATACTTTCCCTGATAGTCTGGACTCTGATTTTGGTTGTGACTGTGGAGTATGCCTGGCTTGCAATGAGCCTTGGCCAGAAAGGCGAAGGGGGGACCATCGTTCTTAAAGAGATACTTGTCCCTATGTTAAAATCGGGAAGGAAGGTGGCATTTGTGACACTGCTCTCTTTTATCGGCATATCTCTTCTCTTCGGGGATGGTGTGATCACACCTGCTATAAGCATACTCAGCGCAGTTGAGGGTTTAACCCTTATCCCGGGTCTTGAAGGAACCAGTACGGGTACCCTGGTTCTTATTGCAGCCGTAATTGCAATAATTCTGTTCAAATTCCAGAAAAAAGGAACTGAAAATATCGCATGGACACTCGGGCCTCTGATGGTTTTATGGTTCCTCAGGGTCAGGTTTTTCCTTTTGACCTGAAAACCCTTAGCGAAGGCCATAACGAAAAACAGCGCCTCGAAAATACCGGGATTAACGATGATAGAACTTAACAACAAGATGACCAAGACAACACCTATGAAGCGGCTTGTTATTGCAGCACAGCACCTGAAGCCTGAACGTCGAAATCTCACTGCCGATTTGATCGCCGGGCTCACCTTTGCTGTCGTCAACGTGCCACAGGCGATGGCCCACGCGCTGCTGGCATTCGTCAATCCGATGCTTGGCATCTACACGTTGATGGTCGCCGTACCGATCGGCGCCCTATTCACCAGCTCGGTTTACATGAACGTGTCCACCACCGCCGCGATTTCGGTAGCCGTCGGCGCCGTGCTAACAGATTTTCCTGACGGCCAGAAGGGGGAGGCGATGGTCGTGCTGGTGCTGTTGGTGGGGGTGATCCAGTTGCTGACGGGCTTGTTCCGGCTGGGTTTCCTGATCCGGTTCGTCTCCAACGCGGTGATGACCGGCTTTCTCAACGGCGTAGCCGTGCTGATCATCCTCGGCCAGTTGAGCGACCTGACAGGTTACAGGAGCGCATTTTCCAACAGGGTGGCCCAAGCGTTGGATCTTCTCTTGCGGATCGGCCAGATCAACGTACAGGCAACGGCCATCGGCGGGCTGGCGCTGATACTGATAGTGGTGCTGCTGCTCACGCCATGGCGGCGGTATGCCTTCATCATCGGTGTTGTTGTGACGACCGTTTTGCTGGTCATCCTTTCCCTCCCGGCCATGCCGACAGCCGCTTACTTCGCCGGGGTGCCAACAGTCGGTGACATCGCCTCAATTCATCGTTCCTTGCCTGAGCTGGTGCTGCCTCAACCGTCGCTCTTCTTGTCGCTGCTGCTGCCGGCTTTTTCCGTGGCCATCATCGGGCTGATCCAGGGGGCAGGCGTCAGCCAGGGGACACCCAACCCCAACGGTCGCTACCCTGACGTGTCGCGCGACTTCCTGGGTCAGGGAGCTGCCAACATAGCCACCAGTTTTGTCGGTGGAATTCCTGCCGGCGGATCCATATCGGGCACGGCACTGACCATGGGTGCCGGCGCCAAATCGCGCTGGACCAATATTTTCGTCGGGCTGTTCGTGGCTGTCATCGTGCTGTTGGCCGCGCCGCTGGTCGAACGGGTGCCCATGCCCTCGCTGGCCGCATTATTGATCGTGGCCGGTTACCAGGGCCTGCGCGTGCAAGAGGCAGTGCTTGCCTGGAACACCAACAAGATCTCGAAGGTGGTCATGAGCGTTACGTTTGTTGCCACCTTGGTCGTTCCTTTGCAATTTGCCATCCTGCTGGGAATGGCCATTAGCATTGTGCTTCACGTTTTTCGCGAATCGAACAAAGTCGTCGTTACTCAGTGGCTGCTGCAACCGGAAGGGTTTCCGCTGGAACAGCCGGCGCCCAAGCGGTTGCCCAGCCACCAACTGACCCTTTTGCACGTCTATGGCAGCCTGTTTTTCGCCGCAGCCAGGAGCATGGAAGAGATGCTACCGGACGTCGGCGACGCCACTCACGCTGTGGTAGCCATCAACCTGCGCGGCAAGAGCCAGATCGGGAGTACGTTTGTGACGGTGTTGCAGCACTATTCCCAGGCCCTGCGGGACCAAGACAGCAAGCTGATGCTGGTCGGCGTGGATCCGGCCGTTCGCGATCAGCTTGCCAAGACCGGGGTGCTCAAGCTCATTGGCGAGGAGAACGTCTTCCTGGCCACGCCGCAGCTAGGCACTGCCCTGAACCAGGCAGTGGCAGCAGCCACCGCCTGGCTTGGCCAGCCCACTAAGGGATAAAAAATTAAAAAAAATGAACAATCAACAAGACAGCGGTAACTCCGAACGTTTCGACGTTCGTTCGACTGCAACAGATCATTTTGCCTGGTTGCGCACCCGACTCGCCGTCGAACGCACGCTGATGGCCTATTTGCGCACGTCCGTCTCGTTGATCGGATTCGGTTTCGCGATCGTACAGTTTTTCGACCGATTAGAACAAATGTCCGGGGTCAGTACCGCCCGCTTTCCAGAGGCAGCCCGAGACCTGGGGCTTGCGATGATCTTTTGCGGCGTCATGGCGGCGATCATTTCAGTTTATGAATACCGTTGGATGATTCGTTATCTGTGGAGTGAAACTTTCGTTTCTATTGCAGGTTTGCGTAATGAGAAAATGTATACTCCTCTTTACGCAACTACAATCGTTCTTATCCTTATCGGCATATTCGCCTTTTTTGCCTTGCTGTTTCGACTCGTGTAGCCTCCAATGATTAACAACGCCAACATGACGACCGAACTCTTGAGCGCACCACCGGCCTTCCACCTGCTGGCAAAGCCGAGCGGGGCCACCTGCAATATTGATTGCACCTATTGCTTCTTCCTGTCCAAGGAGGCACTGTATCCGAATGAAAAGAGCCGGATGTCCGAGGCCACGCTCGAGACCTACATCCGCCAGTTGCTCGAATCGCATCGCACCCAGGAGGTCACGGTGGCGTGGCAGGGTGGCGAGCCGACGCTGATGAAGCTCGACTTCTTCAAGCATGCGGTGGAACTCGTTGAAACCTACCGCCGGCCCGAACAGATCGTGCAACACACCTTCCAGACCAACGGCCTGCTGCTCGACGATGACTGGTGCGCGTTCTTCAAGGAACATCATTTTCTCGTCGGCCTGAGCGTTGACGGCCCGCGCGAGTTGCACGACACCTACCGGGTTGACCGCCGCGGCCAAGGCACTTTCGATCTGGTGATGCAGGGCTGGCAAGCCCTCCGCCGACACTCCGTCGACTTTAATATTCTTTGCACGGTCAATGCCGCCAACCAACACCACGGACGTTCGGTCTATAGCTTCTTCCGCGATGAGCTAGGCGCAAAGTGGGTGCAATTCATCCCGATCGTCGAGCGCGCCACGGCAGAGACACTCGAAATTGCCAACCAGGGCTGGAGTGACCAGCC
>CAWCBK010000016.1:0-175204 GCA_963793805.1 Methanobacteriota archaeon
TCACAAACATACTCCCCAAAGGTTATGGATGTATTCAAAGATTTTAAGGATTTTTGGGTATTGATTGCATTGTTTGGATTTTCTATCTTTGTTGATATATTTGTTATCTATTTAGCTCCCAAAAATAACGAACCATATATCAATTTTGATATTATCACTAACTTAGCGATTATTATTGCTTTAGTGGCATTTACTTCTCTTTTTCCATTTATATCTCGCACAATAGATTTACTAAAACCCAAAAATATTATTGAAAAAATAAGCAATAAAATAATAAGAGAAGAATTTTTAAAAACCGTAAATGAAAAATATGCAATAAATAAAGATCATATATTCAAGAATGTTATTAGTTAATGATGAAGACCAAATCGTACCATTAATAGATGTTACAAAGAAAGCAATTAGGTCCGATGATATAACTACGGCCAGAGATGGAATTGAAAAATTAGAACGTATTTTATGTGATATTCTGGATTATGATGGAAATAAAGACGGTATAATAATACATTTTTGTGAGCATTTTATCCGAATTGCAGAGTTAGCTTTTATTCAAGAGGACGGGGATTCAATAATTGAAATAGTTAGGTCTCTTGGGATAATTGGCAATAAAACTATAGAATCTAAGCCAACTAATAAAAGCATTCAAGAAATTTCGCGAACAATTGAATACATTGCTATTAGAGCTATAATAAAAAAGTGGGGTTTAGTAACAGAAGCATCTTTAGAATCACTAGCAGATATGTATATTACATATGTCAATAAAGAAATGATTTTGAAAGCTGATAAATCATCAATTGTTATAATTTATCCTCATTTTATAAGGATTGCAATCGAGAACATATTTAAGGCTAGTCCACGGAATGAACCTGAATTTGTGGAACACTATATAGCATCTCCTATTAAAAATAAATCAATAACTGCTATAAAAAAAATTGGAAAATTTGATGGAGATTTTTATTCTCCGGTTTCAATGATTGATAATGGTCTGGTTTCGATAATTGTAACCCTTGGAAAAGTTGCAATGAAAGTCGAATCTTATTCATTAACTGACTCTATTGTGAGTTACCATCTTGAAATTGGAACTGAAACTGCGAAAATAGAAAAAAACAATAAAAAAATATGGAATAATTATTCAAATATTTTTAAAGGTCAAATCATTTCATTATTTGAATTTGCGTTAGATTTGCTCAATAAAAATAAAAATGAATTTTTCATTAGGAACATAGTAAACACTATTGGGAATTTTGGCCAAGAAATCTCAGGGAGATACACACGACATATTTTATTTGGCCCATCACCTGATATGGTACGGGAATTGGATGCAGTGACAAGAGAAAATATTTCGATTGAATATAATTTTATTTTGAGTTGTTTGAACGAGGTTGGGATCAAATCAAAAAATATTAAAGACAAGGAACTGAGAACGAAAATCTTGCATAAGATAGGTAAATTTGTTATAATTATATGTGACAAATGCATTGAGGAAAATTTTCAAGCTATTGCAGAAAAAAAAGATACAGATTTTAAATAATTTGGATTTAAAAGATGTAAACCTCGTATAATTTCTGCATATAATTTTTGTAATACGCATTTTTTGAAACAGACCTTCCATTTTATCAGAAAAATATCCCTTTAGCTTTTTATCTTATCTAAGAATTCTTGAGTATATAGATTTACCTTTTCCAAGTCGTTCTTAGAAAGCCTTCTGGAATGGAATAGTTTATTTCTAATAGGTTCCAACTCCCTGAGCTTCATTATAAAAGCTTCAATGGGTTTTAACTTAATCCCAAAAACCTTCCTATTATCTCGCCTATCCAGTATCTTACTTAGATCTGAAAAATCTATGAATTGTATTAGAAGGGCATTCATATCTTCAGTACCCAATTTGATCGCCTTTTCTCTTTTTTCTTCAGCATTTTTCTTTACATCCGGCGGAATTCCTTTTATCCACCAATCGCCTCCATAGATTTTTCCAAGTTCTGTTGAAATAAAAGTCCGTAGGGCCTCTTCTCGCAAGAACACGAATTTTTTCTGATATTCGCCCTATGGAGTAATCTTTAACCTTTTCAATAGGGACTACTGTATAATGTGAATACTCTTCCAGAAACGTAATTATATGTTTTATCCTGGTCTCAAGTTTCTGATATTTGCTGAATGCGTGCTCCCTGCAACAATTGTTTTGAAGTCACAATTACTTCACCGTCATCTATTATAGAAACTTTGGTAAGGAAGTCTTTCAGCCGTTTATCCCACTCTGAAAATCGATTATTTAAAATAGTTAGGCTTCTCTGATATTCCAACTCCATCCATTGTTTCATTCTTTCTTTTTTTTGGGCAACCTGATACCTCTCCTGCCTCCGAGGAATATTTTTTACTCCTTTTGTGTATTTCTTGGGGAAATCCAATATTTTTGATATTCTATTGCCCCAATTTGAAAAATATCGCCCAAGAATTCATTTTTTGTATTTTTAACTAACGCTTCCAGCGGTGTACTTTCCCTAATCTTTTTGTAATGCTCAAGTCCTTCTTTATCTGCTTTTTTGTTGGATAGTCTGTTAAAATTGATTTTCCTTCACTAATTAATTCGAGGAACTTTGAGTTGAGTTCTGTTTGCATATCTTATCAAATACATAAAATTTATTTCTACTATTTTATCAGTTGGTGAACTTCATTTAATCTTTCCTGACATCAAATCCGAAAATTACTAAATCTCCTTCACCACCAACACTTCTTCTCCAAGCATATCAATAATTTTTACGGCTAATGTTGTCTTTTCATTTGGAATTTCTATCTCATATTTGCCCTCTATCAAATCGTTCTTTTTTCTTGGGCAAATCTGAATATGTTATATTGAATACCTTGCCCTTATAATTAGTATCAATTAAAATGACATCTATCATGCTTCTAAAATCAGAAATCTTTACTTTGATTAAACTCTCACTATCATTAAGCCTCTCGATTATAGATGGAGAGATAAAGTCTTTAATTTCAATAACTGCTTTTCCTATTCTTCTCTCAATATCTATTTTTGCTTCTGCTGGTTTATATATCAAGAATTTACCGTACTTTTTATTCGTCCTTAATTCAATGACTTCAAACTTATTTACTGGATGCTTTTTATTGTAATCCTCTATCCAATGGTCAACAACTAATTCTTTACCCAAACAGACAATTGTTATAGTTCTATTTTCATCTGGTCTCTTCTTCAACTCATCCTGTATTAACTGCAAATCTAACAAGGTTAAAGGATGATTAAAATCAATTAATTTAACTAAATTATTGCCTAAAGTTCCCTCGAAGAAAGAATCTGTCTTAGTTCTCTGAATGCCGATATGCTGTATGGCTAACTCTATAGCTTCAGTTCTCAATAACTGTAAGTCGTAATCATTTACTTTGTAATGAGTAAAAGAGTAATATTTTGAATTCGTTTCATTTTCTTCGCTGAAATTCTTTTGTTTTCCATTCTTTTTATCTTCTTTAATTTGATCTAAAATTATTTTTTGCATTCTCTTGCTTGTAGTCTGTATTGAACCTTTATTTATATCGCATCCTATCCAACGCCTTCTATTCTTTTGAGCAGCGACAGCGGTAGTGCCAGAGCCGATAAAACAATCAAGAACGATATCGTTACGAGCCGAACCGACCTGCATTACTCTTTCTAACAATTTCTCTGAATTTTCAGTTGGATAATTTGTTGTAAAAGTGTAACCAGGTATATCAGTCCAATTACTATCAAGTTCTGTTTCTCCCTTTGGTTCAACCCAATATTCTGGTCTATTCGACTTTGGATTTATTCTTATTTTCCTTTCTTGATACATGCGGTCGGCTTGTGGTTGGGTGAATTTAAAATGCGTACCTGGAGAAGGATCATATCTTTTATCGTCAAAATATTAGGTATCTTGCAACAGGTGTTCCCGACGATTCCATAGAGTGCCAATAGCCTGGTTTTGTCTCAGGCAATTTCATTTTGATATTATTATAATCTGAATTGTCCCCTCTTCCATAAACAAAAATACTATCTACGGCATGAGGAATTGTTCTTCTTCCTTTATTAGTCAACATTTTTCTTTACTCTATTGACGATAATCTCATTTCGAAAATTTTCTTTTCCAAAGATTTCGTCCATAATAATTTTAAGATAATGCCCAAAATGATAATCAATTCTGACAAAAATAAATCCTTTCTCGCTTAATAACTCTTTCAATAGGATAAGTCGCTCATACAAAAACTGAAGAAATGCATCATCGCCAAAACTGTTAAAATACATTATTTGCTCTTTTAAGTCATAGTCCTCGCCAGAAATCTTTTCTGTTCTTATTCCACGAAGTTGAATCTGCCTAATATAATCAACTCCTGTATTAAAAGGCGGGTCTATGTAAATTAAATCAATTTTTCTTCTAAAGCCATTTGTTAATAAGTAACCTAACACTTCTTTATTTTCTCCATGAAATAGAAGATTTTGCCAGTTGTCTTTTAGGTTATCAAAATTAGGATTTTCTATTTGCACAGCTTTTCCTACTGGGTCGAAGGCTTCTATCAATTGAGCAGGAAAGCTCTTAATGTAGTCCAAAGGTTTCTTTCCAACCCATCTTAACATAGGTCTCCCTTTGCTTCTGAGATCTTTATTTTATTATTGCTCATTTTCACCCTCGTATATCCATTGTGTCACTTTTTGAAGATTCTCAAACCCGATTTCATTCTCTTTTGTTAACAGGATTTCATATTTAAGAGTATCCGGGTTAAGATTTTCCAATTTTCTGATAGCCATTTCTTTCGTTTCGTCCCTGAAAACTTCTCCTTTTATCTCGACTATTAAAATTTTGCCACTTTTCTTTCGTATTAAAAAGTCTGGAGTGTAATTTCTGTATTTTCCATTTTATCAAGATATTCAAATAAGAAATCCGTTTTCTTTGGTCTGTTATTGCGCCCATGAAATATATGTCTTCCACATCATCAGGGTTTTCGTTTAATGCGTCTAATATGCGTTCAAAAAAGTCTTTTTCAGGGTGAGAATCCATTTTATATGGTGAATAGTGAAAACTGAAACCTTTTTTATTCCTATCCCTAAACGTTTCGTATTTTAATAAGAGATCTTCCTTATCTTTGTGATATACAATTTCTGTTGTGTATACTGTTTCTCCGTCAGTTTCTTCTTTGTCAAATCCTTCGGGTTTATCAATGCAAGGGCTACTTCTACATCTTCTTCAGTTATTCTGTAGGTTTTTGTTTGTTTTTCTATCTGTTCTTTTAGTTCAATGATGTGAGAAATAGGTATTTCTCCATCTGGATATACTTCGCCTAACAACCATAGATTTCCCTTAACTCTAATCGATATACAATAGCCAATTCTACTGCAACTTCATATATATCGGCAAATTCTTCTGATAAGGTTATTGTTTCTGTTCCGCTTTCAGTAAGAACTTTTCTTCTTCCTTGCAATTCTTTGACATCATAAATTGTTTTATTAGTTACTTTTACCTGGATATCCGGTTTTACGATTTTGATTTCTTTTTCTTTATCCGCATCAACAACAATTTTTTTTATTTTTCGTTTAAAAAATATTGGTGGGATTTCTATCTTCCTTAAAACAAGTTTTGCTTTCCTGGTTTCTTGTTTCGTCGCATCTAAAAATTTTAGGCTTTCGCCAAAAGTTACTTTAAGTTGCGAATCCAAACATGCATTATGTTTGGAAAGATATATTCTTGCTTTTTTCGTATTATTAGGTACTGTCTAAACATCTTGATGCCGCCTGCAACACAAAATTATTGCTGCTTTTAAGCTTTCGAGCCAAAGCTGTAGCAAATAATGAAGGGCAATTCCATCCTTCTGTTCCCATGTTTACAAGATAAACACTATATGGATTGTTAGGGTCATTTATTCGACTATTAAATAAGTCTTTAACATTGTCATCTGACTCATTATGAACTTCCAGAACTATTGAGGGATCTAAACCTAATTCTGATACTTTCTGTTCAACAATTGGCTTAACCTTTTTCAAATCATCTGTCTGTGGAAAATAAATTGCTATCTTTGATTTTGTGCCATCGAACAGTGTAATATCTTTATATTCTTTAAAGAAGTCTTCTAGAACTATTTTTACAAAATCCTCTGCATTTATGTCATCGTAAGAAAAAATACTGTTTTTAACTTCTTTTAGGATTCCGTCTTTTATTCCCTGTGATAATCCATACCAATAAATAACGTCTCGGAGCATTTGTTTCTTATAATAGGGTGTTCCTGTCGTATTCACAACGACGATTACATTCGTGTTTTCTGCTAAATAATCAACAGTCTTTCTCACTTTTTTCAGTTCAGAATCTAAAGATTGCCCATAAGTATGGTGTGCTTCATCAGAAAAAATTGCAAGATTTGGTAAAGAGGCTATAGCCTGTAATCTTAAATTAGCTAATTCTTGTTGTTCCTCAAACTTTTCGATTTCTTCATAATTTAATAAATTAAATTGGACTGATTTACCTGTCGATTTCTGTATTCTGATTTTTTCAGTGTTAGTTACAATGATATTATAACTGCTTCCTCTAATAATAGGAATGTCTTTTTCTTTATCTTGAGTGTATGTTATTTTCACTGAACTCATAAATTGTTTATAAAATCTCGGTGGCAAAATTTTTTCGTAAGGTATGTCTGTATCTCCTTTAACGCTCCAAAAATTGTTTTGCAGGAGCAAATACGAGTGCGTTCTTCACGAATCCATCATTATACTCCAAGGCCATAGCGAATTCAGTAGCAATTATTGAACCTATTAGGATTGTTTTGCCAGAACCCATAGCTAAAGCAAGAATATAGCTTGGATATTGTAATGTTAAAGATTCTCTTACAGCCTCAAGTCTATTTCTTTTTACAAACTCATCATCCGTTTTGATATCCTCAAAAAGCTTCCCTAATCCCCCATTACTCAACAACTTAATTAAATCTTCTTGAGAGATATTGATTCCTAATGCTTTAAGGAGTTTAATAGGGTCATCATATAATCGTTTATAGAGTTCAAAAATATGTGGAGTTTCTCTACAAGTCTTAAATACCAATACGTCTCTAAAGCCTCAAAATTGAGCTTTTCTTAAAAATCTTAGTACTTTGTCATCAGTTTCGGATTTAATAAAAATTATAACTAAGAATTTCAGTTATCACTGGATTATCGCATGGATAATTATTAACTCTCCATGCTATCACTTTTTCCTTTAGTTTATTTGGAACAAATAACTCCATTTCAATCTCCGTGATGTAGACGATTATGTCTCTACAGTTAATGATTCTAGCATTTTAATATTAATTGAATTTACTTCATGTTAGTCTCTTTTTCTCTCAACTGAGGTCTCTTATACTATAATTTTTTACCTAAAATCTCTTTTTTCATCTCTTTTATTTCATCTGAAGTTTCCACAAGCTCTTTGCCAGACTTATGAATCTCTTTCAACAGCATGTTGTTCACACTTTCTTTCAGTTCTTGAAATACTGGATTAATTTTTGAGGTATATTTTTCTAATCCATGCTTAAAATTTCTTCCTTTCTCTGTTAAAGTGTATTTTATAGTTCGATTCTCGATATCTTGAAGTTCAATTAAGTCTAATTTTTGATATTTATCAAGCATTCTGGAAAGTCCGAGATATGTTGGGCCTCGGAAATTTCTAATTAAATCCCATCCTTCTATATAGAAATCGTTTTTCCTTAACTCTTCCCTAACTTTTACATTCAACTTTTCCAGCTTGAGAGCACCGATGACTCCTTTTTCAGAAGCATTTGTCTCAGCGAAATCAATAATATCAAAAATCCAGAATGTTTTGTGAGGTAGAAGTTCATTCCGTTCCATCAGTGATCACCCAAAACTCCCAAGGTTTAGCTGAAGCTTTAGCCCATGCTCATTAGGAAGTTGTAAAATTGTATTCATTTGTTTATTAATTGAGAACACTACCAGTTGGATATCTTTTTCTAAGTCTTTTAATATTAAACAAAGATTATCTTTCCATTTAAATTCATTGTTATCTATATTCTCAAAAAGGTCATCTATCGGGCCGAAATTGATATTTGTAATATTGTTTTTTATATTGATTTTGTGAAAAGTAGCCCATAGAGCAAAATCGACAAGTTTCTTCTGAGAAAAACCTAAGGCATGTTTGTCTGAACAATCCTTTTGTATAATTCCAGTATTTAAAATAATGGAACCATCCTGTATAGTTAACCTATAAGTAAGAGGCGCAACTAATCTCCCAAAAATTTCGTTAAGTTGCTCACTGAATTCATGAATCCGTTTACGGTTTTCATCCTCAATAACATGCGTTTTTTCTTCTATTAACTTTTTAATATTTTCTAAATTAGTTCCTATCTGAGCGTCTATTTGTTCTAAATACTTATTCAATTCTTCTATTTTAACTTTTGAGCTCTCTAACTCTTCATAATATTTCTCTAGAAGCAGTTTATTTCCCTCGTACTTTTGTTCTAACCCACTTTGTTCCGTCGTTTCCTTTATAATTCTATAAATAACTGGATTTATCTCAATACCTAGCTTTTCTTTTTTAAGCCTATCTATCTCGCCATCTATATTTTTTAAATCTTCTTTTAGAGATTTCTCGTGTTCTAATACTTCATCTAGTTTTTTGTTAGAAAATGAAATTTCTTGGCTTAATCTCTCATATAGGTCTCCTGTGTAGTGATCTTTACCACAAAAAGGACACATACTTTTATCTTTTCTCCCATCAACTTTATTCAAGTCTAAATTATCTCCACAGACAGGACATATCAAAACAGCTAGAGTCTGTTTTATTATTTCCATGAGTTCCTTATCGTGGTATTGCCTTAAATTATTCAGTTTATTGCCAGTTCGAAAAAGTTCATCATATCTACTGGTTCTTTTTGATATTAATTTCCCTATTAATTGTTCAACTTCCTTATTGTTTTCTAATACTTCAATAGTCTTCTTAATTTCTCCAGATTCATATTGTTTTATAAATTCTTTAATATCATCGAAGTAGTTTTTATTTCTCTGATCGAGTAATTTTAAATCAGTAATTTCTTTTAAATAATCTCTTTTCTCAAATTCGAACCGTTCTAATTTGGATTGTAATGTCTCAATCTCTCTTTCAATCTCCTCTATTCTTTCGCTTATATCAGTACCACTTGAAAAAGATGTTATTATATAATGTAACTGATTTTTAGAATACTTCCTTAGCAAAGTATCTTCCTCTTTCTGTGGAAGTATAAGGGCGTTTATCAGCTTTTTAGCGTTAGATATATTATTAGGTATCTTGAGGATTTCATTTATTTTTTGGTTCACTTGTTCTGATCCTTTAAATTCTTCCTCTCCAATCTTCATCTTAGGTTCAGCATTATATTTCCTTTCGATTTCTACAGTAGTTTCACCATCACTAAGTACTATCTTAGTGCTCGCTATATCAATTGGTCTATCGATAAACTCCCTCCCAAAGATAGCATAGATTATAGCATCAAAAGTCGTGCTTTTTCCAGTGTTATTTGTCCCAAAGACAAAGAGAGAGCCTCTATTGAGTTCCTTTGTATTCAATCCCAGATATTCTTTACTATAAAAATCTTTTATTTCTAACTTCTGTATGCGAAATGGCTTAACTCCAGTCATCTTTTACCACCCATGTTTTTACCATATACCTCTTCATAATTTGTTATATAATGAAATATTTCATTCTTTGAGTTTCTATAATTGACTAAATTTATAATACCTACACCGATAATGATAACCCATCCATGTATTAATAAATTTTGTAAATTGAAGTTACTGAGGTATAAATAACCTAGTTTATATGCAATTATTATGACCAGTGAAAATATGACTAAAAAGATACTCAATATGTAGTCTGAGACAAACTTATCAACGTATTTATCAGTTTTATCTATCTCTATCCTATCCTCTTCTGGGAGGGCATAAAAATCATGTTTTAACTCTTTTTTTCTGAAATTTATCTCCGTCTTGACTAAGGCTTTTTTAAAAAGAATATCTCTCAAAGACTCAATCTTGGTTATCTCCTTAAGTATGAGATAAGAAATTATGGCAGAAAAGGATATTATCAAACCATTTCCACTTCCTAAATCATTAGGGAAACCAAAAATCACAATATATATTAGGAATAGTGAAACTATTGCAATGATATTTCCTTTTCCTATTAATTGAGATAAGGTTTCTTCGCTCATTTGATTTTTCTTAATTTTACCATACTCTATCTCTTTCGATCGAGAATAGTTGTCTCCAACGATGTGATAATATTTGATATGGTATTATATTAACCTACTGTTTAATCTATTGTCCTCTCATGTGATGTGATTTATTCCACAACGTTGCGGCGGCCATTGACACAGAGGGCATCCGATGCCTTTAGAATTCATTCAGATTAAAAAGACAATCAGGCGACGCTTCTAAATGGAATCAGCTTGCAGGTCGCATAATATCTGCGCTTCATCGTTATTGTCTTAGAACTTTGATTGTTTTGAGTAAAAAAGAATGTCATGAAGAGTTTTATACGAAATAAAAAGCATTGTCGATTACTGCCGTTTAACTTGATGCTACTTTGAACGGCAAATGATACGATAAAAATCAGCCGATTTAATTTTGCAGACTCGTTAAAATTCGAGCAAATATGACGTAAAGAATTAATATGATCTGGCATGCCTGCTAATATCGTAAGCTTCGTAATTACTGTCTTTGAGTCCAATATTTTTCGTAAAATGGCTTCATTATAAGATACTTCTGAATGCTAATTTACACATTTATAAACATTTTAAGCTTCAGGGTCTATCAAGAAGTTTGTGTTGGGAGGCATTTTGAAATATCTGAAATTTTGATTACAACACCAAATGATTTTACACCCATATACCAGATATATTTTTATATATTAGATGATATTTTCATTTCTTCTTTTGCTAACTATTATATAGGGTGATTAGCATAATATTCAAGAAGTCTTAGGAAGTTCGTTTCAGAAATCTCTTTAATACCCCAACCTCTAAAATAAAAATCTTCAGGATATTCCATTATTTCACAGACAACGCTTTGTGGAACGAATCCTCCCTCAGATGCAATCTTTGTTTTAGCCTCCCATTTCCAATCAATTGGATCGCGGTCTTTGTATGGTTCAGGGCCTTCCCAATGATGTTCTTTAAATTCAGAGTTTGATTTCAAAAGAGCAATAATACCAAAACGCCCTTCTATTCTTTCTTTATTATTCTCAGATTTTATGTACATCTTGCCTTCTTCTATTTCTCCAAATAGTGAGGTCATTTTTCCATTACTTGTTAACAATATTGCTTCATACCAATTTTCTTGGAGCTCTTTTGTGATCAGTCTTACCCAGATTGCAATTTTTCCATCTGAGATGTGTATTGTATCATCGGATTTTTTGATATTTGTATACTCAGAAAAATTAATATAAAAATTTGATTTTAAAAAATTGATAAATCTACCACTACTTTTTCCTGGAACTTCATCCCAGCAAAACCAAGTAAAATACTCATTTTTTGGGCCGGTTTTTGTTTCATAAATCAAAATGTAATCTTCGGGTTTTAATAAATCAATTGCTTTCTTGCTATGATTTTGTGCCCAAATGCTTGAAAAGTCATGACATTCCCCTTCATATGGCGGCCATATTGTATTAAGCCAACATCTCATTTAGTTTCACCTTACAACTTATATTGAAACTTTATAATTAAAAAGATTTTGTTTGAAAAAGAAAAAAAATGAACTGAAAGGCGCAGACCCAAGCATGCGTTCCAGCAGTCTATTTGAAAATAGAGTTTTCTAACCGATATATTTTATGAATCGTGTTGATTCAATAAGAATCCAACCAGATTTCGAAAAAAAAAGAATTTTTTAATTTTCAGTTTTTTTTAAGATTTGCCAATCTCTATAGGAGACGGAATTGTATCTTTACTTCTAGGATGAACGTGGAATGAACCAATTTCCATTTCCGGGCAGCTATTCTTTGGTTTGATAAAATTGCCATCTCCTTCTTCTACCTCAGTTGCCGTAATTTCTTTATCGGTTGAACAGATATTGAATCTATATTCTTTTCCGGTATCTTTGAATTTGTTCATGGCCTCATCAATTTTTTCTTTTACAATTTTGGTATTACCTGATGCATCAGTCATTATTTCTTCTCCTTTACAGTTTGCCATTAAAATTTTTATATAATGGGACTATATAAATTAAGATGCCTCCTAAACTATTTATATTTTTAAAAAACGAATACATACGATAATTTATGATAACAGCAGATGCTTTTTTTGGATCTGCTATTATCACAATTTACAGCGGCATGGTATTTGCAAAAAAACAAAGCATAATCTTTTGCAATGGCGAATAATCAGTAACAGATAGGATCTCCTGTCAGACAATCCTATTTTTTATCGATATCACCTCGAAATATAGGCGCAATTAAGCGTTGCATTATTTCAATTTCTTTCTTGTTTTCAAGGGTGATTACTCCTTTTAAAAACTCAGCATCACAATAGCTTTTCGCCAACATGATTAAAAAATCTCTGATTGAAAAATCCTTTTCTTTCCAGCATTACAAAAATCCATGCAGGCAATTCTAGGTCTAATTTTTTATAATCACTCCGTTCATCGATTTCACTTATGAATGATTCCAATCGGAACATTGATTTCTTTTCCATTTTCTATTATTCCTTTGTCCATATTTATTTGTCTCCTATTGGCTTTATTTATTCGTGCCTAAGCTAAAATAATATCAAACTTTATTCTTACGAAAATAGACCTTCGTTTCCACTCCATCATACCAAGGAGTAATCTTCCGACGCTTCTATAAAATCACTATAAATTGGAAGAAAAATACGAAAGCAGATTTCGAAAAAAAAGAAGTTTTATTCTCCGTTTTGTTTAAGATTTGCTAATATCTATTGGGGATGGAATTGCGTCCTTAATTTCAGGGTGAACATGGAAAGAACCAATCTCCTTTCCCGAGCAGCTTTTTGTCTTCATAATAATTCCATCTAGTTCCTTTAACTCAGTTGTTGTAATTTCTTTTCCGGAAGAACAGATATCTCCATTTCTTCGTTTCTGATAATAATTTTTCGATTCTTTCAGCCTTTTCAAAATACCATTTCAAAATTCCTCCTTTTATATCTCTATTTTCTACATATAAAATCTCTATTTTCCACACACATCGAAATTCCCTTTAGTATTGGACAAATAAAGTCACATTCGTTAGAATATATATGTTTCTCGCTATGGTGACATTCTTTACATCCCAACCAAATAGCATGATCGCATATTACAAGTCCAGCCATTATTTAAACACCTTTAAGAAAGTTATTCCTCTATCTTCAACCAAAAAGTACTTTTCAATTTTTTCCTTTGTCAAGTTTCTAACATCCATCACCTCCATAAATAATGAAGAAGTTAAAGCCCAAAAATATTATGAAAGTAGGACACGTATGCCCCAGAAAACTTGAGAAGGCGAATAAACCCCTTCCGTTGTTTTTTCTCTAGCTAACCGAAACACCCAGTTCCTGATATTAGCTATAACACCTTCCGGTACTTCGGGCATTTAATCACCTTGCTCATAGGGGATCACCATACCAATATTTTATTCTCTTTTATTGCTTTATCGATATCAGATCTCATACATTCTAAGTTCTCTACTATACGATCCATGTCATATTTTTGGTGTTCTAAGTCTGTTTTTTCGTCATTTATACTAGGTTCGTCGTTGCTCATATTTTTAACTCCTGGTGGTTTTCCGAATGGGGAAATGTTCACCATTAATGTTCCCCAAAAGCCTCTTTTTTAATTTCTCATTCTCTTCGACCATTTTAAAATTCCTCCTTTTATATTAAATCTCTATTTTCCACACACATCGATATTCCATTTAGTATTGGACAAATAAAAGGATGTACTGACCCCATTTTTCTGATTTATCTCCCATAAACCAGTTCGAGTTCATCAGTTATCGTTCCGCATCTATTACATTTGTAGAATGGCTCACCTTGCTCTGTAAGAGCGAACTCATCTTGATTTTCATTACCGCATTTTTTGCATATAGCAACATAAATCACTGACCCCATTTTATATCACCTCCTAGCAAATTGATTTTATTTGACTCTGCTTTTTATCACGATGCTCATTGCTATGTCAAAAAAAAACAAATTCTTTGCAATGGCGAATTATCACCAACAGATATTATCTCCTGTTAGGTAGGCAATCCTATTTTTTATCGATATCGCCATCAAGAATGTTGCCTAATATACGTTGCGTTTTTTCAATTTCTTTCTTATTTACAAGCGTGATTACTTCTTTTAAAAAATCCGCATCACAAAAGCTTTTTCCAAGCATGATCAAAAAATCACGCTCTAAAATTCCTTTTTGATGGAGCCTGATATAAACCCATAATGGTATTTCAGTATCCAATTTTTTGTAATCAGTGCCTTCATCTATTAAATCATCAATTGATGATTCCAGCTTTACATTTATCTCTTTTATGTCTGAAACTATTCCTTTGTCCATATTATTTCCTCATATTGATTTAAGTTCAAATTTTTAATAGAAAATGGAGGTTCCTCATAGGAATCCTCTTTTTAACACTAAATTTATGTGAACCGGAAGATATACTCTTTAAATATCTTTCTACCTGTTAGCTCGACATAATATCTGCCATCGGGGAGTTTAACACAGGACAAGACCACAGGATATAGGTCATCTCCCACGCAATTTCCGGATTCGTCCCATTCAATATCAGAGATTATCAATTTCACAGATGTATCTCCATCCATGAGGGCATGGAAAAATTTTACAACATCGAGATCGAGCATCGAATAGGGCCACTTGCGGTAGCACGAGAAAGCTCATTTGTTGTATAATCAGCATTTTGCCGATTTTCAATGATTATCGGCAGTATGCTTTCTATTGCCATGTCTACTTCATTTATCAATAACTCTTTCAACTCATTTTTACCTTGTTCATTATTTTCTGTTCCATTCATTTCTATTCTCCTATTTTGATATTTTTGCTCTCTTTTAAAACTCTTTTACCCAAAAGTAATCTGCCAACTTGGCGTTTCTGCATTTGTGTTTAAACCATCCGCCCCACCTGTTAGCTATATCTTTTGTAGGAAAATACAGTACAAGTAGATTTTCAAATTTTTCTCTAAGTTTTGGGATGGCAGGTTCAAAGATTTCATAACTGAACGTAGGGTCTCGTTGCTCAATATCTTTACAGATCTTAATAACATTAGTAGTTTCACCGTTCGGTATTCCGATTATGGTTTTAAACATAGTTATCACTCTTTGTATAATCTTTGTAACAGTCTTTCCAGCAGTTCATTTGTTTTTCGCAATTTCAGATCTATGCTGATTTTAAGGCAGGTATCCGTATGCTCATATCCCTGTAAACAATCATTCAAGGATGGGCATTTATTGCATACAAATTTTCCAAGTTTAGGATGCCGGAAATTCTCAATTATTCCAGAGGCTTTCCTTGTCTCTATTGTTGGTTTTTCCGTTTTATTGGTTTCAGGAATCGGAGTAGGTTCAGGATTTGGAAAAACTTGCCTGTAATAAGTTAATAAACCTTCACACTGCTTAGTGGGGTCATACACTTTGTGCGGGATAATTTTTTTCATCGCCGCCTCGATGTCTTTTCCTGTTGCCTGAATCACTTCAGGACATTCACTGCATTTGAACTCACAAGCTATTATATCTGTTTTTTCATCGAGATAATAACAATTAAGACACATTTTTCTGCCATCTGGAAACACATTCCAGTGTGTCACTCCGCATTTAGGGCATGGCTTCTCAATTTTTTCTGTGCCTTTTTCTCCTGTACTCGATTTTCTTTTGTTGCTTTTTTCTCTACTTTGAAGCTTCTCCTTTGATTCAAGTAAAGACCTTTGCAGTTCTTCAATGGATATTACTTTTGTTGGCGGTTTTGCCCTAAAAAGCCTATCCGCTTCTTCTTTTAAACTTTCGGTCATATTAGAATCTCCAAAAATCGATAAAGAAATCGAGAAAACGCTCCACATCTATTGCATCATGAATTTCATGCCATGGACCTGCTTTTCTCGTAATGTTCCTGAAACTTTTTTCATCAAATAGAATATTAGGAGCTAAACCATCCTTGGCACGAATTTCCCTAATAATTTTTCTTTTCGGGTCATCATAAATCTCTTCTACCCATTCGAGAGGTTTACATTGTTTTTCATAAACAAACAATTTTTCATTATCATATGATTCCTTATCGTAGAATTTTTGGATATGCAAACCTCTTTTCGAAGAAGAAACTCTTGCCTGAGTTGGCTTCAAATTATTTAGAAGCCTCTGCACAACTGATAATTGAGCAATGAATTTCCTCTTATTGTTGGTAAAATCGACATCTATTGTGATTATTCGATCTTCTCTCATTCTTCCCACATCCCAATTCTTTTA
Source organism: Methanobacteriota archaeon (assembly GCA_963793805.1). GTDB lineage: Archaea > Halobacteriota > Methanosarcinia > Methanosarcinales > Methanoperedenaceae > Methanoperedens. The sequence goes on from CAWCBK010000016.1 coordinate 16,414, forward strand.
AGAATAGCAACGATTTCATCAAATGGAAGATTGCCTTTTTTCTTGATGATTTGACCCTTTGTGTATATCAGTAAATATCTCATTTCTTCAGTATCGTTATCTTTAAACTCGAATTCATACCGCCTTGAATCTGGGCAATCCTTTTCATAATGCGTGCTAACCGAAAAACCGGAAGATTTGACCAACTCCAAAGCTTTATCTTTACGTCGGAAAAAAGTTGCTATCCAGTCGTCTAAATAATCTCTAATTGGCACAATACTACGGTCATACGTTTGTGTTTCTACATAATCCGTCAAAACATCGCGATGATTGATCGCCATGTAAACTGTATCTTTATGTGCCAAACCCGATAAACAGGTAATTGTACGACACTCTCTGATCCCTGGTTTTAAAAATGGCATCGGAACTTTTACTTTGGTTGTGCCCAGTCGGATTTGCCAGAGGTATCTGAGTTTCCGGGCCAATTCCGGGGTGATGGCTTCCTCCATTCTGATAATTTTGTGGAGTCGCTCCAGAGAAATTCCAAGGTCTGCTGCGAATTTATTTTCTCCTGGTTTTATATAAAACTTATATAAATGTTCAAAATTACTATGCGAATCTTTAATAAATGGAGGAAATTCTACAATTTCCTTAGGCAACAGAGGTTCTTCATTCAATGCGAACCACCACCCAAATTTCTTGCACTAATTTCGTTTGTTTTGAATTCATTTTTTTTTCGTCTTTTCAAGTATGTAATCAATTCATTGCCTCCAAATTAAATATTATTGAAAAGTTTTTATAATTTCATTGCAAGTCTCTCGCTTGAACGGAGATTCAACTCGTGAAGCATTGGGAACTATAGAAATACCTAGATCACCATTATATAATAATATAGGAAAGTTATTACTGAGCAATATATTGACATTATAATAGCCCATTGATTCAAAGATATCTATTCCCCTGCGTAAAAGATCTATATCAAAAACCCTATTCACTATGTTTATTTCAATACCTTTCTCTTTACCAACTTTTTCTATATACTCCATATAGTCCTTTGTTTTACCGATAGCTATTACTTTGTCTTTATCCGCAATCAATTCCCGTTTAAATTCTTCAAATTCTTCTGTCATTTTATTCACCTCATTGTTTAACTTATTAGTTCAACCTGAATATCGGTTCGTTATCTCCTAATTTAGATATTATTAAAAAAATTTAATAATTTCAATAAGAATAAGAATAATGAATTGAAGTTATTTTGATTATGGTTTTAATGATTTACACGATTAAAACAGAATGACAGGTTGGTTGAATTGGTTGAAAGACGCAGCATAGCCTTAGATATAGAATCTCTCGGTTTCTCTCGTCCGCCGGTTGTTCCAGTCTCCTTCTACAGAACAACCGGTCAGACTAATGCCAGCCCAATTAGATGAGATTCTTTAATGTGTCGTATAATTGTAATCTTTTTTCACATTCTGTTTTTTCTAAATAAAAATTAATTATTTGTTCCGCAAACCTGTAATGATCTCAAAAGGTATGGAAGCTCAGAATACAAATGCTGAGGAATACTCACGAAAAATAGAATTCTTGTTAGGTTGGACATTTCTGTGTTTAATGTCCTGGCCAATTTGTTTATATCATTAAATTGATTCTTATTAATTTTCAAATATAGACATTTTGCATCGCATAAGAATGTAGGAATTGGAGGTAGCGTTGACAACCTCATTATTCTTTCTGCAGGTGTCATCCCGTCAATGTGTGCAAATAGCACACTCATAATTTTTAAATTTTCGCCAAATTGGTTGTAAAAATATTTCATCAGAAAATTATCATTCATTATTTCTGCGAAAATTTCTTCTACATCTCTCCTCACGCTCATTTTTACATACCTGCTTTCTTCTATTATTAGGACTTCTTCGTCAGCGACTAAGTTGATGCTCATTTCTCTAGTTTCTCCTTCTACTCCAGTGATGAAAATGGTCTCTTGAGCAGAGTTCGAACTTCTGCACAAGAGAGAAACGAAACTAGAGCAGTTTACATATTACTATATATACAGTAAACTATTTAAATTTTTTATAAACAGATGAGTGCGATTAGTTGTGACAAAAGCAGACATTTTTTTGACCTCATTTTCTATAAGGCTAAAGTGCTAAATCACTGTGTTCAGAATATTGACGTTATAGTGGATTTGATCGCCCCCTAACGATCTCTTTCTCTATGTCTTCTAATGATTTCTGCAGCATTTGCTAGAACTTGTGATGTCATTTCAAACATCATGGTTGCAGTTGTTCCCAGAACTTTGAGTTCTTTCACATCATTACTTTTTTCTATTGCTTTTTTCAAAGAATCACATGTAGCCCTGTTCGCGACCAACATATAATCTATATCTTCTAAAAATGTAGTCATTCTTTCACCTAACTTTCGCTTGCCTCTACTGCCGATATCGATTTCAGAATCGGCATACTGACCTGATATTTCATCTTGACATTATTGAGAGCAGAACATATTTTTGTTTAACTTCCCTATCTTTAGTAAGGAGCCTTCTCTTCCCCTAATTTGAAAAAGTTATTCCATCTAGCAGTTATTCTAACTAGGTCACACCCCATGTCAAAAGGATAGGACGTAATTTCGTCAAAAGTCTTTTTTTCTTCAATCTGAGCTAGAAAGTCTAGAGAATTATTTACTAAACCTTGTGCACAGTCTTTCATATCAAAACTGTCACCAAAAGCATCGTTTTCGCAACTGTGCAGATAATCTGCTAATTCTCCACAAAATGTAAAATATGCTTTTCGCATTCTCACATCTCGGATTCTATTTCCCAGACTAACAATGTCTATTTCATTTTCCATATTATCTTCATCTCCTGTTTGCATGCTAACTCTCGCAGTTTACTATATGGTATTAAAAAATTCTATTAACTGAGCGGAAAATCTTATTATATTCCCTTGTCTGGTTCGAACTTCTTCTGCACAAGAAAGAGAAACTTGAAACGCTTTCGTATTACTATATGGCATTAAACTATTTAAATTTTTTATAAACAGAAAACTGCGATTAATTAAGACAAGCGCCGACGTTTTATTGACTCTACTTTTTTCTGCGAAAATATTTGCCTAATTTTTAAACAAACCCCCATGCATCCTCTTAGCTATCTGTCTATTATTTATTAAATTCTGACTCTCCATTGAAAATCTATGTTTTCAGGATCATTTTTTCTTACATACTTTCCTTTATAGAGAACCACAGCCACATCATAGTTGTTCTTTCCACCGCCTTGCTTTGAGTTGAACTGACTACTAGATTTTAGATTTTTATTTAATTCATCCATAATTACCATTTGAGACTTGAATCCAAGAAGTTTAGCTCTATCAGAGACTATTCTCCAAGCATCTATCTTTCTTTTATTACCATAATTTCCCACCACAATTATCGCAACGGCATCGTCTTTTAATACTCTATACAATTCTCTTAGATATAGTCCTGTGAATGCTGCATATTCTGGACAATTGGAAACGGTAGACCTAGTAGAATCAGTAGCTTTGTCAAAAATTTTTCCATATATTTCTGAAGAATTTGAACTGTCTATGGTTTTTATAACATCATTTTTCACTAATGGATCTCCTATATTTTTTATAGACCAATGACGTACCCAGTTTGATTGTCCATAAGATAATACATCAAAATATGGAGGAGAAGTCAAAACCATATCTATGCATTTGTTTGGAAGATTGAGTTTTCTGGCATCACAACTCATCATATTTCTGTGTAATTTACTGAATCTTTTTCTTATACCAAAAACATCAAGATCCATTTTTTCAATATACGACGTCATTTTATCAAATATATTTACTTTTTTAGGTTCTTCTCCAATTTTTCGATAATAGCTTAATATGGATTCAGTTTTGGTATTGTCTGTGCCTCTTGTCTTAATTCCGTTAAATCCCATGTTTGCACTACTATGCAGCATGCATTGACTCATTACCATTCTCACAAACATGACAATCTCATGATTATACGTAAAATCGTCATTACTAAATGAATTAATGTCTTCTCCAAATAGCATATCAATGCTACTCAACGAATTCCTTAATTTGATTATCTGAGCAAAAGTATCTGGATGATATAATTTTGCCACATCTTCAGGAGTATTTTTTCCTAAGTAATTAGTATCAATTTTGTAATTTTCTTTTAAAATATCGTCCTTCAATATTTCCAGATAATTGAAAACATCTTTCATGCAAGGAGTCCAAAGAACAGAATGGCAAAGCGTGTTTGAATACGGACTAAGATTCATTACATATCACATGCCTATAATTCCACAATCCTTGCATGGCAACTGTCCCTCTTCCACTAAATACGTCTAATATTATATCATCTGGATTTGAAAATACTTTTATGAACCATTCTGCCTGTGCTTGACTGAAGGCTCCAATATAGGGAAATCTAAAGGGTAAACTTCTTTGTCTAAAATTTCCTATTCTCCAACTATTTGGTAAATCTTTTGAGTTTATTATAGGCATCCTCATATTATCAGCCTGCCTGATTTGGTTTTTAATAGAGCCGTCCTACTTCTCCAATAACTAAAAGTACATCAATTAAAAACTCTTCTGAGCCGACTTTTTGTAAAATCAATGGATAGTCTTGCCTAATTTCAATCAAAATAGGACGATCATCAATATCACTTAATAATGTGAATGGATTCAAATAGTCTATTTCCAATAGAACCGATTGTGGATTATTAACTTTAAGATTGTATAATTGTTCCGTCGGCTTTATATCCGGAGAATTAGAATTCTCAATATAATTTTCCAGGTCAAGCCTCGAATGTTCAATGTCATCTAGAGTCAGAAATTCAGTTTCTGAATCTGCTTCAGGAGTATTATCTCCTTTATTTATTAATTCAAAATGGGTACCTCCACCTTCATAAGGATCACCTGTTTTTACGTGCAAACCTTTCTTATCCAAAGTCAAAAGCATTTTATTATCAGTATCATGCACATTTCCATTTCCTCTAAATTTACATATTTTATTGAATGTAGTTGGCTCTATTTCTGCGCTTGCACATTCAATTAGGGTATCTGACCTCATTTTCTCAATATTAGCGTGTATAGCCTTTAGGACATTTAATGTTCTTTCAGGTACATCGTAAATTTTTGAACATATAACAACATCGTTTGGTAAATCAAACTCTATTTTTCTTTCTATAATCGAGTCTATTTTTATGATTGTTGTGGCATCTTTTTCCACATTTGGCAATAAGCCATTTATCTTATTTAAAATTCCTTCTGCCTCAATACCTAATATCTTACATTGATTTTCATCACTTATTCCAGGATCATAGTCCGATAGGTGGCCAGAATTAATTGTTAATTCTGTATATTTAATATGCTCTGTATATTGTATATTTTTCGAATCAGATAATTGTATTAATATTTTGTCTTTATAAAATTGGAATATTATATTGCTATTAATTTCGTTAAGATATTTTACAGAGTCAGATAATACCTCAGTGGGGAAAGCAGCTATTATATTATATTGTTTTAACTGGTCTTCAGTCATGTTAGTTCCATCCTTCATTCTCGATTATTTGTATTATTTTTGATACGCAAGGAGATGTCTGAATTTCGTGTCTTTCGTTGTACCTTTCTAATTTTTTGAAATGTAAATATGACTTTTTAATAAATCCTGAAAGCCTGTTTTCGTATAACCTTATATATTCCTTAATTTCTCTCAATAATCCATTATCTTTATAATAGCGTTCAAGTGTTAGTGGACGCTCTGCCTCCTCGCCCTCTTCTACTTTCAGAATTTCATTAATCTCATTTTTATTTAAATTACTGAATGTGCTATTGGCAGCATAAATTATGCACATAAATGCGACAGCTCCCCACTTTTAAATCCCAAAATTTCCTTAATCTCTTTCACTTTGTCTCTCTGTTCTTCACTTAAAAATATGCGAAACCCTCCGAAGCCTCTGCCTGTAACTTCTCCTAAATTGAATTTAATGTCACCTCTTATGGAACCGCACTTAATGATATATTTGAACAATTTTTTCTTTTTTATACTATCATACAAATCTATTTCAAGATGTACAATGCCGAACTTAAAAATCAAATAGCCGGTTCTTCTACTATTTAGCGCCAATATTTCAGATAATTTTAATGATATTCTCTCTATTATAAACTTCAGATGATCAAATTCTGGTACTTTTATGTTTCTAAAGTCACGTTCAGGATCTAGCGCCGAAAACATTGAGTCATTATCAATATGTTTATTTGATTCATAAATATCTAAATAAATATCAGGACTAATGCTGTCAAATACCTCATCTTCATGCAGTAATCTAATATTATTTTCCATTTTGACCTCCGCCAATTTCTCAGATTTCGTGTAAACTCTTAATCGTTAACTGCCAAAATTTCTTACCGACTGTTAACTGTTAACTATTAACTTTAATTCCTAGTAGTAGCCACCTAATTGACAGTTAACAGTGAACAGCTTTCGGTTATAATTGGCTGTTTCCACATATGCACTTACGATTTTTAAGTTATTTTGAAACAATTTCGGCATTATCATTTTTATGCACCTATTTTAATCATATATAATCAGCAAAGGTTCTATACTTTATCCGATACGATGGTCGCTATAAGAAAACCGAGCAAACAATGGCCTTTTCTGTTTTTTGAAATAATTGAGATGGCCAAAGGATCTTAACTATGAATTTATTGTCGTGAGCGGGTAGGCGTGTGGGCGTGGGGGTTATGGTTGAGAGAGAGAGAAGCCAAAAGTCTTATTTAGAGCTAAGTGAAAGTATTGTCGATGAAAGACCTTCTCTCCTGGGACCAGACCCTTTTCAAAGACAGCGAGCTTTTCGAACTTGACCACGTACCTGAGCATTTCCTGCACAGGGATGCGCAGATGCAGTCGCTCCTTTACAGCGTGCGCCCGGCATTGAGCGGCGGAAGACCTCTCAACTGCCTGTGCATTGGAGCGCCGGGCACAGGCAAGACCACAGCCGTCATCAAGGTCTTTGAGGAGATAGAGAAGCACACACCCAAAGTCATTCCAGTACTTGTGAATTGCCAGGCTCACCCCACACGGTATGCGGTTTTTTCGCAGCTTTTCCATAAGCTTATCGGATACGCCCCTCCTTCGTCAGGCGCATCATTCAAAAAGGTGTTCTGGGAAGTGGCAAAATATCTTGTTGAGAACGAGAGGGTGCTTGTGGTTGCACTTGATGATATGAATTATCTATTCTACGAGAATGAGGTAAATGAAGTGCTCTACTCACTCCTGCGGGCGCATGAGACCCACCCGGGCGCGCGCATTGGCGTTATTGCAATATTAAGCGATACTGGCGTGCCGCATATACTCGACCCGAAAGTGGAATCCGTATTCTTACCTGAAAACATTGCCTTCCCGCAATATACCATTAGCGAAGTAAAGGACATCCTCTCAAACCGCGCAAAGATGGGATTCTATCCCGGCGTAATCGATGAAACCGTGCTCGATCGGATATCAGAGCATACATCAGCTCTTGGCGACCTGCGCGTGGGAATAGACCTCCTGAAACGCGCCGGGTTAAATGCTGAGCGCCGCGCCAGCAGGACGATAGGTCTTGAGGACGTGGACAAAGCCTACGAAAATTCGCGGCTCGTTCACCTTTCGTATGTGATGCGTACGCTGAAAGATGACGAGAAATCTCTTCTTGGTCTGATAGTGGACTCGCCCAAAACAAATTCCGGGGAACTTTATGAGAAATTCCGTTCGCAGACATCACTTGGATACACGCGGTTCTATGAACTTCTGAACAAACTCGGTTCTGTCAGGCTCATTGATGCTGATTTTACAGGAAAAGGCTCGCGAGGCAGGAGCAGGGTAGTGACGCTCCGGTATCAGGCAGACGAGATAAAAACGAGACTGTAAGTAAGTCAAAAAAAGGCTTGATAAAAAGTTTGTAAACATGCGCCGGTCGGGAATCGAACCCGAGTTTAAGCGTTGGCAACGCCTAGTGATAGCCGCTACACTACCGGCGCGAACCGAATGTCCGTGTGGGGCATTCCCTAAATACTCTAATCCGTATTAATAGTTTTTCTAATTGAAGTTTGATACTTCTTGTTTCCATCTCATTCAGTGTGAATCCGGATATCAAATTCACAGCATTTCCCCCCGCCTGCGATGCTGGAACTTTGTTCTACAGTTCCTTTAAGCGATGTCCATGTGAAGCTGCGCATCACCATTGTGCGGCAAATTATGCAGAATATCGGATTTCCGCGCGCATCACCTGTCCAGGGACATTTTGTGAACTCAAGGATGCACTCAGTTTCAGAGCACATAGTCCTGGCATCGATACCAATATTCAAAAATAGATTTTTCAGCCATGAACTGTAAGCATTGAGAACTGCCACTGGTTCGACAGTCCCGGACTCCCGTCTCTCTTTCCCCATACCCTTCTTCTCCATTTCCTCCTCAAAACCCGGCCTCATATTCATTTCAAAACGCCCGGCAAATGTCGCGACCAGGATATCCCTGACATGTGTTGACACACTTGATGCGAATACGGGCAGCGCACTCACGAGAAAACCGAAGATGTCAGCCCTGGCTTTTTCTTTTAACAGGCTTCTGCCCGTCTTCGCTCTGTGATATCCTGTGCAACGCAAACAATCCCCTGGATGCCGCCGCCCTTATTGCGCATTAATGACACGGAGAAAAGCACTGGTGTTTTTTTATTATATTTTGAAATATAATTCTGCTCGACATTCTGGATCAATCCGTTTTTAAACAAATCTATTTTTTCCACACCACAGTATTCCTTCACATCTTCGATAACATCCCCTGCCGGTCTTCCCACAAGCTCCGTTTCCGAATACCCCAGAAGTTTGCAGGCTGCGGGATTAACTGTCTGGATTTTACAGTCAGGCGAAAGGACGATAAGGGTATCTGCCATGGATCTGACAATGTTGCCCGTATAGTCCCTGGCCGAAATAATATCATCTCTTGACCTCGCAAGGTCATTGCTCATCTTATTGAACGCAGAAGCAAGTTCGCCAATCTCATCATTTGATACTATGTCTATCCTTGTATCGAGATTGCCTTTTGCGATACCAAGAGTCTGCGTCCCGCAAACAGTTTATGGGGTTTGTGATCCTCCTTGAAATAACAACATCAATCACAAGAGCGCCGATAAATATTATTCCGCCTATTATTATCAGTAGTAATCCAAGGTCGCTAAAAACCTGATTCAGTTCTGCTAAAGAGAAATCAACCCGTATTATTCCGACTTTCTCATTAATAAATGACGGAGCAGATACCTGTAGTACATCTTTGTTGATGCTGTACACAATTTTATCCGAACTCAGTGATCTTAGTGTAAACTCATCTTCCAGTTTCTGGTAATATAAGGAGTTCTCAGGTGTGCCGTCTGTAATGACCCTTCCATTTATATCCAGAACATAAACCGATATAACATTGGGGTTTTTCTTGATATTTTGAACAATGGCATTGAGCTTATTTATCTCGAGGAAATATAACGGGTTCTTGATCTCCTCCACCTCATGCTCAAGCAATGATGTGGCTTCTTCTATGCGTACCTCTATCAGCTTCTCCTTGTAAATGGAATACGAAACGGTTCCAAATACAGCAATTGAAAGTATAACCGGCACTATAACCAGAGCTATCAGCCTGTAGATCAATTTCCGTCTTGCCAAAATGTTTCCTCACTTCAATAAATCTATCATTTTACTGATATTTGTCAGGAATTCCTCTTTATTCGTGAGTTCATCATATTTTTTTGTCTTGAAATTCGTAAGGATCTCTATACCTTTCGGGTCTCTGTCCATATTAAGAAGTATCACTTTTATCTTTTCAACCATTTCAGGCTCCATGCCGGACCTGTGAGATACTACATGCCTCGGGACATTTTCTGTCTTCCCGACAATTGTTATTTTATCTTTTATAGAGTCTGGATAATTTTCAAAATTCACGTTAGATATTGTACCGATATCGGCTTTTCCTTCGATTATCCATATCGGGGTATTTTCATCCGCTCCACTAAACCCATAACTTATATTGTTCTTTCCGGGTGATTCGCTAAAATTAAAGCCTTTCTGTATCAGGTACGCTTTTGGCAGTAAATATGCCGAAGTGGACCCGGATCCTCAAAAACGATGGTTTTCCCATAAAAATCATTCAATGTTTTGATCGATGAATTTTTTCTTACAATAAAAACAGAATGATATTCAGGCACACCGTCTCTCCACCGCCTCAAAAAAGGAACCGAACCACTTTTATCAGCAGTTATTGTTGCTGCGAAAGGTGTGTCGAAAAAAAGATCCAGTTTCTGTTCTTTCAGCAGGTCGCTAATATTATCGATCGTTTTTGCGATTATGACTTTTCCTTCATACCTGGTCTTTCCAGTGCTGAGCTTCTGTGCGATATAGTCCGCTGTGGGCTGGAAAGTTCTTATCTGTTTGACCGCATCTTCAGACACGGTACCTATACTTATAGTGGCATTCGCACTAACCGCCGCGGGCTCTATTTCTTCGTTTTTCGTGTTATCTCCGGATTCAAAATAATTCAATATAAAAATCGCCGCTAAAACAGCCGCCAGCGCTGCAATAATCATCCTATGATTTGGGTTCATATGGTGCAATCCTTCATTAGCATTAATTCCCGTGATCTAATCACGAAAAATTCTTTAATTATGTCCCTTCATATACAGTTGATTATTTGTATTATCATTTATATAAAGCTGCCATATCAAAATCTATTTTGTGACTTTTATACTAATCCTGGAACTATCTGTGACCTTTAAACTAATCCGAATATTCTATCTGTGTGGTTATTTCAATCCCTTTCGAGTTTATATTATATGAAAGGAGTTGTACTGTGGTCTTTGTGTTCCTCATCTTCACCACATCCATCGCTCGTTCCCTTCTCCCGGTATAAGGGTTATCCTTTTTCATGAGTTTTATTGCCCCGTATGTTGAAAAGAGTGCTATGTCATTGAACTGTTTTGAGGTCACAGTATCGAGTATTATCAGGGTCGTCATTCCCATTTCTGCCAGGGTGTAAGTAAACAGGTCGAACCTGTCCCTGAATTCATAAGGTGTCAGGTTGGCAGCATGGCTGCCCAGACTGTCCAGGACGAGGGTTTGAGTCCCTTCAGGTAGATTGTCCAGAAGCTCAACAAAATTACCCTTAATGGAGTCCATGCTAATGCAAATCGCAGTCTCTGTCTCAAGAGCCCTGTGCCCGGCAAGCTCAATAAACTTCAGAACACCTTTTTTCTCGAAATTTTCAAAGTCCCAGCCGAATGACTTACCCTGCATCCGCAAATCCCTGGCGCTTTCCTCTGTGGAAATGAAAACTGTTTTTAGACCCTGGAGGCAGCATTCATTCGCGAACTGGAGACCGAAAATGGTCTTGCCTGTACCAGGATCTCCGGTGACAAGAACTGTTTTTCCTGCCGGGAAACCTTCAATGGTCCTATCCAGTTCTGCTATACCGGTCTTTATTCTATCCATTGTTGTTCCTATTATTATATCTTCATATATATTAGCAATCCCTTCAGATATAGAATGTGCATTTTTCTGAGCCGCTGGCTATGCTTGAGTTCTGGACTGGTGTACCTTTTAAGAATGTCCAGGTGAAACTGCGTATCACCATTGATCGGCATATTAAGCAAAATATCGGATTCCCTTGTGCTTCACCTTCCCATGGACAGTTCATAAATTCAAGTATTCTCTTTTTTCCGCCAGGATTGGTTTTGTTCTGTATGCCGAAATTGGAGAAAAGCCCGGACAGCCATTGCATATAAGCATCAAGGTAACTGTCTTTCTCCCGAAAATCGAGGAATTTCATCTCCTCCTTAAACTTTGGCATGAAATTCTTTTCGAACCTTTCAGTAAAGTTACTTATAAGAGAATTTCTGACCGAAGAAGGGACGCCTGATGCGAATACAGGCAGGGCGCTTACGATAAAGCCGTAGAGTTCAGACTCTTGCTTTCTCCTTACGCATTTCTTCTGCCTGTTTTCTCTCGGTAATATCCCGCGCTACAGCAACCATATAACTTTGTTTCCCAAGATCGATAATATTGGCATTCACCTCAACGGGGAATGTGGAGCCATCCTTGCGCCTGTGCCTTCCTTCCACGACGCGATAACCTTTTTCCCGCATTTCCTTTACATGTTCTTTCCAGAAAAAATTATCAGGCAGAACATCATCAATATCTTTTACCCTCATATTGAAGAGTTCTTCCCTTGTGTATCCAAGGTTTTTGCATGCTTTATCATTTGCATCCAGTATAAGACCGGTTTCGATCTCATTAACAAAAATTGCATCGTTTGACCTGTCTATCAGGTTGCGGAACAGGAGCAGTTTCTCTTCTGAACGCTTACGTTCCGTTATATCCTTTAATGTCCCGATAATTGCCATTCTTCCATTGTAATTCATAAGCCCGACATTAATGTTGACTGTGACCCTTGTCTTCCCGTTCTTATGGATTGCGTTGAATTCATATTCCTTCGGGACTGTTTCTCCCTTCTGCCTCATGTGGTAATAATCATTGACCAGACTAAGGTCTTCAGGCGCGATAAATTCCCGGAAATCTTTTCCGATAACATCTTCCTCTGTATAACCAGCCATCCTGGCAAAAGCATCATTTGCGAACTCTATCTTGAAATCCTGGATTATGAATAAGCCGTCCTGGATATTCTCTATAAGTGTGCGGTATTTTTCCTCAGATCGCTGCATTTTTTCCTCTGCCTCTTTGCGTTCTGTTATATCTTCGACCATACCGATGGCGAACTGCGGTTTACCTTCAGGGTCACGTACCAGGGATACTGTCAGGCGCCCCCAGAACATAGTGCCGTTCTTCCTTATGAAGCGATTTTTTATACGGAGCGTGTTGTTCTTCCCTGCCACAAGCTTTTTGATCAGACTCCTTGTCCAACTCGGCATCATCGGGATGCGTGAACTCAGTGAACACCATTGCCTGAAGCTCTTCACCGCTGTAGCCAATCATATTCCGGAACGCTGTGTTTGTTTCCAAAGTTTTTCCTGTCAGGTCAACCCGCACCATTCCGATAGCTGCCTGCTCAAATGTTGCGCGAAATAGCGCTTCACTCTCGCGAAGCGCCTCTTCCACCTGCCTTCGCTCAGTTATGTCTTTCACCGTACCTATTGTTGCTATTCTGTCCCGGTAATTGATAATCTCGACATTCAGGTTTACTACTCGTCTTGTTTTCCCGTCCCTGGTGAGCACACGTACCTCGTAATCCTTCGGGACGTTCTCTCCTGAAAGCCTTCTTACATGCCTGTCCTGAATCAGTTCCCGGTCCTCAGGAGCAATAATGTCTATGAATTTTTTTCCGATCATTTCAGAGACCTTACACCCGCCTATCCTTGCCAGGGCTTCGTTCACATACCGGATCTCATCGTCCTGGATGATAAATATCCCATCCTGGATACTCTCGATCAATGAGCGATATTTTTCTTCGGAGAGTTTCAGTTCCTCTTTCGCACCTCGCCGGTTTTCTTCTGTGCCGATGGCAGAAGCGATGATCCCCATAAGCCATAAGTCGTTTTCACCTGGAATGAAATCTTCCTTATAGACCACACACAGGGAGCCAACGTATTCATTACCGAATTTTACCGCCTTTCCGATATAGGTCTTCAAACCGTATGCCATCACGTTCGGGTCGGTATGTGCATACCCTGTTTCAGGAAGGTCGTGAATGACCAGAACTTCATCTTTGTTTCTGGTCATTAAATCATAGCAGATATGCCCCTCCGGTTTATCTTCAACTTTATAACCTAATGGTGTATTCCACTGCCCCCATGAGCAGAGCATACCCCCGTTAAGCCGGTTGTAGAGAGCGCTTGTTGCTCCCATGAGTTCTCCGCACAGGGCAGTAAGGCGGTTGATGTTCTCAAGAGGCTCTGTACCAAAACCAAGGAAACATTCGGTCAGTTTTGCCATCCGTACCTCAGTGCGCCTCCATTCGGTGATATTATTTGCCATGACGACCTCGGCTCTTCTTCCTTTGAAGGTCAGAGTATGCGAGGTAATTTCCACGAATATGATGCTTCCGTCTTTCTTCCTGTGTCTCCAGACTCCCGCGGCATCAAGCCCTGAGGTTACCCTGGATACATTATCGAGAAGAGCAGGGACATCTTCATGGGGACGTATGTCCTTTATTGTCATGGAAAGGAATTCTTCCCTCGAATACCCATAGTGATAGATAGCTGCATCATTCACATCGAGGAAAGAGAGGGTTTCAAGGTCGTAGACCCACATGGGCTGCGGGTTGCTTTCAAAGAGTATCCTGTACTGCTTCGCCGAACCTTGCCGTTTCGTTTTAGTTTTCTTGTGACTTTTATTATTTGATTTTTTTGGCGTTATAGTCATATTTGTTCGCCTTTACCACCACAGTCGTTTTCATGCTAACCACAACCGTTTCTATAATTCTAATTTTCTATAATCATGTTTAAGTATTATAAACTTATTCTCGTCCTGAAATAATTATAAAAACGAATGGTTTCCCTTTCTTCTCACGCGAACATTCCCGCAACAAAACCTGATGCCCATGCCCAATGCAAATTGTATCCTCCCAGGTGCCCTGTCACATCGATGACCTCGCCTGTAAAATAAAGTCCTTTAACCTTTCTTGACTCCATTGTTTTTGATGAGAGTTCATCCGTATCTACTCCCCCGAGTGTGACCTCAGCAGTCCTGTAATCTTCGGTAGAGTCCGGCTTGATTTCCCAGTTATGCACCTGATGAGCGATATCCTTTAGTTCTTTTTCATTATATTGGTTGATTGGTTTTGACTGTATTTTCAAAGTGCACCAGGACTTTGCAAGCCGCGATGGAAGATACTCTGAAAGCAGGTTATGCATATCGACCTTACTTTTAGCAATCTGCCTTGAAACAAAAATACCGTATATATCAATTTCAGGCAGCAGGTCAATAACAATGGCATCACCCTCTTTCCAGTATGAGGATATCTGAAGTACCGCAGGACCGCTAAGTCCCCTGTGTGTGAAAAGAACGCTTCCGCGAAACTTCATATTTCTGCATTTGATGGATGCGTCGATCGATATACCGCTTAATTCTCTAAATATATTCATGTCTTTTTTTGAGAAAATGAAAGGAACAAGCGCGGGTCTTAGCTGTGTAACTTTAAGTCCGAACTGCTCTGCTATCCAGTGACCTGCGCCTGAAGCGCCTATCCCAGGATAAGACAATCCCCCGGTAGCGATAACAAGCGACTGTGATTCAAAAATGCCGCGGTTTGTCGTTACTATGAATGAATCTTCTTTTTTCACCGTGGATATCCTGCAATTAAAGATCACGGTCACGCCTGCATCATTACATTCCTTCATTAGCATCCTTACTATTTCCTCCGAGCTTCCGGCGCAGAATAATTGACCCTGTTCTCTTTCTTCATATTTTACGCCGTGTTTTCCAAGCAGGGCAATAAAATCGGAAGGTGTAAAACGTGAAAGCGCGGATTTACAGAAGTGGGGATTATTTGATATGTAATTCGAAGAGGAAGTATTGATATTCGTAAAATTACAGCTTCCGCCTCCGGAAATGAGTATTTTTTTCCCGATCTTTTCAGCGTGGTCAAGAACAAGGACAGAACGACCTCTTTTTCCGGATTCAATTGCGCACATCATGCCTGATGCGCCCGCTCCAATTATGATAACGTCTTTCTTGATGATATTATCAGATATCAAACCGCAGATGAACGCAGATGAACGCAGATTTGTTATCATTTCTTAGAGATCAAATCAGATATGTTATATTTCCGTGAAACTTTAGAGCCGTTTTGTCATCAAAGCCGTTATTCCCGCCTTACCTGTGCTTTGAGGTACTGATGGCAGACCAAACATTTCCACTCCTCCGGAGCCCCCGAATAACTCCTTATCCCACCTTTCGGTTATTTCCTTGAATATCCTCTTATATGCTGGACAATGCGGGTCAACACCCTTTACTTCGCCTTCAGTAGGCGCTATGGCATTGTAAGGGCATCCGCCCCTGCAGAATTTGATGTACTTGCATTCCCCGCAATTCTTATCCACATAATCCTTGAACTGGAACATAAGCTTCCAGGCATCAGACCTGGAAAGATCCTCCACGCCCGGGTGGTCATAGACGTTCCCCATAACATATTTTGGCATGCCGACAAAGCGGTAGCATGGATATATGCTGCCATCAGGCCCCACAGCAAATGTATCTCCCATGCAGTCCACGAAGGTACATACCTGGCCTCTATTGGTCAGGACGCATTTGCACAGGTGGTCGATATTCATAATTTCGATCTTGCCGATGTTTTCAAGATATTTATCCAGGAGATATATCAGCAATTCCCCGTAATCTTCCGGGGCCAGTGCCCATTTTCCCGGGTCATTTGAACGTAATGACGGCAGGGCGGGATGTAATTTAAGGTTCAGGTCATTTTCAAGGAAGAAATTAAAGATCTCCTCCTTGAATTTAAAAGAATGGGATGTGAAGGTACAGATGAAGCTCACCTTGAGTCCGGCCTCTATTGCAATTTCAAAGCCATGCAATGTTTTCTCGAAGTATCCTTTTCCTCTTTGCAGGTCTGTTATCTCAGGCGGACCATCCAGGCTGGAACCGATGGGAATATCATACTCAGCCAGTATCTGTGCAATTTCAGGGGTCATTCTCCAGAGATTTGTCTGCATTGCTAAAGCTGGTTTCAGATGACTCAAACCCCCAGTCAATAATGGCAAAGCTTCCCTGTAGAATTTTGCGCCTGCAAGTAGCGGCTCACCGCCGTGGAAGGTAAAGGTGA
Organism: Methanobacteriota archaeon; assembly: GCA_963793805.1. Lineage (GTDB taxonomy): Archaea > Halobacteriota > Methanosarcinia > Methanosarcinales > Methanoperedenaceae > Methanoperedens. The sequence continues at coordinate 33,214 of CAWCBK010000016.1, forward strand.
CCGGTTCTTTCCTGAAATCCTTGAGCCATTTGACGACTTCTTTGATGGTTTCAATGCTCATTACAGGAGAGCCTTCCTCTGAACTCCAGCAATAACTGCATTTGGAAGGGCATCCTAATGTGGGGATAAGCATGACGTGAAAAGCCATAAGACTCCATCGTTTTAACTTCGTGGGACTATTAATAGTTATCCTGAAATATTCCCGGCTAAGTTTATATAGTTTTGAAACTTGGCAAGTTAAAAAACTGGATGGTATCTTGGACATAGATTATGTTCTAAACTGCTTATCGAAAATAACTGTAAGTGACCTGCATTCAAAGAAGCATTTTGAGATAAGAGTTAATCAACGTAAAAAAATAGTTCCTGATGTAAAAAGTATATATTCAATACTTCTAAACGATAAGCCAGTTTCTATTGCAAAGCAACATGAAACAAAATTTAAACTTTTATATAAATTAGACGATGATAAAGATTTAGCAATCATTATAAGTATTCGAACTAATAATCCTATATCATTCAATTTAGTGACTTGTTTCATAGAGAATTCTAATAATAGGAAGCGTGAAGAATAATGTCCGAAGTGGTGACGAATAAATGCGATTACGATTTACAAAATGATAGTATTTTCTTTTATATCAAAGATATGAATGGTAAAACGTACATGTCATCTATTGAATTTGATGGTATAATTCTTGATTTTAGTGATGATGATACTCTAATAAATATTGAAATCTTAGATGCATCTGAAAAATTCCATGTTTCAAAAACAGAGCTTCTTAATATTAAACACTTTGATGCAACCATAAACATCAGCGAAGAAAACATTAAAGTAGTTATGAACCTGGAAATAGTTAAAAGAAATAAAGTATTTCCTAAATTTATAGAAGCATTAACAGCAAATATCTTAAATCTTCCATCGGGCACCCAGGGAATTGCAGTTACATGCTGATTTTAGTTTTTTCCAGTTTCAAATCCCATATTGATACAATTTACTATAATCGATGGTTCTCAGATATTCCATAATTTTATTAGAGAGCATGAAGGGCTTGATGGTAAGACTCCTGCGGAAGCCTGCGGGATTAAGGTTGAGGATGATAACAAGTGGCTGACGTTAATCCAGAATGCAAGCCAAAAGTATCATTAACAAATATAATTGGTATTTTAGCTACTGACAAAAAATATATCTGCATTTAAGATAGAAATAGAAGCATGGGTCAAGAAGATACTGAGAATAAAATCAGTCTTGAAAGTTTGAGAAGTATGGTTGATGAGGCAATAAAAAATAAGAATATTTGTATCATCGATAAGGTTGAACATGAAAATCTAAGATATGCGCAGAAATATGCCGAATCGCTGATTTCAAAAAATGAATCGAATATTTCTTCCAAATCATATTTTATGGGGATAAATAGCATTGTTCTCGCTTTTCTTGCTATAGGTCTATCTTATTTCTTGGCTGGCATTTCAAGGTATCAATTAGAAAATGTGAATGTTTATTCAGGTTTATCTATAATAATTTTTGGCGCAGTGCTATTTTTGTGGATAAAACTTAAAAAGGAAAACGAAATTGCAAACATAAATAAAAATATTGAGTTCATACATGAAATCATTTTGAAAATTGAAGAGAAACTTTCCAGTAGAACTTAATCCCAGAGAGCTATATATCAACCCGTTTTTGACGGTCTTTCTATAAACCGCAGACTTAACAGAACCCCCCACCGGGTTCTGTCAAGTCTATGGCTGATGGGGGGGCTGTCAAAAACCATCTGATACAATAAGTAAGTTTATATTTTTAGATCTAATATGAAATACCATGGAAAAAGAAGAAAAAGAGTGGCAATGGATATTTGCTTTCGCCGCTATGATTTTTGCAGTATATCCGATAGCAAAAGACCTAATTGATAAACGAATAGATATTGGGTACGCTATCTCAGCAACAATAATACTTTCAGCAATATTTATGTATTTAGGTCATGTGATATATTCAAACTCAAAAGAAGGGAATATGATTTTAATGAAGCTTGGCAAAGATGAGGCACTTGGCATTATAATAATCTTAATATTAATAATATTAGATTACGTTGTTTTTAATTTATGGGGAAATGTTGCATTAGACTTAGTAACTATTAAAATATTAATGGCTCTGAGCATTTTAGCAGCTTCCTTGACAGTATATTTTGTTTTTTATTATATAATGTTGAATGGATTTTCAAAAAAGTTATTCAACATCAACAAAAAAGTAGAAGATATTGAAAACATTAATGATAGAAAAGTATTAGATTCTTACATAGACATTGCTAAATTTAATATTCAAACACTCCATTCGTTTTTAATAATGACGATAACCATTATGGCACTATTGCTTTCCCTATACAGTCTCTATAAATCACTTGGTTTAAATACAGATGTCAGATTGATACTTTCATTGCTTTCGTCTGTTATTGGTATAATGTTTTCTATTTCCATAATAAATTATATTTGGTATAAAAAACATAATGACCTAATGGATATAAAATTGAAGTTACCCCAAACTCTTACAACTTCAGATGAATTTTGACAGCACGCATCTACAAACGCAGACTTGACAGAACCCCAACCGTCAATATTATATAGAACCTCAAACATTGTTTTGCTAAAAACCGAGACCCGCCATTATATAATCATAATTTATTTATATAATTGTCGGGAGTGAAACAATCATACAAAATTGGAGGTATTATTCATGGCAGCACAACTTGGCGGACAGCCAATCATAATTTTAAGAGAAGGCACTGAGAGAACCCGTGGAAAAGAAGCGCGGAGCAATAATATCATGGCGGCTAAAGCCATAGCCGCTGCGGTGAGAACCACGCTTGGACCAAAGGGCATGGATAAAATGCTCGTTGGCGGCAGCATCACTATCACAAATGACGGTGTAACCATCCTGAAAGAGATGGATATCGAGCATCCCGCAGCAAAGATGCTTGTGGAAGTTGCAAAGACCCAGGATGATGAAGTGGGCGACGGCACAACGACTGCGGCTGTGCTTACCGGGGAACTACTTGAACTGGCAGAAGAATTGCTGGAACAGGATGTACATCCCACAAATATCGTCACAGGCTACAGGATGGCTTCAGAAAAGGCAATTGAGCTATTGAAGGACATCACCCATACGGTAGCGGACGATGAGACTGCTCTCATTAATATCGCAAAGACAGCGATGACAGGAAAGGGCGCAGAAGGCTCAAAAGACAAACTTGCGCAGATAGTAGTGTCAGCGATAAAGGCTATCGTGGACGAAGAGGATGAAAAAAAATCAGTTGACATCGATAATATCAAGATCGAGAAAAAAGTGGGAAAAAGCCTTGATGACAGCGAACTCATAAATGGTATCGTGCTCAATAAGGATAAAGCGCAGGCCAATATGCCGAACAGTGTTAAGAATGCAAGGCTTGCTCTTGTCACAAGACCCATAGAATTCAGCAAGATGGAGCTTGAGGCTGAGATAAAAATCTCATCTCCTGATGAACTTCAGGATTACCTTGACAGGGAAGAGCAGATAGTCCATGACATTGTTAATAGGATATCTGCAACAGGTGCGAATGTAGTGCTCTGCCAGTGGGAATAGATGATATCGCCCAGTACTTCCTTGCAAAAGCAAATATCCTTGCTGTTGAGCGCGTCGAGAAAAAGGACATTGAAAAAGTGGCGCGTGCAACAGGTGCAAACCTTATCACAAGCGTGGATGATTTTGACGAATCTGACATCGGAACCGCCGGACTTGTGGAAATAAGGGGAAAGAGCGAGGACAAGATGATCTACATCACCGACTGCAGCAATCCAAGAGCAGTATCAATACTCATCCGCGGCGGGACTGAACACACGGTAGACAGCACGGAACGCGCTCTTGAAGACGCATTAAGGGTTGTTGGCGTGGCTATTGAAGATGAGAAGCTTGTAGCAGGAGCGGGCTCGCCTGAGATCGAGCTTTCGCTCAGGTTGAATGAGTACGCTTCTACCCTGAAAGGAAGAGAACAACTGGCTGTGACAAAATTCGCGAAGGCCCTGGAGGTCATCCCCAGAACACTGGCTGAGAATGCAGGTCTTGATCCCATCAATATGCTTGCAGAACTTAGAAGCGAGCACGAGCGCGGGAACAAAGACAGCGGTCTTAACGTATTTGAGGGAAAAATCGAGAACATGTGGGAAAATGGTGTTATTGAGCCGCTTCGCGTTAAGACGCAGGCGATCAGTTCTGCAACAGAGGCTGCCTGCATGATATTGAGGATAGACGACGTGCTTGCGGCTACTGCCGGCTCAGGACCTTCAGGCGGCATGCCTGGCATGGGCGGTATGGGAGGAATGCCTCCCGGAATGATGATGTAATACTTTCGCACCGCTATCTGAGAGTATTAATATCGTCGTGACGTTCATTGAACGGGATCGAACGGCTTAAGGTCGCGCTCGATCCTCATCCCCAGTTTAAATAAATCTATTATTTTAAAGAGTATTTTAATAAAATATATTATATGGATATGTTTTAGATAATGGCTTTATTGCTTAGCACGTACATATATAGAAATATGGTTAGTATAATCGAGCAATTCCTCCAGGAACTAAAAATTACTGGCACTACAGAGAAAACTATCACGGATTATAGTAAATTTTTAAAGAATATCAACAGGCGTAAGTCGCTAGAAAAGTGGGATAAAACCGACATTCACAGGTACATTATGGAAAAGCATAACGAATGTTTGATCGGAACAGTTGATACTTACAAAGTCAAGATAAAGCGGTTTTTTACATGGGCAGGCAAATCTGAGATCGTAAACCATCTTAATACTTAGATCATATTACCATCCATGCTTTCAAGATCAGAGGGAGAGATGGCAGTGCGGCTTGCACGCCGTGCTATACTGGAATGCCTGGGCGACAATAAAAAGATCAAACCTGATAACCTTCCGCCGGTATTTCGCGAAAAACGCGGGGTATTTGTTACCTTGAATAAAATATCTGAGAGTAAGGAACTGCGCGGCTGCATTGGAAGACCTTATCCAGTAATGCCGCTGGGGGAGGCCATAATCGCATCCGCTGTCAACGCCGCGCTTGAGGACCCGCGCTTTGATCCAGTTGAAAAGAAAGAACTTAATGACATTGTGATCGAAGTAACAGTGCTCACTGTCCCTGAACCCATAAAGGCAAAACCCAGGGACATCCCTGAAAAGATCGTGATAGGCAGGGACGGGCTTATCGTTGCGACTGACAGGAGCCAAGGGCTACTACTGCCCCAGGTGGCGGTAGAACATGGTTTTGATGCCGTGGAGTTCCTGTGCCAGACCAGCATGAAAGCAGGGCTTATGCCTGATGCATGGCTCACTGGCTCAAAGGTGTATTCATTCGGAGGACAGATATTTGAAGAGTTGGAACCAGGCGGAGAGATAAGGGAAAAACTATTAACATAAAGGCTTATCTTTAATCCGGGTGATTGAAAATGGCGGAAATCAGATTATCGGGAAATTCAACAAGCAGGGACATACTTCCTATCGCGAAGATGGTCCATGAACTCTTCTCTCTTCCTGTCACGATGCGAAGCAGGAACAAAAAAGGGGTCAGGCTTGAGAAAGGGAATGTTGTTGATATGGATTATACAGGCCCTGTGCTTGAAGATGCGCTTTCCAGGAATTGCGTGATACATACGATACCTGACAGCGGGGCTTATAAGGGAGTACCGGTCGTGGTCGCCCCCATACATGACAGTGAGGGAACTGCGATAGCCGCTATCGGAGTCGTGGACGTTGTGTGCACTATCGACCTTGCGTCAGTGTTCGGCAGTTATCCCCAGATAGTAAAGCAGGTAGAGGAGCAAAAAAAGAAATTCTGAGCAAAAGGTTAAATCTTATGACATTATACTAAGCAGTCCACCAGAGGTTAATTATGGCAAGATTTCCAGAAGCGGAAAAAGTACTCTTACACATGCAGATCTGTATGAAATGCAATGCACGAAATTCAATGCGTGCGACGAGATGTAGAAAATGCGGATATACCGGGCTTAGACCAAAATCAAAGGAAATAAAGGGCAAGGGAACGTAATTCGGATAAATGCACCCATACATATCGTTGGGCAGGCCCCTGACCTCCCTGATGATTGGGCTTGCAGTATTCGCATCTGCGTTAATCGAAGCCGGAAGCGGCATAAATGATCATGCCCTTCCTGTTTTTCTCGGTTTTGCTGTCGCATTCTTATTCGGTATCGCAGGCAATGCGATAAACGATTACTTCGATCGTGAGAATGATAAGATAAACCATCCGGAGAGACCGCTCCCGTCCGGGAGGCTAAGACCTTCACAGGCGCTCTGGTTCTCGATATTTTTTTTTGCCATATCTCTTTTACTTTCGGTTTATTTGAGTTTTATCACAAACTTTGGAGCGCTTCTTGTGGCAGCCGCCGCGATGGCATGCCAGCTTGGTTATGAAATGAAATGGAAGCATGAGAAGATGATCGGCAATGTGATAATCGGCACGCAGACCGCGCTTGCTTTCATATTCGGCGGCATCATAGTTGGGAAAGTAATGGCTACGGGTGTGATCGCTGCTGCTGTGTTCCTGTCCATAGTGGGACGGGAGATAGTGAAGGACATTGAGGACGTCGGAGGGGACAGGGGCAGGACGACGCTGCCGATGAGGATCGGGGTAAGAAACGCCGGGATTGTCGCCGCTGTGCTAATCATCCTGGCAGTCCTGATAAGCCCGCTGCCTTATTATCCGCTTCATATTTTCGGATTGGAGTATTTATTGGTGGTTTCGATAGCTGATATTTTATTTATCGGTTCATTGCCATTGATATTTAAAAATGCCAAACTGGCAAGAAAGATGCTTAAATTCGCAATGCTGGTGGCGATTATTGCTTTTATTACAGGGGCATTATTCTGAAGTTGTGATGAATTTTCTAATATCGAATGGATTAAATTAGAAAGAAACATTTTTTTTTCTTACCCACCCACAGCATATCTCCTTTGTGTAAGGAAAAAAGCTGTTAATGTCATTTCTGCCAAAGGTATATCAAGAGGTATATTCGATAATCCGACATCGAAATTTGTATCCTCGTTCCTGTCGCATAGAACTGCGTTCCCGTTTGTAAGTATCAGCATCTCAACCCACTTCCTGACATTTGCATCAAAGAGATTGAACTTAAATTTCAAAGCGCCGGATTCTCCGAAGTCAATGTTGAGAAACATCCATGCCTCTCGTTTATTCATGTCCCCGTTGATTGCCTGCCATACGCTATTCATTCTGACATCAAGATACTCATGCTTGTTTTTGAGTTTTTCCTTAAGGAGAATTACAGGAATCATTATTTCTTTGCGGTCTTCCATGTCGCTGACCTTTGAAAATACATACTCTGCATCCATACACTCTTCAGCTCTTTTTCCAGGATTTTTTTACCTTCGTCCAAATTCAGTGTATCAACCTTGGAGTTAATCAATTGAATCACCATACATTGTTTGTTTCGGGGCGTAGCAAGGGAGTAAGTCACTGCCTTAAGGTCAGTGGAAGGCATTCCCTCCCCGACCTGCTCAATCTCAATAAGTCATATCAGAATATATATTTATCCATTTAAATAATAATTGTTATAATCATAATAATGGGCTGCTTTCAGGACGCTATTTTAAAATAGAAAAAGGGCAAATATATAATCAGCTAATGTAAGACGAGGAAAATTGACGGATTTCATGTGACAAACAAGGTTCGGACTTTCAAAAAAGAAGATCAATGAAAATAACAAACGTACTTATTTTATTATGTATTGTAATGAGTCTTTATGCATGGTCGACAGGCAGTGATCTTGCTTTCAGTCTGAATGCATTATTGAATGGCGACTATTATCCCCTGATCACTGCAATATTTGTTCATGCCAATTTGCTGCATCTTGTAGGAAATATGATATTTCTCTATATATTCGGGAGCTATCTGGAGAATGATGTGGGGGCAAAACGGACCGCAATGGTGTTCATGACAGGGGGTGTCCTGTCATTCATATTCAGTATCCCATTCTATCCTGGGGCGGAAATGCTCGGGGCGTCAGCAGCTATTTTTTCAGTAATGGCTGCCTTGGTACTTGTCAGGCGCCCGGGATTTTCATTTGAATTCCTGTCGCCTGCTGGCCCGATTGTAATAGTCTATTTAATATTTAATATATTTTCGATCAAGAATGGAGCAACAGGAAATGTTGCATATCTCTCGCATGTTATCGGGTTCTTAATAGGTGCCGTTTTCGGCGCAAAATGGAACAAGAAATGGCTTGAAAGCCTGCTGTATACACTTATATTGCTTGCGGTTTATATTCTTATATATAACTATTTGAAAAATATGATCTAATGGACACATATGAGGAAATCCAATGTAGCGCATTTGAATTTTTCCCATTGTCGTAAACTGCTCAGGGCTTCCAGCCCTGAGCGTTTGTTGCAGTTTGGGGTTCTTATGAAACAATATCTGCTATGTCTTCCATCGCCTTGACGATGAAGATTAACCCGATGCGTGGTTGCTTGGTATGAGCGCGCCTATTTCAAGGGGTACGATTCATCCCCTGCTTGAAAAGCAGGAGGGTTCTCTACCCCTTGACCCACGAACTAAAGGGAAAGCGTATTTGAAAAGTTATGGAGGTGGCCATTTGGTTCATTTTTCAGTGCTAACAGAATCATTTCTCCGATAACTTTAATTATTAGTGTCTATTTTTATAGGCTATATATTTGGATGAGATATTATGGCAAGTCTAAAAAGTAAAATTGTATTTATTATTTTTAAAATATTATTTATTATTGACAATTTTACAATTTCCACGAAAAAAGATATGCATACATCTCTTAGAAGTATTTTTCCGCTAAAAAAAATTGAAAATTTTAATGATTTGCCACATTTAAAATGGGAGGCAGCTTTATTTTTCTTTAGTCTCGGAACAGTTGGAGTACTTGCAGGAGCATCGCAAGGATTTTATAAAAAAGATCCTTGGGCATCACCTAATTGGGATGGGAATATTTTGGATTATTCGTATATCCTAGCAGTCATAATCCTTTTTCTTTTTACAGCAAAAATAGGGATTAAACAATGGAATTATTATTATGAAACTAAGGGAGAGGGAAAAAAAGATGGAATATTTATAGAAAAACTAAAGCAAGTAAATCCACGTGATAAAACTCTTGATGCAATACTTTCTTTAAATGGGGGGGTTTTGGTCTTCTTTACTACTATGCCTGTGTTGTGGTTCTTTATATTGTTTGTTTATTCATTGCTAGTTGGTTACCGTTGCTTAACTATTGTTAGACGAAAACAGTATAAAAATATATTGATATCCAAAGGACATGTTGATGTTGTGTCATCATGGTATGATGAGACATTAGATCATGAATATAATGGATTGACCGTTAAGCATGTTTTGTATGGTTGGATAATTTCACACATTCTTATTGGGATTTCCGCTATTTTCATATTTATCATGTTTTATCATAATTTTTTTATCATGGACGATATCATCTTTAAAGTGATTTCTCAGGATATGCAGTTTCCATTACTGTGCGATTTATGTTTTTTTTATTATCACTATTATTGGTATTCATACTTTATCTTAAATTTTCCAAATATTCTGTAAAGTGGGGTGAAAAAATCTGTAACATAGTGGAAAATGATAAACTCTAAAACTCGTATATCTCAGGCCCATACGAACTAAAAATAACAACTCTTTTCTTAAATTTTGTCTCTGTTGAACTATCATGGAACGACCTATGTATGAACGACAGCTCTCATCTCTCTCTTCTGCCTTACAATATCCTTTTCATCCCCCTCATATTTCTTTGACATGTGAGTTCCCTTATTCAGCATCAGGCTCCTCAAACACGCGGCAATAAGCATTATTATCTGCCTGTCGCTCCAGTTTACATTGGATGAACCATTCTGGGCATAGACAAAACTGTTGTTATCCAGCTTCCCGTACAGCCACATATCGCCGTTCACATAGCCCTTGGCATGTCTTAATATCACATTTACAGCAGGTAGAGTCCTGAAAAACTCTTTACCCTCCTCCGCAGCCCACCTGGTGGAATAGTTTATCATGAAATGCGCAGTATGCGCGGGATTTTTCGCAGTTGCATCTTCCAGGTCTTTAAAGTCCTTTCGTATATCGTAAGCAGTTTCACCGGGATTTATCTGGACATCATACTTGCCAATGAACCTTAACCTCAAATTGTCCATCGCAGAGAATTTCTTATACATATCAACATGCCGCCGCATGCCTTCGTATATGTCCGTATAATTTACCCGGTTCTTATGTCCCTCATGTATGACGTTGATATAGCTGTTCTTTGAACCCAGCACTTTCAGGAAATGAATAAACCTTATAACGAACAGCCCTCCATCAAAATATGCATCCGACCCTTCAAGCTCAGTGGATGTTCTTGTCCCATCGGTCATATCATAAATGACCAGTTCCTCCATATTTTCTCGTGAGTCATCGATCTCCAGTTTTTCACAGCAGTTTCTGAATATCTCATGAATTTTTTCATCCGGGGGAGAGTGATCATAATTGTCATCCTTCATTCAGTAATTAGTACCTTGTGGAGTGCTATATTAAGATTTAAGTGTAATATAAATATCCCTTATGAACATCTTTGTTTCGTGATAACCCCGGTTTTCAGAGTATTTATGACTAATAAATTATGATAAACAATGGAACAATTCCCAAAATGAGCCTGAGAAATCAAACTATTGATCTGATCAGGGGAGTAGATATCGTATTCATGGTATTGTTCAATTATACAGTCACGTTGCGTTATTTTGGACTGATCAACATACAGCCTGATCTCTATTACAGGTCATTACCCCTGGTCATTGCATCGATCTTTATATTTCTGTCAGGCGCCGCAGCTTATGCCAGTTTTGAGAACAATAAGGAGAACTTTGCCAGAAGATATTTTATAAGAGGTGGAAAACTGCTCGTTTTTGCAGCTTTCATTACCCTGTTTACAGCTATTTTCGTCCCTGAAGGAACTGTCTATTTCGGCATTTTGCATTTCTTTGCAATAAGCTCTTTTTTTATACCGGTTTTCATGAAATATCATGACCTGAATCCAATAGCCGGGATTTTAATTATTTTGTCAGGAATTTACCTGCAAACAAGGGATTTCAGTTTCCCTTATCTGTTATGGTTAGGATTTATGCCTGAAAACTTCACTACATTTGATTACTTTCCATTGTTACCCTGGCTGGGAGTGCTTTGGCTTGGTATTTTTTCAGGGAAAAACATCATCACAAAAACAGGTCATATCAAATTCAATAATAAATCTGCTGAAGCTTTCGTTTTTTTGGGCAGGAATTCATTAACGGTGTATTTAATACATCAACCCTTATTGATTTTATTCTTAATGCTCTTTGGATACAGGGTATTTTGATATGAATTTTAGTTGAGAACTGAATGTTTTGAACTTATCTTTGCGTCCTTCGCGGCCTCTGCGGTGAATAAAATCAAAAACCGCAAAGTCGGCTATGAAAGGCATTCATAGATAACAATGAAAACTGGCAACATAACGGACGTTTACAACGAACTAATACTAACTCGAACGAACTCCGGTGGCATGAGTTCGTATCAGTTCGCACGAGTTCGTTGTTTATTACTGTTTTCATACCAGCACGCAAAGTGAACATTGAATAAGTATCATAGATTAGGTTATTAACTATAACGACTATCCTTGAGTTTTCCGATGCTTTCTTTAAACGATATCGGCTCAAAACCGAAAATCTTTTTCAGGTCGTTCGGCTCGCAAACCATATTGTTCCGCAGGGATTCAATAAGCCAGTGAACCACATTCGCGTTGACCGGGGAAAGCTTTCCAATAACCAGAGAGGTGAGCCAGTGCCATGAGCCCGGGATATGTATAAAAATCCTTTTTAACCCAAGCTGACGCGCATATTCCTGCATCAGTTCCTGATAGGTAAATACTTCAGAGCAGCCGATGTCATAGTATTTATTGACAGTCTCTTTCTTATCAAGGCATTCCACAAGATACCGTATCACGTCTCCGATATATACGGGCTGGACATGTGTATTTCCCCAGTTAAAGATCGGGATTACCGGGAAATTCCTCACTGCTGTATCAAGAATCTCAAATGCTCCACCCCCTCTCCCGATTATCACGGATGCCCTGAATATCGTGTAGTCGATGCCGCTAGATATGATTATCTCCTCCACTTCTCTCCTGCTGGCAAGGTGATGCGAAAGCTTCTCTCCCGTATTGGTTATCCCTGTAAGATGTATAATCCTCTTTACGCCGTTTTCTTTACAGGCTTTCACCATATTTGTTATTGCTTTACGGTCAAGTATGTCAAATTTCTCCTGCTCCTTTTGTTCCCCCATCATGTGTATAAAATAATAAACCGTATCCACGCCTGCTGTTGCTTTCACAAGGGAACCGTGATCAAGGACATCCCCTGCCACGTAGCTGATATTCGGGTTACCGGATATAACTGTTTTTCTTACGAGACATCTTACCTGCACATTTTTTGCGGAAAGCGCTTCCAGAACCAGCCCGCCGATAAAACCGGTGGCCCCTGTAAGTAAGATCATAATATTATTATGATGCCGCATTCCTTAATTGTTCCTGCGGTCAGTCGGTCAAATTGGATCAAAAGGAAAAAAGAGAAAAATTGCCCGATAAAAACAGGGGCAATTCAAATTAAATTATTCAGATTTCTCTTCGCCATGTCCGCCGGATGACGTTCCCGAAGCTTTCCCGCTCATCCTGTTATATCCAGCAGCAAGATTTGTGTTTACGTGAACCACGCCTTCGTTAAGGCTCTTGAACACATAATCATCAGTGATAACAGGAAGGTTATCTGCGACCGACTGGTTCGAAACTATCATTCCAAGAGGCACATATCTTCCATCAGGTATTGTAACACCAACTATTCTTACACCGGGTTCGAGCACAACGCGGCTTCCCACTTTTGATTTGAACACGAATGACTGCATTCCAACGAACGTGTCATTTCCTATGCTTGCCGGACCGTGCACCTGTGCCTGGTGAGCAAGTGAAACCCGGTTCCCGATATAAACAGCATATTTTTTCCCGCCCACTTCAACAAGGTTCTTCTCCACTGGTCTCTTTTCCTCATCCGATGTCTCAAGAGCATGAACAACGACCCCGTCCTGCACGTTTGAATCATCGCCAATTTGTATGGGCATCCCTTCATCGCCTCTTACTGACGCCTGCGGCGAGACCATTACATTTTTTCCAATAGATACGGCGCCGATCACTGAAGCATGGGGATGGACATAAGATGAGGGGTCGATCTGCGGCCTTATATTCAGATCGCTCCAGGGAGTAACCGGACTTGCGCCCACACCCGATGTACTGTATAGATTCTCTACCCGTTCAACGCATCCTGCCGTAAGCAGTATTATCAGCGTTATAAATACTGAAATTCTTAATAAATCGTTTGATTTCATAGCCACCGCACCGATGCTTATCATTTTTTGTATATAAGTGTTTTGAAATTCATTCAGGGAAGACGCAAAACCATCCAATAAGCAGAAAATATAAAATTAAAGCTGAAAGATACTTCCAAAACCACAAGTAATATAAATTCCTATTACAATCAAACCCCCAATGAAAGTCTATAGATCATACGAAGACCTGCCCAGGATAAAGCTCCCTCTGGGACAGGAGGTATTTATCAGCGACAGCACTATACGCGACGGCTCTCAGATGCCCGGAATAGTGATGAAAAAAAAGCACAAGACAGCGATTTACGAATATCTTAATAAAATTGGCATCGAGAAGCTTGAGACTTTCGTTTATAATGAACGTGACAGGGAAGCGGTCAAAGAAATGCTTGACAGGGGCTATGAATTTCCCGAAGTTACAGGATGGGCGCGCGCCAATCCAAAGGACATTGATTTTGTACTGAGTATGGACGGCATCAAGGAAACAGGTATCTTGATGTCAGTTTCTGATTCACATGTGATAGATAAGATGGGATTAAAAAACCGTGAAGAAGCAGAGAAGAAATATACAGATGCGCTGCAGTATGCAGTGGATCACGGTTTGAAGACGAGGGCGCATATAGAAGATATGACCCGCGCAGATAACGAAGGCTTCGTATTCCCGCTAATTGAAAAACTTCTTGAGATCGACCCGGGCTGTATAATACGTCTTTGCGATACTGTAGGGTTTGGTTTGCCGTTCCCTGATGCTGAGGAGCCGTACGGCATACCCCGTATTGTCAGGAGACTGTGCGAGATCGGGACAAAGAACATAGAAACTCATATCCATGATGATTTCGGTATGTCCGTAGCATGCTCTATAGCCGGATACTGGTATGGCGCGAACTGGTCAAGCCTGACTTTCCTTGGAATAGGCGAAAGGGCGGGAAATGCTGAACTTGAGAAAGTAGTCTTATTTTTGATACAGCGCGTCGAGGGATTCCAGAAGTACGACCTCAAATCCATCACGGAATTTGCCGAGTTCATGGAAAAAGAGATAGGGATCAGAGTACCGCGCAATAAATCCGTGGTTGGGAAGAATATCTTTGCCCATGAGAGCGGGATACATACAGCCGGCATCATAAAGAACCCATTCACATACGAGCCCTATCCGCCTGAACTCGTTGGTGGAAAGAGGCATTTGATGATAGGTGACTCTTCAGGTCTTGAGGTTATACGCTACAAGGTCGAGGAAACGCTGAATGATCTTATGCATGTTGATACTAAAATCGATAAGAACGATCCACGGGTGATGGCTATACAAGCTGATATCCAGAGATTGTATAATGAAGAGAAGCGTATTTCATGCATATCGGATGAGGAATTAAAGAAATTCGTAGAGAAATATTTCATGCTTGAGTCCATCATCGAGGACCACAGCGCTAACGGTATGCATAATTCTAAAAAAGGAAAAAAGTGAAACTGGAATTATGACGAAATCCAATTAGCCATTTGACTTAAAAAGTTATCCCTTTTTTGGCTTTGCCCCTATTTTTAGAAAAAAGTATATGCCATAATTCTATCGACAGATTTAAATACTTTGCTAAGACCCCTCTTATGGCAGAAATTTCAAAAGTTTTTAAAGGAGTCCTGCTCACAGACTCCCTTAAAAACTACTTAGCTATAGGAAATGTCTCGCTATGCCAATTTTTATATTTCCTAAACATAGCGGACATTGCACAGCAAATAGAAAACCACTTCTACAGCGATAAAGATTGGCATTTCAGGTATGATGTATCCGCAATGATAAAATTTGCTGTAGTAAAATTCTTCAGGCAACAGCCGTATAAAAAAATCATTTTATCAGAAGAAGAAGCCTGGCTTCTTGGTTTCAAAGAAAAAGATGGTAAAATACCCGTTCCCTCCGGCGGAACACTTCATCATTTTGTAAAAAATCGCCTTGGAGTCGAAGGCATCAATAAAATCATGGAAATGGTTGGTGAAAGAATCATTAAACTCATAGATTCAAAAGAGGCAAAACTTGATTCGACTCCCCTTGAAGCATCAAGATACGATACTCATAGTGATTTTAATCCATATTATGAATGCAAAATGGATAAAGCCCATATTACAATGATCGGCACATATCCAGTGTTTATGAACTATACAGATGGAAATGATGGAGACTCTCCCCAGCTACCGCTGCATATAGCTGCTCTTTTAAAGATGAATGCAAAAATCAATGAATATCGCCTTGATGGCAGTTATGATTCATTCGAAAATCATGCTGAGATATGGTACAAATTAAAAGCAAAACCATTGATTTCATTGCCAGTGGATGCTGTAATCAATGAGGAAGGGGAACTTGAAAGAATAGATCACTGGACAAATAAGATGTGGAAGCTTGGTGGCTCAAGACACATGAATATTGACGATAAGCTGAGGTTTCTTTATGAACATGGCAGGAGTGAACAGGTTGGCATGTATCTCCGAAACCTGACTCTGAGGGACAAAAACTTCCCGGATTCATATAAACTCAGGAAGGAATGCGAAAGGATTCATGGGCATATGAAGATTACACTAAAATTCGATGTCAGGAGAATAAGGGAAGAAAACAGAGAGTTATATTCGAAATTTAATTTTGTTGCCTATCAGTTGTTGTTATTGACAAATTTGCAGAATGGAGTTAAACCTGCAAACGCTTTCGATAATTATATCTGATATCTGAAATAATTTACCGCATTCTAGTCATAGCTCATGCTATCTGTTATTCTGATCAAATCATCTTCTTTTTTGTGATTCTCAATGCTAACAGGTGGTCTTGTTTGCCCATATCGAATGTTCTCACAAGATTATTTTAATTTTGTTCTCGAATTATAGAAATCAATCAAATTAGAAAAAGAGTTTTTGAAGTTAGTTGGATTTTCTCGAATTATGCAAAATTGTGCAGACAGTTAGATTTATAAACTATCACGATTAAAAGGACGTGGGGAATATGAAATCTGAAAACGTCCTTATAACACTGGTGGCGGCTATACTTGTGGTATCTCTTGCCATTGTACTGATTAATAACGATGCTCTTATAAAGGAGACTGTATACAAACCTTCTGCTACCTTTTCTATCCGCGAGGTCGATGTCAAACCTGTGGAAGTAACGAGCAACCTGATAGAGATGAATGTCACGGCGTACATATATCACGAAAGAGGTGAGGCAAAGAACGCTTCCATGCTCATAACGGCGATAAACAGCAATACAGGGTTGGAGGAAACAAACGTTTCTACCCTGATTCCTGTGAGCGACGATGATAAGACAGTGACCGCCTCGGCAAAATTGAAGGTTGACAGGAACGGCAACTATGACTTCAGAATATTGCTTTATGACAACGGTACCATCAGGGAGAAAGGGTCGGTAGGAATAAAAGGACTGAGTGCTCTGACACCTGCTGCAAAGCAGAGCGGCGTTTCTTTAAATAACATTGATTTCATTGTAACAGGAGCTTCAGGCGGACGCGCATCCATAAGGTCTGATGTATATCTTGAGAACAAATGGGCTGCGCCATCCGAGAACATGAACATGATCGTCAAGGCGCGGCAGGCTGAATCGAACCTTCTGGCTGATAAGAGGTCTTCAGAAACGGGTATCATTGCAGGTGAAGCTACATCGGTTAAAAGTGTAGATTTTGATGTTCCTGAGGGTTATAATTACATGGTGGTTGTAGAACTCTGGAAAGGGGATGTTCTGGTAAATACATGGGAGAAAGCGCTGATGCTGGCTCCAACAAAGACCGTGCCCAAAGAGAGCCAGGAGAAGAAGATGAATATAGAAGTCTCTAAATTCGTACGCGAGGGCGGCGCTCCGCCTGTACCCGGTGTAACGATGACTGTTTCGCCGTCATATGCCACGACCCCAAAGATGGAACCCGGATTTGAAGCGATTGCAGCAATAGCCGCGCTGATAATAGTAATAACATTAAGGAGGAGATTATAATGATAAGCCGAGAAAAAATAGAGGATTATTTTTACCTGGGGACATTCCTGATAGCAATGCTTTTCGCATTGATGGCCATATTCAAGATATACAGTTCAATTGAAATGCTGATCCAGAACTGGTTTAACTATAAATATCAACTCATATTCCAGGCTCTGTATGGAATCGCAGTCCTTGCTATATGCGTTTATCTGATAAGGGAAAGGCTCATAAAAAGATAGATATGCTGTAGCCTGACACTAACCCGGAACTTCATCCGCTGGCGCATGCCGCTGTCCGTTGCCGTAACCCTAGTATCAGGCGTTATCGCGTGTACCGCATTGGGGTTGTCTGTACGGTCATAGATGTGGCGTTGCCGTTCTCCCGCAAGGACCTATCAACACGATTTGCCCCAGATTTCGTAGGTCTGGAACATAAATGTATTGATTTTTAAGTATATAGTGTTATCCTCCCAAAGCTGTGCTTTGGGGAATAGCACAAACTTATGCACTGGGGCATACGTGGATTTGGGATTTTTTATTACCCGCGCAGCATCTTCATAATGTCGTGCTTTGTAACCATGCCTACCACTACCCCTTTTTCAAGCACAAGCACTGCCGGGTTCTTCTCAAGTATCCTTGAGACCGTATTTGCATCAGTCGTGGTAGAAACCGTGGGAAAAGACTCACCCATGATATTTCGGACAAGAAGATGGGATACTTTCTTTATGTCCTGGTCTGTCATTGACGCCACTATCTGGTCAGTGGATATGCTGCCGACCGGGACTCCCCCGTCAATTACAGGCATCTGGGAAAAGCCATGCTCTTCCATTATGCTTGCGGCACCCTCTAAAGAGCTGTCCGAAGTGGTATGGATTATAGGTGAATGCATGACGCTCCTGACAAGCACCTTCTCTTTCCTCGCAGCGTCAAATGCATTGAATATCTTATGCAGGGTTGAAAGCCTTGGGTCAACATCCCCTGACTCTATACGCGCTATCAAAGGCTGGCTCACGCCTGCGCGTGTTGCGATGTCGTGCTGGGTAAGACCAAGTTCAAGACGAAGTTTTTTGAAATCTTCTGGTGTTGGGAGGAACATAATATATTACTATGGGTAATAAGTTATATATAAAATTGATTAATCTTCATTTTTGTACCCTTTCTGTAGATGCTTTAAAATATTATCTATTGCATCAGCCAGGTTTTTCTTATTGTCAAATCCTTCAACTAACTTGTGAAGCTCATCTTTTCCTGATTTTCCAAAATCCTTCGCGAACCCTGTTATATTCGGAACAGCCCTCACAATATTGTCAACAATAGTCACATGCGCGCACTGCGCGGTTCTTGAAAGCGGGTTGAGATCGATAGCAATTACGGTTTTTCCCATATCTGCAAGCGCTTTACACCTGTCCCCGTCCTCCAGCGGCACAAGCACCACATCGGCGCTGAAGATGCCGCTGCTATCCACTTTCGCGCGCTCATGTTCGATGCCGGGAATCATGGCATCGCTCCCTGTGCACATGTTTTTTGCACCCTTTGCGCGAAGATGCCGGATGATCGCATTGACCCTTTCTTCTGTCCTGTAGAAAAGGTTCACCTCAAGCGGCGCATTAACAGTCTCGCTTAACAGGATTATCTCATCAGGAACAAGCGCTGCAACATTGCCATTAACTGAGATCACAGGTCTTTTAGCCAGAAGAAGAGCTGCGGCGGCAACTTTTTCAGAAAACAGCGCTTCTGGTGTGGTCTTTTCTCCTATCAGGTAGTCAAAAGCCTCACCGCGCCCCTGTGCAATAAGCCCCACCGTTCCTGTTATTCCCTCCTTTACACCTTCAACTATTTTGTCCCGCGTCATAAGGGATTCATATCTTGGGTGACTTTTCGGTATCATAACAGATGCGCCCCCGAATGGCTTATCCTGCTCACATTCACATCTCCAAACTCAGAAAGCGCCCCTTTGTCATTTATTGCAAAAACAGTTTCTCCAAGCATAGCCTGGCTTACAAGCCCGCCAGACGCTTCCACAGCTTCGATAGCGTCTCTCACCTTCGGGCTCATCAGGTCTATTTGCTTTGCGAACTTGCAGGACTGGTGGAAAAAGTTATCCAGGGTGGGTTTTTTTATGAGTTCTTTTAGCCCTAACCTGCCTGCTTTATTGATGCTTTTCTTTTTTATCCCGTCGGATAATACAGATCTTGTTGATATTTCGCCAAAACTAACCCAGGAAATAATTTCGTTCCTGCACGGTATCTTATCTATTCTCCCAACTGGAGGGATACCTGCATGTTTCCTGATATCGATACCTCCACATGTCATTCCTGCCACATCGCCAAGACCTGTCCGATTTTTCACATCTGCAACATGCGCGGCATTCGCAAGGTCGTTGAATGTAAGATCAAGAGAAAGCTCTTCGTTCACAGCCAGCGCGGCACTCATTGCCCCGGCTGCGCTTGCTCCGAACCCTGCGCTGACCGGGATGCCAAGCCGGGTATCCACAAGGACAGGTTTTTTGGTCAGGAGTTTAATAGCAGATAGCGTAGTGGCTGCTTCACTGACAGCGCCGTTTATTTTTATAGTAGTTTCCTGCGCCGGGTGAACTGATGTTACCGCGCCATCCTCCAGGCATACTCCTGCGCCCATTGAGCCGGAATGAAGAGGGTCTTTTTTAATGTCGATTATGAAAATACCTGATATATGGGCGGGTGCGAATGCACGGGCCGGGGTTCTTGATTGCATTTGAATGAAGTATATGTAGCTGTAAAGGTAAATTGTTTACCTATATCTGAGATATCAAATAATCGTGAATCATTTATGAAAAATTCAAGAAAATTTAAAATCAAGACAGGATAAACAGGATCGACAGGATACGAGCCAATCCTGCGTATCCTGTTTATCCTGTAAATCCTGTCAAAAGAGTTGAGTGAAACACTCAAAATTCAGTTTTGAGGGAAAATATTAATTGATAAAACGACAATCACGTTAAGTCAATAACTGATAAAATAAATTAAATAATGAAGAGGGTTAAAAATGGCGGAAGATATAGGTAAAATAATAAATAATGGCATTGAAACGTATACTAAGAATATCAATCTGTGTGTACCTTTTATCCTTAACATCTTAGTTTTGGGACTGACGGCTCTTATAATAACCGTCATCGGTTTTTTAACCATTTTAAGCTCATTTTCATTCAAAGAGTATAATAGTCCTGACGCCCTTGCCTTAGCGATGATTTCAACCCTTTCGCAGCATGTTTATGAAATCACTGCCTTTGTAATAATCGGCGTTTTGATCCTGGTTTTTATTGCATCTTTTTTCACATCAGGAGCCATCGGCATGGCAAGACAGGCGAACGAAACCGGAAGATCACAGCTTTCCACGATGATGGAAGCAGGAAAAAAGAATGTGGTGAACCTGTTCCTCGCAGAGATCCTTGTTATGCTGCTAGTCTTTGCAGGCATTGTATTCCTTGTACCTGGAATTAAGAGCATGAATTTCAGCCAGCCATCAGAAAATACCAGTGCGGTCTTATTACTTTTAGTCGGGTTCTTACTGTTTATGATCTATTTATTAATACTCAGCGTTGTGATGGCAGCCTTCAGGTATGCCCTTGTTATTGAATCTCTCGGTCCGGTCGAGGGAATCATTGCAGGCATTGACTTTTTTAAAAAAAATTTGTTCGATGTGGTTCTACTCATACTTGTCACGTTCGCTGTGGCTTTTGTTTTTGCGATAATTGACCAGATAATGGGTTTGATCCCGATCATAAATGTTGTATGGTTCTTTATAAGTTTAATTATTTCAGCCTGTGTTTTATCTCCAATAATGACAGTCTGGTGGGTCAGATTATACATGACCAGAACAGGCAAACAGGTATTTGTCGATGACTTACTTGCCCACCCGAATGACCTTAATAATGGGTAAATGAAACAATAAAAAAAAGGGATGTGGCATGTCAAAATGCCACTATTACGGGTTAAATATTGCCCCGTTCAGTTCCATCCATACTGATAGTACATATTCCTTTCAAACGGCAGGTCAATGCTGTTTATCGCACTGAGGTTGACAAGACTGTTCATCTTTATATTCTGCGCTGACACTGTGTACAGCACATCATCCATATACATTGACCTTCGCACTGCGCCTGGAGAATTCCAGTAGTACATATCTTCCTCCAAGGCATCCAGGTGGGAGACCTTTCCTTTTAGCTTGAATCCATCCTGCAGGGTGAGGTTGAAGACATACGCGCCCTGCCATACCTTCTGCATGTAATAGCCCCTGCTATCGTATCTGGGCTGTTCTGTGACTTCCCTGATCGGGATCACAAGCAGGTTCTTCTTCTTATCGAAAAGGAATGCCTTGTGGTCGCGCAGAGCCTCGGAGTCCGTACCCGAGGCGCCTATCTCGTACGTGTCAAGCTGTTTCGGGTTGCTGACATCAGACACATCGAACAGGGAGAGCTTAACACCCTTTATTGAGGTGCCGCCCCACTGGTTATCCGCGGTCTCTTTGCCAACTCCGATGATATGTTTCTCATCGTATGGATGCAGGTAGTCCGAGAAACCGGGTATCTTGAGTTCGCCCAGTATTTTCGGGTCTTTCGGGTCGGTCAGGTCTATCACAAAGAGCGGGTCGATGCGCTTGAAAGTCACCATGTAAAGCCTGTTCCCGATGAACCGCGTGGAGTATATCCTCTCATCAGGTGCGATATTCTCAAGTTTTCCTGTAATTCCAAGGTCTTTGTCCATCACATAGACATTATTATACTGCTTTGACCCCATGCCAGTCCATATCTGGGACGTTGTAGCGACCCTGAAATTATCGCTGGATTCGTCCATCGAGAACTGGTTGAGCAGGCTGCCTGGCACCTCTCCTTTCGTCTTATATTCTATATCGCCTTTGTTGACATTTATCTTCTGGATGACAGTTATATCTCTTTCCTGCGCGAGCTTTGTCTCGTATTCCTCGACCGCTTTTTCAACATTCGTGGCGTAATCCTGTTTTTCGTTTTCAGTCATGTTGTTGTAGGTATCTTCCAGGATCGAGGATATTTGATTCCCACTTCTCAGACGAAGCAATATTGCTGTCCCTGATAGCGTATATCTTATCCTGCGCGTCTTTTGGAAGTAGGGGTACTATGACCTTATAGAACCTCTCCTCGCGCTGCGCCTCGTAATATAGTACAGGCAGGTTCTTGCGGTAAGTGATGTAAATATTGTTCTCTGACACATACAAATTGTCAGAGTAGCCCATCATGAACGATTTTGCGTTGATCTTATCTGACTTGATATTCACGGATGCGATAGTATGGAATACGTAATTCTGCTCGGGATTATCGAAATAATAGATATCCGGTGACATTATTTTAACTGAACCTTGCTTTATTGATGGCAGGTCCACGAATTCGTTGTAATAATAAACGCTATCCTTCACGATAAAATAAATGAAATCACCTATCATACGCGACTGGAAATAATTGCCATTGATGCTGAAATTGGATACCTGCACAGGTTTTTTCCTGTCAGAGATATCATATATCAGGGCATTGGTCTTCTGGGTGTACCTTGGCATGGGCCTGTAATCGTATTCGGGAATTACCATTACCTGAGCATCTTCCTGCGTGAATACGATGAGCCTGTCATCGTTTATGAACATATCAGCTGGTCTTCCCTCGATCGTTGTCGTAGAAAGAGTCTTTGCCTCGAGTGCGGGGAATGCATCGACTATGACAAGTTTGTTCTGCGCAAGCACGTAGATGAACTTTCCGTCATTCTTTACAAAATCAGCCTCATCCACGCCTTCAACCTGGATGTTCGTAGTTGAATAATCCGCTGCCCCGGGTTCACCAGCCCCCTGTTTCACGGCAGCAGATGTCGCCACTGGCATCGCAGTTGGCACGACGACATCCATTGCGCCTGTAATTCCCATCGTACCCTCTCGCATGAAACCGCCAAAATTGCCGCTCCACCCATACTGGTTATAACCAGAACTGGCAGCGCTGGCTTTAAGAAATTCCCTTATCTCTTTTACAGATGAGAATTTCTTTAAGTCCTGTGTTGATTCGAACTGGGAAACTATTTTGTCAGAGGCATTAACTCCGGTTTTTCCGCTATTGTCCGCACCTGTGTCGGGATTGATACAGCCGCTAAGAACTGCTGCTGCGGCTACAGATATTATGACCATCAAGATCAATGATTTATTTTTCATTTTTCTTTCACCTGATGGATAGTTAAACTGAATACTTAATAAATATATCTTTAACTTCGAATTAATTTGAAGTTATGTCAGACTATGCACAGTATTTAAGTATCAAAAAGGTATCTTTGAATTATGAAAATGAACGCCAGGATAAAGGCAGAGCTTATCTCCATAGGAGCCGTGGATATTGACCCGTCGCTGCTGGGCAGGCTCACAGTACCGACGGCGGGACCTGGCGCCGGAGGCAAGGCTTTTTTCTTAAGGTCGGGAAAGCAAAGGGTAAGGCTCGTGGTGGATGAAGGCTCGCCCCTGCGTGCAATCAGGGAGAACGGCGAAATCGTGATATTAAAGGGCGGTAAAGAGCTTGTGCGCGGGACTATTGAGGAAGAACTCATCCACTGCCCTGAGCAGGCATACATAACCATGAGCGAGCGATGCATCTACGACTGCAAATTCTGTCCTGTCCCCAAGCTCAATGGAAAAGTAAAATCCACAGATGAGCTTCTGGCGCTCGTGGAAGAAGCGCACAGGCTCGGGAACATGAAAGGCATCTCGATAACTTCAGGCGTAGAAGTATCGCCAGAGAAAGAAGTGGAGAGAGCAGCAGACCTTGTTAGAAAATTAAAGAAATACAACGTTCCCATTGGCGTTTCTGTCTATCCCACAAGGGACTCATCGCGCATATTAAAAGATGCGGGAGCCAGCGAGATAAAATATAATGTGGAAACCATGGACAGGGAGACTCTATGAAAAGTACTGCAAGAAGCCGCCTCTTGATTTCACACTCGACTGCCTGAAGGATGCGGTAAAGTTCTTTGGGAAAAACCGCGTGTTCACGAATTTCATAGTTGGGCTTGGTGAGACGGACGAAACCGTTGAAAAATACTACGAAGAACTTGCAGCGATGGGCGTCATACCAATAATAAGGGCTGTGGGCGTGCATCCACTGCGGTTCGGGGAACTGGAGGCAGAGCGCCCCACAAAGGAGAGGCTGCTGAAACTTGCTGGGATGTCAAGAAGGATACTTGATAAGTACGGGCTGGATGCAAGTGCTGCAAAGACCATGTGCCTTCCATGCACTGGATGCGACCTGAACCCGCATGTTGATTTGTAAGAAAACGAAACCTTTTCGATTCATGCTCGAATTGATACAGCATTTTAAAAAATATGAAATAGTAGATGTTAATAACCTCTACCCTGACTGCTCAGACCGAATACAAACGCTGCAATCACCGCCGCCAGGAGGACAGTCATTACTACAAGTACTACTAACATGATGACAACTGCCAGAACCGCTCTCCCGGTTGTCATTTCGTGAAGCTGGCGTATTCCGATAATTTCAAGAACCAGCGACCATAATCCTCCGATCATCCCTATGAACGGTATCCATCCGATCAGCAGACCAGGAGTGGAGCCGTAGATGACTGCTTTTATTGTCTGGGTAAGACCCTTCCTTCCGCCTGCAAGATACACGAAAATGTGAAAGATCGCGCCGCTTATGAATGCCCCTATGATCCCGAAAATAAACAGGATTACAAAGAAGACTATCGCGCCCGCAACTCCTGCACTTGCGCCCATCATCGTTCCAAGCTGCCCGAACATCGTGCCGAACGCAAGTGCGAACAATAAAGTGTTCAGTGCCGCTGAGATCGCAGCAATAACTGCATAAAATTTTATTGATTCACCAAGCGTTTCTCCCTTCAACGCGTCAAATGTCTTTGACGGTTCCGTCAGAATTCCTTTTACTTTTTCAACAAATTCCATTTAGTACCACCATGTATTATATAATTTTCAGATATTTATATTTTTCCTTCCGAATCATTTCCGAACGAGAACAAACACGAATTAAAATGGTCTTAAAAAATCCAAAGAGCCATCTTTAGTATCAGCTAAAATTATAGGGGATTGTAAAATATTTTGGCGTTAGAATCCAAAAAACAACAGATGAATAAACTAAACGCAGATAGTTGTTATACGTCATCTGCTATTTGCCATTCTTCCAGAATTACATTACGCCGCCCTAGGTTTTATTTTATCTGACCCGCAGTTCGGGCATTTGGTCGCGCCTTTTTTCAAGAATGTCTTCTTGCATGAGGTGCACCAGAACATCCCGCTCTTTTCCGCCATTTCCTTAAGTTCATCAGGTGTCAGCGAGAACGGCACATAAGTACTGCACATGAATATCATTGCCCTTTCTACCTCCAATTCATTATTTATGTATTTTTACATATAAAGGGATTTGGATTTGTTCTAATAAATTGAAAAAAAAAATGTGATAGAACATGGTTATCACGGATAAATTCAAATCATCACTTATGAGTTCGGATCAAATTATTTCCATGAGATTGACTTTATCCATGTTCATCAAATTTATTTTTTGACTGGTTAATTCACCGCTTTATGCTTCAGGAACTGGTGCACTGCGGCTTCTCAATTGCTCCATGAACTTTTTCTGTCTCTCCCTTTCGGCTTCAGCAACTGCTGGATTTTTTATCTTCTTGGCGCCTTCGGCGAGGTCCATCAGCTTTCCAATCCGACCATTTTTTTTCACCTCCTTTAGTCTATAACACACATTACCTCATCGCAACAGATAATGGGGCCTTCACTGCTGGTCGCGCACATGATCTCGCAGCCGCAGACTTCACAGTAGTAGGTCTCACCTTTTTTAGCTCTGGTCATTTTTTTTCCTTTCCTCGATCTGGCTTTAGCTTTTGGTTTTTTGGCCGCCGCTTTTACCTTAACAGGTTTTCGGGCTCTCAATTGCGCAAGAAAAGCTTTCTGCCTTTCGCTTTCTTCACTTGAAACTTCAGGTTTCTTGATCTTTTTTGCTGTTTCTGCAAGATCCATAGAACTTTCCAATCCGACCATAATTGCCTCCTATTCGTATGTTCTGAAAAGGAAATGTGAACTCTTAATCACTCATCACTTTTACAGTATGCATAAATAGCATTAGTTCTCCCATTTCCTTTTATCAGTTTAACCTCCGGAACTATAATAATTAATAATTAACTACCTGTATTTATATCTTCCCGGTCTTTTTTTATTATTTTTTATTGTTCAAATTGGAAAAGATTATTAGTTCCAAGTATTAAGTAAGCGTGATGATAGGAAAGACAATCCCTGTAATTATTTTACTACTATTTGCTTATTTCATCACCCCTGCCGCATCTGCGGAAGAATGTACCTCATGCCATAACATCAGGCACGGGCTCACTGGCAACTTCTGCGATAACTGCCACTATAATACCACAATTTCAAATGGGAAGCATCTCCAAAAGCCTTTTTCACCCGGCTTCGTGCATGACAGCTTTGACTGGGAAGGGGATAATGCCAATGAAAAAGGTCCTGACAGGCTAAACGAAAGCTGCCCAGTATGCCATGTGAGCATGCTGGAACACACTTCACCCATCCTCAATGTCTGCGAGGACTGTCATGTTAATGAATTAATAAGAGGCAAACTGATAACTGTCAGGAAAGATATCAGCAACTACACCCCCCGCGTATATTCCCATTATAACGGCTCTTCTGTGGATGTGCCTGACCAATCCTCATCAGGAAAAACAAAATCCACCTGCTTCGGTTACGACCCGAAAACAGGCGAAGGTTCATGCCATGGGGTTAATTTCAGGAAAAAGGACATCTCAGGCGGCTATTTTGCGTTCAATGCACACAATTATACAGGTCGGGTTCTCAACAGGGGCGACCCGTATCACTGGAACGCCCCGGCTGACGTCATGCCTGATTCAAGAGACTGCGTGTTCTGCCATATACAGGAAGATGCTATTATAAGAAAAGCCTGGGGAAACCCGCGCCCCCTTCCATCAGATCCATCTCATGTCAATAAAAAAAGTAGCGACTGCATATACTGCCATGTGGATGGGCAATTCCGCAGCTTCCACGGGAAAGAGGTCGCAATAATATTGGAAAAAACGCCGTGGAACTACCTAATTGGAGCGTCAGCATTTTTATTTTTAATTATAATAATATTTATCATGAAAAAGCGGAGGGTTTAAAGCGGGGATATCAATATAAACCTATTTTACATAGTAGAACTATAACCGTTAAATTCTGAATAACAAATCTGATAGGAAGATTCAATGTCAAAAAGAGTCCTTTTAATAACCCCCCCATATCACTGCGGCGTACTTGAGTCGGCAGGAACATGGATGCCCCTGGGAATGGTATATGTAGCAGGAAGCCTCCAAAAAGCAGGATACGATGTAAGCATATACGATGCAATGTCAAAATTCCATACATTTGACAAAATCAGAGAATATATAAAAGATTTTGGCCCGGATGCAGTAGGCACAGCGGCATATACCTCAAGCATTTATGATGCTGTGAGCGTTCTTAGAATCGCAAAAGAAGTAAATCCTGAGATAATTACGATGCTCGGAGGTATTCACGCTAATTTCTGCTGGGAAGAGCTTCTCCGGAAAGATGGCAGCATTGTGGATTATATTGTCCGCGGGGAGGGAGACATTGCGACAAGAGAACTCCTCGACCGTGTTTTTGCGGGAAAGAAGGTTGATATACCAGGTATCGCGTATGCAAGGAATGGAAAGATCACATGCACGAAAGAGAGACCTTTGATACCAGACCTGGATGTTCTGCCCCTTGCCTGGAACCTTGTTGAATGGAAAGATTATTCATTTAAAACTAAGAAAAACTCTACCCTTGCAGTTGTCAGTTCTTCCAGGGGGTGCACTCAGAAATGCACTTTCTGCTCCCAGAGGCTTTTCTGGAAGGAGAAATGGAGAGCGCGAAGCCCTGAAAACTTCGTTTCAGAACTTGAATACTTAAACAGCACTTATGGCGTGGATGTTGCCATGATAGCAGATGAGACACCCACGTTTGACCGCCAGAGGTGGGAGAAAATACTTGACCTTCTAATCGAAAAGAATCTTGACCTTGAACTCCTGATGGAGACAAGGGTGGATGACATCCTTCGAGATAAGGATATTATTAATAAATACAGGGAAGCAGGCATCCTGCATATATACGTAGGAGCAGAATCAGCAAGCCAGGACATGCTTGACCGTTATAATAAAAATCTAAAGGTAGAGCAGTCCAAGGAAGCCATCGACCTTATAAATAGTATTGACATCATTTCTGAAACCTCATTTGTCCTGGGGATGCCGGATGAGACACCGCAGTCCATCGAAACTGCTGTGAAACTTGCAAAATATTACAATCCTGATCTTGCTTTTTTCCTTGCCATAGCGCCCTGGCCTTATTCTGATATTTATCCTGAACTTGCCCCGTATATCGAAGAATTCGATTATTCAAAATACAACCTTGTTGAACCCATCGTTAAGCCGGTTGGCATGACCCGCGAAGAGCTAAATAAGCATCTGCTTGCGGCTTTCAAGGAGTTTTATATGGATAAGCTCGGACATCTGGAGGAGATGAGTGAGTTTAAGAAAAATTATATGATCGATGTTACAAGGCTGCTTATAAACGATTCATACCTTTCAAACCAGATGAAAGGAGAGATGCCGCAAAATGTCAGGAAATTAATTGATAAGTATCTCCGGGACTTTAATAAGTCGGGTCAATTCCTTATCAGTACACATCAATTGAAATAATAATAAAAAATGATGTTGATGATTATCATCTGAATGATTATCATGAAAATATAATTATTATATGGCAGTAAGTAGATAAACAATAAAACTAAACATAAATTATGGATAGAAGGCTTGATATTTAGAACTCAAAAAAGGTTGCAAAATGAGCGTTCTGCAGGATAAGACGGGACATGCGAACATACGGCATGTCATACTTACGTTCATAATACTGATTGGTTTAGCTGTTGCTTTCCTGTATTATCCGCCAATACCAACACGCACCGCGGAAGAACTTACGCAGGGCGATATAACATTCACTGACAGCGCGGGCGATCCCATAAACGGTGCGATCGGCATAAGTGGTTCTGGTATATCGGGCGGTTATAAGGAAAATGTCAATTTTATAAAGTGGGATAGGATCCCGAATGGTATAGTTTATTTTGATGCCCTTGTTAAAAAGAACATATCAGTAAAATTCAGGCTTGCCAGGGACTCGAGGAATTCAAATGTGATAATAGAAAACTACGGAGTAAGCCTGCCGAAAGACCTGAAAGAACCTGCGCCTGGTGTGCCCGTAAAATACGTACAGGTAAGCGCCTTCAACCTTTCATTTGTGGAAGCAGAGATTAGCATCCAGTACAATGCTTCTGAACTTGGGGATGTTGATGAGAATTCACTTTCGATCTATCATTATGACATTGCTGCGAAAGAGTGGAGCAGGTTGAAAACAAAGGTCGATACTGAAGCTGATATCCTTATCGCTGCTGTGGACTCACTTTCCATCTTTGCAGTGAGCGCGAGACTTCCAGGCCAGATAGACATCCGTGACACAAGAAGCGCACAGGTGGCTGGTGATTTTAAGACTTATGACAATGCGAAGAACCTGAAAAAATCAGGTAGATCAAACAGTCTTGTAGCGCAGGATATCCCTCC
Source organism: Methanobacteriota archaeon (assembly GCA_963793805.1). Classification (GTDB taxonomy): domain Archaea; phylum Halobacteriota; class Methanosarcinia; order Methanosarcinales; family Methanoperedenaceae; genus Methanoperedens. The sequence goes on from CAWCBK010000016.1 coordinate 63,328, forward strand.
CGGAGGAGAGCTTGAAGTGGATGCCATTGCATCAAGGAACGTGGCGATCAGGCTGAAAGATGTGTCACCCGGGATGATAGTAAACGCAACCACCGGCGGAGAAGTTATATTTGAAGATTACGGCAGGAAAAATCCTGTTAATGACACCCTTCCAGGCAGACCAGTAAAGTTCGTGGAGATAGGGGTTCAGGGTATTTCTTTTTCGTCAGCACAGGTAAGCGTGCACTACAGGGAAGCTGAACTTAACGGCGTTTCTGAGAACAGCCTTGTCATATATCACTGGAACCTGACGTACTGGGAAGCACTTGACACCACGGTTGACACCTTGAATAACATCCTTACAGCAAGCACAACAACTCTCTCGCCGTTTGCGGTATCGGGCAGCACTGGCGGACCTGACAGGATACTTGTCGCCACGAACAGGTATGTGATACTGGATGACCCCATGGATTCATCAGGAGGCGCAAATGCCAGTTCCGGGTATGCTCTTCCATTCGCCGGGGAATGGGGCAACAAGAACGTTTGGAGGGGCAACCAGACTACCGTTGGAGTGAGTACGTTATTTATTGACAATAATGGAAAAGCCATATCAGGACGAATTGTAAACTTTACTATATACGACCCGAATAACAGCATAGTTGCAGCGGGGTCAAAAGTTACCGATACATCAGGTCTCGCTTATTATTATAAAGATATGGATAACGCGAGCTTTTATGGCGTGTGGAAAGTAAAGGCGGAATCAAACGGTGTTTCTTCAAATGCAACGTTTATCTATAACTGGTGGGGATGCGCATGGGGAACAACAGGCAAGTGCGGTGGTCAGCACAGCGGCAAGTCTCCTGCAGATATGGGAGCAGCGGCTGCAAATTCCCCATATACCGCGAGCTGGGAACGAACAACGTCCGCAAATACCAGCCACAATATCAACATGCACCTGAGTGGCTGGGCAGATGATTTCTGTACAGTATGCCACCAGTCGTACGATGGCAATCCCACAACAAGCAATATTGAAGGAAACACGACAAAGGATTTCTTTGTAAATGATGTGCACAAAAATATATCCTGTACAAATGCGGCATGCCACGACCCCAATGGAACATCTGCATGGAATGATCATAATACCGGGAACATAACCATCGGGTCATGCGATAACTGCCATGATAGGACTGATATTTCAAAGAAATCCACTCTGGACGGCGTGATCAGCCGTTATTCGAACGGTTCGGGGACATATGATAAGTACCATACTCCCAACGCCACCGTGCCATGTATCATCTGCCACGGTCCGATGCATAACATATCAAAGCCTGATGCAGCGGCGGGAAGCCAGAATAATGTTACAGAGGATACCCAGTGCACAGCATGTCATTCAGGTTACAGCAGGCATAATAATAGCGTGAATTGTACGCTCTGCCATAGCAGCGATGTGCACTATATACAGGTCTTTGGTGCAGCCACTTACGTGTTTACAAGCAGTCCGGTAAGGGGCGACTGCACGACATGTCACCAGAACTCCACTTTCATGGATGCGTTAAAAAGCCTACCTAAAGCCGGGAACTATACAGGCAGGAACGCTCCTCAGGTGCCTGTCCCGGCGGCGCACAGCGATGATAGCAAAAACGGCAGCAAGTGGAACCAGACACGACCATACTGGACGAATACATCGCAGATAGAGAGATGCAAATACTGCCATGGCGAAACGATGCACAGGGCAGGCGCGCTCGGAAGACCGTCATTATTCAGCGGCGGGAATCCTGTAAATGGGACAGTCTTATCCACGCTTACATGGTGCCAGCAGTGCCACTGGCAGGGAAGCCCTGATTATTCTTACATGACTGCAACTTTTAATGAAGATAACAGAACAGTGCCGCCTGAGATAACAGGAAATGCGACATACGGTAATGTTACAGGCATTGGAACAGCGTATATTAATCACAGTTCCTATGCAAAGAATGATGCAAATTGCAGGAGCTGCCACGGAAATCTTGCTATAGGCGGGAATATTACCGGTTTCATGCACTCAGTCGCTGTGGGGACATCAGGAGGTGTTAATTGTACGAACTGCCACAATACAGGCGGGACTGCGAACAACGTCAATTTTTCTGCTTTGAGCCTTGGTATGCACTCTATCCTGAACAGCGGCGCGGTTTCGACACCTGCGAATGCCAATAACAGACCATGCTGGGCATGCCACGGTTCGAAGAATGGCACATGGGCGAATGAGAGCGACCAGGCGGTGAACGAGCACAATATATCGATTTATAATCAACCCAGGAAATGCTATGATTGCCATACCGATACTGGTGCTTTATTCGGTGCCGGGAATGTTACTGACCACATACCTTCCGGCCTCTCTCCAAACACTGATGTGAATACTTCCTATTATGGAAAAATTTACTGCTCATACTGCCATAATAACAGCTTGATAGAGAGCCACGATGCCAGCATGGGTGTGAGCGGAGGAAGCCCTGAGAACGCATCGGTTTCACACTATGGCCTGAACAGGACTGCGGGCAGGCTGATGAGCCCATCGAGCAACAGCACTGACTGCGTTTTCTGCCACAGGAACAGTTCAAATATGCAAAAATGGGGTATAATCCCGGGAAGCAGGGCAAATATCAGCAATAAGAACGCCTCAGGTGGCGGAACAGACCACAGTGCTTACACGATTAGCAGCAGCTGTCCTTCATGCCATGGAAATTACGCTGTCACCGGTGGTTTCACGTTCCATAATTCTGCCGTCGGCAAAGGCACTTTAGGCGGAAGTGGAGGAAACTCAGACTGCATAGGCTGCCATGATATCGGCGGGTCGGCAACGAGTGAAATAAACGTCACTGCAATGAGACTGGGAAACCACAGGAACCTTAACAGGAACGCCACCAATAGCACTTCTCTTGACCCGATCAACAAAGCATGCTGGGCATGTCACGGGTATGGCACGGATCCGGGAGGACATTCAGACAACAACTCAAATCCCGGAGATTACAGGAATCCCTGGAAATGCGTGGACTGCCACAGCAGGTACCCGAATTTCACGAGTTCCAACTTTACTCTGATGACCGAACTCACAGGCAGGAAAGTAATCGACCATATCCAGCAATCCCATGCAGAAAGCATATACACGGACACCTACAATCCTTCTGTCAACTGCACGACATGCCATAATAAGAGCAAGGTGAGTTTCACTGATTCCATTACACCGGCAGATCCTGTCTCAGCGAACGTATCCCACTATTCGAATTATTCGGATCTGATCACTCCATCAAAAAACTGTACCCTGTGCCACCAGTCCCCGGCCAATGCCTCTTCATGGTACGCCAACCTGACACGGCATCCTGCAAAAAGCCAGAACTATACATTCTGTGCCAACTGCCACAACAGCAGCACCATCGTTACTTTCCATAACCAGCCCCTGGTATGGACGCCCACGATACACGGGTTCCAGGACAATCGCGGATTCGACTGGGAAGGAGACGATGCAACTGGCGGAGTTGGCGGTTCACTGGAAGAAAACAACGAATCATGTGCCGCATGTCACAGCGGAGGCCTGAAGAGAACTTGCGAGAACTGCCACATGCCAAACACCACGTCTCAGTTCACCGGCCCATTCAATCCCGGCGGCGTCATAAGAAAAGATATTAATGACACGCTGCCATACGTGTATTCACACATCAATTACTCTGATATAACCGGTACAGGCGTGGATGTACCTAACCAGAACAATCCCAGACCTGCAACATCCTGTTACTATTACGACACAGGAACAAATGCAGGTACATGCCACGGGAACTCATACTTCAACAGGACGCCAGCTGGAGGATTCTATGCTTTCAGGGGCTTAAGTTCGGTAAGGAACTTTAGCGACCCGTCACACAGGACCAAGACCATCGATCGCCTGCCTGACACTACGGACTGCCTGTTCTGCCATGCCCAGGGGTCGGCATCCATCAGGTACGCATGGGGCAGCCCGTTCCAGGTGAACGCAACTAACATGTTCGGGAACAGGTACAGCGTTTCGAGTAACGGGAGCTGTTACCTGTGCCATACAAGGGACAGTACGAAACCTGCCGATTTCCACAGTGCAACAGTAGTAAGCGGTGGAGGACCGGGATGCCTTGGATGCCATAACACGAGCAGTCCCCAGAATTATACCGGCATGCACTACATAGATGGAGGAAGCTTCAGCAGGTCTGTGCATGCGAACTTGAATTCCAACAATGCTTCAGGGTACGGAATAAACGCAAGCTGCTGGGCATGTCATAATTCAACCGGAACCGCAGTTCCGGATAACATGCATCCTGACAGGAAGACCACGCCGTACTCATGCGAGGACTGCCATCTTGTCACCGGGAGCAGGGCAGGAGCGTACAATGCAACGATCGTAGAGGAACATTTCCCGGCAGGTCAGAATATCCGGACATCCGGTGCATACTCAAACCTGACCTCATGCATAAACTGTCATAACAGGACAGAGATGCTGGTTCAGAATCTTGATGCGGATACAGGTACGTTCGATTCTGATGGCGACGGCTCATATGGAGGGAACAACAGCATATATCACTACGGACGCAAGAGGAATGATCTTCGAACCCCATCAGGCACCGATTGCTCCTACTGCCACCAGAACAGCAGCACTGCGTTCGTCCTTGCCATGACGAACATAACAAACAGGGATATATCCAATCACAGCGGCAAATATTCCGGTTCCAATCCCTCATGCACTCAATGCCACAATACCGGCTGGATACACAATTCCTCGCTTACCCTGCCATCCCTGTCCCTTCCCAACAGCTCATACTGCCTTGACTGCCACGGCATAACAGGAACAAATGCAACGATAAAGAACCTTGAATTGCATAACAATTCTGTAAACTGTACGCAGTGCCACCTCAACACCAGCAGCAGTATCCATCCTGTCAGGTACCTGACAAAGAACGGCTGGGAGACGACCAGCACTAATGCAGTCAACTGCACTGACTGTCACCAATCAGTACTCTCATCCAACTTCTCAAATGCCGCAATAATCCCTTCACAGCTCAAACATTCATCCAATACATCAAACGGAAGCATCTGGGGCACATACTGGATAAGCGAGAGCGGTTCGTGCTATTACTGCCATGACAATACCAAACACAGCAGCACACCTCTTGGCAGGATACGTAATCTCCTGTCCCCGAACAATACCAGGAACGGTGACCTGGCTACAACGACGTGGTGTGCCAACTGCCATTACAACGCCACTCCCTACTATAACGGCAGCCTGTGGAACCCGGTACCTCCTTTGATCACGTATGATACGGGAAAACCCGGATGGATCGATCACAGCAGTTACCTTTCATCCGGTTTCAAGGACACGAACTGTAAATTATGCCATGCCCTGAATGGGAATTATGCTGCAACATCGCTCAACTATTCACACAGCCTGGATACCGGAGTTGCGGGAGGACCGGACTGCATATCATGTCATAACACAGGCGGTTCTGCAGGATCGGGAAGGCTGGTTAATTTCAGTGCCATGAACACTTCAGGTGCGATCCACAGCACCCTGAACATTAACGCCCCTTCTCCCGGCGGATACTCATCAGAGAACAAGAAATGCTGGGCATGTCACGGAATGGGAAGCGAACCTGCTCTGGGCGGGCATCCATCACGATATGATACTCCATATACCTGCGAGAATTGTCACATCGAAGGAACTGGACAGAACAGGAACTTCACGCCATCATCCCTCCTCAACGTCACCCAGCATTACTGGAACGGATCAAACATCAGGACATCTGCTGCTGTATCGTGCTATTCCTGCCATAACACAAGTGAGATGATGACCGGGAACTTTGACCCTGACGGAGCGGCAAATGTTTATGGCGGAATTAATGGCGGGAACACAAGCGTCAGCCATTACGGAAAGAAGAGAACTGATTATCCGCAGCAGGGAACCAACGAATATTGTTACAGGTGCCATAACAATGAATCAGCATACCAGGTATTTCCATATACCGATCTTGCAAACGCCACGATAGCCAATCACTCAACGAACTATAACTCCACGAACCCGGGATGTTCATCGTGCCATGCTTCTGGCCGGCTCCACAATAGTACATTATTCAAACCTGCAATAAACACGTGGCCCAACAGTTCTTATTGCATCACATGTCACGGAGCCGGAGGAAGTGCAGGAATTAAGAACCTGAACCTGCATAATGGATATGTAAACTGTACCTCATGCCATATGAACTCAAGCAGGAACATACACCCTGTGAGTTACCTGCAGACCGACCTCACATGGAACACCGCAAAATCAAATGCAGTGAACTGTACAGACTGCCACCAGAAAACGCTCACTGGATTCACGAATGCTCCCCTTATCCCTGGTATCCTGAAACATTCATATAATCCGGCGAATGGATCGATCTGGAATTCCACCTCAGCTCCTTACTGGACTTCCGGAAACAGTCCCTGCTATTACTGCCACAGCAACACCAAACACAATAATTCTGGTCTTGGCACTATCTCCAGCCTGCTTTCCACTGCCAATACCAGAAACGGTGCTCTTACAGGAACGCAATGGTGTGCCGACTGCCATTATAACGACCCGGTAAATACGTTCTATAAAGGCGATCTGTTAAACCCGGTACCGCCCCTTGTCACTGTAAATAACACAGGCAAGACCGCATGGACCAACCATACCAGTTACCTGACGGGCGGTTTCAAGGACACGAACTGTAAATTATGCCATGCCCTCAACGGGAGTTATGCTGCAACATCCCTTAACTATTCACACAGCCTGAACGTGGGAATATCCGGAGGGCCGAACTGCACTCAGTGCCATAACACAGGAGGTTCGGCAGGACCGGGAAGGCTTGTTAATTTCAGTGCAATGAATGCATCAGGTGCGATCCACAGCACCCTGAACATTAACGCCCCTTCTCCCGGCGGATACTCATCAGAGAACAAGAAATGCTGGGCATGCCATGGAACTGGAAGTGAACCTGCTGCTGATAAACATCCATCGAGATACGATACTCCATATACCTGTGAGAATTGCCACATCGAAGGGACTGGCCAGAACAGGAACTTCACGCCATCATCCATCCTCAATGTCACGCAGCATTACTGGAACGGATCAAACATCAGGACGTCTGCTGCTGTATCATGCAATTCATGCCACAATGCAAGCGAGATGATGACTGGAAGTTTTGATCCTGACGGAGCGGCAAATGTTTATGGCGGAATTAATGGCGGGAACACAAGCGTCAGCCATTACGGAAAGAAGAGATCAGATTACCCGCAGCAGGGAACCAATGAATACTGCTACATGTGCCACAACAATAACTCAGCACCTTCAGTATTCCCCTACTCCGATATTGCCAATGCCACGATAGCAAATCACTCGACGAACTATAACTCCACGAACCCGGGATGTTCTCAGTGTCATAATACCAGCAGGATCCATAACAGCACACTTTCAAAACCATCCCCTGTGACCTCGTCATTCTGTCTTGGCTGTCACGGTACCGCAGGTACAAATGCAACAATAAAGAACCTGGAAAAACACAACAATACCCTTGATTGTGCAGTATGCCATATGAATTCAACGACGGATGTTCATCCTGTAAAGTACAGGCAAAAAGATAACAATACATTCCTGACCTCAAAAACAAATGCTATCGACTGCACCATATGCCACCAGGGTGCCGGATTTGCAAATGCACCGGTTGTCAGGTCGCCCCTTGCACACAGCCAGAATCCGTACAATGGCTCCCTGTGGGGCAATTTCTGGCAGAACACATCACAACTTGCTTCATGCAATTACTGCCATACCAATTCATCCCTGCATAACGCAAGCGGTCTTGGCAGAGTATCACAGGTTCAATATGAAAACACAAAGAACCAGTCGCTTTCAGGCCACTGGTGTGCCAACTGCCATTATAATTCAGGCACATATTCTAACGTTACTTACAGGTATGGCGGCACAGCGTATTCCCCTGTTCCGCCCAACATCTCGGAACTCAAATCAGTGAAAGCAGCCGATGGGACATCCTGGTTCAACCACACGTTTGGAAGCTATGCTGACGCAAAATGCAAAGAATGTCACGGAAGCATCCTGTCAGCACCATATTCATCAAAGTTCATGCATGAAGTGAGCAGTGGCCAGGGTGGCCCGAACTGCATAGGCTGCCATGATATCGGCGGGTCGGCAACGAGTGAAATAAACGTCACCGCTGTGAGACTGGGAAACCACAGGAACCTTAACAGGAACGCAACAAACACCACGTCTCTTGACCCGATCAACAAAGCATGCTGGGCATGCCACGGGTATGGCACGGATCCGGGAGGACATTCAGACAACAACTCAAATCCCGGAGATTACAGGAATCCCTGGAAATGCGTGGACTGCCACAGCAGGTACCCGAATTTCACGAGTTCCAACTTTACTCTGATGACCGAACTCACAGGCAGGAAAGTAATCGACCATATCCAGCAATCCCATGCAGAAAGCATATACACGGACACCTACAATCCTTCTGTCAACTGCACGACATGCCACAATAAGAGCAAGGTGAGTTTCACTGATTCCATTACACCGGCAGATCCTGTCTCAGCGAACGTATCCCACTATTCGAATTATTCGGATCTGATCACTCCATCAAAAAACTGTACCCTGTGCCACCAGTCCCCGGCCAATGCCTCTTCATGGTACGCCAACCTGACACGGCATCCTGCAAAAAGCCAGAACTATACATTCTGTGCCAACTGCCACAACAGCAGCACCATCGTTACTTTCCATAACCAGCCCCTGGTATGGACGCCCACGATACACGGGTTCCAGGACAATCGCGGATTCGACTGGGAAGGAGACGATGCAACTGGCGGAGTTGGCGGTTCACTGGAAGAAAACAACGAATCATGTGCCGCATGTCACAGCGGAGGCCTGAAGAGAACTTGCGAGAACTGCCACATGCCAAACACCACGTCTCAGTTCACCGGCCCATTCAATCCCGGCGGCGTCATAAGAAAAGATATTAATGACACGCTGCCATACGTGTATTCACACATCAATTACTCTGATATAACCGGTACAGGCGTGGATGTACCTAACCAGAACAATCCCAGACCTGCAACATCCTGTTACTATTACGACACAGGAACAAATGCAGGTACATGCCACGGGAACTCATACTTCAACAGGACGCCAGCTGGAGGATTCTATGCTTTCAGGGGCTTAAGTTCGGTAAGGAACTTTAGCGACCCGTCACACAGGACTAAGACCATCGATCGCCTACCTGACACTACGGACTGCCTGTTCTGCCATGCCCAGGGGTCGGCATCCATCAGGTACGCATGGGGCAGCCCGTTCCAGGTGAACGCAACTAACATGTTCGGGAACAGGTACAGCGTTTCGAGTAACGGGAGCTGTTACCTGTGCCATACAAGGGACAGTACGAAACCTGCCGATTTCCACAGTGCAACAGTAGTAAGCGGTGGAGGACCGGGATGCCTTGGATGCCATAACACGAGCAGTCCCCAGAATTATACCGGCATGCACTACATAGATGGAGGAAGCTTCAGCAGGTCTGTGCATGCGAACTTGAATTCCAACAATGCTTCAGGGTACGGAATAAACGCAAGCTGCTGGGCATGTCATAATTCAACCGGAACCGCAGTTCCGGATAACATGCATCCTGACAGGAAGACCACGCCGTACTCATGCGAGGACTGCCATCTTGTCACCGGGAGCAGGGCAGGAGCGTACAATGCAACGATCATTTCCAGCCATTTCAGGAACTCAACAGGCATCAGGGCTCTCACTAACAGCACAAGCGATCTTGCTTCATGTATCGAATGCCATGAGAATGTTTCAGGTATGCTTTTACCCAACAATGATGGCGATACAGGCTCATTCGCAGGCGATATGATATCCGTTACCGGAGGAAGAAACAGCTCTTACCACTACAGTAAATCCCAGCTTAATTTTGGAAAGACAAAAGGAAGCAATGATTACTGTACATACTGCCACAGGAACGCAACCGGTGAATTCAACACGACATTCATATTCCCTTCAAACAGCAGTATCTCTAACCACAGCACAAGTTACAATGCTTCAAATCCTTCATGCGGCCTTGAACAGTGCCATAACAGTACGGGTGCAACACTTCATGGGAACGGGTTAATCAGACCGTCTTCTGGCTATAACAGTACGTACTGCCTTATGTGCCATGGGAAAAATAGCACCACTGGCCTTGCAAATTACAGTGGCGTAACAACGGCAGCTAAGAGCAGACATAACAATTCCGTAAATTGCGAAGATTGCCACATGAATGACGGGACTGACATACATCCTGTTAAATACCTCCAGCCAGAAGGAGTTTACAACTCAAGCAATTCTACTGCTGTCAATTGTGTCTTATGCCACCAGACAGGTATGGCAAAGTTCCAGACACTCCAAAAATATCTCCCGCGATGAACCACAGCGAAGATTATCGAAACGGCTCGCGCTGGAACATGACTGAACCTTACTGGATAAATACAAGCCAGCAGAGCATGTGTAATTACTGTCACGGCGACAGCAGGCACGAAGAGCTGGCGCTGGGGCGGCCGGCTAACTGGAGCGGCGCTAACACCGTGAATTCATCCATCACCAGTAATAGCAACTGGTGCTCAGGCTGCCACTATCAGGGATACTTAAGCGACTCAAAGAACTACAATACCATGGTACAGAAGTTCGAAGTAGAAAGCCTGCCAGTACCGCCTGAGATCAGTAACCATTCTTCCTATGCCCCATTTAGCAAGAATGGCTATTTCAATCACACAATTACGCCTGATTACAGCGACTCAACTTGCAAGACATGCCACGGAATATTCCTGCCAAACGGTACGAAGATGGATGGGTTCATGCATAACGTCAGCACAGGAACAGGGTCTTGCTCGGGCTGCCACTTCTCATATTCATTCATGAGTTCCTCAGGCGCTGCGGCAAAGTTCGTGAACCAGAGCATGTATAACAGCAGCGCGCACGGCTCATTAGCCTGTGAAGATTGCCATACGAAAGGACATAAGAACATAGGGGCAAGAAAAGCCTGTGAGGATTGCCACTCTTATCAGTCAGATCCAATAAATGACATGGACAGGCATAATATTACAGGGACGCCGGCTCAGAATGTTGTGAACAACACGGATTGCACATCGTGCCACGACGCCGGGTTATACACCAACTCTACCAGCCAGTATGGGTATGATAAAACATATGATTGTGATTACTGCCACACATACCCTGATAAGACGTATTCGTAGAAAAGTTAAAAGATTTTATTCAATTCTTATGTTCATGAGAAAACTTTGGGACTATACACGAGGGTGTTTCCGACATCCTTATGTTCAATAAGGAGAATTCAGCATCACCCCATGCGGGGGTAACCAAGCGGCCAAAGGTGATAGACTCAAGATCTATTCTCGCAGGAGTTCGAGGGTTCAAATCCCTTCCCCCGCACTTATTTTATAACCTGTTATTTTAGCTCAGACGCCCTCTTTATCTCAGTTCCCAGCGTCTTCAGTATTTCATCCCTGAGCGCATTCACTTCATGACTTGTCCTCACCCTTGGACGGGGAAGAGCCACATCAAATATCTCTTTTACAGTCCCTGGGCGGGCTGACAACACCACAACCCTGTCTGCAAGATAAACTGCCTCATCCACGCTATGCGTGACGAACAGGGCGCTGATGTGTTCTTCCTGCCATATCCTCAGAAGTTCACCCTGCATCAGGTTCCTGGTCTGCGCATCAAGAGCGCCGAATGGTTCGTCCATAAGCAGGAGCTTGGGGTTGTTGGCATACGCCCTCGCAATACCCACACGCTGCTTCATACCGCCTGATAGTTCATGGGGATAGTGGTTCTCAAATCCCTTCAATCCAACAAGGTCAATATAGTGCTGCGATATTCTTTCAAGCTCCTCCTTTTGCATCCCTTTCACCTCAGGACCGAATTCGATGTTGCCCTTCACTGTCCTCCATGGGAAAAGCACGTATTCCTGGAATACGAAGCCGCACTCCTTATTCACGCCTTCTATCTTCTTGTTGTCAAGAAATAATTCCCCCTCTGTGGGCACATCAAGCCCGGCAGCCAGGCGAAGGAGAGTAGTCTTCCCACACCCGCTCGGACCGAGCAGGCACACGAATTCCCTATCTGCGATCTCAAGGTTCACATCAGATACCGCAAGATATCCATTAAATTTCCTGGATACGCCTTTTAAGATCAATCTGCCCATTTTATGACCCTCTTCTGCAAAAGGACTATGCTGATATTCATAATATACCCGATGACGCCTATCACTATCATACCCGCGACCATTTCAGCATAGCGCCCAAGGTCCCCCATATTCCAGATAAAATAACCAAGCCCAACCGGACTTTGAATAACCATTTCGGCTGCAACAATCGCCATCCACCCGACTCCAAAGCCGATGCGAAGGCCCGCGATTATGGAAGGAAAAGCAGACGGGATGATAACTTTTGTTACTATCTGCGCCTGCGATGCGCCAAGCATCCTTGCAGCCTCGATAAGCCTTACGTCCGTAGACCTTACCCCGTATATGGTATTAAGGATAATTGGAAAGACCACACCTATGAACACGATAAATATCGATCCGCCCGAAACAAGGATAAATATCGCAAGAGGTATCCACGCCATCGGAGGCATGTTGCGGACTATTTCAATAATGGGATTCAGGATATTGTGTATAATCCTCGAATAACCTATCCCGATCCCGACAGGAACGCCTATGATAAAAGCAAGCGCTCCGCCCTGAATAACCCGCACCAGGCTTGCTTCAACATGGTTGATTATGCCGTATGTGAGTCCCGGGCCATAAGTATGAGTGAACATCGAGCCAGCAAGCGCATACCAGGTTTCAATGGGCGTGGGAACATCTTTCAAACGCATGAAAGGGATATTGAATATCTGTTCCCTTGCAAGCGATACCAGAATATGCCAGAAAATTATGAAACTTATGAGAGAAAGGATATTTATTATCAATCCTTTTCTCTCTGTATCATTTTTCATCAATAACTTACCTTGACACCTGCCTTTTCAGCAGCCATCAGGAAAAGTACATGCTGGATCGTGCCCGGGCCGGGGAATCCTACAGTCTTGCCCTTAAGGTCAGCAAGAGATGTAATATTGTTCGCCACAACAATGACAGAACCCTCGTTGTTCATTCCCGCGATCACGCCAACGCGCGCATCATCTATTGAGAAATCATTGCTGTTTATCCTGTGAATTATCACAGGCGGGATGCCAAGACTTCCGACATCGACCGCATTGGTCTTAAACCCTTTCTGCATCTCGAAAGCGCCGTTCTGGAACGGTGTGCCCTCAGAGAGTGTAATATTGATACCGAGTTCCTTATGCCATCCCTTCTGCCATCCCACATAGAAAGGCAGTTCGTGAATATCGTTCACGAGATAAGCATAGCGTACCGTCGCAGGTTCTTTCAGTGCCACGCTTGAAAGGTTATTTTCCCTGTTCTTGACCGCCCAGTCAACATATTTATTCGTAATCAGGTTGTCCGCATAATCCGAGGCGTTCTTATAACCAGACTGGTTCCATTTCGCGCTGTCAAAAATACCAAAATCCATGATCTTTTCTATGAACGTCTTTGTTCCTGGGATGTTTGGGGAGTACACGAACTTCACATCTTTCAGGCTCATTTCAGCAGAAGCGCGGTCTGTCATCCCCCCGAATGCCATCGTATAATTGATGAGTTCGTCATGATCTGAAGAATTGGCATCCTTTGCGTTATTGATGTATTCCACCGCTCTTAACTGCACAAGCGCCATGCGGTTCAATATCTCATCCGCGTTCCCTGTTTTGTTATACCAGTCATAATCATATGCAACAACACAGCAGGGATGGTCATTCCAGATATCGCCGGAATAAATCAGCGGCTTCCCGTACCCTTTTGTGATGGCTATGGATGGGTACGGCTCCCAGTAAATGAACCCCGAGATCTCACCGGTTCCAAGTCTCTGTATCATATCCTGTCCGCCCATCTTCACAAGATTTACGGGCTGTTCAGGTGTCTTCTTTTCTTCAACGCATCCGGCTATCAGAGCCATTACTATAACAAGCAAAAGAATTTTCATGGGTGTTTTCATAATTTCCCCTTATCAAAGGTAATTATGATTATTTTCACGATTGGCGTATTTAACAGTTTCCTTATAAATACCCGCTATGACCCAAATGTATTAATAACCTGTGAAATATATACGATCGTGATAAGAGTCGTTAAAAGAGAGTAGTTATGACAGCAGATGAATTAACAAAGGCTGCAATTGATTCTGATGAGGCTTTCATCAGGGAATTGGGAAGGACGATCAAAGAAGATTTGCGAATGACAGCCGCTGAATTCAGCGAAAAATCGGGCATACCTGCAAGCACTATTTACAAACTGTTATCAGGCAGCCGGGAACCCAATATCAAGACATTAAGGGAGATAATACGGGCGCTTCGGAAGATTGAAGGGACCGAAAAACCTGAATTCATTGCAGTTATTGCAGCCCGCCCCGTTCTTGACTACATAACTGAAAAGAAACTCAAAGTTCACGGGCGGCTCCTGACTGTCAGGGAATACTCTGCAACATCAATGGAAGACGCCATAGTTGCGGCAATAAGGGCTGAAAGGGACGGCGCAAAAGCTCTCGTGTGCGCCCCTATCGTGAGCCCCACAGTTGAAAAGGTGCTGAGCATCCCGGTTACAACGATAATGCCAAGGGACAGCCTGATAGCTGCTATTGAATTAGCCGCAAAAAAAATGGGATGATCACTTAACGTTCTTTATCATTTTTAACATCTTACTGGATTCTTCCTCTGAGTTGATCTTTACCGTCACGGGCTTTCCTGATCCGGGCGTTATTACTATATCCTCTGCCGGAAGTACGCCAAAGACAAGGATATTGGAACCCGCATCAGGCCATGTAGTTATCATTCCCCTGACCTTTATTGAACCGCCTTCAAAATCGATCAAACCCTCATACATTTTCACTTCAGCTTCTTTGCCGTTGGAAAGCGAGGTTTTTTTGGAACCGGTTTCATGAAAATCCCTGATATTGTTCTGTGATGCTATCTGCTCAAGCTGGGAAGTTGTTATTTTGTTCATCAATTCAGACGGAAGTGAGATGCCTGCCGGGAGCACAAGACGGACAGTCATAAGCTTTGATGTGAATTGCGTTGCGCCTGAAGCCTGTCCGGGTGTAAGATCGGTCAATTTCTTTACCTGGTCTGAAATATTCATTGCCAGGGCATCGTCCCTGTAGTTAATGGC
Source organism: Methanobacteriota archaeon (assembly GCA_963793805.1). Classification (GTDB taxonomy): domain Archaea; phylum Halobacteriota; class Methanosarcinia; order Methanosarcinales; family Methanoperedenaceae; genus Methanoperedens. The sequence continues at coordinate 78,645 of CAWCBK010000016.1, forward strand.
AGCCATGTTCACTTTAACGGTCGCCCCTCCTAAATTCTGTGTCTGGCTCTGCTTCTGGACATCACCAACACTGACCCATCCGGCTTCTTTCAGGACAGGTTCGCTTACGACTGCAGGCCATGCTTCTTTTGTTTCCAGGCATCCTGCTGCCAGCACGACCAAAAATAATATAAGGCTTAGAGTTTTTCTCATTCGAACACCGCATTGAATAATATATTGAATACTATTAATATTTTACTATGAAAGAAAAAATCAACCAATTGAAAAAAGCGCTCAGCAAAGCCGCTATGATAGATGAAAGCGCGATCGCAGATAAAATAATATCAATAGGATATAATTGCCTGCTGTGCGCAAAGTGCTGCATGGAGGACTACGGCGACAATACTGTATCCGTCTTTCCGTTCGAAATAAGGCGCATATCAGAAAAGACCGGGCTTAAATGGGAGGACATAGCTGTTCCAGCCCCATCAGAAGACATGGATACTGCCGGGAATATACATACTTTTGAATGGGTTTTGAAGAAAAATGGGGACTGTGTATTCCTGGATAATGGCTTATGTAAAATTTACGAATGCAGGCCGTATATTTGCAGCACATATCCTTTTTATTTGCTAGATGGACGACTGATGGTATCCGAATGCGAGGGAATTGGCAATGCTATCAGTGATGAGGATGCTATGAAGATGGCTGCGCTGCTCAAAAAACGATATATTTCTGAGATCAGGGAATCGATAGCTCTGCTTGAAAAATTCGGGGGATTCAAACCAGGAGGGAGGGGAAATATATGTGTACATGACAGCAAGGGGGAGCACTGGATTTATTTTAATGAGTCAGGCAAAATTTAATACCATTGCGGTATGTTCTACATCAAATGAAACTTCTTGCACTATCAGACCTTCACGGTGATTATTCTCATGTTGAAGCGATTCGTAATAAAGCAGGGGATTTTGATGCCGTTGTGATTTCAGGGGATATCACGAATTTCGGACCGGATGAACTTGCGTACAAACTTCTTGAGATGTTCGATGAACCCATAATGACAGTGCCGGGTAATTGCGATAATATTTCACTGTTGAAAATACTGGAGGAGAAGTCGATCAGCCTTCATAATTCGTTCCATATCATTGGAGAACTTACATTTATCGGGCTTGGAGGGTCGAATCCAACGCCCTTTAATACGCCTTTTGAATTATCTGAAAAGAAAATCGGTGAATCTATAGGTACATTATTAAGTAAATTAAATTCAAATAGAAAAATTATATTGGTCTCGCATGCACCACCCAGGAATACAACTGACAGGCTGCCTGGGGGGAATGTCGGAAGTGAAGCCCTGGAACGTTTCCTTGGACGTTTCGACCTTGTAGTGTGCGGGCACATCCACGAAGCCCGAGGCTCAGTGCAGGTGAAAGGCACGCTTGTAGTGAATCCAGGCCAGGGTTCAAAAGGGCAGGCTGCTACGATAACGATAAAAGATAAGATTACAGTTGAGTTTATTGATGCGTAATTATTTAAAAAAGGATTTATTGATACAATATGTTAAAAATTGCGATTTCTGGTAAAGGCGGAGTCGGAAAGACCACTCTGTCCGGCACTCTGGCGCGGCTTCTGGCGCGAGCGGGCTACGACGTACTTGCTATCGACGCAGACCCGAGCATGAACCTTGCCTCGGCGCTTGGAATAAAAGAACGTCCCAGGCCGCTTACAGAGTTCAAAGAGCTTATTGATGAAAGGGCGGGCGGACCTGCCGGAGTTTTCAAATTAAATCCAAAGGTTGACGACATTGTCGAAAAATTCGGCGTGACTGGCCCGGATAATGTAAAGCTGCTCGTCCTTGGCACTGTGGAGCGCGGGGGCAGCGGCTGCATGTGTCCCGCAAGCTCATTCTTGAAAGCGCTTATGCGCCATGTGCTTCTTAAAACTAACAGCGTGGTAATTCTTGACATGGAAGCAGGTGTTGAGCACCTCGGGCGGGGCACGACAAAGGGGATAGATATCATGCTCATTGTTGTTGAACCTGGAGCCAGATCGATCGAGACGGCTGGAAGGATAGTGGAACTTGCCAGGCAGATAGATATTAAGAAGTTCGGGGCGGTCATCAATAAAGCAGGGAAAGATGCATCAGATATCGAAGATAAGCTTAAGAGCTATGGTATAGAGACTTTAGGCGTAATACCGTATGACGCCGCCCTTGTTCAGGCTGACATGGAAAGCGTAGCCCCTATTGATAAGGGGGGAGCCGCGATAGAAGCGATAAAAATTATCTCGGAGAAAGTATCGGAAGTAGAGAGATGAACACGATTCAAAAACCCGAAAATATACTGTGCGATTGCAGATGCATTGATGAACTCCTTGGAGGTGGATTCGAGAGGGGAATAGTCACCCAGATATATGGGGCTTCAGGTACGGGAAAGACCAATATCTGTATCCAGCTTGCCGTGGCCGCTGTCAGGAGCGGGAAAAAGGTCGTATTCATAGACACTGAAGGCTTCTCAGCCGAGCGGTTCAGGCAGATAGCAGGCGATGATGCCAAAAAGGTCGCGGGAGATATAATCATATACGAACCTGCCAGCCTTGACCAGCAATATTCTGCTATACTTGAACTTGAAAAAATAATGAGTGAAAAGATAGGGCTCATAATCCTTGACTCGGCAGCGCTTTTTTACAGGCTCGGGCTTTCAGCGGACGATTCGAACGAAGAGAACGTGGCGCTTCGGAGGGAACTCGTGAACCAGATAGGTATCCTTCACGGAATAGCCAGGAAATACGCTATCGCAGTTGTGATCACAAACCAGGTCTATAAAGACGTATCAACAGGAGAACTATGCCCGATCGGGGGTAATGCGCTTGAACATCTTTCAAAAACCATCATACTGCTTGAAAAGACGGGACCTTCAAAACGAAAAGCAACGCTTCGAAAACACAGGTCAAAGTGCGAAGGGACGAACTGCGAGTTCATGCTGACCGATAAAGGCGTAATATAACATTTTACTTTCCACCGCTCATTATCTTTCCAAGGTTTAAAAGGAAGTCTTCAGCCTTATTTTTTATGGACTTTGGCTTCTCATCCGGCTCTGGCTCTTCTGTTACTGATATTTCTTTTTTAGCTTCCGCATGACTTACATCCCTTAGCAGATACCAGGATAAAAATTCGGAATAAATTATGATACCAAGAAGCGCTGACCAGAGCATGAGCATAATATGAATATTATAAACAGGCATGCCCTGATATGATAACTGTTCGATGGAAAAGAACTGTGCTACGGGTTCAGGATATAAAAAAACAATAGCTACCGGGATAATTATCATTAAAATGGCAGAGATAATGGGTGAAAGGTAAACAAGAATTATCAATGTGATCATTGCGTAAATGAAAAACAGCAGTAATGAAATTGTATCCATTTTTACCTCAACACCTCTGCTACTGAATATGCGATCAACGCACCGCTCAGGATAATCCCTGCGATCGTGATGTATGATGCAATCATAAACAATACTAAATCAGTCGGCGCAACATTTAAAGGTTTTGTAGTTTCGCTATTCTCCTGTTGTTTTTTCTCAACCATTTTTCCTGATTCAATTGTATTGGATATGGTTTTCCTGGTGACACCGCGTATATCATTGTATGAAACCTGCGCGGCAGGAAGGTTCTGGACCTCTCCCTGTAAAAAGTAACCCGTTTCTGTTTTTTTTCCGTTTTCAAGCTTCTCAGATAATGTCGTTTCACCGTTCAACATCTTTTCCCCTGAAGGAACAGTATCCGATAATTCAATCTGTGCAGGTCTGTCGCCGATATTGGATATGGCAACAGTTACAAATGTATTGCCTTCAATGTACTCAATTGATTTGGAAATTGAAAGATAAGGCATATGCATCGTAAATTTAACTCTTTTTGAGGTGGCCATTCCGCCGTTCCAGCTGGCTGTGGCAGATGGTAGGAAATACAGGCCGGGTTTTACAGGCGTCACATTATATTCAAGGATTATTGCCTTTTTGGGCCCGATATCGATATCCCATTCCAGCGGTTTTGCGGTAAGCTCATCAGGTATCATATCTCGTATGCTCACGGATTTATTGCCCAGCCCCGAATTATATATATACAGCTGAACTGTCACCTTCTCATCATCTGTGTCAGCAGGAACACGTTTTAGTATGGCAAGTTCAGGAGTGATGGAAATATCTTTACTCACTTCGATAATGTGGGAATTACCGCTAAAATCCCGGACATCGATCTTTGCGTTGATGCTCAAGGTAGAATTCGTGGGCTGTTGGGTTATTGTTGACTGAAATGTTCTACTGCCGGAAACGTCTGTCATTGCGAAACTGTCAGGTAATATCTCTGCAACCGGGTCGCTCTCTACCGTTATACCTATCATGTTGAGAGTAAGATCACTTGCTGCATTTATTGAAACCTGAATTGGCTCATCTGGAAAGTATTCTTCCTTATCTGTGTTTATCTCAACATTAACAAAAGGAAATACCTCTGTTTTATAATCCGGCAGCCTGTTAGTGAAAAAATCAATATCCATAAACCCGGTCCTGTTAATATTTGTTACACTCATCCTGAAGGTTTCAAAATATTTTTCGCCCCCGGTAAAAAACTCCTTTTTTTCACTCCAGCTTTTGTTTGAAATGGTCAGGTTTGCTGAATCCCTGCCATAAGTATCTATCGCAAATGTATAATTTTCAATTGTATAGGATTCACCCCATTTCAACTGCGTTCTATTAAGGAATCTCCAGAATTCTTTATTTTCAAGTTTGTTTATGGATATCCACGAGTTTTCTCCCCTTATCCCGAGAAGGGTTATTCTGATGTTATCATAATTTTTGACATCGTTTATCGCAAAGTTCCCGGTTTCTATTAGTACATTGTTCTTAAAAACGCTGATTGAAGACGTTTTTTCATCCAGTGAAGTGGCTTTAACAAGATAATTTTCAAATGACAGGGAATCATTCAACCCGATAAATCCCGATGATTTTGCAGTCCAGAGAGCATCAACGGCAGATGCAGGAGGGATTAAACAGATTATTATGAAACATATTACAATTTTTATATCCATTATACATTAAATTGAATTCAATTGGTTTAAACTTTATTATTCAATTTGATTTTGAAATTTGCTGTATGAAATGCAGTATTTTAATACATATATCATAAATTTATAATAAATTTATAAATATAAACAAAATTTATCTCCTAAAAACAGGGAGAATATATATACTTCAAAGAAATATATTATATAAGGTACTAAATAACCGAAACCAATAAAATAAAATTTATAAAATTCAATCATAAAGGAGAAATTCGTGTTGGAAGATATTTCTGGTAAGTTTGGAAAACTAAAGATGCCGGAAGGCTCGCTGATAAGGAAACTCGAGAGAATAAAAACGAGTTCCCATACCGGTTATGGAAAAGGTGATTCAGCAGGTTTATTCCCTGAAATGATCGAACAGCTAAGACGGGTGCCTGAAGAGATATCAAGAAAGATAGAAGAGGTCGTGAACACAAAAACAGAAATGATCAGAGCCACTTCAGAAGCTGTCAAAAACCTCGAAATCCAGATCAACAAGGTAGATCAGTCTGTTGTCTCAACAAAAAAGGGTACTGAAGAGTTCAAAACCAGGCTTGATAAGATAGACGAGACAGTCCTTGAACTTTTGTCATTATACGAAGTTGTTTCAAGCACAGTGAATCCGTTTGTCGGTGATAAGAACAACCCGGTAAATCAGAAAATGAGTGAGATCGAAAAGAAGATCGAAGAGCTCAGCAATAAACCGCCGGAAGTGCCTCCTGCCCTGATCCAGGGTTTTGAAACCAAATTCAAAGATTTTGAGAAAAACATGGAGGAACTCAAAAAGACAGTCGAGTCAAAAGCCATTGATGAGACAGCCCTTGTAGAAAAAATTGCCGAAGTGGTAGTAGAGCGCATAAGACCCGGCAAGCGTAACAGACCCATGTATACAGGGACGGCACCACAGATGCAGCAAACCGCTGCCGCCGTACCACCCGCCAGTCAGCCCGCGCAACAGTATAAACCAGAGCCCCAGTATCGGCAAGAGCCGCAGTATTTGGATGATGATGGGGACGTCAGGCTGGAATATCTGAATAACAGACCTGAAACATCCATAGTCCTGCTTAACTGGATCGAGTTCCTTATGGAAAAAGTGGGACGCAACAACCTGTTCGATGTTCTTGAATATTATATCGAGATAGGCTGGATAAACGAGGATGTCTGCTCAAAGATGATGGCATACGCAAGCGGGATAGATTATTTTGTGGAGAGACCATCATGGAAGCTCCTTCCCGAAGACCATACGAAATCCCTTTTGTTCATAGAACAGTTAAGGGGCAATAAAGTCGATAAGATGCTCTTTTCAAGGCTTGAGCGAGATGTTGAAAAGATAATCCGGAACAACAGTGAAGTTACGGTACATTAAGACCTTTTTTTTCAAGCGTGGGATTGATTTTCAATTTACCTGAAGTCACAAACCCCGGACTTAAGGTCACGAGGCCTGTATATAGCGATTTCATAAGAATGAGAGATATGACCTATCATTCCCTTCTTCTGGTGTAAGCTTACTTATCCTGTCGAAATGTATATTATTTTTTCGTTTTCATCCCGCGCGGCATAATCACAAAATATATTAATATATCCTCTAATTTCAGTACCACATGAGCACAGAGAAATCAAGAAAATTATTCGAGGAAGCTAAGAAATTACTTCCCGGAGGTGTGAGCAGCCCTGTAAGAGCCATAAAACCGTATCCATTTTACACAAAAAAGGCTAACGGGTCAAAGATAACCGACATAGACGGCAACGAATATATCGATTATGTCATGGGGTATGGGCCACTGCTCCTTGGTCACAATTATCCTGCGATCAGGGAAGCAGTAATAAAGCAGCTTTCTGACGGCTGGTTATACGGCACTCCCACAGAGCTTGAAGTAAAGCTTGCCAGGGAAATAATCGCGCTGTATCCATCCATTGAAATGACGCGCTTTGTATCCACGGGAACTGAAGCTACGATGGGGGCGCTTCGCGCCGCCAGGGGATTCACAAAAAAGAACAAGTTCATCAAGATCGAAGGTGGTTTCCACGGCGCCCATGACGCGGCATTAGTAAAAGCGGGTTCGGGCGCTACCACTCTTGGCACTCCAGACTCGGCGGGCGTACCTGCTGACTTCACGAAAAACACGCTTCAGGTACCCTATAATGATATTGAGGCGATGACTGACGCCATAACAACCTATAAAGACGATGTGGCTGCCGTCATAATGGAACCTGTGCTTGGAAATATCGGCCCCATCCTGCCAAAAAAGGGATATCTCGAAGATGTCCGAAAAGTGACAGGGGAAAACGATGTCGTTCTGATATTCGATGAGGTCATTACTGGATTCAGGCTAGCCATGGGCGGCGCCCAGGAATATTACGGCATCACGCCAGACATGACAACGCTTGGGAAGATACTGGGCGGCGGATTTCATATCGGTGTTATAGGCGGAAAACGCGAGATAATGGAGAACATCTCACCAGCCGGACCTGTATATCAGGCAGGCACGTTCAACGGCAGCCCGGTATCAATGACAGCAGGACTTGCTGCAATCAGCGCAATGAAGAAGGAAAAAGTCCATGATATCGTGAACAAAAAAGGTGATGCCATGCGAAAAGCGCTTTCAGATGTTATCAGCGACCTGGGGCTTGATTATAACGTGAGCGGTATTTCAAGCATGTTCAAGGTGTTCTTCGGGGATATGCCGTATAATTACCAGGAAGCACTGAAATGCGATAAGGAAAAGTTCAATGTGTTCTTCAGGAAAATGCTATCTGACGGGGTATTTCTCCCCCCGTCGCAGTATGAGACCAACTTTTTATCGCTTGCCCATTCAAAGGACGATATAGATAAGACTGTACAGGCTTATCAAAGGAACCTGAAATGAACAAGCCCTTCAGGATAGGAACAAGAGGCAGCAAACTCGCCCTTGCACAGTCTAACCTTGTAAAAGACCTGCTTGCAAGAAAAGGCATAAACACTGAGTTAAAAATAATCAAAACAAGCGGTGATACTTTCACTGACAGACCGCTTCACGAAGTGCAGGGGTTCGGCGTGTTCGTTCGCGAAATAGACGATTCGATGCTTGCAGGTGATATCGATATCGCAGTCCACAGCATGAAGGATGTTCCAACCGAGCGCCCGGCTGAACTCACAATAGCAGCAGTCATGAAACGGGATTCCCCATACGATTTCCTGCTCACCCGCGATAACACGAAATTAAAGGACCTGCCGAAGGGGGCGACCATAGGTACAACAAGCCTCAGGCGGAGATCGCAGCTTTTGCGTTCCAGACCTGACCTTCTCATAAAAGAACTGAGAGGTAACATAGACACGCGCCTCAGGAAACTTAAAGAAGGGCAATACGACGGCATATTCATGGCAGAGGCAGGTCTTGAGCGCATGAAATGGGACCTGCCGGGTGAGCGGCTTGACCCTGATGATTTTGTCCCGTCAGCGAACCAGGGCACAGTGGTCATAGTCACAAAAAAGGATCTGGCGGCAGAAGCGGCTGTTAAAATACTGGATGACGAGCTTACACGTATCGAAACGCGAATCGAGCGAATAATAATCGGGATACTTGGCGGAGGATGCCTTGTGCCAATCGGGGCTTTTGCGAAGACCGAGGGTGATCAGATACATGTGCGAACCGAAGTTCTCTCAGTGGATGGAAAACGCTGCGTAAAAATAGATGAATTTATAAACCCTGCGGATTATGAAAAGGAAGCAGAGCGCATCGGGAACGAGCTGAAACAAAAAGGCGGAGGCTCACTCGTTGACGAGGCGGTCAAAATGTTCACTGCAAAACGAGGAAATAATGACAGGTAAAGTATATCTTGTGGGATCAGGTCCTGGTGACCCTGAATTGTTGACGATCAAGGCAAAGCGCCTTATTGAGAGCGCTGATGTCATCCTTTATGACCAGCTTCCGGGAAAGGCAATTCTTGAAATGCTTCCTGAAAACGCTGAGAAAATAGATGTGGGAAAATATGCAGGGAACCACAAGCTTTCACAGTGGCAGATAAACGAACTGCTGGTAAAGAGGGCAAAGGAAGGAAAATTAGTTGTAAGGCTAAAAGGCGGAGATCCATATCTTTTCGGGCGCGGTGGCGAAGAGGCTGAAGTGCTTGTAAAAGATGGCATCGAGGTCGAGATAGTGCCAGGCATCACTTCAGCTATCGCTGTGCCTGCTTATGCGGGAATTCCTGTCACCCACCGCGATTATGCATCAATGGTGACCTTTATCACAGGTCATGAGGACCCTACAAAGAATGAGACAAGTCTTGATTGGGAGCTTCTTGCGCGCTTTGAGGGCACGCTTGTTATACTTATGGGCGTGAGCATGCTTGAGCGCAATGTGAAAGAGCTTACCAGGAACGGTAAATCCATAGATACGCCTGTTGCCGTTATCGAGCGCGGAACGCGCCCTGACCAGAGGGTTACTGTAGGAACGCTTGGAGATATCGTCGGTCTTTGCAAAAAGCGAAAAGTGAAGGCGCCTGCGATTACGGTCATTGGCGATGTGGTAAAGCTGCACAGGGAACTTTGTAAAGACTGAGAAGTATATCGTTTACAAATTCTGATAGTTTTTTTCCCTCCGCGAAAAAATTAATTCACGTCTCCTTGGACGGGCTGTTAAGATTTCCTGTGTCCATGCAGAAGTTGAGCTTTCTCTCCTATGTTTCGAGGCACGCACCACGACATCCACCACACGTTCAGGGAATTTTGCTATTCAGTCAGGGTGGACTGGCCCAAGGATCGTTATTTTATCCCCTTTCTTCATCTTGAAATGATGCCCTGCCATATCCAGTGTCTTCAGGATAGTTTCATTGATAGTCCGGATTACCCCTTTATCATCGAATTTATGAAATATCCTGATTTCATTTTCCTTAATTTCCATTTTATAGATCAATCCGCTGGTCCTGCATATCTCCTCGATATATCCTGTAATATTCTTGCAGTCCGTATCCTCGACTGATTCACTGTATATAACGGAGATAAGCTGGCAGAGATTATCAGAAAATTCTCTGGACTTTAATATATCCGTCATTATCTCCCTGCTTAAAATAACACCCTCGTAATGGTCAGCCTTCATGATATCTACTGCCATTTTCCAGAACTCGATATTGCTCTGGATATCATCTACTATGAACTGGTTAGTCCCGAAAAGTTTCATTACTGACCTGAACGCTTCATCTTCGCTTTTGCAGGGTTCATAATCAACAATGATGAGGTTAGGAGACTCTATGAATTTCTTTGGCTTCATTTTGATGGGATGATGAGATAGCAAACATGAATAGTTTCTCACAACCCCTTTCAGGTGTTCGGAATTTTCTCCTTCGAATGATATCCTGATATTCGAAAGATCCGGATTAACTTCTATACGCTGGCGATACTGATATCCAAATACGTCAAGGTGACCGTTGATCATTTTTATGTAATCGTTAATCGTTAAATTTTCTATCCCGAACATTTTTGTATATTTTTCCATCATGACCCTGAATGTACCAAGAGGAGGCACGCACTGGTTGGTTTTAAGCAGCCACTGGAGAAGCGGGTAAGGTATGGAGAGCTCCAATCCTGTTTTCTATGATCTGGTTCCTCACCACCATCATTTTTTGCTGGTCGCCAGTTATTTTGCTCATATTCACCCTTTCACTGTGTTCTTTGATTAGATTCCGCACAGCATGACTGAGGTTATTACCGTTGGTGTCCAACAATGGTTTTAGTGCGTCAAGGTCTTTTTTATCAATGGAAATCGTTCTCCTCACTTTCATATTATATCTCCTTAACCACTTTCTGAATGGGTTTTAGTCTAATATAAATGCTTATGGCTTAAAAGTATTACGCGTAATATTTTTTAAAAAATTTTAGTATTACGCTTATGATGATTTCGTAATACTTTCGTCATAATCAATTATAACTATAATATGATTCATTGAGATATATGCCCAATGCACACCAAGATATGCATTAGGATATAATATGGGCGGGTTGGGGAGTGGTGGTATCCCTTGTAACATCTACCGATAATTCTATTAATAATGTAAGTTATCAGAATCAGAACTATGGAACTCCCCAAAGAATACGATCATAATGCTATAGAAGAAAAATGGATGAATACGTGGCAGGATTCCATGTATTACTTTGACAGGGACTCTGAAAAACCCGGGTTCATAATCGACACTCCACCCCCGTATCCCACCGGAAATTTCCATATCGGTAACGCGCTTAACTGGTGCTATATCGATTTTGTGGCGCGTTATAAGAGAATGCGCGGCTACAATGTTATGTTCCCCGAGGGCTGGGACTGCCACGGACTGCCAACTGAAGTCAAGGTGGAAGAACTGAATGGCATAACCAAGAGCCAGGTTTCACGCGAGGAGTTTCGTCGCATGTGTGTCGAGCTTACCACAAAGAATATAGAACGAATGAGAAAAAGCCTCCGACGCCTCGGTTTCTCCATCGACTGGAGCAACGAGTATATTACCATGGATCCAGCTTATTTCGGGAAGACCCAGGCATCATTCGTGCAGATGTACAGTAACGGCAGGGTTTACCAGCAGAACCACCCGGTGAACTGGTGCCCCAGATGTGAAACAGCTATCGCCTTCGCTGAAGTTGAATACGATGCAAGGGACACACTTCTTAATTTCCTTAATTTTGACAAACTCAAGATAGCCACCACAAGACCCGAACTTCTTGCCGCATGTGTCGCTGTCGCAGTGAACCCGGATGATAACAGGTACGGAAAATACGTGAACTCCGAGGTCAAAGTGCCGGTTTTCGGACATAATGTCAGGGTCATTGCAGATAAGAGCGTCGATCCCACATTCGGCACAGGGGTTGTGATGATATGCACCTTCGGAGACAAGCAGGACGTGAGATGGTGGGTCGAGCACAACCTCCCCCTGCGAAAAGCCATTGATAAGACCGGCAAAATGACAGAAATCGCAGGAAAATACGCTGGCATGAGCACTGTTGAATGCAAGAAAGCCATAATAGAGGACTTGAAATCTGCCGGTATCCTCTACAAACAGGAAAAACTCGACCAGAACGTGGGATTGTGCTGGCGCTGCAAGACAGCCATAGAGATACTTTCAGAGAAACAGTGGTTCGTTAAGATCATCTCAGAGGACATTTTGAACACTGCGAACGAGGTAACCTGGGTCCCGGATTATATGAAGGTGCGGCTTGAGAACTGGACAGGGACGATGGAATGGGACTGGTGCATCTCAAGGCAGAGGATATTCGCAACCCCCATTCCCGCATGGTACTGTGCAGAATGCGGCAAAACAAAGGTGGCAAAAGAAGAATGGCTGCCCCTTGACCCCACACAGAAAAACCCGCCTGAGGCGTGCGAATGCGGTTCAACGGAATTCAAAGGGGAAGAGGATGTGCTTGACACATGGATGGACTCTTCCATCTCAGCACTCCACGTTTCAGGATGGCTTTCCGACCATCCGCTGCTCCTGCCGGCGCAGCTTCGCCCGCAAGGTTATGACATAATTCGCACATGGGCTTTTTATACAATATTAAGGTCAAAAGCCCTTCTTGACACAAGACCGTGGGACACCATCCTGCTAAACGGCATGGTGCTTGGCGAGGACGGGCACAAGATGAGCAAGTCCCGCAACAATTTCATAATACCTGAAGAGGTAGTCAAGAAGAATGGCGCGGATGCATTCAGGCAGTGGGCCGCCATAGGAGGGACAACCGGCTCTGACATCATATTTTCATGGAAAGACGTGATCGCAGGGTCTCGCTTTTTGCAGAAACTGTGGAGCATTGTGCGATTTTCCATGCCCCATATATCTGCTAAACCTGCGCAATTTACCCCGATCGACCTGTGGCTTTTAAGTAAGCTCAACAGGTTGGTAAAGGAATGCACCGAGAAAATGGATGCATACCAGTTCGATGAGACCTTCAAAGCGATACGCGGATTTGCATGGGAGATCCTGGCAGATAATTACATAGAACTTGCAAAATCAAGGTTATACGGAGAAGGAGAGGGAAAAGAGGGAGCACAGTATACGCTCTTTATTTCGATCGACACGCTTTCGAGGCTCCTTGCGCCGTTTTTGCCGTATTTTTCAGAGGAAATATATTCGCATTTAAAACAGGTTAGTGTTCACCTTGCGCAGTGGCCGCAGGCTGACGAGTCGCTTATTGATCCCGGGGCCGAAGCTGCCGGTGAACTGATAAAAGAGATCACTGCTGCCATTCGCCGCTACAAATCCGAGCACGGTATGGCGCTAAATGCAGAACTTGCAGGTATCGGGATATATTCATCCCTGGAAGATGCTTCTGATATCGCTGGCGCAGCCAATTCTGAGGTCATACTAAAAACAGGGACACCGGACTTTGAAACAGTGCCAACAGCGCTCAAACCAAATATGAAAGTCCTTGGAAAAACGTATCGGAGCAAGGCAAAACAAATTGCAGAAGCGCTGATCAGCGCTGATCCGAAACTTGCTGCCACGGGTAGTATTGCGATTACAGTAGATGGCGATGACATGACTCTTGATAGTTCCTGTTTCATAGTCGAAAAGGAGAGGCTCTTAAAAGGAAAAGCAGTGGACGTCCTTGAAGTGGGAAGCGCACTAATAGTGATAACAAGAAAATAAGCTATTATTGAAGCTCTGGCGCAATTTTCCTGGAGTTGTGCTCGATCGCGCTATCTACAAGTTTGTACCAGTAATATGCCAATCTGACAAGCAGGCAAACTACCATAAGACCCATTAGATCAAATATAATTGTCATTTCTGAACTCAGTTTCGGGAGTCCTGATAAATCGATAAGATGCAGTACCCTTCGGATAACGATGAACGCACCGGTAATGAAAATGTATACCCAGTTCTTGATAAGGAAATTGGGGTCAAGAAATACCCTGGCTTTCAATACATTAATATCCACATGTTTCCAGACAAGCCATATCTTAAGGACAAAAAAGAATCCTACAAATCCTGTAATAACTGATAAAGCCACCAGGATGATATTTATCTTATTGTCCATGCGAATGGATTATAACTGTTCTATTAAATATTTTTCCATTTTATCTTCTAATGCAGAAAAGTTTATAGTGAGCCTGAAACCTAATAACATAGGGTGAAATAATGACCAACTCAAGCGAGATACACGTAACAAAAACGATAATTAACGAATTCATGGATGATTTTATAGAAAATATTCTTGACACGGATATTCTCATTGTGGGCTCAGGACCTTGCGGCGTTACAGCTGCAAAATACGCGGCAGAACTGGGACACAAGACCGTGATGATAGAGAGGAATATCTACGGCGGCGGCGGGATGTGGCAGGGAGGTTTTCTCCTGCCCAAGAACACAGTAATGGCTCCGGCGCACAAGATACTTGAAGAGTGCGGAGTGAAACTGAAGGAAGCTGGAGATGGGCTCTATGTTTGCGATTCCTTCGAAATGGTCTCAAAGATGCTGGCAAGCGCATGCGACGCGGGCGCGAAACTTCTTAACTCCACGAACGTGGAAGACCTTGTGCTCAAGGAAGACCATGTTGATGGCGTTGTCATCCAGTGGTTCCCTGTCCAGCAGATGCCCAAGTTCATTACATGCATGGACCCTATCGCTATAAGGTCAAAAGTTGTGATCGATGCTACGGGACATGATTCATTCCTTGTAAGACGATTGTGGCAGCAGAAAAGGCTAGATATCGAAGAGCCACCTGGATGCGGCTCACTCTGGGTTGACGAGGCTGAAAAGCAGACAGTTGAACTCACTCATGAGATATACCCTGGCCTGATTGTAGCTGGAATGTCTGCAACATCAACATATGGTGCGCCGAGAATGGGACCGACTTTCGGCGGCATGCTGCTTGCAGGAAAGAAGGCGGCAGAGCTTGCCCATGAAAAGATCAGGGGAGTTAAAGCAAAAAGCGCAGGCAAAGTCATGAAGATGGGACATCATGACGTCCTTGTGACAGAATAAACTTAAACTGGTCATCGGGGCCTATGCCCCATTTTTTCTCTTTATCCTTCTGTCTTTTATAGTACGAACTCCAATTGTTATTTGTGGAGGTAATATTATGCAATTTGGAATGATGGATTACAGCTTTGGCTGGATGGGAATAGGCATGTTGATTCTGGGTCTTGTGTTCTGGATCCTGGTAATCGCTGGGCTTGTGTTGCTCATAAAATATCTCTGGGAGGGGAGCGGAGCGAAAAGACAAACTGAATCAGCTCTTGATCTCCTCAAGAAAAGGTATGCCAGAGGAGAGATAACTAAAGAAGAGTTCGAAGAGAAAAAGAAAGACATCCAGTGAACGAACAGAAAGTTTATTTAATCAATAAAGACAATATTATATTATATGATACGCCAGCGATTCGTTATTGATACCAGCGCCCTGACAGATACCCAGACACGCGAACTGGAAGGAGGAGGGACGCTTTGCGTCACGATGGGGAGCATCCTTGATATCATCGCAGAGGCGCGCCTGCATCTGGGGATAAGCTGCTACATCCCTTTCCCATCTGTATACAATGAAATGAGGGACTTTGCAAAGAACAACGGCTGCGGCGATGATACCCTTGCAAAGATCGACACATGGCTTGTGAAAAAAACACCTGACAGGTACGAGGTGAAGATCCCCTCAAAGATATTTTACGATTACGTGGATTTCATGCGCGGCCGGATCAATAAAGGGATGGACGTGGCTGAAGAAGCTATATGGGAAGGCGCGACCGAATGCCTTTTCCGTACTACAAAGGCAAAATCAAAGCAGGAGATAGAGCCTGAGATAGAGCGCGAAGTCATAGGCGAGATAATTTCCAGGTTCAGGGACAAATACAGGAACGCGCTCCGTTATGGTATCCTTGACAGCGCGCCTGATATTGATGTGCTCCTGCTGGCAAAAGAACTTGACGCCGCCGTAGTGGCAAGCGACATGGGCATCCAGAAATGGGCTGAGCAGTTGGGGCTTCGTTTCGTGAACGCAAAGTCGTTCCCTGCGATGATAAAAGAATACCTGAAGCGAACAAAACCAGATAAGGCAGCCAGTTTGATATGAACTACAATATAATATTTTTTTATATCGCTGCATTTGGATTCGTTTCTATCATGTTCCTTACCTTGCGGGATATACGCATATATCACCGCACAAAGATAGAATCATACAGGAAAGGCGCGCTGAAGGGGATGATAGCTGGCGCGCTGGCACTTATCGGTATGATTGTCACCATACAATCACCTGATAACCTGCAGATGGCGCAGATAGGACTTACAATAATACTTGTCGCTGTCTATATCAACGGAAAAGGCAAGCGTGAAGACGTTTTCGGGGATGCACCGATGATAAAGAGGGTGCTTGGTGAGACAAAGATCAAGAAATGATGTTATTACATGCCTGTTTCCTGTAAAATGATATATACTATGAAAAAATATTATAGTATACGATATAATATTCAATCCTGAGACTGAGCTGTTATGAATAAATGGATAATTATCGGGATATTAACCTTTGTGGTAGCTTCATTTACATCTATGATGGCTGTTGATCATGTCAGTAAACCATCTGCATGCACAGGCTGTCATGAAATAAAACACCAGAATAATTCATTATATAAACTACACACAAACTCACAGATAAATTGTATTGACTGCCATTCAGGAAGGGGCGTCCGGTCTTATGTTGAAGCAAGAACCGAATTATTAGATGCTGTTTTTTTGAAAACCTCAGCTTCTTTTTTCAACGTTTCAGCAGGTTTCAACCATTCCAGCGTACAGGCAAATTGTATAAAATGCCACGCACTTGTGAATAGCCCATATTTCAACCATTCTGCAGCCACAAACTGCACCCGGTGCCACACCATATCAGGACTTAAAGAACTGCCAGAGGAGGGATTCTGGAAAAAAATGGGAACAGGCGGTCACAGGAATAAAACCTGTGAGGACTGCCACGCTACAAGCTTCAAGATACCTGCGTGCACGCAGTGCCATACGACTCATATAGAGGGAGCGAACTGGAATAACAGTGCGTGTCTTGCCTGCCATAACAGCCCACATATTCCTGTGGTCAATGGAGTATTTGATGAGGGAATCCCTAAAGTCAACTGCGGCGCGTGTCATAAAGAGGTTTATGATCTTCTTGAGTTCTATAACAGCAGGCACAACCAACTGGGTTCATGCGTGAACTGCCATCCTTCTCATGGCGAGCAGAAAAAATGCATTGACTGCCATGTTTCTGGGCACAGGTCGCATCCGTTCGCGCAGAATAACTGTGCCGGATGCCATGTAAAGGCTGCTGCCTGCAAGGATTGCCATAAGGAAGTACATGCTCCTTTTATGGGTGTGCCGAAGATAGCTTCTAAAGAACAGTTCAATGATTATGCGTCTACAAGAAAGCAATAGAAGTTTACCAGCTCCGGGTTAGATTTTTAAAATCGACCTTTTTTAATTAACTTGACTTTGTATTAGTCAGGATTAAGTATATTGTGGTATATTCAGTTCATTCAATATAAAGGGTGATACATTGTTCACGATCGAACATATCCACGCGCGAGAAATCCTCGACTCAAGAGGCAACCCCACGGTTGAAGTTGAGGTTATAACACATAACGGCTTCGGCAGAGCCAGCGTCCCATCAGGCGCATCCACAGGCACATACGAGGCGCTTGAACTCAGGGATAAGGATAAACGGTATCTTGGAAAAGGCGTGGCGAAGGCTGTAAACAATGTCAATACCGATATAAAAGAGGCGCTCACAGGCATGGACGTGCGCGACCAGCGTGAGCTTGACTTCATGATGATCGAGCTTGATGGCACGGAGAATAAAGCAAGACTCGGCGCCAATGCTATCCTTGGCGTATCTTTAGCCATCGCCCATGCTGCGGCTGGCTCACTTGGAATATCGCTTTACCGCTATCTTGGAGGCACCAATGCTTTTACACTTCCTGTCCCAACGCTTAATGTCATAAACGGCGGAAAACATGCAGGGAACGAGCTTGCGATACAGGAATTCATGCTTCAGCCAAGGGGCGCAAAAACGTTTTCCGAAGCCATCCGCATGGGCGCTGAAACGTATCACACGCTTGGCTCGATACTCGTAAAGAAGTATGGCAACTCTGCCGTGAACGTGGGCTACGAGGGCGGCTATGCTCCACCTCTTAAGAATACGGGTGATGCTCTTGAAGCTCTCACAGGAGCGATCGAGGAAGCAGGATACTGGAAAAGGATAAGCATCGGGCTTGATTCCGCTGCTTCAGAGTTTTATAAGAAGGGGAAATACAATGTGGATGGAAAAACATATTCTGCTGGTGAGATGGTAGATTTCTATGCAGACCTTGTCAAAACCTATCCCATCCTCTCTATCGAAGATCCCTTTGAGGAAGAGGCATTCGAGGATTTCGCAGCGCTGACAGAAAAACTGAAAGACACGATAATCATTGGTGACGACCTTTTTGTGACCAATGTTAAGCGGCTTGAGAAAGGCATAAAGATGAATGCCGGGAATGCGCTGCTGCTCAAAGTGAACCAGATAGGCACGCTTTCGGAGGCATTTGATGCTGCAAGGCTGGCGCAGAAGAACAGGTATAAAGTGGTGGTAAGCCACAGGTCAGCAGAAACCGAGGATACTACGATCGCGGATATTTCAGTAGCTCTTGGCGCCGAGATGATCAAGACCGGGGCGCCTGCGAGGAGTGAGAGGAATGCGAAGTATAACCAGTTGCTGAGGATCGAGGAGGAACTGGGGAAGGCGGGGAGGTTTGGGGGAGATTTGATAAAAAAATAATCGATTCTCTTGGGTTAACATTTATTTGACTTTAATGTAAACACTTTACATCGCTTGCCAAACAGTCTTTAATCCAAAAGACAAATTGAATATATGAATGAAAAATTCAAAAGACGAGAGCTTCGCCACGACCGCCATACAGTCTCATTGCTGACCGACCATCTTGTTTCTCCCCGAAGTACAGGGGAAAAATGCTGGTTGGAGATGTGGCAATGATATGTGAGGGGATAATTTGTAAGACCTGTGTAGAGATGGATATTGAGATCATAGAGATAGCAGTAAATCCAGACCATGTCCACATATTCTTTAAATACCTCCAAAGCATTCCCTGAGTTACATTGCCAAGAGAATAAGGGGAAGTACGAGCAGGATTTTAAGAAAAGAATTTCCCCATCTGAGGGAATGGTGCGGAGAACATTTCTGGGCTCCGAGTTGTTTTCATGGATCTGTTGGGAACGGTTGGGAGGTTGTCGAAAGATATATTCGTGAGCAAGATGTATATGAATATAATAGAGAGAAATAAAGAAAACGATAGCTACAGGCCTCGTAACATTTGTACGGGGTATACCGTAGTGACTGAGGGCGATAGGTTTTCATGCTCCCGAAAAACATTAGAATATAAAATAAACTTTTGAAATACTGAAATTCAGGCGCTCATAAATATTAAGGTAAAATTATGATTTCTATGATTTCGATATGTTTAAATATAATCATTTTTCATTAGTATTTGATGTTTTCACTTTAGGCTATGAAACAATAATCTAAGAAAAAAAAATCAAAAACAATTAACAGAAGATTTTGACAGGGTTAATATATGGCAAATAAAAAATGGATTACAGAGATTATCGTAGCATTTGTTCATGGACTTAAACAAAAACCAGCATATATTCTGATTTTTGGGATTTGCATGTTATTCGTCATTTTTGGATTTGGGTCAGGTATCTATGGCTATATAAATAATGAAATTATAGCTTTATACTTATCTTTTTCAAGCTTTGTTATTGCTTTGATTGCTGCAACAATAGTGATTAAAATCGTAGAGGTACCCATGATTTCTGTTAATAATTCAATAGAATCGGATATACTATTTAGTTTAGCGTTCGGGGAGAAGGATACAAAATTTGACAATCCCAAAAAAAATGGTCATTATTGGATTAAGGGAAAAGATAAAGAATTTGACGATGACTTATTATTGGAGTTTAAAGGACCTGATCAAATGCTGGGATGGCCGGGAGGGTGGGTGTGGAGACCCCCCGAAAGAATTCCGCTTAATTCAACCATTACTATGGAATTATTGGAAGATAACGGAAGAAAGTGGACTTTAAAACAAACTCCAGATAGACTAATGATTCCACTGCATCCAAAGGAGATAAAACAATGACAGTAAATTTTGATCATTATGTTATAAAATTCAAAAGCAAAGAAATAAGAGGCACTGATTACGATTGGTACAAATTTCGCATTTTTGTTAATGAACCCAATAATATTTTACAGAATATTGACTATGTAGAATATCAACTACATCCCACATTTCCTGCCCCTAATAGAAGAGTGAGTGGAGAACGTAGGTTATCAAAATTCTATTTGGAATTTGAAGGTTTCGCTGGTTTTGATATGAATATAATTGTCAGATTAAAAGATGGGCATGACGAGGATTATAGTTATACAATTAGCTTGGATAAACAATGGCCTTTAGAAGAATTAGAGGGAGTAGATTTGGCATTTGCCAAATTGGAAGGAGTTAACTTGGAGAGAGCTAATTTAAAAGGAGCTAAATTAGTGAGAGCCGAATTAAATAAAGCAAGTTTGAAAAATGCTGAATTAAGTGGTGCAAATCTAAATCGTGCTAAATTAATGTTTTCAAATCTTGAAAATTCAAAACTTGTTGGGGCAGATTTGGTAGAGGCAAATCTTCTTGGTGCAAATCTGAAAAATGCAAAATTAAATAATGCAGATCTCTATGGAATTAAATTAATTTCTGCAAATTTAGAAGGGGCAGATTTTACTGAAGCGAAAATCAAAGATGCTGAGCCTGAAAAGGTTAAATTTAGCGAAAGTACTGACTTTAGAGGTGCAGATATAAATTCAACCACTATATATCATCTAAAGGAAAGTAATTGGTGGGATGCAAAATGGGATCCATGGGTGCGTGAAGAAATAGAAAAGAAGTATAAGAAGAAATAAATCCCGATATAGGATCGCTCACTGCTATCCAATAAAGCTACAAGATAATCGAATAAGAATTACGCCTTAATGGAAAACTCAAAGCGTTTGAACCTTGGAATTGGCATAAGTCCCGAGCATCCACGTGATGCCCCGGAATTCCAGAGGCTGTCCGATAATTAACAGAATCACTTCACAACAGCCCAAAATAATTAAATCAAATCAAGCCTATAGCTATCGAAAAATTTCAAAACATTTATATCATACAAATACAGTTTTGAAAAATAATATGACCTTCTACAAAGACCTCAAAGACCAGCAGCTATTACTCCCCCCGAACATCCGCGATCTCATCCCGAAAAATCACATATGCCATCTGATAGATAAAATAATTCAGAATATGGATTTAACCGATATCGAAAAAAGATACGAAGGAGCTGGACACCCTGCATATCATCCGAAAATCATCCTCAAGCTGCTGATCCTGGGACAGATAGACGGCATAAGGTCATCAAGAAAGATCGCAAAAAATGCGAGAGAGAATGTGGTATATATGTACCTGGCAGGACTGCTCCAACCGGATTTCAGGACAATAAGTGACTTCAGAAAAGACAATTTTGAACTTGTAAAATCCTCCTTTCAGGAAGTTGTAAGATTCGCAAAAAATCTTGGCATGGTGTCACTTGGTCACATATGCATCGATGGGACAAAGATAAAAGCAAATGCATCAAATCACAGTGCGGTAACAAAAGATGATTTTTTAAAATTGAAGGAATTCGTTGAAAGAGAACTGGAAGAAGGCATCAGGGAAGATGAAGAAGAGGACAGGATATATGGTGATAAAAATATCGATGAGCTGCCTGATAACATCTTTGACAAAACTATAGCGGAAAAACTAAAAAAGAGATACCAGTCAGGTAGCAAAGAACAAAAAGAAAAAATCAAGAAAAAGGTTGAAAAGATTGAAAAAGAGATAGAAAAAGCAGAGAGTGCAATCAGTGCTACAGACCCTGAAAGCAGGTTCATGCCAAACAATAAAAAAATCGTGGAATATTCCTATAATCCTCAAATAACAGCGGATTCATCTTTTGGGATAATCATTTCCAACGATGTCACTTCTGAGGTCAGGGATGCAAGTCAGCTTCAACCTCAGATAAAACAGGTGGAAGAGAACGTTGGAGCATTGCCGGAAGGTACGAAGGTTAGTGCAGACAACGGGTATTCAAGCAGCAAGAATCTCAAATTCATGAAGAAAAAAAAGCTGGATGGTTATATTCCTGATGAAAAAACGGCATCAATACTGAACAGGACAGAAGGAAAAACAGATATTCCTTTCGGCAAGGATAAATTTGAATATGACCCAATAGATGATTGTTTCATTTGCCCTAATGACAGAAAATTGACTTTCCGTTTTGAGTATGTGGATATTACTAAAAATAGAAATGTTCGGATTTATAAAGGGACTCACTGTAAGCAATGTCCTGATCGGAAAAAATGTTCGAAGAACTCTAGGGATGGAAAGGTGATCAAGAATTTTGAAGGAATGGAAGAGGAGAGAAGAAGGATGGCTGATAAACTGAGGTCAAAAGAGGGGAAATTGACATATCGGACGAGAAAGAAAGTCGTTGAGTGCATATTTGGTCATATCAAGAGGAATCTTGGGTTCAGGGAGTTTCTTTTGAGAGGGATTAACGGGGCGAAGATTGAGTTCAATCTGGCGTGTATTGGCTCGAACTTGAGACGAATATGGAACTTTTTGAATGGATTTAGCGTAGCAGAGTGCTAAATCGGAACAGATATTTATCTTTTTTTTTGATGGTCTGAAAATATTTGTTGCTATTGCTGAAATATTGCTGGAATAACCTGTTTTTGATGACAATTGTCGGTCAGCCTCTTCCATTCCGGGGTAGTGACTGCTCTCCGCGCTCGTTCTCATGCTCCCAAAGGTGACGTTAATCTGAAAAAATTCTACCTATGCCAAGAAAATGGTGCGTTTATTTGTGCCTATAATCAGTTTCCTACTGGTTGTGATTCTGGCTGTCCCCATACTGCCCACTGCGGTTCAGGATAAACATAATTTCTAACATGAATATAGTCAAAATAGCCAGTAGCTTGATCATTTCCAAATACATTGGAGCCTAAGAATAAAAATGAGTCATCAAGGTTTAAATCGATATTTCCAACCATTTTATTGTTATTGTTACCATTCAGGTCTATAAACATCCTATCGCCAAACCATCCAATTTCAATTTTGTTAAAATTTTGTTCTTTCCAGTCTGAACTATTTCTAAGGTCTATTTTTATCAAATGTTCTTCAGTTCCATATTTGTTAAAAATAGAGTATTTCAAATATCCGTTTTGAGTGTAAAGAGAAATCCTATTTCTTTCAGAATCATTGCCACTAATAATATCAAATAGATAATGAGATGAATTCTGATATATCTTCCAAATCGGTTTAAAATTTATCCCAATTGCATACCCAGAATCAGAAAGTTTTAATTTCTTATAAGCTATATCACAATTGTCAATCAGCATTGTTCCATTTTCAACTGTAAGATTAGATTCGCAAAGTTCTGGTTTGTTTGAATATTCAGGTTCATTTGATTTTGCACAGTTTAATTCGGGGAACTTATTTCCTAATCCTTCTACTACATCTGAACATTTACTTACTTTCCATTCAGATAACTTTTGAGTGAATAGAATATTGGTTATATTTTTTTCAGAAGTTTTATCTTCGTCAATAATATTCTTTTCAGATTTTTGACTCTCAATAGTCTGATACATAAAAATAACTATTGTTAGAATTATTGCGATGAAAGCCATCCCGTAACCTATTTTCGTCATTAATCCGGACTTCTTGTAGCCGATTTTTATCCTGGAAATGAGATTCATCCTTTTTTCTAACGATTTGTAAAGGCATTAAGATTTCTATTTTTATAATTTAAAAAATGCATATAACTTTCCTATACAGATTTAACCCGCGCCCGAAGGAGAAATACTGAAAGTGGCAATCTAACAGAAATATAAAATCATGAGCATTCACTCTGATGCCTGCGGATTTAAATCCGAGGTCGTTGACGTTTTATCAATACTTAAATAAAATATTTTTAGCTCGCAGTATATCGGAAAAACAACCACTTAATAAAACCCTCAACAATCATCTAACAAAACGCTAAAAAATCCTCAACAACCATAGAAACATATATAACCTCCCCCGCCAGAAACAATCTATCATGCTCGATCAATCCATCCGTTCATGGAACCCATGGTGGGCGCAAAAGATGCCTCCATCCCTCACAGGCGTCAGGAGGGACATCACAGAAGACATCATCAAAAGTCTCGGCACACCCCACATAAAGGACATAATAGGGGTCAGGCGGTGCGGCAAGACCACCATTCTCTATCAGGTGGCAGAGCATCTGACCTCTCAGGGAGTGAGGGCAAAGGACATAATCTTCCTGAACTTCGATGACCCCTCGATAAACGCCGCCACATTTCCCGATCTCCAGAAAGAGATATTCAAAATAAACCCTGACATATCCCATATATTCCTTGATGAGATACAGCAGAAAACAGGATGGGAACGCTGGGTAAGAACGCTTTACGATACAAAAAAATTCCAGAGGATATTCATTTCAGGCTCATCCGCAAGCCTGCTATCACTGGATTTAGGAAGAGTGCTGACAGGCAGGCATATAACCTTTGGCGCCGCGCCTTTTTCGTTCAGGGAATATCTCACGAAAAGAGGGTGGGAGGATTTTGCGCCTGAATATCTCGTTTATAATAAGGACAAACTCCTGCATTACTTAAGTGCATATCTTGAAAACGGGGGCTTTCCAGAAACAGTGGAGCTTGACGATTTCGGGCGAAAACAGGTGCTCACCTCGCTTTACAATGACATTCTTGCCAGGGATATTTCCTCAAGGTACGGCGCATCTTTTGAGATCACCGACAAAATATGCAGGTTCATGCTCACAAATCCGGGCGCGCTTTACTCAGGCAACAGTGTGGCGCAGGCTGTCGGCACTGCTGTGGAGACTGCTGAAAAATATATCGGTTACCTGAAAGAATCCCTGTTGATATATGACCTTCCCATTTTTTCTTTCAAATTGAAGATGCAGTTCAAGCAAAACAAAAAGACATACCCAGTGGATACAGGTATCAGGAATGCCGTATGTTTGCGTTTCTCCAATGACACCGGCAGGCTTGCAGAAACCATCGTTTTCCTTGAGATGAGGCGGCGGAATTCTGAAGTTTACTACTGGAAGAGCAAGGATGGTTATGAAGTTGATTTTGTGGTAAAAGCCGGGCAAAAGCTTATAGAACTAATTCAGGTGGCATGGGACGTAAGGGATGAAGCAACGAAGAGGCGCGAAGAACGCGCGCTCTGGTGCGGTATGGGGGAACTCGATGTTGATTCGGGAGTAATTCTGACAGAAGATCATGGGATGACTCTTGAAGAAAACGGGAAAACCATAAGATATATACCGATGTGGAAATGGCTGCTTAGAATAGGCAGTTAACAAATAGTATGTGCTATAACCTATTATACAAGGCTATAGTAACTTATAAATATATTCAAAACAAGAATTATACTATCATGGTTACAACAATCCAGATAAAAGAAGATATAAAATCAACATTAACGCAAATGAAACTCTTTGAACGGGAGACTTATAACGATGTTTTAGAGAGACTCATTGAAGACGTTCAAGAACTCAATGAAGAAACAAAAAAAGAGATAGAGTCCGCAATAAAAGAAATCAAGAGCGGTAAATATGTGACGCATGAAAAGCTTGCCAGAGATATGGGATTCTGATGAAATTCCAGATAATCTGGTCTGAGTCGGCAGCAGGCGAACTTAAGAAATTAGATAGGACTGTAGCAAAACGTATTTATAAAAAAGTTTCACAACTTTGTGAAAATCCATATCATTTTGATGTGACAAAAATGGTAGGAGATCCATATTTTCGGCTGCGCGTTGGTTATTATCGTGTCGTTTTTGATATACAGAATGACCTTCTTCGAATACTTGTTCTTAAAGTAGGTCACCGAAAGAATGTCTATAAAAAATAATTGACAGGTCAGAGTGACATTATAGGAATTATAAAGAGAAAGTATGAATAAACTCAGGAAGGGAGTAATACAGGAAATATTGTTGTTCGTGGGAATATTTGCAATAATTGGAATTGTCTTGATATCGGGATGTATAGAACCGAGTGAAAAAAGAACATCAAAAGAAGTCTTTGGTAACTCTACTCCTGTAACGCCAACACTGGAAATAGAATCTAATCCTGTAACACCAACGCCAAAAATAGATTCAACTCCAGCTATCTTATCTGAAAAACAAACATTGAAGTTAGATATAGATAATGCACCTTACAATACAAGCGAATATAAAGAAAATATTTTTGATTGTTCCAATATGGCAGCACTACTTCATGATTGGTTAGAAACTCAAACACAAACAAAATGGAACGTGGAAGTATGGTATGGGTGTGAATCTCCATCATGCAGAGAAGGTCATGAATGGCTGGAAGTAATTGGAAAAGAATCTAATTATACAGTTGAAGTAACTGCAAAAATTATTGTAGACCATTTGGAAAACTCTAATAAAAGTTATAGAGAATATTATTCTTATTTCAATAGACATTATAGTTCTTTGCCAAAAGGCTCAGGTGGATTCATAGACCCAAAGGAAAATACATATCCAAAAAGATGGTGATAAGCCGATTGTTTTTACTATTTTTAAGAGTTAGAATCGGTAGCGTTAACTAACCCGAAGGGTTATTCCTGCGCGGTCGGGTGCCCACTGGAAACGATACGTGCCCTTGCGGCTTACTTTGGTGGATAGTGTTGTTCAGGATTCGCTTAAGAATATGTTTGCTCTCGAAAAGAAGAAAATAGTTAAAAAGTAATATTCCGATAAAGCAATTAGTAAATACAGGACGATGTTACATGGATAAGAAAAAACGTTGTCGCGGTTGTATGATTTCTGGGCTAATTATATTATTAGCCCTAATCTCATTTGTTGGGTTGTTCATCTATAATCTGGTGTTTGGAAGATAAAGAATTGGATAGATACGGATAGCCCATAACAGGCGCATGTGCAACATAAGCAATTGAACTCTTTGCCGTTTAGGGGTATGCTCAAGTAGCTTCAAACCAAGATGAACCAAAGCCGCGACTCTGCACAATTCGCAGGGTCGCCTCCCATATCTGGGGCGCGCAAGGAAGCAGGGGCGTAACTATCTGAGAACATTGAATAATTGCTTTTGACAGAATCGCTATTAGAAAGACGGACTCGCCGCGATTCGAACGCGGGTCTGCGGGTTCGAAGCCCGCCAGGATATCCTGGCTACCCCACGAGTCCATTGTGGCAGCGGGTTTGATAGCGCGGCAGGGTATTAAATGTTTCTTGATATATATCAATTTCATAGGTTATTTATAGTTTCATGTAATATCAAATAATTCAGGCCATTATTGAATGGCTAACAATGGATAGGACAGGAACGCTAACATTAAATAACGGTTTTTAGCAAAGGATAGAAGCTTCTGAGGTTTTTGCATGACTCGCAATCAGATATGGACAATAATAATTTTAATCGCAGTTATTGCAGCAGCACTAGTATCTGCATCAACCTCCAATAATGAAAGTAATGAATTAATAAGTGTAGATGAAGACCTGAGAAATATAATAAAGACTAACGTTCCAAATATCATCGTGCCAGTGGTTGTTGTCTTGAGAGAACAGCCTGCAAATGATATCAGTAAAGAGGTCAAAAAGGAATACAGGGATATGGATGATATTTCAAAACCTGCAAGGGAAATATATGCCAGGATAAGACCTTTCAGAGTAAAAGAGGACGGATTTAACAAAAACCTTTCTGAACTTATTGCCCATGAGCAGTCTCTTTTAACTGAGGAAGAAAAAACTGTATTAAAAGGGGTGGGAGAGAAACTTGATTCAAAGAAAAGGGAGATGCGGCATGAAATTCTTAACCGGACTGTTCCTCTGGCAGAGAAGACGCAAACACAATTGATCGCTAAAATAAAAGCAAAAGGCGGGAGTGTAAAATACAGCAGCAGGATATTTAATGCAATAGCAGCTGACATACCCGTTTCTTATATCGAAGAGCTTTCGAAAGAAATGGGGATTTATATGATATATCACGACCATGTTCTGAATGCAAGTCTTGACATAAGCACTCAGGCAATGGGGGCTAATACCTGGTGGAGCAATGGCTACAACGGTTCAGCTATGGACGCTGCAATTGTAGACACAGGGATCAATGGGACACATCCTGCATTACAGGTTGATTATGCAAAAGTATTTCATGCAACTGGAAAACTCCATCCATTATATGCAGATGATTTTAGGAATACCGATGATCTTCATGGTCATGGAACGCATGTTGCAGGCATTGTAGCCAGTACGGATCTCACTTATAAAGGGGCAGGTTATGGCATCGATAAGCTCATTAACGCGAAGGCCGGATGGAAAGGAACTGATGGCGGTGGATACATATACTGGAGCGATGGTATGCAGGCAATTGACTGGGCAGTATTTGGCAATGCAGACGATGCCGACGTCATAAGCCTGAGCTTTGGAGGTGGAACAACTGATGGGAGCGCCGGATTTGAGTATTTCCTTGACGCTATTTCATATGATCTGGATATCCCTGTTGCTGTTGCTGCCGGGAATGGCGGGCCGGGGATTGGTTCAGTCGGCGAGCCGGCTGGTGCATATAACATAATAAGTGTTGGAAATATAAATGACAGGAATACAGTTACTCGTGCAGACGACATCCTGGCATCTTCAAGCAGTAGAGGTCCCACCCTGGATGGCAGGATAAAGCCAGACATTTCTGCGCCAGGAACTTCTATTATATCTTCGTATAACAATTGGGAAGGTGGAAATCCTGATTTTATAGGTATGAGCGGCACAAGCATGGCCACGCCTCATATAGCTGGAAGCATCCTGTTGATACTGGATTACAGGAATTTCAGGTGGAACCCTGAGGCTATAAAGGCGCTGCTTCTGAACACGGCAGGGGATAAGGGGCTATCGGGCCCAGACAACGATTATGGTTTCGGTTATGTTGATCTCTCAAATGCATATCTACACAGGGATAATGTCTTCACAGGTTCTATCGTAAACCTGCCAGATGGGAGCGTAGAAAAATTCTATAAAGGACAGGCTTTCAATGGCGATAAAGCCACGCTTGTATGGAACAGACATGTTATATACAATGGCCCAAATGATCCGACGTCTTATTTCAATATTAGCGACCTTGATCTCTATATGTATGATGAAACAAATGGCGCCCAGGTTTCGTTTTCGACGTCGCATAAGGACAATGCGGAACAGGTGAAGGCAAACACAAACTATGACTCGGTGATACTGAAGATCGACCCCTATGGAACATTCCCGGCCGGCATAGGTATGGAGGATTTTGCACTTGCCACCGATGAAACATTTGCAGAGGTTGTTCAACCGATATTGAACCTGACTGTTTCTAATCCGGAAAGCGTGAATCATGGAGAAAGTTTCATTTTAAATATTACGGTCAATAATAGCGGAGGGATATCTGCCCATAATGTCAATGTCAACCTAACTCTTCCTTCTGGTTTCAGTGTCATTTCAGGGACAAATCCCAGGGCAGTTGGAACAATAAATAATGGAAGTTCTAAGACGGCATCCTGGGTTGTGAAGGCAGCGGATTCATCAGACCGATACGGTCTTGATGCTTCTGCCAGTTCCCAATCTTATGGTGAATCCTTTTCAGGCCAGGGTAATAATACAATATTGGTAATTCCAGATGGATATATCAATGGGACGATATTGAGCATTGGTATTGGGATTTCTGGGGCGGTCGTTACCGGGAACTCCATTAATTCAACAATTACCAATATATCAGGTTTCTATTCCCTGATGGTTCCATCTGGAACCTATAATCTCACTGCTACCAGGGAGCCGGAATATTACCCGAATAACTCTGTCGTTGTTACTGCGATCCAGGGAACGACTTTGGCGCAGGATATTGAGCTAGCCGAGAAGCCGAAAGGAATTATAGCGGGAAGTGTAAGAAATGGTTAAAAATTCAATTTGAAGCGCCTCAGTACTCATAGGGCTCATCACTTTTCAGCTATGTTCTATCATCACAGGCGCTTTCTATCTCACGGACGATTTTTTCAGCTTCCTTTCCTGGAGCTTTTGAATTATAAATGCTCCGTCCCACTATAACATAATCCGCCCCGGCTCTTATCGCATCAGAGGCATTTCCTCCCTGCGCCCCCACGCCGGGTGAGATTATAGTCATATCCCCAACTATATTTCGTATCTCCCTTAATCGTTCAGGGCGCGTAGCAGGTGCAACAACACCAGCAGCGTCGCACTCTACAGCAATTTGCGCAAGCTCGTAAGCCGCAGCCTGCAGGAAATCAAGAGCACCGGGATGGCTCATTTCCGTAACAACGTAAATATCCCCGCGGCGTTCATTCCCGGTTTTCACGCATTCCGTAAGGCTGTCCCGCCCCGTGAACCCGTGGACGATAACCGCGCTGGCGCCAGCCTCAAATGCCACCTCGCATATCAGCCTGTCCGTATTCGGGATATCAGCCACTTTGAAATCCGCTATCACAGGCGCGAATTCAGCTATCATGCCGATAATTCCAAGTCCTGATTCAAGCACAAGCGGGTAGCCTACTTTGATGGCATCAACATAAAATTCTATTTCTTTGGATACCGAAAGCGCCTGGGATTTATCTGTGACGTCCAGAGCCGCGATCAGTCTCGTATTTTTCTGCACATCTATCTACCGCCTTTTGCTGCAGCAACAATTATCGGCAGCGTAATTGTAGCATCAGAGTACACCGTCACAGACCTCGCGTTCTCCCCGACCTTTCCCCATGACCGCGCTTCATCAAGCGTTGCGCCGGAAAGTCCTCCGGATTCTGGTCTGTCCATGGTTAGCTGTATCGCATAATCAAAGGACTTGGGAGTAACGAGCATTGACTGGAGAATAAAGTTCTTGGGCACTCCTCCCCCTACAATGAAGACCCCTGCGCGCTTTGCCTCGTAACATCGGTCTATCAATCCCTTCATATCCGCAAAAACGTCCACATTGAGCGGATTGGTCTGTCTGTACAGCCATGCCTGCAAACCTATTATCGAATCCTGGATAGCAGGACAATAGACAGGTATTTCCATGTCGTATGCGCTTTTAAGTATTGAATTATCATCGTCCAGTTTGCTTCCTACGTGTGAAAGGAACTCACTTATCGATAGTTTATCAGGAAGTTCCCTGAATATCGGCTGGAGCTTCTCCTCAAGCTTTGCGAAATGCTCCTCTGGCAGGAACACGTCGTAGATGCGGTTGATCGAGCATTGTTTTAGCTCCACGTCATCGACTGTATCAGTTCCTTTGTAATGGTGCAGCCCCAGGGATTCGATGATGTCATGAACGAGGTTCGCTCCTGTGCTGACAAGAATATCTATGTCCCCATCCCGTATCATATCGCTAACTACCTGCCTCATTCCCGCAGGGACCATGGCGCCTGCCAGTCCGAAGAATTTCGTGCATTCCGCGTCGCTGACCATTTCCCTGTATATGTCCACAGCCTCGGACAGCCTCCCTCCACCGAAAGCTGCGCCCGAAAGAGAATTCACGAGCTGTTTTACCGTCATGTCGCGGGTTATTTTCACATGCCTGATAGGCCTATCCAATCTTTCCATAATCACCTGAAGCACTTTACGCAGGATACGATAATATCCTTTTCACATGTAAGCTGCTGTGCAAGCTCTATACCTTTAGATAGATTCGCTGCATGATATATCTTATTAATGTTCTTACTTACAAGATTCTTACTTACAAGAGGCTTCATCCTTTCTCCCACAATGACAAGCGCATGAAGTTCATCAAGCCGCCTATCAATGAACCGCTCAACACCTTTTGGGTCGAGCCCTTCGCATACCTCTTTTGCCTCTTCTCCCAGTACCATGACTATATTCCCGCTCTCCGACTTTGCATATTCAAGCGCTTTTTCTGCGTTCTTTATGTTCATGCCAGAGTTAGAATTATCGATGAGCGTCCTTCCTTCAAGTGAGATTTTTTTCATTCGTCCTTTTGCGCCTTTGAATCCGCGAAGTGACAGCTCGATCGCCTGGGGCTTGATATCCATAGCAAGCGCCAACGCAGCTGCGCATACGAATGCGGTCTTATATGACATAATGTCGTATTCTGAAGATGTGCAGACCGCTATCTTTCCCTGCCTGTCTTCAATATAATAAGCAATAGTTCCCCCCCCGGCGCTCAAATTCTCATAATAGACGTTAGCTGCTGCATTTACGGAATCTGAGAACGAAATGATATTGATATCCCGCCTGCACGCTCCGAAGGATCGGAGAGCATTATGATTAATAACAAGAGCGCTCCCCGGTTTTGCATCAAGTATGATACTGCGTTTCGCATCACTTGCAAGCCTTGTGTTGTTCGCGATCTTATAATCATCCGCAATCGTCGTAATTACGCCGATATCCGCTCTGCCAGTTCCGCCGAGTGATACTTCAAAAATAATTACATCTGGCTTTATCCCTTCTTCATCAACTGCCTCAAGCGCAAGAAGGATGCTTGCAGGAGTGATACTCAATCCGTTTTTAATGATACGCCTGGCGCTCCAGTCTTCCACGCCCCGGCTTGTATGCGAAACTACTTTCTTCTCTGCCGACAGCATCTCTGCCAGAAGAAGAGCAGTGCTTGTCTTTGCTCTTGTTCCCGTAATTTCTATCATTTTCTTGTCTGGATGCCTGCCGGATAATATCTCACCCACAGCGGCATGATGAGAAACGATCGGGATATTATTTTTTTCCGCTTCAACCAGCATCGGATAACCGGGATCAAGGTGAACAGGCGCGATAAGTATATCGAAATCGCGGACATTAAGGGGTTCCTGCGATGTCCTTATGCCATCGGTTTCCAGCGCCTTAAGCTCATCAGGAGTAAGCGTATTGTAAACATCAACCCCGGTAACTGATGATGCGATGTTCTTTAATTTTCTGGCGATTACAGCGCCACCGTGTGTAAGGTCAAGTACGGCAGCCCGGGTAATTCCTGAGCATTAATTTGACGCCAGGGCTTCCTGCGCCCTCTTGAAAGCCAACTCAGCTACCAGTTCGTCAATGCCCAGCGGCTCGGAATAGACAAGATCTATGTCCTTTCCATCAAGCTTTATTTTCGTCTTTCTTGAATCGCGGCTGATGCCAAGTATCTGGGGTATATCTTCCATCGTATGTACGCCATGTGCAAGGAAAATAGGTACTGCGACAATAGTTGATACGCCAGTGCCTTTGAAAGCATCAAGACCTTCTTTCATGGTCGGAGTGTTCATATTCATAAATCCAATGCGAACGACCACATTACTGTATTTTTTAGCTATAAGGTTTGCAACTCCGTTGACAACATCTTTATTATGCGGGTGCCTGCTGCCGTGCCCGAGTGCCAGTATTCCGATTTTTTCTTTCATAAATATCCTCACTTGATAATGATAGTGGAGGTTTTTTAATGTGGTCGGTTCTTATAATCCTTTTGATACAAATAGTTATGAAAAATATTTCTGAACACTATTCCAGCTTTCGTTTTCAGAAAAAGTATAAATACTTAACGGTAAATATATAAATGTAATAAATTCATTAAGGCGGAATTTAGATACTGAGGGAAAAAATAGAGGATGAGTAAATGAGTTTTGGGCTTATACTGAATGCGATCGTAAGTTTTGCCATCGTCCTTGCAACGTTCGCTTTTGCGGTCAGCCTGCAACAGAATAAGAAAAGGCAGAAACAGGAAAGCATACCTACCCTGAATGCACTGATTGTTTTCTGGTCGCTTGTTGGAACGTTTTTCCTGTTTGCCGGACTGAGGACTCTTGCTGCGTATGGCAAATTCACAGTAGTTGAAACTGCCCTTTATAATATAGGCTCTATCCCGTTTGCCTATATCACGGTTCCACTTGTCTATTTTATCATATACATAATTCTTGGCGACCACCGGGTCAGTACAGGAGTATCAACGGTCTTCCTGATCTTCGGTTCGATATACCTTATCGCTCTTTTCGGATTCGGGATAATCGGCCCATTTACTGACGAATGGGGCTCTACCTATGATATAGACAGCAACATCACCATAAACGTCTATCTCTCCGGACTTTTCATCGTCCCGACAAGCATGATACTTGGTCTTTTGCTTCTTATACTGCTCCAGCGCATCCCCAGGAGGCTCCAGAACAGGATAGCTTTTTCACTTGTATCCATCTCACTTATTTTTGATTTCATGCTCCTTGATAACATAGCACCTTCAGGCGCCATGCAGATGGCAGCCAGGATATTCATATTCATCGGTGTTGTCCTGGGTTATTTTTCCTACTTTTCCGATTCGTTCGACAAGAGGCTTGAGATGATGGATAGAAGGCTTGGTGTATTGCAGACTGAACTTGAGGATTTCGAGAATGAAAACGAGTGAGGGCTATCCATGGACATTGATATCGAATTTGAACAGGAAGTTGCAAGATTCTATCTGTCAATGGGGATCACGACAGGTCCGGGTGACATCCAGTACAGGCTGATACTGCTTGTGCTTGCGAAGAATGGAGAAGATACCGTAACGAGATTCTCTGAAATAAGGGAGTTCACTGATAGGATAGCAGACAGGGGAAGCATTGGGGGAAAAATGAAGTCTGTTTTCCAGCTTGAGGGCCTGGCAATGAAAGTGGGTCACGGGGACTATATAATAACGCATAAAGGTCTGCTAGCTGCTGATTTTATCAAGTCTACATCCGCATTTTATAAGAAGGTAAAGGATATCGAACACATAATAGAACGAATACCTTCTTAATTTCAAAAATTAACCCCTTTATAAGGGGATTACATAAATTCATGCTCTGCATGATTTAAACGTCTCATTTTTATGTAATTATGTTTGCCGTTGAGAATTTACAACCATCAACTATAAATATAATTATGTTCATAGAGTAATATGCTCATACTTATCATGAGCACAAACAACCATAACGGAGGCCAAAATATGAAAACAATAATGCAAAACGAAAAGGCGCAGGCTGGCGTCGGCACACTCATCATTTTCATCGCAATGGTGCTTGTGGCTGCTGTTGCGGCTGCTGTGCTCATCCAGACATCAGGTGTAATGCAGGCAAAGAGTACTTCGACCACCAAAGAAGCTGCGGCAGCAATCGGTGAAAATATTGCGGTCGAGTCAGTCGATGGTATTAATGCCAACTCAATTCTGACAGATTTGAATATAACAATAAAAGTCGCTGCAGGCGGGTCAGCAATGGACTTGAGCAAGGTTCTGTTGAAGATCAACTCAAAAACATATAATTACACAAATATTACACCAACAGGAGACCAATTCAGAGTATTTGTATTAAGGCAGGAAGGCATAGGTCTGGGAGCTATTACGAACAATTACAGTACAAGCTTGAACCCATCGCTTGATTCGGGTGCCCTTGCAAGGATCGATGTTAATGTTGCATCTCTTAACATTCAGCAAAAGAAAGCCATGACAATCTCTTTAACGCCGGAAAAGGGTGCCACATTCAACCTGCCCCTTACATTGCCAGGCTTTACCTCAACAACAATCTCGATATACCCGTAAAGGTATATCGTCTTTTTTTTTATTTTTTTCTTAATTATCTCTTATTTTTATCGAAATCTTTAAATCAATGCATATATTATTATAACTATAATGAGTATAATGATATTAGAGGATTCGAACTATGGGCGCAGAAACATCTGCAGTTATAGCATTGATCTTTGTAGGGATTCTTACGATCGGGTCTACCACTTACGCATCGTATGAATATTCAAATAGTCTTGTAAAAAACTCACAGTATGAAAAGGATATTATAAAAAAAGCAAGGATGCAGACCGACATTACGATAATGAATACGACCAACACCACAACTCAATTGAACCTCACAATAAAGAACACAGGAAAGACCACTCTTAACGCAAGTGCAATGAACGTCTTTATCAACGGAAATCCTTACACTTACAGCGTAGTCGCGGCTGGGAACGTGTGGGTGCCGCAAAACAGCACAAATATTGAAATACCTGTATCGATCAATGCTGGCGACAGGATAAAGATCACAACTGAGAACGGGGTATCGGATTACAGGCTCGGGTAGGCGATAATTATGGGATATGCTGTGATAATGTTCTCTATTATGCTGTTGATGGCTATAGCGATATCTTTGTCCGCAAATTACGGGATGTCGAAAGATAGCGAGGAGGCGCCGCTATTGGCTCAAAATGCTTATGCTGACAGGGAGGGGGGAAAGGGGCAGACTGATATTGTGGTCGTTGCTACAAAGATAAATGGAACGGCTACATACACCTCCACTGATAATAACCTCCCGAACTTGCTTAACCTTTTTTTAAGCATTAAAAATAACGGAAGTGTTATCCTGAACCCCTATAAATACTCAATAATATTGAACCGTTCCTGGGTGTGGATAAATTCAACTTCAAATAATGTAACTTCACCATTGGATACATCCAACACATCATCCAATAATTTGACAGTAACACCAAAGGATGCGCCTATGGGTTCTATTTCCCTTTTAGTCTCCACCGGAAATGGCATCAATGTAATTACGCCAACTTCGCCGATAATAAATTATCTTGAAATTAGTGGTAACAAAACAGGGAGTGATCAAAATTGTTGGAAAGATGCTAATATCTCTTGGTTATCATCATATGGAGAGATGTGGCCCATAGTGAATTATACCGTATATTATACAGACGACCCGAATGAACAGCTAACTAAAAATAATTACAATATCTCATTTAATACCGGCTCAGACATGAACATGTTTATAGGTAGGGCTTTTAGGAGCACCGCACAGGGTCAGGCTTGTTCAGAGTTAGAACAGGGGAATTCAACATTCTATATCTGGATAACAGCCAGAGATGCTCATGGAAATGAAGGTCCGCCTTCAAATACCTGCACGGCAACAGGGCAGGGAGCAGGTACCGTGCATTGTAATTATCCGCCGGTGATATAGGAGGAAACCATGTCCGGCGAATCAATAACCCATCTGTTATTCTTCATAGCAGCGATCGTTATAGCGGTCAGTGTCATCGGCGTGGTCACGACCAACACGCAGAGCATCACTGCTTCATACGGAATGGGCAGCAAGTCACTGGCAGACCAGTTGAAGACCGATATCACGATCATCAATGATCCTGCGGCGATACCTTTTTCAAATAGCAATTACAGCTTCTTCGTAAAAAATACAGGGAAATCCATTCTCGATCCTTCCACTGTCAATATGTTCGTGGACGGGAATTACACAAGTAACCTCACTTACAGTGTCATGGAGGGCGGGAATTTCTGGTCTCCGACCTATGTGCTGAGGCTGAATTATTCCATCTTAAACAATCCTGCGTTATCTTCGGGAGACCATACCGTGCGCGTGGTAGCCGGGAACGGTGTATTCGATACAATGGCTTTCAGGAAGTGATATTTATGATAACAGGCATACGTTCTTTTGACCTTCCCCGCGACGAACTGTGCAGGAAGCTTGGCGGCGGCTTTCCTCCGGGCTCAATAGTGGTGATAGAAGGAGGAAGCGGCAGCGGGAAGAGCACGGTATGCCAGCGCCTTGCCTACGGGCTCATGGAGAACGGAGCTTCTGTTACATATATTTCGACGCAGCTTACAACCAAGGGCTTCATAAACCAGATGTATTCCCTGAATTACGGCATCGCAAGTTTCCTGCTAAAAAAGATGCTTCTCTACATCCCCGTTCTTTCCCTGATGGACCCTTCTGCGCCAAGATTAGATTTCATAGAACGATTGAGAGAGGCTGAAGCGCTTTTCAAGAACGATGTGATCATAATCGATACCATATCCTCTCTTATCAAACATAGCGTGAATATGGAAAAAGGGCTTGAGCTGATATCTTTTTTCAAGAGATTGACAGGAGTAAAAAAGACGATAATAATTTCCATAGAGCCATCAGAACTCGACCCCCGCATACATTCAGAATTTGTGTCATCAGCGGATATAAACCTGACACTTAAAATAAGCACGCTTGGCAGTAACATCAAAAGAACCATCATAGTAAACAAGTTCACAGGCGCAGGAGCTTCTGTTGAGAGCATGATAGGTTTCAGGATAGAATCAAACGTTGGTCTTGTGGTAGAAATAGCATCCGTGTCGTGATGGAAATGGCAACCGATTTCGATGAAGCGCTTAAGAACAACAGGACTCTTTCGGATTATCTCGAAAATTTTAAGAAAGAACACACAAGTATTCCTTCTTTTGTTACCAGTATACCCAGGGAGATGAGCCTTGAAAAAACCCCGAATATAATATATCCGGTGGGAGACCCTGTATTCATACACATATACGGAGAGCATCTAAAGGATATAGAGTATATTGTCATCGAACCGCGGCTTAAAGAGGAAGAAAAAGAGCTATACGATGCAGTTCTTGACCGGGTGCTTGAGGAAGGCGTGAGAGTGGTCTCGAAAGAGAACCTGAGGGAGACGGTCGTAAAACTCATTGACGGTATAGTAAAGGTGGAGGTATTCAATAAACGGTCATTGAAATCTTCCAGGATCAGTGTAACGAAAGAAGAGTATGATAAGTTGAAATACCTGATAATCAGGGACATTTTTGATTCAGGGCCGGTTGAACCAACGCTTCGTGATCCCTATCTTGAGGATATCCACTGTGTAGGACTGACTCCTATCTCGGTAGTCCATAAGATTTTCGGAAATATCAATACCAATATAAAATTTGAATCGAAGATGGCGCTTGATAACTGGCTGCGTACAATGAGCGAACGCATAGGGCGGCCCATAGGCGACGCAAACCCGATAACCGGAGGAACTCTCCCTGACGGTTCTCGTATCGGGGTAGCTTATAGCGACGATATCAGCAGGCGCGGAAGCTCATTCACTATACGGAAATTCTCAAAAACCCCTATGAGCATAACCCAGCTTATAAAATATGGTACAATGAGCTGTGAGCAGGGAGCATATCTCTGGCTCTGCCTTGAGAACGGCATGAGCGTATTCCTGTGCGGGGAAACCGCAAGCGGGAAGACAGCAGCCATGAATTCAACACTTGTTTTCATCGACCCCAAAGCCAAGATATACAGCGCAGAGGATGCTACCGAGGTCACGCCTCCCCACGATGTCTGGCAGCAGCTTGCGACAAAAGAGGAAGGCGAGGAAGAATCACAGGTACACATGTTCACACTTCTAAAAGCAGCCCTTCGTTCGCGTCCCAATTATATCATCGTGGGTGAGATACGGGGTGTAGAGGGCGCAGTCGCGTTCCAGGCAATGCAGACAGGGCATCCTGTGATGTCCACATTCCATGCATCATCTGTAAAAAAAATGATACAGAGGTTCATCGGAGTCCCCATAAGCGTCCCGGTTACTTTCATAGATAACCTGAATGTCTGTGTGGTGCTTCATGCGTTTTACAAGGATGGTATCCTTATCAGGAGGGTCATTGCAATAGAAGAACTTGAAGGGTATTATGAGGAAGCGGGAGGTGTGGTGACGCGGGCGGTCTTCCAGTGGAACCCCGCAGAAGATAAACACGAGTTCAGGGGATTGAATAACAGCTTTATCCTGGAAGAAAAAATAGCGGCGCGACAGGGGTACAAGGATAAAAGAAAGATATATGATGAAATGAATATAAGGACAAAGATACTTAATGCGATGGTCGAACACAACATATTGGATTTTTATGAGACCTTCAAGATCGTGAAGGCATACAGGGAATACGGGCTTGAGGGACTTCCATTCCCCATCTGAGGTTATATGGAACTGGACGAAGCTGTTAAAAATAATCCGCATCTTGGAATCTACCTCAAGAAATTCCAGGAACAAACCGGAGTTTTACCAACATTTATCCCGCAGCTTTCAAGAGATGTAGATAAAAAAAATATTAATGCCATATATCCGGTAGGCGACCCGCTATTCATACATTTATACGGTACGCAAAAGATTGGGATAAAATATTATGTGATCGAACCTGAAATGACACAGAACGAGCGGGAAAAATACCAGGAACTGCTCGGAATAATATTGAGACGAACGCCTGAAGAACTTGCGGCAGACACACCGGATAAACTCAGGGAACATTTCAATAAACTCCTGGATAAAGTGACCGTTATAGGAAGACCAACAAAAAGCAAAGAAAAAGTTTCACTCAAAGAAGATGAGTTCAGGAAAATAAAATATTTTATAGACCGTAACATGGTGAGTCACGGGATAATCGAACCCCTCATCAGGGACCCTTATCTTGAAGACATTCACAGTATCGGCAAATACAATATTTTCGTAGTCCATAAGGTCCTGGGGATGCTGGAGACGAACATCCATTTTTCATCAGATGAGGAGATCGATGACTGGATGAGGGTAATGAGTGAAAGGATCGGAAGACCGGTAAGTGATTTCAGGCCGATTGCAGACGGCGCGCTTCCTGACGGTTCTCGTATAAACATCATTTACAGCCGTGAAATTAGCAGGCGCGGCAGTTCTTTTACCCTGAGGAAATTCGCAGCTATCCCGACAAGCGTCACACAGCTTATAAAGTGGGGCAGTATCAGTGCCGAGATCGGGGCATACCTCTGGCTGTGCCTTGAGAACGGCATGAACGTATTCGTGAGCGGGGAAACTGCCAGCGGAAAAACAACTGCCCTTAACTCGATAATGCCGTTTGTAAATTCAAAAGGCAAGGTTTACAGCGTTGAAGATACGGCCGAAGTAACGTCCCCGCAAGCGGTATGGCAGCAGATGATAACAAGGGAAACAGGGCCTAAGAATTCCCAGGTTGATATGTTCACACTCCTTAAACTGGCTCTGCGCTCTCGTCCTACTTACGTGATAGTAGGTGAGATTCGAGGCGTTGAGGGAGCGGTTGCATTCCAGGCAATGCAGGCTGGCAATTCGGTCATGGCTACTTTCCATGCATCATCTGTAAAAAAACTCATCCAGAGGCTCACGGGCGACCCTATCAGGGTCCCTGTTACATTTATCGACAACCTGCATGTTGTAATTATATTGCAGGCGGTATACAGGCAGGGTGTCTTCCTGCGCAGGTGCATATCTGTCGAAGAGATAGAGGGGTATATGGAGGAATCAAAAGGCGTTATTACTAGAGCTGTATTCCAGTGGGATCCCCAAAATGATATACATAGTTTCAGGGGGTTGAATAACAGCTATATCCTTGAAAATCTGATAGCCCATAAACTGGGGTACGCCGATAAAAAAAAGATATATGTTGAGCTTGAATTGCGCGCAAAAGTCTTAAGAAAAATGGTGGAACTGAATATTTTTGATTATTATAAAGCTAAAGATGTGATATGGGCATACGAGAAAGGCGGCGTTGAAGGTCTTCCGTTTAGCATATAGGTAAAACATGTTCAAGAAAGCTTTCGAGTGCATGGAAATGACACAGCGGCAATACGTCATGAAAATTGCCATGCCGATAATATTGATGGGTATCATCTTTCCGGTCATCATGTTCCTGCTTGTCCCCGACCTGATAACAGGGACTTTCACATACATCCTTTTATTGGTGCCCATGCTCTTTATCGCAGCTGTGGTTTTCTACCCTTCGACCGTGATGGGGACCATGAGAAGCCAGATCGAAGTGAATATGCATTATTACATAACGCATATGGGCGTGCTTGCAGCTTCTAACATGGCGCGAAAAGAAGTCATCCACCAGCTTTCAATGAATAAATCGTATGGTTATCTTGCCATCGAATCCGGAAAGATATATTCGCTGATGACTGATTGGAATTTCAGCCTGGCGCAGGCTTGCAGGTTCATTTCAAGGAGGACGCCGTCCCCCATCTTTTCGGATTTTCTTGACAGGCTTGCGCACTCTTCAGAGGCTGGTGAACCTTTCGACCAGTTCGTCTGGACAGAGCAGAAGGTCGTCATGAACGAGTTTGATACCATGTACAAGAAATCACTCGGGCAGATACAGATGACAAAAGAGATATTCGTGGCTATGATGACAGCCCTGATATTCCTTACCTCAATATCACTGATAATGCCTATTATAACTGGTATGGAACCCGGTATTCTTATGGCTGGATCAATTGTGACTTTCCTGGGCGCAGAAGGTGTGCTTGTGTTTGTAATGAAATCCAAATCACCAAAAAACAAAATCTGGCATACCCTGAGCATTGAGACCCAAGCTGACAGGAAAATACGTATGTCATTCCCGGTTTCGATGATAGGGTCCATGATCTTATCAATTATACTGATGCTCTGGGGTGGAGGACTCCCGATAACCCTGAAGATCGCTTTAGCGCTCACACCCTTTGCATTAACCGGTTCTATTGCAAGCAAAGAAGAGGAATTGATCAAGCGTAAAGATGACAATTTTTCTGCATTCGTGCGGGCTCTTGGTTCCACATCAGGCGCCCGCGGTGGTATAATAAGGGATTCGCTGCGCAACCTGACATATCATGATTTTGGTCCCCTGACGCCGGATATCAAGGAACTTTATAAGAGGCTTGAGACAAGGATAAATAAGATAATGTCATGGAACTATTTCGCAGTCTGGGACCGGGAGCAACCTTATAGAACGGTTCGGCACCATATTCGCTGAAGGTATAGACAAGGGAGGAAAACCTGAATTGATAGGTGAAATAGTAGCCGATAACTTCATGAAAATAATATCATTGAGAAAACTGCGCTACTCACTTGCATCAAGTCTTGTCGGGGAAGTGTACGGGCTGACCGGGGGCATTGCATTTACCATGTTCCTTACTCTTGCGATAGTCAAGATGCTTATAAACATATTTGCTGGCACCGATATACCTGCGGGGATGACCTCTATTTTATCACTGGGCTCAGTGATGGATATCAATTTCCTGGCGTTACTGCTAATGGCGATGATGGTCGGGCACTCTTTCCTTTCAGCCATACTTCTGAGGGCTGTGGACGGTGGAAGCATGTTCAATTGCTATATTCACTTTGTGGGTATGGTCTGGCTTTCCGCAATACTTGCAGAGGTATCTTTTGTAGTAATGGAAGCACTTACCTGAACCGGAAAGAGTCACGTCACGACAGGCATACGGTATCGCTGCTAAGTGACCATATGGTGTTTGCCCCGAAATACAGGGGCAAGATACTTACTGGAGATGTCGCAATGATATGCGAAGGTACTTATGTAAAACCTGGGCATAGATATAATCGAGATCGCTGTAAATCCCGACCATGTCCATATTTTCTTTAAATACCCTCCAAAGTATTCGCTCTGTTTCATAGCCAAGAGGCTGAAAGGCAGGACAAGCAGAATACTAAGGAAAGAATTTCCACATCTCAAAGAATGGTGTGGTGAGCATATGTGGGCGCCTAGTTGCTTCCACGGTTCGGTTGGAAGTGGATGGGATGTTGTAAGTAAATATACTGAAACACAAGATGCACATCATACTAAAAACGCTAGCTACAGGCCTCGTACGTAATCCGGGGTTTGTGACTCTAAGCCCTAGAACACGCTGGAAAAACGCAATATTATATCCCTCTTCCGCCAATATCGTAACATCATGAAACCACTTGAAACCTCAGAGGGTATTGGCGGTCTCCTTACCGCTTTCAGGAAGCTCGCCCGCGGAAGGAAAAAGATAACCTTCATAGGCTGCCCTGGCTGGTGCAATCCATTTGCCGAGCTTCTTGGCTATGTTCTTCGGGATGCAGGAAAAGAGATGGTCTTTATACCTAACCTCAGGAAAGAGCTGGCTGCAAAGGTCGTAATGACGGAATACGGCATGCAGCTTGGTGAAAAATCCGATCCGTCCACAGATACCGTTGTGCTCCTGGGGGGGCTTGCGATGCCAAAAATGGAAGTAGATGTCAACGGCTTGAAGACAATGATAGACGAGATAACTTCAGGGCATGATGACAGGCAGATATTCGGAGTATGCGTGGGCAGCATCTTCCAGAAAGCCGGATGGGATAAACTAATAGATTTTAATTATCTTGTGGATGCGGACATGGAAGTTATAACATACGGTTTCAAATGAATAAACTATCAACCCTCTTTATCAAAACAAGCCTTGTATACCTGGCTCTCAGTACCATTCTCGGAGTGCTGATAATCATCGGCCCGGGCTACAGCTTCATGCATTCCCATCTTGCCCTAATAGGCTGGGTGACTTTTTTCATATTCGGCATAGCTTATGAGATCATTCCGCGATATTCAGGAGTTCCGGTATTTAGCGAAAAACTTGGGATCA
Organism: Methanobacteriota archaeon; assembly: GCA_963793805.1. Classification (GTDB taxonomy): domain Archaea; phylum Halobacteriota; class Methanosarcinia; order Methanosarcinales; family Methanoperedenaceae; genus Methanoperedens. The sequence continues at coordinate 122,916 of CAWCBK010000016.1, forward strand.
TCCATTTCTGGCTTGGCAACATCGGTCTTATTGGATTGACCCTCTCATACCCGTTCATGAGGATGTACATGCTCAAAGGAAAAGATGCTTCGGATGCCGTGCTGATGGTAATCTTGTTTGGGGTGTTAGAGGCGATTTCTATTTTCATGTTCATATTTAACATATGGAAAAGTACAGGTAAAGAAAGATGAATGAGAGACATAAGTGATACAAATGGAATGGGAACCTGAAGCATTAAAAGAACTGGAGAAAGTGCCTGCGCATGTTCGCAGCATGGCGAAAATGGGCATTGAAACGTCAGTTGAAAAGAAAGGTAATTCCATTGTGACACTTTTTGATGTCAGGGAAGCTGAAGCCCAGTTCCGGGCTTTGATGAAACAGGACGAAAAGACCATCAGGATAGCGGTTGTAAGGTGTGACATCGTGAGCGAGGTATGTCCTGGCGTAGCGTGTTTCAATGCATTCAATAAACGAAAAATACATTTCAGTGATTATGGAAAGGATGCCGAGATAATCGGATTTTTCACATGCGGCGGCTGCCCTGGCAGGCGAGTTTTCAGGCTTGTTGACAGCCTCATTAAACATAATGTTGATGTTATTCACCTGAGTTCATGTATGTTCATGGAAAAAAGTTATTCGAAATGTCCTCACCTTGAAGATATAAAACAGATGATAACCAGAAAAGGCGTGAAGGTAGTGGAGGGCACACATCATTAGATGAAACTTACAAGAACAGAATGTTTATCTCTGGTAAAGACCCTGATATTCTGTACTCAGAAAGCTTTATAAATGTTCGTAACCATACGAACCGCGGAGAAAAATATGAGTATAACAAAAGAAAACACGATCGAAGAAATAGTAACGAATCATCCGGAGACCATGATGGTATTTATGAAACACGGCCTCCACTGTGTAGGATGCCATGTGGCAGCATTTGAGAACATAGAACAGGGCGCCATGGCACATGGCATCGATGTAGATGCGCTGGTGACTGACCTGAACAAGGTCGTATTGTCCAAAAAGAAATAGTTGAACTTCCCTTAAAGGAAGTTCTTTATCAAATCGTCCCTTGTATTCGAATTTGTGTTGCCGTCATTGACTTTGATTATTTTCTGTGCTTTCCTTTTTCCAGGGGGGCAACCCGAGCATTCGTAAACAAAATGAATAAAACCGGTTTCAGGATTCTCAACTGTCTTTACATGATCATATGAGGTCTGGCAGTCGGGACATATCCCCACTATGGGAACATTCTCATTGCAATGATGACATTTGGTGACCACCACATCTATTACTTCATTCTTTGTATTTACCGCAGATATTGTATATGAGTCGGATTCGGGAGGCATGTTTAAATCAACATAATAATCAAGGGGTATATTAAACCTTATGGATTTGTTACGGTAATGTCAAAAACCTGCAAAACGAAAGGTTTATTCCTTTTCATGTAATATTGACAATCGAGGTGAATTGTTTGACAGAACATATCCCGTCATTTAAAATCGATTTTTCACGCGCTATTCAAACCGCATGCTTAAACTGCGGTGATAAACACAAATTAGATTGCCCTGTGGGGTTGGCAAAAGCGCAGATAAAAAGCACGAACGATCTTTTAATTGAATTCTACAGACCAAAGTAAACCAAAACCTATTATATTCCCGGCGGCATAAGAGCCGTCCTTGATGAATATAGCAGTGCTTGTTTCAGGTAGAGGCTCGAACCTTCAGGCGATTATTGACAGAATAGAAGATGGATACCTGAGGGCTCGAATTTCAGTTGTTATCAGCGATACCAGAGATGCCTATGCACTCTTGCGGGCAAAAAAGCACGGTATAGAGGCTGTTTTTGTAGATCCTGTAAAATATTCTTCAAAGGAATTATACGAAAAAGAGGTTCTGAAAACCCTGGAAAAACATAATGCTCAACTCATATTGCTTGCAGGCTACATGAGGATACTCGGAAAAACCCTGCTTTCTGCCTATAAAAACCGTATAATCAACATTCATCCTGCGCTGCTTCCTGCTTTTCCGGGGCTTCATGCGCAGAAGCAGGCATTCGAACACGGTGTTAAAGTGGCAGGATGCACAGTCCATTTCGTTGATGAGACCCTTGACGGTGGCGCGATAATAATGCAATGCTGTGTGGAAGTTAGAGAGGACGATACGGACGAAACGCTTGCTGACAGGATACTTGAACAGGAGCACAAGATTTATCCCGAAGCCGTGAAATTGTTTGTCGAAAATCGCCTGAGTATAGAAGGACGAAAAGTAAGAATATTACACTCATAAAAAAAGGAATAATTATGCCATTAAAGACGATCGACCCTGAAATTTACGAAATAATACGACATGAAGTCGAAAGACAGAGGAACAAACTGAACCTTATAGCTTCGGAGAACTACGCAAGCCGTGCCGTGCTTCAGGCGCAGGGCTCAGTAATGACGAATAAATATGCTGAAGGCTATCCCGGCAAAAGGTATTACGGGGGATGCGAGTTCGTGGACATGGCTGAGAACCTGGCTATAGATCGCGCAAAGAAACTCTTCGGAGCAGAGCATGTAAATGTCCAGCCCCATTCAGGCTCGCAAGCGAACATGGCAGTATATTTCGCTATGCTTAAGCATGGGGATACGATTATGAGCATGGACCTGTCGCACGGCGGTCATCTTTCACACGGCAGCCCTGTGAATTTTTCGGGCAAGCTGTTCAATATCATTCCCTACGGTGTTTCAAAGGAAACAAAAGCCATTGATTATGATGCGCTAATGGATATTGCCGAAAAACACAAACCAAAACTCATTGTATGCGGCGCAAGCGCATACCCGCGTGAGCTTGATTTCAAGAGTTTCAGGGAGATAGCTGACTCAGTGGGCGCGCTTCTGGTCGCCGATATTGCCCATATAGCAGGACTTGTTGTAGCAAAGATCCACTGCGACCCTGTACCCTATGCTGATTTTGTCACGACCACCACGCATAAGACACTTCGCGGCCCTCGCGGCGGCATGATAATGTGCAGGGAAGAATATGCAAAGGATATAGATAAATCGGTTTTCCCGGGTATACAGGGCGGTCCTCTCATGCATGTAATCGCGGCAAAGGCTGTGGCATTCAAGGAAGCCATGAGCAGGGATTTTGTTGATTACCAGAAGCAGATAGTGAAAAATGCAAAAAAGATAGCTAACGAGCTTGCAATACGCGGAAATGAGATCGTTTCAGGCGGCACAGATAACCACCTGATGCTCGTTGATCTCACACCCCAGAATATTACAGGCAAGGATGCTGAAGCAAAACTTGGCGAGGCAGGCATAATATTGAACAAGAATACCATACCTTTTGAGACGCGAAGCCCGTTCATAACAAGCGGTATCCGCATCGGAACGCCCGCTGTTACCACGCGCGGCATGAAAGAAAAAGAGATGGTGATTATTGCAGATTCTATTGACACGACCCTCAAGAACATGAACGATGCAGACAGAATAAAAGAAGTAAAAAGGGATATGCTTGAACTGTGCAACCAGTTCCCGATCCCTTACGAGTGAGGTCGCTTGATGGAACCGCTTCCAGAGGTTACTGACCCGCGCGTTATTGACGGTAGGAAAATCGCTCAGGGCATTGAAGCAGGCGTCAAAAATAATGTTGAAAAGTTCGTAAATGAGACTGGTATTAAACCCGCCCTCGCAACGATACTCGTGGGAGAGCATCCGCCTTCAAAATTATACGTGAAACTCAAGCACTGGGCATGCAAACGTGTGGGGATAGCATCAGAAGACCACAAATTCCCGGCAGATGCAAAGCAGGAGGAGATAATCAAGCTGATCGAGACTCTTAACCTGAGGTCTGATATTCACGGAATACTTGTGCAGCTTCCGATGCCAAAACATATCGATGAACGGGAAGTGATGATGAGTATATCCCCGGAAAAGGACGTGGACGGCTTCAACCCCCTCAACATGGGTAAGATGCTCATCGGACGCGAGGGATTTGTTCCATGCACACCAAAAGGCATTGTCTTAGCGCTTGAGGAGTTCAATATCGATCCGCAGGGAAAGGAAGTTGTCGTGGTAGGGCACAGTAATGTTGTCGGAAAACCTGCGGCAGTGATGCTCCTTAACCGCAATGCCACGGTCAGGATATGCCACATTTTCACAAAAGACCTCAAAAGCCATACAAGAGAAGCGGATATCCTTATCGTAGCAACTGGTGTTCGCGGGCTTATAAAAGCAGATCATGTGAAACAGGGCGCTATCGTGTTCGATGTGGGTATCACATGGCAGGACGAGAAGGTTTACGGGGATGTGGATTTTGATGACGTGCTGCATAAAGTTAAACTGATATCTCCTGTTCCGGGTGGCGTAGGACCAATGACGATTGCAATTCTGATGGAGCATACGCTTATGGCGGCGAAAATGCAGATTCGTGGATGAGTGGGATTTTTCCGGTTGACTTATTTATATATAGATAGCAATAGTGATTATTAGGCATTTAATTTATTTTTTAACCATTAATATACATTTATAAAGGTTCATGAACTTTTTTAAATGCTTTGATAATATTTGGATGCCTATGGTACTTTCAAACCCATTAAGACTAAAAGTTTACTTATATCCTCTCATGTCAATATTAGATCAAGGTGAAATGCCAAATTAAAGAGGCAAGTAATATGAAATGCTTAAGAAATACAGATAAAAACTGTTCCTGTACACAGATCACTCCTGATTGGGAGGAATATCCTGCCTGCATGGCTGGCAAGGAATGCAATTATCCCCCTGGAAGTTTCAGCATCTTCGTGCCGGAAAGAGAGACTGAAATTTTGGGTACAGCTTAGATACGAGATATTACTTCATATATTCCATGCGCCGCTTCATCTCTCAAAGTTGAAATTCTGCTTCACGATCTTGAGCGCACAGTAATTTCCGCACATAGTACATGCTTCTGTATCTTCAGGCGAACGGCTGTCCCTGACCGCTTTTGCATGGACAGGGTCGATGGCAAGCTCATACATCCTGTCCCACTGAAGGTCGCGCCGCGCCCGCCCCATGTCAAGGTCTCGCTCCCTGTCATTGTTTTTCACCATGTCGCCAATATGCGCCGCTATCCTTGCGGTAATAACGCCCTGCCTCACATCATCCACGTTGGGAAGCGCGAGGTGCTCTGCCGGGGTGACATAGCAAATAAAATCCGCGCCATAAGCGCTTGAGAGGGATGCGCCGATGGCTGCAACTATGTGGTCGTAGCCGGGAGCGATGTCTGTTACAAGCGGACCAAGCATGTAGAACGGCTTTTCCCCGCTCAACCGCTTCATGAGCTTCACGTTGGCGTCTATCTCGTCTATCGGTATGTGTCCAGGTCCTTCCACTATGGTCTGCACACCTGCCTCATGTGCCCTGTCAGAAAGCTCGGAGTTCATGATCAGTTCCTGTATCTGTGCGCGGTCAGTAGAGTCGTGTATCGCCCCTGCGCGCATGCCGTTGCCCATGCTCAGGGTCACTTCGTGTTCTTTCATTATCTCAAGCAGGTAATCGAACTCGCTGTACAGCGGGTTCTCCTTCTGGTTGTGCATCATCCATGCTGTCATGAACGCACCGCCGCGTGAGCACAGGCCGCCGAAGCGCCCCTGGTTTTTCAGTCGCTCCACAGTGACGAGGTTGATACCTGTATGGATAGCCATGAAATTCGTCCCGAGCTTTGCCTGTTCTGCTGTTATCCTGAAAAGCTCATCTTCCTTCATATCAACTGCGCTGCCATATTTGCGTATGGCTTCTATGAAAGCCTGATACAGCGGCACGCTTCCGACTGAAAGGGTCGTGGAATCAATAACTTTTTTCCGTATATCATAAAAATCCCCGCCCGTTGAAAGCTCCATAAGCGTGTCTGCTCCTGTTGCTTCTGCGACCCTTGCTTTTTCGATTTCCATATCGATATTGACTATATCGGACGATGTGCCAATGGATGCGTTCACTTTGGTACGCAGTCCTTTCCCTATTCCACACGGTTTTGTGTATCGGTACGGGCTAACAGGAATAACTATTCTTCCGTTCGCAATTCCCCGGCGCACGAATTCAGGCTCAACTCTCTCTTTTTCTGCAACCTGTTTTATCTCTTCGGTCAGGTTGCCTTTTTTTGCTTCAGCGATAAGGCTCATAAGTATTACCGGGCTTTTGGAGGTATGCAATCATAGATAAATGTGTTTAATCAATTTAATTGAATTCAGGGCAAGTAAAGTTGACTAAGATGCCACGCATTTCAATCAGCTTTTATTTCAGGAATGATTCAATTCCCATTCGTCAGCAGGAATATGCTCGCTATGGCAAAAACAACCCCTGCTGCAACTCTTAAGCTCATAGCTTCATTCATAAAAACAACACCCAGAAGCACAGTTATAATCAGGCTCATATTCACTATCGGCCCGACTTTTGACAGGGGTCCGCTCTCAACCGCAAGGAAGAATAAGATCGTCGCGACTGCAGCTGCTATACCTCCCAGTATCCCGTATTTTATGCTGTTCGCATCCATATTGAGATCACTTTTCGTGATAAAATATGCTCCCAGAACTATCTGCGCAATGAATTGCACTGTGATAAACAACATGGAGGATGCCACAGGATTGTTGCCAGTAGATGAGAGTTTGATATAAAATTGCATGATCCCATAGAGGATTAGGCATGCTACAGCATAAATGATCCAGTTCATAGAATTGACAGAAGAACCCGTGAAATGATAAAGATTACTTCACATCCTACCCCTTAACACCTTTGAGAGTTCATCAAAAGCAGGGGGTCTTATCTGGAACACATCGATGCCTGCGGGATATTCTATGGGTCTTCCGTCTGTGAATATCAACACGCCATTGGTGTTTTCAGGCAACTGGCTTATTATCCCGGTAGCATGTTTTCCGATTTCGTCCTGTGTCTCCTGTATCTTTTTTACCAGGTACTCCCTCCATTTATCAAAGTCTATGTCCTTGCCGTAGAAGCCTTTATGAATCTCCTCGGTCTCAGGAGAGAAAGATCTTGAATATTCATCATAAAGGAGCTTTGCCTGCCTGAGGGATGCTGTATTGTCGATCCCCTTGAGATTTGCGCCTGCATCTGCCAGGGTCTTCAGGAATTTGTAATGGTTACTTTCTTTCCCTAATCTCTCAAAGAATTCAATACCTTTTGTCTCATTCTCATCCATTCCTTCAACATATACCATGCTGATGTTCCCGTAGGCTGACCTGAAATATTCTATCTTTTCCCTTACCTCACCCCAGAACCTTTCCACCTTCGCTGTGTCAATATCTATTTCAATAGCCAGTTCTTCAAATGGAAGCGTGGGCACAACGTATAGTTTGCGGTTTTCTTTGAAGCTTCCAGCTTCCGGTTTCTCGATTTTGCCTAACTCTGCCATGGTTCAATCCTTGTGCCTGAAGAAATATAAACGTTTCCAGTTGATATCAATTGCCAAATTGATATCAAAAAGACATCATTACACTTGTTGCGGTATATTTTCGACCTTCTGCCGTGCAGATTCCATATAAAATATTGTAAAAACGTATTGCATGGCCACATAGCTGGCGACTAAGACGAACGGATAAGTAACGATAAGGATGCTGGCAATTGAAAATACCAATGTTGCAACGAAAGAAAAGAAAAGACTGAGTGAGAATTCCTTCAAATTGCCAAAAACCATGGAGTATATGAAAGGGATGTCAAGCGCTTTCCTGAGGGAATTCGTATGGGCAAGATGCGCCCCTGCAACTTGAAACACATAGAACAGGGGAAATAAAAAAAACATTAACATAATACCCAGTATATTCAAAAATACTACCGCCAGGATAGCCATTATCATCGGCGGTAATGCATATACAAAACCGAGTACCAGGAATTTCAGACCATCGGAAAAAAGATCGCCTATCCTGTTAAGCTCCGGAGCCTTATCGACGTTCCCTGCAATCATGCTTCTTGAAACTCTCATCAAATATCCGCCAATTAATAATGAAATGAGAACCGATGAAGCCAGGAAGGATATAATATAAACAATCATAGGTAGTGTAAAAAATTCCGAAGCAGCGCTCTCTTTCGCCGCTTTTGGTCCTAAATAAAACATAGGAAATAAAGAAAGCACTATTATTATTGCAAATATCATCCCCATAATAAACAGGGGCTTGAAATTCAGAGGGTATTTTATTGTCTTTTCAATATCAGCAACCATAATTATACCTCATTTTCAATTTTTCTTTTTATCAACGATCGTCATATTTCCCCAGGTCATGGGTTCATGATCATCCGAATCAGGAGGCCAGCGTATCCAGCCCCTGTCCTTTACTATTGTGAAGCCGACCTGTGTCGGGTAATTATCAATTTTAATATCGTACTTATCTCCAGAACTCATGGGTATCTGCCATTCAAGTTTCCAGATGCCGTCTGCATAACCGCTCTTCATTTTGCCATTCTGGGTCTCACTTACAGTATAACCGTCTTCAAAATGCGCGTCGTTAAATGATTCAGGCGCGTTTTGCCCATAATAATTATCTGTTACACCTGTGCTCAGGTTGAAATCTTGAACTCTTCCATCCTGTTCAAAATACAATATAATCCGGTCATTCCATCCCGGAGTCCCTTCCAATTCTACCAGGATATAGATATACTCAAAGTTGTGCTTCGTGGTAAAAGTATAATTTTCTCCCTTTGAACTCACATAGATTTTTTCCCCTTCATCCCATTTGTCCGTCTTATCTGTTATTCCATCGATTTGCGGTGCAGAGCCGGTATAAACTGTGGTGCTGTATTTTATTTTCTCTATTGGCGGCTCAATTGGATAGTAGGGTTTTGTGGGATAATCAGGATTATATCCTGAATTGAAACTGATGAAGAAAAGTACCGAAACTATTAAAATCATGTAGCTGGCAACAAAGATAAAAATCTGTATTACGACAGCAACGAATGTCTTTGTTCCGGCCATGACAGAAGTGACAGATAGTCCCACGATTTCAATATACAATATGTAAAGCATACTGAAAAACCAGGGCAGCATTAATACCATTGCAATTAAAATAAGTACAGTGTTTTGAGCTGTGATGGCCGCGGTCATCGGCACCATAAATGCCCATGAAAAATTCAACGGCGCTACTGCGTAGCAAATTACTTTGAATGTGTCATTGAAAGTGCATTTCCCCCCCATTATTCGAACGGACAGATGCATCAGGACTATAAATATTAAAAAGAAAAGGATTGGAAGAAGCAGGCTAATGAAAAAACCTGTATATCGTAAAGTATCGATATATGAATAAAGCATGATGCCTGAAAATGCAGACAAAAGAAAAGCCCCCATATATACCCCTATTGTTGATACTGCATATGAAACAAGCATGTAAACAAAGGGTTTGAGATACCCCTTCCCTTCACCCTTCATACCTTCAAAAAATGCCCGTGGGTTCTTGATGACCGCAAGGGTTATTCTTATGTATTCTTTTATATAACCGAGTATATCCGACATATCTCCTTCTTCTTACCCATATATAGATAGCCAATATTAATATTTTATCATGGTTATGAATTCGTGATGTTTTTTAGATCAAGTGCCAAAGTTTTTTATATGTCCCTGCCATTATCCCGCCATGCGCAAAAAACAGAAAGACTGGGCTAAGGATATGGCATACGAGCGCATTCTCAGGCTTTTCGAGCTTGCAGATATGGAATTCAGGATGCATCCTGAGCGCAGCGACAGGTACGTGCAGCTCGCAAGGCGCATAGGAATGAGATACCGCGTCAGGATGCTTCCGGAGTTAAAACACAGGATATGCAGGCACTGCCACTCATATTTAGTCCAGGGCGCGACTGCCCGCACAAGACTTCAGGGGACGCATATATCAACAACCTGTCTTGCGTGCGGGAAACAGATGCGTAAACCTTACTGATCGATTTTTGACAGGAGTACTGATAGTGTGAGATGAGTTTTGTTTCGATGCTATTATCTACAACCCAGATAGAACAGTCACCAAGATGGACGAACTTTCCCCCATAATAGAAAAAGTACAGGTAAAAGAAGAACTTTCCTTCGAAGACGGCATGCTCCTCCTGTCCTCAAAGAACCTGCCCCTCATCGGATCGCTTGCAGACCACGTCCGAAAAAACACAGTCGGCGACAGGGTAATGTTCGTAACCAACTGCCACATAAACTACTCCAACGTCTGCTCTTCAAAATGCAAATTCTGTGCTTATTTCAGGGAAGAAGGGCAGAATGGGGCATTCACCCTCACCATAGATGAAATAATGGAAAAGGCGGAAAACGCCTCAAAAATGGGCGCGACAGAGCTTCATATCGTGGGTTCCCTGAATCCAAAACTGCCTTTTGAATATTACGAGGAAGTGCTTTTGAGTCTTCATGAAAAATATCCTGCGATGTCGTTAAAGGCATATACTGCGGTTGAGATCGCGCACCTTGCAAAAACGACAGGAATGGGCGCAAAAGAAGTGCTTATGCGCCTTAAAAAAGCAGGGCTCACAGGTCTTCCGGGCGGGGGCGGTGAGATATTCAACGAAGGAACAAGGAAAAAGGTCTGTCCTGATAAAATAAGCGGCGAGCGCTGGCTTGAGGTCATGGAGACAGCGCACAGCCTCGGTATAAAGAGCAATGCCACCATGCTCTATGGTCACATAGAGACGCACCAGGACATTATCGACCATATCCTGAGGATTCGTGAAACGCAGAAAAAGACAGGCGGCTTCCAGGCATTTATCCCGCTCAAGTTCCATCCTGATAACACAGAGCTTCAAAAAACAGGCATTGTAAAGTTCGGTCCCACAGGATTTGATGACCTGAAGATCATCGCAGTATCGCGCCTTCTACTGAACGGATATGTCAACAACATCAAGACCTACTGGGTCATGGCAGGCGAGAAAATGGCCCAGATCGCGCTCCACTACGGCGCCAACGACATAGATGGTACAGTGATGGAAGAACGGATCACGCATGCCGCAGGCGGTGCCACACCTGAGTTCATGCCAAAAGAGAGGCTTATCCACCTTATAAGGAACGCAGGAAGGATACCTGTAGAAAGGACTACGAATTATGAAGTGATAAGGGAATATAAATAATCACACGGACCTCAAATACTTCTTTTTAACCGAAAGGTTAAAATAATACAGTTGCCTTAATATATATTGGGAGTTACTATGAAAACCCTTAAAATGGAACAACTTGACGAAAAAGATGAAGAAATCGCAGGTGCGCTTATTTCTTTAGGCATGAGCAGAAATGTCGCAATGGCATTGAGCTATCTTCAGAATACGAATGCAGCCAGATCAGTAGACCTTGAAAGAGTAGCAAGATTGCGCCAGCCCGAAGTCAGTATTGCCATGAGGCAGTTGAAAGAACGCGGCTGGATTATTGAACGTGAAGAGAAAAAGCCAGGAAAAGGCAGACCAAATAAGATATACTCACTCAAAGTCGATTTTGGTGAAATAATCGCCCAGCTTGAGAAAAAGCAAAGATCATCGGTTGACGAACTACATGCAAAGATCGAAAAATTGAAGGAATTGGGATAAATTAATCCAATTCCATCTTTCTGCAAATTAAATCCTGATCATCTCGGCTTTTAACTTCTTAACAAGCTCTATTTTTATAACTGAATTACGGTCTCCGCCGCACACGCAGCCTCTTACCCCTATTATGTCAGGTGAAATCCTGTTAAGGGCCAGGATATTCTCAAATTTTATTGTTCCTGCAATGGCGGTTTGAAGACCAAGGCTTCTAGCCCTTGATACAAAATCTGTTAGGTCATCCTCCGACAGAAAATCAAACGTGGAGCGCCCGTCCTTGATCCCTGTGTCCATCATGACAACATCCACGCCCGCCTTCCTGCCAATAGCAGGAAGCTCCATCGGGGAGATGGAACCTATCCTCCTGTAATCCGAGTAGCCCGAAGCCACCACTTTTTTATTCTTATCATAATCTTTCACTGAACGGACGATATTGACAAGCATATCAAGCGCCTGCTCTTTCGTCCTGATATCATACAATCCGACCTTGATATATTCAGCCCCTGCAACAGCCGCCCCCAGGGCAGCCAGCGACGCAGTTCCGGGTTTGTAATTAAAATCTCCGATCGTAGCACTCACGGGAACAGAGCCAGCCGCCTTTTTAACAGCCTGTATCATCCAGGGAAAATTCGCGCCGAGTGAACCTTCTTTCGGGTTCTTCACATCTATGATGTCTGCTCCAGCGATCTTGCAGATTTTAGCTTCTTCAACATTAATAGGACTTACTAGTAACTTCATAAACATTAAATCAGATAGATGCACTAATACATTTATGTTTCGAATTTATTGTGTGAGTTCGGCTTTTTTGGTTCACGCCCATCCTTTCATTCCTGCACTATCGTGTTTCGAATGACATTACGAATTCTCTTTTTAAGTTCATTTAGATTAAACGGTTTTGTAATATAGTCAACCGCTCCTAATTCCAGGCCTGCTATTCTACCTGTCTCACCCAACCCTGTAAGCATAATAATCGGGATTGACGAGGTCATGGGGTCCTCTCTAAGATTGTTACATATCTCATAACCCGTCATATCTGGAAGCATGAGGTCTAATAAGATCAAATCAGGAGCTTCGCTGCGCGCTTTTCGGATAGCGCCGTCACCTGTATACGCTTCCACGACTTTGTAGTTATCTGATTCAAGGAGAATCTTCAATGTACTGACTATCTCCATCTCATCATCTACAACCAATATTTTTCTCTGCATAATTAACTCATATTAAATATTACTAATAATATGTTGTCTTCGAAGCATCTATTATTGTCTCCTGTTTGCGCACGCAGATATAAGAGTAACGTTTACGATTACCTGGTTCAGTATGGAATAAGAAATGTTTAGAATTATATTCGTTCTGGATATCCTTAACGGCACAACGGTACACGCTGTAAGGGGCGAAAGGTCAAAATACAAGCCTGTAACGGGCAGCATTATATGCGCTTCATCTTTTCCGCTTGATATAATCTCCACGCTTGCTCCGCGCGAGGCATATATCGCAGACCTTGACAGGCTGCAGCATCTTGGAGATAATTTTGAACTGATCAAAAAAATTTCAGGAAAAACAAGAACAATGGCGGATATCGGAGCACAGAACATTAAGGATGTCGAAAACTGCGCTATTATCGCCGATACTGTCATCCTTGGCACAGAAACAGCTTCACTTGACCTGATCGAAAAGGCAGCTATCCGGTTCCCGGGCAGGATCAACGTGAGCATCGACATGAAGAACGGGAAAGTGCTTGCTAGAGACAGGAACCTGGAAATAGGACATGTTGAACTTGTAAGGAAATTAAATGATTATGATATCAGGGATTTTATCATCCTTGACCTCTCAAGAGTCGGGACAGGCGCGGGAATAGACGTTGATTTTTTAAAGGGCATCTCTGCATCATCATCGCACGATGTGCTAGTTGGCGGGGGGATAAAGGACATGGACGATATCAAATCCCTTGAACGGATAGGCATTAGCGGCGCGCTTGTAGCAACAGCAGTGCACAGCGGAAAGATTCCTGCAAATCTGATCAGGAAGAAATAAACAGCACAATTCCGATAATTTTACTTTTTCCGCATCGCTTCCAGTTTCTTCTGCATGATCATCTTAAGATCATCTATCTTTCCTTTTTTTGCGCTGATAGGCGCTATCGCATCAAGCCACTGCTTCCAGGGCGGCATCATGCCAAGCCTCTGTGCGATCCCGTCAAGCGTTCCATCAACATTGCTGACCTTATCTATCTTGTTCGCCGCAACGATCACATCGATTTTCATCTCTTGCAGGAACTCAAACAGCTCTACCTCAACTGGTATCTCGTTCCTGCTGTCCCATCGGTCCACTATCTCTGCGAACGACGCGGCATTAACCACCATCACAGCGAATGCGATATTCCCTGCATTGTCTTCAATATAGTGAACTATGTTGTTCTTGATGGCGTCCATGCTCTCGTCGCTTATCCCGCTCATGAACCCGAACCCCGGCATATCGGTTATCTGGAGATCCTGGTAGGGTATATGCAGTGGTTTGCGGGTCACGCCAGGGCGCCTGCCGGTACGGAGTTTTTTACCTGTGAGCGCGCTTATCAGAGTGGATTTGCCAACGTTGGAGCGCCCAACGAAGATTATTTCTTTCAACTTATTTCAGCAATATTGTGAACGTATGCTTGTGTTCTTCTTCATTGGTCATGATCTCCTCGAACATGAGCCTGGTGGTCGAATCACCTTCTGAGTCAGCCAGTTTTATGATCTCAGTGTAGAGTTCTATGGCCTCATCTTCAGCCTTCAGGTTTGCCTCTATCATTTCTTTCAGCGAGCCGCCAACATTTATCGGAGTCGGCTTTGTGGTTGGAGTCCCCCCAAGATAGAAAAGACGCTCTGCGATCTTCTCGGCATGTTTCATCTCTTCGATGGCAATGTCCTCAAATATATCCTTTATTTCAGGGCTTTTCATGCCGATAGCCATAACATGCTGCCACATGTATTGAATACTGACTCCAAGTTCTCTTGCTACCGCTTTATTCAATAATTCCAGAAGTTTCTGCGTCACTTTTTCACCCATTGTTAATTTGCCAGTTCCCATATATAGACCTGACGGGAATTGCAGTTCTTTCTTTTTCAAGATATTCTTTTATATCTTCACAAACCAAACATGTTATAGATAATAAATTATGAGCGACAAAGGACAAACATCTTCAAAACACCAGAAATCAACTGGAGAAAAGAAGAAAAAGAAAAGTGGATGGATTTCAAGAAATTCTGGTTCTGGAAGGAAAGAACAAAAGGATACAACGATCGTATATGAAATATTACCATATGAAACATACGAGGAATATTTGGCTTCATTTGAAACTCCGGAAGAATAATTTTTTTTTAGACTTTCTGTTTAGACTTCCACGCGTACCAGACAATCAATGTTAGAGCCACAACTGTTGCAAACGTCATTAGTATCTCCCCGGACAGTTTTGCCACACTCGCAATCACGCCAATAAAAAGGGCGGCAAAGACTGCGCCCACGATGATGTTTGCCCAGCGATTTATCGGATCCTTCAAGGTCAGGGACAGGAAAGCCATTATCAATGGGACTAAGAATAAGATCGCAAATAGCAGTATCAGTTCAGTTCCTATTTTCATGCCCTCTACTTCTCCGTCCATTATTCCCGCTATTACACCTGGCTCCAGAAGCGCCAGTATCTGGTGAGCAAGGAATGCCACTGCACTAAACAGCCACAGCACTGAAATCTTTATCTTCCAATCTTCCATAAACTTATCCCTTCTTTGAACCGTGTTTCATATGTTTGTGACATTAAACGGTTATAAGACTTTTGAAGCGCGGGCGTTAAAAGGTTAATCCATCGCTAACCTCCATAGAATTAATGTCCTTTGTGGTTTTCAGCTATAACTATTTGTATTACCCCAAGAATTGTTTTCCATTTGGCTACTTTTAAGCCTGCCTTGTTTAGAAGGTTTTCCAAACCCCTTGTGATGAAAGGCGTCCAGTTCACTGATTCACTGGTCTTAATAAGAGGATAAGCTAGTTTAGCAGCCCAATGATTCTTGGGTTCATTATAATCGACTATTAATATTTTGCCGTCCGTCTTCGTGACTCTTTTCATTTCTTTTAAGACATTAATTTCAGTTTCATATGGCATGTCATGAAGTCCGAATGATATTGAGGTTGCATCAAATTCATTGTTATTGAAAGGTAAATGAGTAGCATCCGCTTGTTGGAAATAAAGGTCCAGATTATCAGAGCACTTTTTCCTGGCTTGACTTAGCATTTCCATGGCTATATCTATTCCGATTACAGAATGACCTAGCTTTGCAAGTTCATAGGCCAGGGCTCCAGTTCCTGTAGCTACGTCTAATATTTTTTGAGGAGGCTGTATCTTAAGATAATCGGCAGCTTCTTTTCGACCCAATAAAATTTCCATCTTTCTATCTTCAGGAACGAACCCATCCAATAAATAGTAATCCTCTAAGTTTGAAACATCCCATCCTAAACAACATCATAATCATAACTACCAACACCATTTGAAACGATAACGGGAATTGACCTTTCACCATCGCATACAATAACATCCCCGCTATATCTATCCGGAAGAGGGTGCAGGTCAGCCAATCTTAATTTATTCCCCAACTGCGAGATGATGCCGATGTAATTGCGCAGCTTCTGTAACTCATATCTCTTAACTAAAAGAGCTATCTGTTTCGCGCTCCGGGCTTCGATCCTGCTCTTTGCCTCATCACAGTGTATGATGTCAACATCAAGCTCACCAATAAAAAAAGGATAGCACCTGCATATCAATGGCCGCCATTCATATATTTTGCATCCCCCGCCCGTGTAAAAAATGCACTCATCTTTATCACTGCGGCGCAGTATCCAGCCGATAGCCCTGATATTCTTACCATCGTCAAGGCAGGAATAAATATCAGGCGCTGCAATTTGGTCCCATTGCAATCCCGTCCCTTTAATAATGCGCCTGATATCAAGGGGAAAAACAGATATCGCATTTGACGGGCGCGAGATATCCTTAGTTATCCTGATCTTGAAATTTTCCCTGCAGCACCACCCACATCGGGCGCATGAAAAACCATACATTGAAATGGATGCTGCAAAGACAGAAGAATGAGTATGCATGATGCGCGTAAGACGCTGTCGCAGGGATGCGGTATCCATGAATAACCTTTGCAGATTCAGGATATAAAGACTTCTATCCAACGTTACGTTATATTACATGTTGGTGTAATTTTGTCCTGAATTTCATGAATAGGTGTCTTTTTTAGTGCAGGTCTTGAAAATCCTGCATCTGCGCCTCAATAGCTATATCATGATTTTTTTTGACAGGATCGACAGGATTTACAGGATTTACCACTAAAATCGTATCCTGTCGATCCTGTAAATCCTATCAAAAAGATTTGAATGAATAAAAGAAAATTAAAATAAGTTTATCTCACCAATCAGAATCTAATACTATCGTGCTCTATGAACTCTTTTCTGCGCTGTAACCGTCTTTCTCTTGGTTGTCCTTAGAGCCTTCTCTTTTGGTTCTATCCACTCTCCCCCTTTATGCCATTTCTCGTCAAATTTAGGCCAGAGCGTCACTAAATCTAAGAGTTCTTCCTCATTCTTTGCCTTGAATTCTTTAATTTTAACCACACTCATTTTTGTTTTGTGGATGCTTATGGATTTGATATTTCTATCTGTTTACTTTTTCCATCAATATCACTTCGACTTTTTCTGATATAAAGCCTTCTCATCCTTTTCACTTGGCCGCAGCGTAACAATTTCATATCACAACGACACCTTCAAATTCTCCATATACAGATACTCCTGCACATAGCTTCAATATTTCCCAAAGTCAACGACTCCCGAATGAATTCGAAGGGCATCAGGAGGATGCTCATGGATTTTGTATTCTCGTTAGTTTGCTTCCTTTCTATGTTTAATTTCAGGCGCAATATCGCGTATATAAATTCAAAGATATTCTAATAATTCTTCCAGCGAAACTCCTGCTTGCTTCAATATACTTTTAAGAGTGGTTTTCTTGACAGGGTCATGTAATGGCACAGTAACTGTTGCTTCCCCTTTTTGCATAAACACATGGCTTCCTTTCTGACGCACTATGATGAAACCTATCTTATTCAAAGATCTGATAATTTTTTTACCAGAAACAGAAGGAAGTTTAGGCACTTGCTACTTCCACCCTGAAGACTTCTGCATACGACCGAGCTTGTTCCTGTGATACTTCAAGAACAAGTTGAATCGCTTCTTTAATATTATTTAGAGCTTCTTCTTTTGTATCTCCTTCACTTATCGCAGCAGGAAGTTCAAGACATTGGGCGGTATATCCACCTTCATCAGATTCTTCGAGTTTTACTGTGAATTGCATGCTCTATAATTGAATTTGTTGTTATTAATACTATGGGATATAGGACATTCTATTCACAAGGCAGGAATAAATATCAGGCTCTGCAATATCACATAACTTTAAAAACAACTTTTTTACCCTTCAATTTTCGATACACAGCCTTGCTAACCGGAATTTCTATCTGTTTTTTCTTGATAAGCATTTTTGCTTCTTTTTCTTCGATTATTTCAGGTTCAAGCCCCCATTCCTCGATCTCGTACGTTTCCCCTATTTTCAATTTATTGAGGTCTTTTAGCGTTTTAATATTAACTTTTTCCATCGATATCACTTCGACTATTTCTGATATAAAGCCTTCTCATCCTTTTCGCTTGGCCGCACCGCATTTGACGGGCGTGGATATCCTTTGTTATCTTTATCTTGAAATATTCCCGGCAGCACAAGCCGCATCGGGCGCAGGAAAAATCCCTTGAAATGGATGCTGCATAGACAGAAGAATGGGTGTGCATGATGCGCGTAAGACGCTGTCGCAGGGATGCGGTGTCCATGAATAACCTTCGCAGGGCCGGGGTATAAATACTTCTATCAAACGTAATCGTTTCAATTGGGGTTGGTAAATTGAAACGAGCTAACAAAAAATTTATACGAAGTTTTGAAAGCAAAGAAATATAAATTACGACTCTCTTTAAACAATAATCTGAATGAAAGGAGTCCTAGAAGTTCATTAAAGGAGATATGAATGAAAAATAAAACTGACAAAATTAGAATTGAGTTAGATGAGCTTATAAATAGCGGACTAAAGTTGTTACAATATTTTGAAGAACCTTTGAAATTGAGTATATATTATCATGAATTCTACACAAGGTCATTAGTTGTTCTCCGAAATCTTCTCCCAGATCGTTTAATGGAATTTGAACGCTTGTACCACATGAAGGAACGAAAAGATTTTGATATTACTACTTATACTATCGAGGATTATCTTAATGGAATAAAAGTTGGTGGCGGTACAGATAATGATTCTAAGCATATAACCACAATTAAAATCATAAACCAGATAAATATATTAAAATCATCTGCTTCACGTTTAGACGATATTCTAGCCAATATTCAAGGTACTCTTCAAGCTGATCTTTTTGATTCTGAAATAGATGAAGCTAGAGATTAAAGAAGCATGGATATTTTAGGGCTGCGGGGGCGATTGTAGGTGTGGTGCTTGAGCGTCATCTTGCTAAAGTATGTCAAAATCATGAAATTGCAATTGCCCAAAAAAATCCAGTTATATCCGATTTCAATGAACTCCTGAAAAAATCAGAGATTTTTGACATCCCAACATGGCGATGGATACAACGACTAGGGGATATTAGAAATTTATGTAGCCATTCTAAGGATAGGGAACCTACTTCAAGGAAGTTCAGGAGCTTATTGAAGGTGTGGATAAAGCTATAAAAACAATTGCATAATAGGATTAATTCTTACCAATGCCATAGCATCTCCTAGATTCTATAGTCGAGTTTATTGAATATCCCACAATATGCAATGCAAGTATATGCGAAATATAGATTGTTTTTAGGTCAATAAGTTAATATGTGTTGAACATTGGCCTAATTACCAACGAGAATTGAAACAGTATCAATCAAACTGAATATTTCCGAAACATCATGGCTTCACTCTGTCCGATCCTGAAAAGCTTAACAAGGAACCTGACATCGCTCTCATCCATCGTCACTTGAACCGGGATCGCCTTCCCCCTGTAAAAAACCGCCCCTACTTTCATATTCGCTCCCACATACCCTTTTGCTTTTCCTCGTATGACAAGGTTCCCGCCTTTCATATACGTCCCCGCGAACTCCTCAGTATCGCAAACAGTAAGAGTCCCGCCTCTCATGAGCACTCCTGTATTCATCCCTGCATCCCCGTAAACATGTACAGTACCGCGCTTCATCAATATGCCAGTACTCATCCCTGCGTTGCCGTTAACGATTACGGTCTTACTGGAATCAAGCCTCGCTGCGATAGTATCCCTGATAATTTTGTCATTTATACAAAGGCGATCCTTTGTAAGCACATTGGGGCTGGCAACGGTCTCACCAGGATCGTCATGTAACAAACCTGTAATTGAGCGGTATTCGCGGAAGCCTTCACGGTCAGATGCCACTTCCATGACATTGCCAAGAGGCTCTTTTACCCGCCCGTTAACATAGATCGAACCTGAGACCATGCTGATGCCCATCCTGGTATCAACGTCGCCTTCGACGATTATGGAGCCTGTCTTGCGCGCGCCTCCTGTCCCGCCGAAAAACACAAGATCGACTCCGAGACTGCTGCCAAGCCGTTTGCCCGCATTGCCTTTGATATGCACATCTTCACCGCGCAAAAGACATTTTACAAGGTCTTCGTATGTATAAAAAGTCCCCTTCTGGCCGGGTATTTTTTCGGAGGGAGATAGCCTTTTGCCCTTATGCTGCCAGTAAAAATCATAAGTAAAATCGCACAGGCAATCAACAGGACTGGATAATTCGATATGCATTGGCATCCATCTATGTGATATACGTTTTTTTATTCGGAATTAATTTGGGTATAATTATGGAAAAATCCTTTAAATCATAATACCATATATAGATTTAGAGGGACCTCATTTCCTATCCTATCCAAACACTTTTTTGGTTCCTCATGATATTTATTTTAATATGATGCTTATATTCGTCCTGTATCCTCGCTCCCGCACTGGGGGCAGGGAATAGGTATAAAGTTCGGGTCTGCCTGGAATTCATAGCTGCAAATGTTGCACCTGAAGAACACTGCATCCGGGTTTATTTCTTCCTCTCTTAATTCTTCCATGTTTATTATATATTATCTTTAGTTAATATAAATTTAACTGCTCTAAAAATTAATTCATTTTCCTGTCATGACGACTGAACAACAGCGGAAATCAGGAAAACTCATATCGTAAGAGTTTAAAGTTGAATACACTCTAAAGCAAATACGAATAATTTTAAGAAAATTTGGCACCTGTTCATCAGGATAGAATCCCATTCTGTCGCTTTGAGCCTGAATATGCCCTTCTGAAAATATAGATAAAGTTTATATATCATTGAACCTGATATCTATTGTATGGTGCGTTGGTCAGTATCATGTTTTACGTTAATCGTTGCCCTGTTTTTCATTTCAGCCGTATCTGGTCATGTGGACGAAACCGCAAAAACGAATTTCCATATAATAGATTCGAAGAGCAATGACATACCCGATGCTCTTGTAATTATAGAGGACTCGACAGGCAATAAGATTGGGAAAATCAGCAATGCAGAAGGGAAAATTTCCGTTCAAGTTTCCCGGGGCGAGCCAATATTACAGTTAAAGCTGGGGGATATGAAGACTTTAATGACAACTCTGAAATAATATCTGAAAACGCGTCCTATACGTATGTTTTAAATCGCACTATAAGTTCGAAGGCGACTTTGTTGAATCTTATTCTTTTGATCATTCCTTTTATTATTAGCTTATTATTTCTTTATTTGCTCGACTGGCCTGATAAACCTGAATATAACTTTTGGTATGCATACTTGCCTGCACTTGGGTGGGTTTTTTCATTTATATTGCTGATTCTTTCTGCTTACTTTTATAACGACTATAATATTTATTTTCTCGATCCCATGCTTAAAGTATCACTTTTTGTTCCAATTGCAGCTTTTTTGGGCGCGACTTCTTACATTACGGTAAGCGTGCTGAAGAATAAAGAAAGAAATCCACCCCCATTAACATGGAATCTAATTTATGTTGCTTATGGTCGCAGATTATTAATGGCTCCTTACATAGCAGTAATTGCACTTTTCACAATAACAGAACTCGCTCAGGTAAAGAACCTGTGGTCAATATTGTTCTTTGCATATTTTGTCGGTCTCTATACAAAAGAGATTGAAGGAACTCTGGAGGAAATAGGAAAGAAATTCCTGACTGAAAAGCAGAAAAATGAACTCAAGGGAAGAGAAATTGAGGCGTCAGAAATTGTAAAAAGACTTGGTATTAGTATAGGTGTTGCGGACAAACTCATTAAGTTAGACATAAAAAACATTAGCGACATGCTGGCTATTACGAATATTGCTGAGACAGCAAAGAAAGCAGAGATAGAACCAGAATATCTGAAAAAGCTCATAAGTAAAGCTAATACACAATATATTGACATAGATTTAATGAAAACAAAATTGGGCATGGGTCAAGACAAGGTTTACAGACTGGTGGATGCGGGGATTTATTCTATAATCGAATTAAGTCAGATAGAGGGTAAATGCCTCAGCGAATTTGCAGTTAACAGCGGTATTAGTGAGGAGTGCCTTAAAAATTTGGTCAAATTAGCTAAAGATATTAGGAGATAAATAAATGTTCCGTTTTCAATAGATTGCACGAGCAATTATTTATGACGCTTTGTATAGAACGCTTAAGAAGTTATATATGAAATGAAATCTACACAATCATTTAAAATATAATGAACTTATTTGATTTACTAATAATGGAAGGAGATAGGCGTGATTAATAGATATCTGGAATTGATAAACGGTGGATTAAGTCTGGCGCTCCTAATTCTTGCCGTAATAATTATAAAAGATTTTAATAAAGAGTTCTACAGTAAAAACCTCAGGTTTCAGATGTTTGCTGCATCTTTACTGCTTGGCATAGTGACCTTATCAGTAAAGGAACTGTACAAATATGGACCTTTTGATTTCAGTGTTAATCTTGTGTTAGTGGAATTACTTGAGATGTTGTATCTTATACTGACGATAGCGGCTGCTTTTATCCTGATGGGGATGCGGAAAATAGATCGGGATAATTTAACACCAAAGGAGACTAAATGACTGAAAAGATCTACTGGTATGATGAATTCGTTGATCTTAGTTACGCTCCGGCGAAAGACGACCTGATCTGCCTGTATTATTTTGAACCTGCAAAGGGCATGAGCCCAAAAGAAGCAGCGGGAAGGATAGCATCTGAAAGCTCCGCCGGCACATGGACTACACTTCATAAACTCCCGGAACGGGTCGAACGGATAAAGGCGAGAGCATTCCATATCGACGGAAAATATGTGAAAGTGGCTTATCCGCCTGACCTGTGGGAACCTGGCAATGCACCACAGTTGCTAAGCGGCATAGCAGGCAACATCTTCGGGATGAAAGCACTTTCGAACCTTAAGCTCATTGATGTCTCTCTCCCCAAAAAATATATTAAGAGCTTCAAAGGTCCGCATCATGGTATTACAGGTATAAGAGACCTGCTGAAAGTAAAGGAAAGACCGGTTACCGGGGCAGTGCCCAAACCAAAGATCGGTTTTAGCGCAGCAGAACATGCGAAAGTCGCCTATGAAACCTGGATGGGTGGGTTTGATCTTGTGAAAGACGATGAGAACCTGACATCTCCATCCTTTAACCGCTTTGAAGACCGTGTAGCGCGGATGGCAAAACTGCGGGACAGGGCTGAAAAAGAGACCGGAGAGCAGAAAGATGCGCTCCTTAACATCACCGGAGAAACAAAGTTGATGATGCAAAGGGCAAAACTCCTCCATGATTCAGGTTTCCGTTTTGCGATGATCGATGTGGTCACCTGCGGTACTGCGGCCGTGCAAACGCTGCGGGATGAATGCAGCGACCTTGGATTAGCCATACACGCCCACCGCGCTATGCATGCTGCTTTTGACCGGAATCCAAAGCATGGCATTTCTATGTATTTCCTTGCAAAGATGATGCGGCTGATAGGTGTCGATGAGATCCATGTGGGCACAGCAATAGGAAAATTGGTGGGAACAAAAAAGGAAGTCGTTGGTATCGCAGATATGCTTCGCTCACCCGGTGTAGAGTCCGGAACCATGCTCGATCAGGACTGGAGCGGGATAAAGCCAGTACTTCCTGTTTCATCCGGAGGTCTGCATCCGGGATTGGTACCGGCTGTTATGAATATCCTTGGAAACGACTGCACTCTGCTTGTAAGCGGAGGCATCCACGGGCATCCGAAAGGCACGCGCGCCGGGGCGGCGGCAGTTATGCAGGCGATAGAAGCGACAATGGATGGTATTGACCTTAAGCAATATGCAGTTAACCATAAGGAATTAAAGCAGGCTCTTGAAAAATGGGAATATTTCAAGCCCAGGTAATTCCGGTCAAAATAGTGATTTTCTCTTAGCTTTCTTTTCCCCATGTTCTGGTACAGAAGGTTCACCTGGCGGGCTTTCTGTCACTGCGGCAGTTGCGGTTTTCTCAGTTGTTTCCGCGGTCAATACATCTGGTGATGCAGGCACGGCAATAACTTCAGGTTTCTTTTCTTCCATATCAAGAGGAAATAGCTTAACTTCAGGGGGCGCTGCGATAGCTTCAGGTTTCTTCTCTTCCTTATCAAATGGAAATAGCTTAACTTCAGGAGGCGATGCGATAGCTTCAGTTTTCTCCTTTTCCTTATCAAATAGCTTAAATTCAGGTTCGTTAGGAGCTTCTGCAATTTTTTCCTCCTCTTCTGCCAGCTTTGTTATCTCAGGTTCAGGAGGCGCTGTGACAGCTTCAGGTTCCTTCTCAAATTTAAATAACTTAAATTCAGGTTCAGGAGAAGGGATGGGAGCTGTTGCCGCTTTTTCCTCTTCTATGGCCGGTTTTGTTATCTCAGGCTCAGTAGGTGCTTCGACAACTTCTGGTTTCTTCTCCTCTTCCATATCAAATTTGAATACCTTAAATTCAGGCTCGTTAGTAGTGGATGGAGCTTCTGCCACTTTTTCTTCTTCTACAGCCGTCTTTGTTATCTCAGGTTCAGGAGGCTCTGTGAAAGCCTCTACCAGTTTATCCACATCCGTCACGACCGACGGCTTCTCTGGCTCAGGCGGCACCTCGACCACTTCTGCGGTTTTTTCCACAACCTTCTCCGTCATTGTTGAAAGCTCAAGAGGCAGTGTGAGTTCTTGTGGCGGTATCTCTTTTTCCTTCACATGTGGCTTTACCTCAGGTTCAGGAGTGATGGATGGCGCTTCAACAGGCTTTTCTTCAATCTTCTCTTCTTCCTTCACGGGTGGCGGTATTTCAAGTTCTGAAGGAGATTCAAACATTTCGGGCAATTCATCTTCAAGTTCAAATTCATCTATTTCAAGAACTTTAGATTCGACTTCTTCTAATTTATCAGTATGTTTCAACATCGAATTATCATGAACTTCACTTATTTCACCCTCAGCTTTAGTAACTTCTACATCTTCTGGCTTCAACAACGGCTCAACAAGAGCTTTCATTGCTGTACTTAACGATTCTATTCCTTGTCTGGAAACTGTTTCAGGTGGAGTTGGTGCTGATAAAACATCTTTTTTTAGATCGAATTTTTGAGATTTGAACTCTTCAGGTTTGATATCAGATATACCGGAAAGCTCGCTTATCTTTTCTTTTTTGGGCTGGATAGCGACACTTGTTTCAGGTTTCTTTTTTGATTTTCTAAGCCCGATCAATAATAAAAAAGCGATAAATATCAATATAATGTTTGCGAGGATTAACAGATTGTTTGGGGTAAATTCCATGTAAGTTTCAATACCCATATTATCTCCTGGTCACAGATATAATATTAATAGTATAATACTTAATGTTTTTGATTGTAAACATAACCTGTAGTATCCCGAAAAATAATGACCGTTTCAATTTGTGTTGGTGAATTTTAATAAGTTGATCGGTGTCTGAGTGTGATAAATTGTTTTGGAAAATTTATATCCTGAATTTGACAGATTCAGAAAATTTAAAATGTTTATATTTACGAAAATTACAAAGCATTGACTGATTATTGTTGGCATATTGTATAATATCACACATATTTATGGATTTATATAAGGTATAACTTATTTGATAAACAGCTATGGCTGATTTATTTTATCAGTATAAAATTTGTGGTTCTGTCAAATTAGGGTTATATCTCAGACGAAATGGAATATTTCATTTCGGATGTACTGCCCTGGACGGAATAACCGGGAGGACAATTCTTGCAGAAGTTTATCCCAATTTTACGGAAAAAAAAGCAGAGCCAGAGAAGAGATTTTGAACATCTTCAATGCGGATACCAGCATGAGGCAATTCAGATTCGATGTTCGATTACATCCAATTGCCTTGATGGCACCAACATGTAATGTAACGGTCACACAATTCCGAAACCTTTATTAAGATGAAAAATCATTAAAAATGATGGGCATTATGGTAATTATCATGATGACAATTTGAATTGAGACTTAGCAACCAAAGACAAAACCAAAACAGGAGATAACAATTCTATGAAATACACTAAAGGCGACATAGTAAAATTCAAACTGGAATCGGGTGAAGTGCAAAAAGGGGATGTGCGATATATAGAAAAGACCCGTTACGGGGAAGTATTGTACATAAACAGTTTCAATCGATGGGCATATAAGGTACCTGAAAAACGAGTTATTTCACGGGTACATTTAAAGAAATAACTCAAAAATTTCGCAAAAAATTGTCTTTAATTTTGCATGAAAAAGCCAACAGTGCCCATCTTTGAGAGATGGGCATTATTTTAAATACTTTTAATCACGAATATATTAGTCATGGCAATGTCTAAAAAAATAATGGAGAGGAAAGAAAAGGATCGAAAGGAAAAAATCGCAGAGCTTGAAAAATTGGCAGCTTCGGGAAGTGGAGAGGCAAAAAAGAAGCTTGCAAAAGAAAAAAGAAAGTTGAAATAATATCTATTTCATGATCTCTAAAGGGGCGCCGCACAG
This sequence comes from Methanobacteriota archaeon, assembly GCA_963793805.1. GTDB lineage: Archaea > Halobacteriota > Methanosarcinia > Methanosarcinales > Methanoperedenaceae > Methanoperedens. Next base: position 149,520 of record CAWCBK010000016.1, read on the forward strand.
TTTTACCAGCGCCTCAGCTTCAATAAAATGAAGCTGGGCAGGAACTATAAGGATGTGCAGAGGGGCTCCAAAATCGTATTTTTTTAATTCTGGAAGATAATCAGCGTGGACAACCGGTGACTCGCTCCCTGCTCTTGCAATACCCACCCCAAGCGCGTCCACGAGGACACCCTCACCCCTTCTCTCTTCCAGTCCTGACAATATGGATATGGCAGTTCCTATGTCCATAAAGCGTTTTTCCCGGTCGATAATATCAAGAAAAACAAGCGTATGTAGATTGTTTTTCAGGTTCATCTTAATGACATCGTATGGCGCTTCTGATATGATGACTTTATCTTTGCGCTCATAGGGGAACGGAACTGTGGTGGATTTGCCAAACCTGTAATTCTGCAGTCCGCTCAAGCCTGAGGCAGCAGATGAAATGGATGGGGCATGAATGATGGTAGTATCAATGCCCATGTCTCTGGCTCGAAGGCGAAGGTCAATATGAGTTGTTGCGATCATGGCATCCCCACCGGTCAGGAAAACCGTGTTTTTTTCTTTTGCCTGAGAAAGCCATTCGGGTGTCTGTTCGACATCTTCACGCGACAGAACATTGATCTTTTTGCCAAAGAATCCTTCCAGTGCGTCGATAGTCGTGCCCATGAGATGAGAAGTGTAGAATTCGGCATATACGATATCTGCTTTTCTTACAGCTTCCAGTCCTTTTACTGTAATATCCTTTTCATCATACAGACCAAGTCCAATAAAAGTAAGCATATTACTAAGTATGCGTATGTGTTTGTAAGTTTTGCTATGAAAAACTATAAACTTCAAGCGCGCTAAAGAATAGTACCATGGAAATAAATTTACAAGGGTTTTATGGTTATGGCATGATACTCGGCAAAATACTCGGATATATTGTCATCTTGATTGGAATAGTGATGACATTCCTGCTCCTGAAAACAGTCTTATTTGAATTATAAAGGCATTGTCCCGCATGTATGGAATCCCTCTACATTAGAGTTCCTAAAAACAGAGGTGAACAGGCAAGGCGTGAACTTATCGAACTCGGGGCTGTAGATAAGAACCTGAAGATAAAAAGAGAGAATGATGATTTATTAATCCCTGTTCTTCGGCTTATTGAAGGTTATGAATCCGGGGCAGGGGACTTTGAAGAATTAGTAATTGACCGGTCACCTGCTGAAATCCTGGGCTTTTCTCCCGCTTATGAACAGGTAGGTGATATCGCTATTATTGACAGGCATGAGCCGCAGGCGCAGAAGGTCGCTCAAGTCCTGCTTAAGCAGAACCGGATAAAGACCGTCCTCCAGGCGGAAACCTCTGTCATAGGTGAATACAGGACGCGAGACGTATCTGTTCTGGCAGGTGAGAGACGTACCGAAACCCTCTACAGGGAGAACGAATGCAGATACCTGCTTGACCTGTCTAAAGTATATTTTACCCCCCGTCTTTCAACTGAGAGGGCAAGGATAGCTGACAGGATACATAATGGCGATATGGTCGTGGATATGTTCGCAGGTGTGGGGCCATTTAGCATCCTGATAGCCAAAAGATTCCCGGGTGCACATGTGATAGCTATTGATAAGAACCCGGATGCGGTCAGGTACCTTAAGGAAAACGTGAAACTCAACAGGGTCAGGAATGTTGAGATACGGGAGGGGGATGCCAGGGATGCCGTAAAAGATATCTCAGGGGCAGACCATGTTATTATGAACCTGCCCCACAGCGCGATCGAGTTCTTGGTCGCAGCTTTCGGGATTATAAAAAATGGAGGAGTTATCCATTTTTATGCCATTTCGCATGAAGATGACCTTTTTGATACTCTATTAAAGAAAATTGAAGATGCGGCTGTTCTTTCAGGCTTTAATATCGTTCCTCTGGAGAAGAGGATCATAAGGCCCTATGCGCCATACCAGTTCAATGTCTGTATTGATCTTCAGGTGATTTCATCTGGTTAGAGATGAGATTAAAATCCGAACACCCCAATGAGTTATAGATACGCCCTAACTCTTTGCATGTTTGAAGGCTTGTTTTGGCTTTGTGGCATGGCAGACAGTGCATTCGCGAAGTGTTCCGGGATGCCCCTGGAGTTCAAGGAATTTGATAGCATCATTGGGGTCCCTGCTGGGTGCAATTGCATGAGGGCTATCATGGCAACCGGCACAGAATACTCCTCCATGTCCTTTGGACATACGATATAGGCTCTTGTCGGTCTGATAGCCTGCCCCATGACAATTCTGGTTGCCGCATTGCGGTTCATTAAGCCAGGGTTCAGAATTTTGTGAGACTTCTTGCAATGTACCGTGGCAAGTGGTGCAATTTAATGCAAAACTCTGTGACATTGTGTCCCTCAGGCATTGCGTTTTCGGACCGGATGGCAATTATAGCACCCATTCGTATCAGGTGTGATGTCCGGAAGATCCTTATGATGCCTGTGCATTGCGTTTGACAAACTTGAAATGTTAGGTGATCCGGGCGCATTTAACGCATTTGAGGAATGGCACTCTGCACACAGGATGGGACGGCGTCCTATCAGGGGGCCTTCATGACCTGACGGATAATTTGAAATATTAAGGTAGTCGTGCAGCGTCAGGATGTTTGTCTCGACTTTGCCAGTCGGGACGATAGGATATCTGGTAGTCGCATCGCCGTCATCGCTGTGGCAGTTGATGCAGCTCATCTCGGTTGAGACTGGCGCAACAACCGTGCTTTGTGCAACAGGGAACTTTCCCGAGCCATGCACTGTGATTACAGCCTTCTGGAAGGGATAAGAAAACTGGCTCACAGCGTCCTGATCGCGGTATTCGGTCAAAGGTATCCCTTCGGCGACGAAATGGTCCCCTTCAACGTCCATTGTACCAGATAGACCTTTGCCGGTCAACCCGACGTTCGGAGGTAAGGGGTCGGAGAGGTTAAACAGTTGCTGTGCATATATCCAGAAATTCGACTTGTTCGGACGTCCCTGCCTGTCCACCGAATAGGTATTGTCCGGGAAACCGTATTCGACCGTGATACCTGTTGTAACGATCTGCGGTGGGTCACCAACCCTGATAACCTGTGCCCAGAGACTGTTGTAAGGTGGCAGCACGGCAAGATCCTTAAAATCCGCATTATAGCAGTGCATGCCGAGGTTGTTCCATCCGAGAACAATGTATTCTCTCCCCACAGTCCCCGGAACTCCGGAAGATGAAAGTGAATCCATCGGAATCCCGAAACCCGCATCTATCATGGTATACAAACCTATCACCAGTAAAATACCCAGCATTAATTTGCCGGGTAAGCTGAAATTACTAATTGACATTTAACAACCCTCCCATTCGTTCCATCATTCCCAATGCGCTTCCATGCGATGCCATAAAAAATTCTGCGGCTGCAATGGATTTTACAGATTTCCTCCTGCTAAGTTTTCTCATAATATCACACTATCCACTCTATAACAAGGCTACGTTATTCTCATTTTCGAAAGGATCGGGTGGGAACAAAATGCATATTAATAACTCGCCCGATTTATTTCCCCAATAAAAATCTCTATGGATAATACATATAGATTACGGTAATCAGATATGATAACATATATGATAACATAATTTCTGGGATGTAAAGACCACCTTCGGAATAAGCCATTCATTCATTTTGTTGATCGTGGATGACAGGGATGGAATATCCCATCCATAAATGCGTTTGGCTACATATTTTAAAAACCCTAGTCTGTAAAAATAAAGTCTATTGAGACTAAACAACAAAAAAGTGGCCAGTATCACATCAGCAATAGCTATTTTTATATAGCATGATAAATAGTGGGTATCTGATAACAAGGGGAAAACGATGGAACAAATAATCAATATCCGCTCTCTATCAAAAAGCTACGGGGATTTCAGGGCTCTTTTTGATGTGTCCCTTGACATCGAAAAGGGAACCATATTCGGGCTTCTTGGACCCAACGGGGCGGGTAAATCCACGCTGATAAGAGTGTTGTCATGCCAGTCAAGACCCACTTCGGGGCATGCATTAATTGCAGGGCTGGATGTTGTCTCTCAAAAAAAAGATGTTCTTTCGATAATCGGTGTGGTTCCGCAGGAGAACAGCTTCTACGACGATCTGACGGTAAATGAGAACCTCACGTATTTCGGTTCATTATACCGCGTACCAGGTCTTGAAATAAAAGAACGGAGCCGAAATATCCTTTCCATGCTCAAGCTCGATGAGAAGACAAACAGCAGAGGCGGCACGCTCTCAGGCGGGATGAAGACGCGTCTTAACATTGCCTGCGCGCTTGTGCATAAACCCCGCGTTCTTATCCTGGATGAACCTTCGGTCGGACTTGACCCTCTATCAAGGCAGGCGCTATGGGATACGATACGGGAAGTGAACAGAGAAGGAACAACGATACTTATCACGACCCATTACATGCAGGAAGCTGACGCGTTGTGCGACAGGATCCTTATAATGAACCGTGGAAAGATCGTTGTGGAAGGAAAACCAGGGGAACTTAAAGAAGCCGCCGGTGAAAAAGTTCTCCAGATAACAAGCAGACCGGGGAATTACGGGATAATAAAAAGCAGTTTAGGGCCCATAAAGGCGATACGTTCGTGCAGCATTACCGAAACAGGATTGAAAATAACACTGGGCGAGGAACTTCCCGCGCAGGATATCTTTGAAGTTTTCAAATTGAATGGCGAAAAGATAAACAGCGTTGAATCCTCAAGTCCAAGCCTTGAGGACGTTTTCATACATGCGGCAGGGGAGGCATGGCATTGAGCTTCTCTGTTATTAAAAAAGACCTGAAGGTGTACATCCGCCACAGGAAGACGCTGATGCTGATATTCATCGCCCCGATACTAATTATGGTATTGATAGGGTCTGTCTTTTCAGGCGCCTCGGAAGGCGGTGTCAGGGATGTGAAACTGGGCGTAGGCGGAGGGTCAGAGCAGGGGAAACAGATAATAGAGGAACTCAACAGCAGCAAGATGTTCATAATAATTGATGAGAACACAACAAACCCTGCTGTCATAGAGGAAGGTGTCAGGAAAGGACGCTACAGCGCAGGTATCTTTATTCCGGAAGATGAAACACAGCCGCTTAAACTCTTTCTTGATAATTCAAGGATCCAGATAGCTCCTGTCATTTCAACAGCCTTCATTTCAACCACAGAGAAGATGTCCTATGAACTCACATTCGGTTTCATAAGCAAACTCTGGAAGAATCTGCAACAGATGCAATCAGAATTGAAGCCTCTGAAGGATGGCGTCATAATGATTAACAGGAGCATTGTTGGTCTCAACAGCGATACAAAGAATGCACTTTCTTCAATGGACGATATCGACGTAGAAAGCCTGAACGGTTCAATAATCGTGATGAAAAATTCACTTGGACAGATGAGAACAGACCTTATAAAGAGCGCCGAAGATATCAATGCGACACGACAGGAGCTTCGGGACCTGGACAGGAACGTTAGTTCTATCCAGAACGATACTGCGGAATTAAGGGACGACCTAAAACTGGTTGTGGATAATATAGATGCCGCCGACGCTTCAATGCAGGATGTACAGACCCAGCTGCTCATCACATATAATCTTACATGCAATATTGACCCGTCAACCCAGCAATGCGTATCCATAGCACTTGCCATCAGACAGTTGCGGGACACAAGGGCGCTCATGCTTGAGAGGACAGGGCGCATCAGGACCCTGTATTACAATCTTGAGACCATTTCACAGAAAAGTGGAGAACTTCATGAAAAACTGGAAAAGACGGATATCAAACTCCAGAAAATGCAGGAATCGATAAGCAATTACACTTCTGAATTATCAAAAATAAATAGCAACATCACAGGAATGGAATCTGCTGTTTTTTCCCTTAAAAACGTCAAAAACCAGTCTGCAGGAGTTTCTTCAGATATGGAGAAACTTGCAGATGAGATGATGAACAGTTCCTCTGCCCTGACATCTGATATCGATAGAACCGGTCATGTTATCGGTGATGTGATAGCAAGGTCTCCCGCGGTTATTGCCGCTCCTGTCAAGCTTGAAAGGGAATCGGTCTTCAAGGGAAGGTCTTATCTTGATTTCCTGATGCCTGGTATTATCTCAATCGTGCTGATGTTCATTTCATTCCTTCTTGCATCCATTACAATTGTGCAGGAGAGGTCTAAAAAGACGTTGATACGGACACTGCTTACCCCGCTTTCTCTTGGAATGTTCCTTTTTGAAAAAACAGCTGCACTTATCATTATCTCATTTTTGCAGGGGATCATCCTTATTATTGTTGCCTTTGTGTTCTATGGTATTTTGATCCCCCCGAATCAACTGGCTTCGCTTTTCCTTGTTATCCTTGTTTATGCTGCGGCATTTATCGGTATCGGGATGGCGCTTGCCACGCTTGCGGAATCCGAGAATACGGCTATGCTGCTGACGCTTGTTCTTAGCATCCCCATGCTCTTCCTTTCAGGGGTTTTCTTTCCATTTGAGACAATGCCTGAAATGATGATACTTCTTGGGAATGCCCTTCCCATAACGATGGGCATCAGGGCGCTTGAGACCGTGCTGATATACCAGAAAGGATTTGAGGCATTTTATGTTTACCTGATACCGCTTCTGGCTTATGGGCTTGCCGGGATGGGGATTGCGTATATACTGCTGAGAAAGGAAATTGTGGATTGAATAACTTACAAAAACATTATCATCCCCTGCACCTATGAAAACCCCCATGACCTCTCAACATGCAGTCCGGCTTGACCACATCACATTCATGAGGGATCACACAACCATACTCCATGACATATCCCTGTTGATAGAAAAGGGACAGCACTGGGCAATTATCGGACCCAATGGCTCAGGAAAGACAAGCCTGATAAGTATAATCAATGGTTATCACTTTCCTTCTGAAGGAGAGGCAAAGGTTCTTGGAAGAAAATTTGGAAAGACCGACCTCAGGGAACTTCGCCTGCATATCGGGGAAGCCAGTTCCGAGATAAAGAATATGATTCACACGCAGGATTCGGTTATTGATATCGTGCTATCTGGGAAGTTCGCAACTATCGGTCTTTATGTGACTCCTTCTCTTAAAGACAAATTGAGAGCAAAATTGTTGCTGGAATTTTTCGGTTTATCTGAAAAGGAGGACAGACCATTCAATATCCTTTCAAGCGGAGAACAACAGAAGACGCTTCTAGCCAGGGCACTTATGCCTGAACCTGAACTGCTCGTACTTGATGAACCATGCGCCAGGCTTGATATGGGGGCAAGGGAGGAACTGCTGGACGCTATCCAGAAGATGTGCAAGGTTCCGGGTGGTCCGACCCTGATACTTGTCACCCATCATATCGAGGAGATAATACCGGCTGTTACACATGCGCTGGCGCTGCGGCAAGGAAGGGTGGTGGCGCAGGGGAATAAGAAGGAAGTTCTCACAGGAGAGGTGCTCTCCAGGACTTTTGACCTGTCAATTGAGGTGCAGGAAAGGTACGGCAGGCTGTGGCCTGTGGTAATGAAGACTTAGAATGACGGATTTTCAAAATCCGTGTTTAATCGTGTCATCCGCGTAATCCGAGCAATATCTCATGATATTTCACTTAACCGACGATACTGGCTGATATTCATAATATACAATGCTAACCCAAAATTTTATCCAGTCACAAAATATTACCGCCCACTCATGGCATGGTTCGAGGTCGATATTTACAGAAAGTGCGTTGAGGTTGACCTGCACGATTATTCCCACAGGACTGCAATTGCTGCTTCTCGCGAGAAGATAAAAGAGGCTTATGAGCATGGTTTCAAATACATAAGGCTGATACATGGCGCGGCGGATATAAAGGATAAAAGGGATGGAGGCAGCATCAAATTCGCTCTCCACGCCATTTTAAAGAGGGGTGAGCTTGACAGGTGGGTGGACAGAGGTTCAAAGGACCACGGGTTCGAAGGAGTCTCGCTTCTCCTTGCGCTTCGTCATAATCCGGCGCCTGTTGACGGGGAATGGAAAGAAATGCCGGTATATGAATATAGATGATGGAACTTAAAGAAAAGGTATTTTAGGCAATCCTGATATGAATGGTATGATGAGCCAGCCCTTAGTTTCAGTGATAATCCCCTGCATGAACGAGGAAAAAACGATAGGGAGATGCATCCAGAAAGCCCGTGCTGCCTTCGAAAAGGAAGGTCTTGAAGGGGAGATAATCGTTTCTGACAATTCAACTGACAGATCCAGGGAAATAGCAGGAAATATGGGGGCAAAAGTCGTTATTCCTCTGAATAAGGGCTACGGCAATGCCTACATGGAAGGCATAAGATATGCCCGCGGCAAATATTTCCTGCTCACAGATGCTGATGATACCTATGACCTGTGCGAGATGCCGAAGCTTTTAAGACCCTTGATAGAAGGGGAGGCGGATTTTGTCATGGGCACTCGTTTGAAGGGTGAAATCAAGAAAGGCGCAATGCCCTGGCTACACAGGTATATCGGGAATCCTGTATTGACACTTATCCTGAACTTTCTCTTTAATACCCGATTTAGCGACACCCACTGCGGAATGAGGGCGATCTCGCGTGAATCGTATATGAAACTTGATATGAAAAGCGAGGGTATGGAATATGCAAGCGAGATGATAATCGAAGCAGCAAGGAAAAGGGTACGAATGACCGAAGTTCCTGTCACATATTACTCCAGGCTTACACCCTCAAAACTCCACTCATGGGGTGACGGATGGCGCCACCTGAGGTTCATGATGCTCTATAACCCCACGCCATTCCTGTTCATCCCCGGTCTTTTTGTCTTTTGTCTGGGTGTATTCATGACAGCCACACTTGCTATTCGGGGTAATGTGGAAACCACCAGTCTTCATTCGTTCATCCTGGGCAGCATGCTTGCCATAATTGGGGTACAGATGTTAGCTACAGGCGGTTATATGAAAGTTTACGGGATCGTTCACAACAAAATAGACCGGACAGGGATAACCGCTCATCTTCTCGATTATCATTCTCTTGAGGTGGGGCTGCTTCTGGGTATTATCTTATTCACCGGCGGCATAATCTCAGGCGCAGGGGTGATATATATATGGGTATCCTCTGGTTACGGTTCTCTCTCGGAAATTGGAAATGCAGTGATTGCGATGGTTCTTGCGGCAGTGGGCATACAGATAATATTTTCCACACTTATTATTAGTATATTTTTGTTAGATAAAAAGGATGACCTGTGAAAATTCCTGCAGATGGTGAATAATTTTAACAAAATATAATATGAACACTGAAAAAATAAAAATATCTATAATAATTCTTACAAAGAACAATGGCAGTACTATAGGGAAGGTTTTAAGACAGATAATATCTCAGGAGATTGATTCTCCTTATGAGATAATTATTGTGGATTCCGGTTCAAGCGATGATACCATCAAGCAGATATCTCATTTTGCTGTAAGATCATATACAATCCCGCCTGATGAATTCGGGCACGGGAGGACACGCAATATTGCTTCCGGATATGCATATGGAGAATATCTTGTATACCTTACTGCGGATGCGATCCCAGCAAACCGACACTGGCTTGGGAATCTTGTGACCAAACTTCAAAAAGAAGATGTGGGAGCGACCTTTGGACGGCAGATACCTTATAAAGATACACCTCCAATGGAACGATTTTTCATTCAGATGAATTATCCACCTGAATTGAAGGAACGATATTCTCCAAAACTTTTTCATATGAATGCATTTTTCTCAAATGTTAATTCCGCAATTAAACGTTCTTTATGGCTTAAGATCAGATTTTCAGAAGATCTCATAATAAGTGAAGATTATCTATGGGCAAAATGTGCAAATGATGAAGGGTATAAGATAGAATATGTGCCTGATGCTGCTGTCCATCATTCCCACAAATATAATTTAATTCAGGTATTTAAAAGATATTTTGATTCCGGAGTATCATTTTCCCAGATGAGGCTGCAGCCTGATGTCCTTAGAAACGGATTTGGATATTTCTTTGAAGAGATGAATTATATTATGCATGAAGATGTGATTTTACTTCCATATGCGATATGCTACGATATATTCAAATTCATGGGTTTTTTTGCGGGCAGTCATCATAATTTCATTCCATTATCTATAAAAAAGCATCTGAGCATGCATGCATACTATTGGAGAAATAATTATTCCCGCTTATAACTCTTCATTATCCATGGTTTAAGCGCAGACATATCTGCGCCTATGTATCTTAATTTTTTACGCTTCTTAACAATATCATGAAGTCTTCCATAGGCAGATAGTTTTGCACGAATTACCGCTGAGATAATTGATAAAAAAGCGTAGTTGAAAATCGGGTCTTTATTTTCCATATTATCTTTTCTCATAATCAATTTATTAAAATATTTTGCTATATATCTAAAATAATGAATGTTGGTAAAAGGGAGTTGTGTGATTAGCAGGCTCAATGGAAAATATTTCCACATATTCCATAGCTTATTTCGTTCTAAATAGAATATTTTAAATGGAGACTTCTGCCGCGATGTTGCGGAATGAATGTGATAAACGATAGCATCCGGTACAAAGATGCACTTCCAGCCAAATAGATGCATTCGAAACGAAATGTCTACGTCTTCGAAATATGCAAAGTATTCTTCATCAAAAAGACCGATCTCATCAAGCATCTGTCTGCGATAGAGCGCACTCCTGCGCACGCTCCAAGATCTCTGTCTGCGCATCATACTGACCTCTATCTACTTCCTGAGCGCCCCTGTCATATGCATTTCCATTCTGATATACAACGATCCCTGCTGAATCGATAATGTTCCTATCATAATAGCGTAACATCTTAGATGCGCAACTTCCTATGCATATATCTGATTCCATAACACGTACAAGGCTGGAAATCCACTCTCTATCAGCCTCCGCATCATTATTGATTGTGGCAATGTACTTCCCATGTGATGATATGATACCACTATTCACTCCACCTGCAAAACCAAGATTCTTATCGTGAACGATAACTGTCACTGAAGGATATTTGTCCCTCATGAACTCTACTGATCCATCTGTAGAACCATTATCCACAAAGATGATCTCAATTTCATGATAATTTTGTCCCAACAGGGATGAAAGGCATGTCTGGAGATACTGTTTACCATTCCAGTTTAGAACGATTATGGAGACAGTTGGTAGGATGGTCATACCTGCATATAATGGAAAAGGTAATATAATAGTATAAGCTCTTAATCCTGTAAATGAAGAACATTGACGGCGTTGTAATAAAAAACCTGAAGGTCATCCCTGATGAGCGTGGCTGGCTCATGGAGATCCTGAGGTGCGATGATGAGATTTTCGAAAAGTTCGGGCAGGTCTATATTATCCACGGCATACCCTGGCGTGGTAAAAGGCTGGCACTATCATAAGAACCAGACGGATAATTTCACATGTGTCCGGGGAATGATGAAGGTAGTACTATATGATGCGCGGAAGGATTCACCGACTTATAAAACCATCATGGAATTGTTCGTGGGCGAGAAAAACCCGATCCTGATCAGCGTTCCTCCGGGTGTATACCATGGATTCAAAGGGATAGGCACCGAGACCGCGTATTTCTTAAGTATTCCGACGCTGCCGTATAATTATAAAGAGCCTGATGAATACCGCCTGCCTCCTGATACAAAGGAGATCCCTTATGATTGGGGACTTACGCCCGGCTTGAAGCACGGATAAGAGAGGACAGGACTTTGAAATTCTAGTAACCGGCGGTCTGGGTTTCATCGGAAGCAATTTTATCCGTCATATGCTGAAAAAATATGACCGGATTATAAGATTACTCAATCTTGATAAACAAACTTATGCCGGAAATCCGGATAATCTCAAGGAGTATCGAAAATAACCCGAATTATTCGTTTGTTATGGGAGACATCTGCGACCCCTCGGTCGTTGACAAAGTTATGCAAAAGGCGGACCATGTGGTTCATTTCGCAGCGGAGAGCCATGTAGACCGCTCCATTGAAGATGCTTCGGCATTTGTCAGGACGAATATCCTGGGTACTTTTACACTTCTTGAAAGCGCGCGGAAATATAAAATCAGAAGGTTCATCCACATTTCCACAGATGAGGTCTACGGCAGCAAGGAAAGAGGCTCGTTTAAAGAAACAGACATACTAACGCCTTCAAGCCCTTATTCTTCCAGCAAAGCCGGGTCGGACCTGCTTGCGCAATCGTATTATTTAACGCATAGATTGCCCGTAATTATAACAAGATGCACCAACAACTTCGGACCTTACCAGTATCCTGAAAAACTCATGCCTCTTTTTATCACGAACCTCCTTGAGAACAAGAAGGTACCGGTATATGGACAGGTACGAACATACGGGACTGGATATATGTGCTTGACCACTGTAAAGCCGTGGATTTTGTGCTGCATAATGGCGTTCCCGGCGAGATATACAATATCGGGGGCGGGAGATGAGAGGTCAAATATTGAAATAACTAAAAATATCATCAAGATACTGGGCATGGATGAGTCCATGATAGAGTATGTGGAAGACCGAAAGGGTCATGATTTCAGGTATTCTCTCAATTGCACAAAACTGCGAAAACTGGGATGGTCGCCGGAGAATGGGTTCAATGATGCGCTTGAAAGCACTGTAAGATGGTATGTTGAGAATAGATGGTGGTGGGAAAAATTAAAACGCTGATATTCGGGGCAGGGGGAATGCTTGGTACGGAGTTGTGCGCGGTCTTTCCCGATGCTGTGAAGCTTAAACACAGTGATATTGATATCAGGGACAGTGAGAAGGTCATTGAAACAATAGAATTGAATGAACCCGATGTGGTGATCAATGCCGCGGCTTACACCGCCGTTGACGATTGTGAGGATAACAGGGAACTGGCATTTGATGTTAACGGCGCTGCGCCAGGGTATATGGCGCAAGGATGCAGGCGCGCAGGCGCGATACTTGTGCATTACAGTACTGACTATATTTTTGACGGGTCTAAGACTGAATATGTTGAATCAGACCCTCCCAATCCCATAAATGAGTATGGGCGCTCCAAATTGATAGGTGAGAGGAACATCATTGAAAATCTGAAGGATTACAGAATAGTAAGGACATCATGGCTTTATGGAGCCAATGGCAAGAATTTTGTGGATACGATGCTAATGTTATCTGGTAAGATGGATAAAGTGAAAGTGGTAAATGACCAGTTCGGAAAGCCAACATACGCTGTTGACCTTGCCTGGAAAACAAAAGAGATTTTTGGTGTACCGGCAGGAGTATATCACATCACGAACGAAGGCGTGTGCTCATGGTATGAGTTTGCATCGGCCATAATAAAAAACACAGTGCCGTGCACAAGCAATGAGTTCCCGAGAAAAGCCAGGCGTCCGAAATATTCTGTCCTTGTTAATACTAAAACAACTCCTATGCGGCACTGGAGAGATGCCCTGGCTGAGTTCTTAAATAAACGAAAAACAATGGTGAGTACATGAAAGGCATAATCCTTGCAGGAGGAACGGGCTCCCGCCTGTATCCCCTCACAAAAGTGACAAATAAGCATCTGTTGCCGGTCTATGACAAGCCAATGATATATTACCCTTTGCAGACATTGATAGATGCAGGGATAAAGGATATAATGATAGTATCTGGTCGCGGCCATGCCGGGCATTTCCTTGAGCTTCTCGGTTCAGGCGCCGATTTTGGCGTGCACCTCACCTTCGAGATACAGGAGAAAGCCGGAGGTATCGCTGAGGCTCTCGGACTGGCGGAGGATTTCGCTGATAACGGGGCAGTGACTGTGATACTGGGGGATAATATCTTCGAAGATAAAGTCCGTAACGCGGTTGAGACATTTGAGCATGGTGCACGGATATTCCTGAAGGAAGTCCCGGATGCAGGAAGGTTCGGAGTGGCAGAGATTAAGGGTAAATCGATCATTTCCATTGAGGAGAAGCCTGCTGCGCCAAAGTCAAATCTTGCAGTTACAGGGCTGTATATCTATGATGCAAGGGTATTTGAGATAATTCGCACCCTCAAGCCTTCGGGAAGGGGTGAACTTGAGATAACGGATGTGAATAATGAGTATATCCGCATCGGTGATATGGATTTTTCGCAGTTGAAAGGTTACTGGAGCGATGCGGGGACTTTTGAATCGCTGTTCAGGGCGAGTGAACTGGTGAGGGATATGAGTTCAGGGATGAAATAGCTGGTAGCAGAATACCCCATAACATTAGTTGCACTATGATAATATTATCATGATTCAACAATTTATCAACAGAAAAGAAGAACTCGGGATCCTTGAGGAACGCTTTAAAAATGGGAAGCCTGAATTCATAGTAATTTATGGCAGGAGAAGAGTCGGAAAAACCGAACTTGCAGTTCATTTCATGAGAGATAAGCCGGGCGTCTATTTTCTTGCAGGGGAAAAAGCCAATTCAGAAAACTGGAAGAGATGAAAGGCATAATAGCGGATTTCCTTAAGTTCTTGCCGGATTATTCAATGGAAGATCACATCAGGGCATACGGCTGCACAGATGAACTTAGAGAAAAATCCATACCTGTTGATTGGGATAAGGATGCCAGGAAACACTATGCTATAATAGGAAGGAAAATAGAAAATAAAGAAATTTTTAGGGAGGAAGGGTATTATGTGTTCGATATGGAAGATATATCGAAAATGATCGGGTAATGTGGGCAAATCATGTCAATTCCATCTAAATTTATGAATTCTACCAGCATCTTCCTTTCAGGGAGCGGTGTTTGCCGGGAACAAGGGAGATTTGCGGCTGGCACCGGAATAAGTACCGAATCGATCCATAGGGCGCTGGCAGGACAAATTGTTCATGAGCAAATACGGTTGAGATACGGAGATTTACAGGGAAATTATGCTTCCCAGTAGCGCCCGGGGAACAAGATTAAATAATGGGATGATTTATTATAGTCTGGATAGGAAATATCAATAATAGGTCAGTAAAAAGGAACTATATCTGAACATGTATATATTCGAATATAAAGAATTGATAAAAAACCTTGTGATCAGCGACCTGAAGACGAAATACTCAAGACTGTAAAAGATAATAAAGGATATATTAACACGATGCTAGCTCTATATAATTTCCGCGGATTGATCTGGAACTTTGTCAAAAGAGATATAAAATCAAAATATTCCGGGTCTCTTCTTGGACTATATTGGTCCGTTATAAATCCAATAATCACTTTAATCGTATATTTCGTTGTTTTTGGATTTTTCCTTAAAGCAAGATTGCCAGGCAATGACAATGTCTGGGATTTCGCTCTTTATTTCAGCGCGGGCTTCCTCCCCTGGGTAGCATTCAGCGAGTCAGTGATGCGAGCTTCGAGATCAATCGTGGATAATAAGAACTATATAAAGAAGGTACCATTCCCAAGTGATATCTTCCAGTTTTTACTATCCTGTCAGAACTTGTCAATTTATTGATAGGAATAACAATATTCATTATTTTACATCTTCTATTGAAGGGTATCCCCAGTATTTATATAATCTTTCTGCCCATAGGCATTATTCTGCAGTTGATGTTTACCCTTTCCTTAAGCCTGATTTTTTCAAGTGCAACAGTTTACTTCCGGGATATACCGCAAATCCTTGGCTCCTTAATGATGATATGGTTCTGGGGAACACCGATAGTATATACAATGAATTTAATTCCTGAAAGCATTAATTGGATAGAATATCTGAATCCAGCATTTTATATGCTTGAAATTTACAGGGATATCTTGTTCTATGGTAGAATACCCTCTATGGGCGCATTTATTCCCTTTTTCATTTTTTTAACTATTCTTCTATATATCAGCATTAAGATTTTTAAGAAAACTGAGAGAGGTTTCAGCGAACTATTATGATTGCGATTAAGGTCAATAATCTTTCAAAAATATTCAAATTATACGGTTCCTCAAGCAAAAGAGCCCTTGAATATTTGACTTTTGGCAAGAAGAATTACCATACGGATTTCTGGGCACTCTCTGATATTAGTTTTGAAATTCCAAAAGGAACTACAACTGGCATAATTGGACAAAATGGCTCAGGGAAGAGCACTCTTTTAAGCATACTTGCAGGTGTTCTCCAGCCAAGCAGTGGTACCTTTGAAGTTAATGGGAAGGTCTCAGCAATTCTAGAGTTAGGTTCAGGATTCCATCAGGAGTTTTCGGGTAGAGATAATGTCTATATGTATGGTTCTATAATGGGCTTATCTAAAGAAGAAATTGATGGTAAGTTTGAGGAAATACTTCATTTTTCAGAGCTTAAGGATTTCATAGACCGGCCTCTCAGGACTTATTCTTCGGGTATGATCGTCAGACTCGCTTTTTCAGTTGCAGTAAATGTAAATTCGGATATTCTTATAGTTGATGAAGCCCTCGCTGTGGGAGATGCTATTTTCCAGCATAGATGTTTTCGGAAGATAAGAGAAATGCAGGAAAATGGTAAAACTATTTTATATGTTGGTCACGATACTGACATTGTTCGTAATCTTTGTAGTTATGCTATTTTATTAGATTATGGAAGAATAATTAAGCAGGGAAATTCAAATGAAGTGGTTAAGAAATATAATGCCCTTATTGCTGAGAGAGAAAGAAATTATTATGAAGTAAACATTCAACATCTTAAGCCACCTGTTGAATCTAATAATAAAAAACCTGATCAAGAAGATGAAAATTGGCTGAAATCCCAAAATGAATATGCCAGATATGGCAATAAGAAGGCAGAAATAATTAAATTGGACATTCTTGATGGGAATGGAAATCACAAATCAGTTTTCAATTCAGGTGAATTATCAATTATTAGAGTTCAAATCTTGTTGAATGAAGATATCGATTCTGATTTAACTGCTGGTTATGTTATACGAAATAAATATGGTGACGTTTATGGACTATCAACTAAAATGATTGATTTGGATTTTGGAAAAAAGGAAAAAAAAGAAATAGTTAATATTGAATTCAAGCAACATCTAAATTTGGGAGCTGGCATTTATTCAGTAACAAATGGAGTATCCATCGTACATTCTGATAACGATTATGAAATTTTAGACCGATATGAAGATTGGGCTATATTTAGAGTTGAAAAAGATAAAAAGAATTGGGGCTTCGCTGATTTAGATACAATAATCAAAGTATATTGAAGATGGACAAAATCAAATGAAATCCAACAAGATCGTTGCGTTTAACCAAAATAATAATACATTAATGTTTAAAATAGGTAATTTTATATTTAATAAATTTATTAGATATAGAGAACCTTTACACAATGAGAGTTTGATATTTACTGGAAAGTTATTTTTACCTCATAATTTTAAAAAGCTATTGAACTATTTCTTAATACATATCCAATTAAAATCAAAATGCACCTACATCATCGGTTATCCTTATGAAATCTTTATAGATCCATCGAACATCTGCAATTTAAGATGTCCTTTGTGTCCTACTGGAATGCGCAAATCTGGAAGACCCGGAGTGAAAATATCTTTTTCGGAGTTTAAGAGAATAATGGATGAATTTGGGGATTATATTTATACTGTTAATTTGTATAATTGGGGGGAACCGTTGCTAAATCCGGATATATATAAAATGATAGAATATGCTAATAAACAAAGTATAATTACAGAAATTAATAGTAATTTCAATTTATTCAAAGAATCTGAGGCCGGAAAGCTAATTGAATCCGGACTTTCACATCTTATTATTTCATTGGATGGAGTGAATCAGAAAACATATGAAATATATAGAAAAAATGGAGATTTCAATAAAGTAATAAACAATATCAAAATATTAACTCAGAAAAAGAAGGATATGAATAGTTCATTACCTTTCATTTCTATACAGTTCATGGTAACAAGTTATAATGAAAATGAGATCGAACAAATGAAAAAATTGGGTAATGAACTTGGAATCGACAATATAAATTTTGGGCAAATGAATCTTGATGATCCTGAAAAGGAATTAAATTGGTTGCCTAAGAATACTGAATTAAGGCGATATACTGAAGATGGAAAACGAAAAAACTATTCCAAATTCTGTTCATGGTTATGGACAAAAACGGTTATTAATTCGGATGGGTCCATTTCTCCATGTTGTTGCCGCCTTGCTTTTGATAAATCTTATGATTTTGGAAATATCTTTACGAATAAATTTCGTGATATCTGGAATAATAATAAATACAAATCAGCACGAAAGCTAATGGGTCGTAATAAGGATAGCAAAGTCGATATACCGTGTTCTATTTGCCATAAAGATGGCATATATATTTGAGAATTTACCATTTATTGACTATGATATTTCCTTTATTATTTCTGCAAAATCTGTTATTTTTGGATTTCCAAGTTCTTTAATTTCAGTACTCCAAAATCCATAGTTCGAATGGTCTCCGAACATACCAAGCTTTTCCATGCCATGATCCGACAGCACAATATAATTATCCTCAATAGCAGCAGCAATCTCGTCCAGGTCTTTATATATCATCTTCATCATTGTCCTGTTACTGAAATTCAGATGCCCTATGATGTCAGCCACACTGAAATAGCCGAGAAGAAAATCATGAGCCTCATTCAGTGAAGCTCTGAATTCCTGTTTTATTCTTCTGTGATGATCAAATGCAAGGTTATTGTATGCCTTCCTGATCTTATCTTTTTCTTCATCAGTCTCTGCATCAAAATATTTCTTAAGAAGCAGCCGTTCCTGCTCATGCTGCTCCTCGACGTAGTTAAATCCAGGCAGGTCAATTATTTTTGGATTCTTGTATCGATCGAAGAAAGTATCTTTCATTTCTATTTTGGTGTTCCACATCTCCTTATCACCCCTGGCAAGTATTTCTCTCTCCATATTTTTCCCTGTCATAAAGGACTATCCAGAGTACCATCGTTCGTGGCTCTGAGAACTCAGAAATGTCAGTCTTACCATAAAACTCCTGCTTGAGATTAACGCAGTCGAACTCTTTCACCAGACTATATTCCAGGGCGTCGATGGCAAGGATTATCATTATTCCAGCTCCGTGATGATCCGCCTGCGCATGTATCCTCTCTTCCAAGAACAAACCTTCCAAGTTCTTCCATCTTATTAAAGTTCTCAACAACAACAGGCTTGTCTGTCCTGATAACGATATTTGCCACTTCCCTGTTCTTTATCTCATTTGCATCTTCTGCGATCAACTCAAGCGTGGAAGAGTTAATGACTTTATTGATCTTCTCGATCTCGCAATTTACTTCCTGCGTTGCACATCTGAACTTCAGGCTTTCACCCTTCTTGAAAGGGATCCTGTCCATCCAGAATACATTTGCTTTTATCCTGTTCGTCACTGTCGGCAGGTCTCCGCAGTTCACAATAACATTGCCCCTATCGATAAAGAGTTTATCCTCCGTGGTGATACCTATACACTTTCCTGCTTCTGCTTCAGTAACATTTTTAAGATATTCTTCCACGCTCTTTACAAAAGTCTCCTCACCTGAGGGAAGGACTTTTATCTTTTCCCCTTTTCGAATTATTCCGCTTTCAACCCGTCCTGCGATTATTCGCTTATCAAAGCTATACACATCCTGGACAACATAGCGCAGAGGTTTTTTATTTGCGTTCTCTTTTGTCTTGAAGGTATCCAGCGCTTCTAAGAGAGTCGAACCATGATACCAATCCGTTTTTCCTGATTTGTGGGCTATGAAATCCCCATTTTTTGCCGAGATAGGAATCACGTATGAAGGCTTGATATTAATATTTGATAAGAAATCCATAAGATCTTTCTTCACGGTCTCAAACCTTTTCTGGTCATAGTCCACAAGATCCATCTTGTTGATGACCACGATAACTTGCGACAAACCAAGCATTCCGAGGATATAGGCATGTCTCTTTGTCTGCTCTTTCACGCCTTCTTCAGCATCCACTATGAGCACAGCAGCTTCAGCCTGCGATGCGCCGCTTATCATGTTTTTCACAAACTCCACATGACCGGGAGCGTCTATAATAACATAATCCCGTTTATCAGTGCTGAAAAATGTCTGTGCGGTATCGATGGTAATGCCCTGATCGCGCTCTTCCTCCAGGTGATCCATTATATAACCGAACTCTATATCCTTACCCAGACTTTCGCATAGCTGTTTTATCTCTTCTATTTTTCCTTCGGGCAGTGAATTAGTATCGTATAACAACCTTCCAATCAGGGTACTCTTACCGTGATCAACATGTCCTACGATAACGAATTTTAATGTTTCCTCGTTCATTTTAATCCCTCTTTTTTTTAATTGAATAGTTTATAGAGTGAAAATAATCCAAGTAATGTCGTCGCAAAACCAATTATCAATGTAAATTGTTTAACAGGCATTCTCTTTACGGTATATACGGATAACGGTACGGAAATCAAAGAACCTGTAACAAGATATGGGGCAAGAGTCCAGTCAGCGCTCGTTCCTACGATATAGTAAGTAATGACACCGATGAAGCATGTGGCGCCTTCTGCCAGCGCAGTTATGGCTATGGAGTTCTTTGTTTCGACTCCAGACAGGATCTGCCCAGATACTATAAGCGGGCCATATCCCCCTCCTGAAATTCCTTTATTAAAGGCTGCAAGGACGCCAAGTCCCACGATCTTGTTCCAGGAGAAATCAGTCCTGGTTTTATGTCTGACAACTATAATAATGCCCATTGCAATGACAAGGAGACTGATATACAATTTAAGATAGAATACAGGTAATGACAATGCTATCAAAACCGCAACAAAAACACCGACTATACTGGACATGACAAGGACCATCGCTACCTTAGAGGCTGATGATCTGGGGAGATAACCCAGCTTTCCAAGCCTTTTCACTATTCTGTGCTCGGTATCATTCTTGAAATCGAAAGAGACATTGCCTGCTCCCTGATGCAACTTAGCAGCGAATATCCCGCAAATGAACTGAGAGAGTAAAATTGAAGGAACTATCTGCATGGGTGAAAAACCGATCAAAAGGAGTAATGGTGTTAGCGTTGTTCCATATCCCATACCGATTGTGGCATCCATGTACTCTGCTAATAACGATAAAACAAAAATTACTATAAAAATCGATTCAACATCCATATAATCCCCTCACATATACCCCAGTGCTCTTAATTTCTGCATCATGTATGCCCTTTCTTTGTCCTGAGCACGACCGCTTCGCTCTGCAACCTTAGTGGTCTTTAGTTCCTCCACTATTTTATCAACTGTATCTGCTTCGGAATCAACCGGATTGCAGCATGGTTCGCACCCTATGCTTCTATATCTTTTGCCGTTCTTTGCGAAGTACAGATTAACTATAGGGATGTTCTCCCGCTGTATGTACATCCATATATCAAGTTCAGTCCAGTGCAAGAGAGGATGCACTCTGATATGCTGCTCACCCTGCTGTCTGTTCTTGAACTGGTCCCATAATTCAGGAGGTTGATCCTTATAGTCCCACTCGAATTGCTTGTTCCTGGGGGAAAAATAGCGTTCCTTGGCGCGTATTCCGTGTTCATCCCTTCTGATTCCTAACAGCAGTGCCTTGTATCTGTATTTATCAATGGTCTGCTTCAAAGCCTCGGTCTTTAGTTGCCCGCAACATGAGAGTTTATCACCTTCATTTGGTGCCATACCTGATTTTATCGACCCATCATTACTGCCGACTACAAGCTTTAATGCCCATTTATTTGACCATTCGTCCCTGAAATCATATATTTCTTTGAATTTATAACTTGTATCTATATGCAGTGTGGGAAATGGGACTTTGCCATAGAATGCTTTTCTAACAAGCCACATTAATGTTGTGGAATCTTTTCCGATGCTCCAGAGAACTGCGATGTCCTTGAATTGTTTATAAGCCTCTCGAATTATGTATATGCTCTGACTTTCTAATTTATCAAGGTGATCCATTTTAATTCTCCCTATAAATAACCCAGTCTCTTTAGTCTTTCTTTGATCACTTTTACTTCGTCAACCGTAAGCGCATCTTCTTCAGTCAAAGTTCCTGAAGATACAATTGTCCGCATGACGAAAACAATAAATTCAGTCGTACTGGCAAAACCAGTTCCTTCTATCATTTTCTGCAAATTATCATATAATTCCCTCGGAATCTTTATTGTGACTTTATCTTTCATAACACTCTAATAACACTACAATTGGAGTGCATATAAACCTTTCTTTTATTTTTATGGGATATCACATTAATAATAATGAGATTCATTAGAATTCGACTATGGTAGAAAGATATATGTAAACAAATCCATATACTTTAAAATACTTTAAAGAACACTTAGTCAATTTAAGGATAGGATATTTAAATAAAAATCGAAGGCTATATAAAAATGGATAGTCAATCTGAGAAAAATAGTGATCTGAAATTCGAAGACAAAGAAAAAAAAGCCCTTGAGATTATAAAAAAAGGATTAAATAACGCAAAAAATCCTTTCATTATTTTCGATGGAAGAGCGGAGTCACTTGTTATCCTTCATCTTGTCAGAAGGGTAAAAGATGGAAAAATACCGATCCCGGTTTTGCATATAGATACGACTGTGGAATTTAAAGAAATAAACCGCTATATCGAAAAGATAAAAAAGCTCTGGGGATTAAAATTAGTTACAGAAAAGAACGAAACTGCCTTATTGACAATAAAAATCGGGGAGAACAGAGGAAAATGTTGTGAAATGTTAAGGCAAGATACTCTCAATTATGCAATTGAGAAGTACGATATTGATAGATTGCTAGTTTTTGATGATGGAATAATTAAACCTGATACAGAACCACCTTCAAACAACTGTATTATAATTTGTCCGCTCCGACATTTTTCCAGGGAAGATTGTTGGGATTATGTTAAGAAATATAACCTGCCACATTGTTCATTATATGATAAAGGATATTATAATATCCTTTGCGCCCCATGCACAGATAAAGAAAAAATTGAAAAAAAACAAAATTCTAAACAGGATGAAGTCGAAATGAAAAAAAGACTTAAAGCGCTCGGGTATATTTGATGAAACCAAAAAATATTATTTTAATAGTGATTGATACTCTCAGGGCGGACCATATGGGGTGTTACGGCTATAAGAGAGATACCTGCCCGAATGTTGACAGAATGGCAAAGGATGGGATTTTATTCAAACATGCATTTTCCCCTGCGCCCCATACTATCCCTTCCCATGGTTCCATTTTTACCTCAAAATACCCGAGCCACCATACAATAGGTTTTAACCAGAATGTGTTCGTAGAGACTGGAAGATTGAATACAGACATTGATATCACTCTGGCTGAGATCTTAAGCAGTATTGATTATAAGACTGCAGGTTTTGTCAGCGGCATTGTACTTCGAAAAGATACGAATTTTAATGCAGGTTTTGAGGTTTATGATGATGAAATTGGAAATGACCCCTATGGCAGAAGAGATTGCCAGAAAACGAACCAGCGTGTTTTTGATTGGTTAGAAAAAAACCACAGTGAGGATTTTTTTCTATTTATTCATTATTTTGATGTTCATGGGCCGTTTTTGGTCCCGGATTCCCATAAAAATCTTTTCATTGATGATGATTTCTATGGCGATCCTGAACCTCTTCATGATAGTTTTGATATGGAACCTAAACTCAATTGTATCCCAAACTATCAAATTTTGAATATTATCAGGGACGAAAATCAAAACATATTGGATTTTGAAAAAGATATAAGGTATTATAAAGCCCAATATGATGCATCTATCAGGTACACTGATGATAATCTGGGGAATCTTTTCAAAAAGCTTAATGACCTCAATATTTTTGATGATTCTCTTATAATTATAACCTCCGACCATGGAGAAGCATTCGGTGAAAATAATGTTTTTCTTTATCATGGATTAAGTGTAACGATTGACCAGATATCAATACCTTTGATACTGAAACCTCATAAAGAATGGAAAATCGAAAGAAGTATTATCGACACTCATGTAAGCACAATTGATATTATGCCTACATTACTCTCACTATGTGGTTATGATCACGGCAATCTAGGTATAGAAGGGTATTCTCTTAAGAAAACACTTGAAAACAATACCGACACTGTTCTGGATGAAAGGACATTATTATCAGAAAATGAACGTCAGTATGCATTGATCAATCCGAACGGCATAATGGAGATAAAGAAAAAAGATACACCAACCAGCAATTACTATCCGTATATAGCAACTCTAATTGATACACTTAACGGAAAGAAATACTGCTGGAAAATAAGAAATGAATATGTCCTGAACATTCCATTTGACCATTATCAGCGATATAAAATAATATCTGATATAATAAATAAATTCCGAATCGAAAAAAGAATATATAAAATACTCGATGTAGGGGCAGGTTTTGAAGGAACCCTTAAAAAGTTCCTGCCTCATGATAATATTTATTTCTTAGATAAGGATTATCCACCTGAATATGAAAAAAGAAGCGACTTCATATCCGGGGATATTACAAAATTGGATCTTGATGAAAAATATGACTTTGTTGTTTCCATAGATGCTTATGAACATATTGAACATATTTCTCGTGAGAATTTTATCAATAAACTAATCAGTCTTTCAAAGATAGCCACGATACTAGCTGCACCATTTGATACCCCTGGTGTCAAAGAATATGAAGTAATAGCAAATGAATCGTATAAAATCAGTCATGGAGTGGAGTATAGATGGCTCCATGAGCACATTCAAAATGGATTACCATCCCTTCCTTTTACCATTGAAATGATCAAAAAGTCAGGATTTGATTTTACAGTGATGCCTAATGGTTATTTGCCACGCTGGTTTGAAATGATATCAATTTATTTACTAACTGAAGGATCAGAAGAATTTTCAAATAGCATAAAAGAACTGAACGATTTCTACAACAAGAATTTTTATTCTTATGATAACTTAAATCCTTCTTATCGACAGGTAATTATTATTAATAAATCAGGGCATAATCCTGATTATTCCGACATTATAGCCAAAAATCATCAAAATGATAAGGATTTTCTTATTAAAATAGAGATTTTACAGAGTAATATTAAGAGAATTAAAGATTTCTATGGCAGCTATAAGTTCAAAGAATTATTAGAGAAAAATAGACAGGTAGCTGAACTTAAAAGTGCTCTGCAAGTAAAAGAAGCTCAGATAACACATATCAATGGCGTTCTGCAAACGAAAGAAATTCAATTCGCACAAATCAATAACGAAATTGCACAAATCAATAGCGATCTGCAAACTAAAGAAGCCCAGATCAGGGAACTAAACAATGTTCTGCAATCGATTCAGAATAGTATGGTATGGCGAGCCACGATGTTTTTCAACAACAGGATAATAGATAAAGTTCTACCCCAAGAAACTGAGCGAAGAAAAACATATGATCTTGCATTGAAAAGTCTCCGGATTCTTTTAACAGAAGGATGGGGCAATCTTTTTCGGAATTATGATCAGCGCAGAAACTTAAAAATGCAATTAAAACAACATGAAAAAGAAATTAAGAGATTTTCTATTCGCGACCTTGAAAATTGGAATGGCAAAAAAATAATTTTTCCGGTCCCTTCAGAAAACCCAAATGTTTCAATTGTTATTCCTGTTCACAATAATTCCAAATACACATTCAATTGTTTAAAATCAATCCTAAAAAATACCAAAGGAAACTTTGAAATCATTGTGATAGATGATGCATCCAGTGATGAAACTCCCAAATTATTGAGAAATGTAGAAAATATCAGATTTATCAGAAATGATAATAACAGGGGTTT
>CAWCBK010000017.1:0-105651 GCA_963793805.1 Methanobacteriota archaeon
TTTTTGCCGTCTTCAAAGAATTCTTAAGATCTACTTCATCGTCTATATCATGACGAAAAATCACAAATCTATTCGTTTTATTTTGATTAGAAAAATATTCTTCCAAGGAAAAAACTAGATATCCAGAATCTAAAATTTTCCTGCATAATTTTTCATATTTTGATAATGTAAAATCTAAATCCATTTATAAATTACCCTGGAATTGTATATTTTTGATGTAAGTAATGATAAGCCATATAAATACGTGTGTGATTATTGAGTCCCATGTCAGTTACAAGAAAAACCACTCAAGGTCTTTTCTGGGTATCCCTTTCAACAGTACTCATAAAAATAATCAATTTCATCATAACCGCCATATTAGCCCGCCTTCTCGACCCGGAGCACTTCGGTCTCGTAGCAATAGGTCTTATCGTTGTCAATTTCTTCGAGATATTCCGAGACCTCGGCATCGGGGCTGCGCTTATTTATAAAAAAGATGATGTGGATAAAGCTGCAAACACAGCCTTTTTCCTCTTCCCAACCGCTGCGGCTGCATTCTATGTAATATCCTATTTTATCGCGCCGCTTGCCGCCGATTTCTTCAACGAGCCGCAGGTTGAAGCCATAATCAGGGCGCTCTCCTTAATATTCGTTATCTGGTCGTTCGGAACTCTTCCCAGCATCCTTTCTTGATAAGAACCTTGAGTTCAAGAAGAAAGTCATTCCCCAGATCCTGCCCAAGATAGGCTACGGCATAGCTTCCGTATCTCTTGCGCTCTCAGGTTTCGGGGTATGGAGCCTTGTTTACGGAAGGCTTCTCTTTGAGGTTATGAGCGTCCTTGCTATCTGGCCTGTGGTCAAATGGCGCCCCTCATATAAGTTCGACAGAAACTCCGCAATTGAATTAATAAGCTACGGGAGGCAGGTCGTGGGAGCCAACATCCTTGTCTTCCTTATAACTATCATAGATATCGCTTTCATCGGGCGCATCCTGGGCGCAGACGACCTGGGATACTATTCCATCGCCATGGGGGTCGCAGGTCTCCTCACAACGCAGGTCGCTGTGCTTATGAGGAGCGTGATGTTTCCCATTTACTCTACCATACAGGATGACAGCCGTAGTTTAAAGAGAGCCTACCTCAAGACCATAAAATACGTCTCTCTCATATCCATTCCTGCATCGCTGGGGATATTTGCCATCGCCTCTGATTTCGTGAAAGTGGTTTATGGCACCAAATGGCTTCCCGCCGTAGTTGCCCTCCAGGTACTGTGCTTTTACGGTCTCTTCAGGTCGCTCCTTGGCACCACAGAGAATCTTTACCTCGCGGCAGGAAAGCCCCAGGTCAGGACAAAACTCAATCTACTGCAGCTTGTCCTGATGGCGCTGCTCATGTATCCGCTCACGATGCGTTACGGGATTCTCGGCGCTGCGATCGCTGCCACGATTCCATCGGCGCTGGTCGTGTTTTTGACCTTCAGGGAAGCGGGGAGGATAATAGGTGAGAGCTTTACTTTCATCGCAAGGGCATTTGTTCCATCGATAATGGGATCTCTGGTAATGATTGCCGGGATATATGCCTGGTACTATGTATCTGCCGGGCTCAGTCCTGTTCTGAGGCTGGGGGGTTCTGTTTTGCTTGGGTCGGTGGTTTATGTGGGGTTCTTATGGATAACGAGAAGAGAGTTGTTCTATGAGATCAGGGAACTGGTGGGGAGGAAATGAAAAACGGCGAGCAGGGGGATGAACTCAGATACAAAATCATTTTGTGACGCCCCAATAACGTAAAAAACCCTTATAGGTAAGCATTTCCTCGATTAATATTTTGAAAATAGCCAAAAAGATATAGGAACTCAATAAATTCATGAACTGATCTCAGATTTTGCGTCAATTTCATACGCAGTGAATTCAATTCCTGTTATTTTCTTAAGTTTGAAATTCTCTATCAATTTTTCGATTTTCTGCATTGTTGCATAATCAACTATGGATTCACCACATACATTACAGATCCGTGCATTCAAATTATCTATTACAAGGAGCTTTCCTTCTATCCATCTTTCTTCCTTAATGTTGCCTCTTGTCAACTCTCCACCACATACAGGGCATTTCAAACTCATCTTCGTTTCCTTGGATTTAACCATATGTTCTCATCAGGGTAATAAGTTGTTATTATAAATAACTGTTCCTTCGCAATTGCACAGACAACATGAAGATATTTTTCATCAAGTTTAGCACACAATAAAACACTTGGATATGGTTTATCATCATAATATTCTTCAATTATTTTACCCTTCATAAGTGTTTTTTTCACATCCGTTGAAAGAATTTCTCTTACATACATTTTTTCCCTTGCGTGAAGGGTAAATTCGATAGCATTGGAACCTGCAAATTTTCTTATTTTCGCAATCAGAGTTAGTTTCATGATTTTAAAATATATTTATTTAATTAATATTGTTTAAAAAATTATCTTCCAGACCAATTGGCTTCCCGCCGTGGCCGCCCTCCAGGTGCTGTGCTTCTATGGTCATAACAGGTCGCTCATTGGCACCACAGAGAACCTGTACCTAGCGGCAGGAAAGCCCCAGGTCAGGACAAAACTCAATCTACTGCAACTGGTCCTGATGGCGCTGCTCATGTATCCGCTCACGATGCGTTACGGGATTCTCGGCGCTGCGATCGCTGCTACGCTTCCATCTGCGCTGATCGTGTTCCTGACCTTCAGGGAAGCGGGGAATATAATAGGTGAGAGCTTTACTTTCATCGCAAGGACATTTGTTCCATCGATAATGGGCTCTCTGGTAATGATTGCCGGGAGGGGCTCAGTCCTGTTCTGAGACTGGGGGGTTCTGTTTTGCTTGGGTCGGTGCTTTATGTGGGATTCTTATGGATGACGAGAAGAGAGTCGTTCTATGAGATCAGGGAACTGGTGGAGAGGAAATAAAGTTCTTCTGAGACTATTTGATGTATTGGATTACTCCCATTTTTCGCGCATTCTTTCATCACAATTAGATTTTTTCTAAATACCACCATTTGACAGGATTAACAGGATTGACAGGATACGATTTCAGTCATTTAATCCTGTTGATCCTGTTAATCCTGTCTGAAAAAATGCATTTTTCATGCAGTGCGAAATATGGAACGCCGTGGGGGGGTCTGTTTTGCCTGGAGTTGTCGTCTATGTTGGGTTCTTATGGATTACGAGAAGAGAGTGTTCTATGTTATCTGATATGTCATTCTTCGACACTTTTCAAGAAATCGTCCATGCTTTCGAATTCAAGATAATTGCCTTTTGAAATCTCTTTCTCAGCAGTTTTGACCCGTTCAATAAATTCTGAGCTTAAAGTTTCCTCAGGGGGATAACTGCTTTCTTCTAACTTTTTCTCTATCGTATCCAATTTTCTCATAAGGTGCTGTGCTTCTATGGTCATTCAGGTCGCTCCTTTCCACCACAGAGAACCTATATTTTCGTCTGGCAAGCAACCGTTCTTACTGTATTTTCTCAATCGTCTTTCTGTACTCCTGCACAGTCAGGAACTCAAAACCTGCATCCTCTGCCCGCGAGATGACATCATCAATGAGCTTTACCGCTTTGATACCGAGATTGTGTATCTTCAGTTCACGCCGAATTATATCCGCAAAAATGTGTTCGAACAAATTATTCGCCCGTCTCACAGGAGTTACGCCTGAGTCTGGATCAAGGCACTCGTTCGGATGGAAAAGAAATACTATTGGCTTATCGCCTCTTCCGGATTCTGTGAACAGGAATTTTTCTATGATCTTTAACATCATGGGGCTTACCCGCATCGTTGTCCCGATATATGGGGCTATTATCGCAGAGATCGGGATCTCAAGTATATTAGAATCGCCTTTCTTTATGATCGAATCATAAGAAAGATAATACGGTGCTCTTGGGGCTGCGAGCCATTTCAATTTCCTCTTTGAACCGAAGGTGAGGGGACCATCAAAACGCTGGGATGCTATGGAACTGTCGGTGTTAAATCCCGCCGCTTCAAGCGCGTAGATAGTGGATTCATTGATCCTGAGCGCCGGCGCCCTGAAGTCGCGGATCTTTCCAGCCACGTTTTCTATGACATTTTTTGCTTTCTTAAGCTCAGATATCTGATCATCAAGAACCATCAAATCAAAAGCTTCCTCATGCGAATGGGTGTATCCGTGGCATCCTATATCATGCCCGTGCTCCATCACCAGTTCTATCGCTTCCGGGACCATCTCCGCCATCTCCCCCGTAAAATAGAACGTGCATTGTATATCGTGTTTTGAATACACATCAAGCAGGCGCGGAAGGCCGACCTCATAGACTTCCTTTGCAGTGTCGCGGTCAAGCCTGTTCAGGGGGATGGAGAAGCTCTCCACATCGTTCGTCATCAAAAAATACATGCCAATTCAATCCTCCGGAAATAAATAGACAGAGCTATTTCAACCGCCCCTCTTATCACTGTTCAATTCAGATGCGGCTTAAAGGAATTGCTCTATTGTTCTTTCCGGTATCTGGTAAAGTTTTTTTATAATATTTATGAATATTTTTTCCTGGGCGTATCTTGTCATGGAGTATGAATCCTCAAAATCATCTATCTTTTCAAGTTCCCTGACAGCAATACGCATGCGCACACTTTTGCCCGGGATGTTCATATGTTTTTCGATATGCGATATCACATTGATGTAATATCCCATACCTGCTGCCCTGTCAGATCCTATGTTCTTGACATATCCGCATCGTACACAGAAAGGATGCGGCTTCAAACCGCAGGAATGTCCTCTCACTATGTGCGGCTGCCATACTTTATCGATATTTCCGCATTCAACGTGATCGCAATTCAGGAACCTTCCTCCATAAACATGAGTTTCTAATCAGCACGAGACTATATATAATTAACGAGCAATAAATATTATAACAATAATCATTATCATTTAAATGGGGCGGGTAATCTATACTAATGAAGCGAACGTCTCTTTGAACAATCTATACATCCGCCAAAAGCTTAGTATCAATACAGTCAGATATGCCAGCGATATTTTTATCACAAGTCCGGCATCAAAGTCCTTTTTCATAAATGTTATAAATAGTATTAATATGAACAATACTATCAGATAGAACAGGAAGCTGAAAAAAAGCGCCTTTTTCCATGGCTTCATATGGAATTTCAGGTCAAGATGCAGTTCTATCATATCGCTTCTCCGCCTCCCGTCAGGTTTTTCGTCCTTGTTTCCATGGAAGGATGGATATTGAAAAGCTGCTCAAAAAAGTTCTCTTTTTCTGGATCGATCAGACAGATGAAACCGAGAGACGGATATCCCCTGGCATTGTTGTTCTCAAGTTTCCTGACAGCAGAAATTAGCGCATCCGGTTTCCCGCCAATGGCACATGCCCTGGCGTCGGTATCATGCTGCGCTACCGAATGTACCATTGACGCCGCAGGAGGCGCGGCAAGCCCCATGGCAAAAAATCCGAACATCTTTGGCGCAGGCTCATCATAGTCGCCAAAACCCGTGAATACCGCACCCCATCGCACCGCTGATGCGGTCATGGTCATGACCCCTGAAATAAGAGCGGCAAGCGTTCTCAGGCGGATCCCATCATCGATCTGGCCGATATTATATGCAAGAGCCGCCTCGACCTCTTCTGCGTCCAGCAGGTCTAATAATCTCTTTGGAACCACAAGTATTGTCTTATTTTTATTTTTTCCTGTTATGAAACTTCCAGGCAGCGCCTGCTCTGTGAGATATATCGAAGGCTGCGCAACCCCTGCAGAATTGGAGATTCTCTTCACTGTTTCCCTGATCTCAGACATTTCTCCAGGCGCCGGACGCGCACGGTACATGTATGCTGTTATCCTATCAACATTAAGAACAATAATGGCGCAGGCAGTGAATGATAACAATAGTCCCGCTAAAACGCCATATAGACCGAAAAACCCCCCGACTGCCATTATCGGCGCGTATACGGGCGATAAAAATAAAGCAGTTCGTAAAAATATTTTAACCATGAAGTTCAAAATACAATGAAAAGTAAAGTATTTATAGTTATCTTCAATCATATACACCTATTGAAAATCCGGTAAAGCCAGATCGCAGAAATACCTGTGGTTTGTCAGCCATGCCGTACTTTGTAAAGGTAATAACATGACAGAAGACCACAGAAGAAACATAATTATTTTCCTGCTCGTAATGGCATTTTTCACCGGAGCGACTATCCAGATAAGTGAAGGCTCTGTACTCATTGGTGTCGTGATGTTCCTGATAGCTCTCGCCCTGACATCAAGGATACGATTGAGCGGGGAATATATCACAAAAACCTCAAAATTCTTCATAATTCTCGGGGTATTTATCGTTTTAGCCGATCTTGCTTATAATCTGAAGGCAATGAACCAGCTTGGCACGCTTGATTCCATGACCTTTTTCCTGGGAGTTTCATTTATAGCATATGGGATGAGTCGATATCGGCGAATGGGAGAATTCGGGATATACATGTCAGGTACTTTTATTGTAATGTTCGAATTTTTCTATTCATTGCTGCCATCATTGAATAATAATTTTATTCACTATTTTGACCATTACCTTGTATTGCTTCCATCTCTTGCCATTACTAAAGCGGTCTCAAATATCGATATGCACATTGTGGCTACAGAGACCGTTCATTTCAATGGCTTTGAGGATGCAACCGTTGTAATAGGCGGACCATGTTCAGGACTCTATTCAATGATGCTGCTTGTTGGCATTATAGTGGGTTATGCAAAAATGGAACGCCTGACAGATAAACGCAGGATAGCCCTTCTGGTAGTCATGGCGATACTTGTAGCTTACGTAGCCAACCTCATACGGGTATCTGTACTCTATTTTGTTGGGTATTATTATGGAATAGAAAAAATGATGTTCGTTCATGTACATCTTGGGTGGATTATTTTTATAATAACATCTTTCATTATTATGATGGTATTAAGTAAGACCAGATAAAAATTAATTCAACTTGTATTATTTTTTTGTTCGAAACCAAATACATACTTTCCTGAACTGATACGCAGTATCAATCTGATATATTTTGCTTCATTTTT
Organism: Methanobacteriota archaeon; assembly: GCA_963793805.1. Taxonomy (GTDB): domain Archaea; phylum Halobacteriota; class Methanosarcinia; order Methanosarcinales; family Methanoperedenaceae; genus Methanoperedens. The sequence continues at coordinate 7,048 of CAWCBK010000017.1, forward strand.
AACAGGCTCAAAGAATATCTTTCCCTCTTTCTGTGCAAATGGAATTATTGTGGTCTGCTCGATCTGCCCGCCTATGTTAACGTTGGCCATCTCATACTGGTTACCAAGATCATCGAGGAGCACGGTAGTTGTATTTAATTTAAGAAGTTTATTTTCATTTCCCGTATTCCTGACAGATATTGACACACTGGATAACCAGTCAGGATTGTTTTGATAATCATTTAATTTAACCTCAAATCCTCCCTGGGATATTGCCTCTCCCATAACAGCATCAACAGTATTCTTCTTTGTATCAACGGGAATGTTCACATTACTTAATATTTTTGGTTCAGCCTTGAAGCCGAATATATACCTTTCACCATTCAAGTACATGATCAGCCTTAGATAATTAGCGCCAGATGCTGTTGGTTTGAAAAAGATGTTGCCTTTTTTGATGACCTCTGGATAAATGACGGTCTGTTTGATCTGATCGCCTCTTCCGATATTAACCATATCATACTGGTTGCCCAGATCATCAAGGAGAACAGGAGAAGGATTCAATTTGAACGCTATTTCTTCATCTCCAATGTTTTGGATCGCAATAACAACTTTGGATGCCCAGTCCGGAGTGTTTTGATAGCCTGTTAAGCTGACATTAAATACCCCTTTCGAAATAGTCTCTCCAATCCCTCTATAATTTGCACTTGAGGTAATATTAATTGATGTATTACTGAACAGAGCATTTTTTAATTTTTTTGGTTCAGTATCAAAAATAAGTGGATATTTTTCTCCGTTCAAATATAACATCAGCTTGAGATATTTTGCACCTGGTTTTATCTCACTGAAATAAATGTTGCCATTTCTGATAACTCCCGGATATATAGTGGTCTGCTCGATCTCAGGTGCTCTTGGTACTTTGACCCTGTCGTACTGGTTGCCCTGGTCATCCACAAGGACTGGCGGAGGACTTAATTTAAATGGTCTTTCCTCATACGCCACATTTTTGACAGCAATATTGACATTAGAATACCAGTCCTGGGTGTTTTGATATCCGTATAATCCAACCTCAAAACCGCTATTATAAATTGTTTCCCCGAAGGGTGCTTCTTTAACGTCTTCAAGTATCTTCGGCTCGGCTTTAAAGCTAAATTCGTATTTCTCCCCATTTATATAAAGGATTAATCGAAGGTCATTTGCACTGGAATTGACAGGTTTGAAAAATAGATAACCTTCACGGATAACTCCCGGATAAATATTTGTCTGCGCTATTTGGGAGCCTCTATCGATCTTAACCATATTATATTTATTACCCAGATCGTCGATCATTACCGGAGCAGGTTTTAGCTCAAATCTTTGTTCATCAACTCCGGAATTATTAACAGTGAGTCTTATTAGAGATAAGTTATCAGATCTGGAGATATAGAAACCTGAAAATTTGACTTCCATATCACCGGTTCCGCTTACATCTTCTGATGGAAGAAGTGTCCCGTAGGATCTTATTTTTATGTTATCAAGCCACATGGTGACATTGTAATTCGTCCTGTATTTTGAGTACACCCTGAAAGCAAGCGTATTTTTCCCTGAAAAAAGCACTGGTATTTCGATATGTTCCCATGTACTGTTCCTGCCGCCTGCACCGCTTTCCCATATGACCTGTCCGTCAAGAAGCGCCTGCCTGAAAACATAGTAGGATGTATTTGAGATTTCTGAATCTCTTATGTCAAAAGAAAGCATGGCGGCTGAATCTCCGGAAGTGGTCAGGTTCTGGTAGATCATACCGTACTGCCCTGCTTCCTGTGCGGAAAAGTTGATCTCAAAAACCTGTGATCTGGATATTTTATTCATGTAGTTCCCCGTTATATTCTTTCCATTCGTGGAAAATATCCAGCCATCGTTTTTTTCCATGTCTCCATTCACTATATTGGATAATTCTGCAAATTTCAGGTTATCAAGAGTGGTATTTACCCACAGATGCACAGACCTGTAAATCTTATTGTCTTTAAGAATAATGAATTCAAGTTTTGAGCGGTTGGCAAATGCAGTGGATGATGTCAATTGCGGCAGGAAAGTTACATTACTAAGCCATTTGTTTTCATGTTCAAGCGCAATATTCTGTTCTTTAAGTATCTTTCCTCCGAGCTGCACCCTGAGGGTATAGTTGACAGGGGTGTGCTCATAGTTCTCTACTCCAACTAATATGGAAGTTGGCTCTCCATAGATAATACTTGACGGATAGTTTTCAGCCTTGCCGTTTTCTCCCAGGATATAAAGAGCTGTGAACTTTTCAGGTTCTGTAGTTACTTTTGCATATACCAGCATGGCGCTGACGATCAGTATTGCAATGATCATGGTCTTTATCAGCATCTTCTCAAGCGCAGGATCGTATTCAGGACCTGTCTCTGTTTCTTTGCTCCTGAGTGTCCTGTAGAAGGACTTGATGTGTTCGGTGGAGAAATAATAAGCCTGTTCTCCAAGCATCCGCCTCCTTATATATGCCGCGGCAAGAAGTATTACCATAATGAGGGTAAGGCTCATCACTATCGAATTGGGTCGAAAACCCCATGGAGTGTAGTTAAGGGCAAATCCATCGAATACGAATATCGCTATGCTAAGACCTATGCTCAGGGTAAATCTTTCAATCGGGGAAAGCTCCCCTTTTTTTGGGAACATTGCGGTGATAAACAGATATCCGGGCAGGAAGAGAAGGAACGGCAGCGCGAATACTATCCGAAGGAAGTTCTGGTTATATGGAGGCAGCAGTATAAATACTATTGACAGGAGGATAAGAATAAGGACGAACTTGAGATCGAACGCGGATACGTTGATCTTTTTTCCTGAAAGCCTGCTCCCGATAAGAATGAGAGAGGAACCCAATGCCAGCCCTATACTGTCAGCAAGGAGATCCCATACGCTCATCGTCCTTCCTGGCACGAATGACTGGTGAAACTCATCGCTTGCGCCATACGCGGTTCCGATGATGATAGTAAAGATGAAAGCATGGTTCCTCAGGCTCTGATAAGGGGAATTTCGCAGTGCAGCAAAGAGTATGAACCCGAATCCTGCATAAAGGGCTGCATGCGCAGCTTTGTCCGGGTATGCAGCAACGAAATAGAATGGGAACAGAAGGAACTCAAGATACGAGCTATCAAATTGTTTCAAAAATTGTTCTATGAGCTTTATCATCTTTCCCGGATTTGGGACGCCTGAAGTAGACGACAGGTAAAATATGAACGCTGCATATAGCATAGCGAGTGAGAGATATATCTTGTAGCGATCCTTCATATTATTCATGCCGATATCTGTTATTTTACCATTCCTTCATACAGAGAAAACAGTATATAGTTTTGTATCGAGCAAAAAATCAATTCAAAGCTATGATAAGCATAAGTATTAGAATAATCATGCTTTTATATTTTGAGAACGATAAATTTATATACTTTGATGAGCTTAAATTAACATATTACTCAAGGATATGGTGGAAAATATGCCATAGTAAATAAAATTTGAGTAAATATACATTAAAGGGAGAAACAAATATGAAAAATAAAATGTTAACGATCGCTGCATTGTTTGCAGTGATGGTGGCAATGACGGGAATAGCGGCGGCGTCAGCAGTAGATGTTGACCCATCAACACCTGCAAATCCTTTACCCCATCCTCTAGATGGATCAACGAAAACCTATCCAGTACAATTCACGGCAATGGTGGCAGGCGAAAGATATATTAATGTCACTAATATTGGACTTACCAGTGTAAAAATATATGGTGACGAAATACCTGGCGGATTAACTGTTCCTGCCGGTGGCTCGGCTTCTATATTGTGGACACCAAGTTCAACCCCGGTAGATAATTTAAATTTAGATGTTACTACATCCACAGGAGGGGAAGTTACAATAGAAACTTGTTTGGTATCTGGAGGAGCTGATTGCGGCACTTCTGGTAAAATAGATTTTGGCACAGCATCTCAACAATTTGACATACCCGAATTCTCAACAATAGCCCTGCCTGTAGCAGGAGCGCTCGGATTGATATTCTTCTTCCAGCAGAGGAAGAAAAAAGAAGAGTAAAACCACCGAACATCGATTGAACATGCTGGGTACAGTCCCGGCATATCTCTTTTATTTTTTTATCCTATAAAGAATGAATAAACTTTTTGTCACCATATTGTATGATAATAATTATAAGTATATAGATGTATGTATATTAAACTAACGATAATTTTAAATACTTGCGGGATTAATAAGTTATTTATGTTACTCATGGGTTGGTGGCGAACCTCCCGGAGTTAATAAAATATTTGATTGTTTGGGAGAGATAAGAATGAGAAATAAAATAAAGAAAATATTGTCAATGTTGTTGATAGGAATAATGTTTGGGGGTATACCCGCAGTAGCAGAAACAGGCATCACGACCTGGGATGGAAATGGCGCCGAAAAAGTGGGCACGTGTAACTCAAACGAGGAACCATATCTGCATTGGGTCTTCACAAAAGACGGGTACACTTTGAACTCGGTAATGTTAACCCTTGTGGTCAATGGGATCGCATCCGCACCAGTGGTAATGGAACAGCATGCCGACGGCTCATACACGTATGATGCAATTGGGTCATACGACCCGGAGACGCTCACCGGGACGCATGTCGACTTCAACGTGGTTACATCGGGAAATGGGAATCTTGTTCTCACGATCAGTGGTGGGTGTACAGGAGGCACAGAAATCCCCGAATTCTCTACAGTCGCCCTGCCCATAGCAGCAGTCCTCGGTCTTGTATTCTTCTTCCAGCACAGGAAGAACAAGAAAGAATGAAACTGGCGAAGCATTGGATAATCAAGTTGGGCTAAAACCCAACTTTTCTTTTTTAGTAAGCCATTTCATATTGATCTTAGAATCCCATTGTAAATAAGGAGGAATGAACCTGGAAATAATCGAAATAAAGTGTCAAAACTTTAATACATCATGATCCGATATAGAGAGCTTCATCGAATTATTTATGATAATGATGATAATAGTTGTTATTATATAGATATATATTTTTTTAAGTAAATAGATATATATACCAATACGTTGAAGTAAATAGAAAATAAAGATGGTGGAAACCCCTTCATAAATGTGTGAATGACCTGCATGGAGAAATAGAATGAGAAATAAACTGATCTTGTTGATAATGATTGCGACCTTGATGATAGGAGTTGCGACCTTGATAATAGGAGTTGCGGATGCCGATAGTTCTAAAATAAAAGGGATGACAAAATACATCAATCCGAATGATCAAGATCAAGTCTCATTCATCGTGGAAACGGATTCTGGAACAAGTGAAGTGACTGTTAATGATCATGAATTGGAAAAGATCGGGAACAATAGATGGCATGGAAATATCCCATTAACCGAAACAGACGAAGATACTGATACCGTCAAAATAAAAGCCAAAAAGGATGTTGAAGATATTGATGAAGAAAATATTGGAAATGGAGGCTGTCCGGGCAGGGATAGCTTTAATTCCCACGATATGGAATATGAATTTGCGCGAATAAACCCCGTGCCTCTGTATGGTACGCAAACCACCTATTATCTTGACACATTTTATAGATCTGGCGCCGGTGTTATTGGATTTTGTGTCTATCCTGAACCGGGTTATGATCCCAAGAAAGGTTTGTTAAAGTTGGAATATAATACAACGAGTTGGGAAATAAAATACAATTTAAAAAGTGAAAAGAAGGATTATTTTGGATTTGGAAGAAAGGGTGGAAATCAGGAGAACATTCGTGTTGATGGGACGAAAAATATACTACTTGCAAGAAGTACTTTTGGTCAAGATTCCAATTCAGGAAAAATATTGATGCATATTCTGGATAAAGATGAGTGCTCAAAAACAAATAATAATGAGGACAACGATAACAATCCTGAAACTTGCTTCCGAAGACCGGGAGAACAAGAACAAAGTATTCCTGAATTTTCAACCTTCGCCCTGCCACTGGCAGCAGTCATTGGTCTTGTATTCATCTTCCAGCACAGAAGAAAAAAGGAGGAATGAACCTGGAAATAATCGAAATAAAATGTAAAAACTGCGGTAAAGAACTATATATCCAGGAGGAGTACGTCAGGGAAAAGATGTTCTGCACTCTGGGATGCATGGATTTATATTCAGAAGCGGCTTCACCGCACCCATAAGACGGCTTCTGTTTTTTTCTCTATCTTTTATTATTCCTCTTTCTCAATAATCTTTATAGATAATGATTGTTATTTAGACCTAAGGTGTTCATTTGAATAATCTCTACTGGGTCGTCCTTGAAATAAGTCTTTTATTTTTCTTTCCATTATTTATCATCCTTATCACTACGCCATACCTCATACGAAAGCTCACAAAAAAAGGTCTCGTGGTAAAGGACTACTACAAGAGGGGGGTAAAAATGGTCCCCACGGGCGGCGGACTTGCGATAATGCTCGCAGTCCTGTTCTCGATGTCCATAAATTCCATGTTCTACAAATTCGATGCAACGAACTTCGTGGCATTGAACGTGATAATGCTCTTCGGGTTATTCGGCATACTGGATGATATGATAGACATCGGGAGACCTGCAAAACTCTTGCTGATGTACTACTGCTCCTATCCCCTGATGCAGTATGCCGCACAAACATACGTCCTTTTCCCGTATCTGGGCAGTATCGATTTGGGGATAGCATACAGCCAGTTCATTGTACCCACTTTTGTCCTTGTCACTGCAAATCTTGTGAACATGCATTCAGGTTATAACGGGATGTCATCAGGTCTATCGGTAATAATACTGGTCTCTCTCATCATTAAGTCCCTGATGACTGGAAATATAAATAACGTCACTGCGATAATTGCAATAACAGGCGCTACATTTGGTTTCCATCTGTTCGAACGCTATCCCTCCCGCATCTTCTGGGGCAATATCGGATCTCTCACCGTGGGTGCAACCATCGGTGTGATGATAGTGATGCAGGGATTCATATTCAGCGGCTTTATCATGCTGCTGCCTCATACAATAAATTTCCTGATGTATGTTTACTGGCGCATCAAAAAGTATCCCCAGGTAAAGTTCGGGAAGGTAAGAGACGACGGCACGCTTGAAGTACCCAACAACCTTACCCTTAAATGGGTGCTTCCATATTACAGGAATGTCACAGAGCAGCAGGCAACATACGCCATGTACGCCGTCACTGCTGTTTTCTGTATTATAGGGATATTGATACCGGGGTAATAAAAATGGATCAGGAGAATTTCAAGATTTATGGACAAAGCCGTATTGGAAAGAATGCCATAATAGGTGAAAGAGTGATTATCGGATATCCAACAGCCGATATCTTAAAACAGGCTGCATCTTCTGGAAAAAATATCGAAGATATGAACTTTAAAGGCGCTGTCATTGGAGATAACGCCGTCATAAGATCAAATTCCACAATTTACACTGATGTTGAGATTGGAAATGAATTTCGAACCGGACACAACATTATGATCCGGGAAAAGACTGTGATCGGTAACAAAGTTCTTATTGGAACGAACACGATCATAGATGGTCATACAAGGATAGGCAGCAATGTCAGCATCCAGGGAAATGTGTATATCCCACTGAATGTCACCATTGAGGACAATGTTTTCATTGGTCCATGCGCCGTTCTCACGAACGATAAATATCCGATCAGAAAAAAAACATCTCTCGGAGGGCCAATTTTGCGACGCGGTGCGTCAATAGGGGCAAATGCCACCCTGCTTCCGGAAGTAGAGATCGGCGAGGGTGCGATGGTAGCAGCCGGAGCGCTTGTATCAAAGGACGTCCCGCCCTGGAAACTGGCTGTGGGTTTCCCCGCAAAGATCAGGGATCTGCCGGAAGAATTAAGGATAGTAAATAACATCTGAACATTATGATCCCAATTGCAAAGCCACTTATAGGTGATGATGAAATAAATGCCGTCACGGAAGTTCTGAGATCAGGAACTATCGCTGAAGGACAGAAAGTAAAAGATTTTGAGGCTGCTTTTGCTGATCATACCGGCACCTCCCACGCTGTCGCGGTGAATTCGGGGACTGCCGCGCTCCATGTCGCACTCCTTTCCCATAATATCGGCGCAGGCGATGAAGTTATCACAACACCTTTTAGTTTCGTGGCTACATCAAATTCTGTCTTGTTCACAGGCGCAAAACCTGTTTTTGCAGACATCGATGAAAAGACGTTCAATATTGACCCTGAAAGCATCATAGAAAAGATAACTCCAGGAACAAAGGCAATTATTCCAGTCCATCTCTATGGGCAGGCGGCTGATATGAAAAAGATAATGGAAATTGCAGAAGATCATGACCTCATAGTTATCGAGGATGCATGTCAGGCGCACGGAGCAACTTACGATGGCAGGAAAGTTGGATCATTTGGCACAGGTACGTTCAGTTTTTATCCCACCAAGAACATGACAACCGGGGAAGGGGGCATGATCACAACAGATAATAAGAATGTAGCTGAACGAGCAAGGATGATCCGATCACATGGTTCAAAGCAGCGATATTTCCATGAGATGCTCGGTTACAATCTTCGCATGACTGATATAGCCGCGGCAATTGGACTTGTCCAGTTGCAGAAGCTTGATAAATTCAATATTACTAGGATCAGTAATGCCAGATATCTGAGTGGCAAATTAAATAATATCAAAGGATTGAGACTTCCAGCTATTGATAAGCGCTGCGGGCATGTATTCCATCAGTACACAGTAAGGGTAAACAGCAGCACCATATCACGAGATGAAGTTGTGTCTTTTTTAAATAAAAAAGGGATCGGGACAGGGATATATTATCCACTTCCGATCCATAAACAACCATATTATAAAGAAATTGGTTTCAATGATTCTTTGCCTGTTTCAGAAAAAGCATCTTTTGAGGTTGTTTCTCTTCCTATCCACCCGGCGATCAATAAAACAGACCTTGATATGATCTCTGAAGCAATAAGTGACCTGTCTTTATGATCAAAATAGTTCAAATATAGCTATCAGTGCTTGCTTCGACAAGCTGTCAGATGGGGAAGATGTATGGCTGTGTCGATATAGGATAAGTCAGAAAAATAATGGCCATATTCTTCTATGTACCTTTGCTCCCAGCACCTGTCAAGTGCATTCCAGTCTATTCCATTGCCAGAGTCCTTTTTTATTCTCATCATAATTATAACCATTGACCTCATTTTTAACAATGACCCCATGCTATATATAATTTACCGAATGCAGTAATAATCATAATTATGATTATATTATTGGCACGATATATTTAAATATTTTAGCGTCGTGCATTATGTAATGGTCGCTTTTTAAATTTATAATTACGACCAATGGTTTAAAAAACAATATATCTGGTGGTTTTAATTTGAGAATAGGTGTAATCGGTACGGGGGCAATGGGGCAGCATCATTTAAGAATTTATAGTGAGATGAGAGATGTAGAACTTGTGGGCCTCTGTGATGTAGATAAGAATAGAGCCGTTTCGCTTGCAAAAATGCACAATACTACTGCTTATTTTGATCACAGGGAGCTTCTTAAGCAAGACCTTGATGCAGTAAGCGTTGTTGTGCCCACGACCCTTCATAAAGAGGTCGCATTTGACGTAATTAATTCAGGCACGCATTTGCTTGTTGAAAAACCAATAGCTGATACCCTTGAAAATGCAGACATGATGATAAAAGCCGCGCATGATGCAAAAGTAAAACTTATGGTCGGACATATCGAAAGATTTAATCCCGCTGTCTTGAAATTAAAAGAGATAATCGACTCTGGTATGCTGGGAAAGATCGTTTCAATATCGTCCCGCCGGGTAGGTCCTTTCAACCCGCGCATACGCGATGTAGGGATAATAATGGATCTTGGGGTACATGATATTGATGTTATATCTTACCTGTATGGGCGTAAGATCAATGAAGTTTATACTATCGCAGGCAATGATATTCATTCATTCGAAGACCATGCGACCATATTATTAAGATGCGACACCAATCTTTCAGGAATGGTAAAAACGAACTGGCTGACACCGAATAAAATTAGAAAACTTACCGCTATAGGATTAAAAGGTGTAGCTTACCTCGACTATATTAAGCAGACAGTCGAAATTGAAGATGATACCTGGGTAAGGACTGCAAAGATCGAACCAAGAGAACCTCTAAAGGTCGAACTTGAGCATTTTGTGAATGCAGTAGGAAACGGTCATGATGTGATATCTAACGGAGAAACAAGCAGACATGCACTACAGGTCGCAATGGCGGCTATTGAATCTTATAAAAAAGGGAAAGCTATAGAGATTAAACCCCGTATTTAATACGGGGACTAAGAATTGATCTCGTGATTGTTTTTGTCTCCCCTTCCTATTCCTTTGTAAATAAATCCCTCTTTTATAAAGGCATCCGGATCAATGACGTTCCTGCCATCTATTATCACCGGATGAGGCAAACCTGTTAATTTCCTGATCTTGCCCGCTTTAAGCTCAAAATACTGCCTATGCCCCGTGAAAATTACAACTGCTGTTGCGTCTTTTAGAGCTTCTTCAATATCCTGAGTTATTTTAATAGCGCTCGATTCAGAGACATAAGGGTCATGGACCGAGACTTGCGCGCCCTGCTCCATGATTTTAAGGTAATATGGTTCTGACGGCGTATTTCTGGTATCGTCTGAGTTATTTATAAATGCCCAGCCCAGTATGGCAACTTTTGAACCCCTGGGTTCTTTCCCGGCCCTTGAGAGAGCCTCAACTGTCAGATTATACATATGGTGGGGCATGAAGTCATTTATTTTTCTTGCCACTACATAGAGCGACTCCGCATTTTCGGGAAAATCCAATTGTCCTGCCATTCTGGCCCCCCGTTCAAGATGATATGTATCCTTGGTAAGGCAATGCCCTCCCACACCTGCACCCGGATAAAGTACAGCTCTTGTTATTCCCTCTCCTTTAAGGCTATCAATACCATCCCTGACATCATAGACATTGATCCTCATTGCCTCGCAATAGAGGGCAAGTTCGTTTATAGCAGCTATTTGCAGGTCCCGGAATGTGTTCTCTGCGGTTTTTGTAGCTTCGGCTGCTGTTGAATCCATAGGTATTATTTTGCCACTGGTTAAAATAGGTTCATAAAGTTCAATTGCCCGCAGGGTGCTTGCTTCATTTATACCGCCCACTATCCTGTCATGCTCCTGAATATTTCTTATTAATCGCCCCACCATTACTCTCTCAGGCGCATGTGCAAGTGCAAAATCCTCACCAGCTACAAGTCCTGATTCTTTACTCAAAATATCAGTCGCAAGGCCTGTCGTCGTTCCTGGTGTTATAGTCGATTCAAGGACGACAAGCATCCCCGTCTTCAAATACCTGCCCACCTGCCTTAGACCTTCTTCCAGGGCGCTAAAATCAGGTTCAAGACTGACATTATCCTTAAAATGGTGTTTGTATTGCTAAAGTGACAGCATCGACCTCTGTAATCCTCGAAAAGTCCGATGTGGCTTCGAATCTTCCGGATTTTCTGACCTTTTTTATAAGGTCTTCAAGCCCCGGCTCTTCTCCCTTTAAAGGACTTTCTCCGCTGTTTAGCATTTCTATTTTATAACCGGAACTTGGTGAATCGCGCTGGAAGCCCAGGACAAGATCAAAATGCTCGGCAAATAAAACTGCTGATGGGATTCCCACGTATCCCATACCCACTACACCTACATTCTTGATTCTGCCCCTATTATCCAAAATTGTTTTTAGGTCTTTCATATTGTTCTTCTTTTTGAATGTCAATATATCCCAATAAACTTTTTGTGTTCAATGTTATCTTTTCCCGAAAAATTGTAGTATCCCGAAATATGAAAACCATATATTTAAGAAGTCAAATGAAGTAAAAGAAACCCTGAATTATTAAGAATATCATCGGTAAAACATGAACTCTAATTTCATCACCAGGGTAAAACTCGCAAAAGCCGCCTCTATCCCTATTGCCAGCGTGCCGGGAGAAACGAAGAACAAAGCCCTTGCATCAATGGCGCAGGCTTTGGACTCTAACAGGGAAATTATCATCAATGCTAACAAAAAAGACCTTGCAGCAGCTGAAAAACTTGTAGATGTCGGAAAACTCTCAAAATCTCTTCTCAAAAGGCTGAAAGTGGATGACATAAAAATAGACGAGATGATCGCAGGTATCAAAGACGTCATTAGATTTGAAGACCCGGTAGGAAAGACGCTCTCAGCGCTAGAACTTGACAGCGGACTTGAATTGTATCAGGTGAGCTGCCCGATCGGCGTGATAGGCGTCATATTTGAGTCCCGTCCTGATGTTGTTCCCCAGATCATGGCACTTTGCCTGAAGAGCGGGAATGCCACCATATTCAAAGGCGGCAGCGAAGCCGCTTACTCCAACAGAACTATCTTTGACGTTCTCGTGAATGCCATTGAGAGTACATGGGGTATGCCGCATGGCGCTTTTGCGCTGATGGAAACAAGGGAAGAGGTTATGGAGATGCTCAAACTTGATGAATATATAAATCTCATAATTCCCAGGGGATCAAATGAGTTCGTGAAATATATCCAGGACAGTACGCGTATTCCTGTCCTGGGCCACTCTTCTGGAATTTGCCATGTTTATGTGGACAGACTTGCAGACATTCAAAAAGCCAATGATGTATGCTACGATGCAAAGGTGCAGTATCCGGCTGTATGCAACGCAATGGAAACCCTGCTTGTTCACAGGGATATCGCAGGAAAGTTCCTTCCTGAGATAGGAAAGAGATATGATGGGGCAGGAGTTGAAATGAGATGCGATGACCCGGCGTTTCATCTGCTGAAAGACAGGGGATTCCTGAAAGCCATACTTCATGCAACAGAAGAGGACTGGAGCACAGAGTATAATGACCTGATCTTATCCATAAAGATAGTGGACTCACTTGATGAGGCTATTGACCATATAAACAAATACGGCTCACATCATACGGATGCGATCGTGACAGAAGATAAAGCGAATGCCTCAAGGTTCATCAGCCTTGTGGACTCTTCAAGCGTGATGTGGAATGCTTCGACCAGGTTTGCAGACGGATTCCGTTACGGAAAAGGCGCGGAGGTGGGTATAAGCACCAACAAGATACACGCCCGCGGACCCGTTGGGATGGAAGGTCTTTTGATATACAAATATGTGCTCATCGGGAAAGGGGATAAAGTGGCTGATTATATTGGAAAGAGCGCAAGGAAGTATACTCATAAAAAGTTAAGTTTAAGCCTTGATGATAAAATGGATGGCATCAGATGAACGCCATGGACAGGAGAGAACTTTTCAGGGACATTAAGACCATCGTTGTGAAGGTCGGCACATCGTCATTGACCAATGAAGACGGTAGTTTTAACAGGAGGCTTACAGAAGACACAGCCCGGCAGGTTGCAGAACTCAGGAAGACCGGGAAAACCGTTATCATAGTAAGTTCAGGCGCCATAGGGATAGGCGTGGAAGAATTAAAAATGCCCTCGCGCCCGCGGGAGATACCGCTGCGCCAGGCCGCTGCTGCTGTGGGACAGAACATCCTTATGCAGGAATGGATGGCAGCGTTCAAGAAATACGACATCAAGGTGGCACAGATCCTGCTCACTTACGAAGCTTTCTCTAACAGGATGACGTATTTGAATCTGCGAAACAGCATTTCTGCTCTTCTTGAAAGCGGTGTGGTACCCATAATCAACGAGAACGACCCGATATGCGTTCATGAGATAGAGGCGACCTTCGGGGATAACGATAAGCTCTCTGCAATGGTGGCAAGCAAGGTCGAGGCTGAACTCCTCATACTTTTATCTGATATTGACGGTCTGTACAATAAGAACCCCAAGAAAAATGAAGATGCTATTCTTATAAACACGATAGAGAAGATAACGCCCGAGATAGAAAGCTACGGAGGAAGCCCCACCAGCATGAAAGGCGTGGGCGGGATGAGGACAAAGATAGAGGCAGCAAAGATAACTTCCATTGCAGGTTGCCACATGGTGATAGCCAACAGCGCGGTAGAGGACGTGATACTTAAAGTGACGGCGGGAGATAATATCGGGACGCTGTTCCCTGCGCAGAACGGGAAGTACAGGAACAGGACGCGCTGGATAATCCTGTCAAAAACCTCCGGAAAGATCATCGTGGATAAAGGGGCAGAAAATGCGGTGAAGAAAAAGATGGGGCTTTTGCCATCCGGCATACTTGAGGTATCGGGTATGTTCGACAGGGGGGATATCGTGGATATCGAGAGCGATGGAAAGGTATTTGCAAAAGGCATTACGGATTATACATCTTCGGAACTGAATAAGATAAAAGGGAAGCATTCTGATATGATCGAAAAGACACTCGGATACAAGAATTATGACGAGGTCGTGAGGAAGACGAATATCGGACTGCTGTAACTGAGGTCTTTTCTTCCATGTTTGAATCACTTCAGAGTTTTTTATTGAATTATGGTTACGTCGGTCTTTTTATTTCAAGTTTCTTAGCCTCCACTATACTTCCTTTCGGGAGCGAAGGTATTGTGGTTCTTCTTGTCTCCCGGGGATTTAATGCCATGGTTGTGGTAATGGTCGCCTCGATCGGCAATTTTTTTGGCGCTTGCACCAGTTATTATTTAGGATTCATGGGGCGGGGATATATGGAAAAATATCTCAGGTTCGACCAGCACGACCTTGAAACGGCTGAAAAATACTTCTCAAAATACGGCTCGTATGTGCTGCTGTTCACATGGGTTCCGTTGATCGGAGACGCCATCACGGTCACAGGCGGGCTTCTGAGGCTTAAGTTCACGACCTTCGCTATACTTGTATTTGTTGGGAAGTTTTTGCGGTATTTTGCTGTGGCTTACCTTGCAGGGATTGTTTTATTATAGGACTTGTGCATAAAAACTAAATCGACATTAAATCTGGGCGCATTGCGCTTTAGTTTAAAATCCACCATTGGCAATGACCGTTATAAAACAAATCCACCATAGTATGATAATATAAACTAAGGTTTCACTTCTTAACCAGATGGAAAAGCCCCATATTCTTAAGAGCTTCTGCCATGTCAGTTTCAGTTGGTTTCATTATCTCCATAAACTCAGACATGGATTTATCAGGGTCTTCAGACTCATCCTTTATTAGGTAGGTCATCCCCTGCTTTTTCATATTTTCTCCGATGTCTTTACTTCCCGTAACGAGGTTCATTAATTTATCAGCCTCAGGAGCATCTTCACTACGAGCCCCCTCGAATTTACGGAAAAGCCTTTCATTTTCCATTTGTTCCCTTATTTCAGCCTCATCAATGACGACTTTTGACAGTCGGAGATATCTGATAAAATCATCAATATCGGTTTTAGTAGGGTGAGGGAAGTTGTTGAGGAACAATTTTATTTCAACCTTCACCTTTTTTTTGGCGATTGAATCTTTGACGTGCAAATTGATCTTATCAGTGATCTTATGTTCAATCGTTTTGGCTTCTCCTCCGTATTTCTTTGTAAGGTATTTTGAGTAATCCTGAATATCAGTTTCAGTTTGGAGAGTGTTTTTCTCAAGATAAGTTTCAATTTCCTTTTCAATCCCTTCATCTAATTTTGTTTCAGGCACGACCTTAGTGTCAACCTGTATTTTTTTCTCCCCCAACTCCAATAGTTTGTCTCTTGTCTTTTTTGCTATGCCAGGTCCTACACGCGGAACAAGTGATTTTTCAAGATTTTCCAAAAAAGGCATAAGCTTGCTATTATCCAGTGTTTCCAAATCTGAGTTTATATTCTTGCAGGCTTCCATAACTAATGACTTTGCGTTTGCATTGCCTATATTTGGTGCCAATAAAAGAATGGCTTTATCCGCAAGATCGCTTGGCATATTAATTCCCTTCAATAAATTAACTAATCTTATACTATATAAGTATAATCATGATTATAGGAATGATGTGCATCATGTTGATTTATCAAGCCCTTGCATTGCGATCTTATTAAGCTCCCTTGCCCTTTTATCCGTCTTCCCCTCAGAGAATACCCTTACCTTTGGCTCTGTGCCGCTGGCTCTTACAAGGAACCACCCATCCTCATAATCCACGCGAACGCCGTCCATATCCGTTAAACGTTCATAATCATGCGGTATTTCCTTTTTCAGCCTGTCCAGTACAGCCTGTGGTTTTTTTCCCTCGGGCAGGACTTTTGCATCCTTTATCTGGTAATATCTCGGATACGAAGCCACAAGTTCCGAAAGGCTCAGCCCTTCATTCGAGAGTATCCCTGCCATAACCCCTGCGAGCATTGGACCTTCGCGGCTCCATTCAAGCAGCACGGAACCGTGCTCCTCAAGCCCTACCTGCGCGCCGCACATGAGTTTTGCCTGTGCAAGATAGGGTTCGCCAACTGGCGTATATATTACCTGCGCACCCAGGCGCTCTGAAACGTCTTTTATAAGGTTAGAGAATGCAATGGTTACGGCAATTAACTTTTTCTTATCGTGGCATTGCCGCAGCACATGGTCGGCGATTATCGCTGCGCTGACATCCCCCTGTACGAATTTCCCGTTCTCATCGATGAACGCGGTCCTGTCGCCGTCGCCATCATGCGCTACGCCCATGTCAGCTTTTTCTGAGATAACAAGCTTCCTGAGCTTTTCCAGGTTAGCATCCGTTGGTTCAGGATTCCTCTCCCTGAACATGCCGTCGTATTTGCAGTTGAACCGCACCACTTTATACTCAAGCCTTTCAAGGATTTCCGGGGTAACCGTGGAAGCAGAGCCGCCTCCGCCGTCCACTACGATTTTCATAGGTTTCACGGGAAAGAGCTTATGTACATACTGGATAATGTGAGCCCTGTAACGGTCGCTCGCTTTGCTGTCTGTGAACCTTTTTCCTTTTTTTGTTCCTTCCTTTATGTCGCCAAAATAAATATTCTCTATCGAAAGATCTTCTTCAGGAGAGAATCCCCTCCCGCTTTTGCTCAAACACTTTATGCCGTTGTATTCAGGAGGGTTATGCGATGCTGTTATCATTACTCCCGCGTCTGCCTGCCGGGCAATTTCCAGCGAAAGCGTGTTCGGGGTTATTATGCCAAGAGTCAGCGCATTGCATCCGTGTTCAGTGATGCCCTCGATGAGTGACCCCTCAAGCATATCAGAGGAGATGCGCGGGTCTTTTCCAATGGCAATGGTCTTTCCTTCACCCAGGTACAACGCCAGAGAAGCGCCCACCCGTTTTACCTTATCAGCGTCAAACCCTTCATTAACTATGCCGCGAAAGCCGAATGTGCCGAAGAGTTTTTTCATTATACGCATCTTTTTATAATCATCAAATTTTTTTGTGAATTTTTCGCAGGGCATGTTGACAGAATATGCTTTGGTCGTATTAAAATTAACTAAATATTGCAGAAAAAGACGGGAGCGATATACAGGGAACAAAATAGCACCAGAAAATAGGCAATATAGTAATGCTCGACAGAATTAAAAAAGGTTGAGCGATTATTATAATCGCTCATTCTAGATATGTGGCTGTTTCTATGGTATTGTGGCAGTATGGGAATCGGATAACGTCTTCAGGAATGCGACGATATCTGCCTCCTCATCCGGCGTCAGTCCGAGATTGCCAATCTCTTTCAGATTCATGTTAATAGCTATTTCAGGTAGCGGCCAGCAGTCAACGCCTGGATTATTCTTTATACCGCCGCAAACAGGCAGAACGTCCCTCGTATTATAGAAGTGAACTATCGACTGCAAACTCTTGAAATAACCATTGTGCCCGTATGCTTTAGTAACACAATTGGGATTTGCAGGTTCTGCTTCGCAAGATCCCTTTGCCACATTTCTCAGGGTAGGTACCTTTTCCTTGCCATATTCAGTTCTTGCAACATTGTAGTACTTTGTTTGTGTTGACAGGAATCCTCCCAATCCTTCATCGATCCATGCAGCTCCGGCAGGATTAAAGATTAACTCCTCATAGAAAGGATTTTCGGGATTCCTGGGTATTCCAAGATTATCGAAAGTGTAATCAGTGAACAAAGGTTGTTTACCCAAACTGGGTGGCACCTGTCACATTTACCTTTTCCTTTAAAGAGGGCAAGTCCTTTTCGTTCTTGCCTGGAAAGAGTTCCCTGATCAAACCTGGAAGTAAATGAACTGACATCAAAAGACCTTTCGTATGCAGCAATAGCTCTACCGATACAATCATATTTATCTGAGACTGAGGGATAAAGACTGTCTGAACAAACTGTGTTGAATAGAGCGTTGTAACTTGATGCCTGTACCCTGGAAACTACGTCAGCCGGGCCGGCAAGATTTTGCTCCAGTGGGTTCAGGAAAGGTCCAAGTGCCTGTTCAGCAAGAGGATCCATCAATCTCCAGCCGGTGGCTCTGCCATCCCAGAACATACCGCCTGTCCATGATCCTCGTGCAAAAGCCAATACAGGACTGGCACCCGCATATGCTGCAGCAGGCGGTTTGCGGTTCCCGAATCTCCCGGGAGTTGCGCCTTCGTATACTGCTCCATGTTTATTGATAGTGTCATTATCCCCTGTAAATCCTACACCAGGAGCATGGCATGCTGCACAATCCTGTCCTCTGGGTTCAGATAAATTCTCGTCAAAGAACAAATTTTTCCCCAGTTGCTCCTGATTGGTCAACTGTGCTGTTGTTGTTCCTGCAGAAGCGGCTAACAACACCAAAACCGCAACGCAAAGCCATATTATTTTCGACATTTGTTTACCTCTTTATTTTGTTTATTTCAGGCTTTGGCGTTTTTGAAATAACCTGAAGCCATTACAGGTGTCATATATGTGGCTATTTTCATTTTCGCCCCACAATTATAACTGCCATTTCTAAATTTTCCCCGGTGGTAACAGAATACCCATGAAAGAGATAGCTCCCGATGTATATAATTCTTTTGAAAGGGCAGATGCTATGTGGTTTATGCATCTGCGGGAGGAGGCGCTTATTGCAGGGGTGCAATATTTTCCCCACCCATAACAAAAATATTTAAAGATAAACAACACTATATATTTTAAAATTGGTACAAATAGGCGATCCCCTTGCTCTCCGTCGAAACACACTCTCTCACTAAACGATTCGGCAATCTGACAGCAGTAGAAAATCTGAACCTGAACATCAACCCGGGCGAACTCTTCGGCTTCATCGGTCCAAACGGCGCAGGCAAGACAACCACACTGCAGATGCTAAGCGGTCAGATACCCCCCACATCCGGCACCGCGAAAGTATTGGACATAGATGTCGCCTCCGACCCCATCTCGGTAAAATCCGCCATCGGCATAGTTCCCGAACTTGAATACCCGCCATCCTTCCTTACAGTTGAAGAATATCTGCATTTTGTGGCATCGGTCAGGGGACTGCCTGAGAACGGGAACGTGGATACGTGGATAGAGTTCTTCGGATTAGAAGAAAAACGCGAGACAATGTGCATGAGCCTCTCCAAAGGCCAGAAGAAAAAAGTCACACTCTCGGCAGCGCTGCTTCATGAACCCAGGCTGCTCTTCATGGACGAGCCTTTCCTTGACCTTGACCCGCTCATCCAGAGGAAACTCAAAGCATGGCTGCTTGACTTCGTAAGCAGGGGAGGGACTGTGTTCCTCAGCACCCACATCCTTGAGCTTGCCGAAAAGCTCTGCACAAGGGTTGGCATAATTGATAAGGGAAAACTCGTGGCTGTAGGCAGCCTGGAAGAACTCCGCAGTGGCGCGGGTGAAGACCTTGAGCACATATTCGTGCGGCTTGTTTCGGCTTAGGAGAACCCATGCTCGATTTAAAGATACTGAAACTGATGTTCAGGGAGGAGTTCAGGCTCCAGGCATCTTTCTTCAACCGTTCCTATTTTCTCTTCTCATCCCTGACCATCGTCATTTTCACATTCATAATGGGAGCGACCCTTCCCATGCTGCGCCGCGCCGTTGCGATAGACGATATGCTTCTCGTGGCGCACTGGGTGCTGCTGTTCTACGGGCTTAGCGTTGGCGGTTTTGCCATGTTCGGTGACCGCATACTTGAGCGGCGCTTTGGAAGCGTCAGCCTCCTCCTTGGCAGCGGCTATACCCTGCCAATACGTTTCAGGCGGCTGTTTTTACTGTTCTACATCAAGGATACCATTTACTATATCTTCTTCACGATCCTGCCGATGATACTGGGACTCGCGCTGGCGTCAGTGTTCGTGCCGATCTTTTTTTCGTCCCTCTTTTATCTCTTCGTGTCCCTGACCCTGTCTTTCCTCATCGGAATAAGCATAAGTGTCTTTCTCTTCGCGGCAATTGCACGCCTGGGCGCTGCCGTACTTGCCATAGCTGCTGCCGTGGGATCATATATATGGTTTACAGGGATCGATATTAAAATGGTTGCAGCTCAACTCCCGGCGATTGTGTTTTACCATTCCCATTCTTTTTACCTCGTGCTTGAAGTATTGATAATATCACTGCTGCTCGGAGCCGTTTCATCCTTTTTCATAAAAGAGGCGCCCGCTCCCCATGAGCGAAAAGCAAAAGAAGCTTTCATGAGAACACTTCGATTGACTTCCAGGATCGTATCGAAATACGGTCCAATGCTGTCCAAGGATATCCTGGACCTTGTCCGCAGCGGCATTATATTCCCGGTCATACTGACGTTCCTGACGCCTCTTCTGTTCTTATATGCAGTGACATGGTTCATCGAATCAGTAATCCTCTGGAACTTTAGTTTTTCCCTGCTATTTTATGCAGCAATGGTAGGCTTCTTCTGTACCCTGCTCTATAGCTGGCTCTCAAACATTGATATTTCAGAATGCTATAATTCCCTGCCCATTTCCATGCCACATGTGATCAGGACAAAACTGATCCTTTTCCTGTTCTTTATATGTGTCGTTGCAGTGCCTTATCTTGCTGCGATCGGATACCTGAAAGGGGAGACTGACCTGCTGTGGATAGGACTTTTCATAATGTTCACAGTATCAGCTTATGTGGGTTCTGTACTTGCTTATCTCACAGGATTGTTCACGAACAGCTATCTGCTTGACGCGAAGATACTGATGCTGTTCTCGATGGCTGTGGTTCCTGTACTGCTGGCTGAAACGCTTCTGTCATTCTATTATCCGGTAAACAGTAATACTTCGGCGATTTACATCGCAGGTCTTGGTCTTGCCATTATCGCAGTTTCGATGATGTTCCTGAACAGGCTCGACAGCCGCTGGAAAGGCAGGATGTTCAGGATAGCATGAGTTGTTGATCAAATTTCTTTTATACTTATTGGTTATGAGGTAAATCTTCTGCATTCGAAATGCATATATATGGAAATAGACATAGTTCTCAAAAAGTAATTGATTTTAATAAGGAGTGAGCAACTGAGCGATGAAACTCCTATTGTCGAGTAGACTATATTGATTTCATGGGAGTGAAATAATTGGATTTCTATGAATCCATTATTCCTGGAAACAGTTTTTTTCTTTAAATTGAAATAGCCATTTTAAAAGGAGGTATAAAAGTGACAAAAACAGTAGAAGAAATTAAGAAAGAGATGGAAGTGGACATAAACGAGCTTGTGGCAAGTTTTATGAAATACAAGGAAGGAGGCTTCGAGTTTAAAGAGATTGCGAAATTTACTTTTGAAGCCGGAAGTAAACTTGTTGAAGCAGTGGAAAATGTTGAGGGCATTTCAGGACCTCAGAAAAAAGAAGTAGTTAAATCGACAGTTAAAGAGATTTACAAGAAAGTAAATCCTGATATACCCCTGATCCCAGAACCTTTTGAAACATGGGTGGAAGATGTAATGCTCGATAAATCATTGGATGCTTTCATAGATTTTATTGTGAGCAAGTATAAAGATAAAGGAATATTTGATTAGAATATTTTTTTTAGAAAAATAAAATTTTAAAGACATTGCAGGAACCAGAAATGGAAGGTCATAGCTTTGCTCAGTGAGATGAGATGTATGGATGGAAACAGGCAGAAATTAGAAAATATAAATGTTTCTTATGAAGATTATTACATAAACCTGAAAAAAGAAATTAAATCTGCAATAGAAGAAGGTGTTAAAGAAGGGATTAAAGAAGGAGTGAAAAAAGGAATTTTAAACGGGCTGAACGAATGTATTGATCTGGGTTTGTTAAACATCAGGAAAACGAAAGTAAAAGAAATTGATGAAATTTTAAAAGAAATAGTTTCAGAAACTATTCAAAAGGAGACAAAGAAAGCCGTAGCAGAAGAAGTATGTCCGATAGTAAAAGTTCAAATGAAAAATTATTGCGATAAAATCTTAGATAAGATCAATGAGGATAAAATAATATCAGATGTTGTTGATGTGACAGGTAAATTTGATATAGAAAAACTGACTGAAAAAAAAATGGAAAAAATTCTGCAATATATCAGGCAAAACCTTCCAAATAATTTTATGTTCATTGCTATTTTCGATGGATTTCAGAAAGGTATGTCCGAATGTTTAGCGGAAAATATAAAGAGATGCATTAAAAGGATACAGAATACATCTGATATTAAGACCGGTGGTGGGGAATGAAATATGGGAAATGATGAGCGATCTGGTGTTGATATTGGAACTCCGGTAAAAAAAATATCAAAAGAAATAACAGAAAAATATGTCCAGGAAATTATAGAAGAAATAATTAGAAGAACCTTAAAAAAACAGACTGAGAAATCAAATGAGAATAAAGTCCTGGAATTAGAAGAGAAACTTAAGAAATTATCCGATGATGAAAAAATCCATAGATTCAAAGGTTCGGTTGACAGGGTAACAGACAAAATTTTCAAAGGGGGTATGGGAGATAAAGAACTGATAGAAAAAATAGGAACTGAATTTGAAAAAAATATCTCTTCCATCCTTCTGCCCACAACAAAAATAATCATAGCAGTTTCAGTCCTGTCCGTTGTACTCATCTCCACTTATATAATATTTACACCAGAGACCAGAGCCATGATAGAGTCCGTCACCCCGAACCCGGCCAGTGAAGGACAGATTGTGACATTCAATGGCTGGGGTATACCTGCCGGAGCAGATGACTATATAACTGCTTACAGATGGGAATCGGACCGGGATGGTTTCTTAGGCAGTTCAAGTAACTTGGAGATATCAACACTTTCAGCAGGGCAGCATAAAATTACGCTTCAGGTGATGGATAATCACGGCAAGTGGTCAAGAACGGATTCAGTTATTATAGTAATCCGGACGAGCACAAAACCAACAGCACATATTGAAAGCATAAAACCTGACAAAACAGTATTCAATGGGACGCAGATGACATTTTCAGGTTCCGGCACTCCATCTGACAGAGGCGGTTCGATTACAGGTTACAGCTGGGATTCGGATAGAAATGGGCTTCTGGGCAGTTCTGAGACCATCGAGATCTCAACTCTATCAGAAGGAAGGCATTTAATAACTTTCCGCGTGATGGACGAAATGGGTGTATGGTCGGAACCAGATACAGCTCAGATCGATGTCCTTCCGGTTAGTCTGCCAGTAGCCCGGATCGACTATATCAAACCCGATACCACCGTACTCACAGGAACATCGATGATATTTTCTGGGTCAGGCATACCCGCAGACAAAAATGATACCATCATATCATATGAATGGAGCTTTAACACTACTATTTTAAGTAATTCAAATTCATTCACCTATCCAAATTTACCGATCGGTGTACACGACATCAGTTTCAGGGTCAGAGACAGTCGCGGTGCCTGGTCAAAACCTGATATAGTGCAAGTAGAGGTTCTTAAACGTGAAGCTCCACAATTATCAAGGATCTGGGATGAAGCATGGGCGGTTGGCCCATATACATGGGATGCGTATAATTTTGCGGGATTCTTTTATGACCTCGATGAAAATATAGGCAAAGAAAAATTGCAGATACTTCAGCCAATATTAACAGCAAATCAAAGAACGATCGATATAAACAGATTGGTATACTACACGGGTGCAGATCAAAAAAGATTGAAAGTCGTAACGGAGGCATCTGGTAACAATGCCGGGGCTGCCAATATATCAGGTCTTTGCTGCATAGGTCCCGGACAGGCATTCGAAGATGGTAACTACTATACAGCAGGCTGGCAGGGAGATAAGTATGTGGCTTTGAATGGAAAAGTTGACAAACTCGGTATGCTTGCAATTGAGCAGGGAGCCTCATCTGCTGATAAGAAAACCTTAACCGTAGGCGAGACATGGGAAATAGGAGATGGCTGGAAGCTGACCGCACAATCAATAAATGCCAAAGCAACGCCAAGGCAGGCATGGCTTGTGCTCAGCAAGGACGGTAACAAGAAAGACGAAAAAGTGATCTCAACAGGCACGATAGATGCCAGACCAATATACACCTATATCGAAAAAAGCTTCTGTGGAGAAACCGACGTACCGGTTTTCATAACCTACCTTGACAGTGTATTCTCAGGGGCGACCTCCGATATGTTACAGCTTCGATATACATGGTTGATCGCCTCAACCTGCACAGAGATCAAAAGCGATAGTGGTTACGGCGTGTTCAAGGTCGCAAATATAGATACAGCAGGCAGGATGCTGGAACTCAGGAATACCGGCACTCCAGTAACTTTAAGCAGAGATTCAACTGTTGACCTGATGGGCAACTTGATGTTCAAGATTGCAGACAGGGATGATATCTTAAGGTTCATGCCAGTGACCTTACGCACTCTGCCGGGAAATTATGAGATACGCGGAGCCGTGTGGGACCAGAATTCAATAAATGGATTCGGAGGCACTGGCACTGCAACAACCTGGAATGTCTATAACTTTGAAGGATTCTTCTATGACCTTAACGATGATCTTGGCAAGGAAGAGTTGCAGGTTCTACAGACAGATTTGAATGCAAACCTGAGAACGATCGGTTCTAGTAGGTTGGTCTATAAAACAGGTGCACAACCAAAGATGTTGAATGCTGTAAAAGCGGCATTCAGTGGCAACACGACTGCTGCTGAAATATCGGGTCTATGCTGCACAGGATCAGGAAGAACTTTTCAGGACGGGAGCTACTATACTGCAGGCTGGCAGGGAGATAAGTATGTAGCTTTGAATGGAAAAATTAACAAGCTCAGTAAGCTTGCAATTGAGCAGGGAACCTCATCTGCTGATAAGAAAACCTTAACAGTCGGTGAGACCTGGGAAGTTGGAGATGGCTGGACGCTGACTGCAAATTCGATAGATGCCAAGTCAACCCCAAGACAGGCCTGGATCACGTTGATCAAAGACGGGGTCAAAAAAGACGATAAAGTGATCACAACGGGTACGGTAAATGCAGAGCCGACATACACATTTGTCGAGAAAAGCTTGTGTGGAGAAACCGATGTACCGGTTTTTGTAACCTACCTTGACAGTGTGTTTTCAGGTGCAACCACTGATATGTTGCAGCTTCGGTATACATGGCTGATAAGCTCAACCTGCAAAGAGATCTGGAGCGGCGATAAGTACGGTGTGTTCCAGGTCGTAAATATAGATACAGCCGGGAGGAAGCTGGAACTCCAGAATACTGCCAATGCAGTAACTTTGACTCCGGATTCAACAATTAATCTAATGGGCAACCTTACATTCAGTGTCGCCGACAGAACAGAAGTATTAAGGTTCTATCCCAAAGTCGATGTTAAAATAATATAGCAAAGATGAATGTCATCTCTGGAGCCAATCATTCATCTTACTTTTCCCCTCGCAAGCGACATGAATATCCCGACAAAACAAAACCCCGCAAAAACCACAAACGCTGCATTTACGCTTCTCATGAAAAGCGGATAATATTCCGGACTTATCTGCACATTCCCCATGTAAACGGCAACTATCAGGGTCGCAATGCCCATACTGAGCATCTGTCCTGTAAGCCTCATGGTTCCCAGGGTCGCAGAGGCTACACCATAAAACCTTTTCTCGACAGAACTCATGACGGCATTTGTATTTGGTGAGGAGAACATGGCGAACCCGAAACCCAGTACGATAAGACTTACCACAATATATTCTACAGATGTCTCTTTATCCAGGAAGCTCAGGAGCAAGAGCCCTACTGTCGAAAAGGCCATACCTGCCGAAGCCACCACTCTCGGCTCGATCTTATCCGAAAGCTTTCCTGCAAAAGGCGAAAAAACCGCCATAACGACAGGCTGGGCCACCATAATTAATCCGGCTGTCTGGGGATCGAATCCCTTTACGTTCTGAAGATAGAGGCTCATGAAGAACGCGGCTGCGAACGTCGCGCTGTAGTTCAATAAAGCGGCTAACATAGAGAACGTCAAGACCATGTTATTCCGAAAAAGATTGATATCAAGTACCGGGAATTTCACACCTGTTTCCCATTTAACGAAAATAGCAAGCCCTGCAATGCTTGCAAGGATCAGCCATGTCCCCTGTATCCCGGGAAGCAGAGAAAATCCATACATCATTGCGGCAAGTGATAAGCCGTAAGCTATGGAACCGACTGAATCCAGTTTCTCTCCTTTTGCATCAGCCCATTCACTATTCATTTTGAAGAGAACTAATGCGATTATTATCAGTTCAAGAGGAATGTATGATGCAAAGATACTCCTCCAGCCAAAATACTGGGTCAGTAACCCGCCAAATACAGGGCCGAGGGAGAGGCCCAGATAGACCCCCGCGACATTTATTCCGAGCGCTTTACCTCTTTCTGCCGGAGGATATGCAGATGTCAGGATCGCTATCCCTGTTCCGAATATCATAGCTGCGCCAATACCCTGAATGACACGCAGGACGATCATCTCCATCTCGTTGAACGAGAACACGAGCAAAAGCGATGCGATAATATCGATGGCTATACCGTATTGGAATATCTTTTTCCTGCCATAAATATCTGCTATCTTTCCGAACGGGACAAGGAACATCGCAGCAGCAAGGAGATATGCGGTGGATACCCAGCTCAACATGACAACATCCATTGAGAATTCCTTTCCTATAGAAGGAAGTCCTATGAATACAGATGAACCCATAAAGGGCGCAAGAAAAGAACTCATCGTCGTAATAAGCAAAACAACATTTTTATTTACTGTATTGTTCATACATTCTCCATGTTCTTTATGGAAAAGGATATAATAATTACTTCCCATGGGGTTATTCAATAAAATTTATGATATCAATTCTTCTTGCCTTTATTGCCGGTATGTCAGATTTATTAAGCGGCCTTATCCCTTTTTATTATAAAATAGAAGAATCCTCAACACGGTATATCATCGGTTTTGCAGCAGGAACCATGCTTGGCGCCGTGTTTTTTGAAATGCTCCCTGAGCTTGCGCCGACTGATTCCACATATATAGCCGTGGGTTTCTTTTTTTTCTACCTGCTTGAGCGGCTCACAATGATACATTCTTGCGGAGAATACGAATGCACCTCTGAAGTTCACAGGATCGGATGGCTGCCTGTTATAGGAATGGCTTCCGACAATATCATTGATGGGATAGGGATCGCTATCGCATATCTGATAAATCCGATAACAGGCATAGTTGTAGCGCTTTCTGTAATAGTTCATGAGATACCCCAGGGAATTACCACCACTCTGCTTTTGAAACGTGGAGGGCAGGCAAAAAACACCATCTTATTTGCGCTGGGAACTGAATCCATACTCTATCCCATTGGAGCAGCCCTTTCCATATTTGTCCCCAACACCCTCAATACAACAGTACTGGCGCTGGTAACCGGAGATTTCCTGTATATCGCAGCCAGCGACCTGCTCCCGGATGCGCATAAGAAATTTAATATAAAAGTTATTTTTGCGGTTATCATGGGCGCTTTTTTTGTATTTGCGATGGAAACCTTGATGAAATAAAAAGAATTTCTGTGACCTCTTCAAAAGATATGCCAATCATCTGCTCTCTCTACGTAAATCTTCCTTTCCCCGCATGGCTGATACGATAATTGCAGGCACTGTGATAATTGAAGACAAAATGAAAGCCCCTGTTATTCCACCTGTAAATGCTTCCTGAACTGCCACGGGCATATGCGCTCCACCTATGACGAACATGTCCATCATTTCAGGAAGCGAAATCGTCCCCATGATCAGCGGGAAGGCTATTCCCATGCTCAGCACCATTCCTGCACTATTGAAAAACGCCCTCATGGATGATGCTACACCGCGCCTCTCCGGAGATACTGATGCCATGATGGCGCTTGTATTCGGAGGCTGGAAAAGTCCTGAACCGAAGCTGTTTATGAACATCCATACCGCCAGTATCCAGTAAGGCGTATCATAATGCATTGTCGCAAGACCCAGGAGACCTGCAAGGGAAATGACCAGTCCGGCAGTGCTTATGATCCTGGAGCCGTATTTATCCGAAAGCACCCCTCCTATAGGTCCTGTTATCGCAAGTCCGATGGCAAGAGGAATGGTGAGTATGCTTGCGGTAAGGGGGTCATAGCCGCGCGGTCCCTGAAAGAAAAGGATAAGAAGTATCATTACCGCACCCCTTGCTATGGAATTCAGGAGATTGCTGAGCTGGCCGTATGAGAAAATCTTTATTTTGAAGAGGTTTAAATCCATCAGAGGATAGACCGCTCTCCTTTCAACGCGCAGGAAGGCGGCAAAACTCACGATCGCGATAACAAGCGAGAGAAGCATCGGGAGTGATGTCAGTCCGATTACGAAACCCGCTGTGAGATAGATCATGGATGTGAGAAAGGCGATAGTAAATAAGACCATTCCTTTAAAGTCGAATGTTTCACCTTTTGGCAGCACTGCAACATCTTTTAATTTGAGATGCGCCCATATTGTGACAACTATACCTATCGGGACATTAAAAAAGAAGTTCAGCCGCCAGTCTATCATTGTAAGGAAGCCTCCAAGTATCGGGCCGACAACAAATGCCGCGGCCATGATCATACTGAGGATACCCATTGCTTTTCCGAGTTCTTTTTTCCTGAAAGCATCGGTTACTATTATTGTGCCGTTGGCAACAAGCATCGACCCACCAACTGCCTGCAAAACCCTGAAAGCAATAAGCTGGCCAATGCTGGCCGAAAGGCCGCAGAGAAATGACCCGATAGTAAAAACAGCCAGCCCGTAAACGTATAATTTCTTTCGCCCGTAGATATCTGCAAGCCGGCCCCATGCAGGCGCGAGTATTGTGAGGAGAAGGGTATAACTTATCAGTACCCACATTATCCCGAAAAGGTCTGTGTTCAGTTTCACCATCATTGTGGGGAGGGCGATTATCAAGGTGCTGGCATTGAGTATCCCGACAAGCATTCCGAGGGAGGTTACTGAAAGTGCGGTCCATTTATAATCATCTGAAATATTATTTTGTTCGATGTTTACATCCATAATTTCCTCACTAAAAAACCGTTATCTTATCCTCCAAGGGCGATGACAACACCTGTAATCGCTATGCCAACACTCATCATAGTGACACCTGTCCAGAACCTGCTTCTTCCCACATAACCTCCCCATCTGTAGCCGATGGCATAGAGCATCACAAAACCAATGATGCTGGAGAGCCTCAATGCCCAGATGCCGTCAAGAAATATGAATGGTATTAGAGGAGGCACTCCTGATACGAAGACAAGCATACCAGCCGCAATGCCGCCCAGGATATCATCCTTGTTCACACTGGTACGGTTTTCAACCGGCTTAAGACGCATCAAGATGTGTTGGGCAACCTCATGTCTTTCGCGTTCACCCAGGGTATCCACGATAGTGCCTTCAAGCTCTTCTTTTATCGCCCTGAGATCGCATCCTTCCCCCGTGCATGTGGAAGCCTCCTGCGCAGCCAGTGCAATTCTCCCTCTCTCAAGCAGGCTGCTGTAAACATATATTATGCCATCTACGATCCCCCATGCAACGCATGCGCCTATCCCGGCGCTTATAATCGCTTTTGTTGAGTGAGTCCCAAGCCAGACAGTGCCTGTGATGGCAAGCACCATGATCAGCCCGAAAAGCATTTCGGAATGGCGGTCTGAAGGCGAAAGAATCGCGCGAAATTTCATCATATATCATATCTCGATCTTTGAAAACAGATAGCTTCCTAAAACCATGAAAAGCGCTGTGATCCCTGAAAGCACTGCAAGATCGGTTATAAAGCCAAAATGCATCTGACCGATGAGAGCGCCTCTTAATCCGTCAACTCCGTATGACAGGGGATTCAGGCTTGCTATTATGCGGATCGAATCAGGAAGCCCTTCAAGGGGAAAGAGGGCGCCTGAAAGGAAAAAGATCGGCATCACAAGGAAATTCATGACCATCTGGAAGCCCTGCATGTCTTCAAGGAGCGATGCAATCGCTGTACCCATGGCTGTGAAGAGCAAAGATACCAGTATCATTATTAACAGAGCCTCAGGCAGGAAAATGAGGCTGGCCGGCCTGAATCCTGCGGCGATCGCGATGAAGAACACGATAATTCCCTGGAGTGTTGCTACTGTGGCCCCGCCAAGCGTCCTTCCTATCATTATATTGAGCCTTGATACAGGTGCAACAAGGGTTTCTTTCAGGAATCCGAACTGTTTATCCCATATTATCTCTATCCCGGAAAATATCGCGGTGAATAGAATGCTCATTGCAATAACGCCGGGTGCAAGGAATTCAAGATAGTTTCCAGCGCCTGCTTTCTGGAATATCGGGCCGAAGCCATATCCCAGGGCCACCAGGAAAAGAAGCGGCTGCCCTAGAGAGCCTATAAGCCTTGATCGTGACCTTAAATACCGTTTGAGTTGCCTCAGCCAGAGAATGTAAATGGTTCGTATCATTATCTGCTCCACATCCTGCGGTTCATACGCATCTGATCAATGCTTCCTGCTTCTTCCTCGCGAATTTTTTTGCCTGTCAGCGAAAGGAAAGCTTCTTCAAGCGATTTTGTTCCTGTTGTTTTCATCAATTCCTCAGGGCTGCCCCCGCTGACGATCCTGCCTTGGTCTATTATAGCCACACGGTCTGCTACGCGCTCTGCTTCGTCCATATAATGCGTGGTGAAGAAGACCGTAATACCAGCGGTTGAGTTCAGGTCTTTCAGGTATTTCCAGATGTGATTGCGCGTCTGCGGATCAAGTCCTATTGTCGGCTCATCCAGGAATAATACCTGTGGCGTATGCAGGAGACCGCGTGCGATCTCAAGCCGCCGTTTCATCCCGCCGGAGAAGTGTTTAACCGCATCATTTTTCCGGTCCCAAAGTTCTACGAAATTCAGAAGCTCTTCGATCCTTTTTTTCAGGATCTTATCCGGCACCCTGTACAGCACACCATGGAATTCCATGTTCTCGTAAGCTGTGAGCTCATCATCAAGACTCGGGTCCTGGAACACTATGCCGAATGAACGTCTGACTGCATCCTGGTTTGTGGCAGGATCAAAACCGTTGACAAGCATTGTTCCACTTGTGGGGCGAAGAAGAGTGGTCAGCATCTTTATAGTTGTTGTTTTCCCCGCGCCATTGGGTCCCAGGAATGCGAAGGTCTCGCCGCGTTTGACCGAAAAGGAAATATTATCGACTGCAGTGAAGTCGCCGAATTTTTTTGTAAGATTACTTACTCTTATAGAGTAATTTTGTGCATTATCATTTTGCGTCATATCTTAGATAATTAAATATAATGAGACGAACGTTACGATAGTATACTCACATATTTAATAGTTTGTGCGAATAATTCGCAATAATATCATTATGGACAATACAGACAAACAGATAATCGAACTGCTGCAGCAGGATGGAAGAATGGATGATGTTGAGATAGCACGTAAAATAGATATCTCCCATGATACCGCCAAAAGACGAAGGAAAAAGCTCGAAGAGGCAGGCTATATTAAAATCCAGGCGAATATCAATCCACGCAAGCTTGGATATACGAATGTATTCATCCTGGGGCTGACCCTCGCACCTGGTGTTGATGTCAGGAAGGCAGCTAAAAAACTGGCATCCATGAAAGAATTTTTTTTTGTGGCCCTTTCTCTGGGTCCAACTCATTCAATCGTTGCTTCATGTTTTGCCCGGGATCAGATAATTCTCAATAAACTTGTTGAAGAATTAAGGACATGGACGGAGATAGAAAAAATAGAGACCAATATCATATACGAAGTTTTGAAATCGGGATATCACGATATTCCCTTGCAGGATTGATAGCATGTGCCCTGCTGGCAGGGCTCAATAATATATGCTCGCATGGAAATGCTTCATAGAGCCGGTGGACGCTGCATGGACGGCGCCTTTTCAAGCACGCACTTGAGCTTTACTTTCTCGTGTCCCCTGAAGAATTCCATTTCCACTCTGTCACCGACTTTATGTTTATTGAGCACTTTGATAAGGTCTCTAACGTTATTTATCTCTATATCATCCATCCGGATCAGGATATCTGCTATCTCTATACCTGATTTGTCAGCTTCGCTTCCTTTTACTACATCAGTAACAACTGCCCCCTTAGTAGTGGGCAGGTCATAATATGCCACCAGTTTGGGATTGACATCTATGGCATTGAAACTGATCCAGGGTCTTACGATCTCTCCATGCTTAATTAACTGGTCTGCAATTTCTATTGCGGATTGTATCGGTATGGCGAACCCGATGCCCTGCGCAAAGGGAATGACGGCACTGTTTACTCCTATCACCGCACCTTTGCTGTTTATCAACGGACCTCCGCTGTTGCCGGGATTGATAGCAGCATCGGTCTGTATCAATCCTTCCATGAATGTTGCCTCGGTCTGGATAGACCGGTTCACAGCGCTTACGACACCTGCTGTGACAGTGGGGCCTCCTACAAGACCCAGGGGACTGCCTATTGCAATTGCCATCTGCCCTATCTTGAGGTCGTTGTTTTTTGCGATATCTGGTACTGGAAGATCACTGGCTTTAATTTTGATTACTGCTAGATCCTTGAGGGTGTCCAGTCCTCTTATTTCACCCTGGAATATCCTTCCGTCTTCCAAAGCCACTTTTATCTCCTGTGAACCCAGCACCACATGGGCATTGGTGAGTATAAAGCCATCCTTATTTATTATGAAACCTGAACCCACACCAGGAACAGGATGGACATGCAGATAGGCGTCCTTCATTAATTTCACTTCGCTGATGTTTACAACACTCGGTATTACCTTTTCTACGGCACCAGTAACCATTTCATCAAAATCTGTCATACTTATTACCCCATTAGACTGATTTATTCTCTTTATATTTGAAGATATTTATCGCTTCATCTTATACCGATGTTTTTTTAATATTCAGAGCAATACTCTATTTACATTCAGTTCGATGTTATAAGATTTGAACCTTAGGGGGAAAGAACAATGGGAATTCCAAACATGCTTTTTGTATCTAAGCAGATATCCAGGAAAATATTTCACGGTTTAAATAAAGGAAAATAGCTATGCATCACTGGAATTTCTGTAGAATATGAATCCATACACCCAATTGTACAGAACATCTTTTGTCTAATATTAGTGTCTTTTACAAATAGTTCCTTACCACAATTTTCACATTTGATAACAACTATTTCTCCACGTTTATTCATACCTGGATTTTGGTTTACTAAAGTTCTTCTGCAATTCGCTAGCATTAATGCCAAAATAGTGTTTAACATTGACCTTCTACCTCCCACTCATAAAGTTCTGTCAGCAGATTTTTTCTTGCTAACAATAATCTGGATATAGTTGATAACACATAATACTTTCGTTAACGAGAACCTTTTCTTGGTTAATCTCTCGGTCTTTTCCATGGTCCATTGAAGTGCAACAAGGTTTCCTAAAGCCGTGAACTGAGCGATACATTGCGTCGCGAAAATAATGGTTCAACACCCTTCCTTGAAATCAAAAAGTGACTTTTGTGCCTCTGGCGCTTTAACCGGCGCTGCGCCGCCAAGCTCCACTTTCCCATACTGCCCCCCGCCTCCCGGGATAACCCTAACCCCCCCATTCCTGAAAGCATTTATTGCATCTATCACGCGCTCATCCACTCCGGAATCATTGACAGCGCTATCCACAAGCACAGCCACCTCAGAACCATACTGCTTTATGAGAACATCCCATATTTTCCGGACTCCTCTGGTATTTGTCCCGATCCCCAGAGCCATCGCGATAATCTCGGACAGCGGTATAAGGTGAAGATACGGCGGTCTGTGGGACGGATGATGCGGCGTGTCATAAGACGCAAGTTCGTTCACCCTGTCCTTCACTCCCTTTTTGATAATGCCGCCGCATGAGCACCTCCAGTTCTTTATGATGCTCTCCCGCAGGGTATAATGTTTGAAGCACCGGATGCATGCGCTCTCGTTATATTTTCCCTCCTCAGGAGGCATTCCTACATTCAGGAGAGGCTTTCTCCCTTTCTCCCTGATTATCGCCATCGAAAGCTCGTCAAAACTGACGTCTTCCATCTCAAACCTGTTGAACTCGCGCGCAAGTTTGTTGACATATGGAGAATGGGCGTCCGAGTTGGTGAGAAAGGTAAGGCAGGAAAGTTCTGATATCCTGTCTGCATAAGAGGTATCTGCGCTCAGTCCCAGTTCGATAAGATAGATGTAACCAGCCATATCCCCGTAGCAGTCTTTCAGCGAATTATGGTACGCATACATGGCAGTCCACGGCGTAAATGCATGCGCCGGACCGATAAGCGCCCCTGCATCCTTTGCAGCCTGCGCGAGCTCAACGCCAGTCAGCCTGACTGTGGGCCTTCCATCCGAGTTGATGTTGTTTGAGTGAGGCTTCATGAACTCGTACAGTTCCTCAGCTTTTGATACTGAAGGAATGATAATAAGATGGTGAACCTGGTTTGCATCCTCTACCTCTGTAGTGAGGACGAAATGGATATTATCAATTGAAAAAACGCCGTTCTCCTCCCTGATCTTCTTAATTTCAGAAAGCCATTTCGGATGCAGGCAGTCGCCAGTGGCGACAAGCTGGATGCCTTTTTTTCTTGATTCTGAGGCAAGCGTGGGCAGGTCCATCTTCGGGGAGGTAGCCATGCTGTATTTTGAATGGATGTGAAGGTCTGCGTTTATGTGCATGGTGTGGTTAATTAACTGGATGGGATATAGGGATTGTGATATATTTTCATTCCGAACTTTTCTTCCTCATAATCATTATAACGGTTATTATTATTTAAATGATTAAATATATAAACTTCAGGATTCAATGTAAGAGATATGATGTCCAGGATAAATAGAAAAATGGTGGATATAGAAAACAGAACGGTTGAGAATGGACATCAAATTGCTGAACAGCTGAATCTGCCAGTCACAATAAAATATAACTCAAATGATTAGCTGGCGATATACATAGAAGAGACGATTTAGAGCTAAAATCTCAATAGAAGAGGATCAAAAAAAACTCCTGTTTTTAATGTTAATAAAAATGGGGTTAGGAGTTCAGGAAATGTTAGAGACGCCACAGGAAAGAGTGAAATTATTAAAAGCAGGCATAGATTGTAAAACAATAGAGATACTATACATAACTTACAATAATTTCAAAATAGTGAGCAGTCCCGTATTTTTTGATTTTAATAGAATGCAAATACACTCCTGTGAAAAAGAAGAACAAAAATCAGAATGAAAAATTTATATCTCAATGTCAATTCAAATCCTGACCAGGATAGTGGGTAAAAGATGACACGTATCGAAAAAATACAGATAGAAGAAAAGTTGAAACGAAAGAACCTCGAGATAAAAGAGCTTGAGGGACAATTAAGAAAGCAGTATGATGAGATACAGGAACTTATAAAAAAGCTGGGTAAAAGGCCTGCAAATACTGTCTATGTTCGTTCAAAGTGAGTAAGACTATAAAATATAATATAGCTCAGGATAATTCAAGATAGGATTTAAATTTAAGACTAAGGATAGATTTTAGGGGTAGATTCCAGTGTGGATTAAGAACATAGCTATCTTCGAATTCCCATATAATCACTGATATTCTTGTTATTCGTTATTATAAAAGATATTTTGTTATCTGATGTGCTCCAGTCCAAAATTTCGAGTTCCTGGGTTGAATATGATGTTTGTTTGGCTATATCTTTTGCACAATCTTTTGGGTCACACATAGTTTTCCTCCGTTTAGAGTTCATACATTATAGTATATACTTATATGAATCAATTTATATTTAGTCATGTTAATGCAAATGATTCTCATGTAAATGGAAATCAATTGATTTTATGAGGTACTCTAAGTAATCCCAACTGCTGCGACCTGATTTCTATGAAAGAAAGAATGATCTAAAAAACCTCATAAAGTATATATAATCGCCTACACTAAATAAAATTGAGGTGAAAAAATGATGTTTTCATTGAAGAGCTTCGTATTACAGCACCCGAAAATCGTGGTTGGAATAACAGTGCTCGCAATCGCATTGCTTGCTAACCCGGCAACTGCAGTGTCTCCGGTTATTGGTGTAATTTTGTAGCAATAACGACACAGCTTCTTAAGTGAAATCATTCCAAATTTTTATTTTTATATCTATTTTTGAGCCAAGTTTCATATCTTGTATATCTGTGGTTTGGGTATATCGGAGGGGGGCAATGATGCATCTGCGTTGTGGAGTATTTTCAAAAGCAGTAAATACATGCCTAGAAATTAAGTCAGAGATTTGTGAATAATTCATGCTCCTAAATGTCAATAAGAAACCAGAGTTTCTCAAGATTTCGGCGCTCCTTATATAATTTAATGTAATTAATTCGATTTTTCAAAGATAATTCATTTTATATCCTTTCTTCTCCTTTTTTTAAAAAGTAATTGACTTTATTGTATACGCGTTTATTACTTCTATTCATGAGTATTATTGTTATAAGAAAAACCTAAATACTATTAGGATAATGCAAAACCAAGGGAATATGATTAAAAACGGTATATTTGTGGAAATTTGAAAACTACAAGGGCTAGATGTTTCCATCGTTTTTCTCATATTCAAAATAGTCGAGTGGATATCAATATAAAAGAAAGGTGGCAAGAAAGGTGGTAAAAGATGACTTATAAACCTCAATATTATCCTGGCAATACTTCAGTTGCCAAGAATAGAAGAAAACATATGTCTAATAAAATAGAAAAACTGCGCGATATCTCAGATGATGATTTGACAGCAATCATGGGTCATAGAGCATCCGGGTCAGATTACCCCAGTACACATCCACCGCTTTCAGAAATGGGTGAACCGGACTGCCCGATAAGAGAGATCGTGGAACCTACTCCCGGGGCAGCAGCAGGGGACAGGATCAGATACGTGCAGTTCTCGGATTCAATGTATAATGCTCCTGGAACTCCATACTGGAGATCGTACCATGCAGCCATGAACTTCAGAGGTGTCGACCCAGGCACACTGTCAGGGAGACAAATTGTCGAGATGAGGGAAAGGGATCTTGAAGCATTCACCAAGAGGGTAAGCGAGACCGAAATAACTGACTGGGGTCTTGCAGGTATGAGGGGCTGTACAGTTCACGGCCACTCCCTGAGATTGCAGGAAGATGGCGTGATGTTCGATATGCTGGACAGGCGAAGGCTTGAAAATGGAGTTATCGTTATGGATAAGGACCAGGTCGGAGTACCGATCGACAGAAAGGTCAACCTCGGCAAACCCATGAGCTTGGCAGAAGCTGCCAGGAGAACCACCATCTACAGAGTGGACAATGTGCCCTTAAGAAAAGACACAGAAGTCGTCGAACATGTACAGAGACTCTGGGAATTAAGAACAATTTATGGCTTCCAGCCCGCTCCGAAGGAAACGATTGTAACAGGTGTTGCAGCTATAAAAAAAATAGATTTTTATTTAAATGATGAACATGTTGACAATTCAGGAGGGTCAGAATTCATTTGCGCTAAACCTGGAGATGCCGACGAGTATCTTTGGTTTAGCTGGGACAGAATTCCAGGAGACCATAGTGGAAATATTGGAATTTTTCTGAAGCGACACTATAGTATTGAATTGTTAACAGCAAGAATTGAAAAAAGTCGTGATGAAAAAACAATCAACGTCACAGATGGATTACATTCTCTTTCTATTGAACTTGATGATGAAAAACTTAAGGCAACCAAAGCATTTCTGGAAATCGATGACGGTAGAACTGATGAATTCGCTGTGAAGATGGAGGAGGGTAAGCTAAACATATACGCTCACGAATATCATGACAGTAATTTTGAACTGAAACTTTTTGATTCTGCGGAAGTGTATCGAACAGATGAACCAGATCTTGCTTCGGTTTTAATAACATTTATATTTGAGCTTCCTGCATTCGATTACGATGCTGAATATTCATGGTCTGCAATCCTTTATTCCAATATCGATTATGAGGAGGAGGCTGAAGAAGGAGGAGCTTCAGCCTATAGTATTTTCAAGACTGACTGGTCTGGTGCATTACTTAATACCCACCAAATGGTTATTAAAACGCATGAAATGACGCGATTTTTTTCAGCAGAGGAGAGTAGTTATCATGTGGAAAAAGATATTAGAATCTCTGATAACCGATTGGTATGCGCAGGGAAGGCTCCGGTGGGCTCAGGATTATGCCCTTTAGTAATTATTGGAGTTGAGGTGAGAGTTTCAGCTCTTGATGGCACTAATCAGCTTTTTTGTTTGGCCCGATTAAAAGATTGGGACCAATTTCCGCCAGGAATCCGATATTCTGTAAAACGAAGTGCTGAAAAACCACCGGTCGATTATCAGATTGCGGTCAAGACAGGTGATATACCGCGTGGTGGTACAAGAGCCAATGTTTATATAACTCTTTTTGGAACAAATGGTTATGATGAAGAAAGACCATTGGGTGAATCATCAGGATATCCCATTGAAAAAGCAAAAGGAAAAACAGATCGTTTTTGTATCACAAGAGCGGATTTAGGAGATATTACACATATAAGAATTCGCCATGATGATAAATATGAAAGGCCTGGATGGTATCTGGATGAAATTCGTATTCGAAATTATTGCAGCGGTAAAGAATATGTTTTTTCCTACGATGGATGGCTCGGTAGAGAAAAAGATGATGGAAGAATTGACAGAATACTCATCGAGCAATCAGTGACACCCATTGAATATGAAATCACAGTAATAACAGGTGGACTGGAAGGTGCAGGGACAGATGCCA
Source organism: Methanobacteriota archaeon (assembly GCA_963793805.1). Lineage (GTDB taxonomy): Archaea > Halobacteriota > Methanosarcinia > Methanosarcinales > Methanoperedenaceae > Methanoperedens. The sequence continues at coordinate 45,954 of CAWCBK010000017.1, forward strand.
ATATCTATATGACACTTTTCGGAACGACTGCTATTAGCGGAGAAATAGAATTTCCTGATCCAGATGAGACGAGATTTGAGGAAGGGGAAACAGCTAAATTTATTGAAAAATTACCCGTTTTAGGTGAAATCGAAAGCCTAAGAATCCGCCATGATGATACCGGGGATGACTCCCCTTGGTATCTCCATGAAATCAGAGTCAAAGATAGATCCAGAGAAATAGAGTGGATTTTTCCATGTGATAATTGGCTTGGTAAAGATGGAATCTTCGAGAGAATGCTTAATCCTATTGTAAATCCGGTCGAATATAAGATTTCAGTGAAAACAGGAGATAAGGAAGGAGCCGGGACAGACGCGAAGGTTTATATCACTCTATCTGGAACAGAGGGCAATGATAAAGAAAGATTGTTGGATAATTCGGGTCATGATGACTTTAGACAGGGAAAAACTGATGATTTTAACATTGTGGCTAGTAATTTAGGAGATCTTAGAGAACTTAGAATCCGCCATAATGATAAGGAAGAAGGTTCAGGATGGTATCTCGAAGAAATTCGTGTGCTTGATAAAAGTGCAGGGAAAGAATGGCTTTTTGAGTGCGATAAATGGCTTGCTACAGATGAAGATGATAAACGTATCGACAGAACGCTTAAAGCACAATTAATTTGGACACTCGGTGGATGAGATGGAAAAAATAACAGGTTATCCGGGTATTTCAAATATATTTTTTATTTTAGCCCAAAACTCCTTTGCGATTTTGGCACAATACCGCGCCTAACAAACGAAAATACATAGGTAGCCTCAAGATTCGTGAGTTCTCGAGCCCCTCAGATACCCGATTCCTCAGAACGGTTGTCGTTGACGCAAGCCTCGAAACACAAAGAATGGCAAAACAACTGGCATCACACGAACAAGACCCCCTTCATAAAATGCAAACCCTAGGCCTCCCTTATTTCCAAAATCCACCATGCATCTCTCCTCCTGCATCAAAAGAACTGAAAGCACGGATACCCGCGAAGTTCATAGTTCCTCAATATCGGCAGCCACGATCCTGAACACAGGCGAACCTAAAGGCGCCCCTGTGATTTCCTCAGACATAGCATTTAATCTGCGTTTATGCGGTTTATTATTTTCAGACCTTTCTCGGGTCCTTGATCTCCCCGTACAGCGCGCTCGCAGCCGCCGTAGCAGGAGAAGAAAGGTACACGAATGCATCAGGGCTTCCCTGCCTGCCCTTGAAATTCCTGTTCGACGTGGACAGACCCACTTCACCTTTCCCCAGCAATCCGAACGAGCCGCCCATACACGGCCCGCAGCATGGGGATTCCACTATGGCGCCGGCTTCCATGAACTGCTCCACGTATCCTGCCCTTAGCGTTTTCATGTATTCGGTATGCGAGGCAGGGATAATCAGCAGGCGCACGCCCTTTGCTACCTTCTCGCCGTTCATTATCTTCGCAACTATCTCGATATCCTCAAAGCGCCCGTTGGTGCATGAGCCCACGAACACCTGGTCTATCTTTGTTCCTTCAACTTCTTCAACTGATTTCACATTATCAACATTATGCGGACATGCCACCTGTGGGGAAAGGTCGCTGACATCGTATTCTCTTGTCTCGGAAAATACCGCATCCTTATCGCTCTTCCACTTACCATCAAGTTTAAAATCCGGTATGCGTTCCCTCAGATATTTTTCTGTGGTTCGGTCAGCCTCAACGATACCTGCTTTTCCTCCCATCTCGATAGCCATGTTGCTCATGGTCATCCTTGCCGGAATATCCATATCCCTTACAGTGGAACCGCAGAATTCCGCTGCCTTATATCTTGCCCCTTCCACTCCAACATCGCCAATAAGGTGAAGGATAACATCCTTCGAGTGCACCCGCCGCGGGAGCTTTCCATTTACTTCAAATCTCATGGTCTCTGGAACGCGGAACCACAGCTTTCCTGTTGCGAACACAAAAGACATGTCTGTGCTGCCTATGCCTGTGGAGAATGCGCCAAGGGCTCCATAGGCGCACGTATGAGAGTCCGAACCCACGATGAGGTCACCCGGCAAAACGTGTCCCTTCTCAGGCATCACCTGGTGGCACACACCTTCGAAAACATCGTAATTCAGGATGCCCTGTTCATTTGCGAACTGGCGCAGCATAATGTGGTTCGCGGCTGCAGCAAGTGAATCTGCAGGCACCTGGTGATCAAAAAGTATGACTATCTTTTCAGGATCCCATACCTTCTGTTTTTTCTTGCCTTTCACGATCTCCCTGAATCCCTCTACAGCCAGAGGCCCTGTGATATCATGGGTCATGGCACGGTCTATATCAGCAAGCACGAAATCCCCGGCTTTTACTTTCTTACCCGATGCTTTTGAAAAGATCTTTTCTGAAATCGTTTGAGACATGTTTCCCTATCATAGCATTGGATTATTTAATCTTTTGGCATTAGAAGAAGAGTGTCCCTGCAAGCAGGCTCCCAGCCGCATATCCCAGTATAACACCGGTGTTAAGGAACGGTAGACCCGCCTGGGGCTTTCCTTTGATGACAAGCCCCATAAGGACTGCAAATCCCACGAACGTACCTACTATAGCGCCAAGAGCCGGAAGATTTATGCTTCCGATAAATGGAACATTGAATGAACTTGCCTGCACAAAAAAGTTCGCAGAAACTACAAGCAAAGTAGGCATAACCGCATCGCCAAGACCCATAAAGAAAGCCTCTCGCTTCTCTTTATCAAACTTTTCCGTAAGAAATGAATAGTTCCAGTTCTTCGGGACAACAAGCAGGATGGGGAGCTTGAGATCCATTACTCCTTCTGCCAGCGCGACCATGTGCTTTGTCCTGTACACCGCGATATAATCATAAACCGCCAGAACGACAAGGAGAAGAAGCGTTGGTATTATAGCAAGAGAAATACCGAACATGGTGCTTGAACCCGCGCCGATCAGCACGCCGACAGTATCGACCACATACCATTCCGGATACTTATATAGAAGAATGGTAAGACCTGCTGATAGGATGAAAAGCGAATAGTAAACTGTACCAAGATTAATGCCGGTTGAAAGCGGTATTGTAAATGTAATGTAAGGGCCGAAAGAGAAGAATGGTATGAAAACAAAATAAAGTGTTGAACCCACTGCAAAAAATATGAACGCCTGGATCATCCATTTCTTATTCAACTTTATTACCAGGAAAATAAAAGCCGTGAAGATCAGGATGATCGCTACCCAGACCACCACGTTTCCAGGGTCATCAGGATTGGAAAATGCTTTTATCTCATTCACCTTAAATGGTCCGGTTAGAGCAATAGCTATCAGCTGCACAAGAAGAAGCATTAACCCCATGCCGATAAATGGAATATATTCTTTAAATTTCAAAGCGATCACATCTTATATGTGTGAACTTGTTTTAAAAGTTTGCCAGCTGGAATTTCGGGCAATAAAGTATTTCTTCTGTCCTTCAATATATGGTGTGAATGATTATAGGGATATTAGGACCAGAGGGTTCATATTCGGAAAAAGCCGCTAAACAATGGAATATAGCAGGAAATCTGCATTATTACGACGATATCCAGGATACCGTTGAAGCGTTATTGAACAACGAAGTGGATTATAGTATAGTACCTGTGGAGAATTCGCTTGAAGGATCTATAACACTAACTCTTGATCTACTAATGGAACACCAGTTAATGATAGTTGGCGAGGTTATCGTTCATATAAGCCACTGCCTGCTTGCAGCAGGCAGGCTTTCAGATATTAAGGTCGTCATGTCCCACCCCCAGGCCCTTTCCCAGTGCAGGAAGTTCTTGAAAAATAATTTCAAGAACGCACAAGTCCGTCCTGTCCTTAGCACTTCCCTTGCAGCGAAACTTGCTTCAGGGTCAAAGGATATGGCAGCCATTGCGTCTGAAGAGTCGGCACAGAGGTATGGATTGAAAATACTCGAAGCGGATATACAGGACATTTTGGAGAACTATACCCGCTTTATCGTTATCGGGAAAGAAACGCCACACGCTACTGGAAATGATAAGACCTCTATTATCCTATATCTTCAAAAGAATAGACCCGGAGCGCTCTTTGAAATACTTGAGGAGTTCGCGAATAAAAATATCGACCTTACCAAGATAGAATCGCGTCCAACAAAAAAGCTTCTTGGGGATTATCTCTTCCATATAGACCTTAAAGGGCACATTGAGGACAGGATAATTATGGAGACTCTCGAGAATATAAAGAATAAAGTCGGGATGCTCAAGATACTTGGATCGTATCCCGCTGCCCGATGAAAAGCTTTATACATGAAAAACTCATAATTGAGATGCAACTCAAAAATGAGTGAACTTATGGATATATTATCTCTTAAAAAACTTGCACAATTGGGGGCTCACAATAAGCCTCTTGAAATCTCATCTGTGGAATTCGCATCTCATATAGATACAAGTCCCCAGACTGCGGCAAGGAAGCTAAAAAGCCTTGAAGATGAAATGTTCATAACGCGGCAGATACTGCATAGCGGGCAGCTTGTCAGTATAACAAAGAATGGTATTGGGGCGCTGCAAAAAGAGTTCAATGATTATCGTACGATATTTTCGGGCAATGGACAAAAAAAAATCCTGACTGGAAAGGTAATCACAGGACTGGGAGAAGGGCAGTATTATATTTCACTTGCCGGGTACAGACAGCAGTTCATCGAAAAACTCGGGTTTACACCCTTCCCGGGCACTCTGAACATAAAACTTGACCCTGCCAGTATCGGGATCAGAAAAGGAATAAGCGCAGACATTAAGATCGCAGGATTCACAACAGAGAACAGGACTTTTGGCAGCGGCTCCTGCTTTAATGTAATGATAGATGATGTAAAAGGAGCGGTTATCGTTCCTGAGCGCACTCACTATCCAGAGGACATAATCGAGATAATCGCACCCGTGAACCTGAGGGAACATCTAAATATCAGGGACGGCAGCGCTGTTGAAGTGGAGGTAATAAAATGAGTCTTGAAAAAGCTAAAGAAGCTCTCAGAAATGGAAAAATGATACTACTATACGATGCAGATGATCGTGAGGGAGAGACTGATCTTGTCATACCCGCGATATGTACCACCCCTGCTGACGTTGCACGTATGCGATGCGATGGCGGAGGGCTGATCTGCGTTGCAGTTCATGGAGATGCGGCAGACAGACTGGGACTGCCGTTCATGTCCGAACTTTTAAAAAGCGTTTCACTTAATGGCCATAGCTCGTTACGTTCAATGGTTGAAAAGAAAGGCGATATCCCTTACGACTCTCGTTCCTCTTTCTCCCTCTGGGTAAACCACAGGGATACTTTCACCGGGATTACAGACAACGACAGGGCGTTTACCATAAAAAAGGTAGGGGAGACCGTAGAGAAAGTTATGAAAGGTGAGAAGCTGGATTTTGGCATGGAATTCAGGTCCCCGGGTCATGTTGCCCTGCTTCGCGCAGCGTCAGGTCTTCTTGATGAGCGCCGCGGACAGACTGAGCTTTCGATACAGCTTGCACTGATGGCAGGGATTACTCCTTCGATGGTAGTCTGCGAGATGCTGGACGGTTGTACCGGAAAAGCCCTGTCCAAAGAGGACGCCAGGAAATACGGGATCAGGCATCATATGCCTTTTATCGAGGGCAGGGACTTATTAAAGGTAAGCATCATCTGACCTTTTCGTCCCCTGCTTCACCTGGTGAATTACGGCTATCAATTAACTTCTGGGCTTTCATGTCCCAGATATCATCCAGTATAGCAGAAGTTATAGCTCCCCTTTCCACCACTACTTTTGCTTTATGATCGGTTATCACAGTTGCCACTACCGCATCTTTCCTGTCGCCGTAACCTGAATTCCTGCTCTGGTATTCAAAATGGAATTCAAGGCAAAGTGTACAATTGAGAGGAATTGTCCCTGTTAATTTGAATGTTTCGGGAATACCGTCGAATTTATAGGTAGCTTCATTCTTTACAAAGTTCGATGCAATCAAAGCATTGCCATCTTCTGTTAAATTTAGCAAGGCAAATGTCGCAACCAGCGCCAATGAAAGAATAACCGAAATTACCAGAAGTTTTCGGGTATTGTTCATAAAATACCTTTTCCCCACTCCCATTTTGAAGGAATTATTTACTTAATTCTTTCAGGCGTTTGATACTTGCCATCATAGCCTGGGATTCTTTTTTCTTCTGGTTCTCCAGATATTCTATAATTTCCTCTATGCCTGTCTTGAGTTGATATATCTTATACGGTCTGCCTTTTCCCGGCTTCTTCTCTTCCCTTTCTCCTATCCAGCCGAGTTCTTCAAGTTCACGCATTGCTATGCTGACTTCAGGCTGCCTCAGGTCAGAACCCATCTCAAGGTCCCTGGAAGTAACTTCTTTAACGTTTTTCAAATATGTAAGCACTTTTGCTACATTTCTCTTTAATCCTAAATCGATGAGTGTATCAGCGAATTCTTCGTCCGATTTGTCAAGGACATTTACTGAAAGACTTTTCATAAACATTTCACCCTTCGATTAAATGTATTCATGGAATATAAATCTTACGTTTTAATATTAACCATCTATGAAAAGTTATCAAATAAAAAAAAGGTCGACCCATTTCGAATAGTAATCATATTATAATGATGTTTATGTTAATGATGTGCATTTATATATTATTATTACTTTTTTATCATTACCAATATTTCAGTGGGACATTATTCTTTATTCACTGTCAATCAAAACACATATATCCATTGTTTTCCTTAAGGAACTGGGATTTACATGGAGCAGTTAATTTATTTCAATGGAAAATTCGTACCAAAACAAGAGGCGAGAACCTCAGTTTACGACCACGGTTTCTTATACGGCGATGGTGTTTTTGAAGGAATAAGAGCATATAACGGCAGGGTATTCAGGCTTGATGAACACCTTGACAGATTGTATGACTCTGCAAAAGCGATAGACCTTAAGGTTCCGCTTTCAAAAGAAGAGATGAAAAAAGCCATTATAGAGACCCTGAAAAAGAATGGATTGAAGGACGCATATATTCGCCCCATTGTTACAAGAGGTGACGGTGACCTGGGTCTTGACCCCAGGAAATGCTCGGTTCCAAATGTGTTTATCATCACACAGGAATGGGGCGCCATGTACGGTGACCTTTATGAGAAAGGTCTGACAGGAGTCACCGTTGGCATAAGAAGAAATGCGCCGGAAGCTTTACCGCCAAACATTAAATCGATGAATTACCTGAATAACATACTTGCAAAGATCGAAGCGAACGTGAAAGGCGGCGATGAAGCGATAATGATCGATGTCCATGGCAACGTATCTGAAGGCTCAGGCGACAATATATTTGTTGTAAAGAATGGCAAGATCATTACGCCGCCGACCCTTAACAATCTTCGCGGTATAACGCGCGCTGCTGCCATAGAACTTGCCATAAAAGACAGGATACCGGTAACAGAGACCAATATGGGTCTGTTCGATATCTATACTGCGGATGAGGTATTTGTTACGGGCACCGCGGCTGAGATAGCCCCCATGACAAAAGTCGACGGGCGCATTATCGGGGAAGGCAAACCCGGTCGTATAACGAGGAAATTAATGGCAGAGTTCAAGGAATTGACAAAAAAAGAAGGTACGCCCATCGTATAAGTTATTATCAGAATTTACGAAACCAGCAGAAAATACAGGTTGTTCAGGTTGATGAACACATACATAAAGATCAATCCTGCCATTGTATTTTTTGCAAGTCTGTGGCTGTTTTCAGGTATATGGTACATCGTGTACATAATGAGAAATACCATTGTCAGTTTGACAGGAATGAACCAGTCATTGCCATAAAATGGATTGACTTCCTTAATATCAGGATTTTTAAGTGCATAATGTGTCAGAATAAGGTCTGATATCTGAAGAAATGTGAATATCAGTCCAAATAAAATTATGAATTTTATGTATCTTGACCTGTCATGATGACCGGCTTTGAAGTAATATTCCCTTACACCATTTATCCAATCATTTTTCAAGACAGTCATACGTCACCATTCCTTCCATGAATCTTTATATACATAAATATATCGAATTGTTTTTATAATTATAGTAATTGTTATTATGATGTGAATTTTTGACTGAAAGTTAAGTGACAGAATACGCCAGAATAGCAGGAAACAATAAAATATATCATCAATGAACAGAAACATTAGAATGATCATGAATTTCACAAAAATCCAGATATCTGCCGATTCCCAGAGCGAGGATATCGCCCCCTTTGCGTTTGCGGTACATGAGCTGTTAGGTCTTCCTGTAACCATGAGAACCCTTAATAAAAAAGGCGTAAGGATAGAAAGGGGAAAAATCCTTGATACTGATTATTCAGGTCCGGTGCTGGAACAGGTCTTAAAAGAGAACAAACTCGTGCGTAAGATTCCCACAAGCGGTAAATATTCCGGTATCCCTGTCGTTGTCGTACCTATAAGGAACAAAGAAGGTTACGGGGTCGCAGCTCTTGGCGTTGTGGACGTTGTGGGTACGGTGGATCTTGGTTTTATCTTCGGGGATTATCCTGAAGTCGTAAAGCAGGTACAGGAATGCGTAAGGTCAAGAGTAGCAGTTCCTTGAAACCGGTCATACGCCGGGCTAAGAAAGAGGACTTGCCAGCTATTCTGGAACTTGAGAAAATATGTTTTAAAGAAGAAACGTTCCATAAAAAGCAGCTTGAATATCTGCTTTTAAAAGCAAGATCTCTTTTCCTTGTAGCTTCTGCTGAAGGGGAAATTATTGGTTCAATAATTATCCTGTTAAGAAAACACATATCAAATGCCAGGATATATTCCCTGAACGTTCATCCTTCATACAGGCGCATCGGTATCGGAAGTTTACTCATGGAGCGCGGTGAAGCATTGGTGTCAAAGATGGGATACAGGAATTTCACGCTTGAAGCAGGTATTAATAATATTGCAGCCCAGAATCTGTATACCTCAAAAGGCTTTTCAGTGGAACGAAGAATTGAAAAATATTATAAGAATGGCGACGATGCGCTTCGTTTCATCAAAAAATTATGATGCCAGCGCATTGATGATCTTTTCATATATATCCTGGTCTATCGTATCTTCGAAACCCTGGTAAATGCTGGGATTATCATTGATCTCGATAACCCTGTATCCATCTTTCGTTTCCTTCACATCAAGTCCGTAAAGTCCGTCGCCCACGCATTTAGAAAGACTTATGCAAATGTCTTTCAATTCCTGTGATATGGAATCCTTTGGCACTGCAATAGTATCGCCCCAAACATTCCTTCCATTTATCTTTGATTTAACTTTCCATCCTCCTTCAGGGATACAGTACTTGCACAGGTACAATATTTCATTTTTAAGTACTCCGACACGCCAGTCAAAATCCGATCGTATGTATTCCTGCACTATCACTACTTTCGATTTTCTAAGGAATTTTTTTGAAATATTGATAAATTCTTCCATGTTATTTGCCTTTTCAACATGAGAGGAGAAACGGGTATATGGTGATTTAATAATAACTGGTGTTCCAAGCATGTCGAATATTTCCTTAATTGAATTTTCTTCACCTGTGAACAGCACGGATTTTGGAGATGGTATTTTATTTTTATTGAAGAGATCATGAAGTATCGCCTTGTTCGAGCACGTCCTGATAGAATGCGGGTCATCGATTACCTTGAGTCCATGCTGTTGTGCAAGCCTTGAGGCGATATAAGCGGAATTGCCAGGATCTGTCGTTGCCCTTATAAATAAAGCATCGTACTGTGGTATTTCTGGAATTTTGTCCTTAAAGATAAATTCGAACGAGTGCCCCAGGGATTCAGCGGTCGATCTGAACTTTGAAAGAGCGCCTCGCTCTGATTTATCGTTGAAGTTATAGGCTTCTACAAAACATGCTAATTTCATACAGGTTCAGTTCTTTCGTTTTATTTCATGCAATTTTTCGTGAACCAGGTCCCACTTTACTTCATTTTTAAGTGCCGGTTCACAGTGGTTCAGGATAACACTCCCATCTTCTATCTGCACTATTAGTTTACAGATGGGGATATTGAATATCTCATAGAATTTTTTTGTGAACCCGCTTGTTTCCTCACATGTAGATTCACCGAACATCTGCACGATTTCATGAACCTCGCCTTTGACTGGATGAAGTGATACCGGGAATCTGGCGTTCATGCTCATTTTTTTTATCATTTCTTCCAGTTTAGAGCTTGAGTTTACTATCTTCATCGAGTTATTGGTAAAAGGATTTACTGCGAACATCATTACTGGCGTATTCAGGTCATCAAAAGCTTTTGTAATAAGCCTGTAGCCAGATGTTTGCAAACCATTCCTTCTTGCCTTCTCGATCAGTAACGGGTTCCTGTATGCATCCATAATTTCTGTACAATCCGGTGTGACTTCCACTCCATAGGTTTCAGCATGCGCAGATACATAATATCCCATCCGCAGGTAGCGGTAGTCATGGTTGACATTAAGTACGGTATCGTACACTGGTTGCCTTAAAAAAAGAAACGGACTAGAGTCACTTTCATCTTCTTCTTCACTGACTATTATCATTTTAGATATCAGTCCACTGCATTACAATTAAATGCTAGGTATAAATAACTAACGAGTGCAAAGGTCTGTTTCGCATGAAAATATTATCTTGAGAACTCAGGAAGCTCATGAGGGCGATATTTTTTATTTATTGATGATTTTAACACTAAATACCAATTATAGGCAAATAATACAAAACTGATAAATCCAAGCATTTCCAGTAATTCAGTAAATATCATAACATTGGCAATGCCTGTCCCTTCAATGACCTTATGTCCCATGAAAAATACAGTAAAAGAAAAGACATATATGCAGTTCCTTTTGAAGAAAGATTCATTGATTAATGTATTTATCTTAAATTCATCTTTAATGACATCTTTCCATAAGAACCATATCTGGATAGCGAAGTATATGAATGTCAAATACAAAGCGAATATAATAAACTCTATAAATTTATATATTACAAATTCATCCAAATCCAAACACTTCCTGTCCTGATAGGTTCTTTTCTCTTTAATGGATATAAATGTTTCGGAACTGTTAAATGTCAAAATTTAGAGGAAAAAATTTTCGGCACGAAAATGACCGCACTAATAGAAAACAAGAAATAAAACTATATATAATCATCAATAATAGTTTTGTTGATGGAATTTAAAGACTGGTCACCCATATACGAAGAAATAATCCGGGATTTCGGCTGGACAAAGGAGAAAGATGAGGAGGCTGCAAAGCTCTTATCCCGCCTGCTCGCCGGAAAATCCGGTAATGTATCCATCCTCAGGAAAAAGATCGAAGGAAAAGATGTTCTTGTATGCGGTAACGCTCTCACGCTATCAAACGACCTTGACAGGATCGCTGCGGACAAATATCTGGTAATCGCAGCAGACGGCGCAACGAGCACACTTCTTGAAAAAGGCATATTTCCTGATATAATTGTGACCGATCTTGACGGCTATATCCCGGATGAGATAAAGGCAAACAGGAATGGTGCAATTATAGTGGTGCATGCTCATGGCGATAATATGAGCCGTCTTGATAATGTCAGGAATATGAGAGATGCTATCGGGACAACACAGGCAGAGCCTTTAGAAAATATACATAACTTCGGAGGATTAAGCGACGGGGACAGGTGCGTTTTCCTGGCTCATGAATTTGGAGCAAGTAGCATTACTCTTGCTGGGTTTAATTTCCGGGATGAAAAAGTGACTGATATCAAGAAGAAAAAGCTCAAATGGGCAAAGAAGCTTATCAGTATGATACCCGGTGTCATTAATTTTGAGATGCCTCAAAATTAAAAATCAGGTTCAATAGAATGTGGGTTTTTTAAAGACAACGTTGAAAAGAGCCCTAATTTTTTATCACGTAAACTATATATTTAAGCAAGACATTATTTATAATTATCATAATGAGGGACAAATATGGCATCAAAAAATACAGAAAAAAACCCGCCTGCCGGGTCGAAAGTTATGTTCATCGGTGTGGATCTGGGTACGAACCATACTGCAATATCAACGAGCGAGGGTAAGAAAAACAGCATTTTTAGCGTCGTAGGGACTCCAAAAGATGCAGTTGCATCAAAATTCCTTAAAAAGGAACACCTGTTTGGTGAGGAAGCGCTCACTCACAGGGTAGCCCTGAACCTGTTTAAGCCCATCGAGGATGGCGTACTGAAAAACCAGCCTGAGGAAATAGATGCTGCTAAAGGATTAATTGAGCATGTTCTCAACTCTGTTGATGGGAACAAGGAACTAAAAAAATATGCGATTATAGGAGTACCTGCCAGGGCAAGCGTACTCAGTAAGAAGATCGTAATGGATATGGCTGATGAGTTCTTTGACGGCGTAATGGTGGCAAGCGAACCATTCTGTGTGGCTTACAAGCTTGGAAAACTAGAGCACACGCTTATCGTTGATATAGGCGCGGGCACCACTGACCTGTGCCGTGTGCATGGGACTTTGCCGGGTTCTGAGGATCAGATAAGCACTAACAAAGCAGGGAATTACATTGACAGGGAATTCGTCAGGCTCCTTCAGGACAGCTATACCGACGTGAGGGTAACGCTTGAGATGGCAAGGAAATGGAAAGAACAGTATTCATTCGTTGGAAAAATTGAAAAGAATATTATCGTTGAATTACCGGTTAATTCCTCTATCCTAAAACTCTCGGTCGCAAAAGAATTGAAACAGGCATGCGAATCCATTATACCTGACATTATTTCAGGAATTTCGAAACTTATTTCGACTTATGAACCAGACTTCCAGGATACCCTGCGCTCAAATATATATCTTGCAGGCGGAGGCAGCCAGATCAGGAACCTGCCGGAAGTGCTCGAAATGCACCTTGAACTAATCGGAGGAGGCAAAGTTTCGATCTTCAAAGACCCGGTTTACGGCGGTGCAGATGGGGCTCTTAAGCTTGCAATGGATATGCCCAGGGAGTTCTGGCAGACATTATAAATGCAAACGGAAATCAGGGAAGATACTAACGAAAAAATACTTGAACAGTGGCTCAGGTTCATGCTTGAGAGAGTCGGGCATAACAACCTTCCACTTCTCCTTGATCACTATGAGGATATTGGCTGGATAAGCTCGAATGTATCGGATAAGTTGATCGAACTTGCCGAATCTCAAAAACAGCGCTATGTGGGGCCTTCCTGGACGCTCTCTGCCGAAGAACACCGTGTCTCAATGCTCTTTATCGAAAAGCTCCAGGGAAAGCCCGTTGAGATATCGGTTCTTTCTACCATTGCTCCAAAAAAGGCAAAGCTGCAGCAGATTGAAAGGGCGGCTCCAAGGGAGGGTTATATCGAGTCGCACAGGCTTGAGAAGGAGGATCTTGAGTTTGCGGTGCAGCGCCGTGAAGTTACAATAAGGAACCTGGAGGTAGAAATTGAAAAAAAGGATGCCGATATCAGCAAGCTGAAAGAAAATATTCAGGAACTTGAGTATCAGCTAAATGAAAGCAGGGATGAGGTTAAAAACCACAGGATTTACAGGGGTGTGCTGGAAGAAAATATCAGATTGAAACAGACGGATATTGTTAGATAATATTATCAAATGATTTGTTAGTAAACTTTACTATTATATAATTACATATAATAAACATCAATATGTCATCTACGAAATGTGAAAATCGAAAATAAGACAGAGGGATACAATGAAAGGAAAAAACGCAATATTATATGCAGTTGTGGCCGCACTGGTCGTGCTGTCACTTGCGCTCCCGGTATATGCAGCAGATGCTACATATGCAGGGACTGAGGCATGCAAGAAATGCCATTTGGACAAATATAACCTGATAAAGGGCTCGATCCATCAGAAAATGATACAGGATGCTTCGGTGCCTGGCAATGTACACGGCAACTTGAGCGATCCCAGGGCGCCGCCAGGCACAGGCGGGCTACCTGACCCCAAAGTAATAAATTACGTGATCGGCGGATGGTATAAGGAAGAGAGTTATATCCAGTACAACAGCGCCACAGGGAAGTACAACGTTACAAATTATGAATGGAGCCCGATAAACGGGCATTATGCGAACGATAAGAGCATAAGGGACTGGCTTGTAACATGCGCCGGATGCCATACCACGGGATTCGATCCCTCAACAAAAAAATTCAATGAAATGAACATAGGCTGCGAAGCCTGCCACGGACCGGAAGCGCGCATGTAACTTCAAATAGCAAAACCGATATCGTAATTGATAAGTCACCTGAAGCCTGCGGGCGCTGCCATATCAGGGCTACTGCGGCGGACGGGTCAGGATTTAACTTCCCGGTCGGATACGTAGCCGGCAAACCCGAAACTCTGAAATACGTACCTGAACCCTATAATGTGACTGCGTCATTCTTCCCTGACAAGACAACGAGCCGGCACAGGGAACAATTCCTTGACTATAAGGAGTCCAGGCATTATACAGTTGGAACTACATGCGTTAGCTGCCACGACTCACATAAAGTGGGAACGGTAACAGTATACGATGCTCTCCCGGCAGGTGTATATGGCATAAAGATATACGACAATGTCGCCAAAACGATAAAATATGCTGCATGGGACGGAGCTGGACTTGTAAAACCCAAAGCTGAACTATGTAAGTCCTGTCACGGCGGGGTAGCAGTAACACACAAGCATGAATTCAATACGGCTGCAAAGGGTGCATCTCTGATATGCACGGACTGTCACATGCCTGATGTTATCAATGTTGACCCTGTAACCTTGAGGGGCGCTCTTTCCACGCATAACTTCAAAGCATTGAGCCCAGATAACTCACTCAAATACGGCGCTGATAAGATGCCCAACTCCTGTACTTACAGGTGCCACCAGGACAAAGGCACTGATAAGACAGCGAGGGCGCAATGGGCAGCAGATGCATTAAAAGGTAAATCAGCAGCGACAACGACGACAGCAGCAGGACAAACCGGGCCAACTGGAACGCCGGGTTTCGAGGCAACGATCGCTATCCTGGGTCTCCTGACTGTATTGTTTGTTAGATCAATGGTTAGAAAGCTATAAAGGGAATTTAAAATCCCTTTTATTTTTTCTCTTTTTTTCGGTTCAAGATTTTTTTATTCAGGTAATACTTTTGCTAAATGTGACATTATAAATCATGTTATTTATATTGTAATCCAAAGAAAGATTTAAATAACGGTTTTTGCATATAGTAATTCAATAAATGTGACATACCATATTACGTTTATTTAGAGGCGGACATGAGAACGATCCTGAAGAGACATCTTTACACACCTGAATGGCTTGCTTTGTATGAGAGAGACATTGCTGGCGAGATAATTCTCAGTCCGGAGCCGGGGGAGGTAATAAGGGAGTACAGGACCAGATATGGTATGTCTCAGGAAGAACTCGGGGAAGTAATGGGCTTAAGGCGTGAATCCATTTCGCGCATTGAGAATAGCAGTGTGACTCCCACGTTTGATTTTGTGAAATCGTTCATCAGCGCTGTGGCGCTTATCGAGGCTATCAGGGTTGAAAGAGCGCAGAATAAGGAAATAAATGTTCATTTACTTGAAAACATAGCAAGAGAGTCAGGTTTTTCCATCGAAAAACTGCCTCTCGTGTTAAAACTGGCTGTCGAAAGTTATGATAAGAAACTCATTAAGATCAGGAAATCGTTAAAGGTGAAATAAAATGGCAAATGATATGGTCGTATGGCTTGAAGAAGTTGGAAAAGAGGATATAGCAATTGTAGGCGGGAAGGGCGCAAGCCTTGGGGAAATGATACGTGCTGAACTCCCGGTACCGCAGGGATTTGCGGTCACAGCCCAGGCGTTCAGGCGTTTCATTGATGAAAATGGCATAGCTGAAACCCTTTTTGGCTCCCTTGATGTGGACGTTGATAATGCTGATATCCTTCGAAATGCAGAGAAAAGTGCAAAAAAGATCATTTCTGACGCAAGTATCCCTGCGGATATAGAACAGAGCATTAAATCAAAATACAGGGAACTTTGCAAGAGAGAAGATGCGGAAGTTTTCGTGGCAGTACGATCAAGCGCTACAGCCGAGGACCTGCCAGACGCAAGCTTTGCAGGCCAGCAGGATACATTCCTCAATATCAAAGGAGAAGCAAATGTGGTGGAAGCTGTTAAGAAATGCTGGGCGTCTCTTTATGGCTCAAGGGCTATTTACTACCGCGTCAAGCAGGGATTTGACCATTCCAAGGTGAACCTGTGCGCTGTGGTCCAGATGATGGTGGACGCAGAGAAAGCCGGCGTCCTGTTCTCGTCCCATCCGTCAACAGGTGAACCCCTCACGATCATCGAGGGAGCCTGGGGGCTGGGCGAGAGCGTTGTATCCGGTTCAGTTTCTCCGGACTATTATGTTGTTGATAAAAGGAATAAAAAGATCACCGAGCGCAAGGTCGCAACGAAGAATATCATGCATATAAGGGACCCAAAGACAGGTAAAACAGTGGAGATCCCCCCGCCCGATGATAAGAAGAACGCTAAGGTGCTTGATGACAATGAGATTCTGAAACTTGTTGAACTTGGTGAAATAGTCGAAGATCTCTATGGCATCCCGCAGGATGTGGAATGGGCTATTAAGGACCACGAGATATTCATGCTCCAGTCAAGACCTATAACTACAATAAAAAAGAAACAAGAGACAAAAGAGAAAGTAGCGACATCAGCCATGCTCGAAGGGCTGGGCGCTTCACCGGGTATGGCGTATGGTGAGGCAAAGCTCGTGGCAGATGCAACTGAGCTTGGAAAAGTGAAAGAAGGGGATATTCTCGTTGCTGTCATGACCACACCTGACATGGTGCCTGCAATGAAGCGCGCCGCTGCTATTGTGACTGATGAAGGAGGTATGACGTGCCATGCTGCTATAGTTTCGCGAGAGTTGGGCTGCCCTGCTGTTGTTGGAACAAGGAAAGCTACCCAGTTACTGACTGACGGTATGAAAATAACAGTGGACGGCGAAAAGGGGCTTGTATTTGAAGGAAAGAAAGAGGTCGCTGCGGCACCAGCAGCACAGTCTCACGCAAATGTGTCGTTCGCAAGATCAAAACCGATCACAGCAACAGAGGTAAAAGTAAATGTCTCGATCCCTGAAGCCACGGCAAGAGCCATTGAGACGCAGGCTGACGGTGTCGGGCTGCTTCGCATCGAGCACATGATACTTGGACTTCCAAAACATCCAAAGCAGTATATTAAAGAGGGTAAAGCTGACGAGTATGTAAATGAACTGGTCACGCGCATCCAGACAGTTGTGGATGCTTTCTATCCAAGACCAGTGTGGGTGAGGACACTTGATGCGCCCACAGATGAGTTCAGGGCGATGGAAGGCGGCGAGGGTGAGCCAATTGAGCCAAATCCTATGCTCGGATTCAGGGGCATCAGGCGCGATCTTATCGATACTGAGCACTTCGAGCTTGAGGTAATGGCTTTCAAGGAGCTTATCAAGCGCGGGTTCAGCAATATGGGGATTATGATACCTCTTGTGCAGCATCCTTCAGAACTGCGGCGCGCAAAGGAGTTCATGCGCGCAAAGGGGCTGAATATTGATAAGATAGAAATAGGCATAATGGTCGAGATCCCTGCCGCAGCCCTCATTATCGATCAATTCATTGCCGAGGGGCTTGATTTTGTGAGCTTTGGCACCAATGACCTCACGCAGTACACGCTTGCCGTGGACAGGAACAACGAGCATGTGGCGCACCTGTATAATGAGCTGCATCCAGCCATTATGAAGCTGATCGAGCATGTCATCATCGAGTGCAACAAGGCAGGAGTGAAAACAAGCATCTGCGGGCAGGCCGGGAGCAATCCGAAGGTGGCAAAGAGGCTGGTGGAGCTTGGGATAACGAGTATTTCTGCGAATATTGATGCTGTGGAGGCTGTGAGAGATATGGTGGCGAGGACTGAGATGCAGTTGTTGCTGAAGGGGGCGAGGGAGAGGAAGGGATAGAAATGCTGGATGATATATCTTAAAATAGATAGATGCGGTATAAATCATATGATTTCTAATAGCTGATATGTGCACTTAAGGACCAAATTATATGGAAGTACAGCATGAATAATATCTCGGAAGTTGCAAGAAGAAATATAATAGATTATTTGCTTATAAGGAGATATCCTTTTCATGGAAGGCTGGATTTAATAGATTTCCTGAATAGAATTTGGAATTTATCGACGATGCCATCTACAGATAGCAGGTTTAAAAATGCTACAGGAGATATATGGCAACATGTAATTAACAACTCAGATTATGATTACGGTTACTTACTGTATAAATATTTTAATTTACTTGACTGCGACGACGACACATTTCTCAAATTCATAGAAACCTGTCTACATCCAGTTGTTTTATCCGATGAAAAAGAAGTTTCGGAATCTTTAGCAGAATTCAACAAATTTTTGACGCCAGATGGATATAGATTAGAAGCATACTCAAAGATATCTGGAATGCCTGTATATAAAGCGTTTAAATCTGACGAGGAGTTTATTTCGACATCTACTGATGTGAAAAAAGTAAAAAAGGTAATAACTTTTTTGCCATCTGTCTTTAGTGTTCCTGAAAAACCAATTAATCCAAATTTGGTATCTGTTATGATGCCATTTAAAATGGAATATGATAAAGTTCTCAAAATTATAAAGGATGCATGCCATGATGTTGGTATACCCTGTCAAAGGGTAGATGATATTTGGAATAATAGCGCTATTATCCAAGATATCTTTGAGCTAATTTATTGTTCTTCAATCGTTATTGTGGATTTTTCAGGAAAAAACCCAAATGTATTTTATGAAGCGGGAATTGCTCATACTTTAGGAAAAAATGTAATACCGATTACACAAAGTATTGAAGATATCCCTTTTGATATGAGGCATCATAGATCTATACAATATTTAAACAATAATGAAGGATTATTAAAACTAAAAAAGCATCTTGAAACAAAAATAAAGGCATTAATTCAAGAATCAAAAACCCGATGAGGCAAGAAATAGATGATAACCGAAAGGGATACACAAATAATTACACAGTACGCAAAAAAATACAACGTCTCTTCTATAATCCTATTCGGCTCATCATTAGAAAAAGGCAAAAAAGCCAATGACATAGACCTTGGAGTAAAAGGGATCAAACCTCAATTATTTTTCAAATTTTACGCTGAATTATATAAATATCTATCCAAACCAGTTCATCTTATTGATCTTTCCAAGAAATCATTATTTAACGACCTTGTAGAAGAAACAGGACAAAAAATCTATGGATGAACTAGGGAAGGCGCATGCTCCATAGAAATATCTTTAAATGATTCCATGTGTATATATTATAAAAGGTGAGACCTCATGTCCAATGCAGAAATATTGAATGAGATAAGAAACGACTTATTTTCCTGAAAGAAAAGGTAATCAGCATGGAAATTACAATAAATGAAATTGACAGTGATATTCACAAAGAACTCAATCCCGAGTATGTAAAAACGCTTGATAAAATTGAGAGAAAAGATAAAAGAATTCATTTCAGGAACATAGAAGATTTCGATAAGCATTTTGGACTATAAGAGTGCCTATGCCGTATGGATTTGAACTCACGGAAACGCTTGAGCATCATGATGAAGCCTATAAAAGGTGAATATGAACAAAGAAAACCTCTTTAAAAATATCATCAAGCTCATCAAAAAGCACGGCGCAAAAAAGATAGCCGTCTTTGGCTCATACGCAAGAGGTGAAGAAAAGCCAAAGAGCGATATAGATATTCTTGTCGAATTCTCGGAGAGGAAAAGTCTGCTTGACCTTGTGGGGATAGAACAGGAGCTATCCGATGCACTTGGTATGAAGGTCGATTTGCTGACTGAAAAATCCATAAGCCCTTATTTAATTGGCAGGATTAAAAAGGAAATGAAGGTAATTTACGAATGAAGAAAGATGATATTGTTTATTTAAGGCACATTTTGGACGCTATATCTCGAATCGAAGAATATATCAAAGGACTGAACTATGATGATTTTATGGATAATAACCTTGTTCAGGACGGCGTGGTGAGGCAGATTGAAATAGTAGGGGAAGCAACAAAAAGAGTGTCTATCGAGATGAGAGAAAAATATCCTGATATACCATGGAGGAAAATGGCTGGGATGAGAGATAAGCTGAATCACGATTATCTTGGTGTGGATTTAGATGCTGTTTGGGATACTGTAGAAAAAGATATTCCTGTATTGAAGCAAACAATAGCAAAACTGATTGAACTGTAAGAAATAATGATAATATGCCCGACAACAACAGATCGCTAAAATATATCATCCTGTTCCTTTCAGTCTTACTCGTCGCCTCATCTCTATATTCATACGGGCAACTCAAACTCCATGATGAAACGATCAGTACATTCTCAGCCATTTCAGAGAACCAAAAACAGACCATAACCCTGCTTGAACAAAATATCTCCCGGCTTGAACAGAACCTGTCCTTAACTGAAAAGTCATTAAAAAACGAAACACAGACAAGGCGGGGTCTTGAAAAGGATATCATTAACCTCACAACGGTTGCAAAGAGCGATTATGCCGTCATGGCCGTGGATGAGAACGATAAAGGGCATCTGATACCTCTTGAGATCATAATAAAGAGCGGCAAAGGCAACCTCTTCCTTAATGTGGCAAATGTTATTGTCGATGAAACTCTCCAGTCTTCTGCACAGACAGCCATACTCGTTGCCCGTGAAGTATCAAGGAAAAGCCTGTCAGATAAGGATGTCCTTATCAATATCGAAGCGGCTGTTCAGGAACAGAAGATATCGATAGCAGGAGGAAGCGGAGGCGCCGCCATGACACTTGCTGCGATCGCGGCTATGCAGAACAAGACCATCAGAAAAGATGTGTTAATAACAGGAACGATCAGCGAAGACCATACGATCGGGAGGATCGGCGCGCCGCGGGCAAAAGCAATGGCGGCAAAAGAGAACGGCGCTGTGATGTTCCTTGTACCTGCGGGGCAAAAGAGCGAGGTGGGAGATGTGGGCATCGAGGTGAGGGAAGTAGGAACCATTGAGGAAGCGGCAAGTTATACGCTGGAGTAAATTTCACTAATGATTATTTCTTTCTCTTCCCCTCATGCATCTTCTTGATCTCATCCTCAGCAGCCTGCATTTTCACTTTATTCTCTTCATAGATCTTTGAGACATTCTCTGTCACCCTCTCAAGTCTCTTCTTGAGAACTACCAGGTCCTGTGTCGAGAGTTTATAATCGGGTGTGTTCTCTATCCAGAGTCTGCTCAATATCAATAAGGGCGTTAAGGGCAGCCTTTGTTCTGTTTATTGTGTTCTCGTCCATACGGGGTAATAATACTCTTAAATAAATTAATGTTTGCACAGACGATTTATAAATTTATTCGAGGTTTTTTCTGTTCTATCATATTCTTTTTTCCCCTGAGGCTGAGTAACCTGTTCCCGAAAAGTGTGCATACAAATGGTAACGGTGAAAAAGCATATGCATATGAACCCATCAGGTACATCATTTTTCTGGATCTTTTTAATTCAGATATTCGATCATACATAGGGCATTGGATGTTATTGAAATTCAAGAGCATCTTTGATGATTCATAAGCCACACGAATGCTGTAATTTACTATATCCTTAAGTGGCGCCGGCTTACCACCGTATGAAGTCTGCCCTTTCTTTATGGCTCTTCGAAACTCCTCCTGTGAATTACCTGAAAATGTTGTGTAACCATTACCTATCATGCTGCTTGAATGCGCATCGCTTCCCCCGAGTTTTGCATGTCCATTGCAGCTTTCAAGTGCCAGGGCATTAGAATACCCGTCCCTGTGCAATGAATTGAACACTTCGATACCATCCAGTCTCAGTGCATGAAGCTCATTGCCAACACACGGGCAGTAAACGCTGAACGGATGCGGCGCAAACGCTACTCCGTCCTGTTCATGTATGAGTTCTATAGTTTCTTCTGCGCTCAAACCCGGTTTGATCTCTTCCTGCAAGAAAAGTCCGATTATTTCCCCACTTTTTGAACGGATCTCTTCACCTATGACAACAAGGTCGTGGTTATATTTCCTGGCTTCGACAGCGCCTTTTATCGTATTGTGGTCTGTTATGCATAGAAGATCAAGCCCGATTTTTTCAGCTATCCTTACTGCTTTCTTAGGTGTGGTCACGCTGTCAGGGAATGAAAGGTAAGAATATTTAGAGAATCCCGAATACATGGTATGCGTATGAACATCTGCCACTCCATCTTCTATCATGATCTCTCCTTTTATACCATATCAACACATATCCATTTTTCATTAAATGTACAATTATATTACATATAATCTACATTTATATAAGGTGTTCCGCTATACTCTCTGATATCACATGGTCGCAGTAGATGCATCGCAGTTCCACAGGTTTTTTATTTACCAGGAATTTTGATATAACCGGTTCATTCGTATTTGAAATACAATTAGGATTGGAGCACTTTACCACGCCATCGAGCCTCTCTGGAAGGTCGACCCTGTATTTTTCTATAACTTCAAAATCGCGGATGATATTGATGGTAGCGTTCGGCGCTATTAACGATATCCTGTCTACCTCTTCTTCTTCTAACTCCCTGTCCTCTACTTTGACAATATCTTTTGACCCAATTGCCCCCGAAGGCACGTTCATGGCTACACTCACTACTGCACTGGTAGTGCCCGACACTCCTAGAATGCGAAGCACATTGAGAGCCTGTCCGGCAGTTATGTGATCTATCACGGTACCGTGTTCGATCCTGCGAACTCTCATTTCTTTTTCTATCATATTGCCTCCATTGCCATAGCGAGCAACGTCATCCTGACAGGGACGCCGTAGAATGACTGTTCGAAATACCTGGCGAATTTAGTCTTGTCAACGGCAGGATCAATTTCATCCACCCTGGGAAGGGGATGCATAATAATGAGATTCTCGCGGGCGCTTTTCAGAATTTCTTCGGTCACCCTGTACACGCCTGCGACCTTCTGGTACTCGGCAGGGTCGGGAAAGCGTTCTTTTTGTATCCTTGTGACGTATAACACATCCACATCCCCTATAACTTCCTCGATGCTGGTGGTTTCCCTGACGACAGCGCCCTGTTTTTTCAGGTCTTTCTTGATAACTTCGGGCATCTTAAGTTGAGCAGGTGAGACAAGAGTCACATCAGCGTGATACAATGACAGGGCATAAGCCAGGGAATGAACTGTCCTGCCATATTTTAAATCTCCCACAAGCGCTATTTTGAGTCCTGAAAGACTGCTCTCGCGCATTATTGTATAAAGGTCAAGCAGAGTCTGCGTTGGATGATGTCCCGCGCCGTCACCGGCATTGATTATAGGGATTTTGGAAAACTCACTTGCCATCCGCGCCGCACCTTCGCGCGGGTGGCGAAGCACTATGGCATCCGCATAGTTCCCTATTACCCTGATGGTGTCCGCAAGGTTCTCTCCCTTGATAATAGAACTTGATTCTATCGAGCCCAGATCGATCACTTCTCCCCCGAGGCGCTTCATGGCTGTCTCAAAAGACATACGCGTGCGCGTGCTTGGTTCATAAAAAAGAGTGGCGAGTATTTTTCCAGAAAGCAGGTTCGATCGCTTACCTCGCGCCACAGGTTCAAATTCCTTTACCCTGTTTAAAATAATATCTATATCATCACGTGAAAAATCTTTCATTGAGATGATATGATTTTGCATCATACCATATATGATGTTTTTCGACTTATATTTTATTGAGGTTCGTCCTGCACCAGGCTAAGGTACTGCGGGGGTATCTCATCTGAAAGCACTATGTTATCGTTCGCAGTAAGCAGACTTAACCCATCATTTTGTGCTTCTGCCGCATTTATTTTGATCAATACAGGATCATCGGTATGGATTTTTGCGACTTCAAGTGCTTTCTCAACCGATGTGCTCAGGTGTACATACCTTTGTTTTATGGGTCTTATACCCTTTTCAAGTAATATGTCCACTTCTTCGCGGCTTGCCCCATAATACAGTTCAGGAAGTTCAGTCTCGGGATAATCAAGGTCGACATCCACAGAATGACCGTACCTTGCGCGGATCTTCCTGCCATTGATCTCGTATCTGCCTTTTTCATCAGATTCGATCATCGAAAAAAGCTTGTCTTTGTTAGACCATTTGTACCGTGTTCTCATGGCGTCGCACAAGACATCTACGTCCACCCAGCCGTGCTGGTTCATCGCAAGTCCAAGGTCGTCTGGAAAATGGCGCAACGCCCCGGAAACAAATCGACCAAGCCTTTCTGTCTGATCATCGTCCAGGATGAGAATCCCGGGTTCACCGCAATTACATTCGGTTCCTCTGAAAATTCCATGAATTGCACAATTTTTTATCATTTCTGGCTCATATACGGTTCATCATGTTATATAATTTACCAACATCCTGATACATAGTTTTTTTGAAAAGATATTATAAAAAAATTACCGCAATCTTAATTTATTGACCGGACACTTTAACTCCTAATAAGGGAGAAACGAAATGGTCATCACTGAAATCGCAATAAAAGTATTCAGCTTTAAAAATGCAGGGGCTGGATGTATATGTTAGATACGCTATTCTACCCCGCGTCCATTGCAGTTATCGGAGCGTCCAATAATGAAATTAAATGGGGCGGACGTATATTGAAGAACATCCTGAGTGATTTTAAAGGAAAGGTCTATCCAGTCAATCCCGGTGAAACAAGTATTCAGGGGCTGGTTTCATATTCCTCTGTCCTGGACATCCCGGATGATGTGGAGATGGCTTTGATAATCGTTCCCGCTAAATTTGTTCTTTCAGTTGCGGAAGAATGCGGAAAAAAAGGCGTTAAGGGGCTTATTGTTGTGAGTGCGGGTTTTAGTGAGACTGGAAATAATGAACTTGAAAGCCAGCTGGTATCGATCGTGAGAAAATATGGGATACGCATGATAGGACCGAATACCCTTGGCATCGTGAACGAACCTGTGGGTCTTAATGCAAGCATTATTGGCAGGCTTCCGCGTCCAGGTTCGATCTCTTTTATTACGCAGAGCGGCTCTCTGGGTCTTGCACTTGCTGAGTGGACTATCGATACAGGAATAGGGCTTTCCAAGGTCATCAGTACAGGCAACAAGGCTGACATTGATGATGTTGATCTCATAGAGTACCTGAACAGCGACCCATCGACCGGAGTAATTGCCATGTATGTGGAGGGAATAAAACGTGGGAGGGAGTTCATAGACGCTGTCCGAAGGGTGAATAAACCGATCGTTGCTATCAAGACAGGAAGGTCGAAGAGGGGTGCAAAGGCGGTATTTTCGCATACGGGCTCGATTGCCGGCTCTGACGAGGTGTATTCAGCAGCTTTCAGGCAGGCTGGAATACTTCGCGTAGATGATATCGATGATCTCTTCGATTCCGCGCTTGCTTTTTCGTGCCAGCCTCTCCCGGATGGGAATAATGTGGCGATCTTATCCAATGGCGGCGGCGCTTCAATAGTTGCGGCTGATGAATGTGAGAGGCAGGGGCTGAATATTGTTGACCTGTCAGAAAAAACGCGTGAGCAAATAAAGAGCGTCATTCCTGAATTCGCATCGAGTTCCAATCCCATAGATACAGCGGGGACTGTTTCTTTCAAAATATATACTGATTCAATACAGGCGCTGCATGATGATCCGAACGTTGATGCAATTGTTGTTATTTATGTGCATACTATGATGACAAATGCAATGCCTCCGGCTGAGGCTGTGGTCGAGATGAGGCAGAAATGCATGAAAGCGAAAAGCACAAAACCGATTATTGCATGCTGGATGGGCGGGGCAGGCACTGAGCAGGGAGTGGAAATACTTAAGAGCGGATGCATTCCGAATTATCCTGTTCCTGAGAGGGCAGTGAAAGCGCTGTCCTGTCTCATAAAGCACAGGGAATTTCTTGATAAGGTAAAGATCGGGTCTGAGCACAGGGATAAAATGGGGAGATGCAAATGAATATTCTTACAGAGCATGAAGCGAAGAAGCTTCTTGCAAAATACGGGATACCAGTAACGCAGGGCAGCATTGCAAAAAGCGAGGACGAGGCTTTTCGTATCGCATCCAGCATTGGTTTTCCTGTGGCAATGAAGATATCCTCACCTGACATTTCTCATAAATCGGATGTGGGCGGTGTAGTATTGAACGTTAAGAAAGAGGATGTGAAGTCTTCATATTCCAATATGATATCAAGGGTCAGGAAAGCAGTCCCTGGCGCGAATATCGAGGGCGTCCTTGTGCAGCAGATGGCGCCTCAGGGTCATGAGGTCATCGTGGGACTTAAGAAGGATGCGCAGTTCGGTCATGCCCTGATGTTCGGACTAGGGGGCATTTTCGTGGAGGTCTATAAGGATGTCTCGTTCAGGGTGACCCCTATCGATATTAAGGAGGCGCTTGAGATGATATCTGAGATTAAAGGGTATCAGATATTGAAAGGTATCAGGGGCAGGAAACCTGCTGATGTGAATGCCGTGGCGAAGGTGCTTGTTTCTGTGTCCGAGATAGCGGAGAAGGAGAATATTATTGAGCTAGATATAAATCCACTGATGGTTGGAGAGAAGGGGGCGGTTGCGGTGGATGCAAGGGCGATGGTGGAGTGAAATAAACATTTTAAGATCTCAATCATTTAAAAAAGATACATAATAATGCGGGGGATGGGATTTGAACCCACGAATGCCTGCGCAACAGGATCTTAAGTCCTGCACCTTTGGCCGCTCGGTAACCCCCGCATGGGGACATGCGTAATAGCCCTTGGATTACATTAAGCTAACGCATATTCGACATGGTTATGTACGAGCCGGTACAATTCCGGGATAATGACACCTCCATTTGCCACCTTCTCCCGCAACGTGTTCATACCACTTACCAACATCTGCAGGAACAGGTGCAGATACTGCGGCTTTCGCCGTGACATCGGTCATCCTGAGGCAAGCCTCCTGACCCCTGCCGAAGTAGCTGATATACTTGACAGGGGAGCCCGCGCAGGCTGCTCAGAAGCGCTTTTCACATTCGGTGAGCGTGCAGAAGAAGTGGAAGGCTTCATTTCGCTGCTCCGGAATCTTGGGTATCATTCCATAATTGATTACCTTGCTGACATGTGCAGGCTGTCGATACGAAAAGGATTGCTCCCTCACAGCAATCCAGGCATACTTGAAAAAGACGAGCTTGAAAAATTAATGTCATGCAATGCAAGCATGGGGCTTATGCTTGAGACCACAGGCATCATTGAAGCGCACAAAGGATGTAAGGGAAAAAATCCGGCAGCGCGGATAAAAACAATCAGGACAGCCGGTGAACTGCGGATTCCCTTCACAACAGGGATACTCGTTGGCATAGGAGAAACACCTTCTGACAGGGTTCGTTCGATTAAGGCGATAAGGGAAATACACGAAGAATTCGGGCATATCCAGGAAGTAATAATCCAGAATTTTATTCCCAAACCCGGAACTACAATGTCATCATCCCCTCCTCCGGACATGAAAACGATGAAAGAGACCGTATCCCTGGCAAGACGCCTTCTTCCTGAAGACGTGGCTGTCCAGGTATCCCCGAACCTGATATCACCCGGAGAACTGCTCAGATGCGGCGCCAGCGACCTTGGCGGCATCTCGCCAGAAACCATTGACTACATAAATCCAGAATCCGCATGGCCAACGCTTGTGGAACTTCGCGCAATGGCAGGCGTCCCGCTTAAAGAGAGACTGCCGATATATCCGCATTATTTTAAAAAAAAATGGTACAGCAAAGAGATCGCCCCTCTTTTGAGTTCTCTTTCAGACACAGGAGGATTTCGCAAAACTTATTAATGTGTGTTGCATTATGACTTCAAACTTAAGGTGGTCATATACAAAAATTACAGAGCATCCAGGATGAAATCCTAAGACGGGTCGAATTAGGAAAATGCACGATGGAAGACGCGCTGACGCTTTATAACAGTCCGGCTCTTCTTTTCTCGCTTGCCGATACGCTTCGAAAGAAGGCGGTCGGCGACGTTGTCACATATGTGATCAACAGGAACATCAATTTCACGAACAGGTGCACTGGGACATGCAGATTTTGTGCGTTTCGCAAAAACGACGGATTTCTATTATCTATCCCTGAGATTTTGGACAAGATCAGGGAAGCTGTCAATATCAATGCAACCGAGGTCTGCATCCAGGGCGGGCTCCTTCCGGACTGGGATATCCATAACTACTGCGAGATAATTGAAGCGGTAAAAAAGGATTATCCCCATCTGCATATCCATGCTTTTTCACCCATGGAAGTGTTCCATGCAGCGCATAACAGTAATATCAGCATTAAAGAGGCGCTATCTATGCTTGGCAAGTCGGGTCTGGGCTCGATGCCAGGAACCGCAGCCGAGATACTTTCTGACAGGGTGAGAGAAGAGATATGCCCGGACAAGCTCACGACGCATGAATGGATCGACGTTGTAAAGACTGCACACCTTACAGGTATCCCAACCACAGCTACCATGATGTATGGTCATATCGAGACTCTGGAAGAGAGGATCGACCACATGTTCATAATCCGGGAAATACAGAAAAAAACAGGCGGGTTTACAGAATTCGTCCCCCTTCCGTTTATGCATTTGAATAACAGTCTTGGTGAAGATAAACAACTATCCGGTGAACATGACGACCTGAAAATGCATGCGCTTGCAAGGGTAATATTGCATCCTTATATCAGGAACATTCAGGTAAGCTGGGTAAAAATGGGCAAAAAAATGGCTCAGTCAGCCCTGAACCTCGGAGCCAACGATCTGGGCGGGACGCTAATGGAGGAAAATATCTCAAAAAGTGCGGGGGCATTAAATGGTGAATACATGGCTCCACATGAATTCGAGAGTCTCATACGTGGTATAAACCGGATACCCCGGCAGCGCAATACGCTTTATCAGCCGGTTAATAATTTTTGATGAGCTTGTCTCCTGCGTAACTTTTATTATATCAACTGTTATTTACAAGAATAATGACCGATGAAACATTGACAGAAATCCCTCCTGTGAAGGATGAAGTCCTGGAAAAACTTGAAAAGATGCTTGACAACATGCCGGAAAACGCCAGACAGCCAATACGCGACCTCATAAACAAGAGAAAAGTTGAGCTGGGGCTGATGAAATCAGGATTGCCCATGGCTGGTTATCGACTGAGAAAAACCGAAAAAAAGGCTCCTCCGAAAAAGCCCTCAAAAGAAACAGTTAAGTCCCTCAATAAGATCGCAAAGGGTGTGGGTATGGTCAGGGAGCTTGAAGAGAACGTCAGTATGGATATTGATGTGAAAGATGAACCTCTTAAGAAAGATCGAAAATTGACCGAAGAGTCTGATTCATATAAGTATTAAATTTCCCAGTACTGCCTGAAAGTAACCCAGAGTTGCGGTATATGTTCCTGCAAAAGCTCATTAGAAGCATAGCAGGCATCAAGCCTTTTTCTTTTCTCAAGCGCTCTGCCAAGCGTTTTTCCCAGAAGACGCCTGATACTTGCATCATATTCTGATATTATTTCAGGGTCATCGCTTTCAAGAGCCTTTACAATTGTCTTTCCTGCGATATTTCCAGCAAGCATGGCATTGTTGATACCCGCGCCAGTGACTGGATCAGCCATACCTGCACTGTCCCCAACGAGCATGACATTGCCGCGGCAAAGCTTCTCACGCAGTCCGCTTATCGGCAGGGCGCCCGCGACATATTCAGTCTTCATTCCATTAAGGCGGCCTGCAAGAGGTGATGTATTGATAAATTTTTCAAGATATGCACGCGGATTACCCTCAGTAACCCCCACGCCGACTTTTGCAGAATCTTTACCTGTGGGGTATATCCAGACATATCCTCCCGGAGCATAATCGGAATTAAAAAATATCTCGCAGGTCTGCGAAAGCGGTTTTATCCCTTTCAAGTGATACTGCGAGCAAACCGCGAATCTTTGCTTTTCAAATCCGAAAAGTGATGCGGTTTTTGAAAAAACACCATCTGCGCCCACGATAATTTTCCCATTCAAAATCCCATCACGGAATTTAACATTTCCTGCAACAATGTCCAGAAGAGGTGAACCCCATTTTATCTCTGCGCCTGCGTCTTTTGCTTTCTGTGCAAGCGCCATGTCAAATGAATTTCTGTCCACAACAAGCCCGTTCAATTCAAAATCGTGGGATGAGAAATCAGGGAAATACGTGCACATTTTTGTTATTCTTGATTGTATTACTGAATCATCAGGCAGGTCCAGGTTTATGGTATTGCCGACGTACCCGGCGCATGGCGACCTGCAGGAATCGTCCTTTTCAAGCACAAGGACGCTATAGCCAGTCCCGGCCACCTTAGCCGCAGTAACAGACCCGGCAGGTCCCGCTCCAATGACGATCACGTCGTATGCCATCAACGATATACCCACTCAGGAGAGTAATATTTTGGCAGGAGGTTTTTGGTTAGTTCTTTTTCCTTCCTGCTAAGAGCTCCGTTTTTCAATCTAACATGGAAACGCTCTTCGAATTTATCCTTCATGACATTCCTGACTTCTTCCATATCGCGCTGTTCGCCCAGTTCCCTGTCAAGCCATGTCAGACCTTCCCTGATAGAGGCTATCTTCTTATCAAGGAACTTTTCCTTTGGTATATTGGATATCCGAAGCATCTCCTCGATATCAAAGTCAAGCAGCAGCGTTCCGTTCTGTAACAATTTTCCTTCCCAGCGCGTCTGGGCGTTGCCAGAGATCTTTTTGTTATCTACAGTGACATCGTTAATGGGACGGAAGGCGGCGTTGAGACCGTAATGAACAAGAGTATCTATAAGGACGCCGCATACCTGTTTATACGATTCTATGATGTCAAGAGGGAACAGGTCGTTATCAATAGTTCCCACAACGCCATAGTTTATCTGCCTGCACCTGTCATCTGAGAACGCTATCCCGCCGCCGCTAATCCTGCGCGTGATTGTGTAGTCCCTGCACTTTGGAAGGTCAAGTTCTACCTGGGCTTTCTGGAAGAATCCGAGTATGATGGATTTCTTCGGAGTCCAGAAAAAGAATGTATTGCCTTCGTCACCCTTGAGGATTGCCTCATCCATCGCCATCATATCGCGAATGTCAACAAGCCCGAAATCAATGAACCGCCATTCTTCCATTATTGTGCCTCCAGCGCTTTCATTATGGATTCAGTGAAATCAAAAGGTGCAGTCCCGGGTGACAGGATATTTTCTTTTTCGTATGTCTCCTCGATATTTTTCAGCAGTTCCTCACGCTTTGCAGGAATTCCTTTCAGGTTCTCAAGTATACTGAAAAGTGCTTCTTCGGGGAAGAGGAAAAAATCCCCTGAAATGGTTATGTCTTTGATCATGTCATTTTCCAGTATCACGAACGACCTGATAAGTCCGCCTTTTGATTTATGGATCCCGGGTTTTGTTTTCAAAATATTCATAGCTGTTGCTCCATTAATATATTGTAGCGCATGATGCTGTAATCCTATAAAAAAATGTGGGCGGAGAATATTACATTCTCGCGCCTTCGTTCCGCCATGATACCGTGTGGGAACCCATAATGCCAGTCCTGAATCTCGGACAGAGATCAATACTGCAATTCTTTGAGTACTTATGTCTACACTCGGTCACAAGGCGCAGCGGCAGAATATCGGTCTGCTCATAATGGGCAAATGAGGCGAAAATGCCTTTGCCAATAACACAACCGGATACAGGTCTTATCTTCATACGTTTCCTCCATCTGCAGGTAGTATCGTACTGCATTAAATTAATGAATAAACATGATAATATATAATGTTTCTCTCTATCATTATTATGAGATTTACTTTGATAAAATATTTTGAAGTTATAGCAAATTTTGTATTTTTTTCGTTTTTCAATCCCTGCTCAGATCTTCTCCACCATAGTATATCTGCTGG
This sequence comes from Methanobacteriota archaeon, assembly GCA_963793805.1. Taxonomy (GTDB): domain Archaea; phylum Halobacteriota; class Methanosarcinia; order Methanosarcinales; family Methanoperedenaceae; genus Methanoperedens. Next base: position 77,821 of record CAWCBK010000017.1, read on the forward strand.
ACCGAATTATATATGTCCTCCATACCAGAGCCGTAAGTGGATGAGGCGGGTAATAACTTCTGACCTGCGCCGAATGACTTAAGAGCAGAAAGAAATTCGATGTTCAACTGGTTTCGTAGTGTTGGCATTTCTTCATGTATCGCGCTGTCAAGTTCCATGAAGTCCTGGCTCCATTTCAGTATATCTTCGCGTTCCTCATCTTTCAGGAGGTCAGATTTCGTAAGGACGCCCATGAAAGGGACATTGAATCTCACCTGCACAGAGGCTGCCTGAAGCATCAGCGTGATAAAGCCTGATGGTGTTTTTGATATGACCGGGTCATAGAGGTAGCCGATTATGGATTTACCGGCACCGAAAGAATCAACAAGCACTTTTCCCGACTGCCTGAGTGTAAATAATTCCATCTGGCCTGGCGTGTCAAAAATAACATAATCTGTTTCAAAGCTTTCTATTATCTCTTTCATCTCACCTGTGTTAAGAGCCAGCATGTCAGCCGCTATTATCTGCGCGCCGTTCGGTCCAACTCCGTACTCTTCCATAATATCCTTCAGTTTTATCCATTCCCTGATATCCACATCAGGAACGTATGGCGCATTTTCGATGCCTGGATCTAGGTTCACTGTCACAGCATCATATCCCTGTCTCTGCATCCATCCCAGGAAGGCGCCTGTTAGTGTGGACTTGCCACTTCCTGCCGAGCCGATAAAATAAAGGTTAATCATTTGTATCTTGGGAGTAATATCGGTGCTAAGAGAAAAGAGTTGTGATGTTAGCTAAATTGAAACTGTATTCGGATTTCGTTGTATTGAAGCATACACTGTTCGCAGTTCCTTTTGCTTACCTTGGGGCTTTCCTCGCAAGCCTCATTATCAGAGGTGTTGTGCCGGAACTGCGCATATTGTTCTGGGTCGGGCTTGCGTTCCTTGGAGCAAGGAGCGCGGCTATGGCGCTTAACAATCTTGTGGATAAAGAAATTGACGCAAGAAATCCAAGGACTGCTGACCGGGAACTCCCATCAGGGAAGATCACAATGAAAGAGGTATGGGCTATCATAATCGTTTCATATTTCCTGCTGTTCTTTTCATCATATCAACTGAACTGGCTCTGCTTCCTGCTTGCGCCCATAATTCCTATTACTTCAATAGTATATCCATACCTCAAACGCTTCAGTCCTGTTTCGCATTTTGTTCTTGGATTGAACCTGGGTTATGCGCCTGTGGGTGGCTGGCTTGCTGTCACCGGAACTATCAGCTTTCCATTCCTAGCACCTGAATTCGCAATGCTGCTGCTTCTTCTTGCGGTAACGTTATGGGTAGGGGGATTTGATATTATTTATTCACTGCTTGATTACGATTTTGACAAAAAAGAAGGGCTGTATTCAGTTCCGACCTTTTTTGGTGTAAAGAAGGCACTGTTGTTATCGTTCGGGTCGCATATCCTGATGCTTGCGCTGCTTGTGGGATTGATGGTCGTGCTGGATCTGGGAATCGTTTTTAAGGCTGGACTTGTTGTCATTGCGGCGCTGATATGGTACGAGCACACACTTGTTAAGGCTGATAATTTTACGAGCATTCCTGTGGCGTTCTTTAATGTGAATGCTGCGGTGAGTCTGAGCATGCTGTTTTTTACGGTGGCTGATGTGATGGTGACAATTGGTTGATGCGCGTATTTTTTTTATAACCAATCATCCTAACCTCGTACTCATGCCTCCCCTGAAACATGAATTTTGTATCGATAATGTCGCTCTTTGCTGCTGGAATGCCGTCGAGAATAACTGATGTTTTTCCTTCAAACGATCTCGGATAACTCACATTGTAATCTATCTTAAGATACTGCCCCCAGTAAAATTCAGTTCCATTTACAGGATAAAGCTGGATCACAGGGCGTTTGTTCTCAACAATTAATTCGAACGTGCCGTCCGGTTTTTCGATAACATCGAAAAAATAGAGGTCATTTTTATATACCCCATATTCTTTTTTCTTTTAAATATATTTTATTGTTTGTAATATATGGACTATTCACATAAGTCATTTAGCCATAATCCCGGCAAGCGCCTCTTCATACACCCTCAGGTCATTCCGGCTGTGCAGCACGAATCTAACCTCCACTATCCCTGCATTTTCCCCAAGAAAATCAACAATAGCATTAAGCGCCACCCTGCTTGCTTTCTCAACAGGATATCCATACGTTCCTGTGCTGATAGAAGGAAATGATATGGTCTTAATACCCATCTTCAGGGCAAGCGCAAGGCTGTTCCTGTAAGCGCGCGCAAGCAATTCAGGCTCTCCATTATTCCCTCCGTTCCAGATTGGACCAACCGTATGGATCACCTTTTTCGCCTTGAGAAGTCCTCCTGTTGTCGCAACTGCATCCCCTGCAGGAAGACCGTCCGGCAGCGAGCGCCGTATTTGTTTGCATTCTTCCAGTATCTGTCTTCCCCCTTTACTGTGTATTGCCCCGTCCACCCCGCCTCCGCCCATGAGGCTGCTGTTAGCTGCATTCACTATGGCGTCGGTTCCCTCTTCCGTTATGTCCCCCATTACCAGATGTATTATATAGTTTCCAAACTTCGCTTCCATTATTGAATAAAATCGTTATATTCTTATATATTTTTTGTTCCAACAATGAAATGAATGCAGCAATCATATTTATAACCCCGCTACTTACGATTTCGTCCCGTGAATCTGGCAGCGCAGACAATTGCCTTTAGTACCTTCGAGCTGGTTCATTGGATTGTAATGACAATGTGAACACCAGTGAGCAATACTATGATTACCAATGTTGTAAGAAGTTATTGTAATGGGTTTACCATAGTGATCAGTCAATGTTTTGAGGTGGTATAATCCCTTGCCGCCGTGAGGATCGTGACAATCAGTGCAGGGCAACGGTGAAACACTGGCATATGGCCCTATTAATCATTTCTTATTTTTACCTGGCGCGGCCCCATTTTCATCACCTTTATTAGTGGGATCATAATATTTTTTTGAAATATTCATAATAACTGAAGGTCCTGTAACATCCGGCGCCCATGTATTATCGTGATATTTTAGACAGAAAACGATTGAATCCATGAAATCTACATTAGAGGTTCTTTTGGATTCCGAGCTTATTGAACAGATCAAAGAGAGCAGGGAAGATTATAAATCCGGCAAATTTAAAAAACTCCGTGAGTTGATGAAAGAATTGTCTCTCTAAGTCATTTCATCCTTTTTTCTATCTAAAAAAATTTAAATATGACTGAATACTTATAAGCCTATTGGAAAGTGATTGCTGAGGCGACCTTGAGCAAAGAACTTAACGAATTCCTAACTCGAAAACAGAAGATCGATGTCATGCTCGAAGAGCAGGGGTGGGTGGCCGGAGACAGGACAAAAATAATCGTTGAAGTTGATACAAAGCAGTCGGATTTTCGCGCACAGAATTACAAAACTGTCTCAGAGACGCTTAAGAACGACCTTGAAAGCAGGTATGTCGATTACCTGCTCCTTGACAGGTTCGGCGCGCCGATAGCAATAATTGAAGCCAAACGAACCTCCAGAGACCCTATCCTTACAGGCTCAAAAACAGGCGCAAGAGTATGCAGATGATATAAAAGCACAGACCGGAAAAGATGTTTTTATTTTCATGTCGAACGGATATGAAATATGGTTCTGGGACAGGGAAAGTTATGGGCCGAGACTCATTAAAGGATTCTTTTCGCAAAGCGATCTTGAGAGAATGAGATTTCAGGGCTTGACGAGAAAAAATCTGACCGATTCTGAAATCGATAGGAGAATCGTTGACCGCTCAAAAAGCGTGGAATGCACGAAAAGGGTATTGGAGCATATCCAGAAAGGGAACCGAAAGGCGCTTATCGTCATGGCAACAGGGACTGGAAAAACAAGAGTGGCTATGGCGATCATTGATGTCCTCCTGAAGGCCAACCGGGCTCAAAAAGTCCTTTTCCTGGCAGACAGGAAGGCGCTTCGAAAACAGGCGTGTGATGATGGATTTAAACAATTCTTTCCTGAAGAATCAAAATCAATGATTCATTCAGGCGTTTTTAACAGGAATTCCAGGCTTTATGTATCCACTATCCAGACATTCATGGAGATCTACAATCAGAAGGACAGTTCAGGGAAATATATGATTTCTCCCGGGGAATTTGATGTAATTATTTCTGATGAGGCTCACCGCTCCATCTATAATAAATGGAAGGATGTTTTCACATATCTTGATGCGATCCAGATAGGTCTGACCGCTACTCCTGCTGATTTTATTGAAAGGGACACTTTCAGGTTCTTTGGATGTGAAAACAAGGTCGCAACGGCGCTTTATGATTATGAGGACGCCGTAAAGGACGGGGTGCTGTGCGACTTCAGGAAGGATATTTCCGGCGCCCGGACGCATTTCCAGATAGAAGGGATTAAGACTGCCGACCTGCCCGCGGGCGAATTGAACAGGTTATCGGGAGAAGGTATAGACCCTTACGAGATAAATTTCGAGGGAACAGAGCTTGAAAAAAAGGTGGCTGTGAAAGGAACAAGCGAGGCGATCGCCAGGGAGTTCATGGATAATTGCCTTGTTGACCTGTCGGGAAACCTTCCTGCAAAAACCATTGTATTTGCGATATCAAAAATGCATGCTAAGAGGCTGTGGGAAGCCTTTGAGAGACTATATCCTGAATATAAGGGGCGGTTAGCGAAGGTAATAGTTTCAGATGACCCAAGGGCGCAGGCTTCTATCAAAGAGTTCAAGACCGAATCGCTGCCCAGAGTGGCGATTTCTGTGGATATGCTGGATACAGGCATCGATGCCCCTGAGGTCTGCAACCTTGTTTTTGCCAAACCCGTTTTCTCAAGGATCAAGTTCTGGCAGATGCTGGGAAGGGGAACGCGGTCTGATAATGCCTGCAAGCATAAGGACTGGCTGCCAGATGGGAAAAAAGTTTATTTCAAGGTATTTGATTTCTGGGATAATTTCGAGTACTGGGACATGCATCCTGAGGGCGACCAGAAAGAGTCCGGGGAAGCCATTACGAACAGGATATTCCTTACAAGGCTCAGGCAGCTTGAGCATTGCCTTAATGCTGGCGAGCTAGAGAAGGCAGAAGGTGTTAAGAAGAAGATCCTAGAAGATATTGAGTCGCTGCCGAAGGATTCAGTTAGCGTCCGGGAGAGCCTGAAAGACGTTGAGAAGGCGCTTTCTCCTAAGCTCTGGGATAATGTTGGGCTTGACCCTGTTGAATTCCTGAAGAAGAAAATCACTCCTCTGATGAGATTCAGGCAGGATGTGAACCTGAACGAGGCATCTTTCACGCTCAAATGCGAAAAACTCGGTGTGGCAATCCTTCGCGGGGACATAGAGGAGGTGGAACGGCTAAAACCAAAGATCGGAGAGATGGTGGACTGCCTTCCTGAGGAGCTGAATGTTATCAAACCGAAACTTGCATTCAAAGAAAAAGTGCTTTCGAAGAGGTTCTGGGAGAAGGTATCTTTTGAAGATTCGCAGATGCTGATATCAGAACTTGCAAAACTGATGAAATACATGGCGCCTGAACCCCGGAAAACCATTGTGCTTGACATGGATGACATGATACAGCAGAGGAAACTTATCGAGTTCGGACCCGATGCGAAGCAGGAGTATGTTAAGGTCTATAAGGAGAAGGTTGAGGATAGGATAAAGAGGCTTGCTGATGAGCATCCTGCTATCTTGAAGATCAGGAATGATGAAGCTCTGACAGAGGCTGACCTTCGCGACCTTGAATTGACGCTTAACAATCCTGAATTGTATATCACAGAGGACGTTTTGCAGAAAGTGTTCAGCCAGAATAAAGGGACGCTGGTACAGTTCATTAAGAATATCCTGGGATTGTACAAATTCCCCGACCCTAAAGAGAGGATCAGGGATGCCTTCAATACCTATATAATCGAGAATAGCAGGCATTACAGCGCCGACCAGCTTAATTTTATCAGAACTGTGCAGACGGTATTTTCAAGGAAGAAACATATTGAGTATACGGAACTATTCGATGCGCCGTTCACGAATTTTGGTATTAATGCGCCCATGCCCATGTTCACAGAGAATGAGTTGAATGATTTTATTAACATCTGCGGCGTATTGGAGAAGGAAATATACGCGGAGGCTTGAAGGATGGAAAAGAAATTGCCTGGTGAAGTTTCACGTTTTGTAAGGGTATTGAAACAGCACTTGCCGATTCTGGCAGAACGATACAAGGTCAAGTATCTTGGGGTGTTTGGGTCTTATATCCGAAATGAGCAAAAGCGCACAAGTGACCTTGACTTACTTGTGGAGTTTTATGAGACCCCAAGCCTCTTTCAATATATCCGCTTTGAGAGATATCTTAGCGATTTGTTGGGAGTGAAGGTGGACCTGGTCATGAAAGATGCTTTGAAACCTGCAATAGGAAAACATATTCTCAAGGAGGTTGTGCAGGTTTGAAGCGGGAGTTTATAGATTACCTCAATGACATTTTCAGCGCGATTGAGAAAATTGAACTGTTCACGCAGGGCATGGATCTGGAGGAGTTCGCTGAAGATGAGAAAACCGTGTTCGCTGTTGTTCGAGCCCTTGAGATCATCGGAGAAGCAGCAAAGAAAGTCCCTGTTCAGGTGAGGGAGCGTTATCTGGATGTCCCCTGGCAGGAAATGGCTGGAATACGGGATAAGTTAATTCATGAGTATTTCGGTGTAAAACTTGAGGTCGTCTGGAATACAGTTGAGAAGGACTTACCAGAGCTGAAAATTCTTATTGCAAAGATGATTGAGGATACAAACCGGGAATGAACAAAGAAAGATAGTTGAGCTTTAATAGGATTTTGAAAAATGAAACCGCAGATGAACACAGATGAACGCAGATTTAATGATCGGATATCCACGTTCACCCGCGCCTTAAACCCGGTCTTTGCGCCCTCTGCGTCCTCTGCGGTGAGATTAAAACATGCACCGCAAAGAGCGCGAAGAACGCAAAGGGAGGGGTAATAAATGGATGCTCATGAGCGGCGCGCGCTGCCGGAGGGGTGGGGCTTGAAGGGCAAACCAATCATAATTACTATATACAAAGGCAACCTTTTCAGATATAAATGAGAGTAAAAGCGATTTACCGGAATAAGATATTGAAGCCAAAGAAGAAATTGGCACTTGCCGAAGGGGAAGAGGTTACTATAGAAATACGAAAATCTAAAGTGGACAAGCTTGCGGGTCTTCTGGGAGATATAGATATTGATTCAGTCGAATTACAGCACAGAACAAAAGAAATCTGGGCAAAAAAAAGCTTATCTCATTGATACAAATGTTTTTCTTGAGCTTCTTCTAAATAGAGCTTTTAAGAATGATTGTGCACGACTGCTTAAAGAGGTTGAGATTGGTAACTTAGAGGCTTATGTATCTTCATTTTCCATTCATTCAATAGAAGTTATATTGAGTAATTTTAATAAACAAAAAGAACTCAAAATATTTTTAAGCAGTATAATCGATTTCGAAGGATTATTTGTTTATGCTACGAATCTGGAAGAAGAGCTTGAGGTCATCGAAGAAATGAAAAAAGGGCTGGATTTTGATGATGCGCTGCAATCATTTATTGCAAAAAAGCTAAAAGCATCAATAGTCAGCTTTGATAAGCATTTCGATAAGATCAAAGGATTGAAAAGGCTTACACCTGCCGATATATTAAAAACATAATAATTTTAGTGGATTATGGAACCGCAGATAAACGTCGTTGAACTCAGATTTAACAATCGTGTATCCTCCTCCATCCGCGCCTTAAAACCGGTCTTTGCGCCCTCTGCGTGCTTTGCGGTGAGATCGGAACATGCACCGCAAAGAGCGCGAAGAACGCAAAGGGAGGAGCAATAAATGGATGCTCATGAGCGGCGCGCGCTGCCGGAGGGGTGGGAATGGAAGAGGCTGGGGGATGTTGGTATCTTACATGATGGGGATTGGATATTAAATAAAGATTATAGTGAGAATGGTGTCAGATTAATTCAAGTCGGGGATATTGGTATAGGGAAATTTATTGGAAAGTCTAAGCGTTTCATCTCTATAAAGACAGCCGAAGAACTGAAGTGCACTTTTGTGAATTATAAGGAAGATATTTTAATCTCAAGGATGCCAGATCCAATCGGCAGAGCATGTTCATCTCCTGATTTACCTTATCCTTACATAGTTGCAGTTGATGTAACCATTTTCAAATTAAATGAAAAAAGGGCTGAGCCAAGGTATATTATATATTCGCTAAACAATCCAAAATTGCTTAAAGAAATTGACAAATATGCTTTGGGAGCAACACGAAAAAGAATAAGTAGAAAAAATTTAGAACAAATAGAAATCCCCCTCCCCCCTCTCCCAACCCAGCGCCGCATCGTGTCGATCCTCGAAAAAGCCGAGGAGACTACGAGGCTGCGGGCGCAGGCGGATGAGCTTACGGAGAAGCTGCTGCAGAGCGTGTTTCTGGAGATGTTCGGGGACCCGGTGAGGAATCCGAAGGGGTGGGAAATAAGAAAATTACAAAACTTATCAGAAATAGTATCGGGAGTTACAAAAGGAAGAAAATTATCTGGTAATTCTGTAGTCTCAGTACCTTATTTAAGGGTGGCAAATGTCCAAGATGGATATCTTGATCTAAAAGAGGTAAAAACAATCGATGCTTTACCTTCGGAAGTGGAAAAATATGCGCTATTAGAAGGCGATTTATTATTGACAGAGGGAGGAGACCCAGACAAGTTAGGACGCGGCGCAGTATGGCATCATGATATTCCAAATTGTATTCATCAGAATCATATATTTCGAGTAAGGGCTGATAAAGACTCTATTGCTCCTGAATTTTTAAGTATGCTTATAGGAAGTGCATATGGAAAGATGTATTTTTTAAAATCTGCAAAACAGACGACTGGAATCGCCACAATAAATTCTACTCAGCTTAAGAATTTTCCTGTTCTTGTACCCCCCATCGGACTCCAATCAAAATTTGAATTCATCGTCGAGAAAGTAGAATCCATGCGCCAATCCCAGAACCAATCAAAGCAGCAGATAGGGGACTTGTTCAGCGCTCTGATGCAGAAGGCGTTCAAGGGGGAACTGGAAGCTGAATACACTCACAGCGCGGTAAAGAATATATAACCAGGACATAAAAATAGGTAATCATGGAAATTACAACTAAACTGGAAAGGAGAAAAATACAGAATCTTAGAGAACTTGTCCATCGGATCGGCTCGCATAGGATTGAAGAGAAAGATACCACACAGATAATAAGAGAAATGCGAGAAAAATCGTATGACGTTTAGACTCCCGGCGAAACTCACAATAGATTCCTGCAAACTATATGAAAAAGAAGATATCTCACTCGGAAAAGCCGCAGAGATCGTTGGTACAAGTATTGAAGAGATGAAAAAAATCCTGTCTGATCATGGGATAAAACGCAAGGTTGGAGCATCAATTCCAAATACAAAAGGTCGCACAAAGGCAGTGCTCAAAATACTTCGGGGCGCTTAATGTAAAGGATAGACAAGATAAATTATTATATCGTATTCCGTTAATCCTGTTATCCTGTCGAAAACGTCTTCAAAGGAAACTAATTAAATGAGACTCGCCCCCGAATTAAAATCAAAAATAGACGCCCTCTGGGATAAATTCTGGAGCGGCGGCTTATCAAATCCCCTCTCATCCATCGAGCAGCAGCAGATAGAGGATTTGTTCAGCGCCCTGATGCAGAAGGTGTTCAGGAGGGAAATTTGAGGATATGGGCAGGAAAAAGAAGCTCGAAAAAGGCATCAAAAGCCTTGAGGAACAAAATGGGATTCATAAAGACAAAATTGAAAACGAAAAGAGAAAACACAATCCCAATGAGGAACTGATAGATTACTGGGAGAAGGAGCGCAGAAAGTTCAGAAGGGACATCGACAGAAAAAAAGAGCAGGCGGACAGGAAAAAAGGAAAAAGGTGATAAAATCACTTATCATGTTCCAGTTTCTCTATGAGCATTTCAGTCAGGTTATCATAGGCATCCTTTATATACTCATCTACCGAGGTTACAAGTCCTTTGAGTATTTTTTTATCTAACTTCCTGAAATCCTCAGGTATCTCGTTCTCTTTCATGCTTTCAACAGGCAGATCCCTCGATTTCCTGAACAGCTCAAATAACCGCTCAAAGTCGCCTTTGTAATAGCCCCTGAAATCTTCGGAGAGTGGTTTAATGTTATTATCATAAATCTGTTTGATAGAATGCACTCTCCTCAGTCGTATCATAGCGGAATAAAGGACAGCGCACTTATTCCTTCCATCAATTTCATCCCTGAGCAGTTTTTTCAGCACCTTAAGCTGTTTACTGCAGCTTTCAATCTCAACATGAAGAGCGATATCATTGACCTTCTTCCTCAACAATTGCTTCTGAACATCGACACCAATCAAAGGAACTCCCTGTCTTAGAATGGTCAATAAATACGACGGTTCCAGCTCAAGCTGCTTTTTTGCCTGCTTTAAAGTGAAGCACTCAATCTGAATATTACGTTTTGCCAGTTCGGTCTTCAACCCCTCATCTATTTTATCCCGGCTTATAAGTAAAAGGTCATAATCAGAGTCATCCCTGTAGTCTCCTCTTGCTCTGCTGCCGTGAAAATAGAGTCCTCTGACCGTATCCATATAAGGTTTCAATGCAGAGGCTACATGTTTAAGTACCGGATATTTTTTGACGAACTCGTCAAAGGCTTGCTGCATCGGTCTTTCGATTTCAAACCGCCTGCACCGGGGGCAGTACAGTCCCACTTTTTCTATGCCCGGCGCTGCCTTCCCATGTCTGATGTATGCCGAGACCATCATGGAGCCGCAGCAGCGTGGGCGCCTGAATCTGTAGTTGCCTTTTCTCATTAAAGGTCAATACGTGTTTTTAGTATAAAAGTGTATACATTTTGTTAGCAAAGATGCGCTGTTGCAATTTGAATTTATAAATAAGGATAATCAACCACAGAGCACACGGAGAGCACAGAGGTTTGCTTCTCTGCGTCCTCTGTGATCTCTGTGGTTCTTCAAACCTGTAGAATCCCGAAATTATTTCGCCAGGATTTTTCTTCGAATGACAAGTCATCTGAGCCGATGGTGAAGATGACAAACAGAAGGATCAAGTTAGGAATAGACTGGGTATTAAAAAAGGGAGAAACCGTTGACCGAGTAGCCTATTCATTTAAAGTATCAACCCGAAGAATAGAGCAATTAGTGAAAATCTTCAAAGAAACGGGGAAATATCCTATTTTGAATCCGAATAGACGACCTAAAGCGTACCTAACAGAAGAACAGAAACAAATCATAAAACAAGCCTATAGCGAATCATATTTCGGCGCAAAAATGCTCAGGCACCATATTATAAAAAGACATAAACAAAACATTCCTCAAAACAAAATTCATGCCTATCTTTTGGAAATTGGATATGCAAAACCTGATCCCAAAAAACAGAAAAAGCGGAAGCGATGCCGTTATGAGCGAAAGCATAGTCTATCATTGCTTCATGCAGATTATATGGAAAATGAAGGAGTTCATGTAATTGCCTATGAAGATGACGCATCCAGGAAGATCCTCTCAATTGGAGAATTCAATAATGCAACGACTGATAATGCTTTAGAGGTCCTTAAAATTGCTGAGCAGGAAGTTACAGAGGTCAATGGTTTGATCCAAGCTATCAATACTGATAGAGGTTCACAATTTTATCCGAACAAAAAAGACAAAAATGGTGAAGCTGATTCTGTTTTTCGAGATTATCTTGAATCAAAAGGGATAAATCATATACCATCAAGAAGGAATAATCCGCAAACTAATGGCAAGATTGAACGATGGTTTCAAGAGTATCTAAGGCATAGACATAAATTTAATTCAGCAAATGAATTCAAGGATTGGTATAATGACAGAATACATGGTTCGTTGGAGCTTGAATGGGGGGAAACTCCAAATGAAGCTTTTATCAGAAAAATGCGACCTGAAGCAATCTTAGGAAGATTTTTTAAGGCTTTTGGATGGTGAAATAAAATATGAAAGAAGGAAAGACAGGTGCTGAAAAAAATAAGCGAAAAAATATCAGGATTCTACAGTGGTTCTTCAAACCAGAAAATAATAAGTATTCAGGATTGACAGGATAAAACATTATATCGTATCCCGTTAATCCTGTTATCCTGTCGAAAATGTCATCAAAGGAGAACTGATTAAATGAGACTCGCCCCCGAACTAAAATCCAAAATAGACGCCCTCTGGGACAAATTCTGGAGCGGCGGCTTATCAAATCCTCTCTCATCCATCGAGCAGATGTCGTACCTGATCTTCATGAAGCGCCTTGAGGACATGGACATGGCTGAACAGAAAAAGGCGCAGGCGAAGAAGCAGCCATATAAATCCGTCTTCGAAGGTCATGAGGATTGCAGGTGGTCAGGCTGGAAACACTATCCAGCGGAAAAGATGCTCACCCATGTGAGGGACATTGTGTTCCCCTTCATCAAGAACATACACGACGGGGAAAAGACACTCTTCTCACAGCACATGAAGGATGCGGTTTTCATCATCCCCAAACCCTCGCTCCTTCAGGAAGCCGTCGCAATCCTTGACGACCTGAACATAACAGCCCAGAACAGGGACACGCAGGGAGACATTTACGAATACCTCCTTAGCGAGCTTAAGAGCGCAGGAAAGAACGGTCAGTTCAGGACGCCCAGGCACATAATCGGGATGATCGTAGAGCTTGTTGATCCTGACATCGGGGACAGGATTTGCGACCCTGCATGCGGAACTGCGGGGTTCCTTATCAACGCCTATGAATACATAATCAGGAAGCACACAAGCCCAGATATGGTGCAGGAGGACGATGAGGGGAAATATTACGGGCTGTACGGCGACAAAATATCAGATAAGAACGCCTGGACATTGTTATGGAGTTCTTTCTATGGATATGACTTTGAGCCTACGATGGTAAGAATATCCCTCATGAACATGGTGCTGCACGGCATAGCGACTCCTAATATCGAAATGACCGACACCCTGTCCAAGGGATTCACCGAAGAGAACAAATATACGGTAGTGCTTGCCAATCCTCCATTTAAAGGAAGCATTGACAAGAGCGATATAAACGACCATCTTACTGTAGGAACGACCAAGACCGAGCTTCTTTTTGTTGAAAGGATGATGAACCTCCTCCAGATAGGGGGAAAATGCGGCGTCATAGTGCCGGATGGGGTGCTGTTCGGGACTTCAAATGCGCATAAGAAGCTCAGGCAGCTTTTGCTTGAAAAATGCCAGCTTGAAGCTGTTATTTCCATGCCTTCCGGGGTGTTCAAGCCGTATGCAGGCGTATCAACTGCCGTTCTTGTTTTTATAAAGGGGGATAAGACCGAGAAGGTCTGGTTCTATGACATGGACGCGGATGGTTATTCCCTGGATGATAAGAGGAATTTTATAGATGGGAAAGGGGATATTCCTGATATTATTCGTGGTTTCAGAAAGCGGTATGAGGATAACCCGGTAGATAGAAAAGGTAAATGTTTCTTTGTTCCATTTGGCGAAATTAAAGAGAATGGGTATGACCTTTCGATCTCGAAATATAAAGAGATTGAATATGAAGAGGTTGCCTACGAGAAGCCAGAGGTTATAATGGAAAAAATCGCAGGGTTAGAGGATCAGATAAAAACCAATATCTTCGAGTTAAAAGGTATGTTGAAACAGGCATAGCATCTTGCGTCTCAAGCCGTAGCTTCACTCAAGCTCAATTCGCCTGCCGCAAGTGGATGAACAAGCAAGTCGGATTTGTGGAATTTTTTCATGAGTTTATCGATCTTTTCAGATTCTTTCACGACATGGCAGGGTCTTCCTGCCATAAACCCGAGGAACAAAGCTGATGGGCAGGGTTCATCATCTGGATAATCTTCGATCAATTCTCCCTGAGCTATGACCAGGCCTTATATCTTCAGTTGAGATATTAAACAACTATTCAATTAGTAATCTTGATACAAAAAATATATAATCTTAATGCCCCGCCGCTGCATGCGCCGCCGCATATCTCTCAGTGATCAGCGCTCTCTTGAGCTTGAACATCACTCTCTGCTTATCCATACCATACTGCTCGACCAGCGTTTTGATAAGCCTCTTCTTTGAAGCGCCCTTAAGAGCCATCTCTGCCATGATGCCGTCCACGAACTCTTTGCTGGGATCGGCTTCTTTCTTAGCTTCTGCCTTAGCTTCAGGTGTTTCAGGTGTCTTGGCAGTTTCGGTTTTTGGTGCAGGTTTTTCCTTAACTGCTTTTAACTCAACTTCAGGCACTTCGGTTTTTGCCGGTTTTGCCTGGATGGCTTTCTCATCGGCTTTTGGCACCGCCTGTACCTGCGATGGCTCTTTTACAGCCATAGCTTTTTGTTTTTCGGTCTTGGCCAGCGCTTTTTCATCCGGCTTAACTGTGATCGATTTCTTCTCTGCCATTTCCATCACCTCAATATCTCAACAGGCGTGAGCATTCCTTTCTCTATCCCGAACTTTCTGCCAGTCAGCAAAATATTGTCCTGCACAGGCGCCACCCTGAACTTCTTCTCGATAGATGCGCCATTGGATTTTATCTTGAGCGTCCCGCCCTTAAACAGCTTGAGCGCCCTTACCGTGTTCAGGTTAAGCTCCACGAAATCGTTATCGTCCTCAAGGTCAAACCACATGAACGGATTATAAACGCTCACAAGCGCGGTCTTTGCCTCAACCGGCTTTGCAGATGCCTGTATCGCGCCGTAGGCCGGTCTATCGTACTTAGGGATGGTAAACTCATCCACTGCTGTAATACCGATGGCTTTTTTCACAGATTCATGAAGAGCATTGAACTCGAATTTTGAGCCTGCAATGATGCCAAGCGCATCCAGCCCATTAGTACCTGCGCCGCCGAGAGACTGCGCCCTGCCTTCGTTATTTATGAGCGTCCCTTTCTTCTTATACAGCGGTTCATGGGCTATTATGATGTTCGCCTTTGATGATATGGCGCTCCCTGTCTGGACTATTAAGTTCGTTAGTTTCCCCAGCGTTTCAGCGGGTATGATCGAAGGGTCTGATTCCAGGCAGAACAACGTCTTTATCGTCCCTTTATTGATATCCTCCACAAGCTGCGCAAGCGACTTCTGTTTTGCATCCTTTGACAGCTGATACGCGCCCGTGGAATTTGCGAAAGGCTTGAGGAAAGTAACTTTGGCGCCTGCGTTCTTTGCAAGAGACAGCACGCTTTTTACCAGTTCCACATCCGAAAGAGGATGGAAATCAGCGATGACAAGTGAATCCTTTGTAAGCTGAAGCTTTGAAACATCTTCCGGCTTTATCGTTTCATTGGCGACTGGCAGAGACTTCCACCACACAGCCGTGATCTTTGCGCCCTTCTTCTTTGCCGAAAGCAGACGCCTCAATACAAGCGGATACTGCTCGTATGGGTCTATGAAGAGAACGATATGTTTTGCTGCTTCTATTTCGCTGTAAGGTATTCCCACGCTCAATGTCTGGTAAGTATCCTTTGGAAGCGCTTCGAAGTTAACCCCGGTGCATAAATATGAGCTGGCAACTTTCTGGAAAGCGAGAAGCTCTTCACTTGTTGTATTACCGAATGAGAGGAATGCAGCATTGCCTGCTGATATTCTCTTTGCAGCCTCTTTAGCCGCATCTTCAAGCGTTGCTTCCTTTCCGTCGATCATCGATTTTGCAGGCGCATACAGCCTTGGAAGGCTCATCCCGAACCTGCACAACTTTCCGGCATTGGCAGGCGAAGACTTCCTGAAATCAATATCAAGAACGCCGTTCTCGCGGATATATAACCCGCAGCCGAAATTACAGCCGGGGCATATTGTTGAATAAACATTATCGCTCATTCAAGAACCTCCTTTTTATGTTTCTTGACAAATGGACGAAGCGGTGTTAATCCGGATGAATCCTTGAATATCTCTTTGTTCTCTGTGAACTCTGTGTTAGAAAACCCTTCAAGTACGTGCCCTGTACTAAAAATTCTATTGCGAACATCAACACTAGAACTTAGAGGAGTTAATCCTGAGGAAGTCCCCAGTGTTTCCAGCCTATCCTTTGGTAACATACCTTTCCCCAATGAACCAAAGAAATCCGGAGCAGATATGCTCTCTTCTTTCTTTTTCCGGTTAATACTATGATCTTCACTCATTCAACTTCACCTCGAAATAAGGCGGTTTTCGCATATCCATCCCCGGTTCATACTTCAACTGCTCCTGTATCGGGTTCGCGAACATCCTGTAAAGCCTTGTGAGAGGGATATCCGCAGGGCAGACATCAGTACATTGCCCGCATCCGATGCATGCATCCGCAAGGTGGGTGAACCTGATCAGATGATAAATCGACATCTTATAAGCATCCCCGCGCAGATGGTACTGGGTGCATTTTGAAACCGGACCGCATGAACACGTAGGACATACGGTCTTGCACGCGCCGCAGTCTATGCAGTGCTCAAGCTCTCTCCTGAAATATTCGAGCCTGCCGTTCTCGATAGGAACAAATACTTTTCCTTTCCACTTCTTACCAAGGTCTTCCATCACGCCTTTTATCTTTGTGCGCATCGCAACTCCTTTCTCATCAGGTTTCTGCACCTGCACGTATCCCGCATCAACCGCATTCTGAAGCAGCTTTGCGCCTTTCTCTGAATTGATCTCAACGAACGTGGCTTTTCCCACAAGGTCTCCGGTAACACCCCAGTTGCCGCAGGCAATATCGGAATTATTCGGCACCTTTATCGTGCAGTACCGGCAACTTTCGCGTCTTCCGTATCCTTTCTCTTCAAGCTCGTCAATTGTTATGGCATGTTCTTTTCCGTCCTTTGTCTCAAAAATCAGCTTACCCTTCTCGATCTCTTCGCCATGGACGTCTTCGGGTTTGATCTTATACATCACTTCAAGCATCTCTCGCGTCACCACAGGATGCATCGAACCGCCGCAGTTCAGGCCAACGATAAATGTATTATCAAGATTGATCGCATTGCGCTTTCCCTGCTCGATTATCCCGCGCACATCACAGCCCTTTGCTGGAAGTGCGACTTTCAGGTTCCTGTCAGCTATGAGTTTTGCAAAATTGCTGGGTACAGAGTGCAGGGAACCCGCAGAATTCAGAACCTCGTTCACATCAGACGTAATTATCGGAACAGCTTCGAACTCATTGATCTTCTTTAGCACCACAACTGCATCCACAAGCTTCTTCTCAAGCGCCGCAGCCAGCATTGAAGTCACAAGACCTCCTGAGCCTCCACGCTTTCTCACATCTTCTTTGGTTGACCATCCCACATACATCTCGCCTTTCTGCATCTACGCCACCCCCTCTGGTTTCAGGGGACTTGGACCGAGTTTCTTTATCTGAGCAGTCACGTCGCGTATGAAATTGGCAAACTTTTCGCCTTCACTTGCTGATATCCAGTTGAGCTGGAGCCTGTCTTTCTCGATACCCAGTTCACGCACAACATTTTCAAGATATTTGTACTTGATCTTTGTCTTATCATTTCCATTAACATAATGGCAGTCGCCAATATGGCAGCCTGTGACAAGGACAGCATCCGCGCCTTCGAGGAATGCATTGAACACATGCATCGGGTCTATCCTGCCGGAACACATCACTCGTATGATCCTAGCTGAAGCTGGCTGCTGGAACCTTCCCATGCCTGCGCTGTCTGCGCCTCCATAAGAGCACCAGTTGCAGCAGAAAGCCACGATCTTGGGTTCCCAGCCATCAGTCTTTGGAACCGTTGATGCTGCTTCTGCACTCATGCCGCTACCTCCTGGAATTTGAACACGTTCCTGATCTGTGCAAGAAGCTGCTTATTCTTGAAATGGCTCTGCTCAAGCGCACCCGTCGGGCATGCTGCCACGCATGTTCCGCATCCTTTACATAAGGCTTTGACGACATCCGCTTTATTAGCTTTTTCATCAAACTTAATGGCCTGGAAGGGACACATTGGTATGCAAACCTGGCATCCGACACAAACATCAGGATCAACCACAGCGGTTATGCCTTCTGTTATGGCTTTCTTGTTCTTCAGTAAGATCGTTGCACGACCTGCGCACGCACTGCCTTGCGATACTGCGTATGGAATATCCTTCGGGCCGGATGCCACGCCTGCCAGGAAAACACCGTCGATAGTTGTATCAACAGGCTTCAGTTTGGGATGTGCTTCCATAAGCAAGCCATCCGCTGCCTTTGATAATTTCAATAATTGCTGTATCTGGACAATCCCCTCGTTGGGGACGATGCCAGTAGCCAGCACCATAAGATCGAATTCAAGATTCCGAATTTCACCGGCAAGGGTATCCTCAACCCTCACCTTGATATTCTTTGTAACAGGATCTTCTTTCACTTCTACCGGTCTTCCACGCAGGAATTTCACGCCAAGATTTCTTGATCTATTGTATGATTCTTCGTAGCCTCTAAACGGCGTCCTGATATCTATATACATTATCGTCTGGTCAGTTTCAGGGCGCTTCTCTTTAAGGAGCTGCGCATTCTTTATAGTGACCATACAGCATACACCAGAGCAGTAGATATTGGTATTCTTATCTCTCGAACCCACACAGTTAACAAATCCCACACGTATAGGTTCCTTGCAGTCCGATGGTCTCACAACATGCCCGCCTGTCGGACCTGCTGCATTGAGAAGCCGTTCAAACTCCATTGCCGTAATGACATTATCATATAATCCATAGCCAAAGTCATGCCTCGGTTCAGGATCGTATGTTTTGAAACCCACTGCACCAACTATGATACCAACATTCACATCTGTAAAAGACGGCTGCATATCATAATTGATCGCTTTGCTCTCGCACGCTTTTGCGCACGCCTTGCATGAGATGCAGTTATCCATATCGATCACGGCGCGAAGAGGTACAGCCTGCGGGAAGGGGACATATATCGCCTTGCGAGTCCCGAAGCCTTCATTGAAATCATAAGGCACTTCAACCGGGCAGACTTCGCTGCACTTGGCGCAACCCGTGCATTTTGTAACATCAAGATACCTGGGTTTGTGCTCTATCTTCACATTGAAATTGCCCACATACCCATCCACTGCCTTTACTTCTGAATAACTCATTATCTTGATATTCTTATTGCGCGCGACTTCTACCATCTTGGGACCAAGGATGCATATGGAGCAGTCGTTGGTTGGGAACACCTTATCAAAGCGTGCCATTCTCCCTCCAATTGAAGGCTCCTTCTCAACGAGATAAACCTGGAAACCCATATCAGCAAGATCAAGCGCCGACTGCATACCGGCAACTCCTGCACCAATTACAAGGGCTTTATCAGTTACAGGGACTTCGCTTGCCTGCAGCGGCTCAAGAAGCTTTGATCGCTCAACGCCCATTCTTATAAGATCTTTTGCCTTCTCTGTAGCTTTTTCCTTCTCCCACATGTGTATCCATGAGCAGTGGTCTCTGATATTTACGAATTCAAGGAAGTACTGGTTAAGGCCCATCTCTTCGATACAGGCACGGAATGTTGGTTCGTGCGTCTTGGGCGAACATGCAGCCACTACCACGCGGTTGAGGTTATGCTCTTTTATCTTCTTCTGGATGTCAGCCTGGCCTGAGTCAGAGCATGTGAACTTGTTAACTGAGGTGACCTTAACGCCGGGAAGCGTGCCGATATAATCAGCCACAGCTTTTGTATTAACGACGCCTCCGATATTCACGCCGCATTCACAAACAAAGACGCCAACCCGTTTTTCTTCATTATCTTTTGCAACAGTACCTTTATTTTCAGTACTCTTATTATCACTCATTTCACTCACTTCCTTGAACATTAGCCGCTGATTTTTGAGACGATACATTCAATCTGCGTTCATCCGCCTTCATCTGCGGTTCGATTTTTGATTTTACCGGGTTCTGACCCAATTTTTTAATCTCATCCGTAAATTCTTTAATGACTTCTGAAAATCGCAATCCTTCACTGGCAGATATCCACTCAAGCCGCAGCCTCTTATCAAGCCCCAGCTTTGCCAGTGCCTTCTTAGTGTTGTTTATCCTGACCTCTGCATTCTTATTTCCATCGATATAATGGCAGTCCCCTATGTGGCATCCTGCGATAAGAACGCCGTCCGCGCCGTCCTTCAGCGCTTTCAGGATAAATGACGGCTCAACCCTGCTTGAACACATAACACGCAGGATCTTTACTGTTGGAGGATACTGAAGCCTGCTCACACCTGCAAGGTCTGCGCCTGCGTATGAACACCAGTTGCATGCAAAAGCAAGTATATTCGGTACCCAGCACTCATTTTTTGGTGTTGCCACAGGTGTTTCGCTCATACCGTTACCTCCACAACGCCCTTTTCAATTGATACGCTTCTGACACCCCTGTCAAAAGCATCTATGACCTCGCGTATCTCTTTTGATGAGAAATGCTGTGCCGTGATCGCCCCCATATTAAAGAGAGCGTATTCCAAACAGGCACAATACCTCATTCATCCGGTAAGGTGTGTTTTAGCGGAATTGTTGAGGATTCTTCCCCTCGGTGAACTTCAGTATGCGCCTAATCATCCTCAAGCTGATGAAAACGGCTTTATTAGAAGGTCAAATGTTAACCCAATGGTGGATATGGCAGACTCTATACTTTCATCAAGAGCTTTATGAAGCCAGCCTGGCAGTTGTAGGCATTGCCAAGGCTATGGCGCAAAAGGCTGTTGAGATGTGGAAGATAACATTAATTTTTTGTTTCTATCTCCAATATAGTGATAAAATAAAGAAAATTGTAAGAATAAAGGATAAAGAATGGATACATCACAAATAATAGGACTTGGAGTTATCATAATAGTTCTTGGCTATGCTGCTTATAAATTAGCAACTATGGATTCAAAATTCAAAAAAATAGAAACGAAATGAAGCAACAAAAAGAGAAAATTAAGGAAGAGCTAGCAAATTTAAGAAATAATCAAACACACACCTGGACTGCAATGGTTGTTACTATTAGCGGCTCATTAACGCTTTTACAGTCATTTGAAAAATTTATGAATAAAATATTATTTGGCATAGGTATTTTATTTTTTATCTTATTTTTATATATCTATCTGAATAGGAATGAATTTATCGAAAACATCATAGAAAAAATAGAGGATTAATTTATAGGTACAATACCGCAGCCTGATCTTTAGTTGGTATCCTAGCTTTTTGGTTTCAGTATTAATTCATCTTTTGGCCTTATTTTTACTTTAACCTGATCTTCAATCGGACGATATGGATTTAAACTTACGCTATTAGAAGACCTGTGTTTTAAATGATCGCGTATTTCTTCTTTATTATTAAGTTCAGCTATTTTTTCTTGATCTTTACCTGTTACTAAGTAAACATAGGACATGGCGTCCCTGGGTTTAAACATATTATCTCAGGGTCAACTTTTGGATGTTTTTGGATTTTATCATAGATAAGTAGTTTCAGGTAATCCAGCGTCTTTTTAACCTCTTTTTTTTGTTTCTGTATAGGTTTGTTCTCATCTACAAAAACAAAATTAATACGCTGCACTGCTCCAAAAGCTGGGCTTTTTATATGCTGATATCTATTATTTATACTTAACATATTTTTATCCCTGTTAATTGTCACTGAGTTTATAAATCTACTGAATAAAAAAAATTGCCTTAAAAAAGAAAAACATTAAAATAATTTAACAATTCATTCTTTTAAATGAGTTTATAAACAAAATTTGTTCGATAACTATACTGGAAGAGGGTTATTGAAAGATGTTCAGCGCTTCAATACAAAAAATGCTCAATAGTTCAAGCATAGATTCTGCGCAAAAAAGGGTTGCGCAGATAGAAGAGCTTGTTGCTCAAAGAGCAGAACAAACAAATGTCCCGAAATTTGCGGAAGTACTCGGAGAACAACTTCCCGAACCTCCAAAATTCACGCTTGTAAATCCACAAAGCACTACAAAGGCCGAAATTCAAAAAATTGTAAGCAATACAGCGAAAAAATACAACGTAGACAACAAGCTCGTAATGGCAGTTATAGCGCAAGAATCAAATTTTAATCCTAATGCGGTTTCAAAAGCGGGCGCTAAAGGATTAATGCAGTTAATGCCGCAAACAGCAAAACATTTAGGGGTTTTAAACCCTTTTAGTCCTATGCAAAACATTGAGGGAGGAGTACGCTATCTAAGGCAAATGCTCGACAAATATAATGGAAATGTTATACTTGCGCTGGCAGCGTACAATGCAGGGCCGCTTAATGTTGATAAATATGGGGGAGTACCGCCTTTTAGTGAAACACAGAATTATGTGAAAAAAATATTATCGAATTATCTGGGATGATTTCGGGAGTTATATTTTGAAAAAAAGAGGTATAGGATTCTTAGATCTGATAATTATTATAGGAATGATAATTGTCATATACAATTTACTTTTTGTTCCTAAAGAATTTTATAGTTTTAATAATAAAGAAATACAGGTGCTAAATTCCGACAGCAGGTGGTGTGAAACCAAAGTAAAATCTAATTATTTATTGTTGTTTTTTTATTCTGATTACTGCGGAAGCTGTAGTCATATTAAACCGACGATTTACAGGCTGGCTGATGAATTTTCTGGGTTATACATTTTTTTACCTTTAAATATTTCTGATGAGAATAACTTTAATATTAAAAAGGTATTTCACTTCCGATATATACCAGCCGTATTCATTGTAAACCATAAATTGGGCAAATATAAAGAGCTGGAATTTTCGGATGACTATGAATATTACAGAAAAAATCTTATAGAATTTTCAAATAATGATTAGCTTAAAAATTCATTCATCTAAATGATTTTTCTCAAAAATTGTTTATTTTTTTCCGACACAAATAATAGACAAGGGTAAAAAAATCATTAAACTTTTATACAGTATTAAAACCATTCGTCATTCTGAAGGGTTTTAGCCCGAAGAATCTAATCCTTCGCTTCGCTCAGGATGACGAAAACAAGAGAAGCAGGAGAAGGACAATGCAAGACAAGTTTGTGCCTAAAATAAACCTTAAGGCGAACATCTTTGAAACAAAAATAGATACCTTTGATAAGCCTTTCAGGCTTGATAATGTAGCTATGACAGAAGAAGTTTCGAATTTTAAAGACGTGTTTTCAGGCATGTTAAAAGGCGTGGACGATACAGTGAAAGCGCCCGGACCAGATAATGGAAGATGTTATACTCGGTAATGGCGCAGATATCCATGATGTAATGATAGCTATGTCTAAAGCAGAGTTAACCGTAAACCTGGCTACACAAATGACTTCAAAAGTAATACAGGCGTATGAGAAAGTAATGTCAATTCAATTGTAGAATAGGACTATGGATCCAAATACACTTTTAAAAAATAAAAACCTTCTAATAGGATTGGGCGTGGCACTAGCCCTTATTATTGTGCTTGCTATAACGTTTGGCGGGAAAAAAGCACAAAATCAGCGAAGGAGGCTCCGCTGCACCACCGCAGAAGATAAAGGAAGATGTGTCTCTTTTAACTACTACTGAGGCTGGAAAGGCTCTTGAAATACAGGCATTACTTGCAAGAGAAGGCATAACAGTATTTCAGGATAATAGTAAAGGAACTAAAATCCAACTCAAGCTTAGGAAAATAGACGGAATTACTACCTTACAAAGAGATATGGCCATTATGACTATCGTTAAAAGCGGCATAATCAATAAAATTATTGGCCTGGAAATTTTTGACAAGGGAGATTTTACCTCATCACGAGAAGACAAAACACAGGCTCGCACGAGCAATTAACGGGGAGCTGGCAAGGCTGATTAAAAAAATACCCGGGAATTGAAGACGCATCAGTGTTTGTTGCTATTCCAAAAGATACTATTTTTACTTCTTTAAAACAGCCTACTACAGCTACAGTGCAGATTGTACTTGCTCCAAGCGCAGATAAGCTTGATACAAACGTAGTAGAGACTACTTAAAAATCTCCTGCTCGGTAGTATTGAGGATCTTCAGGCAGAAAATATCTCCATAACAGACACAAACGGAAATGTTTATTCCAGTATAATGAGCGCAACTGACGATATGATGAAGCTACTGGAAGATAATGATAACTATATGAAGAAAAAAGTTACTGCTCAGCTTGATAAACTTATAGGATCAGGCAACTATGTGGTAACAGTAAGCACATATTTGAGAGAAGCACCAAGTGAAACAGCTAAAGTAATATATAACCCTGATGAATCAACTGTTAATAATAAGCAAAGATTTACGGAAAACCTCGGGGATAGTTATTTTCAGGATAATAACAAAATAAGTAGCGCAGTAAGTTCACATCTTCCGCAGGGATTAACAGGTCCTGAGTCCAGCTCTAACAGAAGCTATAACAGAGAAGCAGAGGAATATAGTTATAAAGTAGGACAGACACAAATCTCCGAACTTAGAAAACCTGGAATGCTTGAGGAAATATCAATTGCAGTTACAATCATAATGGATCTTTGCCATCAGGAATTACAACAGAAGAATTAAAGGAACTTATAGCTACGGCCGCAAATCCAAAAGCAAATGCTGAAAATGTACAAATCGCATTCTCAGATAAAATTAGACCTTACCTGAATCAGGAGAGACCTGTTCAGCTTCCTCAGCCTAAGTACTTCAGGAAATACCATGGTGGACAGTGGCGGCTGTGCTTGGTGCAATTCTTTTCATCGGACTTGTGTTTATATCAGGAAGAACAAAAGACGCAGAGAAAAAACACCAAAAAGAGATAGACTCTCTTCTGGAGATGGCGCAAAAGCAGGAAAAAGCTCTTGAGGAGGCAAAATAAACGAGCGTTAGCCCTTCAGGAAGCCCAGCAAAAAATGTATCATCAAATTACCGGCCAAAACAGCAGCAGGTAATTAGTGCTCCACAACCAACGCCTCCAGTGCAGGAAGTAAATGTAAGTATAGAAGAAGAGGTGGATGAGCAGGAGTTTGCAACAACTCTCAAAAGTTGGATAGAAAGCTCATAATAATAAATCGTCATTCCGACCGAGGGCTTTAGCCCAAGTGGAGGAATCTCATCAAGTGTCTGGCTCCCTACGGTCGCTCGAGATGACAAAAGAAAAACGAGGGGGGTTACAAAATTGCCAATCAAGGAATCGAATCCGCAGGAATTTGCTAAAACCCTTGCCCAGCAGGCAAGCAGTTATGTTCCTGAAGATATCGATGAAGAACAAAAGAAATATATAATTAAAAAAGTCTATGAATTCTGCTTTATTACCGGCGACCATCTTTTAAAGCAGTATAAGAACAATTTACTGATGCAGATGCGATTTTAGTAATTCAGTTTATCGGGGAATGGACTTTTCATAAAAGCATAGATGTTATAAGATCAGGTTTATCCCCTGATTCTTGGGATACATATACTTCAGGAAATTGCGCTTGCAATTTTTGAAAGAGCTAAACAGCTTGTACTATCCGACATGCCTCAACCACAAATGGTTGAGATAATTGACAAGAAGTTAATAATGCTTACGAAAAGACTTTACGGTATCTTGTGAGCAACAACAAGATAGAAGAAGATCAGGTTCCTGAAATATTAGCGCGTTCAAATATAGATGAAATGGCTCAGGAAGCTCAGGTACAAGCTAATGCCTCAAAAAGCGAGGGAGAAAAAACTATAAAACTTGCTTCTATAGCAGTTATGATGAAAACATTACCGGATTTAAAGAAAGAAAAAAATACTTTCAAGCATGGATCCGGTTGATGCAGAGCAGATAAGAGGATTTATGCGGATACCTGATCTTGAAGAAAAGGTTAGCCCTGATTTAGTAGAACAGTTTTTAAGAGATTTTAAGCAGAATGTTCCTTCTATTACAAACGTCACATATATCATTCAATCTAACAGCATTATGAGCTTGAAAAGAGCTCTTTACAGAAATAGAAATTAAGAATATCGTTAAATTTGAAAGAAAAAAAATAAGAGATTACGTTGATTATTGTCTTGTGGATTTGCCTACAGCATATGCAGGTGTTGAGTTATCCACCCAGGTTTCAAATGTAATAGCTAGTCACATTAGGTCTAAGTTAATTTCTGATGGTGCATAACAGCTATGATAATAAAGAAGAATAAAAAAGGAAATAACAAAAAAGACTACTCTGATTCTGAAATCGAACAAAAATCTTTCAGCAATGAGGAAAGAGCATCTTTGTCTTTTAAAGAAAGACAGGAACGTAGAAGAGGTGATAGAAGGAGAGGATATAGACGTATTGATGATAGAAATATCATTTCTAAAGCACATGAAGAAGCTATTAATATAAAAGAGAAAGCCGCAAAAGAAGGTTTTGAACATGGATTGAAGCAGCTAAGACTTGAAGTAACCAAGATAAGTGAAATGGATTAACTTTTTTTAATGAACTAAGAAAAAAAGGCATTTGAAAATGTTTCTTCTGAAATTGCTTTATAGCCATAAAAGTTGCTGAAAAAATTATTAAAACCGAAGTGGCATGCGATGAAACGATAGTATTAAATATTGTTTCCGACGCTCTTAAAGAGATTGGAAAAGAGGAAAATAACATTATAATTAAGATGAATGCCGTTGATTTGAAATCGTCAGAGAAAACATGCCGACAATGTTTCTTTATGAAGCCTTAGTACAAAATAACAATAATTGATGATGATGAAGGTTGAATGCGGAAGCTGTATAGTTGAAACTAATAATGGTATGGTTGACGCCAGATTTTCAACACAGCTTGAAATACTCAAAAAAGCTTTTGAAGCAGGATTATAAGGAGGTAAATTGGCACGGACAAGCAAATATCCTTACCACCTGTAAACGAAATAGTCCTTGGGGCCTTCGTTCTCCTGCTGGTATGTATTTTGCTTATCGAAATGCCTCCATTTATCATCGATATTGCAATAAGCTTAAATATCACAATCGGTATAGTGTTATTAATGGTGGCTTTATATGTCCAAAGGCCAACTGAATTGGCGGCATTTCCTTCTATAATTCTTATTGGTACAATGTTCAGGCTTGTATTGAGTATTGCAGCAACCAGACTTATTTTTATCCAAAGGAGACGGTGGATCAGTTATTGCAGCTTTTGGAGATTTGTTACTGGAGGGAGCCTGACTGTCGGCTTTGTAATATTCCTTATTATTACAATTGTACAATTTATTGTTATTACAAAAGGATCTGAGCGTATTGCTGAAGTTGCAGCGAGATTTGCTCTTGATGCTATGCCGGGTAAACAAATGACCATTGACGCTGAATTTAATTCAGGACTTATATCTCCTGATGAAGCTATAAGAAGACGTGAAGAGTTACAAAGAGAATCCAGTTTATACGGCGCTATGGACGGAGCTATGAAGTTTGTAAAAGGTGATACGATAGCAGGTATTATAATTGCAGTTATAAATATTATAGGCGGTTTAGCTATTGGAATTTTAATGAACTGGCTTACAAGTAGGTGAAGCCGTTCAAAACAATACACGATCTTAACCATAGGTGACGGTCTTTCTCAGCAGAGATACCTTCTCTCTTAATGGCTATATCCAAGTGGTATAATTATGACTAAGAGGACAACTTCAGCAAGTTCAATTCTCTGCAAAAGACTTTATCAGCTCAAATTAATGAACAAACCCTATAGTTTGGACATTTGCTGCTGCTTTTCTATTAATGATAGTTCTTGAGGTAGCTTTATAACAGGTCTTCCCTGGATTCCTTGTTTTTAATTTTCGCAATAATATTAACAATTGGAGCTCTTTTATGGATATTGGTTAATACAGGATGTACAGGAAACAGAATGGGACTAACTGGAAGATGCAAAAACAAAATATGCAGGATTTAATCAATCCTAATAAAATGTATGAGAAGATTTAGGCGTTGATATATTGAGTCTTCAAGTCGGGGATGATCTCCTGAAGATAG
>CAWCBK010000018.1:0-30810 GCA_963793805.1 Methanobacteriota archaeon
AAGAGGCATTCTTTGATATAAATGACATCTTGATCGTTTTGATGATTTTAAAATTAGTTTTTTCCTTTCTTCATTCTATTTTATTCATGGTAAGAATGGGAGAATGATCCCTAACTGTAGAAAAATAATTATTCCACTTTCAAGAAACTATAGGTTCTTTCACCTTTTCTCAACAGCTTGAACGATCCATTCTTTGTTACCTTTGATACGATCTCTTCTTCTTTTATGTGATGGTCGCTGAAGGACAGTATTCCGTTTGATCTTAATACACGATGGATCTCTTTGAGAACATCATCCGGCCTGCCGACGTCATGAAATACATCATACAACAGGACTACATCCAAACTCTTATCCGACAAGCCCGTCCTGCAATCTGAAAGTATGGTCCTGACATTTGTAAGCTTCTTTTTTGAGGCAAGGTTCTGCACCATTTGAATAGCGAGGGGATGGAAATCCAGGGCGTAGACTATACCGGATTCACCGACCAGTCTGGCAGTATCGACAATATAGCTGCCCGACCCACAACCGTAATCCAGGACATGATATCCGGTTTTTATACCCGCCTCTTTCAGGATATCTATGCGTGGTCGGAAGAGATCGCGGAGGTTGAAGGCTAGAGCTATCAGTTTGAAGCCGAGATTTGGGACTGTTTTATTCATGGTGAGTTTCACTGGACCTTTGGTATATAAATAATAAAATTGTCCTCAGCATGTTTGTTATTTATAATGTCGTTGTCTCGTACTACCTTAGCTTTTTTTTCATAATCCAATAAAAATTTGGGTGGCGGGAAACCTAACTCATTAGCCCATTCTAATGCAGTATCCATATTAGAATCATTCATCCATTTACCACATCACAAATCATAAGCTCAATCCTTTCATTATATTAACATCTATATTTTTCTTTCTTAAAGAGATACAGAGTTCCATATGGATTTTACTAATTTCTTGTATATAGAATAGTTTTTTTGTTCCGAAAGGCATCTCAAAGATGCTCTAACATTACCCTTTCAGGCCCAGCGATTTTCCTGATAAATCCAGTCCGATAAACACTCATCCTTTTCCATGTTCAGAAATATATTCTTCAATCGCACGCCTTGTCGAATACCAGGTCTTTCCTGATTTAGTGGCATCAAGAACACCCTGCCTTGCTCTAAGGCTCAGGTATTCCTGGGAATATGGTGAATTTCGGGCAAGTTCTTTGAGGGGCAGCAGTTCATCAGCCCCGCCGAAGATAGAAAGATACATCGTCAGGTTATCATTTACTGCTTTTGCAATGAAATTGA
Source organism: Methanobacteriota archaeon (assembly GCA_963793805.1). Lineage (GTDB taxonomy): Archaea > Halobacteriota > Methanosarcinia > Methanosarcinales > Methanoperedenaceae > Methanoperedens. Next base: position 1,286 of record CAWCBK010000018.1, read on the forward strand.
CGAAAAGACCTGGATCTCCTGCATCCGCAGCTTTCAGGAACCTGTAATATTTTCCCCTATCCTCTATTTTGAGAACTATCGGCGGATAACCCCGGGCGATCAGATACAGATTGGTGAGCAGGCGAGCCACCCTTCCATTTCCATCTATGAAAGGATGGATCCTGACGAATCCATGATGAAGGAGAGCGGCGGCCTCAACAGGATGCCTTTTATATTGAGCGATATTTTCAATAAGCTCATCCATCAGCCGCGTTACTTTTGACCAGTCGGGCGGAGTTTTGGCAGCGCCTGTTATTCTGACATTTTTAGTACGATATTTCCCGGCATTTTCAATAATTCCTGCCGTAACTACTTCATGGATCTGCTGAATTGCAACATGGTCTATCGTCTTTTTCTTTTTTGCTATACTCTCCATTAGATCAAACGCCCTGGCGTTATTTGTTGCTTCAAGGTGCTCACGCAATGATTTTCCGCCGATTGTTATACCTTCTTCAAGAACAAGTTTTGTCTCCGGGAGCGTCAGGGTATTCCCTTCTATCGCATTTGAGTGATATGTATGAAGAAGTCTCATTTCTTCATTTAATTTTTTTACAGCATCGGCTGGAAGAGGACGAAGTGAATTAAGCCTGTTCATTTTTTCATTTATGCGTGATAAGAGCTTTTCCTGGATCAATGATGTATCGGTATCGGACATAATTTGATATACCCGATATGACACAGGAGTATATATCGGTATCGGTTGAATTGAGGGTTATCCGATACAATATTTTTTTGTGTAATATCGATACCGCACTTCCCCCGTCATGCGGGAGCGTCTCCATATGATGGGATTTTCATCTATTTCTCCCCTCCTTCAATCATATTTATAAACCATTAAAGACAAACATCGAATCAAAGCACTCTGTAAAACGGGGCAGAATGTAGTGCTAATATATGGGAGGAATATATATGAAAACAGGGAAAATAGAATATTTAATAGCCATAGGACTGGCGATATGGATATCATCAGGGATGGTGGTAGCTGCTGGTACGCTGACTTCATCAAAAGTGACCACGGCGCCTGTCATCGATGGCACGCCTGAATCCCTGTGGGACCAGGCAACTGCCATGACTGTGAACGTGGCTGGCGGAGCAAATGAAGGAGCGCATACTGTGACATTGAAGAGCGTCTATACGGGAGACTCGGTATATTTCCTTGCACAGTGGAACGATCCCACCGAAAGCCTGCAGCGGCTCCCCTGGGAGAAACAGGCGGATGGCACATGGAAACAACTGGCAACCCCCAATGTAAAGGAAGGGGGAGAGATTACCTACTATGAGGATAAGTTCGCTCAGATATGGAACATAAATATCCCGACATTCGAAAGCACAGGCTGTTTTGCGACATGCCATGCAGGCCAGAATCCTGATGAAAAGGATTTCGGGAATAAATACACGGACAATCCCGGTGAAATGGGGGATATCTGGCATATGAAAATTGTAAGGACAAATCCCACAGGTTATTTCGATGACCAGTATGTTGACTCCACCCAATACGACAAGATAAGTGCGCCTGACGCAGGAAGGCACAGTGATCCGGGAGGCAGCCCATACACGAACAATATCAATGCTGCAAAGAACGCCCCGAACTATACATCAGCAGACCAGCCTGCACCGCCATACTGGATACTGGATGACCAGAAGATGCCTTTTACAGATAAATATAATACCAGTGACGAAATCGCAGGCATCATCGTAAAACCGCCAACAGGGGACAGGGCTGATATTAAAGGCAAAGCTGTCTATAAGGATGGAAAATGGACACTTGAATACGGCAGAAAGCTTGCTACGGGAAGCCAGTACGATGTCCAGTTCTCGGATATGAAAAAGGAATATTCTTTCGGCACAGCGATATTTGATAATGCGCAGACAAGGCACAGCTATGAAAGAGGCGTAAGCAAACTGGTCTTTGGAGCTGCTACAGCGGCAACATCGCCAGCAGCAACTTCCACAACTGCTCCCGCCGCCACGACAAAAGCGCCTGCATTCGAAGTTATTTTTGCTATCTCTGGACTGCTTCTGGCATTACAGGTAAGAAGAAGGTAGAAATACCTTCTCTTATATTTTTTAACTTCGTATCTGATATTAAGGTATACCCCAGTAAATCACAAGGACTCCTATCAGAACAAGCGCCCAGAACAGTATCTTTTGGGTTTTTTCCCCGATCCCGAGATCTATTACAAAGACCCGGAATCCGTTCAATGCATGCGGCAGTACGAGTAAAAGCAGGATAAGAACCGAGGTTTTGATATCTACGAACATGAAATCAAACGGCGTTTTTATCCCGTGAGTCCACCCGATATGTATGAGCAGGTAAACCACTAACAGGACACCTGTAATGCGCTGTAGCAGCCATGCCCACATACCGGTTCCGTAAGCCCGATCCTTTTCCATGGTTACCTGAATAAATGTTTCATTCTATATATGATGATCTTTCTCATGAAACCTGTGATGGCATTGGTGGGCGGCACCTGTTTGGGGCAGACTTCAACACAGCGGTAAACGGTGTCGCATGCCCATACTCCCGTTTTCGCATCCACTCTCTTTAGCATCTCATCTTTTGGGCGATACCTTGTATCAGCATAAAAACGCCATGCTTTTGCCAGGGCTGCCGGTCCCAGATAATCCCTGTCCCTTGCAGCAACAGGACATGCCCCATAGCAAAGACCGCACAGTATGCAGGCAGCATATTTATCGACCCTTCTAACGTCATCCTGAGACATCGAAGTCTGCCCTAATGACCTGTCCCCCCCATCAAATCCTGGCACAACTTCTTCATAATGCTTGAAAAAAGGTTTCAAATCCACTATCAGGTCTTTTATTACAGGCAGGTTTGGAAGCGGTTCTACAAGAATATCATCACCTGTCTTTAATTCAGGTTTCGCAATTGGACCATATGGTGAAATGGTCAATACTTTTTCACCCATGATCTCAGATACCTGCGTCCTGCACGCAAGCCTCTGTTTTTTATTGATGAGCATGGCGCATGAACCGCAAACTGCGCCGCGGCATGAATATCTGAATGCAAGCGAACCGTCCAGTTCATCCTGTATCTGGAAGAGCGCTTCAAGAACCGACATATGCGGTCCGGGTTTTACCTCAAAAGTGTCGAACCAGGATCTTTCCCCATTGTATCTTTTTATCTTGAATTTCATAACCCTGCGTATTCATAGTTTCTTTTTTCAGGGTAATGAAATTTTTCATTGTATTATTTTTTGGATATATTCGAAGAATGGCAGGCAGGGCATTCAATATAATCTACTGGCAATCCTCTGAACTTATTTCCACAATCATTACATATACATTCAAATAGTTCTATGTCCCTCAAAAGATTTATTTTATATTCATCTCTGACACTATTCATATTTTTATACTCATTTATTTCTACTGTCCCTGATCTTTTGTATATCTATCTTTTAGTCACTTTCAAGGAATGGCATTTGGGACAGCGAAGGTTTTTTCCTATTCCTTTGAATTCCTTTCCGCAATCTTCACATATATATTCACCCATCGTGGCGTCACCTGAAATATCCACGTCAAACATATCGCCGACACTGCACATGCTTATCACCTCCGGAATCATTCGTAATTATACGAAATGTTAGCGTTTATACTATTTAGGGATTTTCCCATTTTTCTGATCATTTATGTGACTAAATCTTTGAACATTAACTACTTTTATTATCTCAGCCAGACCTGACTATTATTATGTTCAGGCATGACATTATCATCGTAGGTGGAGGTCTGTCAGGTCTGCGCGCTGCTCTTGCTGCGAAGGATACAGATGCAGCGGTCATATCACGGGTCCATCCGCTGCGCTCGCATTCTGTGGCAGCCCAGGGCGGTATTAATGCTGCCCTTGGAAAAACTGATAGATGGGAAGACCATGCTTTTGATACGATAAAAGGAAGCGATTATCTAGCAGACCAGGATGCTGTGGAAGTGCTCTGCAAAGATGCCCCCGCACGGGTCATTGAGATGGAGCGATGGGGGACTATTTTTTCAAGGACTGATGAAGGAACGATCGCCCAGCGCTCTTTTGGAGGCGCCGGATATCCACGCACTGCATACGCAGAAGACAGGACAGGTCATGCGCTTCTGCATACGATGTATGAGCAGGCTCTCAGGAAGGGGATAAAGTTCTATGAAGAACGACTGGTAACACAACTTGTGGTCAGTAATGGCAGATGTTCGGGTGTTATTGGATATAATATCGCGAACGGGCAAATAGAAGGATTTCTTGCCAGAGCGGTTATTTTCGCTACAGGAGGATATGGAAGGATATACGAACGTTCAACGAACTCGATAATAAACACAGGATACGGGTGCGCTGTTGCATACAGGGGCGGCGCGGCTCTAGAGGATATGGAATTTGTGCAGTTCCATCCGACCACCTTATACGGGACGAACATCCTTATCACAGAAGGTGCACGGGGAGAAGGAGGTTTTCTCACAAATAAGAATGGTGAGCGCTTCATGGAACGTTATTCCCCGCATTTGCTTGACCTTGCGCCGCGCGACATTGTGGCGCGCGCGATCCAGACTGAGATAAACGAAGGAAGAGGATTTGAAGGTGGTTACGTGCATCTTGACCTCACGCATCTTGGCGCTAAAAAGATCAAGGAACGATTGCCAGGTATCAGGCAGATCGCTATGGATTTTGCGAATATTGACCCGATCAGGGAGCCGATACCTGTGCAGCCCGGGCAGCATTATTCCATGGGCGGAATAGCTTCAAATAAGAACTGTGAGACTTCGATATCAGGATTATTCGCATGCGGCGAATGTTCATGTATCAGCGTTCACGGCTCCAACAGGCTTGGCGGGAATTCCCTGCTTGAGACCATAGTGTTCGGAAAGATCGCGGGAGAAAATGCAATGAAATACGCGAAAACATCGAACTTTGATATGGAGGGAACACTTGAGAGATTAATGCAAGAGGATTCAAAACGAATTTCAGCCCTGCTTGACAGGAATGAAGGCGAAGCGTTCTTCAAAATACGTGATGAGCTTAAAGCAACAATGGATGAAAATGTGGGAATATTCCGGGATGAACAGAAATTAACAGCTGCGCTTACCAGTATCAAAGAATTGAAAATGCGGTATAAGAATGTGCATGTCAGGAACAAAGGAGCTGTTTTCAACCAGGAACTCGTGAACGCGATCGAACTTGAGGGTATGCTGGATATCGCTGAATCTATATGTATAGGCGCCCTGAATCGCAGAGAAAGCAGGGGTTCTCATTATCGTCTCGACTACAAGGAGAGGGATGATGCGAACTGGTTAAAGCATACGCTTGTTACATACACGCCGGAGGGACCGGGGATATATTATAAGCCTGTAAATATCACCATGTACGAGCCGAAACGCAGGGAATATTGACATAAGAACCTTCAAATAGAATCCCTGCCAACTAAATATTAGGGTGAAGTGTCTTGCAGGAATACAAACTTTTCATAAACGGCGAATGGGTAGATTCAGGAACTGGCGAGACGTTCTCAGATATCAACCCTGCCACCCTTCAAACGATTGCAAAACTCCAGAAAGCATCTATCGATGATGTTTCCCTCGCAGTTGAGAGCGCAGAAGTTGCATTTGACTCATGGAGCAGCACGCCTGCTCCCCTTAGGGGGAAGATACTTTTCAGGGCAGCGCGGATGCTTGAGGAACGCAAGGAGGAACTTGCGCGCCTCATGACACAGGAGATGGGAAAGGTCATCAAGGAAGCGCGCGGGGATGTGCAGGAAGCCATAGATATGACATGGTATGCAGCGGGCGAAGGCAGACGGCTGCTCGGCGAGACCACACCTTCGGAACTTCCTGATAAATTCTGCATGACGATACGAAGACCAATAGGCGTAGTCGGACTTATAACGCCCTGGAATTTTCCCATCGCGATCCCTGCATGGAAAATTATGCCTGCGCTCATATGCGGAAATACTATTGTGTTCAAACCTGCAAGCGATACGCCGCTTCTCTCTATCGAGCTAGTAAAGATACTCACTGAAGCAGGGCTGCCCGGGGGCGTCCTGAACCTTGTGATGGGTGAGGGAAGCACAGTTGGAGTGCGATCGTACATAATAAGAATATCAGGGCGGTATCTTTCACAGGGTCTGTACAGACAGGCAAATGGATAATGAGCGAGGCCGGAAAGGATATGAAAAGGGTCACACTTGAACTTGGGGGGAAGAATCCCATAATAGTGATGGATGATGCGGATCTTGAACTGGCAATAGACGGTGTGCTCTGGGGCGCCTTCGGGACTACAGGGCAGCGGTGCACGGCCGCAAGCCGTGTCATCGTGCATGAAAAAATACTGCCCGTCTTCCAGAAGAGGCTCATCGAGAGAACAAAAAAACTGAAGCTCGGAAATGGTCTTGATGAAACTACCGATGTGGGCCCTGTGATCAATAATTCTCAGCTTCAAAAGGTCGCAAAATATGTTGATATCGGGAAAACTGAAGGCGCAAAGCTGGCGCTGGGCGGGAAGTCCGTCAAACCGCTGCCCGGATACTTCTTTGAGCCCACGATATTTACTGACGTATCTTCTGATATGCGAATAGCGCAGGAGGAGATATTCGGTCCTGTTCTTTCCATAATAAGCACAGGAAGTTTTGATGAGGCTATCGATATCGCGAATTCTGTGGTGTACGGGCTTTCGTCATCGATATATACGGAGAATATAAAAAATGCGTTCAGGGCAATTGAAAAGCTCGATACAGGAATAACATACATCAACGCGCCCACAATAGGCGCTGAGATACACCTGCCTTTCGGCGGAACTAAGTCAACGGGGAATGGCACGCGGGAGGCTGGCACTACAGCAATAGAAGAGTTCTCTGAGATAAAGACGGTTTATTTTGATTACAGCGGAAAGCTCCAGAAGGCGCAGATAGATGTGGAATAGATAATAGATGCGATGTGGACATTAGAAGTGAATTGGATATGAGAAAAATAACAAATATATCACAGGAAATAATAAAACGGGATAATAAGGTGGTAGGCTCGCTCACGCGGCCTTATGATCTTGTCGTTGACCATGCGCAGGGCTCGACGATATATGATGTAGAGGGCAACAGCTACATCGATTTTGCAGCTAGCGTTGCTGTGATGAATATAGGATACCACTGCAAAGCGGTCAAACGGGCGGTATGCTCCCAGCTTGAAAAGATGGTGCATTGCGGCTTCTCTGACTTTTATGCAGAGATCCCGGTAAAACTTGCAGAGAAACTCTGCGGGATGACAGGATATGATAAGGTCTTCCTCTCAAACTCAGGGGCCGAGGCTGTGGAGGCAGCCATGAAGCTTGCTTTCTGGTACACAAATAGGAGCAACATGATCGCATTCTACCGCGCGTTCCACGGAAGGACGCTTGGCGCGCTCTCGCTTTCAGGTTCAAAGCGGCGGCATAAGGAGCATTTCCCATCTCTGCGGGTCGTGCACTCGCATTATGCATACTGCTACCGCTGCCCTTTCAGCCTTGAGTATCCCGGATGCGGGATAGCTTGCGTGGAGGAGATCGAACGGACAATATTCAAAAGAGAACTCTCGCCGGAAGATACCGCAGCTATCGCGGTTGAACCAATACAGGGAGAAGGCGGGTTCGTCGTTCCGCCTGTGGAATTCCATAAAGAACTTAGAAGGATATGCGATGATAATGGTGTGCTCCTTATCGCAGATGAGATACAGAGCGGCGGCTTCCGCACTGGAAAGTTCATGGCTATGGAGAACTTTGGAGTGAGAGCAGATATCGTGTGCATGTCAAAATCCATAGGCGGCGGGATACCTCTTGGCGCAACGCTGTCCAGCGACAGGATAATGAGCTGGGAGCCTGGAGCCCATGCAAACACCTTTGGCGGGAACCTGCTTGCTGCTGCAGGCGGGCTTGCCACGCTTGAGTTCATGGAGACCCGCAAGCTTGGCCAGAGGGCCGCCGAGAAGGGGAATTATATTATGAAGCGCCTGAACGAAATGAAGGATGAATATCCCCTGATAGGGGATGTGAGGGGGATAGGTCTTATGATAGGTGTCGAGCTTGTTGAAGAGAATAAAGAACCAGCGGCTCAAAAGCGCGAGCAGGTTGTCAGGAAGGCTCTTGATGGGGGATTGATATTGCTCCCTGCGGGCGATTCAGTTATCAGGTTCGTGCCTCCGCTTATTATTTCAAGGACTGAGATAGATAAGGGTCTTGAGATATTTGAGAGTGCGCTAAAGGGTGTTTAGGCAGAAATTTATTTAATGTTGAAAGAAGAAAACAATTTAAGCAATCGAATGATGTTTAAACCAAAAATATGGACGAATTCGAAAAGATAAAACAACTCAAGAAAAAGCGTAACGCAATTATCCTCGCTCACAATTACCAGCGCGCCGATGTTCAGGATGTAGCGGATTTCGTGGGCGATTCTTTCGGCCTCTCACAGAAAGCTGTGGCAAGCGGCGCTGATGTTATCGTATTTTGCGGCGTGGATTTCATGGCTGAGAGCGCGGCTGTGCTCAACCCGGAAAAGACCGTTCTCATGCCTGAACTTTCAGCGCAGTGCCCGATGGCATCCATGATAACCCCTGAAGCCCTTAAGCTTGAAAAACAAAAACATCCTGAGGCTGCTGTGGTCTGCTACGTTAACACATCGGCAGCCGTGAAAGCCCGAAGCGATATCTGCTGCACCTCAGCGAACGCAGTAAAGGTTGTGAACTCACTTGACGAGCAGGAAATAATATTTGTTCCTGACAGGAACCTTGCCCTGTATGTCGCTGCTAATACAAAAAAGAAGATAATCCCCTGGAACGGTTACTGCCCTACACATCACCTGATCCTCCCGGGCGATATCCTGCTTGGAAAGGAAGAACATCCCGACGCACAGGTGCTTGTCCATCCCGAATGCAGACCAGATGTGGTAGAGCTTGCCGATATGGTGCTTAGCACGGCAGGAATGCTGAAATACGCGGCGCAGTCGGATGCCCGGGAATTTATCATAGGCACGGAACTCGGACTTTTGCACAGGCTAAGGAAAGAGAACCCGCAAAAGAAATTCTATCCTGCAACAGAATATGCCGTCTGCCCCAACATGAAGATGAACACATTGGGGAGTATTATTCGGGCACTTGAAAAAAATGAGCATGTCATAAAAGTCCCTGAGGATATCAGGAAAAAGGCAAAACAGGCGCTTGACAGGATGCTGGATGCGGGACGCGGGGATTGATGAAAGTATTCCTCTTTATCACAAAAGTAAAAAATAATTGGCCCAAAAAATGGAAAAAAAATACTATGGAGTAGCCAGCTTATTGAGTTCTATCTGGGTAAGTATTATTGAAACAGGGGAAAATACTATCCACAGTATGAAATATATTAATCCCATGCTTTCTTCCTTCTTTGCCACTTTGGCTGTCCCCATCGAATATTTCCCACTACTTATTTTATCTATTATCTTCTATCATCTTCTATCATCTTCTATCCCCAGTCTCAGCATACTCTGGTAATACATCCACAACGCATGCGACTTTAAGAAATAATATACATCTGAAGACAATCCCGTACTCCTTATTCTTTTGATCATGTCAGGTATATCCAGTCCCAGGGGACAGTTCTCCCTGCACTTTCCGCAGGTGAGACAATACTTGAGCTTCTCATCCTTCTCATTGCTGTAAAGGGAATAATAAGCGATACCTTTTCCACCAAGGTGGCTGCCCCGCGCGAACTCATTGCCTATCGTGTTGTACATGGGGCAGTGGAGAAGGCAGTTCCCGCACCCCACGCAGTAAAGGATTTCTTTTGCCCCGTTCTTTGCAAGCTCGCTCCTCCTGTTATCCACCAGTATGACGGTTATTTCTGAAGGGGTGTGGACTCCTTTTATGAACTTCTTTTCTACGTCTGCGGTCTTGCTAACCCCGCTTATGACCTCAACAAAAGAAGGGATTATCGCCCCTGTGGCATTGAAGCTCAGTATTTTCAGCATGTTCATGGCTGATTCGATATCAGGATATATCTTATCGATCGAGGTCACAACTATGTGTTTCTCCTTCCGCATAACCTCATAGACATTGCCCTCGTTGTGAGTTATGACAATAGAACCTTCCTCAGCAGTTATTGCATTCGCTCCCGTGATCCCCACTTTTGCCATGTTCATGTTTGATATTACATCTTCCCTGACTACCCTTACAATATCTTCCGGGTCATCTTTGATCGCTGTTTTATAGTGTTCTGTCAAGCCTTTTGCTATCTCTTTTGCCGCAAGATGCGTCACAGGACCTGTGGGATGGGAAGGATTCACCTTCAGTATCTGCAAAATACGGTCGCCGATATCTGTCTCGACAACAGTCATTCCTTTTTTCTCAAGCGCCTTTGTTATTTCTATCTCTTTTGTGACGTTTGATTTGGATTTTACTACAAGCTTTTCCCCGCCGAGTTCATCCATGATCATATTGACCGCTTCGAACCCGTCTTTTGCATGGTGGACTTTCATCCCGTTTTTCCTGAGATTTGCTACAGCCCTGGCAAGAAGCTCCTCGTTTCCCACACCCAGCTCCCTTGAAGCAGCAAGTCTCTTTTTCCGTTCTGCAAAATCCCGGGGCGGGTTTTGCAATTGCCTTTCCTTTACGGAATTGAATGCTTTCCTGAGGGCGAAAACTTCTGAATGGTTCATTTTATTCTCTCATAGAGGAATAGTCATTCCTGTTTTATAGTATTTAAATTATTCCTGTGGAAAACTTTTATAGAGTTCAGCAAAACCTATATATCGTCAATCAGATTCTTCTCCCCTGAATGGGTATCAAAGAAAACGCAAAAAGGCAATTCGGAAAACAGGCAGAGGCGTACGCAAAAGGCAACATATTCGTTGACGTTGTCCATCTATCCGAAGTGGTGAAAAGAAGCGGCGTTGAAAAGCACCACCGTGTGCTTGACATAGCCACGGGAGCAGGATTCCTTGCGCTTGAGTTCGCAAAAAAAGCTGATATTGTAATGGGCTGCGACCTGACGCGCAATATGCTTTTGAAAGCCCGTGAAAAGGAGATGTCCCTGGGACTTAAAAATACAGGATTCCTTCTTTCTGATGTGGAATCGCTCCCGTTCCCGGATGAGAGCTTCGACATCGTCTCATGCAGGTTCGCTTTCCATCATTTCCCGAACCCGGATAAAGCCCTTCTTGAAATGAATCGCGTATGCAGGGACAAACTTGTACTTGTTGACGGAGTTTCTTCAGAAGATGTAGTAAAGAGCCATTTCCACAACAGAATCGAGAAGATGCGCGACCCCTCGCATGTCAGGATATACTCACTCAGTGAGATCGAAGAAATGTTCAATACACTGGGAGCAGACATCACAGAAATAACTCACTGGGAGATACCGCAGGATTTTGAGGAGTGGATGACGCGGGCAGGAAGTGATAAGAAGCAGACAGAAATGATCGAAAGGCTGATGTTAGAAAGCATGGATGGCGACAGGACAGGCCTGTGGGTAAAGCTCGAAAACGGAAGGCTTGCTTTCTCGTATGATACTATCATCCTGATAGCGCAGGTCAGAAGATAGTCTTATTCATCAAAATAATGAGGTGTAAAGCATTTAACCTTTGAAGATTATTACAGCCTCCAAATGAAAAAATCAAATATTTTTATTCAGATAATTATCGGTATCGTTATTATCTTTTTCATTTTAAGACAGACTCAATCTTGGCAATGTTGCTTCTGCCCTCAAAAGAACGAATCCGGCATATTTCCTTCTTGCCTGCCTTTCTTATGTTCTTTTGAATATTATCCTTGCATCGCGTTTAAAGTATCTTCTTACCAGGATAGGATACAGGTTCAAATTCACGACAGTTTTTTTTTCACATATGGGAGGAATGATGGTTGGCGACATCACACCCGGACGGAGCGGATACTTTTTAACACCATCACTATTGAAAAAAAATGCCGGAAGTCTGATAACTGACGGCATGGCATGCATTTTTGCACCGCAGGGGATAGAGTTCATCCTTAAAGTTGGGGGCGCTATGGCTGCCATCATTTATATTTCCACGCTTCCCGGCATCAGCAATGACCTTCTGGTCTCAGCAGCAGCAGGCGCTGCGATACTCCTTGTTGTAGGCATTTTAATGCTGATAATAGCTTTCAGGGACGAAAAAATTACTACAAAATTCCTAGGAAGGTTGCCGTTCTTTAAGAATTATGCCGCGAATCTGTCTTCCTTTAAAGAAAAGAATCTCGGGATAAAGGAGAACATGAACGCGATCCTGGTATTTACAATGACCGGATGGATCTTCGCGGCGCTGCACTGGTATTTTCTGGGAAAAGCCCTTGGACTGGAACTGACATATTTTGATTTCTTCCTGCTGCACCCGCTCCTGACCATACTGATGTTCATACCTGTATCTCTCGCTGGTTTCGGGTTTCTGGAAGGCGGGGCTATCCTTGTTTTTTCCCTGTTCGCGATCCCAGCCGAACCTGCAATAGCTTTCATCGTGCTCGTAAGAGCAAGCATCCTGCTTGTCGACCTGCTCGGATTAAAAACTATACTTACATCCATTAGCGACCTGGAGTTCTGAACATTATTATGATTTTATCCCCGGCACTATCCTTTTCGCCACTTCCCTGTATGCTGCAACAAGGTCGCCCTTATCGAACCTGAACACGTCCTTATCAAGTGATTCCCCTGTCGTCCTGTCCCAGAACCGGCATGTGTCACAGGATATTTCATCAGCAAGAACTATCTTTCCATTGCGGCGCCCGAACTCAAGCTTGAAGTCGGGAAGAAGAATATCCCTGGCGGAGAGGTATTCAATAAGTATGGAATTTATCTTGAGAGCGTCTTTTCGTATCTTTGCCAGTTCGGCTTTTGTTGCAAGTCCCATGGCAAGCGCCATATCATCATTTATCATCGGGTCGCCGAACTCGTCGCTCTTGTAATCGAAAATAATGATCGGAGGGTCAAGTTTATCACCTGTTTTGAACGGGTATTTCTTTGTGATAGAACCTGCTGCGATATTTCTTACAATGACCTCTATAAGAACTATTTTCACAGCGTCCACCACCATCTCCGTGTCAGATAGCATGTGGTCAAAATGCGTTTTAATGCCTTTTTCCTCAAGGAGCTTAAAGAGAGTTTGCGATATCTGCGCGTTATAGTATCCTTTTCCCTGTGCTTCGCTCTTTTTCTTGCCGTCAAAAGCAGTCAGGCTGTTCCTGAACTCCATTATCAGTTTTTCCGGGTCATCTGTCCTGTAGACGGTCTTTGCTTTGCCTGAATAGAGCGCCTCTTGCTTTATCATGATTCGTCTTAAGGTCGTTTAAAGGATATAGATATTATCGTCTATTAACAACAAAATATATCTACCCAAATAGTATATTAACATGCGTGAAGCCATGAAAAAAATTAACACATTCATAATAATAGTTTTGGTGATAGCCCTATTGACCAACCCCGTTTTTGGATACGCCGGAATGGGAGGTAACAATTCCGGGGTAAATATGGGAAACATAACCCAAAACGAGCCGGAAAACCTTGACCCGGCTAATATAACAGAATCCGACCTGAACATCATGTTAATTCAGCACCTGATCGAGGTGGATGCAGCCAGATTCGAAGATCAAAACAGGATATATGTGCGTGAAACCATTGTCTTTAAGAATATCGGGGATATGAATTTCCAGGGAACTCTCAGGACATGGGTGCCTGATGGAAGCGAAGCGGTCAAAGTTGGAAGAGCACCAATGGTAATGGACGGGAGCGTCGTGCCTATAAATGCAATCCAGAATGGGAATATTATAAGCTGGCAGGATCTAATTAAAATAAATAATCAACCTTTTCCGATGTATACGCTGGAATATGTAGTTCCTGCGCAAGCCGAAGGATCGATCAGTAAGTCAAGACATTATACGAAAAAGTTCATATTTCCTACATTGATCACCAAAGTTCCTTCAAATGTCGTCGTCAAAGTAACTAAAGGTAAAGATGAAAGCGTAATTATAAAGGATGAAAAAGGAAACAACCTTCAATCATCAGGCAGACCAACGGATGAGGATAATAGCGTTCTATACACCTTCGATGCACCCCAATTCAAGGAGATCGATATTGAGTTTTCATCTGCATTAGGCCTTTCGCAGATCGCGCCGTATCTGATCTTCGGCATCCTGATCGTAATTGTTCTTGCATATCCGGTTATCAGGAAAAAGAGTACAAAGCTCCAGGAGATCGAAGAGAGAATAAAAAATTCCCTGAAGAGAGAACCAGAGGGCGAAGAAGAACAGGAAACCTATGAAGAAGGTTCTAAAGACGAAGCTGATCAGGATGACGCTGAAGAAGAGCCTGAAGAAATAGAGGAAGAATATTCCACCCATGAGGACAAAGACCTATTGGGAAAGTCAAAAGATGAACTTGAGACCGAAAAGAATGAATTGCTTTCAAAGCTCGAAAAACTTGAGAAAGATTATGCTTCAGGTGACCTGATAGATGAAGAATATGAGGAACTGCGGAACTCATACCAGAAAAAGCTTAAAAAAATCGAAAGAAGGATAGAATAATCATTCTATCCTATCATATTCATATCATTTTCAAGAAATAATGATGTATCCGGGGGTCATCAGTCAATTCCGGGTGGAATGCAAGGGCAAGCAAATTTTTTTGTCTTGCAGCAATAATTATGCCATTGTACTCTGAGAGCACTTCCACATTTTTCCCGAAACCTGTGATGCCGGGCGCCCGGATGAACACAGCATTAAAAGGCGAATCAAGACCTTTGAAATCAACCTGGCATTCAAACGATTCTTTCTGGCGTCCGAAGACGTTCCTGTTGATAACGATATCCATAAGTGAAAGAAGTGACTGCCCCGTCTTTTTTACCTGCTCATCCCCTTTTTTTGCCAGCAGGACGAGCCCGGCGCATGTCCCCATTATCGGAATTCCCGCCTTTGCGGCATTTTTGATCTCACCTGATATGCCTTCTTTTTCCATCAATCTTCCAAGAGTGGTGCTTTCACCGCCTGGAAGGATCAGCGCATCACATGTATGTACCAGTCCTTTATGCTTTATCTTAATGACTTCGGCTTCTTGACCCACCTTTTCAAGGGCTCTTTTGAGAGCACTCACATGCTCCTCGACATTACCCTGTATCGCGATGACTCCGATGCGCATGCGTCCTGAATAATTAGACAGGGATATAAATTATTAGGTACAGGAAAAAAAAGGAAAATCTACTTTGGTTTTTCAGTTGTGTTAATTTTTGAGGGAACATAAAGAGGACAGTACGAAAGCACTGCAGTTGCCAGCATTATCAGACCGAAAAGCCCGACTATGTACATGACAGTTCCCTGTACCATTCCAGTAGCTGCCACATAGACCAATACTATTCCGATAAAGGTTAGCAATATTTTTATATCCATAAGAATCTATTAATCTCTGTTTATGGAAAAATTTACCGAAGTGCTTGAAGCTTCAAGACCCACTGTGTCTATCATCGGGCTTGGAGGAGCCGGCTGCAATATTACGACCTATCTATCAGAAAAGGGAGTAGGCGGCGCCAAAATCATAGGAGCCAACACCGATATTAACCATCTTGTACTGCAAAGAGCGGACAAACTCATGCTCCTGGGGAAGGAGACCTGCCGCGGCAAGGGCTGCGGCGGTTTTCCCGAAATAGGGATGCAGTGCGCTACAGAGAGTTCAGAGGAGATAAAAAAAGAAATTAAAGGAAGCAATATAGTCTTCATCGTTGCAGGTCTTGGCGGGGGGACAGGCACGGGTTCCGCTCCCGTGGTCGCTGAGATAGCCCATGCACAGGGAGCAGTTACAATAGCATGCCTGACCCTGCCATTTGAGATCGAATCGATGCGGCGCCAGAATGCGATAGAGGCTATCCGCGCCATGGAAGCGACTTGTGATTCCATTGTATTGATCGATAATACAAGACTTCGCAAATTTGCTGGAAAACTTCCCCTGAAGACCGCTTTTGCAGTTGCGAATTCTCTTATCGGGGCACTTGTCAAGAGTATCACGGAGACCATCACGGAACCGAGCCTGATGAACCTTGATTTTGCAGACCTGAAAGCAGTGCTTGAAAATAAGGGTATATCCTCATTCGGGATAGGTGAATCCGAAGGGACGGGTCGGGTTGAGAAAGCTGTGAAACGTGCAGTTGCAACGCCTCTTCTTGACACGCCAAAGATATCATCTCCTTACGGTGTGCTTATAAATATTATAGGCGGGGGAGATATGACACTTGATGAAGTAGCAGAGATCGGGGAATTTATGAGTAAGCATGTGCCTGACACAAAACGCGTCATCTGGGGGGCAAAAGTGGATGAGAGTATGACCGGACGCCTCCGGATAATTGCGTTGTTTTCAAGTGTAGGTAACCCTTTTGAGGGGCAGTAATATTTGAAGTGACTGCATGATTTGGAGCAAATTTGGGTATAAATCTGGGAAAATCCTATTATATAGGGGAACGTTGTCTACACTTGTAGAGGATAAATAATATTTATAAGATTCACTTCCTATCCTATCCAAACAATCTTGTAATCCTCTACCTTTTCTATTAATCTTACAAACATTTACATATCTGTGCCGGTATTATACATCCAGATGACTAAACCTGCTGTTCTTGATGAGAAAGTAAATAGATATGAGACCCTCTTACGGAGGGCATTATCGGCATTTGAGGTTACAGCGCAGGAGAAGTCTCATTTGAGGAAAGTCGCGGAAGATTTTTCAACTATGGCAAAAGCATATTATGATGACGGCAGGTTTTTTCTTGAACAGGGGGATAAAGTGAACGCACTTGCATGTTTCAGCTACGGGCACGCCTGGCTTGATGCAGGTGTGAAACTTGGCGTGTTCAAAGTAAGTGATGAGAACCTGTTTACGATCTAAAAGAGGAATAAAATGACAAATTATAGAGTTACACTGGAAACCGCATGGCTTGTGAAAAATGTGGATAGCGTCGAGGACGCGATGAACATAGCGATATCTGAAGTGGGAAAGCTGCTCAACCCGGACCTGAATTTCGTAGAGATAGAAGTAGGCGCAACCACCTGCCCCGCATGCAGCGAGGCGTTTGACAGTGTTTTTATGGCAGCAGGGACTGCTCTTGTGGGAATCCTCCTTGAGATGAAGGTATACGATGCCGAAAGCGAGGAACATGCCGCAAGAATTGCCAAGTCTACCATAGGAAAGCCCTTGAAGAGCGCCCCGCTTGACGTTGTGGACGTTGAGGAGTTCGAGGGCGTGAAAGAGAAGAAAGAAAAGAAGAAAAGATCAGATTACGAAGAATGAAACTTGCTGCGTTAATCTCGGGCGGCAAGGACTCTTCTTTTGCAATATACAGGGCGCTTAAGGAAGGTCATATAGTAACAGACCTGGTAACAATAGTGCCTGAGAATGAGGACTCTTATATGTTCCATTCTGCGAACATCCATCTTACGAGTCTTATTTCAGTGGCTTGCGGGATACCCCTGACTTCTGTTCTTTCATCCGGTGAAAAGGAAAAGGAACTTGATGACCTTAAGGAAGCACTCGGTCGTGTGAAAGTTGATGGCGTCGCCGTTGGAGCCATAGCATCCGAATACCAGGCATCGCGCGTGAAGCGGATATGCGATGAACTCGGACTTTCGATGTATGCGCCGCTTTGGCACAATGAGCCTGAATCTCTTCTTCGCGAGATGGCAGGATTAATGGATATCAGGATGGTCAAGGTCGCAGCAGGAGGGATGGACAGATCATGGCTTGGGCGGCGCTTTGATGAAAAACTGATCGAAGATCTGCTGGCGCTTAACAGGAAGTACAGGGTGCATATCGCAGGGGAAGGCGGCGAGTATGAAACGCTTGTGCTTGATGCGCCGTATTATAAAAAGAGGATCAACCTGATCGAAACTGAGATGGTGTGGAAGGGGGAGCACGGGATGATGAGAGTAATAAGTGCGGAACTGGGGAGAAAATAGAGTTTTTACTTTAAGATACCTATAAATATCCATCTATCCCTGCTTGATATCATGAGCGATTACTGGGGCATCCCTGACGATGAATACGAGCTCTCGCTTCTGCAATTTGCAGGAACTGAACTGGGCGGGATGGGCTACACGGTCCTGAGCGAAAAGGTTGAAGTATGCAGCGGCGCTGGAGCCATGACCCTGACAGCCATCCTGAAAAAAGAGGAGTTCAGGTTCGGCTTATACATACACGACGGTCCGAAGCACCGAAAGACCAGGGGTCCTCCCATAATATGGATGCTGCGGGTTTTGCCTGAGATGAAGACCGCACAGGACTTGAGGACCTTCATACTTAACCACCCGCATGATTTCCTTCTTCTTCTTGCGCCGGAAAACCCGATAATAAAGGACAGGAAAGAAAC
Source organism: Methanobacteriota archaeon (assembly GCA_963793805.1). Lineage (GTDB taxonomy): Archaea > Halobacteriota > Methanosarcinia > Methanosarcinales > Methanoperedenaceae > Methanoperedens. Next base: position 19,657 of record CAWCBK010000018.1, read on the forward strand.
GAAATTGAAGCAGATATATGCTTTTTTGTACAATTCAAAGATCAAAGACCTGTATGATACTGATCTGAGCAGCGCCGCTGATGTTTTAAGGGAGAGGCTTCGGAAAGTCACCGAACTTCAAGTCTGATACTGACCTTTTCGCCAGATTCAAAAAGCCTGTCCCCATATTTCAGGGGGATAAGTTTTATTTTCGGCTCTATGAACGAGAGGCGAAAGGCGATGCCGCTGCAATTTATTTTGGAATTATCTTTTATAACTTCAAGCGATGCCGATGGGTGGAAGAATCCGTCGGGTTTGACAATCCCAAAAAAACCGTCGTCTGAACAGGGAATATATCCGTCAAGGAACCCACAGTCCATCGCAAATCCCATGATATCGCCGCATGCCTGGAAGGGGGCGCTGAGGAGTGCATATCTCTTATTTATTTCTTCAACCCGGCATTCAATATCAATAGTTTTGCTTTCAGGAAGCCTGCCCCATTCTATGTTCGGGGTAAGCCGCATGGTGTTCGATGCGCGAAGGTAATCCCCGGGCTTTCTTACTTCAACATGCATCACCGGGTCATTCCAGAAAATGAAATAACCGTTGTGTATGAACGTCCCGATTCTTTCACCTTTTGAAACCGCATCGCCGGGTGAGACATCGGGTTTTACGTGCAGTATCTTGATAACATGCTCATTCTGGCGTATGGCTATGACATATTCTGTAAAATCCCTGTTCTTGAAGGGCGTGGGCGTATCAAAGCTCTGTACATCGATCACTTTCCCATCAACCGGTGAAAGTGCCTCGCTTCCAAAATCCCCGTAATAGATATCTACCGCGCTATGTGTTTTGTGTGCTGCATACGGGCTTTTAAGAAATGAAAATCCCGAATCATCCGGCGCGAAAATATCAATTTCACCGTGGCTTGCTATCTTTTTCATAGATTTACACCATACGAACAGCACATTTCAGGGATCTCAACTATATCCAATCCAAGTTCCCCGGCAGTCGTGTATGCGCTCCTAGAAGGCACAGCTATCCTGTCTATGCCGCTCAGGATAGCATACCTGTCAAGCATGGAACGGTACCTGCCGCCCGGACGCACACAGCTTAATGACAGGGGCGCATCGAACATTTCGCGCGCGGTAGTTATCACTTTTACCACATCTTCGAGTTTCGGGGGCGCGGTTCCCTCAAGTGCTGTTCCTTTTGTGGGGATGAACACCACTATGACAACTACTTCAGGGTTAAATTTTTTTACCATTTCAAGAGCTTTGAATTCCCCTTTCAATTCACCATTATGAAGTCCCACTATAATATGTGGTGCAATGGGGATGCCTGCAGCAGTGAGTTCTTCTAAGGAGTTTTCATAATCCTGTGCGCATGCATCAAGCCCAAGTATGTCGTGTATGGTGTCGTCATCTCCAATGACGTCCACGAGCGCCATGTCAAGATATTGAGCGAGAACCTGTGCCTGCATGCGGTTAACAATGCCTGTATGTGCGCTTATTTTGAGGTTCATATCGCGCTTTATCTTCCGGATAACGTCTGCCTGTTCATAGGTGGGAACGCTGCCGTCAGGCGCGCTTCCGCCGCTTAAAAGGATGCCTTTTGCGCCGGTGTTTGCCAGATGATTTGCCTCTGAGTATAATTTGCCTGCTGAGCCGTCAAGCATGTGTTTGAGATAATGGGAGTCGCAGTGTTTGCATTGAAGTGAGCAGTGCGTTCCTGTCAGTGATATCGGTGTGAAAGGATGGTTGAAAAAATGGATGTTATTGCCTGGGAGCCTGAGCGCAAAAGCTTTGTTCATGGAAGCTTTCATGCCAGTATCTAATCCCATTGAATCTATTATCTCTTGAGCGCAGGAAATCTCCGGAGGCATGATACTACATTATCGATTTTTGTTTATATAGATATGATGGAAATTAGAAAATTTTTTTAAAATATGATGAAATTCATTCATGATAACCATATATTGAAATCGACAATCAGCGAACCAAAATAATATATATTCCCTTACTCAACAGTCCTCTTCATGCCTGGAAAAAGAAAACATTCAATATTCAAAGACCTGTACGAGAAACGAAGGAGCCTTGCTGTCAAGATCGGACTTACAGGTGTCATTTTCCTGCTAATCTCGCTGCTTGCCAGGGAAATGGTCCCTGTTGAAGTGCCAACGGGTATCTGGCATGTGTTAAGTATAACCATAGAGCTTTTCGGCAAGGTCGGGGAAGCTTTCATCCTGTCAGGTTTTGTTGTTTTTGTGCTTGAAGAGCATTCACTGGCGCATACAGTTAAGGACGTTTCCAGATCCATTATAGATGAAATAATAGACAGGCATTTCACAAGGAACGAATTGATAGAATTCATATTCAGGGGTATCAAGAACCTGAACAAATATGAACACATAGACGATGAGATATACGACCTGTATAAAAAACATGGATTACTTGAACTGACAGATGAGCCCCACAGGTCAAATGCTTCGATAATCCTGAAAAAAGAAGGGGAAGTAGAAGGGGAAAAAGATAAGATAATCCTTAACAGGATATATGATTACAGGGCGATGAACGAAGCGCGAGAGGGAGGGAATGTGAAACTCATAAATAGGGATGGGCTGGTAGCTTTCTTTGACACGCCTATCCCGGATATATCAGCCGACACTGAAGATGAAATAATGAAGCATATCAAGAAATATTTTGACATAGAATTCAAATTTTCCACTTCTTTTGAGATAAGCGGTTTCATGTGCAATAAGAACCTTTTGCCCCTTGCCCCTGTATTTTTATCGCTAAATGATTTTGATATTGAAAATTGCAGGCCGAAAAGCTATGGCAGTGAAGCGAAGGAATTTAAACCTGAATTGTATGCGGTTTATGAAATACTGAGCCAGAGCGATGCGAATAAAGTCCTTAAGCTTAATTTATATTTCAATGTAAGAATACCTCCGGGTGAGTTCATAGACCTGTGTTTCGCAATAAAGGGAATCGTTTCTGATTACGACCTCTGGACTTATGAATTCATATCTTATACAAAAGGCGTCACTTTTGAATTGCAGCTTGGCGATGATTTTGAGACCAGGATAGAGGAAGTATTGATCGGCGTCCCGAACCCCCCGATAAAATCAAATTCAAAACTGAAATATAACGGATGGATATTGCCGCATTCTTCGATATCCGGAACGTGGAGAAGACGGGTGTGATCCGTTCATCAGTAAGGTTGATGGGATATGGCTTCGGCGCGATTTGATGTATTTGGCTGCGTTACCTTTATGTAATAAGAAACATATTATGGGTCTCAACTGAATCATCTTTTTATGATTCTTAATACCGTAGCAGGCATCCCCTGCGGCGCATGGTTGAACAACCGAACGCAGCATAATGCGTGAGTCGGACCCGGATGGGTCTTACGGAGGCACAGAATGAAACACAATTACAAGACAAACCCACATATATTAGACCTTATAACAGGTCTTAAGAAGCAGTCACGCGAGAGTGAAGCACCTCTCTGGCGCGACATTGCGCACAGACTTACACGCCCAACGCGGCAGTACACTGAAATCAACCTGAGCAGGCTCAACAGGTACACAAATGACAAAGACCTTGTCCTTGTACCCGGAAAAGTCCTGGGAGCAGGCGAGATCAACCACACACTGACAGTGGCGGCGCTGGGATTTTCAGCAGGCGCAAAAGACAAGATAACCGCGGCAGGGGGCTCCTGCCTTACCATCGAAGAACTCATGAGCAGGAATCCCGACGGTGCAAGAGTAAAAATAATGGGGTGAAATCATGGCAGTAATAGATGCAAGTAATCTTATCCTCGGAAGAATGGCAAGCCTGGTCGCCCAGCGGTTATTGAAAGGCGAAGAGATCAATATCATCAATGCAGAAAAAGCCGTCATCTCAGGAAGAAAAGATACCACATTCGATCGGTACAGGCAATATGTACAGAGAGGCTCGCGCGAATTCGGCCCAATTTCCCGAGGCGACCTGAGCAGATAGTCGCAAGAACGATACGGGGAATGATCCCTCACACGACCACTACCGGAAGGGAAGCGTATAGCCGGCTCAAAGTTCATATCGGGGTCCCGCCGGAATTGAGCAAAGAACAGGCAGGAACGCTGGATGATGCAAGTATCACGCGCCTGTCAACAGCCAACTATACAGTGCTTGGAGAACTCAGCAAGAAGTTAGGTTCAAAATTTTAGGTGTTATATATGAAAATCGTTAATTCATCAGGAAAAAGAAAGACCGCGATCGCCCGTGCAACCATCAGTGAAGGCAAAGGGCGCATAAGGGTCAACAAGAAACCCATTGAGATAGTGGAGCCTGAATTTGTCCGGCTCAAGATGACAGAGCCCCTTGAATTTGCAGCCAGTGTCATTCCAGGTGTGGACATTGACATCAACGTTCACGGAGGCGGGATCTTCGGGCAGGCAGGCGCAGTGCGCACCGCTATCGCAAGAGGTCTTGTAGAATGGACGAACGACACAGCTTTGAGAGACGCATTGGCACAATATGACAGAAGTCTGCTCGTCAATGACACACGCTATAAACTCCCCAAGAAATTCGGAGGAACCGGCGCCAGGAAGAGAAGACAGAAATCATACAGGTGAAACATGATTCCGGTAAGATGCTTTACATGCGGGAAAGCTGTCTCAAGCGTTTGGGATGAGTATAAAAAGCGTATACAGTCAGAAGACCCGGGCAAAGTACTTACGGATCTCGGAATCGACCGATACTGCTGCAGGCGGATGCTGCTTGCTCACGTAGAGCTGGTAGACCTGCTTGCGCCGTACCAGTGATGAGGGGTTGTAGGGTAGCCTGGTCCATCCTATAGCGTTCGGGACGCTGTGACCTGAGTTCAAATCTCAGCAACCCCATTTACTGGGGAAAAAGGAACGAACATGAACCATTCCCGGAGGGACTCCGGGAAAAAAATACCCCGTATTTAAATACGGGAATATAGTAAAATCGGATTTATTTAACGGACATATGCCGGTACTAGTTTTTGAGGTGATTAGGTGACTGTAACAGTAACAAAGTATACGCGATATGAGCGTGCACGGATTATCGGCGCAAGGGCGCTCCAGATCTCTATGGGGGCTCCTGTACTGATTGATGTCGATAAAAAAGAGCCAATAGACATAGCATACATTGAACTGGAAAAGGGAGTGATCCCGATTACGGTAAAACGAACAGTGCTGGAAAAACAGCAGAAATTAACTTAATTAAAGGTGATTACAATGGAAGAAATGATCGATCTTAAACAGGACGTGAAACAGGATACAGGTTACGAATCTATTATTCCCCAGGATGAATATCTCACAGCCGGGATACATATCGGTACTCAGCAAAAAACAAAAGAAATGATGCGATTTGTTTACCGTGTGAGGACAGATGGTTTATACGTTCTTGATATACAGGCAACTGACCAGAGAATAAGGCTTGCAGCAAAGATGCTTGCAAAATACGACCCGCAGAGGATATTAGTAGTATCTGCCAGGCAGTACGGTCACTATCCCTCTGAAATGTTCGCAAAAGCTATAGGTTCAAGGGCTATTACAGGCAGGTTCATTCCCGGCACCCTTACCAACCCGAAACTTCATATCTATGTAGAACCAGACATCCTGGTAGTAACAGACCCGTCGGGGGATGTCCAGGCAGTAAATGAAGCAGTGAACGTAGGTATACCAGTCATCGGTCTTTGCGATACAAATAACGCAACAACAAACGTTGACTTTGTTATCCCCACCAACAACAAGGGAAGAAAAGCGCTTGCCATGATATACTGGCTTCTTGCGAAAAAGACGCTTGAGGAACGCGGCGACACAATCAATTACACAATGGCAGATTTCGAGGCTGAATTATAATCGAGTATGAGAACACCGGCAGTATCGGGACAATTTTATCCGCGCGGTAAAAACGACCTGAGATCAGAGATAAGCCGGTGCTTTGCAAATATAACCTCAAAAGAAAGAAATGTTTTAGGCGCTGTGGTACCCCATGCAGGATATATGTATTCGGGAATTACCGCAGCCCATGTCTATTCTGTCCTGCCTGAAGCGGACACTTATATTCTGATCGGACCCAATCATACGGGTTATGGTTCGCCGGTTTCTGTTTCTTCCGAAACCTGGAGCACTCCTCTTGGTGAAGTGAACTCAGATCTTGATCTCATAAAAGCTCTTCCAAAAAGGATCATCGATACTGATGAGAGTGCTCACAGGTACGAGCATTCACTTGAGGTTCAGCTTCCATTCCTGCAGTACAGGTTCAGAAATTTTCGTATCGTTCCCATCTGCATGGGTATGCAGGACGAGGAGACTGCGCTTGAAGTGGGTGAAGAAATAAGCGAGGCTATCCGTAATGTCAACAGGAAAGTCGTCATAATCGCATCAAGTGATTTCTCGCATTACAAACCCGACAAAGTAGCACGTGAAGATGATGCTTATTTTATCGAGCCAATACTTGCTCTTGATGTAAAGGAATTTTACCGTCGTTTGTATGAACGGGAAGCAAGCGTCTGTGGGTACGGACCAATTGCAGCAATGCTTTCTGCTTCGAAGAACCTCGGTGCAAAGCATGGCTCACTGCTAAAATACAGCACGAGCGGCGATACAACAGGGGATTTTTCTGCAGTTGTGGGGTATGCGGGGATAATAGTAGACCTGAACAGATAGACTTTTCCCCCTGCATCCTTTAAAGTACTTGAGGAAATTCTCTGTGAAGGACATAACGGAGCAAACATTGACGATGGATGGCGGGCACATAGCTGGATGGACAAACTTCAGCGATGTTGGGCACATCTACTTAGTGAGGTCGATCACTTCATTGATGCATCTGAAAGCGGAAAAAGATTGTCTGATGATATTCATGCATGTTTCAAAAAGTTGAAGAATTTCCTAGATAGGAATTGTGTCTGAGCTAAACTAATACAAATAAAAAAAGATTCTTTAAGTTTTTCATTTTCTTGTTTTAACTTGACATTGTCACATTAATTGCATGTTATTTTTGTAAATACGCATGTACTATTAACTTTTTCAGGTTAATAAATCATAAAAATCGTTATTTTAATCTTGTCTAGAGGGTTCGTGATACGAAATATTATCCCCATCCGTTTTTTAACTTTCTTCAATTTTTTGCATAATAAAATCTTTGACTTTGCCGGTTTTATCGAGAGCATCCTTCACATCTTCCGGCGTGGCGTTATCACCCGGATACCTGAACTCTACGGCAAAATCAGTAATTCCTTCCACAAGAGATTCAAGTTCTTCAAAATCAGGATCGTATTTTTCACATTCAATGACCAGTGCGGTCAGGTCATGGATTTTTCTTATTTCTTCACCCTGTTTGATGAGATATGCTTTCAGCCATTTCTCAATAGCCTGCTGGCAGTGGAACCCGGTCTGGTTCTCAAGTCCTTCTTGCGGCGCGAGAGTCTTTGCTGCAACAAAATCACTCTCTCCTTTTTTAACCCATTCCTGCACTATCTCGCGCATAAATCACCTGCCCGTCTCTCAATATTTTTTTAATGAAAGGGTCGCCGATATTGACCCTGTGCCTGAGTTCTTCCGGCGTGCGAACAAGAATATCCATTGGAACATATCCGTCTTTTAATACGCGCCTGATGGATGCGGCGCGCTTTATTGGCCTTTCTGTGGATTCCATTATCACAAACAAGTCAAGGTCGCTGTCTTTGTCGGGTTTTCCCCATGCGTAAGAGCCAAAAAGGATTATCTTTTCAGGATTAAGGGTCTCTGCGATTTTCCTGGCAATATCAGAGATTGTTTTCCGGGATATCATAAATGCACATCTGTAATATATGTTTGATAATTTATAAATGCTTTCTGAGAGTGAGTTTATCATGATTGAGAAATCGATTGATTTTTGCATGAATTTCCATAAAATATGTGAATAAGAGTGTGAAAAACGAATAGAACACAGATTACACGGATGACACGGATACGGAACTTGAGTTCGTACAGTGGGTGGATTACTTTGTGCTCTTTGCGTCCTCTGCGGTGGGTTTTCAGCGCAGTCCTTCTCATCAGCGAGCTGTTGTCATCGATTAGGATGGCGCGTCGGGAGGAGATAGGCGGCGCTAGCATATGGTTTATATAATTTTTTAGCAGTATTTGTAAGTTCAATGATTTATATATACTTTTAATAGAGAAAATATTTATATATATAACATGTTAATGTGTTTATGAAAAAAATATTGATCTTATTATTAATTGTTGGTGTTTTATATGTCGGATATGAATATTTTAAACCTGAAGAACATGGTCCCGAAGTTGAAATTAGTGCAAGTACAGAAATGGAGAGCGGTCTTTGGGATAATATTCTGACAAAACCATATTTAACAGACAATGTTTTATTTGTTAGATTGAACCCGAAAAAAAATTATACTAATCTTTCTTTAAAGGCAACTTCCAGCGGCTTAGATTTTGTATCCAACCCGCCTGTTAATTATTTTGCTCTAACTAAAAAACACGTTTTTAAGATCAAAATTATTGTTAAACCTGAGTATAAAGAAGGATCTAAGGTAGATTATGGGGTAAGTGTGATTGACAATAGCCAATCCGATAGTATTACGACTAGAAGCTATGAGTATGAAGTAGGTAAAGTAAATCCCATTGATTATCTAAAAAGTATTTTTTGGGCTTTTGCTATGATAGTAATTCTAGTAATGTTCCTTTTGATTTTGGCAATATCATTAATTCTTGTTTCAGGGAATAAAAAAATGGGCCAAGAAGTGTTTCAATTATTTTCAAGCCTATCATATTTATTTTCAAAGTTTTTTTGACTCTACTCCTTTTTAGATATCAGTTTATATTTTATGAACTTTTGCAATCATAATATTGTAATTATAGTTGAGAACTGAATGTTTCGAACTTATCTTTGCGTCCTTTGCGCCCTGGTATGAAAACACAGTAATAAACAACGAACTCGTACGAACTGATACGAGTTCGTTGTTTATTACTGTGTTTTCATACCAACGCAAAGATAAGTTCGAAACATTCAGTCTCAACTATAATTACAATATTATGATTGCAAAAGTTCATAAAATATAAACTGATATCTAAAAAGAGGTAGAGTCAAAAAAACTTTGAAAATAAATATGATAGGCTTGAAAATAATTGAAACACTTCTTGGCCCAATTTTTTTATTCCCTGAAACAAGAATTGATGATATTGCCAAAATCAAAAGGAACATTACTAGAATTATTATCATAGCAAAAGCCCAAAAAATATTTTTTAGATAATCAATGGGATTTACTTTACCTACTTCATACTCATGACTTCTAGTCGTAATACTATCGGATTGGCTATTGTCAATCACACTTACCCCATAATATTCTTGGAATCCTTCTTTTATACTCAGGTTTAACAATAATTTTGATCTTAAAAACGTGTTTTTTAGTTAGAGCAAAATAATTAACAGGCAGGTTGGATACAAAAATCTAAGCCGCTGGAAGTTGCCTTTAAAGGAGAAAGATTAGTATAATTTTTTTTCGGTTGCAATCTAACAAATAAAACATTGTCTGTTAAATATGGTTTTGTCAGAATATTATACCCAAAGACCGCTCTCCATTTCTGCTACTTGCACTAATTTCAACTTCGGGACCATGTTTCTTCAGGTTTAAAATATTCATATCCGACATATAAAACACCAACAATTAATAATAAGATCAATATTTTTTTCATAAACACATTAACATGTTATATATATAAATATTTTTTCTCTATTAAAAGTATATATAAATCATTGATACTCCTAAAAAATTATATAAACCATATGCTAAGCACCACCTATCTCCTCCGGACGCACCATCACCTCGCTGATGAGAAGAGAGCTGCGCTGAAAACCCAGGGCAGAGGACGCAAAGAGCACAAAGTAATCCGGCCACTGTACGAACTCAAGTTCCATATCCACGTATCATGCGTGTAATCTGTGTTCTATTCGGTTTTCACATTCTTATTCACATATTTTATGGAAATTCATGCAAAAATCAATCGATTTTCTCAATCATGATAAACTCACTCTCAGAAAGCATATAAATTATAGGATGTTGCATTTATGATATCCCGGAAAACAATCTCTGATATTGCCAGGAAAATCGCAGAAACCTATAATCCTGAAAAGATAATCCTTTTTGGCTCTTAACCATCAGGAAACCCGACAAAGACAGCGACCCTTGACTTGTTTGTGATAATGGAATCCACAGAAAGGCCAATAAAAAAAACAGCACCCATCAGGCGCGTATTAAAAGACGGATATGTTCCAATGGATATTCTTGTTCGCGCGCCTGAAAACTCAGGCACGGGTCGATATCGGTTTCCATAAAAAATATTAGAGACAGGCAGGTGATTTATGCGCGAGATAGTGCAGGAATGGGTAAATAAAAGAGAGAGTGATTTTGTTAAGGCAAAGACTCTCGCGCCGCAGAGACTTGAGATCCAGACCGGGTTCCACTGCCAGCAGGTTATTGAGAAATGGCTGAAAGCATATCTCATCAAACAGGGTGAGGGACTAAGAAAAATCCATGACCCTGACCGCACTGGTCATTGAATGTGAAAAATGGAATTCCTGATTTTGAAGAACTTGAATCTCTTGTGGAAGGAATTACTGATTTTGGGTAGAGCTTCAGGTATCCCGGTGATAACGCCAGGCCGGAAGATGTGAAGGATGCTCTCGATAAAACCGGCAAAGTCAAAGATTTTATTATGCAAAAAATTGAAGAAATTTAAAAAACGGATGGGGATAATATTTCGTATAGCGAACCCTCTAGACAAGATTAAAATAACGATTTTTATGATTTATTAACCTGAAAAAGTTAATAGTACATGCGTATTTACAAAAATAACATGCAATTAATGTGGACAATGTCAAGTTAAAACAAGAAAATGAAAAACTTAAAGAATCTTTTTTTATTTGTATTAGTTTGACCAAAACACAATTCTACTGTACTAGGAAATTCTTCAACTTTTTTGAAACATCATGAATATCATCAGACAATCTTTTTCCACTTTCAGATGCATCAATGAAGTGATCGACCTCACTAAGATCAAGATGTGCCCAACATCGCTGAAGTTTGTCCATCCAGCTATGTGCCCCGCCATCCATCGTATTCTGAGTTTCTCCTTCACAGAGAATTTCCTCAAGTACT
>CAWCBK010000019.1:0-62277 GCA_963793805.1 Methanobacteriota archaeon
ATTCTCCCTCACGACCTCAGTTATATATACATCCACCTCATGCCTCAAAATATCCTCCACCTTCGCGGCAAAAACAGGATAAGCCTCAGCATGCTTCTTATCCCTGTACTCTCCGCTCAACTGGAAAAACTCCCACCCCTCGATTTTCAGACGCTCAACAGAACTGCGATAATGGCGCCAACGCTCACCGTAATGAAAGAATTCCTCAACAGCAACGCTTAAAGCTACAAGCAAACTAATGATAAAGGTTGCAAAGCGGATATATACCATTACTCCTTCGCTGCTCAGATTCAAACTGACAAGAGAAGGTACTGTAACACCGCCAATTATAGCTGTCAGGCGAAGCAGGTTATATCTTTTTTGCGCTTGACCTGCCTTTCTTTCCATCCACAGCACCTGCTCAAGCCAGCGGGAATGCAGGAAATTCTTCTGTTGATCAGTTATCTCAAGCGATTCTATTATTGTGCCATAATTTTGTTTCAACCATTCACGATAGGGAATTTTTGACATAGTTCGAACCACCTAGAAAAAGCTCGTTCGTATCAAGGACATACACCCGTCCGGAATGCTCTATGACCTCATCATGCATATGCTTTGTGCCTCCGGGTTCATCCCCAGCTTTGCGGTTCCAGAGACAGATAAAACGCACCTTCTCAGGATTCCATGACAGCGCAGTATAGAGCTGCCACAGGTTATTACGGGAGTATGGATCGCCTCCTTTTGGAAGCGCGCCAAGTTCATCCGGCATGATAAATAATTGCGTTTTCTGATGGTTCTTCACTTTATAGTAGCGCTCGCGCCATGTATCACCTGCGAAGGTAACAGAATTACGAAGGAACTCTGGCTCATTGAACGGAATTCGTAATTCAAGACGGATTCCTCGCGAAAGGCACGCTTCTGCAAATAATATATCACCTCCGCAAGCCCCGCCGCAAAGCGCAAGGTCATCCTTGCATGCTCCCAGTTCATCAAGTTTGGCAGCAATGGCTTTAGCTGCAATATCTTCCTTATCAGCAGGGAACCTCGGCTCTTTTCTGCCCGGCGCATCTATCATGTGACCGCTAAAGAGAAAAACTAAGCGCGGCTCCAATCGTGCTTCAGGTTCTTTTAGTTTTTCAAGGGCATTGTCAAATATCTTAAGAGCAGCGGCCACCTGGGGAGGGCAAAAACCAAGATCCTTAAGAAGTAACAGCTGCTGGCTGGAAGAGTCAAGTGCGAACCAGTTTTTTTCGGCAGCAGCAACTGCATATTTATAGGCTTTTTCAACCACTGGGGTATCGCTCACCAGAACTTCAAGATCACCAAGCGTAACCCGTGCCCAGAAATCTTTTGAATCCGGTGTTTCCTTAGTAAGTGCGCTTCTCACTGCCCAGCGCACGCCTCCTTCAAGGGCCACGAGAAGTTCAGTTTTCTTCTCCTCTTTTTTCAGGTACTTTTGGATATGCATCAGGGTAACTGCGTTAATTCCTGGATAATAATTGGTTGAGTCCAGAAGGAATGCTTTAAGATAAGTATCAATAGCTTCACAAAGAAGGCAGTCTTCGCAAGCTGCAGCCTCAACCTTTTCTTCTTGTGTCTTTTTGTTTATGTTCCAGGAGCTGATCCAGATATCTTTTTCCAGGCGGCCAAGAAGAGCAAGGGTCTCAGCGCTTTTAGGATTATCCCTCACAGCAGCTTCAACCCATTCTTTTGCCGCATCATCCTTTTTGAGCCGGCCCAGAAGAAGACCTTTTTCCTGTCGCGCGTCCAGATTTTCAGGATCGATGGAGAGAGCTTTTTCTATTTGTTCCAGTGCCATGGAAAACTGGCCAAGTTTACGCAGCGCTTTACCTGCAGTTATGTGAGCTTCGAGAGATAATGCCCTTACAGGCGTTTCATCTGCCAGAACCATAATATCTCCGGGATTTTGTTTTTTTCGTGCCACTTCAATTCTGCGCTGCCATGTTTCCTGTTTATCCCAGAACTCTTTCGCATTGTCTAAGCGCAGGGATTTCCAGTCAGGCTCTTTAAGATAGCCAAGTAGGTTGTAAACAGGACTGATCTTGTGTCCGTGCCAGGAAGAAACAGTCTCTTTTGCCATAGCCGCAAGGTTCTTCATGTCATTATTAAGAAAATCCGGGTCTGGTACACCATTTTTTATATTATAGGTAAGCGCCCTGTCTGAAAAAACATCAAATGGCATGTAATCTCTTTTGCATTTTATATGGATGATACCCCTTGCTCTTAGTGCATGCCTGACGCCCAGTTCATACCAGACATTGGGATTGTCGATGGAAAGATCAGCCACCACAAGGTCAGCCAGCAGCAGTTCCTGGAACATATCTGTACGGATGTTGCCCGCTCTTTGTTCTTCATCTGCCCGGAAGACTTCAAATCCTTCTTTTTTAAGTGCGGGTTTGATGAAGTCTTCATAAACCCTGTTAAAGTCAATTCCTTCTTTGATGCCAAAAGGCATTGCTACAAAAACATGTATGGTCATTTGTGCCTCCCATTTGAGTGAACCCTTTTAGTTGATAATCAGTCAAGTTTCTATATTTATACCCAACGTTTTCTGCATAGAGCTGGTAATTTTACCATAGTGTCAGGATAGTCTTGGGATTTATATTTTGTAGTGACAAGATATGAGTTCATCCGCGTGTATCTGCGGTAATATGAACTGATTCCAGCACCCCCTTCTCTTGCCCTCCTGCCGCACCCTTGGAGATATCTGCTGGATTGCATATCGCCTTTCTGGAGCATGAGAACGAATATGGATGGTAGAGTCACACAAATCCCGTACATGCTTCTTCCTAATAGAAAGCGGGCCAAATAGGTCAGGGCAGAATATCTGAGAACGATGCCGAAGCTTGGGTTTTTAATTCAAAACAGGATTATTAAGCGGTTGAAGAGATTGGAGAAGTAATCTCACCTGATAAACTCTTCAATAATTTCATTCAATTCTTTGGGTTTATCAATCATGACTATGTGCTTACTTTGCGGTATGATTTTCAATTTTGAGCCTTCAATCTCTCTATTCAGATACTGGCTCATTTCTATAGGTGTTGATTTATCATTTTCACCAACGATAATTAATGTCGGTATTTTTATTTCGGAAACTCTATCTCTGATATCGTAGTTTTTTGACTCTTTTAAACACTCATATGCCACAGGCTTTGGGGTTTTGATAGCCCTGTTGAATGCTTCCTTTCTTATTTGTTCTGTAGGTTGAGAGAAGTTGTGGTTAATACCTATCTGTATGAATGATTCATAAGAGAAAATATGCATCATAATCCATAAAGAGAGACGCATTGAAAGGGACTGTTTTGCAGTAGTACCAATTAAAACCAGCTTAGAGACTTTATCAGGATGATTTAATGCAAATGTGAGAGCTGTCATGCCTCCCATCGCATGACCAACGAGTGTAACTTTTTTAAGATCGAGTCCTTGTATAAGAGAATACAGGTCATTCGATAATGTTTCAACTGAATAATTGGCTTTTGGTTTATCTGATTTGCCATGCCCTCTATGGTCGTATGCGATCACTTTATACTTTTTAGAAAAAAACTCAATTTGAGAGTTCCATACCGGGCATTCACCCATCCATCCATGAGAAAAAATAATCGGTTCGCCCTCACCGTGCATTTCATAATATAATTCTATGTCATCCACCTTAATCTTCATGTAAGTTCACTCCAATATCAATGGAAAGAGTTGTAATATAAAACTTTGTACACTTTCATTTTTCCCAATAATCCATATTCGGATGTCTGCCGGTTGAATTAGGACAATAGGGAATATTTCCAAGTTCCCTTTTAATTCCCTCTTTCTCCCTCTTATTAGGTCTTCTCGGGAAATTATACATCTTTGAAAATGTTTCGTTCGCCATCGGGCGGTTGCAGTCAGGGCATCCTGAGGTCTGGAAAGCCGATCCATCCTCTATTATCTTCATGATAGCGTCTCTCTCGACACCGAAATCAGTTAATATCCCGTCTGAAAATCTCATATCCAGGTAACTTGTCCTACCCTCCAAGATAAGATGTCTTGCAACCTGCACAACGCGATAATGCCTTATGCTATCCTCTTTATCCTGCTCAAGCGAAAGTTGAGCGCCCGGGACATAAGTATATGAGAAAAGGGCAGCATTGATCCCGGATATGTGCAGTTCATCGATTAACCTCACAGCCTCATCATCCGTCTCCCCTAGGCCAATTATCAGATGAGTCCCGACTTTGCCGAATATCTTTGCGCCTCTTTTCAATCCTTCCATATGCTTATCCCATGAATACGGTCCACCTGCGCCTTCTCCTTTTATCTTATCGAACAAATCCGCCGTACAGGCGTCAAGCGGTATCACAAGTTCGTTAATGCCCAGTGTTTTTAATTCCCTGTACTGCTCATCAGTAAGCGGGAAGACAGACAGCGATACTGGTATCTTGCTTAATTCCCTGATCCTTTTTATCAGATAAACCGTATCCTCCCACCATCCCCCATAAAGCGCGGTCTGGATGCAGGCGCGCGTGAGGTAGCCTCTATCAAACGCCATTTTCAGGCGCTGAACTACTGATTCAAGGTCTGCGGGTATATACATACCACGGGCAATGTGGCTGAGTTCCGCACTTGAGCCGAAAGCCTGAGCGCAGAACAAACAGTTCGCTGCGCACCGTTTTTCTGTGTATATCTGGAGATACGCCGTTGTGGGCGGGGTATCCATCGCAACGAGTTCCAGACCCAGAACACCCAGAGTTCCCATTGAAGCCCTGACCTTTTGAACCATAAAGTACAACTATTCGGGTAGCAATATTAAATGTTATGCTGGTTGGTCTGATATCTGATGTCCATTCCAATGCCACAGCCCTCAGGGCAGTTCTTTCAGAAATGGATAAGATGGGGATTGAAAAAATATTGCATGCGGGAGACATAATAGGATATAACCCGTATCCAAATGAGACTATTGAAATGTTCATAGAAAATAAGATAATCTCAATTCTCGGGAATCATGACAGGGCGATCATCACGGGGGATATTTCTGACTTTAATCTTTATGCAGCAGCGGCTCTATTATGGACAAAAAGGGTCTTATCGCCAGGGAATTTCGATTACATCCGGTCGCTTAAGAACAGGGAACATTTCACAATAGATAATATCCATTTTGTCGCAATTCATGGCAGCCCGAGAGATGTTGACGAATATGTTTTTCCGGTAAATGTGAGCGCCCATTTTCTTGCTCTTGCAAAAGCCGATGTTCTGGTGCTGGGGCACACACATGTCCAGTTCAAAAAAGAGTACTCTCTGGGCATTGTATTGAACCCCGGTTCAGTTGGCCAGCCCAGGGACGAGAATCCTGATGCAGCTTTTGCAGTCTATGATACTGCCACAGGCGCAGCAAAGCTCAAGAGGATATCCTATGATATCGAGAAGGTAATTGAAGACATGCGTAACGCACATCTTCCTGACAAGCTCGGTTTAAGGTTAAGGTACGGTCTTTAACATGAACTGTGCTTGATAGCCTTTGTGGGGCATGCATCCACGCATGCGCAGCACTCGATGCATTCATCCGCGTTTGTAGCATGGGATTTTCCATCAATTATCTCAAAAACATTGGTCGGGCAGACATTAACGCACTCCCCGTCGGCGTTGCACTTTTCTTCGTCTATTTCAATGGTCAGGGCTGCACCCTTACTCTCATATTTCTTTACTGCCATGATTATTTTCTCCAATTTGGTAACTGTTTTTATTCAAGATTAAAGGTTTTGGTTAATAATTGAGATAAGTGGAGCATGAAATCTTCGTGAAAGCAATGGAAGTAAGAAGGCCAGGTTAATATAGGACTTGAGCAGAGTAAAAAGTCCTCTGTGCAGTATGATGCAGGTGGTATGATGGATGATATATATGCTTCAATATAAGATCAAGTTTGATGAGATTGAATGGGAGTCTCCGATTGAGGGAGTGAGATATAAGAAATATGTTAATGCCAGTAAACAAATCCGGCTTATTGAATACACAAAGGAAATGCCGCCGCACTGGTGCGAGAAAGGTCACTATGGCATGATCCTTGAAGGTGAAATGGAGATCGAATACCCGGATAAAAAAATAATATATACAAAAGGGGACGGGGTATTTATTCCTGATGGGGCGGAGCATAAACACAGGGGCAGGGTTTTGACTGAGTGTGTAAAGGTGATCTTTGTTGAGGATGTGTGATGTGAATATATATATCGACAAAAGCAAAGAGAAGACATAACTATGGCAGATATGCATCCAGATAAACCGTTTTTTAACGATATAAAGACCAAACTCAACAGGCAAAGCAGAGTGGATGGAAGGATTTCACGATATTCGTGCAAGCGAACGCATGGCATATCCAAGTGGCAACAGAATCTCTGGGGAAAAATTATAAGTCTCCTTGGATTATATAGATTTAAAAGAAATGAAGAGATAGTATATGGCAAAATTTTTGAACACAACAGGGGTTTCTTACCATCTGGAAGAACTCATTAAAACGACAAAGGACAGATTGATCTTAATAAGTCCTTATCTGCAATTCAACGACAGGATAAAAGAACATCTCAACAATTTGAATATTCAGAAACGAGACATTCGGATTATTTACAGAGAAAACAAACTTCATCCTGACGAAAATAATTGGCTGGAAAAACAAATCGGGGTGCGGACAAGTATTTGCAAAAACTTACATGCCAAATGTTATCTGAATGAAAATGAAGCAATCATAACATCAATGAACTTGTATGAGTTTTCTCAGCAGAACAACAACGAAATGGGAATACATATTTCCAAATCTCAAGATCCCGAACTTTATAACACTACTTTAGAAGAAGCACAAAGACTGCTGACAATAAGTGAAGAAATTAGAGTTACTGTTCAAAAAGTTTCGCCTGCAAACCAAGACAAGATCGAGAAAAGAAAAGTTGAAACAAAAAATCATAACAGCAAATCAAACGACAAACCAATGGGTTATTGCATCAGGACAGGGGTGGAAATTCCATTCAACGTTGAAAAACCAATGAGCTATGAAGCTTATAAAGTTTGGAGTCAATTTGGAGATCCTGACTATCCTGAAAAGTTTTGTCATTTCACTGGTGAACCATCAAACGGCGAGACAAGCGTTAGTAAACCAATACTGAAGAAAAACTGGAAAAAAGCAAAAGAGATATTTGATTTTTAGTGTTTCTTGGAGGGCAAGTAATCAGAATTTTTTCATGTTTGTTCCTGACGTATGCAAAATTACCTCACCAGTTCACCAAAAATATCTTTTTCAGCAAACAATCATAAGTAATGTCATAGTAAATTTCCATAAAAATCGCAATCTATATATACATACTTAACAGTATGTTACTCTATGGTAGGCTTTATCAACCGAAAGAATGAGCTTCACATTTTAGAGGAGATCTACGAATCAAAATCATCATCTCTCGTCGTAATCTATGGCCGTCGCAGGGTCGGAAAAACCGAATTGAGCCGCGAATTCATAAAAGGAAAGAAAGCTGTCTATTTCTTTATAGAAATAAAACCCGAATCGTTGATCTTTAAAGACATGGAAGAATCACTCGGAGAAATACTCAAAATAAAACCGCGAATTGATAATTGGGATGAGTTCTTCGATCTTATCTTTGAGCAGAAAGAGAAATTGATAATTGTATTCGATGAATTCCAGAATCTGAGTAAAGTCAATTCCGGCATATTTTCAAAATTCCAGAAATACTGGGACTTAAATCATAGAAAATCGCGGCATATGTTCCTGATAATAGGCTCGTATGTAGGAATGATAAAAAAAATATTCAAAGATACCAGAGAACCGCTATTTGGAAGAGCTACGATGCTTTTTAACCTGAAATCATTCAGCTTTTTTGATAGTTTTACCTTTCTCAATGCATTTTTTGATCTGAAAACAGAGGATGCTTCAAAATTCTATTTTATTTTTGGTGGAGTTCCTAAATATCTTCTTCTTGCCGGGCAGATGGGAACTGATGACCCGGTGGAGACGTTTAAAAGATTATTTATAGATACCAGGATACTTGCCGAAGAAGGGAAAAATATACTTACACTTGAGTTTGGTTCCGAGCACAGGAGCTATTTCTCGATACTTGAGGCAATTTCATCCGGAAATGCAACCCCGAAGGAGATTTCAGATTATAGCGGTTTGCCGCCAAGTGCAGTATCAAAATACCTTAACGAACTTGTAAATAATTACGAGATAGTGATAAGAGAAAAACCGGTGATAATGAGCCGAGCAAGAGACACCAGATATTTCCTTCTGGATAATTTTTTTAATTTCTGGTTCAGGTTCATCTACAGGAATTCACGTTTACTTGAGATCAATCCTGAAAGGGCGTTTGAATTGATCATGAAAGATATTAATTCTTATTTCGGAAAAGCGTTTGAAAAACAGGCAGCAGAATTTTTGATAGAAATGAACAAAAAAGGTTCGTTGCATTTTGAATTTATGGATATTGGCAGATGGTGGCATAAAACTGAAGAGATAGACATTATAACTTTGAATAAAGAAAAAAAGGAAATATCCTTTTTCGAATGTAAGTGGAGTTCATTGGATACTAAAGAGGCAGAGACAATATTGGCTGAATTAAAGCGCAAAGCAGCGCTTGTGAAATGGCATAATTCCAAACGAAAGGAAAGATTTGGCATTGTCGCAAAGGACATAAGGGATAAAGAAAAACTGAAAAGCATGGGTTTTCATGTTTTTGATCTCAGGGATTTTGCCCCATTTCTGCTTCAAGGCAAATGAATCCAAGACTATATACAGAAAGAAATGAAAACTGAAAACTATAACATAATGAAAATGCCTGGCAGCAAATCCAAGGTGAGGATATAAAATGTCAGCAAAGATCAAAACAACACTTTTAATAAAAAAGCATGGAATAGCGACCTGCCACTCAACAGGAGGCCCCGCATGAAACTGTGGATGACACTTTACGCGATGATATGGATAGTGTTCATGGATTTCCTGCTTGCGATGACCCCGGGTGCCTCGATCGTTCTTATCTATCTCCACATCGCCCTGGGGATCGCGATCATAGGTCTTGCATGGTACAACTTCAACGGCGTGCGGGGAACTAAAGTGCCAGGGCGTGTGAAGCGCATCTCGAAGGTGACCTTCAACCTGTCCATCTACATCGGTATTCTTGGACTCCTTCTTTATTTCGGCACTGGGGCAGCATGGCAGATCCTATCCGGGATCACTCTCAGGGGACTGATACTCTTCTTCCATGTGGTCATCGGGTTCGGGATAATCACACAGGCAGCCGCGGTTGCCATCGCTTACGACATGTGGGAGGACAAAGAGTTCGAGAAAGAAACGGCGCCGGGCGAGGTGCCCGAAATGCCGGTACAAAAATACTGAGTTCTGTTATACAATATAGTATAACTTATATAGCTGGAAAAACATTATTGTATTTATGTGCCATGCCGCTGTAGAAGTAAGAAAATGGGGTAATTCCCTTGGAGTGATCATCCCAAAAGACAAAGTCGCTGAGTTAGGATTATCTGAAAATGATATAATTGATATCGATATTTTAAAAAAAGAAAAAGTGAGCGGGTTTGGGATCGCAAAGGGAAAAAAGCCGTTTAAAAGAGAAGAACCTGAGCACGAAGACCTCTGGTGATGCTGTGTACCTGATAGATACTTATGCCTGGATTGAATATTTCACTGGTTCAAAAAGAGGTGAAAAGGTTAAAAAAATAATAGAGGATGAAAATAATGTTATCCTTACTCCTGAATGCTGCCTGGCTGAAATAAAAGGCTGGGCTATCAGGGAAAATATGGATTTTGAAGAACTATATTCCATTTTAAGGAAAGTTTCTGATGTCCGGTGTATTTTAACCCAGGATTGGCTAAATGCTGCCACGATTAGAAGTGAACTCAGGAAAACAAAAAAAGGTTTTGGCATGATAGATGCGCTTATCACTGCTCAACAAAAGAGAATGGGCTGCAAAGTGGTCAGCGGAGACCCGCATTTTGAACATTTGAAAGATGTAATTTTTATATAACTATTATTTCGAAGCAACAAGGCATCCTGAAAAGTTTTGTCATTTCTCTGGTGAACCATCAAACGGAGAGACAAGCGTTAGTAAACCCATACTGAAGAAAAACTGGAAAAAAGCAAAAGAGATATTTGACTTTTAGGAAGTGCGGATAACAAAAGATTGGCGTAAAACGTCGCCAACGATGGAGCGTTTCGCAAATCCTTTTCCGCAATCAGTCAGGATAATGCACCAATTATTTCATACTCTCCTTTTTTCTTCACTGTCTCTTCTTTTCCCCTTCGCCCATCTGCATTTTTAAGAGAGCAGCAGCCACATCTAAAGAAGTATAACCTTCCTGGATAAGCTTTTCAACCAGATTATTATATTCTCCCAGATGCCCGGCATCAACGATCCCTTTAACTTTTTCCAGGAGCAAATTTGTCTTGATCTCTTCAATATCACTTGCGGAAGGAACTTTCTGGGCAATGATCCTGGATTTTGTGAATTGCTGTATCTGCCTTATCCTGTAAACTTCTTTTCCTGTCACAAAATTAATTGCGCGGCCTGCCCGTCCTGCTCTTGCCGTTCTTCCGATCCTGTGAACATAATTTTCATCATCAGCAGGAATATCATAGTTGAATACAGCCTCTATATCCCCCACATCGATCCCGCGGGCTGCCACATCGGTTGCCACAAGTATCTCTATCTCTTTTTTCCTGAATTTTGACATGACGATGTCTCTTTGTCTTTGCTGCATATCCCCATGCAGTCCATCCACAAGATAGCCTCGTGATTTTAAAGTATCAACCAGTTCATCCACGCGTCTTTTTGTATTACAGAACACAAGTGATAATTTAATGTCATTAATATCGATCAAACGTGAAAGTACCTCTGGTTTTGCCTGTGATTTCACTTCATAATAAAATTGTTCAACTTCGGGAACAGTCATTTCCTTATGTTCCAATTTTATCATTTGCGGCTTTGTCTGGTACTTTTTTGTCAGGTCAAGAATAGCCCTTGGCATAGTTGCAGAAAAAAGAATGGTCTGTCTTTCCCTTGGGATCCTCTTCATAATGATTTCAATATCTTCCCTGAATCCCATATCAAGCATTTCATCAGCTTCATCAAGTACGATCATTCTTACGCCATCCAGTTTTAAAGTCCTGCGTTCCATATGATCCATAACGCGTCCTGGTGTGCCAATGATTATCTGTACACCTTTGTTTAATGCCCTTATCTGGCGATCGATGGGTTGTCCCCCGTAAACTGGCAGGATCTCAATGCCTCTTTTATATTTTGAAAGCTTTTTCAGCTCTTCTGAAACCTGGATCGCAAGCTCTCTTGTGGGACATAAGATTACAGCCTGTACCACCTTATTTTGCGGATCTATCCTCTCTAATGCTGCAATACCGAATGCTGCGGTCTTGCCTGTACCTGTTTGCGCCTGTCCGATCACATCTTTTCCTTCCAGCATATAAGGAATGGATTGGCTCTGGATCGGGGTGGCCTCTTCAAATCCCATATCTGTAATTGCTTTTTGTATCTCTTTTGATAATTTTAGATCTTTAAATTCCGAATTTTCCATGTTTGTTCCTTTATAAATTGTTTGTTCGTATAAAAATATTGATTAAAATCCCTGGTCAGAATTGTTGTAACTTTATCCCGATTTTTTTCGCAAGGGCCTTCCTGTACACCATATCTGCAGTCGCTACATCCTGTATCGCAAGCCCTGTTGAATCAAAGACCGTAATATCCGAATCTCCAGTCCTTGCTTTCTTCCTGCCCGCGATCACCTCTCCAATCTCACAGCAAATGTCCTTTACTGATAGCAGTTTCTTTGATATCGGAACATTGACCTCGCCCGAATGTGAAGCCTGCGGGATATCATCCACAACGACCTTTGCGCGCTTTAATATCGCGGGATCAAGTTCCTCCTTTCCCGGTGCGTCCGCACCTATCGCATTTATGTGAGTCCCTTCAGATATCCATTCGCTCTTAACCACAGGTTCCCTTGATGGGGTGGTTGTGACAAGGATATCGCAGTTGCAGACCTCCCTGACGCTCTTTTTAAGGACCACATCGCAATCGAGCCTTTTTTCCATATCGGTCTTGAATTCGAGATCACTTTTTCCGGATACGCTTGTAACCATGACCTTTTCGATATCTATCACTTCATTTATTCCCAGCAACTGCGTTTTTGCCTGGTTCCCGCTCCCGACAAAACCCACTGTCCCCGAGTTCTTGCGCGCAAGGTATTTTACAGCCACCCCGCCTGCGGCACCTGTCCTCATATTTGTCAGGTGCGTGCCGTCCATTATCGCAATGGGCGCGCCTGTTTCAGTTGAGTTTAGGATAACGAGCGCCATCACGGTTGGAAGTCCTTTTTGGGGATTATCGGGATGGACGTTTACTATCTTCACTCCTGTAATATCCTGCTCTTCAAGGTATGCAGGCATTGTTCTCAGGTCGCCGTTGTGGTTTTTGAAATAAAGATACAGCTTGGGCGGCATCTGGACCTTCTTCAGCCCATGCTGCCTGAACGCCTCTTCAACGACCCTGAGCGATTCTTTCATGTCAAGTAGCGATTCAACTTCGTTTTTATTGAGCCAGAGGATTTGATTTTCCATAATAGTACCCTAATAATAATTGTTTACAATCTGCATATAAGTTTCGAAATGAACTCACCCTATTTATTAACAAATATTGCCGCATTCATCACATATATTTAAACCCCGATAAGTTAAGTCACTCCCATAATCATATAAATATCATCCCGAATATCGAGGAACACCATGAGCCTTAATAAACTTGACATCGCGACCCTGAAAAAATCCGGTTACATGAAGCAGCGCCAGAAAGACCTGTTCGTTGTCAGGCTTCGCATGCCCTGCGGCAATGTGACATGCGAGCAGCTTTCCGGAATAACCCGTATCGCAAAAAAATACGGCACAGGATACATTCATATTACAACGCGCCAGGGGATGCAGATACCCAACGTGGACATCCATAACCTTGATGCAATCACAAAAGAACTTGAAGATAACGGCACCCCGCCTGGCTCATGCGGACCGCGCGTGCGCAACATCATCTCATGCCCGGGTAACCTTGAATGCAACTATGGCATCATCGATACTTATGGCATGGGAGGAATGCTTGACAAAGAATTCTTTGGTGAGGACATGCCTGTGAAGATCAAGTTCGCCGTTACAGGATGCCCCAACGCCTGTGCAAAACCGCAGGAGAATGACCTTGGCGTGATGGGGATACTCATGCCTGCCATTAATACAGATGACTGCACCGGCTGCGGGACATGTACTTTCATGTGCCCCGAAAAAGCCATCATTGTCGAGAATGATAAAGCAAAGATCATCTGGGACAAGTGCAACCTGTGCGGCGCCTGTGTTGGCGCATGCCCGACAGACCTGATATCAGAAGAATGGAAAGGATACAAGATATTCGTAGGCGGCAAAATTGGCAAGCATCCAAAACTTGGAAAAGAATTTGTTGATGCAAAATCCGCAGAGGAAACTATAGCGATCTTCAGGAAAATAATCAACTGGTCAAAGAAGAACACCAATGTGGGTGAGAGGTTCGGTGACTGCATCGACCGCGTGGGATTTGAAAAATTCAGAAAAGAAATAACAGGATAATAATGATCGGAAGGGATAATTAATGGAACTCAATATCGAACAGTTAGCAAAAGAATATGATAATAAGACGCCCCAGGAAATAATTGACCTGGCGCTTTCGAAATTCACGAATATCGCGATCTCATTCAGCGGGGCTGAGGATGTGGTATTGATAGACATGGCTAAAAAGACTGGAAAGAAATTCCGGGTCTTTTCACTTGATACCGGGCGTCTTCATCCTGAGACCTACCAGTTCCTCGAAGAGGTCAGGAAGACCTATAATATTGATATAGAGATATTCTTCGCCAACCGCGATGCGACCGAGAAACTGGTGAAAGAGAAAGGATTGTTCTCATTCTACAAGGACGGTCACAAGGAATGCTGCGATGCGCGTAAGGTCGATCCCTTAAAGCGTGCCCTCAATACCGTGGACGCCTGGATAACCGGGCAGCGCAAAGACCAGAGCCCGGGAACAAGAGCCACCGTGCCTGTCATCCAGAAAGACCCCACATTCGGGACGGGCAAACTCATCAAATTCAACCCTCTTTCGAACATGACATCAAAACAGGTCTGGGACTATATCCGCGAAAACAATGTTCCTTACAACAAACTCCATGAAAAGGGTTTTGTCAGCATCGGGTGCGAGCCGTGCACGAAGCCCGTGTTGCCCGGTCAGCATGAACGCGAAGGGCGCTGGTGGTGGGAAGACGCCACAAAGAAGGAATGCGGCCTGCATGCGGGAAACATTAAGAAATAGTCATAATGATCAAGATATTTTTTTTCTAAACCTTGCAAAATGTTAGCTGGGCTGGCAAATTGACGACTCGGTGCTAATAGCAAAAGCTTTTGAATAATAACATGCAGTGTGAATTTGATTATTGAGGATTATGGATGCTTTAAGCTATATTTTTATCGGAATTCTTCAGGGAATACTTGAATGGCTTCCTGTTTCAAGCAAGGGTATAGAAGCTCTTGTTATGGTAAAATTCTTTGACAAAAACCTTTCGGAAGCCCTTTTGCTTGCATTATGGTTGCACACAGGCACTTTGCTTGCTGCAATGGTTTATTATAGAATAGAACTCTTTGAGATACTAATAAATCTAAGAAATTACATTAAAAATCCTGCAGAAGATACCGAGGCAAACAAGTTAACGAGCTTTGTTATCATTACAACCTTACTGACAGGTCTTATTGGAACACCGCTTTTATTATTCGGTCTTGATAAATTCAATTTTGCAGGCAATGCAGCAATGTTGTTAATTGCATTTTTCCTGGTAATGACCGGAATATTCCAGTGGACTGCAAAAAAGAAGAAAAATTCAGAAAAAGAACTGACTTTGAAAGATTCTATTTATCTGGGAATTGCCCAGGGTTTTACGGCTATACCCGGCTTGAGCAGGTCAGGGACCACAGTCTCCACATTGATGTTCAGGGGTTATTCAGCCAGAGAGGCCCTTAGGGTCAGCTTTCTTGTAAGTATTCCTGCTGTTTTTGGAGTGGAAGTTCTGCTCGGATTACTGAAAACCAGCACATTTGATATTTTAATTATTCCGGGAATAATTGCTTCGTTCATATTTGGTTCCCTCACTATAAAATCCCTTGTAAATCTTGCAGAGAGAATCAATTTTAGCTATTTCTGTTCAGGTTTTGGTCTTATTATCATAATTTTTGTTATAATATCATCATATTATAATATATTTTAACTAATTTATTTTCGAATTTTTCAGGTACTGTTTTTATTTAGAATATATAGTTCACGATAAGAAGGCAGGGGATGATAAGTTCCTTGAGTTCCTGCCATTGATCAAAAAGGGCGCTCTGGATGAGAGGAACTTTGTCAAAAAAGCTGTGAACTGGCCTGCTTTTTTATCATCCTCACAAACAATTATTAATCCCTCAATGCATAGTATAAATTGAGGTGTTAGTAAATGCCAACAATTGTCCATTTTGACCTGCCTGCGGATAATGTAGACAGGGCAAAAGACCTTAACGGAAATCCGGGAGTGGGCGGCGGGATGGGAGAAAGAGGATTTCCAGGACAGACTACCATGAACTACATCGGCGTACCTTCTGTTGAAGAATACATTACAAAGGTAAAGAAGCTGGGCGGCAACATCATCATGCCAAGAACAGCAGTGGCAGGCTGGGGCTATCTTGCAATATGCGTTGATACCGAGAACAATAATTTCGGGCTCTGGCAGGAAGATAAGAACGCAAAGTAATTTTTTGAGAGGTTTCTTAAAAAAAGAAAATCAAGAATATGACAAAAGACAACAACAGGAAAATGCCTGCATTGTTCATAGGTCACGGCTCGCCCATGAACGTGATCTCTAAAAATGAATTTACAGAAAGTCTTGCAGCGCTTGTAAAAAAATTACCTGAACCCAGAGCAATACTGGTAATTTCAGCGCACTGGTTAACATCGGGAACATACGTTACATGCAATGAGAAGCCTGGAACGATTTATGATTTCTACGGTTTCCCTGAGGAGTTATATGAGATCGAATATCCCAGCCCCGGTTCGCCCGCAGATGCCAGGTATTTGATCGATTCCGTACGAAAAGTACCCATAAAATGTAGCAATAACTGGGGATTGGATCATGCTTCATGGGCTGTTTTAAAGCACATGTATCCCAAAGCGGATATTCCTGTTTTTGAGATGAGCCTTGACTATTCTTTCAATGAATGGCATCCGAAACCGGTGCAGTATCATTATGACCTGGCCTCGGAACTTACGATGTTAAGGGAGAAAGGAATTCTCATCATCGGCAGCGGTAATATCGTACATAATCTCGGGCGCATTGATTTCCGGAATACTAATGCACCACCGTATGAATGGGCTATGGGATTCGATGAAAGAGTGAAATCATACCTGACAAGAAGGGATCATTCGGGCCTCATAAACTATCAAAAGATAAATGACTCTTCCCTGGCTGTCCCAACCCTTGACCATTATCTGCCAATGATATATGTGCTGGCTTTGCAGGGAGAAAACGAGACGCTAAAGTTCACATATGAAGGATTCCAGCATGGTTCGATCTCCATGAGGTGCTTCCAGATCGGATGAGAATGCAATCCCTTCAATCTCGGCATAAAGGCTTTTTTACCTTGGTTTTATTAAGATCTGAATTCTATTCTTTCAAGACCTGCGCAAATCTGTCAGGGACCAAAAAAAATTGTATGACCTGGAATAGCATTTTTTATCTTACATTGCGTAATATGGTCAGATATGATCATCCCTGAAAAAAAGATCAATTTTTTTATTACTTCAAATTACTTCCCGTCTATTTCCGTCACCGGAACTGAATGTTCTCTCATGTGCCAGCACTGCAAGGGGAAATTGCTTGAATCTCTTGTCCACGCCATGACCTGCGATGAACTCGTGAAAAAAGCCCTGTCCCTGCATAAGAAAGGAGCCAAAGGCATACTCCTGACGGGCGGCTGTGATGAACACGGGCGAGTGCCCATAAGCGATATTGTCCCTGCCATCAAAAAAATTAAGGATAAAACCGGGATGCTTATTATCGCGCATACTGGTTTTATATCCCGTGAAGAAGCTTCTGCCCTAAAAGATTCCGGGCTTGACGGGATTGGTTTTGATGTGATAGGGGACATGGGAACTGCAAAAGAGGTCTATGGTCTTTCGGTTTCTGAAAGAGAATATATGGAGAGCCTGCGCGCAATTGAGGATTCCGGTCTTATGGTATTCCCCCATGTCTGCGTTGGGCTTCATTTCGGAGAATTGAGAGGGGAATTGCGCGCGCTTGAGATGATACGGGAGGTAAGTCCGGTCACAGTAATAATAACAGGGCTGATGCCTGTGGCTGGAACTCCGATGGCTCACATCAAGCCCAAGCAATCTGATTTTGAAAAAGTGATAACAAGAGCCGTGGAGATATTCCCGGATACTCCTGTAATTCTGGGCTGCGCCCATTCAAGCGGGAAGGACAGGGAGGAGATAGAGATGATCGCCATAAAATGCGGGGTTAGCGGGATAGCAGCGCCTACGTTCAGTGCGGCGAGGTTTGTCCGGGAAAACGGGTTTGAGGTTAATTATTATGGCATGTGCTGCGGGCTTGTTCCGGGGGAAAGGATGAGGATCGAGATTCGCTAAAATGAGACTTTTTGGAAGGATTTATATCCATTCTTGAAATGGTGATAAAAATAGAGGAAACCTTCAATGATGCAAAAAGAAGAAAAAGTGGTCGTGGTGCTGCTGATAATGGCAGTGCTCTCACTGATCATCGCGTTTTTCGGTTTCTCTTCGCAGCCCGGGGTGTATTCAAAGGACTCAAAGCTGGATGAACGCGTGTATGTGGAGGGGACAGTTCTATCAAAGCAGATGACAAAGACCGGAGATAATCTCATTATAACGCTCTCGAACCTTGATGTCAAGGTTTTCGTGACAAAGGATAATGGGGCCAAAAATGTGTATGATTCTTTAAAAAATGGGGACAAGGTAAGGATCACAGGTAAAGTCCAGGAGTATAAGAACGTAAGGGAAATAGTGGTAGGGAGTGAGGGAGATGTGGTGAAGGTGTAAATATCTTCTCATATCAATTTCGAGACTTATTATTATTTTCTGTTTTGAAAACCCCGCGCGTTATCCGTGGAAATACGTTGCTCTTTGCGGTGAATAAAATCAAACACCGATAATGATTTTACTATTACACCAGCATTATCACTACTTAACATTCGCCAGCAGTTCATCTATCCCCTTCGCATTCAACCTGCAATTCTCCCCATCAACCTCAGCATAGCAGTTTTTCACAAGATAATCTATCTGGAACTTCAATTGCCCCGCTGTAATGCCAAGCTCTTTCATTATTTCCTTCTTCGTTTTCCCGAAAGCGCCGATGGATTTGACAATATTTCTCCTTAACGGGTTCTCAAGCGTCCTGAACATCACCCTGTGGTCGAGGGGTGTTTTCATCTCGCAGGCATCGTGCTCCTCTTGAAACGGCTCTGTATCATCTTTCATACTATTTCCCACTATCAATTCTTTCACCGCGGGTGCTTATATCTTTTCCTGACCCTCGTTATCCCAAGCTTTTTTATCCCTCCGATAGTACCCAGGTCTGTTCCGTCAAGCAGGAAAGCGCGGGCTTTCTCAAGCTCGATGGCGTGGTTTGCGAACACAGGTCCGAGAAGTTCTTCATGAATGGATTCATTGAATGGTATCCCTCCGCACAATTCATTAAAAGCAGGCATTATTATGACCTCAGGGTCATTCCATTCCACGTCCCCAT
The DNA here is from genome assembly GCA_963793805.1 of Methanobacteriota archaeon. Taxonomy (GTDB): domain Archaea; phylum Halobacteriota; class Methanosarcinia; order Methanosarcinales; family Methanoperedenaceae; genus Methanoperedens. The sequence continues at coordinate 18,857 of CAWCBK010000019.1, forward strand.
AATGCTCCATGATGGCTGTTTCTACGAACCGGGTGCGAATCCAGGCAGGCTCTGAGACGCCGTGCCCAAGCGCATCCACAAGCCTTATTGTGGGGTGATTGTGAGACATAACGACATGGGAGGCCAAAAGGAGGGTAGCATCAGGCCAGGTATGACCGTGGAAATAGCCAGCACAGTCAAGCACAAAACCCCTCATCCCGTGGATGGTAACGTTCTTAGGGATAAGCTCCTCTATATCGCCGTCATGATTCCCTGGCACGATATCTACAGGAGCAAAACCGGCAAGATCCTCAAGAAATAACGGGACTTCCTGTTTTTCCTGCCAGGAAGTCCTGGGAACATTATGTTTTATATCGCCAAGCAGCACTATCCTCGCGGGAGCGGTTTTTTTAATATACTCCCTGATGCGCGACGTGCGCTTTTCGACCTGGCTCGGGATGCTTATGCCGCTGTGGTAAAGCTCCCATTCAATGCCAAGATGAATATCTGCAATTACAAGCGTCCTGATATTATTCTCGACCAGGAGTGCAGGTTCATTTAACAAAGGGCTTATCATTTTCAGACTTTCCGCAGTACCCCGATCTTTGGCTCATAGCACCGCCCTTCATCCATAAGCTCTTTGATACCGGATTCAATGGCATCAGGATCGATCCCGGCTTTCTGGGCAGCATCTGCGACTGTTGAGTAAGATATACCTTTTCCAGTATCCAGTTTATCAATAATACCTGCGATTATTTCTTTTGGTTCTGTTTCAGGAGGTGTTTTTATTTCATCCATGGCTGAGTCATAAATAGGGGCAACGTCAACTGGCGCAACGGTTGATGTGGACTTGCCCTCATGTTGCGTAAATTCGGGCGTCTCTTTTGTCTGCGGTTCATTATGCGTTTCGTCGGGTTGGTTCTCCCTTTCTAGGGCAACAGTCTTAATAGCCAGGATGACGGCTTTTTTCAATTCAGCCATTGTTTTATCAAGATTCTTATAATGTTCAACCGCCTTCACAGCACCATCGGCAAGCACGGCATTTATCCCTTTTCCAAGCAGATATTCTTTCATATCATTCCCGGATTTTCCTGAACCCAATGCATCCTCGATATACTTTATCCTCTCAAGCGTACGTTCTGCTGTATCAAGCACCCACCTGTCCCTCAATTTTTCATCAGCATTGTTGATCTCTTCAGGTCTGACAGAGGTGTACACGCTCCCATCCTCAGGCTCGAACTTTCTTGCCTTTCCTACAACTGCAACGTATGCAGGGATGTTCAGTTCAGAAAGAAAAATTGCAGGTTCGGGCTGGTACTGTCCGGCGTACACCGTGAACACACCCGTCGGGTCAGCCACGCGCCCGCGCCAGAGTGTATTATCCTTCCCTATGTTCTCCACCTCTGTGACCACACCAACTATGAACAGGCGGTTGCATTTCACCCCTGTCGGAGTGATGATATAATTCGGCGCCCGCTCATCGCCTTCGCTGATGTGCAGGTTCGACCTGTTGAATTCCCATGCAAAAACGCGCCATGCCACTTCCCTGTCAAGTATCTTTTCCATATCCAGCCCTCAATAGCAATTCGTTTGCTTTTTCCTCTACCTTGTCCGCAGGCTCCCATACTTTGTTTGCGACAAGTGAAACCCCGAATTCACCTTTTGACATATTTCCTCTTGCCTTAAGGAGCTTTCCCAGCAGTTTCTTTTTAACTTCTTCTTCAACAGCCGCCGTAGTCATCGCAGCTTTTGATATCTCTTTTGCCTGTTCGATTGTGATCCCGCAAATAGCCTGCGTAAGCTCGGCATTAAGGACAAGGCTCATTGAACCAGTCCCGTCATCGATAATGGATTTCACGCGCATATCCAGTTTTTCATCCACTTTTCCGTGTACCCTGCACATGCTTTTTTGAATTACGCGGAAGCATTCAGGGCAGCGCGATATTAACCCTGACCCCGGTCTCACTGATAGAATGTTCCCTTCTATCACTACATCAAAAGCGCCCTGTGTCTCTATAAGATCGCCGATCATGACCTTATGCGGTTCTTTGAACTCGATGCTCTTTTCAAGCTTTGTCACTTTGCTGTTCTCATTGATGTGAAGAGTCGGGACGCCCCTGAATGAGCGCACATAGGCGTTTTTTACATCTATCGTGTTACCTGCCGCGATTTCCGGCAGCATTACCCATGAAGTGAACGGAGCTTTTGTTTTATCATCCGCGCCGATCCCGTTCAGGATCTTCTTGCTTCCGTCTTTTGTTATTATCTCACGGGGCTCAATGCTCAGGATGGTGAATGCAGCGTTCACGTTCACATCCCCGTCCCTTAATTCAGCAAGTTTTTTCTGCAAAATTCCCGGATTTATCGTAAATGTTGTATTTAGTTTCGTAACCTTTGATTTAATCCCGAAGTTTATCTCAGGTCTGTCCTGCCAGTTCCTCACGTAAGCTGAAGTTATGTGGACAACGTCGCCGGTATTAAATCCGAAATCATGCCATGAAGTGAAGCTTCGCGCTGCAGTTTCGTCGCCCATGATCCCTGAAAAAATAGTCTTTTCGATAGTATTTGAATTAATGGTCTTTCTTGTGATCTCCATTACCTGCGCAGTAAATTCGATATTGCGATCGCTTATTTTGATATCGCAAAGCTTCCGGGGTATACTTTTGTCCGCCCCGCCATATTTCTTAATAAGGCTGCGCTTGGCTTCTTCAATGGGTACCCTGAACTCAATGAGCTTCTTTAAATCCGCCAATATGCCGTTTTCGTCTATTTCGCTATCAAGCGCCCTTTTTATTTCGTCAACATGAGGCGCAAATTCATTATCCATAAAGCCTCCTTCAGACTGATGGAACAATGAGTTAATAGGACTGGAATGGATAAAAAGCCATCGGACAAATTTACTTCGCTGCCTTCTTCAATCCCTCTATCACAGCATCATACCTCTGGCATATCCTCTTCATCACATCCATCTGGGCATTCTTATGAGTAGGAACAAGAATATCAGCCCCTGCTCCTATCTCTCTTCCATCGGTTGATGTCCCATAATCAGGCGCGATCCTCACGCCATCTGATGATATCCCGAGGCGCAGTTCATTTATCATTTTTGATATCATCTCAGTCTGCGGCGAAGCTTTGCGGTTTATGGAATATGTCTTTTCTATGTACTCATCCTTAAGACCTGATATCTGCTCAAGGCTCTCCTTCACTTTTCTGGAAGAGCCGTATTCAGCAAGCAGGTTGAGCGAATTGGAAAGTTCATCGAACGTTGTGGCAGAGACCTCAATTATCCTTCCGTCAAAGTATCCGCTGATCTTTTGCTGGTAGCCTTTCGAGATTACAAGCACGCCAAGTTCAGCCAGATGGTCGCGCTCCTCGTCAGTTGGAGAATAAGGGTTCACGACCTGGTACTCCGCTATCCCGCAAAGCCCCATAAGCGACTCGAACATAGGCGTGACGCCGATGCCCTGCTTCCCCAGCCATTTATCAAGACCCATCTGCTGCTCCTTTGCAAGTTCGATAATCTTTCGCCTTATAGCATCAGGGTCTCCTGAATCAAGATTGAAATACTCGGCAAATCTCGGCGTTGTTGAGAGCAGCTTCGTCCTTCCCTGAGGCACGGTTGAAATAAAACCCCATTCCTCAAGCTCCCTGACATGGTCGTACGCTGCCGCGCCCCTCCTGTCCACAAGGTCAGCCACGGTGAGCGGCTGGTGGTACGCGATCATGGACAGTGTCCTTAACACCGGTGCCCGCAGTTCCTTTGGCGCAAGTGATCTCACTTTCTCAGCATACTCAGGCATCACCTGCATCACGAACCTGCCCTCGATGTCCTTTATCTCAAGCGCAGAGCCGCGCTGCCTGTACTCTTCCATCAACTGCTGCAGAAGCTCCTGCACGTTCTTTCCTCTTACAAGATTGGAAAGCTGTGCTATGTCCAGAGGCTCACCCGTTGCAAAAAGCGCAGCCTCTAATATCTCTTTATCCCCTGTCATGAAGCCTCCTGCCGTCGTATGAAAAGCTCGCCGAAAATCTCTTCCTGCTCAAGCCATATCTCCTTTTTTGTAGCAAGGAAAAGCAGCGCAAGATAAGCCATGATCCTGCCAGCCCTGTCAAGAGACCCTGCAAGGTCTGAGAACTGGATAATTTTATGTTCCTCGAAAAGTCCTGTCAATATGTTTCTCATTTTTGTTACTCTGCTTTCGATATCTTCTTCATGCGCTATCGCCATTACTTCCTTTATAGTAGTCCTGTGTACTTCTTTCTTACTCCTTATTCGCTCAAGCCTTCTATCCTCTATTACTTCTGCTTTTTTCAGTTCTGCCAGCAGTTCTTCAAGTGTCACCGGACGGCGCGATGTGCGGCGCAGGGGAAGTGCAGGTACCGGATAGTCGCTTATCTCGAAATTATCACCATCATCCATGTATTCTTCGGGCGGCTCTTCTACTTCCACAAGAGCATTGGATTTCATGCGCAGGAGGATGGCAGCGTACAGCAGTGTCCTCCCGGAAACGCGAAGGTCCATTTTCTCCAGTTCCTCGACCTGGCGCAGGAACTTGTCCGTTATCTCGACTATGTCTATGTTCCAGGGGTCGATCTCCCCATTTCTTGCAAGGTTAACCAGAATCTCTATGGGTTCTTCCAGTATCTTTTCTCCTGTAACTGCCTCAGCCTCTCCGTTTGTCATGTTTGTATTAATATAAGCCTATAAAAGCACATAAGGGTTTTGTTGGATCACAGGAAATCATTTACAAAATCGTATGTTTCCTGCCATCCTTTGATAGAAGCACAACCCGGCTGTTTTCTGATCCATCAGCAATTGAATACCCCAATGATTCTGCTACCTTTCTTGAAAAATCAAGCACTTCCTCATGGGGTGGCATGCTGTCCCGGCTGAGGCGGTTCCTTGAAAAACCAAGGTGCATGTATGCTTTCAGTTCTACATAATCCGGTTCTGCAAACTCTATAAGTCGTGCATAACCATCTGGAGAGTTCATATTTATCCCTCTTGTAAGGGTTATCCTTATTGCAGTCCGTGATCTTGAACCTTTCAGGATTTCAAGTGATTGCTTTATATCCTCCCATGTATCGGCAACAGGAGCACATGCTTTTTGATATGTTTCCCTGTCTGGTGCGTTCAAACTTATATATAGCTGGGTCGGATTAAGTTTTTCAACCATCGCAGGATTTGTCCCGTTCGTGACTACAAATGTTGTCATATCTTTCTTATGGAATTCCCTTATGAGTTCAGGGAGGTAAGGGTAGAGGGTCGGCTCACCTGAAAGGGATATGGCAACATGCTTCGGTTCAAAAGCCTCTTTCCACTTAGTCCGATCCATGAATTCAGAGCCTCCATAACCTGAAATAAGACGTCGCTGTTCAATGAGGCAGCTTTCTACTATTTCAACAGGTGTGTCCCACTGGTCAGGTATGTCGACCGGGACTTCGACAGCCCGCCAGCAATGGAGACAGCGGTGATTACAGACAAGGACTGGTGTCATCTGGATGCAGCGGTGGGATGCCATGCCGTAGAACTTCGATTTATAGCAGCCGCCATCGTTTCGCATGCTTTTGTTAAGCCACAGGCATGTTTTCACAGCTCCCGTGTGTACCTGCAAGGTGGTAGCCGTGCTTCTTCAGGATGTCCTTTGTCGTTGCAGATAATTGTGTCATTTTTAAATGCGGTCTATTATCCAGCATTATATTAAAGGAGATGTATGTTGAGGATGGTAGACAAATTTAGCGATAGGTTTATTTTTCATCTCTTTAAAATAATTGTCAAAGAGATATCACCTGAATTAAATTCAAAATTCTTTATATTTCAAAAAAAAAATTAACATCCGAAGGATATGAAATCACCCGAAAATTGTAGAATCCCGAAAATAGAAAAGTTCATATAATTGCAAGATAGTTTATATAATCGTAAGGTAGCAGTACTACATATTGCATTAGTAAAGGGGGAAATTTCATGTGGGATTCGTTATTATCAATATATACAAAATTTAAGGATATCGTATACAGTAAGAATGAATTAATTTCTGCAAGCATAGGAGGCTTTTTAATATATTCTGCGGTCATTAATAGTGGAGTAACTGAAATCATGTCCACGCTGGTGATGAAATCTGCTGAGTTCGTAAATGGATATTCGATTAATTTAACTGCGGAGTCAAATATGAGTAAGGTCATAATTGCAGGTTTAAGCCCCAGCGCCATCATGGTTAGCCAAAGAAGTCGAGAAAAAATGGGAATAAGAAAAGAAAGAAGCAGATGGGAAATAATCGAAGACATGCTAATTGTATTGATGAGCGAAGAAAAATCTAAAAAGACGCGGATCATGCAACGGGCGTATCTTGATTGGAGAAACTTTCAGAGATATTTCGATTTCTTACAGGAGGAAGGCTTTATGGTAAAATGCAATAATCTGGGAGACGAAGGGTATTACGAACTGACAGAAAGGGGAAAAGAATTGTTAAAGAGATTGAAGAATGTAAGAGATATATTGAACTAACATTTTAGTGCCAAAAATTTTTTTCCGTGACTGGTGATCCTTATTTTTTCCTTCTCTTTGCTAATAAATTCTTGACTTTCAAGGAAGCAAAGCACCTCGTTCAATTTATATGATGGTAAGAAACTGCTTTTTTTTATCTCATCAATATTATGCCATCGAGTATCATTAATTTGCTCCAATATTTCATCAATGGTAATCATATCCACAATCATGAATTATCATTCGTATATTTAAATCTAATGAGCATGAAAATTTTTTAAAAATGTTTTCACATATTGAAACCATAAAAGATTTTCTGGAAACTATTGTAAGGTTCTAACCCTATAATATTTGTTCTACATTATAGAAAGTTTCAGCAAAATAAATCACACTTCCTTTCAGTCCTAAGAATTTGAGCCCCCGGCAGGTTATTCTTATTTTCTCCTGCTTTTTATTAATAAATTCTTGTTTTTCAAGGAAGCAAAGCACCTCGTTCAATTTATCCGATGATAAAAAAATGTTCTTTTTTATCTCATCAAAACTATGCCATCGGGTATCGCAAATTTTTTCCAGAATTTCATCAAGAAGTCTCATTATTTATATTATCCTGTCTATCGTCATTTTATTTAAAACCTGTAGGATTTCAACCATGTATAAAAATTATATGTATCAATCATATGCTTTTACTATATAGCATTGTCATTTGCTTTTGCCATATATTCGCCCTTCTTAATGTTTTTTAAAGGTTATCGTACTACATATGATATAACTCAGTCTTAGAATGCCCTGACAGGGTATTAAGAGATTATGGTGAGTTAGGAGGACGTGGAAAGTGGATATATCGATTCAGGCAAGAAGAGCTGTTTACAAATGGTGGAGGATCCTGGGAGCAATTATGCTTCTATCTGCAATCGGAGGATGCCTTGGAAAAGATAATGATATTGATTTCGAAGTTCCTTTTCAAAATGCCTATGAAGATAATTATTCTATTTTGGAAAAAAATGCATCCAAGATCAATGAGTCCAAATCAAACCAGGTACATCTTGGCATTTCCCGTTCAAGAGAATTCAATAAAACAGGACAGCTCAATGTAACTCTAAATATCACGAACCCGAGACTTAATGAAACCATAAATGTCATATTCAAGCCTGAATTCGGGACAGAAGGAAAATACCGGACTAATATTACAAATATTAGCAGCAGCACATGGTCCAAGAAATTTTCTTTGCAATTGATGAAAAATACAACTTATGTCCGGATGATTATCCAGATATTGCAAAATAATAAAACGGCAAAGACTGCGGATTGTAATATCCCGGTTCTTGACACAAGGAGGACAGCCTGTAAGATAACATAAGAGGCGCCTGCCTGCAAGGCGAAATAACCGGGTTCAAACCCCGGGGGCGCATTTACCCGGTTATGATCGGGTATGGTCAAATATAAAGTGGAGGAAAAAAATTATGAATAAACTAATAGTGTTATTACTGTTGGTATCAACAGTAATAGGAATGGCAATGCCCAGCATGGCACAGGAGGCAGAAGCCAGTGGAGAAGAATCAGTAGCCACAGTTATAGTAGATAATTCTGATAATTCAGACAATTCTGATAACTCGGATAATTCCGATAACTCAGACAATTCTGATAACTCGGATAACTCAGATAATTCCGAGACAGCGACTGCGGGCGATGCTGATCAGGATACAAATACCAATAGCGATGCTGCAGGAGATGCTGATGCAACAGAATCAACTGATGCGACAGGCACCTCTGAAGCCAATACCGGGGACTACGATGCAGATATAACGATTGATGTTACCGGTGCAGTTAGTGCTGATAACAGAATCTCGCAGGCCCTTGAAAACAGTGGCAATCTGGAGAATGAAGCCACGGTTATGGTTCTTGGTGGAAATGCAGTGGCAGATTCCGATGCAGATGCCGATGGAAATTCAGAGAATAATGCAAATGCAGGCGATTCAACAGCAAGCTCTGAATCAGGCGCTGATGGTGATGAATCGGATTCTGATTCAGAAGCTGAAGTAGAAGAATCCAGCAATGCAGCAGCGGTTCAAGTCGGTTCAGGTAATGCAGATGCTGATTCCACCGCCGCAGCTATTGGTGGAGAGGCAGAGAATAACGGAAATATCGATCAGAGAAACAGAATTGTCCAGGAAGCAATGGCAACGGTTAACAATCACCAGATGATGGATCAGGAAGTTGAAGTGGATCTTGATATGGATAGCGATGCAGACGCTGACAATGAAGTTGAAGCAGATGGATCCGCAGACGCCAGCACAAACAACGATGCAACATCTGATGGAGAATCTGAGATATCTGATAACACAGTAGAGGCATAAGCAAGAACCAATATGGGTTAGATGAAGGTTAACCTTCCTCTATCCCTTTTTATTTATCAACTCATTAAGAATTATGTACAGGAGATGAGCACATGAAAACAATTTCGGTACTGCTCGCAGTAGTTATGATTATGGCCATACCTGTACTGGCGGATATCGATCAAAAAGCAACACTAAGCGGCGAAGATAATGTGGAGAGCAAGGTTAAAGTCGATCAGGTCGCATGGAACTACGACAGGGGAAATATAAGCCAGGATATGGGTATCAATATATCCGGAAATTACCAGATCCTGGACCAGGATGGATCGGTGCTTATCCTGGATTCTGATTATGCAGATGACATAAATAATACTATAAAAGGGCACAATCTTATAAAGATTGATCTGAGCCAGTACGGAAAAAATACAGGCTCCGGCGACATTGACCAGGGGATAAAAATCCTGGTAGAGAACAATATGCAGATGCTGGATCAAAACAGCAAGGTAGTTATCTCAGCTTCTGATTATACCGGTCATGTAAATAATACAATGAGAGGACTTAATCTCATAAATATCGAGTCGAGACAGCGTGGAGAAAATACAGGCTCTGGAAACATAACTCAGGAAATCGACGCTCTGGTAAGCGGCAATAAACAGATAATGTCTCAAAACAATAATGTGCATATAGACCCTCCATTTCCAGGGCTTGAAGGAAATATAAGCAGCACAATGGATGGGTCAAATCTAATTAATAATAAATTCAGGCAATATGGAAAGAATTCAGGCTCTTTAGATATTGCCCAGCAGATCGGAACGATGTTAGGGGATTCATTGCAGGAACTGGGTCAAATTATCAAGGTGATCATCCAGCCCACACCTGAAGTTACGCCTGTGCCTGATGAAGGAGATGTTTAGAATGTTCATCATCAGAAGAGAAGAGAAAATCATAAGGAAAATTCATATCCTGCTTATATGTTTATTATTGATGGGAGGAATAGCGGCGGCAGAAGAAACTGTTGAAGACGTGAGTTCTGCTGAGCTGACACAGTTCGCGGTGGACTTAATGGGGGGCTCAAACCAGGAAGCTCAGATAACGGGTTTTGATAATGCAGAATCGAAACAAATTGGTTATTCCTCGGATGGCAAAGTCATCCAGACAATCTCTATTGAGAATATTGGAAATGGAAATATTTTTCAGTGGGGAGAATCGGGAGACATGGCCAGAGAAGAAAGAACCCTGCTTTTAGACAAGGTAGGGGATTCCGGATTTACCTGGCAATGGAGCAAAGATGATGTGAACCAGACGATCAATGTCAGGAACTCTGAGAACATATATTTGAAACAAGTAGTAGGCGGGCTGAAAAAAATACTTTTCCCGGATCCCAGTGCACCTAAAGAAGAAGATGCAGGCACCTGGACATTCTGCGGTAAAGCAGTAAATGGAAAAGGAGGATTACCGCTCTGTGCTGAAAAAATGGGAACTAAAATCCTGGATGGAAAGGCAAGCGCACGCGATTATTATATGCTTCAGTATCTGGAAGAATATTATGATGTTTTCCCACCAGAGAACAAAACACCTCATGTGGTAGTGACAAAATGGAACTTAACTCAAAATAATGGCAGCATCAAATTGAAGTTCACTGCTTATAACTTCGGAAAACAGCGATACAATGCAACACTGAAAGTAGATTTGAAATCAAAACCCAAGGTCATTAATATCGACGGGGATTCTGAAGACATACAGGGATTAGATGTAATTGAGTTTAAAGCCGGGGATTATAAGGGTGCTGAGGATAACCAGATCATTGAGCTTGGAAATTACAGCATTCACAGCCAGAGAAGCATTGAGAAAGAAGTAACAATACCTGTCAACGACACCAAAATAAAGAACCTTCGATTGAAGGTGGTGAGCGATTAATCATTCCGGAAAGAAAAGATATATAAATTAGAATGTGCAACTTATAATCCAAAGTGGGATAAAAAAAAGTACCGGATATCTTACCGGGCAGTCGGACTTTGTGTACGTGGAGTTTATCAATGATTGATAAAAAAAGAATGCCAATCATAGTTTTCTTTTTATTAATTTCATTTTTTTATTTAGAGCTTGGTGTCGCCTCAGGGGCTCCGACAGTAACAATAACCACAAATGTCGCATCTCCGACAAAAAATTCACCAATCCCGATAACAGCAACATTCAGTGAAAATGTTACTGATTTTGCGGTCGGAGATATCAGTGTTGGGAATGGTGCAGCAGAAAACTTTGTAGCAGTAAGCGAAACTGTTTATAACTTTGATGCAACTCCTTCAGGACAGGGGATTGTAACCGTGGATATTCCTGCGGGTGTAGCACAGGATTCAGCAGGAAACGGAAATACAGCCGCAACACAGTTCAATATAATATATGATAGCGTACAACCAACAGCCACGATAACATCAACTGCAACGTCTCCGACAAAAAATTCACCAATTCCAATAACAGCGACATTCAGTGAAACTATTACTGATTTTGCAGTAGGAGACATCAGTGTTGGGAACGGTGCAACAAACAACTTTGTAGCAGTAAGCGGAACTGTATATACCTTTGATGTAACTCCTTCAGGAGAGGGAACTTTAACCGTGGATATTCCTGCGGGTGTGGCACAGGATTCAGCAGGAAATGGAAATACAGCCGCAGCACAGTTCAGCATAATCTATGATAGCGTACAACCAACAGCCACGATAACATCAACTGCAACGTCTCCGACAAAAAATTCACCAATTCCCATAACAGCGACATTCAGTGAAACTATTACTGATTTTGCAGTAGGGGACATCAGTGTTGGGAACGGTGCAACAAACAACTTTGTAGCAGTAAGCGGAACTGTATATACCTTTGATGTAACTCCTTCAGGAGAGGGAACTTTAACCGTGGATATTCCTGCGGGTGTGGCACAGGATTCAGCAGGAAATGGAAATACAGCCGCAGCACAGTTCAGCATAATCTATGATAGCGTACAACCAACAGCCACGATAACATCAACTGCAACGTCTCCAACAAAAAATTCACCAATTCCCATAACAGCAACATTCAGTGAAACTATTACTGATTTTGCAGTAGGAGACATCAGTGTTGGGAACGGTGCAACAAACAACTTTGTAGTAGTAAGCGGAACTGTATATACCTTTGATGTAACTCCTTCAGGAGAGGGAACCTTAACCGTGGATATTCCTGCGGGTGTGGCACAGGATTCAGCAGGAAATGGAAATACAGCCGCAGCACAGTTCAGCATAATCTATGATAGCGTACAACCAACAGTCACAATAACATCAACTTTTGGTTCTCCAACAAGAAATTCACTGATTCCGATAACAGCGACATTTAGTAAAAGTGTTACTGGCTTTGCGGTTAGTGACATCAATGTTGGGAATGGTACAGCAAATAACTTTGTAGCAGTAAGCGAAACTGTTTATACCTTTGATATAACTCCTTCAGGAGAGGGGACTGTAACCGTGGATATTCCTGCGGGCGTGGCACAGGATTCAGCAGGAAATGGAAATACAGCAGCACAGTTCAGCATAATCTATGATAACATACAACCAACAGTTGCAATAACATCAACAGCAACGTCTCCGACAAAAAATTCACCAATTCCGATAACAGCGACATTCAGCGAAACTATTACTGGTTTTGCAGTTGGAGGCATCAATGTTGGGAATGGTACAGCAAATAACTTTGTAATGATAAGCGGAACTGTTTATACCTTTGATGTAACTCCTTCAGGAGAGGGGACTGTAACCGTGGATATTCCTGCGGGCGTGGCGCAGGATTCAGCAGGAAATGGAAATACAGCAGCACAGTTCAGCATAATCTATGATAGCGTACAACCAACAGCCACGATAACATCAACTGCAACGTCTCCAACAAAAAATTCACCAATTCCCATAACAGCGACATTCAGCGAAACTATTACTGGTTTTGCAGTTGGAGACATCAATGTTGGGAATGGTACAGCAGAAAACTTTGTTGCAGTAAGTGGAAACGTATATACTTTTGATTTAATTCCTTCAGGACAGGGGATTGTAACCGTGGATATTCCTGCGGGTGTAGCACAGGATTCAGCAGGAAACGGAAATACAGCCGCAACACAGTTCAATATAATATATGATAGCGTACAACCATCAGCCACGATAACATCAATTGCAACGTCTCCAACAAAAAATTCACCAATTCCGATAACAGCGACATTCAGCGAAACTATTACTGGTTTTGCAGTTGGAGACATCAATGTTGGGAATGGTACAGCAAACAACTTTGTAGTAGTAAGCGAAACTGTTTATACCTTTGATGTAACTCCTTCAGGACAGGGGATTGTAACCGTGGATATTCCTGCAGATGTGGCACAGGATTCAGCAGGAAATGGAAATATAGCCGCAACACGGTTCAGCATAATCTATGATAGCGCACAACCAACAGTTACAATATCCTCGCCAGCCTCTGGTGATTTCCTGAACATAACTGCTATAGCTGTTGGCGGAACAGCAAATGATATAGGTTCTGGTTTGCAGAAAGTAGAGGTTAAGGTAGATAACAGTCCATATGCATCAGCTAATGTTTCTGGCACTTCATGGTCGTTTACCACTTCAACGCTTACTGATGGAACTCATACAATGTCAGCTAAAGCCACAGATAATGCTGGAAATACCGCAGAAATCTCAATAAGCATCACAATTGATACTGTACTTCCAACCATTTCCATAACTTCCCCACTAAATGGACAGGTATTCACAATATCACCAATAACCGTTAATGGAACAGCTTCCGATAACATGGGTCTGAGCAAAGTCGAAGTTAAGGTCGGGAATGGAGATTGGCAAAACGCCTCCAAGACAGCATCATGGAGTTTGCAGGTAACACTTTCTGAAGGTCTAAACATGATCTATGCCAGGGCGACAGATATCTCTGGAAATACAAAAGAGGCATCGATAAATGTCACTTTAGATACTACTCCGCCAGCATCCGTATCTAATCCTCAAACACCGACATCCGTTGGTAGTTTCTATATCAATAACAGTTGGACTAATCCTCCAGATGAAGACTTTGGTTATGTGTTGTTCAAGTATAGTAACGGCACTGATTTGATAAATGTTAATAATCCAACGAACTATCTTAATATTCTCTGGTCACCACATTATACACAGAATATCAGTGCTCAAACGGTAGATATTTATTCTAATATCAATCCGACAAAAATCTGGTTCAATTCTACCATACCCAATAATCGTCCGGTACAGGCCCCAATAGGTAATAAAGAAATATATAAAGGTCAGAAATTGACTTTCAGTATAAGTGCAACAGATGTAGATTCGGATACTATAACCTATGGGACAAATGCAACCAAAGGAAGTCTAAATAATATCACGGGAGAATATACATGGACCCCTGGTGATAGTGATGCAGGGGAATATGTATGGGAGCTTTACAGCACCGATGATTATAATGGAATCGATAGAGAGACGATAAGAATAACAGTAAAAAATCCTCTTGATATTGAATTAGAATTTATTGAACCGTATGTAATCAAGGATGATAATGGAACATTTGTTGAGATTTGGCGTGATGCAAATAAAGGCCATATAGGGAAATTCATAGGTTATAATGCTACTTTCAAAAACATCGGCATAGACTCGATGATCATTACTATCAATGCCAAAATTTATAACAATAGATCGGATAATCAAAATTCCGAAACAGTATCACTGATACAAAATCAGACCAAATCCTGCCCGGACAATTACAGATGGTGCCGATTTGGCTTTGAAATAGATTCTAGTGGAGTTAAAGACGGTCACTTCAAGTTCACTTTACAGGTAAATGTTAAAGGCTATAATGGTTCAAATTTTGTCTTTAATTACGATAATTCTACAACGATCTCTCTTCCTGTAATCCCAATTTACAAAATAAAAAGGGCAAATGGAGATGTTGCCCTGGTTACTGAAGACAGAACCACACCTATCATCTATACTCTTGAAGCTAATAGCAATGTCAATTTAACAGAAATCTCGATTTCTGATTTCCCTCTTTTCAGCAATAGTTTTAATGATATTTCAAAACTGGTCGCTGATGTAAATGGCTCCCGCTGCTATAATGGGAGCAATCTGATCTCTTGCAGTAAAAATTATACATATCAGGCCAAAACCAGTGATTTATCAAAGTTCAAATGCGAAGATGATTTTCCTTGCATTATCAATATGGCTACTCTTACTGCAAAAACAGATTCTGGAATAATTACTGATACGGATTACTCGGAACTGATAAACATACCCGTAGAAAATAAAGGAGAAGAACGTTCTGGAAGAGGTAATAGCGGTTCCAGCGGCGGTGGTGGCGGTGGCATGGCGTCGGGTGAAGACTTCAAAAATATTGAAAGAAGGGAGGTAAGGGAGATGTCCACTTTAGGGGGACAAATCTCAGCTTATGTCTTCAAATCTGCAGATCCCGTCATGGCAGTAAGCTTTGAAAGCAGCGTGAGCGAGAATTGGGTGCCGGTTGCGGTAGAAGTCCTGAAGAACAGGTCAAAAAGTGCAGGAGAGAATGGTCCAGGCGAGGTTTATAAATATTTCAATATCTTCGTTGGAATGAGCGGTTTCAGTAAGAAAGTGAAAAATGGTGTCGTTGTATATCGAGTCAATAATAGCTGGCTTAATGAGAACGGGCTTGATCCTGGCGATATTCGCCTTTATAAGTGGGAAGGGAAATGGGTAGAGAAGGTTACAGAGATAGTCGAGACAAAACCCAACCAGACTTATTATGCCAGCCTGACAGGTAACTTCAGCACCTTTGCCATAGCCGGTGTAAAAAAATCTGAATTTGCCTCGACTTCCGTGGCGAATAATAACACTCCAGGCGAATCAGACAATAATATCAGCCAAACGTCAGCCGAGCCAAGCTCCACAATTGACAAATGGCCTGCAACTCTAAGCCTTATTCTTGGGATAATGCCTGTGATTGGAATAATAGGGCTGGTTTATTATCTGAAATTTAGAAAGCATAAGATATAACATAAATAAAAAGAGGGAATCTATGAAAATTGCTGTAATAATTATTACGATCCTTTTGCTGGTTCAAGTTGGAGCCGCAAGGGAGACCTCCGGATTGACCGGGCCGGACGGTTTTTTTTATCCATTAAAGATATGGATCGAAAAGCTGAGCATTGGTTTGGTGTTCAACCAGACCGAGAAAGCGCCAGAAGATGCTTGATCTGGCAGATGAACGGCTGAAAGAAGTGGAGGAAATGGAAAATGGATCAGAAGCTTTTGAAAAAGCCATGGATGAATATACAGACCAGCTTCAGGAATTCCAGGATTTCATAATAAACGGCAGCGAAAATAAAACCAGGAATATCAGTGTCAATATAAAACAAAAAATCGAGGATCATGCCAACAGGACTAAGGCATATAAAAGTGCAGGAAGAATGAGCGTGATCCAGCAGAATATTATTAGAGCCAGCAGTTCGTCAGGAGAAAGCAAGATCAAGGTCAGCGTTGTTGATGGGGATGTTTCAGTTGATACCGAAGGCGGCAATGCAACGATCACAAGAGAGGGTGGCAATGTGACTGTCGTTTCAGTGAGTAATAATTCAAGACAGAAGGTAATCATCAAGTCCTCATGGAATACATCATCCTCATCGAGTTCAGTTGTTGTGAGTTCAAGCTCAAGCGTTGTCTCTGGCGATTAATTGGTTTCAGCATTCCTGATGCAAATCTTTTAGTTCTAATATCGGTTTAGTCTATAGCTTCTGGTTTTGGCATCAGGATAAAACCGAGCGAAATATTAATATATTCAATTGACGATGTAAGATTAGTGGATTGAGTCGGATAATCAGGTTGTGCTGCGATAAGTCAGAGGGAAGCGGGAATGGACTGTTGAACTTTGATGATTTACCGTGATGCGGTCTATTATCTTTAAAAAAAATTAAACGTTGAGAGAGGGGATAAAATGGATATAAAGAAAAAGAATATAATTGTACTTTTAGTTTTGCTAATTCCGGCATTAATGGTTGCATCTGCGGTTGATGAAGCTCCGGAAAAACCAATAAATCTTACTGCTCATCCAGATAAAGAGAACTTCTGGGTAAATTTCACATGGGAAACAGGGGCAAATACTGATTCATTCAATGTCAGTATAAACGATACTGTGAATCGAACCTGGAATAACGGAAGTAGTAACACTTCTATTAATGTAAAAAGCTTTCCTCATGGGTTAGTTCGTATTCAGATAGCAGGCTATAATGCAATATCACATGAGATATCTGGTTTTATACCTGGATACGGTCAGATACCAAATAATCCGATAATCATAACAAATGTTTCAGACACGTATTATCTGAATGAGGGTCAGACTCTTTACATAGATGCTGATTATACGGACCACGATGGTGACACAGGAGTTTTTACCACGACCTCACCGAAAGGTGAGCTAAATCCATCTACGGGCGTCTTTATTTGGACGTCTGCAGCAGGTGATCAGGGAACATATAATTGGCAGATTAATGTAACCGATGGAAAAGGTAGTTTCAAACCTTGGCCATTTACTGCATATGTGAATCCTAATATTCCTAAGGCTCCAATATTATCTAATGTTTATCCAGATAAAACCAATTTCTGGGTGAATTATTCATGGACTGGTGATGTGAATACAGATTCATTTAATCTAAGTGTGAATGGATCATGGACTAATGGCACTAAGGATGCTTTTGTTAATACAAAGAGTTCACCTCATGGATGGGTAAATATTTCAGTAGCGGGGTATAATGCAACTTCTCATATACTATCAACTTTTGCATCTAAAAATACTCAAATACCGAATAATCCGATACAAATAACACCTTTGAAGGAAGAAAAGTACTATCTGAACGAAGGACAGACTCTTTATATTGATGCTGATTATACAGATGCGGATGGAGATAAGGGGACATTTGCAACAACAGCAGCAAAAGGTACATTCGATAATTCCACTGGCATCATATCATGGACGCCAATACAGGGGGAAGGCGGGATATATCACTGGTCGATCAGAGCAGCCGATGGATATGGCCCTGAATCCTTTCAGGATTTTACAGTTATCGTTCGTATGAATTATGGTACAAAATTCATTGAACCCAGTGTCATAAATGATAATGGAATATGGACTGAAACATGGCGTGAAGCGAGTATCGGGCATAAAGGAAAATTCATCGGAATCGATGGTATTTTTAACAATACAGGTGAAGAATCGCTTACTTTTACAGTAACCGATAATCCCGCCAAATATTGTCCAGAACCTTGTTCATTTACACTTTCACCGGGTAGAAGCAAAACTTTCATGCAAGCTTTCTGGGGGAGGCGTGACTTTGAAATAAACTCTTCCGATATAAATCCTAGCGGATTCTTAAATTATACACTGAATATTAGCGTTATTGGCTATATTGGTCAAGATCAAACTTTCAAGTATGAGAATAGTACGACGATTTCTCTCCCAACAATTCCGATTTTTCGCATGAAATATGCAGATGGCGGCATAGCTGGCGTAGCCGAAGGTGCCACTACTACTATTACATATACTCTTGAGGCAAATAGTAGTGTCAATTGGACAAATGTTTCTATATATGATCCCTTTTATCCAGTTGACCAGAAAGGTCCTTATTTTAACATTTCAAAACTTCAATTTGACAAATCCAAGAATTCTTGCCTGGATAATTCAACAATTGTTGACTGTAAAAGGATTTTTACTTATAAAGTTACACCGGATAATTTGCCAAAATTCAAATGTTTGGGAGGATACCAATGTATCATAAATATGGCTGTTTTTAATGGCACAACTGAATCTGGACTAACAATCAATGATACTGATTTCGTGAGGATCTTTACAGAAAAACTTACCCCGGTTCAAGATAGCAGATCCGGTGGTAAAAGCGTAAGCAGTGGCGGTGGTGGTGGAGGTATGCCGTCTGGCGAAGATTTCAATAACGTTGAAAAAAGAGAAGTAAGAGAAATGTCCACACTCGCAGGTTTGGCTTCAACATATATCTTCAAATATGCAGATCCGATAGCGGCAGTAAGCTTTGAGAGTAGCGTAAGTGAGAATGAAGTGCCAGTTGCAGTGGAAGTACTGAAGAACAGGTCGAAGAAAATCGGAATTGATGCACCGGGGGACTGTATAAATATTTCAATGTCTATGTTGGAATGAGTGGTTTCAATAAAAAGGTAAGAAATGGCGTTATAGTTTACCGGGTGAATAATAGCTGGCTAAAACAGAAAAACATTGATCCTGAAAATATCCGCATATATAAATGGGACGGGAAATGGATAGAAAAAACTACCGAGATTGCAGATAACAGCTCCAATTATACCTATTACGCCAGTCTTGTTGGCAACTTCAGCAGCTACGCAATATCAGGCATAAAAGAAGAAAAGAAAGAAGTTATTCCAGTTTCAACACCGTCGAATGGATCGCAGAATTACACCACCTTATCCAATGTTAAACAACCTCAGGATCTCAACTTTATTCTTGGTGGTGTACTGATCATAGGAATATTAGGGCTAATGTATTATACTAGAATTAAAAATAAAAAATAATTGCTTTGGACTCTGGTTATTTTCAATTGCAATTATCAGATGATATATTTGCAATAGAAGGAATTTCCAGAGTCGGTAATAATAGCAGTAATGAAACGGCACAAGAGAAAACGGCTGTTGATATAGCCAATTTAGATAGCCAGGAAATTATTTAAATTATTCTCTATATTCATCTTTTTCACAATCATATTTAATTTTGGAAATTGAAAAAACTGTCAATAACTATTGAAAATTGACGAAAGGTTTATCAATCATAAATTGTATCTATTATTAAGGGAGATTACTAAACTGTATTCTTAAAGATAAAGGGATGAATATTTACCATTGTGGGGAGTAATCATTCTATTCTTTTTTGGCAGTTCGTAAGGTCTCGAAAATTAAGACATGGAGGTAAATAATGAATAGAAAAATAATTTCGCTAATAATATTTTTAGCGGTAGTGGCTTTAATAGTGCCGGGAGTATCGGCCTTTGCAAGTTATGCACCAGGCGTCGATCCTAACTTCCCAGCGTTGCATAAAGCTGCAGCATCACCGGGTTGCGCTGACGGTTGCCACACTAGCGCAGCTACATGGCCAGATAACTTCTGCGGACGCGCAGGATGTCATGCAACTAATCCATTTGCAGCACCACCAACACTAAACGGCACAATAGCGGGGACAGTGACGAATGCCTCATCAAACTGACCAATCAGTAGTGCACAATATCGGCACTGGTACAAGAGACAATATTACTGATGCCAATCCTGTTCCAATTACGTCCATACGGCACGGAGCGCGGGACATTATTACACTTTAACAGCACCGGAGCAACTGGAACCAGACTGGCACGGAAAGTTTATGTGCCCTGCAACCAATGTAATACCCAGGACTTATGGATTAACATCAATCAACCTGTTACATAGCCAATGGCACTATAATAGCACAGTGACTTCAACGCTCAGCAAGTACCCATATCGGGTGTAACTGGCTGGACAATAAGCTACCGGTGAACAGAGCAATGTCACTGATGCCGGAGGCAACGACAGCATCAGTAGTTGTGAGGGAACATACACAGTGACTGCCAGTGCAACCTGGATGACCAGACAGGCACGGCAAATCGTTATAGTGACCTAAAGGGGCGCAATGTAACGAACCAGGACTTCGGACTCACGCCAATCCGGTTACGATAGCCAATGGCACTATAATGGGAACTGTGGCTTCAACGCATCATCAAGTTACCCATATCGGGTGTAACGGTGACAATAAGCTGCGGGTGGACAGAGCAATGTCACTGATACACGGAGGCAACGGTACAGCACAGTATTGTGCAGGGAACATACACAGTGACTGCGAGTGCAACTGGATGACCAGACAGGCACGGCAAATGTTGTAGTGACCTAAAGGGGCGATGTAACGAACCAGGACTTTGGACTACGCCAATCACGGTTACATAGCCATGGCAACTATAATGGGCTCAGTGCTTCAACGCATCATCCAATTTACCCATATCGGGTGCAAGGTTACTGCGGGTGGACAGAACGATGTAACTGATACCGTGAGGCAACTGCAGCATCAGTGTTGCGAAGCGGAACATATACAGTGACGTCTGCCAGCGGCAACTACAATACCAGAAGGCACGATCGGATGAATGTTGATGTAGACCTCAGACAATAGCGGGGTGATGTAACTATCAGGACTTTGCACTGGCGCCATCTATAAAACCACCGCCAACAGAGAAGGGCAGCATATCGGGGCTCAAGATCAATGACCTTAATGGCAATGGAGAACAGGATTCCGGTGAGGACGGACTATCGGGATGGACTATCGAACTGAGAGGTATCGGACCTGAGACCCACAAAATAAAGGAAGAGACCACTACTGATGCAAATGGATTTTACAGGTTTGATAATTTGCCAGCTGGAAAATATATTGTAAAGGAAAAGCATATGAAAGGCTTCATACCAGCCAGCCCTCCTGTAATAGTAGTATCTCTAGAAAAAGGCATGGACTCCACGGACAATAATTTCATGAACAGGCCAATAAGCAGCCTGACAAACCGTAGAGACGACAACACTGAATGAGCAAAGGTTGAGCAAGAAAAAGTTCCAGAGAAAAAGGGGACAAATATATATTTGTCCCTAGTTTCTATATTTTTTTCAAATATGCTATTATATCTAACCAACTTAAGTTTCTTCTTTTATCCCTGCCCATCCTGACATGGAACCTCGGGAGATGCGTGCATCCCAGGATGCTTGGAGCCAGCCTTCAGGCTGCAGGATATCGTGTATTCCATAAAATAAACCAGGTCAGCTTTACAAAGGGCAGGGATATTTAATCTATCGGCCCTTCAAAAGGATTTTATCTTGTCCATCAATATATTATGGACTCTACGCAAGTTTGCTCAAACCGAAAGTTTTTAAATACCATATATCATCAAGAGAGAATACTTCGAGGTAATTCAATGGCAAGAAACATACGTGTTGAGAAAATCACACAGACTCCAATAGAAAAACAGGAGATCGAGATCGTAGAAAGAAAAGGGGTAGGGCACCCGGACAGCATGGCTGACGGCTTTGCAGAAGCGGTAAGCCGTGCGCTGTGCAACGAATATATCAAGAAATTCGGAACAGTGCTGCACCATAATACAGACCAGGTCGAGGTGGTAGCGGGTCGCTCTTGTCCGGAATACGGTGGCGGTGAACTGATCTCGCCGATATATGTTCTTCTTGTTGGAAGAGCCACGAAAGAATTCCAGGACAAAAAGATCCCTACGGATACTGCAGCAGTCAGAGCTGCAAAGCAGTATCTGAAAAACACCCTTCCCGATATTGACTCTGAACATGATGTAATTATTGACTGCAAACTTGGGGTCGGATCGACAGATCTCCAGAGCGTTTTCAGGCGGGGAGAAGCTCCAATGGCTAACGATACTTCTTTTGGCGTGGGACATGCCCCGTTCTCCGAAGTAGAGCAGATAGTCTATAATACAGAGCGCCAGATGGTACTGAATTTCAAGAAGGACATGCCGGCCATTGGCACGGATATCAAGGTCATGGGCATGAGAAAGAATGACAGCATCACGCTGACTGTTGCCTGTGCCATGATAGGGAAACATGTTGATGACCAGGACCACTACTTCTCAATAAAAGATGATCTCAGGGAAAAGATTCTCGGCCTTTCCGGTAAATATACAGATAGGGAGGTAGAGGTCTTTGTGAATACAGGGGATGATGAGAAAACCGGCTGTGTTTACCTCACTGTCACAGGCACATCGGCAGAAATGGGCGACGATGGTTCGGTAGGTCGCGGTAACAGGTGCAATGGTCTTATTACCCCGAACAGACCCATGAGTATGGAAGCAACAAGCGGAAAGAACCCGATAAACCACGTGGGTAAGCTCTACAACCTTCTTTCCAACCAGATAGCCAATGACATTGCCACGAACATTTCCGGGATTGAGGATGTTTATATCCGCATACTATCCCAGATAGGAAAACCGATAGACCACCCCCTGATAGCAAGCGCACAGGTGATACCTGAGAACGGCGCGAATATGAATACAATTAAATCAGAGTCTGAAGCCATCATAGACAAATGGCTCGGGGATATTACCAAGATCACAGAGATGATCACAAGGGGAGAACTGGATACTTTCTGATCCTCCCCCTTTTTTATTGAGAACTAAATACTGGCTCATAAGCATAGCAAAGCTATTATGAGCTTACGTCATAGTTAAAAAGAGGTATTTTTTATGAACGATGCAGACATTTTACTTGAAGTAGACGGGAAAAAGATCCCAATGAATGATTTTGTGAGAAAGATACTGGCAGGCATGATAACAGGCTCAGTCGGAGCCCTTCATGGTTTTGAAAAAGACTGGAAAACATTAAATATCAATCTTAAAAGATAATACATATCGACTCTGAATTGAAACTCTGCCAGCTGGATGCAGTAAAAAAACGTCTCAGAATTATTCTTATGCTTACACTATAAAGTATAGGGGAAAATTCGCATGGGTGATAATCTTTCAGCGTTCTGGCGTGTAAGACCTACACCCATTACGATTAATAAAAAAGGAAAGAGTTAAAGCTTATCCAGCTTTTCAATCCCAACCTTCTTTACGAATGGCTTGTTGATCTGATCCGGCATCCAATCAGGTTTGTTCTTTGGAGCTGCGATCATCTGTTTCCAGCCCTTGAATATGTGTATCTTCTTTGTCCCGCGCTCTCTGAGCCTGAGTCTCGACCGGAGCACTCTTTGTTCCCCCAATCCTGTTTGCAGCCTTAAGGGCTGCCTGTCGCGGCTGGCGACCTGTGAATACACCTTCCTCTGAACCATTCTTTTTCCTTAATATGAAATTCTTTATTTCTGTCATTTGTTTTCAATCCTCCTCGCACCCTTTAGATGCTATGCTTCTACATACATCGTTTCTGTTTATAAAACTTATTTGCATTAATAATAATGATAATTAAAATCCATTGCCGGGACATGCAGTAATTGGGACAAAAATATTTTTGGGCGTTTTGGGTTTAGCTTGAAAAAATATCAGGATTCTACTTGAAAAAATCTAATTAGCAAATTATATATACTACGAACGCAATTCCGACTTGTTGTGGGCAGGACATCTTTTTTAACACACTAACCCCCACTCCCCAACCTGCCCACATTCTTATCATCGCAAGAGTTTTAATATTTGTATATATAGATAATAAGTCCCACAACTTTTATATATGATTAAATTGTGTTAGGAGTTCGATGGGCAGGACATCTTTTTTAACACACTAACCCCCACTCCCCAACCTGCCCACATTCTTATTATTTGTATATATAGATAATAAGTCCCACAACTTTTATATATGATTAAATTGTGTTAGGAGTTCGATGGGCAGGACATCTTTTTTAACACACTAACCCCCACTCCCCAACCTGCCCATCTTTTGATTATTGAGTGCATAAACATTGAATGCTTTACTAATCGAAACAACAACTTTTATATATGATTAAATTGTGGTAAGTGTTCGATGGGCAGGATATCTTTTTTAACACACTAACCCCCACTCCCCAACCTGCCCATCTTTATTATTATAGCATTTGAAAAGTGCTTATTTTCCCCAGAATGGGTGTCCTCTGCGCCTTAGTTCCATATAAGCCATGAGTGCCTCTTTATCTTCGATCTTCATCGCCTCGAAAAGCTCCTGCTCAACAATTTTCGCATGCTTCTCAGGAACATCGATGAAAAGTATATCCCCCTCTTTTATCTGGCGTCCCACTGTCGGCCCGTCGATAGCCATAGCAACTTCCTTCCCGGATGTCGCCTCGCTGATATTTTCATTGTGTTCCTGGATACCTTTTATCCTCCCTACTATCGAGCCGTCCTCTTTCATCACTTCCAGGCCGGTCTTGATAACACCACCCATGACACGCACCCCGACCACCGCAGGTTTGCTCTGCCTGAACGTGCAGTCGGGAAGGATAATGAACCTGCCAGGTTTGATAATGGTCTCATATCGTTTTTTCTCCATGAGCGCCTTTTGCTCCACAACCCATTTCTTGTAATCTTCAATAAGTTTGTAAATAACATTGTTTTGGAAAACCTTTATTTCAGAACCTGTGAGTTCTTCTCTTGCATCTTGCAAAACGTCAACATCAAATCCCACTATAGCCGACAAAAGCGGGTCCTTTACAGTCTTTGCCTCCGCGATATCCCGTTTTGAAATATCCCCTATGTCCGCCCGCCGTATGGGTATATTTTCTTTCTTCAATTCGTTGACCAAAGCTTCAAGAGAACCCAGTGTATCCGCTTTTATCAAAATGCCGCTTGATTGGGTCTCGATCCTGACAGCATCTATCTCAGATTTTATCTGAGCAGCTATCTCATTGATATCTCCCGAAGCTACCCGTATAAGAGAACCTGCAAGAGCGCCTTCAAGATTGGGCGCTGCAATTTTGATCCCTGACGCAGCAACGACATTTTTCACCTGCTTGAACTTCTCCTCAGAGCGTATCTCGGAAAGCGGGCGGGGCTTTAAAAGAGCCCTTATCTTCGTTACTATAGGTTCGCCAAGACTCCCGACAACTACAGTATCCCCTACATTGAACTCACCATCGTACAGAATAACGTCAAGTGTGGTGCCAAGACCGGTCTCTTCCTTCACTTCAAGGACAGTACCCGTTCCCGGTCCCACTGCCCTGTACTCCAGGTCTTTTTCAAGGAATCTCTGCGCAAGCCCCATCAAGACCATGAGGAGGTCCGGTATTCCCTCTCCTGTCCTTGCACTGACCGGTATTACGCCAATATTGCGCTGGAAATCACGAACCCTGTCATATCTGTCAGAACTGAATCCCATTTCATAGAGTTTGCCAATGATAATATAACTTTTTTCATCAAGCGCTGTCTTCACATGTTCTGCCTGTTCCGGATACGAAAGAATGAACGGTTTTCCGGGCTGGGGGTTCCAGCCTGACAGCTTATCAATCTTATTTGCTGCGACAACGAATGGTGTCTTGAATCTTTTGAGTATTTCCACAGCTTCCAGCGTCTGTGGCTGGAATCCTTCGTTCACATCAACCACCAGCACGGCAAGGTCTGCAAGCGCCCCGCCCCTTGCCCGAAGCGTTGTGAATGCCCTGTGCCCTGGAGTATCGATAAAAAGCAATCCTGGTACTTTTGTATCCCCTTTGAATACATTCCCGCATACTTTTTTAACGATATCAAGGGGCACCTCTGTCGCCCCTATATGCTGCGTAATCAGACCCGCTTCCCGATCTGCTATGGTTGTACCTCTTATCCTGTCAAGCAGTGAGGTCTTGCCGTGGTCAACATGCCCCATCACGCAAACGATGGGGGTGCGCAGATTCTGAACCATAAGTACTTAGATTAAACTAAAAGTATATAAGTTCTCAAGATGCGCAGCGTGAAAAGCGTTTTTCAGCAGGCTTATTCGTAAACCCAGGTCTCGTCGATCCGTGAATATTCTGATATCTCAGGAACACTGAAATGGATGTTAATTTCCCGGGCTGCAGACTCGGTCGAATCGCTGGCATGCACGATATTCCGTCCTGTATCAAGAGCCAGATCCCCGCGTATGCTGCCAGTTGCAGCATTTACCGGGTTCGTTGCGCCGTTTATTGCCCTCATCACAGAGACCGCGTTCTTTCCTTCGACCACCATCGAAACAGATGGTCCTGAAGTTATGAAATCGATCAATGACTTAAAAAAGGGTTTCTGGACGTGTTCAGCATAGTGCTTCTTTGCCTGCTCAGGAGAGATGGTGTTCATCCGCAGCGCTGCTATTTTTAGCCCGCGCCGCTCGATACGACCGATAACTTCTCCCACAAGACCGCGCTGTACGCCGTCCGGTTTTACCATAACATAGGTGCGCTCCACGCTCTCACCTTAATTTGTTTTGCCTCTGGCTTTGCGTCCTGCTTCCGTCCACCTTACATTTCGGGGTATCCTGCCAAGGTTTAAGTTACCCTGACATTTCGATGAACAAAAATAGTACACAGTCCCGTCCTTGCGAGCATAAAGCTTGCCTGTTCCGGGCTCTATCGCATCGCCGCAGAAAGAGCATTTCCTTTTTTCCATGACTTCACCTTGAACTTAGTTTTTTGGCTTCACGTGAGGTTTCAAGCAGTATAAGAATGTCGCCGTTTTTTATGGGTCCGACCACGTTACGCGTGATTATCCTTCCCTTATCCCTGCCTTCAAGTACCCTGCACTGTATCTGCATGGCTTCTCCGTGCATTCCTGTCTTTCCGATTACTTCAATGACTTCTGCAGGATATCCACCTTCTTCTTCAGCCATATTCTCACTTCTTCAGCGCTTGTACCTTCTGCGCCACGTCGTCTACCATTTCTTTGGCCTTTCCAGGTTCGACTATCGCAGCTGCGCCGCTGCCAACTGACAGACCGCAGGCTGCGCCCAGTTCCACCTGTTTCTTGACAAAGATATATGGTGTGTTCTTTTCATTGCAAAGCGCCGGAATGTGAGCCACTATTTCCGGGGGATTTACGTCTTCTCCAATTATTACAAGTTTTGCGATGCCACGTTCGATAGCTTTTGTAGCTTCGTTCGTTCCTTTCTTGATCTTTCCTGTATCCCGTGCTAACTCAAGGGCGCTAAGTGCCTTGTTTGCAAGTTCAGCGGGAACTTCAAATTTTATATATGTTTGTGCCATATTAATTACTTCCTTCAGGACGTTAGTCCTTCATCATTCACTTGATCAAAAGTATCGGCTTCTCTACAGCATAGACTGGTATATATTTTGCGCTCAGTTCGCCTCTTCCATCATGACCGGTAACATGTCCTGTGCAGATATCTGCACTATCGTTAAATTCCCGCTTGTTTTGATATCGTACTGCGAAATACCTCTCTGCGTGCTGTTGTCCTTTAACTGGTTCAACTTTTTCATGACGCTTGCGTTCAAATTGAGATATGCCGTTGTGCGCTCGTAACTCCCATTGTTAAATCTGGTACCGGAGTAGAACTGTTTTGCAAAAGACACATTCGATGTGATCGTCTGGAATGGCGCGTTGGGTACTCTGGCAAGTAAAGTTGCGTATCGATCATATGATGTATTGGTTTTATTCAGGCTGTCAATGATGGACAAAACATCCACGATCGTATCTCCAGGCGCCAGAATAACAGGTGTTCCCATTACATTATAATATCCATTCATATCCAATCTCCTGAGAATGGTGGGATTATCCTGAACCACCATATATTCAAAATCGTTTTTTTCCGGAGACATAGTACTCATCAGCAAATCCGATGTGTTCTTGCCAGTTAAAAGATTTGCATAATACATTTTTGTTGTATTGGATTTGTATATAGAATCCAATTCACCGACAATTCTTTCTTGTCTTGCCCATTGCTCCATTTGCGGTGTCATACTTTCTAGGTCAAGGTAGCTTGCCGACTCTGCACCCATGGGTGTGATGTTCAATGCATCTGAAATCGAGTCAAATGGCTGGTTTATCACCCAGAATTCCGGATCATAAACATCCTCTGTTGTTTTCTCTTCTTCCGGTTGTTGATCCGGAATATTCTGAAAAACAAAATAAAAGAATACCGAGCCAAGCATTATGAAGGCAAGAAAAAATGCCATTAATTTATTTGCGTCCTCTTGTTTCATGCCCCTTCATATTACCTGCATAATAATAAAGCAGATGGTGTTATTGAAGTTCTTCATTCATATCACTGACGATATCAAAACAGGTGTGATGAAGGCTTCTATGAACGCGGCGACCGCTATCAACAGAAGGGATGCAAGCGTAACCCTCAGCGTCTCATCAAGTAATTCATTCTCATCTGTTGTGCCTTTTATGAATTCCACTCCCATCTTTATTCCTGCAGCGCCTGCGATAATAAATGCTCCCATCTCAATAAAACCATGAGCCGCTATAAAAGCAGTTGCTGTCGATGCAGGAAAAATACCGTAAACAAGTCCCAGGATGATTCCGTTTACTGCCACTCCAAGAACAGATGGAACGATCAAAAACATTCCACTCAGTCCCTGGAATAATGCCACCATACTATTGTTGAAAAAATATTCCAGGAAATCAAGTGGCGGGATAGATGTGTAGGGACCGAACAAATACATTTGTTCGGTCCCCTTTGAAATTAGAAAAACGAAATCTTCGCTCATGAATGAGAGCGAACTTCCCATATAAAATCCCATGAAAGTCCCTGCCACAAAAATAGAAAGTGATAGCAACACGTAGGTGATATTATTTTTGACAAAACCAGAAATGATGCGGGGAGATCCTGCTATGAAATCCCGGGCCGTCAAATAGATATCACTATCTTGTGGAAGAGTGCGGATACTTTTGCCCGTGATATCCAGGAAGAAATTTATTTTCGTAAGACTGATCCAGGGTATCACTATAATTAGAGTGAGAACTTCAAAAAACATTGAAAAGCTTGAGTTGAAAAAAGAAGCTGCCGCTTCAAAAACGCCTGATACTATGAAATAAAAAACAAAAAAGATGATTAGCATGAAAAAATAGATAAATATAGAACTCGCATTCCCTACAGCAAGCTCCCTGCTCCGTTTGACCGAATCGATTATCCCTTTATTTTCTATCACTATGCATTCTTCTGCAAAAAATAACAGGAACATCGCTATCAACCACAGAATAAAAAATAACAGCATCATCAGGAAGAAAATAATAATACCGACAGGCTGTGGGATCAGTATGAATGACACGAACGGGAAGAAGAACATAACAGTTGAAAACGATATTATCAGCGTCCACAGGCCCACTATCCGAAGAAAATTATGGTTTGCGCACATCCGGAAGTTCTTGAAATCAAGGGAAACTGTAATTCCATGCCATATGTAACCGGTGGTACCTGCCTGAACCCATGCATATAATATGAAATATATGATGATTGTAATTAAGAATATTCCCATAAGGATGACAAAAAAACCTATCATGTCGGGGAACATACCCGAAAATTCTTTTTCAAGCATCGCCATCTCGGGATCTGTGAGATTTCCTGCGAGAGTTTCATTTCTTAAGATATCGGAAAAAAAGCCCTGGTTTTTCTCAATGACCTGTACAGTCTTTCCCATCAAAGGGAGGGAAAATAGTGCAATGGTAAATATGACTGTCCATGAAACAGCATAGAACAATGCCTGAGAAATCAACGATGGGATAACAAGTCGTGGAGCACTCCGTAGCTGTCTGATACTAATACTGAAATATGAACTTACTTCCTGTACCACATAACCTCAAACCATGTTTATTATTTTATACTACATATCATTTACCCACCAGATAATATTTTCCGTCATCTCTAAAAACCGCGCAACTTTTATATACAATGTACTCATTTAGACATTAATGTACAAAAATGTACAGTGATAATTATGAAAGAATATATCCTGAAACTTATAGAGAACAAGGCTCTCACATCGGAAGAAGCAGAGATCGCTATTTCAAAGAATTCTTCACTGAAGCGACTGATGCCCAGATAGCTGCGTTCTTAACTGCTCTGAAACTGAAAGGTGAAACACCGGATGAGATAGCAGGACTTGTGCGCGGCATGAAAAAGGCTGCGAACCTGATCAGGCCGAAAGTGAAAGGAACGCTTGTGGATACATGCGGAACCGGGGGCGATTCCACGGGCACAATCAACGTCAGCACAGGCGCAGCGATCGTTGCAGCGGCTGCCGGTGTCCCCATTGCCAAGCACGGCAATTATTCCATCACCTCAAAATCAGGGAGCGCAGACGTGCTACGAGAACTCGGTATAAGGATAGATATGTCGCCGAAGGACGTTGAAAAGACCATAGAGAGCGTGGGCATCGGGTTCATGCTCGCCCCGGTTTTCCATCCTTCTATGAAACGCGTGGGGCAGATAAGGCGCGACATCGGCTTTCGTACAGTATTCAATATCCTGGGACCGCTCACTAATCCCGCAGGAGCAGAGGCGCAGGTCATAGGGGTATTTGATGGCTCCATGTGTGAGACCATGGCAAACGTCCTGAAAATAACAGGAACGAAAAGAGCACTTGTAGTTCATGGAAGCGGAATGGATGAAATATCGAACATTGGTGAAACGCAGATAGTCGAACTGAATAACGGAAAGATCACAAAATACACGGTAACACCTGAAAAGCTGGGTGTAAAGCATGCTGCTGTTAATGATATTCTTGGGGGATCTCCTGAACAGAATGCAGGGGACATTGTGGATGTGTTAAGTGGTACAAAGGGGGCAAAACGCGATATCATCGTTATCAATGCAGGGGCGGCGCTGCTTGTGGGCGGAAAATCAGACAGCTTAACTGCCGGAATAAATATGGCAGCCCAGACAATTGATAGCGGAAAAGCCCTTGATAAACTTAAGGATTTCGTAAAAGCCGCAGGCGACCCTGAAAAGCTTGCGCGTTTCCTGTGAGAGCAGATGAAAGTCAAGATTTGCGGTATCAAGACCGAACATGACCTTAAAGTGGCGATCAAGGCAGGAGCCGATGCTGTTGGATTCATCACAGACGTGCCTGTGGACTCACCCAGGAAGATAACTCTTGCTGAAGCATCGCAGCTGATATCGAAAGTGCCTGTGTTCGTGAGTTCAGTGCTTGTAATAATGCCGGAAAATGCACAGCAGACCGTGCGCATGATACAGGCGGCAAGACCGGCGGCTGTGCAGATACATAACGCTCTGCCGTTATCTGAACTTGTGATTATCAGGGAGACGGGCGTGAAACTTATAAAGACGATCCCTGTGTCACGGGATTCTGATGCAGATACGCTGATACTGCAGGTCAAAGAGCTTTCCGGGATTGCGGATGCTGTTCTTCTTGATACTGCACTTGATGGAAAGCCCGGCGGTACAGGCATGCCGCACAACTGGGAAATAACTTCGAAAGTGGTCATCAACGCAGGCATCCCGGTCATACTTGCAGGCGGGTTGAAGCCTGAGAATGTGAGGGAAGCTGTAATGTGCGTGCGCCCGTATGCTGTTGATACGGCTTCAGGCGTTGAGACCGGTGGAAAAAAGGATGAAACGAAAGTATTGGATTTTATAAAAAAAGCGAGGATGCATGAAATTTGATATTAGTGAAAAGGATTTCATTCGCCTTTCAGAAGAAAAGCCGGTTATTATCCAATTGATGGCAGAGGTAAAAACCTCATGCACGCCGCTTGAGCTTTACGCATCAATGGACAAAGAATGCGCATACCTCCTTGAGTCTGTTGAAAAGGAGAAAAAACATGCCAGGTTCTCATTCGTGGGCGCCCGTCCCGATGCTGTCTTCACTGTAAAAAACCGCAATGTTGCGCTTGATTACCCGAAGAGAACTGTTCTGATAGAGTTCATAGAGTCTTCACTTTCGAACGTCTGCGATCTCAAGAGCACTGCCGGAAAGCAGACTGGCCTGCCATATCCTGGGAATGGGAAAGAAGGCATGCTAAAGGCTGGTTTTGATACTATGGATGCTGTAAGGACTGCTTTCACAGCAACCGGTGTGAAATTTATCGGAAACGGCTTTGACAGGCAGACATTCATTGGAGGAGCTATCGGTTTTTGCGCTTATGATATGGTGTATGACTGCTGGCTTGACATTCCGGCAAAAAAAAGTACGACTCCTGATGCACAGTTCGCGCTTACCACAAAGACCGTGGTCTTTGACCACCTGACAGAAAAGACATACGTTGTCATGACGCCGTTCGTACTGGATGATGCCAGAGAAGCGTACAGGGAAGCACAGGAAGAAGCCGGGAAACTTGAAGCGGTCATAAAAGCCGCAAAACAGTTCTCAGGAAATAAAAACAAACCCGTGAGGATAACACCCAACATGGAAAAAAGCGAATACGAAGATGCTGTCAGGATTGCAAAGAAACACATTATTGACGGCGATATCTTCCAGGTCGTTCTCTCGCGGCGGTACGAAGTGATAACTGACCAGACCCCGCTTGAGATGTATACTGCGCTGCGCAGCGTTAATCCAAGCCCCTATATGTACCTGTTTGAGTTTAATGGTACAGGTATTATTGGCGCAAGCCCTGAGACGCTGCTTACAGTTCATAAGCGGAAAGTTATTATCAACCCGATCGCAGGTACCTGCCCGCGCGGGGAAACGCCTGAAGAGGACGAGAAATTCGCAAAGGAGATGCTTGGCAGCGATAAAGAGCGCGCAGAACATGTGATGCTTGTCGACCTTGGGCGTAATGACGTGCGGATGGTCTCAAAAGGGGGTACGGTAAAAGTTGATGATTTCATGTCAGTGTTGAAATATTCGCATGTCCAGCATATCGAGAGCACTGTGTCAGGTATGCTGCGCGACGAGTGCGACCAGTTCGATGCCACACGCGCCATTTTCCCTGCTGGTACGCTATCTGGCGCGCCCAAGATACGCGCGATGGAGATAATAAATGACCTTGAGAATGACGCACGCGGGATCTATGGCGGGGGAGTTGGATATTACTCATGGAACGGGGATGCGGATTTCGCTATCGTGATTAGGACGATAATCAAGAACGGGAAGACGGCGATAGTGCAGGCTGGTGCCGGAATTGTCGCAGATTCTGACCCTGAGTATGAATACAACGAGACAGAACGCAAGATGGCTGCGATGATTAAGGCGATAGGAGGGACAGCATGAGGATTTATATTGAAATGGAACCGCAGATAAAAGCGCCCAGAGTCGCGCCTCTGGAGGGCGCATCCACGTCAACCGTTGCGCCAGTTGACGTCGCCCACACGTATGGCCCCCGCCATACGTGGAGATATGTGTCTATGCATTGCGGCGGGCATGACGCCGATGAACGCAGATTTATTGACACAAATTCTCAGCGTATATCTGTAAATGATCGTGAAAAAATACTGCAGGAACGAAACGGAACACGGATGACACGGATTGGACGGATTTTCACGGATCCGCGCCTAATTAATCGCGCTGGAGGGGCATGAAGGTCTTATTTGTGAACAACAAAGATTCCTTTGTCTGGAATCTTGTGGATTATGTTTCGATATTCGAACCCGATACAGTCGTGGTACCCAACACTATTTCGATCAGAGAAGTGGAAAAGATCAATCCCGATGCCATCGTGATATCGCCGGGTCCCGGACATCCCGCGAACCCAAAGGACATCGGAACATGCCTTGACATCATAAGGGGAACACGAGTCCCGTTGCTTGGCGTGTGCCTTGGTCACCAGGCGATAGCTGTGGCTTTTGGAGGAGAGGTGAACCATTCGCCCTCGGGACCGATTCATGGAAAGACCACACTGATCAACCATAATGGAAACAGCATTTACCAGGGATTGCCCAACCCCCTTGTTGGAGGACGGTACCACTCACTTGCGATCACGATCCTGCCGCAGGAGCTTGAGGTGACGGCGAGAACTGAGGATGGCATAATTATGGGAATTAAACATAAGCACAGACTGATATACGGATTGCAGTTCCATCCAGAGTCGGTGCTCACGCCTGACGGGTTGAAGATAGTAGAGAATTTTTTAAAGGTAGCGCTGGTATCGTAATAAAGCCTGATGTGCCTGCAATCCAGAGTTGATATGTTTTATTGGTTGAACCTTGATTATAATAATCGTGTTTCAACTGGCGCAATATCAAAATCCAGTTATTTCAACAATCTTTTTTCACTTTAATATCCAAAAGTTGATAAACACTCAGATTCATTCAGGGCGCAGGTGATAATATGAGCGAATGTTTCCTTTGTAAGACCGCACTTGAGCCGGTCAATGATTCTGAAATAGATGGCGTAGACCTTTGTGTTGACTGTTGCGAGAACCTTGACGCAGTTGTTAGAGATTACCTGACCTCAAGTCCTGGCGGTCTGGACCTCGTACTTGATATCCTGGTGGACGACCTGACAAGTGCGGAGAGCAGGCTGAAAGAGCCGCTTATGGATATTATAAGAGAAGTGATGACTGAGGAGTAATACTCCTCTTTTCAAGTTGTGTAAAACAACTTGCCAACAAGCATCACTATTAAGAATAGAATTAAAATGAGTAATGCTATAATTATATCATCCTTATCAAGATTCATTTTTCCGTTCATATTTCTGTCTCCTGAAATTAAACAATAGCCATAACTTTTTGAAGGTATATAAATCCATCCAAAAACGTGCTATTTTCCGTGGGCGGCTCTTATTTCTTTTCTATACCTTCCCGATGCAACGCTCACCATGTCTCTGGGGATGGAGTGCTTGTTCAGTATCAGGTAATCTTCGATAATATTAAGTTCATTCTGGTATTCAGAACCGATCAATTCAGCATACTCGACGCCATCGCTTGTCAGCACATACTCGTACCTCTGTTTCCATCTGCCTTTGTTCTCGAAATAACGCAGGTCTTCATCCACCATCCCCATAGCCACAAGAAGCTGGATGTCCTCGAAGAGCTTATCGCTGTAAGGGAATCCATAGCGGTTGTGGAATTTATAATCCATGAGGTTTCGCAGTTTCTCGATTTTCCCAAGCTCCCTTATAAGATAATATATCTTTGCGATATTGCGAAGCCTCGGCATGGTTATCCTTCCATCCGCTTCATTGCTGAACAGCCTGTGCGCGCTGTAAAAAATCAGAAGAAGCCCTTCGATAGGGAGATAATTATCGTTCCTGATAAAATGTAAAAGCGAGGGAGAAAGGTTCTCAATTCCCACCAGGAAATCCCGGGATGCATGTGAAAGCGTGGAATTGTCTTCGGTTTTTGAGAATACGCAAAGGGATATCTGCCTGGAGATAGCCCTGACAAGACCGTTCGCAAGTGCGGATTCATCGTAGAAGAACCCTTCATCGCCCCCCAGCTTTACCCGCGTACTCTTGGGGATGCCGCTTGCGACGTCAAGATCAACGAGCACGGGCGCACCGTACTGTTTGCTGAACCGCTTCGCAAGCTCGTCCTCGAACATCTTCTTTGCCACACCGTTCCTTGCAATGGTGGAAAGAGCCATGCGCGTCTTCGGATTGAGGTTCTTATGAGTGAAGCGGGATACCGCATTGCAGATGCTGCTCTTCCTGATGTTCAGTATCAGTTTTTTTGCGCTCTCGTCGCCGTTTGCTTCGATGAAGTTCAACAGGTCACCATCGTTGTATGAGGTGAAAAACAATGAGACAGTGGCTCTACAGTCATTTCCTGCATGTTCATGGCGGCTTAGCGCGTTCTCAAGAGCGTGCAGCAGCATCACCCGCGCCCCCTGTGTCACAGGGTTATGTATAATAGCAGAGTAATGATGCGCCCTCGCAATTAACATCGACTCAGCGGCGATCATTGCCATATCCTCATCGAAACTGGCTCTTCCGCCCAGCACAAGTCTTCCTTCAGACAGGGAGAGGCTTCCCACTATCTGATCTAAATCCACGAGCCCAGAGAGACGCCTGTATGGTAAGAGTCGCGAAGCAAAAAATCTATCCTGTCGGCGTCTATGTCGTTTGAGATTATCTGAGCAAGATAGGGTTGCGGCAGCGCATCGATATCGCCTGTTGCCATGCGGGCGACCTCTTCAAAGAAAGTAGCTGCATCGTTAACTGATGCTGCGATCCCGGGTTTTGTGTGCAGCGAGTTCGAGATGAGATAGCGTGAGAACATCTCGTGGCTCTTGAGCTTTTTGCCGCTTATCACGGGCTGGTATGCGGGATTTCGCTTCAGCACGCTCTCTACCACATGTGAGAAGGCGCTGTGGCCGATGTCATGAAGAAGCGCCGCGAGCCTGACCTTGATGATCTCTTCCCCTTTTAGTCCAAGCGCCCTTGCCATCTTATCTGCAATGAACATTGTACCCACGCTGTGCTCAAAGCGCGTGTGGTTCGCGCCCGGGAATGCAAGGTCTGCAAGACCAAGCTGCTGGATGCGGCGCAGGCGCGCCATCTCCGGGGTGTTGATGATGATGTGCTCGAGTTCGCTGAGGCTGACACGACCGTAGATGGGGTCGATGATGGAGGGCATGATAGATTATATGGTGTGGATGATGTATTAAAATGAATGTTTTTTTAAAATGTTATTCGTTTGAGTTTGATGCATTTTCACTGGTTGGAGTCAGTAATTGGATGTGAGTGAGGAGAGTAAGCCCCTTTATGTTTAGCGCAAGGAGCGAGTGCCCCTGTAGCGCTTATGCGGCATTCAGCTACGCGCCGTACTCGGACAGGTCTGGACTGCCCTGTGTGTCCTGTTTCGGCTTGCACCCGCGGGGATTCGCCGTTCCATCCGCACGCGCATGACCTCATTCTTTCGAAATCATCGCATTAATGCGCAGCGGTATCGTTTCTGTTCCAGAGCCAGGACTCTCGCCCTACGCACTTGCGTGCATCCGCGGTCCAGATGGTGAGGGGACTTTCCTCAGCAGCAATATTGCCACCGGCAGCCGCCCTTCCTCTCTCGGGTTTCATAATAACGTGCTCTGGTTTATATTTACCGATAACTTGATTAAGAATTAAATGTTTTATAAGGTAGGTGGTATGAATACTCAGCTTTTATAAATACGTGTTAGTCGCCTTGTCAATAGTAATACTGGCTGGCGCTGCCAGCGCTGTACCTCTGGAAGAGTGGAACAGGAATTACGGAGACACAGGAGAAGATTACTTAAGCGATCTGCAGCAAACTGCGGACGGCGGGTATATAATATCAGGCAGGACATGCCTGAACAATACCGTTCCGTGCGAGGGACTGCTTATCAAGACGGATGCAAAGGGAAGTGTGGAATGGAAAAGAACGTATAGCGAACCAACAATATCTGTCAGGCAGACGATGGATGGAGGATACATAGCAGCAAGTTATAATTATCTTTTCAAGACCGATGGGAACGGAATTATGCTGTGGACCAAAACATATAGCGGACGTACTCTGTGGACCAAAACATATAGATCATTAAATGGAATACTAAAATCGGTTCTCCAGACCGGGGATGGAGGATATATAGTAGCAGGGTCGATCCCGGATATTACTTCCGGTCATCTTGATGCATGGCTCCTCAGGACGGACGCTGACGGCGGCGAGCTGTGGAACAAAAAATACGGGGGAGCTGGCAACGAGTGGATCACGTCATTCCAGAGCACGCCAGATGGAGGATACCTACTCAATATCTGTGGTTGGTCCGAGCTTATCAAAACGGATGCGAACGGTAATGAACTCTGGAACAGAAAAATTAAACCTGCTTCCGGCTATCCAAACAATGGTCTCCAGACAAGGGACGGCGATTATGTGATGGCAGGCAGTATCGGGGGTGAGTCAGGGTATGATGCATGGTTCGCCAAAACAGATGCCGATTTTAACATACAGTTCAGCAGACAGTTCAGGGAAAGCCAGCCCTTTATTTCTGTAACCTCAGTAATCGAAACATCAGACGGTGGTTACCTGATGGTCGTCGACTCCAATCTGAGGGCAACGAGCGAAAATAACTTCGAAATGATGCTGATAAGGACTGATAATAACGGCAGCAAGCTCTGGAGCAGGAGGTTCGGGGGGGTAATAGCTGTGTTGTGGAGCAGACGGAGGAAGGGGGCTATGTATTCGGCTGTACAAGGTATAGCGCTGGCGTAAAGGACATATGGGTCACAAAGCTGGAAAGCGATGTGAACCTGTCGTCCCTGCCCTGGTCAGCCCCTGTTTATTCATCGGAAGAATTGAGGAACGGCACTGAGATCCCGGCAAAATACCGCAACGATATCAGTGAGGGGGATGTCAAAGCTGTTCTTGATGCAGCCGCCCTGGAAATAAGGACATTTGACGGCAGTAGATACGAGAGCACCAGAGCGAACCTGAGCCTGACGGGAGAAAGTTTGATAGATAACACCTGGATGAAACAGTTCTCATTCGAATTCGAGGGATACAGGGATGGGAAGAAGGAGTCCTGGCAGATGGATATTGAGCATCAGGAGAACAGGACGAACTACTCAGTGATCAGAGTTCTGGGCGGAGGCACGCTGGTTCCGGATAATTATATGAGCATTGCAGAGAGCATTGCCCTCAAAAAACTGGGG
Source organism: Methanobacteriota archaeon (assembly GCA_963793805.1). Taxonomy (GTDB): domain Archaea; phylum Halobacteriota; class Methanosarcinia; order Methanosarcinales; family Methanoperedenaceae; genus Methanoperedens. The sequence continues at coordinate 57,674 of CAWCBK010000019.1, forward strand.
AGCGAAAGCCTCAACAAGACCTTTGAGCTGGCAGAAGCCTCATGGATAATTAACAGGCCAGGCATTGTTGTTCTTAAAATCAAAGACCCTGAAAGTCCTGCTCATGCCGTTGTGACTGTAGACCTGAGAAATCGCAGTGTGGAGTCTGTTGAGAAAAAATACTGGTTCCAGCTATCTTTCCCGATTTTTTTCAATATAACCTCAAATCCGGATGGTGCAGATGTATATTTTGCAAAAGGCGGTCTGGGTGATATGTGCGGCGGACAGCCATATAAACCAGTAGGCGATCTAATAGGTAAAACTCCGCTCAGATATAAATACGAATATAATCAGACGTTCATACCTTTCTCAGGATTATTTTCCCTGTTCTCTTTCAATTTAACTGGCTATGAGGACGCCTTCAAATGCGTCAACATTAATGGAGGGGAAAGCGCAGATGGACTCAGCGTGAGCATATATCCTGATGGTTCGCTGGAACCGGTTTCTGAAGCCCCTCTTTCTTATAATATTTCGGCCGGGTTAAAACCGAAAAAGAAAATAAATATTGTGCCCGGTTTTGAAGTTGTCTTTCCTATAGGGGCATTTTTGCTGATGCATTTTCTTGGAGGCAGGAAAGCTTCGTGAACAAAGTCCGGGTTTAACCGATAACTTGAATATAAAAAAAGCATTTAAGTGAATTAAGGTGCAAAATTAATGAAAAGAGATCTCATGGATATCCTGTGCTGCCCCATGTGCAAGGGCGACCTCGTGCTCGAAGTCACACAAGAGAACGAAAAAGAAATACTGAAAGGAACGCTGTATTGCGGGAAATGTAAAGAGTATTACCCTATAGACGACGGCATTCCGAATATGCTGCCGCCTGAGCTGAGGGAATAGGGATATAAGATCATATAAAGCGGAATTAATTCCTCTGGAATTTCTTTCTTCTAAGGACAAAAACAATAGTGCTGGACACAACAAATACATAAACACAAGCTAGCACAAACATTAAACCAAAGTGAAGATAAAATTGCGAAGCAGTCATTGTATCCATGTCCGGGCGCGGAATAATGGAATATACCATCTCCATGAATAATAGAACGGGAAGATAAAAGAAAGATACAACAATGAAGAACAGGCGTAAAATTGGATAAACACCTCCATAATTAATACCGATAATTATGAAAATTATTGATATTATAAGAATGGCGCCAGACATCATGATTTTTTCTTTATCAGGTGTAAGAAATTCTTTCAAATTCATAAATTACATCCTGGAAAACATATTTTTCTTATTCAGATTTTCCACCAGCCGTGATCATGAGATAAAGACCTGTAGCTAATGCAATATCAGTAAAAGGAGTTAAACTTGAGCCTGCACCAAAAGCGCATAGTAAAATTAGTCTTGATGGTTGAGTAGTCCCACAAGAATATAGTAAATAAATGAAGGGAAGGCACAATATAAGCCCTATTATCCGTATGTAAAATTGTTTCAAAGCAGAATTACACCCTCCAATTTAAAATCTTGTTTCTCTCAGCTTTCACTTCTTTTATCCAGACCATGCGGAGATGATTTTTACATATTCCACCCATCGTATAACCTTTTCTGAATGAGGCCTTTCCTCATGATAACCGCAGCCTGCGGATAATTTTAATATTATATAATATATATAAATTATAATAAATTAAAAAGGAATTTTTCAACATTCATAATGGTTTGTTTTTACAAATACAACAAAAATTAATTGTTTTTTAAAATACAAACAAATAAGGTTGTTTTATATAATCGAATGACGTATAATATATTTAATGAAGCAAAATCTCTATGTGATGCTAGGCGATGTCATAGATTCTCGCAAAATCAAAGATAAAGAGTCATTCCAGAGAAAACTGGAAGAGGCATGCTTGGAAGTGAAAAGGAATTTTGTCCAGGATATCTACGCAGATTTCAATATCCTGAAAGGGATAGACGAGATTGGAGGAGTACTCCTGAACATAGCGAGTGTATATAATATAATGAACACGATGATGGAACAGTTTTACCCATATTCTATGAGATTCGTGCTTGTTTTCGATCACATAGATATCGCTGTAGAGAGCCACGAAGTATCGAGAATGGACGGACTTGCGTTCCACAGAGCTTCGGATATGATGAAAGACCTCAAGGCATCAAGGTTGATATTCAGAATGTCCATTGGAGATGAGATATTGGATAAAACAGTGGCGGGAGAGATAAATCTACTCTTTTTCCTGAAGAAGGGCTGGTCTTCCAGACAGCGTAGAATTCTCCGGGAATACAGAAAAACAGGGACTCAGAATATGGTTGCAGAAATTCTTGGAATAACCCAGCAGGCAGTATCAAAGGCGCTCAACCGCTCTATGTGGAAGGAGATTTCGAGCATTGAGGATGATTTAAATTATGTGCTCCGAAGTTATCCACAGAGAATATCGACACAGATAAAGGAGAATAAAAAATGAGCATAATCCAAGTCGCAATTATGGTAATTGGATATATTTTTCTTGCAGGAACAAGTGGTATAGTACTGAATTATATTCTCACCAATATTTCAGCCAAGGAAATGAGCCAGACTGTGAATAAAGAGACGCTCGATACCGGTTATATTATAGGTAAATGTGAGAACTTTCTTATACTCACCTTTATGTTCTTGGAAGCATATACTGCGCTGGCACTGGTATTCACAGCAAAAGCCATCATACGCAAAGAAGACATTAGCAAAAACTCATTGTTCTTTCTGGCAGGTACAATGATTAATGTCACTTATTCCATAATGATAGGATTTGCTATAAAGCTCCTAATGGGAATTTTTTAATTTGCTCTATAAGTGCTCTCGAACTAATATAAACTAAAATAACAAACAAACGATTGAAAAACTCATGCACCTGAGCCGAAACGCTTCGTTTTTCAAAATGAAGTTGGGAAGCTCACTAAACTCACTATCTAAAGAGAAAGGATATAAGAAAAACTCCTTAAAATACTAAAATTCTAAGCGAGTTTAGTTCTTGATAAAAGAAATATGGGATATTTTATAACTTCCCCATCTTCTTCAGAAGCTCGGCATTCAGCACGCTTGCTCCAGCCGCGCCCCTGATGGTATTATGCCCCATACAGATATACCGTATGCCAGGACGGATGCGTCCAACCGATACTGTCATCCCGCCTCCGATGTTCCTGTCCATTCTTGGCTGCGGGCGGTCTTTTTCTTCCTTGACCTCTATCACCGGGGTCGGCTCGGTTGGCAGGTCAGATAGTCCGGGGTCAAAATCCAGGAACGCCTGCTTGACTTCCTCCACTGATGGATTATCCGCCATTTCCACCCAGAGGGCTTCCGTATGACCGTCCATTACCATGACGCGGTTGCAGCTTGCGCTCACTTTAAAGGGCGCATCCACGATCTCGCTTCCGTTAAACTCGCCAAGCAGTTTCTTTGTCTCAGTTTCAACCTTCTCTTCTTCTTTTTCAATGTAAGGGATCACGTTATCAAGGATAGCCATTGAAGCCACGCCGTCGTAACCTGCACCTGAAATAGCCTGCATGGAAACAAGATATATCTTTTCGATACCGAACTTCATGAGAGGCTTGAGCGTCACTGTACTCATGATTGTGGTGCAGTTGGGATTCGTGACCACATAGCCGTCCCAGCCCCTGTTGTCCTGCTGCACATCGATAAGACCGAGATGCTCAGGGTTCACTTCAGGTATGACAAGAGGCACGTCTTTGACCATACGAAGCGCGCTGGCGTTGCTTGCCACGGCAAATCCTGCTCTGGCAAAATCCGGTTCCACGGTTTTGGCAAGGTCTGTAGGCAGAGCGGAAAAAACTATGTCGGCATCCACCTTTTTCGGGTCAACCGGAACCACGGTCATATCCCTTACAGCTTCAGGGATCTTGCTTTCAAGCCTCCAGTTCGCAGCATCGCCATATTTTTTGCCTGCGCTCTTATCAGAGGCCGCAAGTGATGTGATCTCGAACCATGGATGCCTGCTTAACATATCTATGAATCTCTGGCCTACGTTGCCAGTCGCGCCAAGTACTCCCGCTCTGATTTTTGCCATATCCGACCTTACATTGTAATAATATCAGTGTAGCTATTCTAATGAGATGGCGCTGTTCGGGCATGAATCAACGCAGGTGCCGCAATCAGTGCATTCTTCTTCGTCGATGTGCGCTTTCTCATTTTTCAGTTCTATCGCTGTAGCAGGACATTCGTCAACGCATATTCCACAACCGGTACAATCTTCAGTTTTTACTTTTGCTGGCATTTAAGTCACCTTCTGCTCAACATTGAATAAGTCAAATATAAAATTAACGGTTTACATTCTTTTATATGAGCTTTTTTTCACAATTTATAACTGATCTTCACGGGATAATCATGATAAATGGAAGCCTAAATATATGGCATATGCTTTTTATGGGGCTATGTTATCCCGCAGAGTCGATCATTTTGTAGAATCTGTCATCCGCGATATGACGCGCTTATCGATAAAACACGACGCCATCAACCTGGCACAGGGATTTCCCGATTTCCCGGCTCCCCTTGAACTAAAGCGCGCCGCGGCAGATGCGATCATGGGTGACTATAACCAGTACTCCATCACATGGGGCG
>CAWCBK010000020.1:0-82393 GCA_963793805.1 Methanobacteriota archaeon
ATCAAATGTTGTGATTATTTCAGACACAGTAAGATGGAATTTTCGTGATAGAGTATATGAAGATATTCCAGTAAATAGTATCTTAAATATGATGGGACGAGCAGGAAGACCTGGATATCGTACATTTGGAGAAGCAATTCTTATTGAAGATAGTTTTAGTGACGCTAAACTTTATGGAAAGTATAATGCAAACAATCCGGAAAGAGTTACCTCTCAGCTAAAAGTGGCGAGAACACGTCAGAAACATTTGAACGGTTTAATAGCATCTAATAAAATAATTCCCATTGTAGAAATATTTGAGTATCTTAAGACAACACTATGGTTTACAATCTATACAAAGAAACTTGAAGATTTCAATCTAAATAAAGAGATTTTTAATGATTTGTTTTATCTTGAAAAAAATGGCTTTATTAAAAAAACAGGTTCATATTATATACCTACAGAATTTGGTAAAGCTGTCTCAGATTCTTGCATAGATTGTGAAACTGGACTTCTATTTTTGAAGGGCTGTAACAAAATTAATAGAGAACTTGAAAACTGAGGGAGATTTTGATAATCCGTGGCCAATTTTTCAATTATTGCTTTTGTCACCTGAAGTGACCGCCTATAGACCGTATGACAGTCATATGGGTTTGGAGATTGCAGCCCAATTTAAGACGAAGAATTTATTGCTTACTGAAATGCCAGATAATGAAAAAAATGAAGAAAAAGATCGTTATGCAAAAATGTCCTTGGCAGCATTTTTATTTTGTGATTGGATAGAAGAAAAGAAATTAGATGAAATAATTGCTAAATATCCCGAACTTACTGACGCTGATTTTAGTGAAATTGGGGAACGACTAGAATGGTTAGGAGATGCATTGGTTAAAATTGCTATATTAAATGATGTTCCGAAAGGAATAACAGATAAAATACTCATATACTGTGATAGAGTTGCTGGAGGAGTCAAAGAAGAGTTATTAGAATATTTGAGAATTGAGGGAGTTAGAAGGAAGAGCGCAAGGAACTTATTCAATGCTGGTTTTTCATATGATTCATTGAAAGATCAAGACCACAAAACACTAGCAAACAAAGTTGGCCCGTTTGTTGCTGGAAAAATTAGAAGTTATTTCGAAAAAATTAAAAAAGATGGCGAAGAACCAATTTATGATGAAGAACAAATATACCAAGAAGTGGATGAAATAGTTGTTGAGGAAAAACAAATAACTAATACTGTTGGGAAATTAATAAATAATGAAGAATATCTGAAAAATTATTTAAAAAATCAAAATCTTACCGAAAGATATGATAAAATTAAAAGGTTTTGCGAAAATGAATTATCATGGATGCATTCAGATCCAAAATATTTTAGATTCTTTACTAATCATGGTGTTCCTCATTCCAATAATGTTCTGAATTTGATAAATCAACTTCTTGATAATTGGGAGTTAAAAAACGGAGAAGAGAAATTAAACGAATACGAATATTTCTTACTGGGAGTATGCTCTTGGTGCCATGATGTTGGAATGTTAAAAAATAAAGGAGAAGACTATAATAATTTCGACATTGTTGAGAAAGCAAGAAAAGAACATGCTAAAAGAATAATTCCATATTTGAATGAGAATTATCTAAGAATGGGGTTATCAGATGAAATCGAAAAAACGTTAGTTGCCCAAGTATGTTTATACCATAGTAGTAGTGGAAATATTGAGGACGTGATTGAAACTCAACAAATATTGGTTGAAGACAAACCAGTTACAGTAAGAACTAAATTGCTGGGCGTCTTACTCCGATTAGCAGATGCGTTGGATGCAGATATAACTAGACTCCCGCGAGAAGAAAATCGAGATGACCCTCAAATAGGGGAACAAACGAAGAGAGAATATAGAAAACATGAAATAGTTCAAAAAGTTGCTATTAATCCAAAAGAAAAATGTATTTATATTCAAATACTTTTAAGTAATAATAATTCGACTGACACTGAAATTTTTACAGAAGTTACACAAAAATTTAATGAGGAATTTGATTCAGTTAAAAATATTTTATTAAAATATGGGATAAATATTAACAAAATTAATTTTTTAGTTGTAAAAAAGTAGTTTACAATTATCTTTCTACATCTGATTTAAATGTTCACTTGTTTTGGGCTGTGGCTACCGATGTTGGGAACTTCGCACAGTATTTCATAATACCTCACTACCCGTTCTCTTCACACAGGATCATGCCTGCGTGGTGGATTTTAACCTTATTGGGTATTTTTACTTTTAGCTTGCGTGATAATAGACTTAGCAACTTGCTTAATAGATTCCCATACCCCAAATATACAATAAAAAGTAAAAAAAAGTGAAATCCATGCTAAAAATATTGAAAAATTATTCTCCGCCACGATGAAAACGTTTCCAAGAAATGCAGAAAATATACCAATTATTGCAGGGATAGCTGGGAAAAACAGAACTAATACATATTGGTGCAATCTTTTCTCATCTTCTTTATATTTATAAACTTGAGCCAATAATTCTGGTCTGGAAAAGGATGCGAAAATTGCAATAGCAGCAATAATTATCCCCAATAAAGAGCTATCTATATTAATCGCATTTGAACATATCATATTGCTGATATTTATAAGGAAATTCTGGGCTTCTTGGCTTGACTTAAAATTCGTTGAGAGATAAGCGATAGAAATCATTATAATATTTGTGCAAAAAAAAGCCCACAATGTATCGGTAGATAATATTAATTTTCTAATAGAATACGATTCAAAGAATAAATTCAATTTCATGTCATTGCTAGGATTTTGATTTTTTTTCATTGGACACTAGAAACATATATGTAGAGTATCATTATATAATATTATTCTATTATGGAGAGTTGAATGGCAAATCAGATCAGATTAGCTTTTGGCAAAATTATATTAAAATCGGCGGAAAGTATCAATTTAATAGACCACTCCTATAATGTTTTAGAAAAAACAAGTGCTAAGAGACTGAGCATAAGAAGTAGAACGATTATAAGTTTTCTTGATTATAAGATTGAAGAAGTTAAGGGGGTACGCTGCTTAATGGGCTATTATGGTTATGCTGCCGGGGATAACTACCCAGTCATTGATCCCGCTAAAAAGACAATTTCTGAACAGAAATATATCGAGCCACCGTTCCATAGTAAAGCATTATTTCTAATTTTAGAATCCGGCTATATAATATTTGAAGAAAAAACTGAATCCTACATTAAGCCAGAAAGGATAAAAGAGGCTTTAGAAAGTGCATTCAGGGCGTATGCATATGAAATTCCAGTAATAATAAATTTTTTGAAATTGGCGGAAAATTTGGAAACAATGGTAGAGTTTGTTTATTCATTCAAAAGACTCGTCTCAATAGAATTTTCAAATTTAAGGCATTCCAATCCATCTGAGGTCAGTGAATTTTTTGATGAAGCTACTACTGCAAGAATTGATAATATTACTGAAAGCAGTACAGATCCAGATGGTATCGACAGGGAAAATAAGAGAGTTTAAAAAACAGATAGTGTCATGTTAAAACGTTACGGGGAACTTAGAAAAGCGGAGGGAGAAGCTGCTGATGGATTTCGGGTTATGGAACTGGTTCAAGACAAAATTCGATTGACTGTAACTCTTATAGACCAGGAAGTAGAAACAAAAATTTCAAAAATGTTAGATGTTTTTAATCAATTATTGAATAAACTATCCAACCAACGATAGTTTTTAGAACGCGATCACGAAATATTTTTGGAGGTGAAATTTAATGCCATATATCCCGCCAGAACCTGAATATAAAAAATCTGGCATAATGAAAGATGTAGAAACTGGAAAGAGAATACCCTTTAAAATTGAAACGGAGATAAGATTACGGCAGACCAATAAACCAGACAAAATCTTCGTCCTTCAAGAATTAACTTTTGGTGATGGAAATAAAAGAGATCCGGGTTGGTTATTACATAAGTTGGGAAAAAGGGAAAAATGAGAAATAAATGGGCTTGGGGTCAATTTAGTCCATTCTTTCCGAAAAACGATTTAGAAGAGTTAATTAAAAAAGCGCAGGAAGAAGGAATTGTATCCAAAGAACCATAATAAACCTTATTTCTATTTTTTCCAAGAATATGATTCAATATTGGCTCAATAACTTTATCTGCTGCCTCAGATACTTCTGCATTAACTTCTAAATTTGGATCTTTTTCGCCATGAAAAAGCCTGCATCTAATTTTGTATGCAATCATTACAATTGCACAGACCTTTTTATTTACATTTTTCTCATTTTCCAAGTTCGCCAAATAAGTTCCCATGTAATTAGATTTGTCTTTGATATTGGTTTTAAAAACTTTTTCAATAGCATCGGAATATATTATAGTTGAAAGAGCTTGATCATGCAAAATAAATTTTTTATTAAAATACTCAATTAATTTATGTTCTTTTTCTCTATCAGCTTTGTCTTGACCATATTTCATTGCATATGAAGCGGAGTATAATCCATTGAAAGCTATCCATCTAAATATAAAGCGTTTGATTTTGTCCCCTTCTATATCTGCGAGTTGGTTCCATTCAGCAATTCTTTTTAAAGTTCCATCTCTTTTTCCAAGATCATGTAGAAATAACTCTATATTCATATTACACCACATATATTTATTTATATTAATAGTTTCCGATATTAGAGATTCAGAAAAAAGAATTAGAAGGTTTTATTGAAAAATCGATAGGAGATTATATAAGCAATCAATTAAATTATAAAATACTGTGTATATTGAAATAATCGGTGGTGAAATTCAATGTCGAAAATTCCATCTGGAATCAATGATTTTAGGTCAAATGTGAGACAAATCTTTGCAGATTATAATTTTTATGTATCTAATTTTTATTTCGAACATATAGTTCAAGAAGACAATTTCCGAGATATAATTATTAAGAATTTTAATACAACAGAGATAGCACAAATACTTCGTTATTCACCAGATTTTTTTGTAATGCATAAGAAAATTGAGCCTGAAGATGGATTTTTCTTTGTTGTTTGCTGCCCCGATCAAAAAAATTTGGGTGTCAAAAGATTTGGAATACTCCAGAAATATTATCCATTCGATCAAATTGCTCTTGTTTCTACTTATTCATCCAAAAAAGGAGAAACTATTCTATCAGGGCAATGGTTAAATGAATTAAAAAAGACTTCATCTAATAAATATTCCTTATCAGAATTTATCGAAAAAATTGTGGGGGTGAGTTAATCGTTTTTAAATTAACTGATGAACAAAAAATAGCGATTGCACATAATGAAGGAAATATGTTAATCCTTGCATGTGCAGGTTCAGGGAAGACTACAGTTGTAACCCGCAGGATAGCCCGTTTGATTGAGGAAAATGTCGCCAAACCTGATGAAATTGTGGCCATCACATTTACCGTGAAAGCATCTGAACACATGAAAAATGAAATCATTAAACTTCTTTCAGATAAAAATGATATTAACAAAATGTTTGTGGGAACAATTCATTCATTCTGCTTAAGAATGCTAAAGAGTTTTTATACGGATTTTTCTGAATATTATGATGTTATAGAACAAGATCAACAATACCTGATTCTTTATAGAAATTATAAAGAATGGGGAATTGAAAAACTGTCTGAAGGGATGAAAAGAGATGTAATAGATAGAACACTTCAGACAATAAATCTGATGAAAACTGAAAATGTCCAGAAAGAAGAAATAGCAAAAAAATATTCTCTTTTCTTTGACATATTTAAAAAATATAATGCTACTTTGGAAGAAAATAAGTTCCTAGATTTTTCTGATTTGTTGCAAAAGATGTTGTTTCTACTTAAAAAGGATAATAATTTTCGTGAATTTGTATCAGCAAAATCAAAATTTTTAATAGTGGATGAGTTTCAAGATGTTGATAGAATTCAAGAAGAAATTATTGAAAATGTGTCTAATATGAAAAATGTCTGCGTGGTTGGTGATGATGACCAATGCATATACCAGTTTAGAGGGACTGATGTCTCTAATATGAAGGAATTTGAACAAAAATTCTCTGCAATTACATATCCTTTATCTGAGAACAGAAGGAGTGGAAAAAACATAATAGATTTTGCCAATGGAATAATCAAACTTAATAATGATAGAATTGAAAAAAAGATGCGATATACTCATATTGGTGGTGTTATTGAAATTGATGAATATGACACTATAGAAGAGGAGATAGACCATATAATACAAACTGTCTTGAATTTAAATAAAATTGGAATCCCTCTATCTGAGATGGCAATTCTCCTACGCTCAGTCTCAACAAGTGGAGAACCATATATTGAAGCATTAAAGAATGCAGGCATTCATTATATGGCTAAAGGTGATTGTGGATTATTTAAGACACCAGAAATTTTAGCCTTATCTTCTGTATTTGAATTCTTAATTCAAGAGGATGATAGCTGCAAAATATTTGAAAAACTAAATATAGGGATACCCATTGCTCATGATTTATCCAAAAAAGCGTCAAAACAAAATTGTAATTTATCTAAAGATGAGTTAGTCCGTTTTGGTGTGAGAGAAGATCAAGCCAGAATACTCTCAAATATTATTAAACTGAGAGATGATTATCGTAATGCTAAGTATGATGGGATTTCAGACCTACTATTCAGAATAATTGAAATACTGAATCTTGTTAGTATTTCGAATGATATAGCCCTTTTAAATATTGGTGAGTTCTCTAAACTTATTAGAAATTTCGAGCAAATTGACTATAGAAAGAATGTTAAAGGTTTCGTAGGTTTTTTTACGATATACGCAAAAAGAAATTTTGATGAAGCCAGTTTTAATGAAGTCGATGTTGATGCAGTTAGAGTACTAACAATACATCAGGTAAAAGGTCTTGAGTTTGATATAGTATTCTGCCCAATGCTGGTGGATCGTAGATTTCCCATCTTGAACGACAAAGGAAGGTGGTTAATATCAGATGATTTATTTGATTCCAAGCGCTATCATTCCAGTTTAGAAGATGAAAGAAGATTATTTTATGTTGCAATAACTCGATCTAAAAAATTTTTATATTTGTCAGCGGCAAAAAATATAGGCTTGAAAAACCAAAAAAAGATATCTGAATTCCTAATTGAGGCAAAATCTATTAAATTAGGTGAATCAAGAGAGATATTATCAAACAGAGTAAATAAAATAGAAATAATACCAATTGAAACCTCATTCTCGCAATTAGAATACTATCTGACTTGTCCATATCGATATAAACTAAGAATCAAATCGGGTATACTTCCCCAAGATAATCCATTCTTTCAATATGGACAAGTTATACATCACATTTTGAAATTAATTCATGAAAAAGTAATGGTTGGGGAAACAATAACTACCGATATGATTGACAAACTTTACAAGGATAATTTTTATATGCGACATACAATCCCTTCTTATGTAATAAAACGACAAGAAATTTCAGGATTAAATGCGATACAAAAATATGTAAAAAATTATTCAGCAACTTTTAAAAATATACTTTTTGCTGAAAAAGAGTTTGTAATGTTGGTAGAAAATGACCGTATAATTGGAAGGTTTGATCTAATAAAGAAACTTCCAGATAATTCTATTGAGATAGTGGATTTTAAGACGGGGACTCCTAAACAATATTTGCGTACAGAGCACCAGATGCGATTATATGCATTAGCGGCAGAAAATTATCTCAAAATGAATGTAGGAAAATGCACTCTTTACTATATTGAACATGATGCGCCAGAAGATATTGCATTATCTTCTTTAATATTAAAACAAACAGAACTGATCATTAAAGATGCACTTGAAGGAATAAAAAATAAAGAATTTGATGCTACTCCTGGTGATCAATGTACACGATGTGAATATAGAAAGGTCTGCAAATTTGTTAAGGAAAAGTGATATAATGACTGAGACAGGGACGACAAGTTATCTGGATAGAAAGCAACAATCGGAAAGACTTCCTAAGATGCTCGAAGATTTTCTTAAGGATCATGGATTTGACCTTGTGGAGTTTGGATATAATATAACACTTAGAGACGAGCCAGGTATGAAAGCAAAAATGAAAAAATTAGATTCAAAATCATCTATTGCAAGTCTAATGGTAAAATTTTCTCCTGATTATATAACTTCTTATACTTCAGATCCAATAAAAACTATTTTTTTTATAGATTCAAAAGTTAGTATAACTCCTGTATTTTTTCAAGTTCAAATAGATAGAATTAAAAAGCATTCATGTGAAATGCATCCAGGTCTCGATGTATCTAGAGAAGATATTGGAGATATTGAAAGAGAAGCTTGGTTTGTTTATAATACCTTTTTCCCAAGAGATAAGGTTGCAATTATTATGGCTGCACCCTATACACCAAAATTGATTGTTGCAGAATGGGTTTCTAACATTAAATGTCTCTGGTGCCTAAAAAAAGGAGGAATACCTCCAATTCCTTGGGATTGCCAAAAATGCCCTATATTTAAATCGAATGGTACTTTTGGAGTTGTGGTTAATGAATTTGCTGGGGGCAGTAAGACGCCGCATACAAACATTCATCTTGGCAAAATGAGGTCCTTAAAGCAATTTTTAGAAGACGAATTTAAAGTTAATATTGATAATAGTTGGTATAAAGTTATGGAAGATGAGGTAAAGGAATGGGGTCTTAATAAACCTACGGGGAGGGTAAATTGGACTCAATTCAACAATGTTATCAATGATTTAAGGAGAAAATGCCCTTGGTTAAAGAACCGCCGACCAGAAAAAATTGATAAGGAACAATCTCGGTTAGACGTTTATGATTGATTATTATTCTTGCTGAATAATAGAATATATTCGTGAATTTTATTCACCCTGAATACATAGGGATATCCTAAAGCTCTCAAGTTGTTGTATTCTTTAGCCCTATTCCAAATTATTATATCTTCAAATTTAAAATTACGTTTGGTGAGTTCATTGGCTAAATCTGAATGAAAGGGATAGAATTTATCTTTCTTACGTATATCCATAACAACCACTGCACAAAATTTGTTAGGCTTAAGTACTGTATTAACTTCAGAAAACACATTTCCAAGTTCATTGATAAACTCAGAATACGACTCAATGTTTCCAAGGTCTTTAATATCATCTGAATAAGGCCTAGCTTCCTTATAATCTGCTGTTCTTTTCTGTCTTAAAATGTCCCAATAAGGTGGACTCGTAAGTACAAAATCAATCGAATTAGCTGCTAAATGCTTCTTAATATTATAGCAAGATTCAGGGATTACTCTTATGTCTCCTTCTTCGGGAATATCTATTTTAATATTTTCTATCCTTTCGGATTTCAATTCGTCATCTAAATCATTGAACTTAAGTTGTTCATCTTTAGACCGAGATTTTAAATTTCTGCCCCAACTTGTACTTGTAATTCTTTTTTTCGTCACATTTATATAATCTTGATTAATTTCGAATCCAATTCCCTCTCTTGCCAGTCCTTTTGCTGATATTAAAGTACTGCCACAGCCTAAAAAAGGATCTAAAATGTGGTCACCTGGTAGGGTGAATATTTCAATCAATCGATTACATAGTTCCAAGGGAAACATTGCAGGATGTTTGAATCTATTTTCTTCACTGGATTTTATAATATCCCAAACACTAATAGAATATTTAAGCCAAGTTTTCCCATCAAGTGTATTTGCTCGTTTACCTGTAATAGTTATCGCCTCTTTTCTAAATGCATTTTTGTTGATAGAGTTTCTATAATATGATTTTATAGTGACTTTCGCAATATGTGTTGTCAGCAGTTATAGATTTCCCGGTATGCAGCAGACATATATATTAGCCGCTGTTTCCCTTCGTGATTTCCACTCTTCGAGCTGCTTCTTCTATAAGCGTACTCCATAAAGCATCCAAGGCTAAAGGCCTCCAATCAAATCCACCCTCACTCAAGGTATTCCTTACGTACATCCCAAAATACAGATTCATTGACAACGACCAGAAGGATTCCTTATTTTGAACCGCAATCCAAACCTTCTTTAGGCAGTCTTTTGAAATATTATCCATTAAATAACTGGACGGCTTCTTCTTTTTCTTCGTCACTTATTTCACCAAACATAATCATGCTTCCTATTAATCATCAAGATGCGAACTCTAAAGCATTTTTTCAATTTTCCGTATCATTGGCAGGCTTTTTTGTTCCAATGGATTCAGCACTTGCAGGAATCTATCCAGTACTTTCTCAAAAGGTCTATCTTTAAGAATCATATGCGATCTATTCTTTGAAAAAACGAAATCTTCAGGTTCAAATATTGAGTTCTTCGACCATTTCCTTAACTTCCTTATCTATCATTATGCGGTAAGGCTCGATGACATCAAAAGTAAGCTGACTCCAATAAGTATTATTTTCGCTATAATGCATGAAGCCAATCGATATCTCAAAACCTCTTTCAAGAAGAATTTCAGACATACCCTGAGCCAACAGCCCATATCCAAGATTCAATACAGCATTTACAGGGTCTACCGCATTGACATTTAAACTTCTTCCATGTCTTCCTGTCCAATTAAATCTGCATGGAAAACTCCACTGATCAAAATACAGTTTTGCGGCTATTGCCTCTGCATATAGAATTTCATCTATATTTTTGGCTTCCTTCAATTTTGGAATAAACTGTTCCATTCCCTGCGATTCAAGTTTTAGAGTTAAAATATATTTCGCAACCTCAATATTCTTACCGTTAATCCTTGCTTCACACTGTTTTACGATCAAAGACGGTTTCTTGAAATATGTAGGCATAAAACACGATTCGATCATGCCTTTGCCGTTGACAAAATATATTGGCACATTAAAATCTTTCATAAAATCAAGGAAATAAGTTGACAGATATCCTTTTCCATTAGGCGTTATGATTATCCTTTCAAGATCTATTCAGGTCTAATGGATAATCTGTTCTTATCCTTTTTTTCCGATCTGCCAACTTATATCCCATTTTTTCGAATGCTCCATATTTCTCAATGAATTCCTGGCTATGGGGTATTATTTCCGTTTTGATTTTCGTGAATACAGGAACCCCTTTTTGTTGCCTGAGAGCAAATGGCTGGCTGATTAATATCGTTCTATCTCCCATAATGTCCCCCTGTTTTCATAATTGACCACTTTCCTTGAATCCATAATTTCTGTCATATCCAATGATAACATGGTCAAGCAATTCGATTCCCATCATTTTTCCAGCTTCATGCAGTTTTTTCGTTATTTCGATATCTTCCCTGCTGGGCAATGGATCCCCCGAAGGATGATTATGAGCCACTATTATGCTCGATGCTGAAATCATGCAGGCTGTCTTGAATATTTCCCGTGGATGAACGATATTAGCGTTCAGGCTTCCAATACTGATAACTTCCTGTTTCAATACGCCGTTTTTTGTGTTCAGATATAGAGCCATGAAAAATTCTTTATTCGGGTCTGCTATCATTGGTTTGACAATCTGAACAACATCATCCATGCTATTGATTTTAGGTCTTTTATCATAGGCATATTCGATTTCCCTGACTTCGAGTGACTTGACTTTAATCATGTAACCTTTTCTCCATTCTCAAGCCATTTCTGGTCTCTGATATTCCTTGCAAACATTCTTTGAAATGATTTGAACTCCTTGATTCTACCAGGATATATCATTCGTCTTCCATTCTCAACAAAACTGCAAATCGTGTCGCCTAAGAGTTTGTTCGATTCTTACAGGAAACCAATATCCATGATTATAATCAAATGCAAGCACAGGATCGCTAATCAAATCGCCACTTGGATGATGATAGTAATGCCCGACAAGAACTTGTTTGCCTTCTTTTTCGATAACTAAATCATCATAGTTACGCTTTCTGAGTTTGAGATAATAGCTCTCCGCTGTTGGATCGATATTATGCTTCTGAAGTATTTTTTCGATTATATTTTGCATTTCAAATTTATTATTCTTATTCATGATGCCTGACCTCCGGTCATGTGAAAAATGAAATTCCAAAAAAAATTGAAAGCTTTAAGCCAGTACTTCTGCCAGTTTCGCTTTCACGGTTTCGATATGATTGGCTCCCATTTCTCTTTTATCGGCTTTATTATATATTTCCAGGTCAAAAGCTTCGAGCTTCTTGATCACAACTTTATCTCCCCGGCCTCTTGCAATAAGGGGAATATTTCCAAGTATGAAAACTCGGTTCATTGCTATATCCAGGCCATAGCTCTTTTCTGCGTCACTGCCATAGGTCTTGAATTCTTCCAGTTCAGCGATTCCCTGTTGCCCGGTTGACATGTTCATCAGAGCTTTCAGTCTTACTTCGCCGCTTTCTGTATCGAAGAGCAATTTTTCTGCTGCCCCAAGTTCTTTCTTGCCGCCGGATGTTTTTCCATTTCCATTCGTGTTTATTTCTACTATTTTCATTTTTTACATCTCCATTTAGTTATATCTTATTTATTAAGCCTTATTTTACGATTTTAGGCAATATACAGATTGATTTAAAAGTATAAATAGGTTGGTCAGTCTACTGCTAATTATATTCTAATAATAAAAAATTAAAAATAAAAAAAGAAAATAATCAATATTCTGTATAAAAAATTAAATAAAGATACGGTCTAAATAAGTTTGTTATAAAGTTGCCTTTTTGGATCCACGTATATCTATATAGCATCTTTATAACAAAATAATTTTGAAAGTTATAAAAATCATGCGCTGTCAGAAAGCTCAGATAGCAATCAAGAATTGTCTGAAGGCTCTAATTAAAATTCGATATTTCTAAGATTGGATAACTGAAAGTTATATGAAGATTTTGAAATTTGGCTCATATGGTATTCTAGAGATTTGATGAGACAGTGTGACAAAATCTAGAAACCACGCCATAATAAAACATTGAAAATAGGGCGTGGGCGGGTGTGGGCGTGGGGTTTTGGGAGAGAGAGAGAAGCTAATGCTTGATTGCCTGCCTATCTCAGATTTCCTATTATCGATTCCCAGTTTTTTATTTTTCCGGCAGTTATGCCGTCAAATATATGATTCATTTTATTCGCCTCTTTCCTGTTTTATACAGTGTCAAAAGTATTGTTATCGCCAGAGCTGCCTCAAATCCGCCAGCCTTCTCTACCGGGCTCATCTTAGTTTCGTTGTTCCGGTTGTCTCCACTCACCTTTATCAGCCATACAACCCGGTCATCAGCACCAGGAGGAAATGTATCGCCTGCCATGATATAGCCGCCGTCTGCTGTCTGTGCAACAGAATAAGCGTTGAATTTTCCCCCGAACGTCAGGTTCCACTGCTCGTTGCCATTTGTATCCGTCTTGATGAGCCATGCATCCTGTGCGCCTTCATCAGTAGGCGAGCCCGCAAGGATATATCCGCCGTCTGCTGTCTGCTGGACCGAAGAAGCGCCATCATTGCCCTTGCCCCCAAATGTTTTATTCCATTGCCCATTGCCATTTTTATCTGTCTTGATAAGCCATGCTTCTTTACCAGAACTATTTACAGGGCCAATGACACCAGCAAGAATGTAACCACCGTCTGAGGTTTCCTGAACAGAGGAAGCAGCTGAATAAATAGCGGATGGCCTCTTCACCGCGACCTCCAAAAGTCGTGTTCCATTCCCCGAAAGTCCTGTTCCACTGCTCTCTGCCTTCTGCATCCACTTTGATGAGCCACGCACCGCCCTCACTATCAGGAGTTGATCTTCTCCGACCTGCAAGTACAAATCCCCCGTCATTGGAATGCTGGATTGAATTTATATAGCCGAAGCCATGTCCACTGAAAGTTTTGTTCCATTTCTCGTTCCCATTCTCATCCGTCTTAATAAGCCAGCCATCAGGATGGTAATCCCCCATTCCTGTATCAATCGCTCCGGCGCAGATATATCCGCCATCCGTTGTCTGCTGTACTGAATTGAACGTTCCATTGAATGTCCTGTTCCATTCATCATTGCCGTTCATGTCTGTCTTGATGAGCTTTCTACCCGCGAGAATATATCCGCCATCCATAGTCTGTTGGACTGATTTAGCTCCGTATACATCCCTGAACGTCCTGTTCCACTGCTCATTCCCGTGTGCATCTGTCCTGACAAGCCACGGGATACACCAATTGTTGCATGCAGCGCCAGCAAAGATATAATCTCCATCTGTGGTCTGCCAGACAGCGGTGGCTGAGGTGTTGCCCGCGCCTGCGTATGTCATGTTCCATTCCTCTCCCTGAACTGCGCCCGCGCCGCCTGTGAGTAAAAAGAACAGCACTGTTATACCAGTGGCTATTCTAATGTTGCAACATCTGATATTTCCTGATAAAAACATGTCTAATCCCTCCATCATTACTTCCTCCTCAATATGAACGCTACAAGAAACATTGGTATTACCAGAACCACTTCGAATATTGCCAGATTTTTGTTATCCATGATTTTCCCTCCTCAGTCGTACATGTTGTCATTAACCTGCATAATGCCTTTCATAAATATGTCAATGAATCCCTCTAATGCCTCTTCATTATCGCCTATTATTCCATCAAGAAATTTCCTCATTAAACATATGTAAAAAGTAAAGCTAATGAAAGTGATCGCTACCACTTCTGGATTTATATTGCGTATTTTTCCATTCTTGATATACAATTCAAAATATTTGCTCAGGCGCTCTATACTTGTTGCGCAGACCGACATAAGGAAACATAGCTTTTATTTAGTAGAAAGTAGAAAGTAGATAAATATGGCTGAGAACATTGGTGTTAAAATAAGTTCAGATACGAAAATCATTCTGGATAGATTGTATCAACAATTACGCAGCAACGGGATTAAAATTACAGAAAAGAAGATCCTTGACATTCTCATCACCAATACAGACGTGACAACTATAAAAAAATACTTGAAAAAAGAAGATAATACCGCCCTCCAGATATTAAAAAAACCTGTACATTGGGGAGTTGCAGATTCTTCTGAAGATATTGATCGTTATCTTTATGGAAATCCATGAGCCTTCTTATTGACACTTCTGCGCTTGTCTCAGCCAGAAATGCTGATGATAAGAACCATAATAAAGCGCTTGATATCATGACCGGAGCATTAAAAGGCGAATTTGGCAAATTGTATATCAGCGATTATATTTTCGATGAGGCAGTAACTATAGCTTATATCAGGACTGGTAATAAAAATTTCGCGAATGATATAGGAATTTTCGCACGAACGAGACCAATTATATTCCGTTTCATTGAGCCTATCGATTTTGAGAGGGCATGGGAACTTTATCTGCGATTTCAAGACAAGAATTTCAGTTTTACGGATTGTACGAATATCGCACTTATGGAAAGGCATGGTATTGATACTCTTTTCACCTATGATTCTGAATTTAATGGGATCGTAAGCATAATAGGCTAAAATATTATCAAATAATCGGAAGGATGATGTGTTTTTTCAGGAGCAAAACCCAGGAAAGATAAAATAGACTTACCGACCCTCTCGGCGCATTGTTGTGCATGCTGGATCGATTCACTGTACCTTTCATCCATGAAATCAGCAAAGGCGGCATCAAATTCGTTTAATGCCATATGCAGCCAGTCCCTCGCTCATGTAGCATCTTTAGCCGGCAGCATAACAGGCGCAGACATCGTCAAAATTTGTATTGGATTATAATTATTTAAATCTCGGCGCCATGCGTGAACGGCGGTCTGCCAAGAAAGCCTGCCACGCGCCGGGTATCTGGAAGGGTTGTGCCTGCGCCTGTTTGTGTGCGCAGGGTGGGCGGTCAGGGGACGGAACGCGGATTACACGGATCGGTACGCACTGATTTTCATCTTATAAGGTACTGCGCTATGTATTTGCCAAATTGTTCAATATCTTCAATGTTATTCTGTAGGTAATAATAGAGCCGTCCGATATCTATTTTTGCGTACATATGGACGAGTACGTTTCTAAATCCTGCAGATGGCGCGAATTTTGTTACAAAATCCCCTGGCAAAATACCATGCTCTCCAAGAATCAAAAACACTTCCTGGTAAGTTTCAGGTCGTTTCAGTTTTTCTCTTGATATTATCATTTCACCAATGTCGATGGCACATTCCAGAGCAATCTCTAAATATCGCTCGACTGCTCCCTTAAGGGTATGGTCTGTCTGCAAGTCCTCTATTTTAAAGTGTTGATAACCTTTTAATATGCTTACATACTCCCCAAGCTGTTCAAGCTTGGATGCTATTTCATCGTTCACGCGAAACCAACCTCGGCAATCCTTTTCAGGGTTTCTTCGGTATGCCTTTTTATGTAATATTTTTCATCCATGTACATGGAAAGGATTTTTGTTTCGAAGTTTACTCTATCTGTTTCACTGGATTTTAGAATAATCCCATTTTTTATAATGTTATATGATAAGAGCAATGGCGCTTCGTTTAAAACAACCAAATCTATTTTGTTTTTCTTGATTAAAGTTCCTATTTCACTTAATAATTTCAATTCCAGGTCGAAGCGGTCTTTTTTAGATATTTTTTCATCAAGCATGATTCCAATATCAACATCGCTCAACTTCCCTGCATCGCCCCTGACCGTTGAGCCGAAAAGATAGGCAAGAATTACGCTATCCTTGCCGCTGAAATATTCAATTAATTCCGTTTCATATGGTATCATGCTTATTCTGTAATTGGTTTTTGCTAATATATGTTCTTCGCCCATCAGTAGTATATCTTCTGGCAGCAGCATAACAGGCGCAGACATCGTCATGGTTTGTATTAGATTATATTTATTTAAATCCCGGCGCCGTGCAGGAGCGGCGGTCTGCCCTGAAAGCCTGCCGCGGACGCGCCGGGGTATCCGGAAGGGCTGTGCCTGCGCAAAACCATCACACTAAATAATAAGGAAGTGTTTACTGCTAACTATTGGCTTAACCTTAAATGATGTTATGAATTGTTAACGAGGGTTTAAGTAATTATAAAGGGAAAGATATACATTGAAAATCATTGGTTTTATCTGGCATGAAAAAATTATTGAAAAGCTTGAGCAAAAACACAATGTTCGACAATATGAAGTACGAGAAGTCTTTGAGAATAATCCAAAGTTCCGTTATGTTGAAAAAGGATTACAACCTGATGAAAATGTATATGCGGCATTTGGAAGGGCAATCTCAGGGAGATATCTCATTATATTCTTTATTTATAAAACAGATAAGCAGGCATTTGTCGTATCAGCAAGGGATATGACACGGGCAGAACGGAAGAAATATGAAGAAAAATAAAAGTTCCATATCGAAAGGGCAGACCCATGAAGAAATCGGTGAATACTGGGACACCCATGACCTCGCCGAACACTGGGAAGAGACAAAACCAGCGGAATTCGAAGTCGATATCCAGTCCGAAGTGACATACTTCGCAGTTGAAAAGCAATTATCGGAAAAGATCAAAGTTTTTGCCAGACGCCGGGGTGTATCGCCGGATACGCTTCTGAATTTGTGGGTACAGGAGAAACTAGAGGAGCAGAACGTTTAATCGGAGATTCAATTAAAATCCCTGCGCAGTGCAGTATCGGCGGTCTGCCCTGCCGCGGGCGCGCCGGGGTATCCGAAAGGGCTGCACCTGTTTGTGCGCGCCGGGGTGGGCGGTCAGGGGACGGAATGCGGATTACACGGATCGGACGGATAAGCACGGATTTTTTTTCAATTTTTTTGTTCCATTTATTGCCCCCATACATTCTTCATTGGATGAGTTTTCCAGACAGGATGAACAGGATTTACAGGATTAGTCACCAAAATCGTATCCTGTCGATCCTGTAAATCCTGTCGAAAGATGCTTTTTTTAACGTTTTTGGATTGAGTTTCAAAAAAGCTAATATTGATAAAAGAATGTGCGAAATGTGGGATTTATCCTGAGTCATGGACGCAGTTTGAATTTCATTCAAAATACCGCGCAGATGGCAGCAGCATAACAGGCGCAGACATCGTCATGGTTTGTATTAGATTATATTTATTTAAATCCCGGCGCCGTGCAGTAGCGGCGGTCTGCCCTGAAAGCCTGCCGCGGGCGCGCCGGGGTATCCGGAAGGGGCCTGCGCCTGTTTGTGTGCGCAGGGGTGGGCGGTCGGGGGACGGAACACGGATTACACGGATCGGACGGATAAGCACGGATTTGTAATCAATTGCGATAATCCATGCTTTTCCATTATGTTTAAAAGAATTATTTCATACACTTTGAAAGAATTGAACTGCGAAATCACAAAAGTCTATAATTGTTTGTTTGTCTAAATCAAACTCTTTGCGATTTCCCAAGTAATTTCTTGAACTTGGCGTAATTTCTTCTCCTGCTTCCAACTCTTCAACAGTTACGCATTTTATATGTTTTTTTGATACAAGAATTATATAGGCATTTCTATAAGGATAATCTTTAGGTAAATCTTTCAGACTGAATTCTTCGCTTGCTCTAAATTTCACTTCAACAAAATATACGTCTCCATTCTTTGGATTTTGGACCACAAAATCTGGCATCCTTCGTATTTCATTTGCTACGTCTGTTCTAACTCCCTTCAATAGTTCCATAATTCCCGGTATGGTATTTTCCATTCCATACCTAAAAACAGAATATCCTAAAGCCAAAAATAATTCTTGTACTAATGTTTCAGCAATTCTGACTTTAATCATTCCGTATCGATAATTGTAATCTTTATCGTTTAAACCTCCAACATCTCCTCTTGTTTCTTTTTCTTTGGGATAATAGGATTTATCAGTCGTATTTTCTATCTTTTTTTCAACGTAACATTTTGAACAAAGTCCACCATTGAATTTTGTATATTCGCCACATTTTATACATTGTGCCATTTTATTATCTCCTCTTTATAATCCACTTACCTCTCACATAAAATCCGCCAGCCCCTTCTGCTTCACCTTATCGCTCTCAAAAAGCGACTTCATCTCAAGCTCCAGCAACTCAAGTCTCTGCTTCGTATAATGCCTCACATTATACTCATCCGCAATGCGCAAAGAGGTCTCAAGATACTTCTTCACCGAACCCTCATGCACCGTAAGCACGATATTCCCCCCGCACTTCGGGCACGTCCCGCGAAGAGGCGGGCGCCTGTACTTGGCATTGCATTTCGTACACCTCACCTTCTGCTTCGAGAACGAGCGCAAATTGCCTATCAGGTCTGGAAGGAAATGCGAATTCAATAACGCGCTCGGCAACATCCTGCGGGTCAACAGCCTTATTCTGCGCGCCAGGGCAAGCTGCGCATCCATCTTCTCAATCATTGTCCCGAATGTCTTGTATGCGCTGTTCCTTGGACCTGCTGCGATATCTGTAGTGTCATGGGTAAAGCCGAATCCCTCGTACTGCTCTGGCTTCCCAAGCCTACCGCTAACTGTATCCATGAGCTTCACGATGTCCTTCGGATGCGTGTATTTCAATGTCGCCTCATAGAACTCAAGAGGATACTGGAAAAGCACATCGACATTGTGCGCCTCCTTATCAACTTCATTGGGATCGATGCGCGAAGTCAGTACAAGCGGCGCGTCCATCTGACCGCCGCGCTTGTCGGGGAGGTAGGAGCGCGAGAAGTTCAGGAGACCGTCCATCAGAAGCATCACGCAGTCCTCGTCACCATCACACTGGAAGGCAGTAATTCCTGAGCAAATGAGGCTGTGATGGGTATCGACTGTCAGGTTATACACATATTTATCCTGGGAGATTATCTCTCTTTTTTCTACTACTTATCGATGAACACATCTTCATCAAAATTTGTTTTTGTACTACCTTTTTTAGCCTGCCATTTTTTTAGTAATCTTTCAGCATGCTCCTGCTTTTCACCCAGGAAGCCTATCTCTTCTATGAATTTTCCTGCTTCGCTGCCATATATCCTTATTTTATACGAATGGATCAATTTCGGTTTTCCATAGAATTTTAGAATGAGGTCACTTTTCACAGCCCTCTCTTCCTCATAGATAGAGTGCTTGATCCCGGAAAACATCAAAAGTAAGGACACACCGTCTATCAGCCATTTATTCACTGAAATTAAATTGACCTCCAGCGTGCTTTGCAGGGAACACGATCCATCTCCGGTGAAATAGCCTCTTAAAAATGCGCTTATCTTCTCCTCTGGAAGGGCATACACAAAATCCGGAACCCTTTTTGTTTTCGCGCCTTTACCGATCTTCAGTTCTTCAAAAAGTTCAAAGACGAATCTTGAGCATATCGTTACATGGTTTCCTGAAATGCTGGGGGACAAACCAAAAACAGCATTTATTTTTTCTTTTAATATGTCTCTTGCCCATTCTTTAGTAGCAGTTATAGATACTTGATGACAATCTTGTTGATTTTTCTTGATGAATCCTTCAGCCAAATAAAATCCTAACAGTGATAAGAAATCTTCGTTCACCGTTATGATGGGCTTTATAGAAACCCTATCTCTCTTGCTCCCTAACAGATAATTTCCTGCATCGATCACATCAGGATTAAATCTGGTGACCATCTCCAGCGGATACGACTTTCTGTAAATATAATTCGTAAATGTCTTATAACTTATTCCAAGATCGCTGCTTATCTGTGAAAAAGGCGCACTCTCCCCGAAAACATCGCTTTCAGTCCTTATCATTACGTCTTCATCATCAGTTATCGAAAGCAGGTCTATGATCTCTTTGGTTTCGACAGCAGGTCTTTCAATGTTCCAGGGAATCAATAATTCATCCGCATCCATTGCCTTCACTTTTGCTCCATATCTATCCGGGAACGGATGATCCCCTGTCACAACTAACTTCCTGCCGCTTTTCGTTCTTATTTCGATCAGTTTTTCAGGAGAAATATGTCTTGAAACATGGGTAATATCCGCCAGTTCGAATTTTTTGGTTTTTATGTTGAAAGCATACGTTTTCAGTCCATGTATCTTCTTATATTCAGTCCCAACATCATCTTTTTCTGTTTTGCCAGTAAGGTTGCTTTCAACAAGTTCGCGGATCGTCAAAAGTTCAAAGCCATCTCCTTTGAAAACCAATAATTTTTCATCCCCGTGGAAGCAGTTCCTTCTCTTTGCAGCATGGAAAAAAGGATGCGCGTAGCCCACGGACGCGTTCGTGAAACCCACCAGCCTGCCCAGGACACCCGCCGATGTGTGCGGCGCAAGCCCGATGACCAGTTTCCCGATAAGTTCCGATATGCTGCTGATATTGTAATACGGGTCTGCTTTATAATATTTCGTCAAAAGGTCATCAATGAACCCTGCCGTCTTCAGCAAATATTCGCCGCAGTCCTTTGAAACAACGATATCCTGCACTTTTAATTCAAGTATCTGGTTCTCATCCACAAGCGGTTTCCCATATACATCCTTATCATATCCCAGTTCCCTGAGCTTTTCCACAGTAACACCGATCTCCTTCGGCTTGATATGCGTGAGCGGAAGGTCAGAAAGGTCGTACCTCACAGTCCCGTCCTTGAACATCACGATGCCGTGCTTTGCCCGGAGTATCCCCTTCTCCAGAGGCTCAGGAGTCTTGTTCTTTGACATGAGACCCAGAACTCCTTTTATCGATACCAGATTATCCCTCTCACCAAGGTTTTTTAGAGCAAGCAGGCATTCTGACTTGAAATCAATATCCATCTCCGTGACCGATGATGTCTCTTTCTGGCACTTCGGGCACACCGGTTTCTGGACTTCTATCCCGCATGACTGGCATTTAAGAAGCGGCTGCGTGAACTTCCCACACTCGCACCTGTTCTTGAAAGTCCTTGTCCTGCACGAAGGACAGAAGCGCTCACCTATCTGCACTTTTATCGTCCCGACTTTTTCTTTCTGGACGGTCAGTCCTGTCCTGAACTCATTATTCCTTTGTTTGCCGTTGTCCTCCTCCTCGACATGATCTTTTGCATTCTGAAGCGACCTTCGCCGCCCTCCGGCTTCTCCTATTGGAAAAAGCACATGCGGCGCCGGTTTCATTTCGCGCTTGTCTGATTTCTCTGGGCGTCCCATCCTGCCCCCTATCCTTATGGGCGCGCGGCTTCGAATGGTTATCCCGCTTAGTTTTGAGACCGTTTCCATGATATCTTTTTCCGGGGATGTCCATGTTTTTTTGAGGTCAGGGGAAAGTCCAAGGCATCTGAGGAGAGGCAGCGGCTCTTCGATGATCATCTGTTTTTCCCGGACAGTATGAGGTACTAGAAGCGTCTCAAGGATTGTCTTGATCTTGTCATCAAGAGGGAATGAGAGCTTTTCATCGTACTTCCCTTTGTTCTGTATATATTCAGCAAGCGCAGCATGATCATCGAGGTTTATATCGTGCCACAAATATGTGTATTTGGGATGTAGCGGCACTTTGTATGTATCAGATAAAGAAAGTGCAGTTTTCTGGTCAGGATTTTTCAAATCCCCGAGTTCTTTTATAGGCGCCTTTGCAGCTAGTTCCTGCACCCACCATTCATAACAGTACGATGACGGTACAAGAGGATGATTATTTTCAAGAAAATCCCCGAAGTTTATCAGTATCTCACCGATATCAAGTATCCTCTGCACAGATGGTCTTATCCTGAGAGCTTCCTGCGCTGTATCCACTCTCAGCACATCCCCGTTGAACAGCCGCACTGTCGGTCCTTCAAGCGTGTCAACTGGCCCTATAGCTGCCGCTTTTCCCGGGCGCTCCACTTTTATCTGCGTGCCTGCTGCTATGAAATCGTCCACCATTACCATCGTGGCAGGACTTAAGCCGGCAGCAGCAAAACTCGTGTTCCTGCCCCTTCCGTATCTGAGCCTGAACCCGCCTGGGCGTGATGGGTATGAGAAAACAGGCCTACCTGCGATAAGATCCTGAAGATATTTATCCTTGGGTTTAAGCTGCGCCGAGGCGTCGTCCGTTTTTACTGTCACCACGAATTTCTCAAGAAAGTCCCATCCTGGAAGCTTCAGTTTATCCACATGCTTCTTCACTTTCGGGGCTTTCAGCGCGATGCCCTCTGCGATGACAAGCGCCATGCCGCCGCGTATCCTGTTGGTCTCAACGCGCTGGAGGTCGCGACGCCCTTCTACTTCAGCCTCTTCCGTGGGCTCACCGTCTATGCAGATGGGGCAGTTACTGACGATAAGTCTTATTTCATCATCTGTGGGCAGGTACTGGAGATGGACGTTCCTGTGGTATGCACCGATTTCTTCAACATATCTCTCCACCTCTTCAGGTCGCGGGATGAAGCGGTTTATGCCAAGGCTTCCTCTGATGTAATCAGCAGCCAGCACAGATAGCGCCTGCGCTGTGCCGCCCGCGCTGCGTATCGGTCCTGCATAATATATCCTGATGTATTCCGATCCATCGTCATTCTTTGCAAGGTCTATCTTTGCTATGCCCTCAATGGGTGCCGCGACAACGCCTTCTGTGAGAACTGCCATTGATATCCTTACGGCAGCTTCGATAGCATCCCTTTTTGATTCGAACTGTTTTATCTTGCCGCTCGCCACTTCAAAACCAAGCTGCAATGAAGCCTCTTCGCGGGACATTGTGGATTCAAGCTCCCGCAGCCGCTTTGCCACTCCCTCGACACCGATGAGCTTCTCGACCCTGTCGGCAAGGTCTTTTGCGATTGGAATTTCAATCGCCGGCGTCGGGTCGGCGCCGTTTGCGCGGGCATGGTTTGCGAGATCGATGGCGCGGTTAAGCTCTGTTTCAAGAGTGCTGAAATATGAGAGCATTGTGTCGCTGGCGGCGAATTTCATTTTGTCAGACCCCCATAAGTGAATAATTTAACCGCGGGTTTTTTTATTATTTGATTCGACCCTTTAACTAACATTATCTGCTGATTTCAGGCTGGAATGAGATAAAGATTGTTGTGAATCCAATATTGTCTTTTCCAAGATTGATAAATCCTTAAATATCATCCCTACCGTAATTTATAAATCATAAATTTCAGCAGGGTTAAAATTATGGAGAAGTAAATCAAAGGCAGAGGCTTATCCCAATATTCATCAAAACAGAAATATTATCTAGGACTGCATTCTCTCAAGCCTTGGTGCTATCCTCTTATCATCGATTACAACATATGAAAGACTAACTTAATATTCCAGCCGTCGAATTACACTGATGACCCTTGATACCATTATTTCGCGCCTGAAAGAACGATACCTCCCAGGAAAATTCGGCTCACGCGACCCTTTTCACGTTCTAATCGGCACCGTTCTTTCCCAGCGCACACGTGACAAGGTCACGGACAGGGCATCAGAAAGGCTATTTAAGAAATATAGCACTTGCCACGCGCTTGCCCGCGCCGATACCGACGATATCGAGGAACTGATATGCGACGTCGGATTCTATCGCATAAAAGCCCCGCGCGTGAAGGAGATCGCGCGGATAATAGATAACGATCTCAAAGGAAAAGTCCCGTCTGACATCGAATCTCTCCTGCTTCTTCCCGGGGTTGGAAGAAAGACCGCAAACTGCGTGCTTGTTTACGGGTTCGGGGTGGATGCTGTGGCAGTGGATACCCATGTCCACAGGATATCCAACAGGCTTGGATTTGTAAAGACAGGGACACCGGAGGAGACTGAAACAGAGCTTCGCCGCGTTCTCCCGAAGAGGCACTGGAAGCATATAAATGAGCTTCTTGTAAGGTTCGGGCAGGATATATGCAGGCCACTAGGTCAAAAGTGCAGCCTCTGCCCAGTATCTGACCTCTGCCCGTCCCGGAAAAATAAATAAGAATTATGCAGTATGAACGCTTTTTGCCTTCTCTGCATTTTCCATTTCAATAGTGGCTTTTTCGATCTTATCTATCATCTCGCCGATAACTTGCTTATGACCGCCGACAGTGTTCCTGTAGAGCGTCTCAAGAGTATAGATCGGTCCCCAGGGTAAGCCCCACCATCCGAATACAAGGGTGACAAGTGTGTAAGCTAAGCCTATGGCAATCAGATTGTCATGTCCCTTTATAAAAAACCTGGAAGGGGATTTAGTGGTCATAATGAGGAATGAGAAACATGCCTGGAACTGTGTTACTTCTGTGGCTGGTGTGATAAGTTCCCCTTCATACCTTGCCGTGCCGTTCCTGATTTGAGCCGCGTTATTTACAATCCAGATGAGAAAGTTTTCAGATTTGTTCTTGTCTTTTTGAAGAAATATTGCGATAATTCCTATGACAACTCCGGCCCCAAGCCAAAATATCGCAGCATCATATTCTCCTTTTGAAAAACCTAATCCTGCCATAAGCAGACCTAATAGTGCAAGTGCACCAACCCAGATCATATTTTCATCTCCTTTTTGATAATTTTATATTTTATTTTTTTAAAGTAGTTATTTAATTTATATTGATATATTAATTGTAATAATGTTGTTTATGCAATTACATATATTTATCCATGATAATTATAATGATGGGAATTCGATAAAATTCTTCAGGATAGATTTTTAAGCATAAAAACTATCCAGTGGGGTTACTATGAACATAAACGACTTGAAATTTGAGAACGGTCTTGTTACAGCCATAGCCCAGGATCATAAGACTGGTGAAGTGCTCATGGTGGCTTTTATGGATAAAGAAGCCCTCCAGAAGACGATAGAGACAAAAAGGGGATACTACTGGAGCCGGAGCAGGCGCAAACTCTGGAAAAAAGGAGAAAGCTCAGGTCATGAGCAGATAATCCACGATATACTGATAGACTGTGATGCCGATGCCGTACTGCTCAAAGTCGAACAGATAGGCGGGGCATGTCATACAGGCTATAGATCATGTTTCTACAGGACTATTGAGGGTAAAGTAGTGGGCGAAAAGTTATTTGAGCCTGAAGATGTATATAAAACTTAATTAAAATATTAATAGTAATATTTGCATTGGTCGCAGGAATTGTAATATCAGGGTGCACCGGGCGATCGCCTGTCCAGTATATGGAATTCCCATCTCCTGACACAATAACGGATAATTTCCTGTATCTAAAGCGACGCAGCATTTTCCAGATATTCTCTTACTCCCTTAAATCCATTTTTCCCTGCGAGCTTCCTGATAGAAGAATAAATACCGCTGCTGTATTGTGCAGCTTTCTTTTCTTTGTATGCAAGCTCATCCGGCAATATTCTTCTGGCACAAAGACGCAGGATGTATTTTCGCACGCCGTCGTGCACCTTAAGTTCGGGCGCAATCCTCAATGCCAGTTCAATCACTTCCCTGTCAAGGTAAGGGACACGAAACTCTACTGAATTTGCCATGGCAGCGGCGTCGTCCCGTTCAAGATTGTTCATGGCGATGTCATCAAGATCGCACCTTAGCGCATGCTCCAGCTCTTCATGCCCCATCGATTCATATCGCCTGTAACCTGCGAAAAGCTCGTCAGCCCCCTGACCTGAAAGCATCACACGGATGCAGTCCCTGTGAGCATCTTTTGAAGCGAAGAACAGGGGCAAAGCGATACTTACTTTCAGCGGGTCTTCAGATTCGATGGCTCTTATTATATCGGGAATAGCAGACTCGACCTCGCCCATAGTAAGCTCATGAAGGTGTAGTTTGTCATCAAGACCAAGAATGCGGGCTGCCTTTTTCGTCTGCATAATGTCGTGTGAGCCCGCCATGCCTACCGAATACAGTTCAGCTTCAGGGCACAGCGCGGCGATAAGCGAGCTGTCAAGGCCACCTGAGAACGCTATTGCGCATGGCGAGTATGTGCGCTTTCTTACTGCCCGTCCTATTGCATTGAACAACGCTTCAGAAGCTATATTTTCATCGGTTATACGTTCTCCTTTGGCAAAACCTGTCACTGTTTTTTCCGAAATCACACCGCCGCTGTATGTGAGCATGTGCCCGGGTTTGAGCGAAAGAATATTTTTTATTCCAATAGCAGAAAGGGCTTTTTTCTCTGACGCGAAGGCGAACTGTTCGTCTGTATTACCGTAATAAAGCGGCTTCACACCCACAGGGTCGCGCGCCAGGTATATTGTATCATCATACGTGCATGCGAACGCATAGTCACCGTCAAGAGCTAAAAGCGCTGCCTCAATGCCTTCTGATTCGATCAAATTAAAAAGCGCTTCGCTGTCAGAATCTGTTCTCAGATCGTACTTTTGGGCGATCTCCCTGAAGTTGTAAATTTCGCCGTTGTACGTAAGAGCGCCCCTGTTGTGGACAGGCTGGATCTTGTCGCCGGTTACTTTGAGAAGGACATTGCCCAGCGTGATCTCGCCCATAGAGAACATGCCCATACCATCAGGTCCCCTGTGTCTGATCACTTCAAGCATCCTTTGAACTGATGCTTCCGGATTCTTTCCTGCTGCGCCTGCGATACCGCACATAAGGCATAGATAGTAATACTATGGTTTAAAAACATCACTCTTCACAAAGCTCTTAACTGTTCCCAACTTCAAATTTGGATGGTTTCTTGGCGCATAGGAAACAATAAACGCATTTTCGTATCCTTCTACTGAAATTATTGATGCACTTGTATTTCACTTCTTTTGCTTTAAAGAACTTATTGCACATGTGCAATTTAAGTTGGTGGGCTCTATCCTAGCAATGTCAAATTATACTAATAACCTACCGGTACCATCCTCAAATTTCAGACTTCTTCAAGTAAAATAAAAAAATGAGAGGCGGGCGTAACAGCCCCTCACTTTAGGCCAGCAAATTAATTCCCTACCGAACCGCGCTTCCTTTTTTAACAAGGAGGGTGTATCTTGAAGGGAACATTTTATCCTCAGGCAGATGGTTACTCAGAACAATGGTAACTTCATTGCTATAGAGGTTTCTGGTATCCAGCGACGTGAAATCATTTTGATAGTCATCAGAATTGAGCATATTGCCATCTTGGATTCCAAATCTTAAAAATTTTCCATTATTGTAGATGGGATTGATGAAGGTTATCTCCCAATCATTCTTTACCAGACCCGTAGTGTATTCCCAGCCATTTAAAATCCATTTACTGCTTCCACTTTCCAGATTGTCTCTCAGAAGTTCACCCCTATCGTCGGATATTATTATGTCGTCCACATAGAATCCATTCTCATTAGCTGCCCAATCTGTAACATAAAGAAAGCGCAGAAGGACTGTTTTACTTTCATATGCTGACAGATCAAATGATTCCTCTGTCCACCCACCGTTCTTGCCCGTGAACCCGGGGACGTTTGCAATTACATCTGGATGGGCAGATGGATTATAACTGGAAGTTGTATTTTGATTTGCCAGGCTGTTCCATGTAGCGCCTCCGTCCGTGGAGATCTGCACGAATCCAAAGTCCCATGTATCCTCAATCTCATATCGAGTCATAAAATTGATTTTAGCATTGGATCCCAATGTGATCGGTGCAGCTACTGTAGCTGTGTTAAATAATAGATCTCCTCTGCCGCCCCACAATTCATTGCTACCGCTGAAAGCAGAAATACCAGTAGTGTTGTCACCCTTGAAAGAAGATTTTAATTGTGGTTCAAAACCTTTGTATGTGAGATAGATGGGGGTATAGGGGAGAAGAGAATCCTTGGGCCACTGTACTGTACCCGATTTGTAACCGCCCCAATAACGAGGAAGTGGCAGGTTACCGGCATTATCCGATCCATAATAATTCTTAGTGCTCCATTGAATTGAAGTGCCATTTGTATCGATAGATGGGATGTCCAGGTTGTTATAACCTAATTTGGCACCTGATA
This sequence comes from Methanobacteriota archaeon, assembly GCA_963793805.1. GTDB lineage: Archaea > Halobacteriota > Methanosarcinia > Methanosarcinales > Methanoperedenaceae > Methanoperedens. The sequence continues at coordinate 28,496 of CAWCBK010000020.1, forward strand.
TACCGGTCATCGATGGAGAATCCAGGTAGTTTGCAAGTGTCCAGTCTCGATAGATATCATCAAATGAAGTTGAATGGCCCTGAGCTTCCAACTGCTTATTAATCCCCTCAATTCCGTTCTCCTGCTCGTTCACTAGAGCTTTTATGAAAGCTGGTCCTCCAAAGTTCTCAAGGAGATACAGTTGGAAGAGATAGCTTTTGCCGTAATCTTCAAGCCCGCTTCCCCAGTATGGAAGTGATGTTCTGTGATAGGTCATATAATACTCCAGATGTCTTCGGGGATGTCCATAACCTGCTAGGAAAGGGGCAAGATCTGCCATTCCTTCGTTCACCCAGGTAGATTCATCGGCATCATGGTCGAAATGGATAGCATGTTCATATTCATGTGAGAAAACCTGCTCATAGAGATGAGGGGTTCCGACATTTGGCCCAATACGGTTTTGCCAATCACGGGAGTCAATGTGAATGATGTTCCTGTCAGCAGCAACCTCGTTCATGTATGGCCAGAAGTATCCGGCGACATAGAACGGATAACCGGGATCACAATATCCTTCATCAACAATATTGAAAACAAGAACCATCACTCTCTGAGGATTATCTGTCTTATACCATGTTAATCCCATCTGGGCAAAGAGACCACCGGTTCCATCACGATCTTTCGTGTAACCAAAATACTTTATATCATTTGGGTATATCACTTTGTTAAATTGATTGAATAGATAGTCTATCTGTTCCTGGGTAACCTCGTGCGGGGGCCTTGGATCTTCCTGACAATAAGATAGATCATTAGCCACCCAGATCTCGGTATTTTCTCCTATTGCACGCAATGTAAAATTTCGCCAGCCATCTGCATATATCAACCGCACATCACCTACGCCATTGGCAGATTCGCCATTACCTGCTGATTCTAAAGCTTCTGCTAGCTCACTGGATGCCTTTTGGGTCTTATCAAGAATTATGGAATATGCTGCATTTCCATTTAAGCTTTGATAAAAAGGATCAATATCAACGGCGATAGGCTCTTCTGACTGTAACATTCCTGCATTGGCTGTTTCTATGCCGATAAAACTATTAGACAACAATGCAATAGTTAAAATAAGAATGATTTTAAAATTACTTAATTTCATAATAGCTCACCTCTTTATTTTATTATTAGTATTCAATCATTTTTAATCTTAAAAGCATTCCAAAGAAAATCTTTGTGTTCAACACTATGTTCGACCTTAATACTTCTACTGAGTTTCATTTTTTTCAAACAATTCTCTCCTTCAAACATATTCGTTTTCCTCCATTTATCTATTTTTTATCCTATTTGCAAAAGTCACTTATCAGCAGCTTTGCATCTGATGCATTCACCACATTACCTTTTCAGGCAAATCCCCTTGCATCTCGGATTCTTAAAACGTGGTTTAATTAATAGATTCTTAAGGAAAGAGTAAAATCCCATTGAGCAGTCATTTTCTCACCACCTATCTATTTTTACATAATCTTTGTATTTAAATTTTTCTATAATTTTTATTATCTATAATTATAATAACCATGTTGATTTAAATATGAAAAGTATATTCTCTGTTTTTTATCCATTTATGACAATGCGCGCCTATTCTCTGCGCTTAAAATGGTTACTCTGAATCTCTATCGCCTTAAACGGGTATCTGTATAATTCAGAAAATACATCAATAATATTTCACTTCCACCAGATATTTTTTCGCCAGTGAAAGTATCGCTGCAAGGAGTTCATCTCCGGGCATAATATTTATCTGGCTGCCGCGCATCACTTTGTCGAACACTTCTTTTCCTACGATATCATCAAATCCTTCTTTCACTCGAATGATCACCGATCCGGCGGGAACTATTGTTCCCCCAAGTATGCAGTCCGGGTCGCCGTCCGTTATCCCGATGACAGGGATACCCAATCGTGAAAGTATGTCGGCTGCTATTGTTGTTGTGTCGTCTCCCACTGTTATGGCAATATCCGCATCTTTTACAAGTTCGAAGGTTGACTCAGCGCAGTGGTCGATGATAGCTATACTTTTGCCTGATGTTAGAGAGAGCGAAGGTTTGATCTTTGCTCTATGTTTTGTCCGCCTGATGTTCCCGGTCTTCACCTTTGCATTGTAAAGGTCTATCTTTCTCCGGTTGAGCTTCGTAAGTCCATGCTGCTTTGCTTTCACACCTCTTAGTTCGATCACCCTGCCATCCACGCATACGATCTCAGGTTCATAATGTGTAATGTGGCCGATAACAATGCCTTCGAGCCTGATGTTTTCACCTGGAAATGCTCCGGAAATACGTCTGATGAGACTGCCGCCTTCTGATCTCAGGATCGTGGGTGCGGGCTTCCCCTGCTCAACTGTGAGTTCATGATCTTTATCGTGCTTTTTCAATAGTTCCCTGATATATAGCGCACAATGTTTTCCATCCACACCATAATAGATTATCCTTCCATCGTGAAAAGGGCGCTCGATATGGATAAAAGGTATTGATGAGTCCACCCTGGAAGCCACCATGCGCCCGAAATGCCGCCCGGTTTCCAGGTTTTTTCCGTGGTTCAGCAATACGGCAAGGTCGATGCTTTCCTTCAGAGCATTTATTGTCTCACTGGGCGTAAGCCCCACTGAGATATCTATTACATCTTCAAGCCCTGCGTCCAGCACTGCGGTTCGCCCCATAGTGCCTCCAAGCTTCGCAATAATATCATGTTCTGTTCCTAATATCCCTATTATCCGCTTCGCTTCTCCCTCATCCACTATTTCAGGTCCGTGAAGAATGATCCCAATGCGCATGCATCAGTCATAGACCTTGAAGAATAAAGATTTAAGTATCCATGGGATAAGGATTTAAGTATCGAAAGTAATTAAGAAAAAATGAAAACTCGGGATATTATTATACTTATAATTGCTCTTGTTCTTGCATATTATATAATGAAGATCATCAATGAAATCGCAGGACTTATTATCTTTTTAATTGTCGCATATTTCCTGTACTTGTTTTTGAAAAAAAAGCTTTGATTATAGATAGATTCTAAGGAATAATTGCACGAAAATTGGGGAAATTATCTGGCAAAGAAATGCATAAAATCGATAAAATCCCAGCTCATGTCCCTCTGCGATAAGCTTGAAGCCGGACTCATGCGCTCGCAGGCAAACAGCCACCTTTTAAATTACCTTATACCTGCTGCAAAGCCTCAAAAAATGATCGAACGAAACCGCAGCCTGATGAGTATGCATGTAGCTTGCCAGCGTATTGTGCTCCATCAGCCCGTCTTTTCCATCCATTATGCCTTTTCCCCGGTTCATCCGATATGCAAACCCGGCATCTCTGTCGCATTCCGTAACCGAATAATGGAACTCATGACCCCTGATCGTTGTTCCTTTTTTCGAAAGTGGAGAATCAGATACGACCTGCGCCTCTGAATAACCCAGTCCCTGAAGCTTATCTGTCATCCTTGAGCTGCGCCAAGAATGCCTGCCATCCGGTATGTCCTATCCGTTGCGAGAGATTCATTCAGGTACATGAGCGCCCCGCATTCCCCGTAGATTGGCATACCGTCATCTGCTGCTTTTTTTATTTGCTCCCGCGTTCCTGAGGATTCAAGCTCCTTTGCATAAAGTTCGGGATACCCGCCGCCAAGATAAAGACCATCCACATCCGGCAGGTCATCGCTTATAGGGCTGAAAAAAACAATGTCTGCTCCCTGTCTTTTGAGGTCATCCAATGAATCCTGATAATAAAAACAGAATGCGCTATCCTGTGCTATCCCTATCCTGACATTGAAAGTCTCCTCAGGTTCCTTGAGTTCAACACAGTGGGGAGTATAAGCATTTGCTATGTTTTTTACTGCCTCCATGTCGATATGTTTTTCAATGAACCCTGAAAGCAAATCCATGTTAAGGTTATTCTCAGAAGCCATATGAAGCCCGAGATGCCGCGACGGGATGGAGATGTCCTTATTTTTTGGGAGCGATCCTATGACTGGGATTTTTATCCCTTCGTAGGTAAGTGAATCCTTTACAAGCTTCACATGCCTCTCACTGCCTGCATTGTTTAGAATGATGCCCTGGATATTAACAGTATCGAACTCAGAGAAACCTTTAACCACAGCCGCAATGCTTCTCGATACCCCGTGCGCATCGACAACGAGCAGAACAGGTACATCCAGTATCTTGGCAACATGCGCTGTGCTTGCGATCTCTGTGGCATCAAGACCATCATAAAGACCCATCACACCCTCGATCACGCTGAAGTCTGCATCCGCGGATGCTCGTGCAAAGGTCTCGATAACACCATCTTTTCCCATAATGTAGCTATCCAGGTTCCTGGAAGCCCTGCCGCAAATCTGCGTGTGGTGACCCGGGTCTGATGAAATCTGGTCCCACCTTGAAGGGCTGAACTTTGTATTTCCTGCTAAGGGCAGCCATGATACCCAGGGCTACAGTGGTTTTACCTACGCCGCTGCCTGTGCCTGCGATAAGGAGTGAGGGGGTATTAGGAATGGGGTGTCACCGCGAAGGACTATGAGATAATAACATATAAGCTTCATCTAATATTCAGGAAAAAAACATCATTTTCTCTTAAGATACCGCTCTTTTTCACTAAATATGCACCCGCAGTACTTCTGCATATAAAGTTCAAGAGCCTTTGCGATCTCGCGGGATTCCCCATAACCCACCCTGAAGTCCTCATAATAGAACCTTACACCATTCTCATCCGCGATCTTTTTTCCGACCTCAGCAAGCATATCATGCTTCTGGTACGGGGATATCAACAACGTGGTAGTGAAAGCATCAAACCCCAGGCGAACTGCGGTCTTTGCAGTTTCAGAGAGCCGCAGCGTATAGCAGAACCTGCACCTGTCTTCTGCATCGAGGGCGCCGCGAAGATAATTCTCGATATCGTAATCATCTTTAAATATCACTTTTGCAGCCCTGAGTTCTACATACTTTTCAAGCGCCTCCTTACGGCTATTATACTCTTGATATGGGTGAATATTAGGGTTGTAAAAGAAACCTGTAACCTCGTGCCCTTCTTCTTCAAGCCGCTTATGGGGGTATGTGAAACAAGGCGCACAGCAGATGTGGGTAAGAATTCGCATATATCAGACTGTGCATATCATATCTTAATCTTATGGATTTCAAAAAAATAAAAAAAAGATGGGTAAACGCATCCGCGTTTACCTCAAATCGTGTCCATGAGTGAGATATCCATGCTCGAATCCGCAAGCATAGAATCCAGAGCAGCAACATCTAGATCAGTCCCAAACGGGTCGTCAATTGCAGAAGATGTCGCCACGGGGGACACTGATGTCTCAACCGGTGCAGCCGGAACGCTGGTTGAGGGCTCTGCCGGTTTATTCCCTATGCATCCCAGGGTCAATGCCACTACCACAAGGACTATCAGGATATATACGAGTTTCATATTTTTAGCCTCCTTTAATTTCCTGAAAGGGTCTCTGTGGAGCCGCCTTCTATTGTTATCTTACCGCGGGCGAGTTTTCTGAATTCCCTGACAAAGTCCTTCAATTGCTTTGCAGCGTCCTTCAGTTTCTTGATTGTATCTCTCTGCATGCCATCACCCTGGCGCAGGAATTCCCTTGCTGCATTAGCATCTGACACTGTGCCGTCAGTAGCAAACCCGTCATGTACCTCGAACAAGTCATCGGTCTTCTGCTGGTTCAGCTTTGCGTCAGCCACGATGCTGTCAAATTTTTCAGCTTCTTCCTTGAGTTTGGTCGTATCTATGCCTTCGTTCTCAAGCTTTGTGACCGCTTCATCCATCTTTACCGAGACATTGTCCACTTTTAACAGGAAGATGTTGCTTCTATAATTGAGAACTATACCGACATAGTAGCGCGTCTCAAGCCTTATCTTGATCCACAGGTCTTTCAATTCACTGTGAATCGCTATGAAATCCTTCGCAGTTTCAGCCTGTTGCACTTTTACTTTCATGCCTTCAAGTTGTGTAATTTGCGCTGCTATATTCCCGGAAGCATCGAATGGGATGATACCTTTATTCTCGCGCAATTCCACCCTGTATTTTAAGACTTCAAGATGTGAAATTGTCTGATCAATAGCCCCTATCAGATAATCTTTTGTCTTGACCTTGAGTTCTTCCCTTGACTTGTTATCGTTTGCATTTCTTAATCTTTCCCTTGCTTTCTCGAAGATGTCTTTTGCATCATCGAATTTTTTCTTTGTAATCTCATATTTCTCTTTATGCATCCTGTACTGTTCTTCTTGTGTCTGCGCAGCCGCAAACCCTGAGAACAGGCTCAGTATGAACACCGCAGCTACAAGCGATGCCAGAAGCCTGTTTGTATATTTCATATTGTTTCCTCCGTTATTTCCAACCGCACGACCGGCGATTGCTTACCCAATACTATATTCACAGCATTGATAAACATACTTTTATATGAAATGAATTTAAATATTTATAAGGCTTCTGTACCCTTTACAAAGCTTTATTCTTGCCTCTTTAACTTTATAATAAACTATATATACCGTCATTCAGGAATAAGAACGTATGTTATGGTTCTCAAGGGGACTTCTTATAATCCTTGTTATTGCCCTGATATCCGGAGCACACGCTGCGACAGTGGAAGGCACAATTTATGCCTGGTCTGATTTTGAAAAACCTCTGAAGAACGCCATACTTGAGATCAACTCGGTCCCTGTCCAGTCAAAGGTTTCAACTGATGGAACCTATGTTTTTGATAATCTACCTCCTGGAAATTATACTATCAAGGCAAAATATTACAGGAATAATGTCCTTGAACTTGCAGAAGAAGAGCAGATACAGATAGTTGAAAGTGAGGGAAAATTCAATATAGATCTTCTTCTTTTTCCGCCCACTGATCCTGAATTAGAGTATCTGGGAGATCTAAACCTGACAGGAAACATAGATATAAAAAGTGAAAGTGACCCGACTTATTATATATTTCTCGTTTTCATTCTGATAGGCGCGTGCATTGCTATATATTACCTGTATAACAGGTCAATGAAGACAAAAACTACCGCGGCTGTTGAGGTTTCCAATGAATCTGTTTCACAGAAGCCCGATGCCTTGCCAAAAACCACAGATCTGCCTGAAGACCTCGACGCACTCTATGCTCTTATCGTAAAAAATGGAGGCAGAGTGACCCAGAAAGACCTGAGGGGGGATATGAAATGCTCGGAAGCCAAGGTCAGCCTGATGCTGGATGACCTGGAGGACAGGGGTTATATTAAGAAAATAAAAAAAGGACGTTCTAATATCATAATCGCAGAGATAAAGACGGAAAGCAAGAACTCCTGATAATGATATTGTACCTCTCCCTCATTTTTCAAGAATGCATATCCGCCTTGTAAGGCTCTTATGTACTCTCTGGACATGGGTCTCTAAAATCCTGAATCCTGCCTTCTTTGCCAGTATCTCTATCTCCCGCTCAGAAATAAATACAGCTCTTTTTCCCTTCTTCAGCACGCGGTATATCTCACGCAGGGAACCTGTGAGCAGATGTTCGAGTGATTCTGCTTTAATAGCCGCCGACCTGCCGTAAGGCGGGTCAGTGACCACGGCATCCACGCTTTCGCCCCGCAGCGCCATGCCGCATGCATCCTGGTACATCAATGAATGATCTATTTTGTAGTGGTCAAGGTTCATTTTAGCGCCCAGAAGCAGTTTACGCTGCATGTCACCGCCTATGACTGTGATGCCAATAAGCCCTGCCTCGATCAGAATGCCGCCCGTCCCGCAGAAAGGGTCAAGCAGAGACGCTTCCGGTTTTGCGATGTTCACAAGAGCCCGCGCCGTCCTGGGCATCATCACACCGGGGTAAAAGAAAGGCTTATAGTGGGGCTTTCGCGCCTCAAATGCGCTGCGGTCAATAGAATACAGAATGCGTCCGAAGATGCACTTATCCTCTGTAAGCAGTACCCTTAACTGTATTTTTGGATTTTTCAGGTCTGCACGTGCTCCTCTTTGAAAGAAAATCCCGCCGATGCGCTTCTCCATCGTTCCCGTGTCTATTCTGGAATATTCTCTAATTCGTTTGACCCGGATGCTATACGTTCCTTCAATTTCAAAACCTGCTTTTTCCACAGTATCAAGCACATCTTCCTCGTTCGCCCCGCCTATCCCGATAACTTCCGTAATATAGTGAGTCATAGAAAGTTTATTTGCAAGTATACATGCTGTTTCGTCTGCATCTTTTCGTATATCGATAATAAGGCACCCGTCAAGCTTGAGAAACACGCTAAAATCCGCACACATGGACTCAAGACATGCAATAACCTCAGATACAGGGAGCGTGATATGCTCACCAGACAGTTCAAATGCCAGAAGCATAACTTAATCCGTCAGGCTTTCTTTAAGTTCTCTTAGCATCTCAGCCATGACCCCGTGCCATAAGAACTCCTTATCGAGTTTCTCGGTTATGGTTTTTTTCGCATAAGCGTCATCATACCAGATAATGTTGCGGTATTCCACGTCCTTTAAGACAAGACCGTATGCCGGAGCAGGTTCCAATCCTTCAGTATACTCTCCTGGAGTAAGCATCTGTTCAAGCCATGCCAGGTCGCGGGCGCCGCTTCCCACCAGTCTCATCGCTGTTGCTATCTTTCTAACCATATGCCAGACAAAATGGTCTGCCTGTATATCTATAATCATGAACTCCCTTTCCACCCTGACATTGATGGATTTAACCATGGATATGCTTCTCCTGTCCTTGTCTGGCGTTGAAAAATTGGTGAAGTCATGCACGCCCTTTAACAACCTGGAAGCATTCCTGAGTAGCGAGATATTGTACTGTCCGCACATAATATACCTGTACTCGCGGCTCAACGCGTCGCGCCTTGGATCAAACTCATCAGGCACGCGAGCGCTTGCCCACGCCCATATCGTAGTAGGAAGCTTGCTGTTCACGGCCCTGGGAAGGACAATATCAGGATTATCTGTATCGAACGCTATTACCTGCCCTAGAGCATGTACTCCGCTGTCGGTACGACCGGATGCGATATAGTTCGCGTCGTGTGGGTTATTTATAATATTTAATTCCTCAAGAGCCCTGATTAGCTCACCTTCTATGGTATTGACGTCAGGCTGTACCTGGAAACCGTGATAATCCGTGCCAATGTAGGCGATTTTCAGAGCTATTCGCATCTTGTTTAAATTGACACATGAACATATAAACATTAGCTGATAGACAAAATTATTTTTATGAACAACTTTATATAACACCTCATTCTAATTATTAGGATGATGGTTTAAAAATGGTAAAGGTACTTGTTGTTGAAGATAATCCCCTGAATATGGAACTTATACTTGAAATACTCCTTTCACGGGGTTTCGTTGTCGATACGGTAGATAATGGAGAGAAAGCAATTAAAATAACGGAAAACTCCTCCTATGATTTAATACTTATGGATATAGCTCTGCCCGGCATAGACGGAGTTGAAGCTAACAGGATAATAAAAAGTAAGCCTGGATATAAAAGTATTCCAGTCGTTGCACTGACAGCGTTCGCAATGGCAGGAGACAAGGAAAGACTGCTTAATGAAGGTTTCAACGAATACATATCTAAACCCCTGGACATCCAGGATTTCATAAAAAAAATGGATAAATACAGGAAGTAATTGATGAGTAAATCGAAAATCCTTGTTGTAGACGATGAACAGATGAACGTTGAACTTCTTGAAGGGATCCTTTCGAAGGAATATGATGTTATTACAGCCATGAGCGGAACTGAGGCTTTAATAAAAGTGGAGAAAACGTTTCCAGACCTTATCCTTCTTGACATAATGATGCCCAACATGAACGGCTACGCGGTGTGCAAGAATCTTAAGAGCAGCCCCAGGACGATGTCCATACCTGTTGTGATGGTGACCGCCCTTAAAGAGAAAGAAGACAGGATAAAAGCTATCGAAGCCGGCGCGGATGATTTCTTAAGCAAACCGGTTGATCTATACGAATTGAACGCAAGGGTGAGATCGCTCCTGCGTGTCAAGCAATACCATGACAGCCTGATGGAAGAGCGGGAGAAGCTTCTCATATTCAGTTCAGTTCTTAACAGCATGGACGACTGCGTGATAATAACGAACATGAGCGGGGATATCAAGTTTGCAAATCCTGCTTTTGAAAAAAAATACGGCTACTCGCAGGATGAACTTACAAGGATGCACATCAGCGCCATCAAACATCCTGACAGCAACCTGATGCTTGATAAAGACAGCCTTATACAGGATACAAAACATGAATGGAAGGGAAATCTGGCAAGTGTTAACAGGCACGGGATCAAGCTTAATATGACAATAAAATGTTCTCCCGTGATAAAGGATAACCGCCATATAAATCTCGTGTTCGTGTTGAGGGAACAGGCATAACGACCGCTATTTTAAACTATATCCCCCGCCTTATTACCTGTATGAAATTACAGGGGAATTATCATTAGAGATAATGAAATAGGCATCTTTTCCTATTATTCCGGGAATCCGGGAACCGGAGGTTTGATACGGCAGCTGGTAGATGACTTCGCGGTCGAGGAGATCACGAACAGGGTAGAGACCACGAACGGGAAATACCTTATTGTTGAACTTACGAAACGGAACTGGGACACTCATCGCCTGATGCGGGAACTCTCGCGGATCTTGAGGGTAAGCCAGGACAGGTTTGGCTGGGCGGGTACGAAAGATAAACGCGCCCTCACGAAACAGAAGATAAGCATCTGGGATATGAGCGAGGAGGACCTTTCAAAGGTGAGGCTTAAGGATGTGGAACTTATTCCGGTCGGGCGCTCGAACAAGCAGATAAGTCTTGGCGACCTGTGGGGCAACCGTTTTAAAATAACGATAAGGGATATCGCTCTCCCGGTAATTGAAACGCTTGACAGGGTGAAAAACATAACCGGGGAATTAGAGAAGGGAGCGCCGGACTTCTTCGGAGTGCAGAGGTTCGGGGAGAATAGACCCGTTACCCATTTGGTTGGTAAGGCAATGGCGAAGGGAAATTTTAAGGAGGCTGCGCTAACGTATATCGCAAGACCATTCCCTGATGAGTCCGAAGATATCCGGCAGGCCAGAAAGTATGTTCAGGATACCGGGGATTTTAAGGCGGGCTTAAAGATGTATCCACTTCGGCTCCAATTCGAGAGGGCGATGATGAACTACCTGATCGCTCATCCGGATGATCACGAAGGTGCGTTCAGGGTTTTGTCCCCGAACCTTCAAAAGATGTTCCTGCATGCTTATCAATCATATATATTCAATATCATCCTTAGCAGGCGCATCGCGGCAGGATTGTCGATAAATGAGGCTTACGATGGGGATGTGGTATGTTTCAAGAACGAGGTGGGGATGCCTGATACTTCACGGCTTCAGAAGGTAACATTGGATAACCTTGAAGGGATAAACAACCTCATCACCAGGGGGCGCGCTTTCGTGACTGCGCCTCTTGTAGGGTATGATACTCAGTTTTCAGAGGGAATGCAGGGGGAGATAGAGAGATATGTCATCAGTGAGTTGAACATTGACACTGAAGGCTTTAAAGTTCCTGGAATGCCTGAAATAGCATCAAAAGGGCTTCGCAGGGAGATAGTGCTTCATGTCAAGCCGGAATTCGCGGTTATGGAGGATGAGGTTAATGAAGGGAAGACAAAGGTCATACTTGAATTCACGCTTCCCAAAGGGAGTTATGCCACGGTGATTTTGAGGGAGTATATGAAGGGGCAGGCTGCGCCATTATAGAGGGAAGAGTATATGATATCACGTCATTTTGCTTTTTCCAGCTATCGGCAATAGAACGGTAAAAATACTGCCTTCACCGTATTTGCTCTCAACAAATATCTTGCCGCCATGCATCTCTACAAGCTGCTTTGTAATAGAAAGTCCAATCCCTGTACCTTCGTATTTTCTGGATATCCCGGAATCAAGCTGCTCGAACTTCTGGAAGAGTCTTGGCATGTCTTCTTCCCTGATCCCTATGCCGGTATCAGAAACTGAAATCTTCGCCATTTCCTCAGATCTTTCCACTGATACGGTAATGATCCCTCCCTCTTCCTTGCTGAATTTCACTGCGTTACTTAGCAGGTTAAATAGTATCTGCTTGAATTTTTGCCTGTCAGCCCTTATAAAAACAAGTTCCGGGTCAAATTCCTTTTTGAGGACTATATTATGGAATGCAGACTCTTTTCTTTCAAAAGTTTGAGCGTCTCATTAATGATATAAGGCACAGATATTTCTTCAACTACCATTTCCAGTTTTCCTGCTTCCATTTTAGCCAGGTCTAGAATACTGTTGATGAGATCAAGCAGGTGTTTGCTGCTTGAAAGAATATTATCTACAAAGAAGGTCTGTTCGTCATTTATATTGCCCAGTTTATTTTCCTTAAGAAGTATTGAATAACCGATTATCGAGGTCAGGGGAGTCCGCAGTTCATGGCTCATAATGGTCAAGAACTCTGATCTTGCCTTATTTGCACTGATGAGCCGCTCGTTTTCAAGGCTTATTTCATCTATTTTCTTGCGCTCAGTGATGTCCCTGATCACACATGACAGTCCTATAATGTCCCGGTGTGCATTTATTATCGGGGAGAGCGTCAGACTCACGTTAATCCTGCTGCCATCCTTGCGAATACGGGTTGTTTCTATTCCGGAAGCTTCTTTTCCTGCAAGAGCGTCGCTCGTGATTAGTTCCCATGAATCATCCAGATCTGATGGGATCATTAACTTACCCAGTTTCCTTCCAATCACCTCCCTGGCTTTCCACCCGAATATTCTCTCTGCGCTCCTGTTCCAGGAGGTAATCCTGTCAATTAGATCGATAGTTATGACCGAGTCGTTGGCATTATCGAACAGGTTGCGGTATTTTTCCTCACTCTCCCGCAATTCTTCCTCAATTTTTCTTCGCTCAATTATTTCAGACTCTAATTCTTCATTGGCTCTTGCCAGTTCGGCTGTGCGCTCCTTAACACGGATCTCTAACTTATCGTGCGCCATGCGCAGCGCCTCTTCAGCCGTTTTGCGCCCGGTAATGTCTATGCCCATCTCCATGATGTAAGTTGAGCCGTCAGCTTCGGTGAAAGGGAAGTCGAAAATATCGTAATTATGTCTATCCGGGCCAGTCCACTCCCAATGATGGGGTTCCGTGGTTTTCAGCACCCTAAACGTTTCACAAATCTCACAGGGTTCGCTACGCCCAAACAGATACTCAAAGCATCGCCTGCCCTGTGACTCACCGAAGCGTTCCCGGAAGAAGCGGTTGGCAAAGATCACATGATAATCCGTTGTCAACAGTACCAGATAGACCGGCATCAACTCCAGGATGTCATTGAATCGCTGCCTTTCTGTTTTTAAGGCATCTTCTGCCTGTCTGCGCTCTGCAATTTCAGCCTGCAAGGCTTTATTTGAATCTGCAAGTTCGGCAGTCCTCTCCCGAACTTCTCTCTCCAGCTCAACCCGTGCATTTACACGTTCCATCGCAATTGCAACTTGCCCGGCTACGGCATTCATCATCGCAAGTTCATCCTCTGCAAAGGTTGATCTTGATCTGGTACCAAAGGAAAGAGTCCCTATGACCCTATCCCCTGAGAAAAGCGGGTAACATGCATAGGCTTTGATACCTAAGGAACGCACAAGTTCAGTCCGCGGGTCTGGCGTATCGGGAATGTTCTCACAGATTACCCGGCAGCCGTCACGGGCAGCGCATCCGCATACCGCAGCCCCGTAGTCCAGCCATTCCCTGGCAGACTCCTGCGGGACTCCTGCAAAGGCATTAAGATGCAACCGCCGCTTCTTTTCATCTACAAGGTAATTGAAACAAACGTGAAAGTCCAGGGAGATCAATACCTTCTGGCACATATCTTCAATCATCTGCTGTGGCCTGTCGACCGCCAGAAGCTTACCGGCTGTGTAGGAGAGAATATCAAGCTGCTGGTTACTTTTGAGAAGAGCCTCCGCCATCTGCTTGCGCTTGGTTATATCCTGCCAGAATACCGAGATTCCTTCTGCCGAAGGATAAACCCGAATTTCATACCACTTATCAGTCAGCACACCTTGCATTTCAAAATGCTGTGCTTCATGCTGTTGCATTGCCTTGCGGTAATATATTTCATGATCAGTACCCTTGATCGCAGGAAATTTCTCCCATATATTCTGCCCTATGAGGTCTTCGAGCTTAGATCCCACGTTGTCAGCAGCACGCTGGTTTATATAAGTGAAGCGCCAGACTGTTATCAATCGCCATAAAACCATCCGTGATGCTTTCCAGAATCTCGGATACCCTGCGATTGTTGCGAACCAATGCCTCTTCAGCCCGCTTGCGATCGGTTATATCGGTAAGCATGCTCATAGTTCCCGTGAACTTTCCATCCTTATCAAATAGTGGGTTAGCATTCACAATCGTCCATAAAGGCGAGCCGTCCTTGTGGATTAATTTAAATTCATAGCTATCCTTAATGCCCTGCTTCCGCTTTTCAACATTCAAGTTTGATAAAGCTATGCTTTCTTTGTCCAGAAAGTCTAATCCTGATTTCCCCATCATTTCATGAGCGCTGTATCCCAGCATCTCCGCCATTTTATTGTTAACGTATCTTGTCCTTCTCTCCACGTCCACTACCCATATGCCCTCATTGGCGGTCTCTACGATGCTACGGTACTTTTCCTCACTTTCGCGCAGCGCCTCCTCCGCTTTCTTGCGCTCTGTGATATCCCGGAAGATGAGCACCATGCCCATGGTCATGCCTTCCCGGTCTCTTATCGGTGCCCCGCTGTCGTCTATCGGGACCTCAGTTCCGTTCTTCCTCACAAGGATCGTGTGATTGGCAAGACCGACAACAATCCCGCTCCTGATCACCCTGGCGACAGGGTCTTCCACAGCCTCGCGGGTTTGCTCGTTGATTATCTTAAATACCGTAGCCAGTGGTTGTGCACAAGCTTCAGCCAGACTCCAGCCTGTCAGGTTCTCAGCCACCGCATTCATGAAGGTGATCCTGCCTTCTACATCTGTGGCGATGACCGCATCACCGATACCAGCCAGGGTGGTGGCATAGCGCTGTTCACTTTCCCGCAGTTGGGCGGTTCGTTCGTCCACTCTAATCTCCAGATCGTCGCGTGCTTTGCGCAGCGCCTCCTCTGCCCGCTTGCGATTGGTCAGATCTGTGATGATAAGACCGACCGATTGAACGTTATCCACCTGAAAGCTATTGATGGAAAGCTGCACAGGCACAGAGATTTCACCTGCTGTGAAAGTTATCTCCCCTCCGCTGTTCCCTCTTTTTCCCTGTTGCAGTAAGGCATCAAAGGATGGCTGGTAGACAGGCAAAATGAAATCATGGATGCTTATACCTGTCATTTTTTCAAGAGGGATTTTCAGCATATCAGCAAAACCACGGTTACTGTAAATGATGGTGTCATCACCTGCCAGTATGACTGCTCCCTCTTTTATTTCCTCGATAAGAAGGCGGTAGGGTTGCTCAGCGCTTTTTAAAGTGAAAATCTGATCTCCTTTCTCCCCGGATACTACGAGCGCGTCAACCTCCCCGCTCCTGATGGCGTGAAGAGTTTCTTCAGCTTCTTCAAGCCGTACTCTTAGTTCCCCGACCTCCTCTAAAAGTTCTTTGTACGTTTTATTTTTTCCCATAAATTTTGGATCTCAAGTCAAGCCCTACAAGAATACGCTCCGAATTCGACATGTCACCGATCAGCCTCCTCAGGGGAAGCGGAAGTTTCTTGATCAAAGTGGGAGTGGCGATCAATTGTTCCTCCTTTGCAAGTTCAGGCTGCTGGTAGATGTCTATGACCTCAAGCTCGTACCTGCCTCTTAGATTAGTTTCGCATATTCTCTTGATGTTCCTGACAGCCTCGGTAGATTTCGGCGTCATGCCTGTGACATACAGGCGAAGCACGTATTTCTCTTCGCCGGTTTTTCGAATTGCATCCTCAAATTCTTTTTTAGAATCTTCTATCTCTGTTCCGTTCATATCCCTCCGCTATTCTTCCGTGAGCGGGCGCAGGTCAAGTCCCACAAGAACGCGTTCGGTGTTGGAGAGGTCCCCGATTATTTTTTTAATAGGCCTGGGAAGTTTCCTTACAAGCGTGGGGATCGCGAATATCTGGTCTCCCTTTGCCAGTTGGGGATTCTTCATAAGGTCGATAACTTCGATCTTATATTTTCCGGCCAGGTGGGTCTCGCATATCTCATTGAGATTGCTGAATGCTGCTATTGATTTCGGGGTCTGCCCCGCAACATACAGCCGCAGTTCGTAAACAGGTGATTCGGCATTTTTTCTCATCTATTCTCTTCTCCCGGAGTTGATCGCTTTCGTGTCAATATCCCCCCTGCGCAGGCGCGCCATTTCTTTTTTCTCTTCAGCAAGGTTCTCCTCCTTCTGCTGCTCCTGCCTGATAAGGGTCATCATCTCTTCTTCCTTTGATTCAAAATCAGCACGTAAAGCTGCGATATGTGAGTCAAGAGCTGCACGCTGCCGCTCAAGGTCGCGCTTCCTGCACTCGATCTCCTGGTTTCGTGCGATCTCTCTGGCTTTCTCCTGCGCTTCCAGCGCAGCTCGTGCAGTACCTGTCAGCACGCCTTCAGGACCGCTATATACATCTAAAAGGTTTGCTCCTTTATCTGACAATAAAAATTCGCGTATCTGGTTTGAGTGCGCCATGCCGCGGGATTTCAATACATATAATCCGCGATTGCGCTCACCACCAGACTCGATATCGCGCACAAGGATCCATGTATCCATGAGCGAGGATATGCCGAATTCGGTCTGCTCAAGAGAGCCTCCATGCGAGAGATTTGTAAAGAACGCCGTTATATGTTTACTTTTCAGGAAATCGATAAGGCGTGACAGCATTGATTTGACCTCATTCTCATTACCCACCGAGATCAAATTCGTGACCGGGTCGATGACAGCGATATTTGCTTCGAATTCATTTATAAGCTTGTACATCATCACAAGGTGCATCTCAAGACCGTAGAGCGTGGGGCGGGCTGCATGAACTTTTAAGAGCCCCTTTTCCACCCAGGGCTCAAGGTCGATGCCGATAGAACGCATATTGCGGATTATCTGGCTCCTGGACTCTTCGAAAGCAAAATAAACGCATCTTTCCCCTCTTTTGCAGGCTGCATTTACAAGATGAGCAGCCATGGTTGTTTTTCCGGTACCTGCGGTACCTGAGATAAGGATGCTGCTTCCGCGGAAGTATCCTTTTCCTCCCAGCATGTTATCAAGGCGGGGAATGCCGCTTGAGATCCGCTCCATGGATACTGTGTGATCCAGTCCCATAGATGTAACAGGCAGCACGGTAAACCCGTTTTCGTCTATCAGGAAAGGATACTCGTTTGAGCCGTGCGCCGAGCCGCGGTATTTGACAATGCGCATTCGCCTTGTAGATATCTGGTTCTCCACCCTGGTGTCAAGAAGGATAACGCAGTCTGAGACGTATTCTTCCAGTCCGTATCTCGTCATGGTACCGTCTCCTTTCTCGCCTGTGATAACTGCGGTTACGCCTTTATCTTTCAGCCAGTGGAATAGCCTTCGAAGTTCAGCCCGCAGTATGCCATCATTGACTAATCCGGAAAAGAGTGATTCAATGGTATCCAGCGCCACGCGCTTTGCCCCGATAGAATCTATGGAATGGTTGAGGCGGATGAACAATCCTTCAAGATCGTACTCTCCTGTCTCCTCGATCTCGCTTCGCTCGATGCTGATGTTATCTATGACTATTTTCTTGCGCGCTTCAAGGTCTTTCAGGTCAAAACCCAGGGACGCAACGTTCTGGGCCAGTTCCCCGGCTGTCTCTTCAAATGACATAAAGACCCCGGGTTCATCGTATTGGAGTGCGCCCTGTACAAGGAATTCCATCGCAAAAAGGGTCTTGCCGCTTCCTGCACTGCCGCATACAAGCGTCGGTCGTCCTTTGGGCAGTCCTCCGAACGTGATTTCATCCAGCCCATGAATTCCTGTCCGGCTCTTTGGAAGGCTGTCTTCAGAAACAACATTTTTTACTTCGGTCATTCAACAACAACTCCTCTTTTCGCAATTTGTTCATCTGGGCTTTTAGCCGATGCAGTTCTGCGAGTTCATTAAAAGCTGTTTCTTATTTTCTTCTCCTACTTTATATTGTTTGCCATGAAAACATTGCGGAAACCATGCGGAAATTTTAATTACTCAATCTGTCAGGTTCCAGTGGAAATAATAAGGTTTAACAGAGTGTTCAAAATTAAATGAACAGATTGGAAAAATTTAAATACCATTAAGACATAGGTGGTTTTTGTGAGAGATAATGGAACTGGGAGGGGGAAATTATCGTGCCCAACCTCTGTGCCAATAGGAAAGGTGCAAGAGATGGGCACAATCACAATAAAATCAGGATTTGATAAGGAGGCAAATACAATGGAAGAAAAAAATGAAGCAAGAATAAAAACATTGTTGAACGATGTGGATAAAGAATTCCGTAGTCTGAATCACTACAGGAAAGCAAAGTTCGCAATAGAGCAGATAAGTATGTGGCAGCAGAAATTCAACCAGGCAAAGGGCAAAATCCTGAGCGAGAACATTGTTGATGCCACTCGCACAGGCACAATACTCAGTTCCTATCCTGAGCTGGAAGCATGATTGAGTCTGACTCGTCTAACAGTGTGCCTGGAGGCACTTTTTTTTTAGGCAATATATTAAATTGCATGCTGACGGCAGATGGCAGCAAGGTAGCCGGGACTGAATATCGAATTCTTGAATCCAGAGAGGAGCGGGTGGCTCTACTGAAAACCGGATTTTCAGGTAAAGATATTGAGTCGCTGTACATCAAACTCAATGGTATCGTTGTCACTGATATAAACTGGCAGAAATAGGTAATTCACATTACTCTTGTTCAAACTGCTGTCTGTCTCAGAGCCATTTTTATTCTTGCCTCTAATTCCCTGGGATCAAAAGGTTTTACAATATAATCACATATTCCCATACTCATTGCCTTGAGCTTATCTTCCACACTTACCTTGGCAGATAATATTATTATTGGAATATCCTTTGTGGAATCATGTTCTTTTAATTCCTCGCAAACTTTATAACCATCCATTTCAGGCATCATAACGTCTAAAATCAGTATATCCGGCGATTCTGCAAAAACCATCCCTAAAGCTTCTTTTCCATTTGTGGCTTCCATGATCTCAAACAGATCTTGCGGAAGCGAACACTTGATGATGTATATAACATTTTTATCATCATCTGCAACAAGTACTTTTATTTTTTCTTTCATTTTTTCCTCTCCGGTTGTTAAAAACCAGATTTTTGCAGTTCCTATCTCCTCATAATCAACAAGTTTTTTTTCTCTCAAACCCTCAAGGTATTTCAGTGCAGTTACCTTGCTCATATTTACCCTGTTTACAATCTCGCTGGTTGTCAGCTTTCCGTTTTTAACCACATTAAGTAATTCTTTCTCGCGCCAGTGCATTTTTCACCTTTATGTTCATTAAAATTTGAATAAAAGATATATGTTCATCTATTGATTATTAATCTTTCCATCGGATGACCATCCAATATTGAGAAAATCCAACGAACTTCAAAAATCCATGAATCCTTTCGCATTCCTTCCTGAGTTTATATGATTCAGGGACCCTCAGAGTCAGGTTTCGGAGACACATGCCAACTCCTGCCGTGTTCATAAAGAGACCTCAGCTTATCGTCAATTTTCATGTGTTTGAGCCACCAAGCTTGGTTACAGGAAGCCCCGGGAGGGGTTTGAACCCTCGACCTAGAGATTACAAATCTCTCGCTCTGCCAGGCTGAGCCACCGAGGCGCAAATAAAGGCTTTCGCCTTAAAGGATTAACTAAAATTTAAAAGCTTCGGTTAATCCTCATCGGCGATTTTTTGATCAGACGTCTCAACAAGCAAACCTTGAATTATCACTGCATATGCAGGTCTGGCAATTCCGACGCCAATAAGCACACCGACAATGGTAATTATGGCAAATCCCCTCAGGGCGCCAAAACCCATAATCAGAAGCGGTGACATGGCTATAACCACAGTGGCAGCAACTGCCATTATGATGGCGAATGCTTTTGTCAGCCTTGATTTATACACTTTATCAGGCGGCATGGAGCCTCCGGCAAGCACCTCATCTGTTATGATTATCAGATGGTCAACGCCTGTGCCTATGACTGCAATGATGCCCGTAATGGTGGGAAGATCAAGCTGGAAACCCACAACAACCGTGAAACCAAGAATTATCAGGACTTCGCTGAATGAAGTGGCAACCATGGGGATAATGATATTGGGCTGCCTGTACCTGAAATAGATGATAATTGCTACTGTTATAAGGGCAATAATACCGGCAAGCACTACCTGTCCCTTAAATGTCTCACCAAGTTCTGCTGAAACCTGCCCTGAACCAATAACTTCAACATTGACTGGCAGAGCGCCAGCGCTCAGATGGATCTGAAGTTCTCTAGCTTTACTCTCTCCTTCACTCCCCTGACCTGTGTTCGCGACCAGGTTCTTAACAGGAACGTTTTTTATGTTCTTTGCAAGGTCACGGGCAAGAGCGGCATCGAACACAAGTTTATCATCGAGGTACATGCTAAGGAAATGCGAATCAGGATCATATCAGCTCCATATTGGATAGCTGCATCCCGCAGTGCCTGCGCGCCTTCGTCGCTGAGTTCAAAAGGCACACCCCAGGTTTCAACTTTTTCAGTGCTTCCCGCGACTCTAGTCGAATCCTTCTGGATCGGGTCTACTTTCCTGATCTCTGACCCATAAAGAACATGAGCTGTCTCATTTCCCTTAACCTGTATCCGTATCTCGAATTTTCCAGGTTTGGCTGCAATTCTGCTTGCGGTCTCTCTGTCCATGCCTGCAAGATCTTATCAGAATAAAGTTGTCCCCTACTGTCCTGATGGGGATATCCTTAAACCCGGCAGTGTTCAGTTTATCTTCAAGGATTTTTTTAGTTAGATCACGCGTTTCCGCACTGACACCCACCTTGAAAGGAGGGATCACTTTTCCATCTACCTGTTTTAAGGCGTTCTCAACATCATCCTGCGTCACGGCTTTTCTTATTTCGACCGTGATAACCCTGCCCGGGATTGGAAGCACTTCTGCGTCCAAGTTGTTCTCGAGATATTTCTTGATCAAATATACTTTGCTGGTTTGAAGTGTTATTCTCGTTCCGCCTTCGGCATTTTTCGTAACTGTGGATGTGCCATATCCAAAACCATCGATCGTCTTCTTATCTGTGTCTTTGGATGTAGTAAAAGTGATAGAATCGACAGCGACTTCATCGACCCTTATTGAAGTGTCATTTAGCAGTCTTCCGAAATCTGCCTGTACGATCTTCCCTTCATCTGCATCTACCTGAGCAACAACCCCCTGAAGCTGTAACTGCAGCCATGTGCCTCCTTCAAGGTCCAGTCCATACTTGAGATTGGTCTGGAATTTACCGTCAGAATAGGAGGGCATTATGGCTACGAGCGAGCCAAGGATAACAGCTATGAACAATAATACACGTGCGTTCTTATAAAATGGTTCATTTTCGTCGTTCATGTTGCGTGCCTCCTCTTTGATGGTTTTTCAGTCCGTTTCTCCTTAGGTGCTCCTTTCTCAATGTACCATCTCAGTATGCCCACATTGGTCATCCACGTGTTTACAAGATCAGCGAAAAGTCCGAAGATCAGCACTACTGAAATGTCCCGTATAATATCTATCCTGATGAACGACATTACAGTACCTGACGATACAATGAACAGGGCTGTGAGAGCGGCAAGGGTGGTAAAGGTCATTGTCAGCCCTGTCTTCATGGCGTCCCTAATTTTGTCGTTGAGTTCCCCTTTACGTTTGAGAAGCCTTGTGGTCAGAAGGATATCAGTGTCCACCGAGTAACCGATAAGCATCAAAAGAGCAGCCACTGTCCCGAGAGACAGCGCCACTCCGAATACATCCATCATTGCAGCCGCGAAAACAATGTCAGCGAAAGCGGATATCACCACTGCGATCGATGGAGTGAATGTCCTGAAGATTATGAATACCACTATTGCCATCCCCAAAAATGATAAAATGACGGCCTGCAGTGCCTGCCCCTGAAGGGACTTGCTGACAACTTCCCCCATTTGTGTTATCCCGACTTTGGTATATTCTGAGTTTATTTTTGTTGTCAGGTCGTTAAGCTGTATTTCGTTCATCTGACCGAACTGCAATATCCTTCTATTGCCGGTTTCTTCTTCTCTTGCCTGGATCAAAGGAAATGATCTGAATTCTTCTTTCAACTGGTCTGGAGATTTCGTACTATCAAATGTTATTACTGTACCTCCGCTGAATTCCACACCCAGCCCTACAGGAGAACCTGTTTTCAGGTATGTATAACTCAGTATTGAAAGTGATAACAACAGAAGGATCGCAGGAACGATCAAAATCTGTTTTATGGTAATGTTTTTAACATATGATTCTATGGTTTTTTCAATATTAAATGTCATGACAATCTCCTTCCAATAATTCAGACCTGCCTTAAATTATAGCACAACATATTTACCTTTTGCTATTGGACGTTTGGTTATCTTTTCCCAAAAAAACTTCCTCATTCTAAATAAATGTATATATGTGGTAAAAATCAAAAACAAAGCAGAAGCGAAGAAAGCCCTGGATACGATATGATAAAGAATTCAACTAATCGAAATATTAATATGTTTAAAGATGTAAATTAGTGCTCAAACGATTTAAATAACTTTTCAAACGGTGGTTTATATAAAAGCGACTTTAAATAAAAAAATGAATCATTTATATGGAAAAACGAAAAGGTTTGCCACAAGTATATTGCCGATAGATGAAAACAGGAACGGAGAATGCAGGAATTGCGGTGCTTGCTGCAAGTTCTTATTCAAATGTCCTTTCCTGATATCAGATGCCAATGGTTCTAATGGTGGCTTATGTTCGATATACGAGATAAGACCCCCCCAGTGCAGAAAATACCCGAGGACAAAAGATGAGCAAATGCACGAACCCTGCGGGTATTGTTTTGCAGATGGATATTCAGGTAATAAATCAGGATACTTAAACCGTAACCCAGCATGTGTCACGCAATATCAAAAAATAATAACGCGCGGTGGTAAAGGATAGTTTTATGTTCTCAGTCCCCGAGGCACTCCCTCAGGTCAGAAATGAACCGTGTGAGAGCCTCATCGCTAAGATGCGGCATTATCACAAGCCTCATGGCGCGTGGCGAGCGTGTTATAGAGGTGAACCAGCCCTTTGCCCGAAGTCGTTTCCTGACATCTTCAAGAGATGGGACCTCAAGCGCAACAATATTCATCACAGGGTCAATGAGCGGATCTAATCCGAACTCGCTTACTTCTTCCACAAGCCTTCGCGTCATATTCATGCAATTGCTCACGATCTTCCTGTACCCGTCTTTTCCCAGGTGCATCATCACAGCATACGTTGCCGCGACAGCCGCGCCGCTGCGGGTGCCGGTAAGAGAGTGCTGTCTCCTGATAGTGAGATACGGAGTATCGATCTCAAGCGGAAGAAGGCAGGCTTTTTCCCTGAACAACAACCCCCCGGCTGGTATGGTCGAGAGACCCATCTTATGCGGGTCTGATGTTATCGAGGATACTCCCTCTACTGAAAAATCAAAACGATATTTTTTATCAAGGAATGGTATGACAAATCCGCCGAAAGCAGCATCAACATGCAGGAAAATGTCACGCGAAATCGCAAGTTCTGCAAGTTTATCTATCTGGTCTATCTGCCCGAATTCGGTAGAACCTGCAATACCAACAAGCGCTGCAGTATTATCATCGATCAGGTTTTCAACAGACCCGATATCGACCTTGAATTCACTATCCAGTGAGGCTTTCCTGACCTCTATTCCCAGGAGGTCTGCAACCTTATCGAATGAAAAATGGGCGGATGAAGGTACTATTACGTTTGGTTTGCTTATTCCAGAGAGATTGCGGGCTGTACGCAGAGCCTGGATGTTGGATTCCGTGCCTCCGGTCGTGATGTAACCGCAAGCATTCGGGTCGCCAAGTAATCCGCCCATCAGGGCTATTACCTTTTCCTCGAGTTCTTTTGTTCCGGGAAAAAGACCAAAGTCACCAAGATTTGATTCGATGAACTGCATATGGGCTTTTACCGCAACACGATGTGGTCTTGTGCACATGGCGCTGAGCACATTTTCGTATGATGTGTCTTTTGACCGCGCTGTGTCCAGTATGGACAGCACGTCATTCTCAGAAAGCCCTTTCTGGTTCATGTGCTAATCACAAGAATACATGTTAATAAAGAGTTCGGATTTTATTATCCGTCCCTGAGATATTCCTTACGGACGGGTCCATCAAATTCTATGAATTCATAGAAATTATCCCAGTTAAGCACAGTTGAAACACATCCTGCCTTCTCCAGCACTAGCCCGACACCGAAAAGATTCAGCTTTTCGCACATCTCAAGCCCTGCTTTTATTTCAGTAATGCATCCCACGCCCAATATTGCCCCAGGTTTATGTTTTCGCACAAGTCGTTTTATGAAGCTTGAACCAGGGACGATAAACACCTTATACCCCATACTTTCTGCGCTTTTCACCGCATGTCCCACCTCGCAGTTCCCGCAGTCAATACATTTCATTCCTTCCGGGCTGAGTTTTGACGGGCAGTCAGCCGCTCTAAGGCACTGGGGCAGGAAGATCAACCGTTTATTTATGGGTGTATCCCTGAACTTTTTCAAGGAAATCTTGTTTTTTAGCGCGATGCCCACATCATCCACAATAGCGTCATCCACCCCTACAAGGCGGAACAGGGCTTTGACAATGGCGTCAAGGACCGTAATGGAGAAAAGCATGAAATTGGGAAGTATAAACCTCTCTGTCTTGAAGGAATATGCGATCAGCAAAGAGCCTATAACCGCAAGCATAAGCAGAGCTACTGCGCCAAAAACCACAGCTTTCCCTAATAATATGAATAATGTATCTATTTCAATCTCCATCTGTTAATTATGATATGCTACAGATAGATAAGCCTATCCTGACAAGTTTGCCTGCTTTTAACGGAGAAAATCCAACTAACTTCAAAAACTCTTTTTCTAATTTGATTGATTTCTATAATTCGAGAACAAAATTAAAATAATCTTGTGAGAACATTCGATATGGGCAAACAAGACCACCTGTTAGCATTGAGAATCACAAAAAAGAAGATGATTTGATCAGAATAACAGATAGCATGAGCTATGACTAGAATGCGGTAAATTATTTCAGATATCAGATATAATTCTCGAAAGCGTTTGCAGGTTTAACTCCATTCTGCAAATTTGTCAATAACAACAACTGATAGGCAACAAAATTAAATTTCGAATATAACTCTCTGTTTTCTTCCCTTATTCTCCTGACATCGAATTTTAGTGTAATCTTCATATGCCCATGAATCCTTTCGCATTCCTTCCTGAGTTTATATGAATCCGGGAAGTTTTTGTCCCTCAGAGTCAGGTTTCGGAGATACATGCCAACCTGTTCACTCCTGCCGTGTTCATAAAGAAACCTCAGCTTATCGTCAATATTCATGTGTCTTGAGCCACCAAGCTTCCACATCTTATTTGCCCAGTGATCTATTCTTTCAAGTTCCCCTTCCTCATTGATTACAGCATCCACTGGCAATGAAATCAATGGTTTTGCTTTTAATTTGTACCATATCTCAGCATGATTTTCGAATGAATCATAACTGCCATCAAGGCGATATTCATTGATTTTTGCATTCATCTTTAAAAGAGCAGCTATATGCAGCGGTAGCTGGGGAGAGTCTCCATCATTTCCATCTGTATAGTTCATAAACACTGGATATGTGCCGATCATTGTAATATGGGCTTTATCCATTTTGCATTCATAATATGGATTAAAATCACTATGAGTATCGTATCTTGATGCTTCAAGGGGAGTCGAATCAAGTTTTGCCTCTTTTGAATCTATGAGTTTAATGATTCTTTCACCAACCATTTCCATGATTTTATTGATGCCTTCGACTCCAAGGCGATTTTTTACAAAATGATGAAGTGTTCCGCCGGAGGGAACGGGTATTTTACCATCTTTTTCTTTGAAACCAAGAAGCCAGGCTTCTTCTTCTGATAAAATGATTTTTTTATACGGCTGTTGCCTGAAGAATTTTACTACAGCAAATTTTATCATTGCGGATACATCATACCTGAAATGCCAATCTTTATCGCTGTAGAAGTGGTTTTCTATTTGCTGTGCAATGTCCGCTATGTTTAGGAAATATAAAAATTGGCATAGCGAGACATTTCCTATAGCTAAGTAGTTTTTAAGGGAGTCTGTGAGCAGGACTCCTTTAAAAACTTTTGAAATTTCTGCCATAAGAGGGGTCTTAGCAAAGTATTTAAATCTGTCGATAGAATTATGGCATATACTTTTTTCTAAAAATAGGGGCAAAGCCAAAAAAGGGATAACTTTTTAAGTCAAATGGCTAATTGGATTTCGTCTTTTAACGCAAAAACCATGATAATTTTGAGAACGACCGAAACAGATATATATAGATATAATAAATGATTATCATAATGATAATGTCGATATGGATGATAAAAAAACATGAACCAGATCGAAAATGGCTGCAAAGAACGGAAATGCCCCTGCAGGATGTGGGTGAACTGTCTCAATTATGTGGATATGGAGAAACAGTCATTGAGAATCAGGAAAAAAGAATACGACTTTTATGAGTGGTACAGTAATAATTTCCGCACAGACTTCATTATGCCTGACGTACTCGTGAACGGATGAATTTTCAAAGAAATTTCATGGGCCCGCTGAGACTCGAACTCAGGATCTCCGCTGTGTGAGAGCGACGTCATAGCCGACTAGACCACGAGCCCTATGTTGCGCAATGATGGAATGTATCCCTAATAAGTATTTGGGTGTCATGTTAATATTCGTTATTCTGCTTCCAGGATAATACCAGGATTAAAACGATGTGCTTAATTATATGCAAATGATTACAATATCATTAAACCCTTACCGCATACTACAAGATAGTGTTTATCAACGAGATCTATAAATTGTTTGCTGCAGGCTGGATTTGGAGGGAGCCCGGTCTGGAGGATATAAATAATGAGCGACTTGATAGATACCATCACATCTTCCGAGAAAAGGAAAAATCTTCTCATATTCTTATTGGATGGGCCAAAAACATTAGATGAGATCAGAACCTCTCTTAAAGTAACATCTACCGGGATGATCCCCCAGATAAGAAAACTGGAAAAACTGAAGCTGTTAAAGTTGGAAGGCAGAAATTATGCCCTTACTGATACGGGAATTATAATAGTCGGTGTTCTCGGTTCATTTATTAAAACAAATGAGATCATTGAAAGATACTTGGATTATTGGGAATCCCATGAAATCAAAGCAATCCCGCCGCTTCTATTAAGAAGAATTTGTGAACTTGGGAATAGCCAGTTAATCGAGTGCAAACTTAGCGAAATAAATGAACCTCATAGAGATTTTCTGGAATTCATTTCCAGATCCAGGAAAGTCATGGGGATTTCACCCATCTTTAAGCATTCATATCCATCACTCTTTTTACAATTGGCGCAGAGTGGAGCAGAGATATCTCTCATCCTTACAGGAGAGGTCTTTTGCAGGATACAAAATGAATACCAGGATACTCTAAAGAAGTTCCTTGACATAGAGACGGCACGATTATATGTATCCAATCAGGATATCAAGCTGGCATGTGTGGTTACTGATTGCTACTTCAATATGTCACTCTTCTTCAAGAACGGGGATTATGATTTGCAAAGGGATATCGTGAGCGTTGATCATTCCGCAATAAGTTGGGGCGAAGAACTGTTCAATCATTTTCTGGTTGACTCAAACGAATTTAAAGGTCTGTGATCGTTTTGATAAATACGCTCGTTGTGATAGTTTTAAATGATAATGCATTATATTGGCTTTCATGCAGGTAATAAAATTACAGACTTCCCCCTATGATGCCAATGCATACCTTGTTGACAGGCATACTCTTGTTGATGCAGGCATGGACGCGCACGCTATAATCTCCCAGCTTGAAAAGATCATACAACGGGGAGAATTGGAGACGATCATCCTCACCCACTGCCACTACGACCATTCTGGCGGGGCAGTGCAGGTCGCGGAAGCCTTCGGGGCAAAGATCGCTATTCACAGGGACGATGCGCCCCTTCTTAACAATCCGCGGGGCAGCGCATCTGAGCTTTTTGGCGTAAGGGCCCCTTCCATTATTCCTGATATCCTTCTTGCCGGCGGGGAAACATTCGGGGAACTTGAAGTCATTCACACACCAGGGCACACTCCTGGCGGCATCTGCCTGTACAGCGCGCGTGCAAAGGTTCTGTTCTCCGGTGACACTGTTTTCCCCAACGGGAGTTTCGGGCGCACCGACCTTGCAGGCGGGAATATGCAAAAACTGATCGAGTCCATAAAAAAACTTACGCTTCTTGATGTGAGTATCATATATCCAGGGCATGAGGATATTGTGCGTGAAGATGCGAACGAGCAGATAAAACTGTCATTGATGATGGCAAGTCAGTATTCATAACATTTCGAAGACAAATCCTGGCGAAATAATTTCAGGATTCTACAATCGCAGAACAAAACCAATATGCTTTTAAATATGAAAGAACCTTTGACTTTTAAATTGGAGGATAATATAATGTTCGGTATCGAATTTGTACCAGCAGACCCCGTTCTGAAGCTTGCCCATTATACTAAGCTCGCTGAAGAGAACGGGTTCGATAATGTATGGATAACAGACCACTATAACAACAGGGACGTGTATACCACGCTCGCAGTACTGGCAATGAACACCAACAGGATAAAACTCGGGACTGGAGTGACGAATCCTTATACAAGGAACATTGCGGTCACAGCCCAGAGCATAGGGGCTATAAACGAGATATCCGGAGGACGCGCTATTCTTGGTATCGGTCCTGGCGATAAAGCCACTTTCGACGCTATGGGCATCGAATGGACTGAGCCCATGACAACCATCAATGAGAGTATCACTGCCCTGAGGGGTTTCTTTAGCGGCAAAAAAGTCTCGCAGGATGGAAAACGCGTGAAGATCGGCGGTGCAAAACTGGCTTTCAAGACGGGGAATATACCCATATACATGGGCGCGCAGGGCCCGAAGATGCTTGAACTCGCAGGCAAAATAGCTGACGGCGTGCTTATCAACGCATCGCATCCAAAGGACTTCGAATTTGCAATAAAACAGATTGCAGCAGGTGCAAAATCTGTAGGAAGAGACCCCAAGAGCGTTGATGTAGGCGCTTATGCTTGTTTCTCCATCCACAAGGATGCGGAGAAAGCAAAGGGAGCAGCGAAGGTAGTCGTAGCGTTCATTGTTGCCGGTTCACCCGATACAGTGCTCCAGAGGCACGGCATCGACGTGAGTGCAAAGAAGAACATTGGAGACGCAATCGCAAAAGGTGACTTCCCGGGGTTGAACAACCTTGTCACTGAGTCCATGATAAATGCGTTCTCAATATGCGGAACACCGGCTGACTGCAAGGCAAAAGTGGAGGCGCTGAAGAAGATAGGCGTCACACAGATAGTAGCAGGCTCACCGATAGGTCCTGACAAAGAGACAGCTATCAAGCTGATAGGCAAAGAAATAATCGGAGGAAAGTAAATTGATAACGCAATCGGAAAGCCCCATCATATCCAAGGGTATCCTTAAATCGGATCAAACGAATGTGCTCACAAGACTGGGCAGCATGAGTGCCCCTAACGTGGGGCTTCCGAAAATCGCTGATGTTGGAGAATACAACTACTGCTCCTCCTGCGGCACCTGCGAAGCAATATGCCCTATGAACGCACCCATCGTTCAAAGGGATATTGTTGATATTTCCATAGATAAGGGCAATTACAGGAAAATGGAACTGAGAACGGAATCCGCTTATCAGGGAATAAATCCCCTTAAAGCAGATACCAATCCATGTGTGAACTGCTATGCATGCGAACGCGTGTGCCCAATACTTGACGGTTTCCCGACAACTGATGAATTCAACAACGTCAGGTCATTGAAAGCAGGGAAAAGCAGAACTCTCAAGGGACAGGACGGCGCTGCAGTATCGCAAATACTCAAGTCGCTGCTTGAGCAGGGTGAAATAGATTGTGCCATAGGTGTTGTAAAGAACGACAGATGGTCAACAAAGATCGCAGTTTTCACAAGTCCGGAAGATGTTGTTAAGGCAGCCGGGACAAAATACACCTATCAGCCCGTCGTAGCGACCATGAGGGATATACATCGCGCTTATATCGATTCTGCAGAGACGTCTCTCATATCTAATGACGGACATATGCGTGATGAAGAAAGAAGTTATATAGATCCCATAAAAAATGTTCTGAAGAAATATAAAAAAGTAGCTCTGGTGGGGGTGCCCTGCCAGGTACATGCCGCTCATCTATTCAGGGAAAATTTCGACAGGATAGAACTGATAATCGGTTTGATCTGTATGGAATCCTTCTCAGAGGAGATCATGTTCTCTGAAGTCATTCCGAAAGTCATGGGAGTGGATATAAGGGACGCGGTTAAGATGAACTTCCATAAAGGGAAATTCATCGTCAATACAACAAAAGAAACAAAAGAAGTTCCCATAAAAGACGTTGCACATATGGCACGAAAAGGATGCCACCATTGCCAGGATTATACATCATATTACGCTGACATATCAGTGGGTTCCGTGGGTTCTGATGATGGATGGAGCACCATTTTCGTCAGAACCGAAACGGGAGAGAAATACCTCAATAAGGTCAAAGATCTTGATTACTCCGACAAGCCCATAAATCTGGAAATGATCAAGAAGCTCACTGGCATGAAGCATAAGAATAACAAATGGGACTGGCGTGGTTTCCTGAAAGAGATATGGAGCAGGGATTCACCAGTTCGACCTTGGGGCAGGGAGAGAATAGAGAAGATACCTCCTCCTGAAATTGAAATAGAGGAGAAACCCAAGGCTCCAAAGAAAGAGTGATATGCGCCGCGGACTCTATCTCGGGCGGTTCCAGCCGTACCATCTGGGACATCACCAGGTCTTGAAAAAGATCGCGAAGGAAGTTGACGAGATAATAATAGGCATTGGCAGCGCCCAGAAGAGTCATGAGATAGAGAATCCCTTTACTGCTGGAGAGCGCGTACTTATGGTTTCAAGCGCGCTTGAAGAGATTGGAATAAAGCACTATGTCATTCCTATAGAGGATATCCAGCGCAATTCGTTATGGGTGGCGCATGTTAAGTCCATGACTCCGCCTTTTGATGTAGCATATACTAATAATCCTCTTGTGATAGAACTTCTGCGCGAAGCTGGAACAAAGGTCAAGCAATCGCCTCTTTTCACGAGGAATAACTACTCCGGGACTGAAATTCGAAAGAGGATGCTTGCAGGGGACAGGTGGGAGCATTTTGTTCCCGAGAAGGTGGTTGAGATAATCCATGCTATCAACGGAGAGAAAAGGCTTATGACCATAGCTCAATCTGACAAGGTTTGAGTTAAAACGGATTAATGATTACTAAATTTCTTCCAGTTCCAGTGCCTCACGCAGCGTAAAATTACCAACATACAGCGCAGCGCCAACAACAACACCTTTTGCACCAGTTCCTTTTATCACTTCAATGTCAGGAAGAGTTGTGATGCCGCCAGATGCTATTACAGGTATGCTCAGAGCATGCGCGAGCTCCCGCGTGGGTTTTGGATCCACACCATTTAATAGCCCTTCGGTGTTAATGTCAGTAAAAAGGATGCTTCCTGCGCCAAGTTCCTCGAATTTCAACCCGAGTTCCACTGCCGTGAATCCTGACTTTTTTGCCCACCCGTGCGTTGTTACCCTGCCGTCCTTTGAATCAAGAGCCACAATGATCCGCTGGCTTCCGAATTCACCTGCGAGTTCTTCAACAAGATGAGGATCTTTAATCGCCGCAGTTCCAAGGATGACCCTGTCCACGCCGATATCAAGAAGCGAAGCTGCGTCTTGTTTTGACCTGATGCCGCCGCCTACCTGTGTTTCAATGTCGAACTCTTTTACTATGGATTCGATAATGGGACGGTTCAATCGCTTTCCATCGATCGCGCCGTCAAGGTCAATGAGATGAAGCACGGCGGCGCCTTCCTCCACCCAGCGCGCTGCGATGCCTGAAGGATTTTCAAGAGATACCCTCTCCGTTCCCGGGACGCCCTGTATAAGAGAAACGCATTTCTTATTCTTGAGGTCTATTGCGGGGATTATTCGGAACATGAAGTAACTCCTACTTGTGCTAATCTTTTTCAACTTCCCACTGGCACGTATATAAATTTACCCCTATTCATTTTTCCAATAAATTTATCACGACATCGACTTTATGATCTCCGCCATCTTTTCTATCTGGGGCAGGACAATATTATCATTGGCCTTGTTATCGATAATAGTTACCAAGAGCATCTTAGGTCCTGCGCCCTTTACTATAATCTTCTCCCCATTCAAGAATAAAACCATCATGTCAGGAACTCCCTTGCGAAATTCTGCAAAGGCAGTTTCTGCAACTCCAAGCGAGGTAGCCATCATTGCTGCAGAAATGCCGTTACATGTTTTCTCTGGTATTTCACTTATCAATTCTCCATCCCTTGTAATAAGGACGGCTAGTTTGATACTCCCCAACCTGCCAATTTTACGGAATTCACCTATCAAATTGATATTTTGTTTTTCTTCTGTTGATTCCTGCACTCCGAGATTTACAATTCTCATCACGGGATTCATCGCTTGCGAATTATCTATCGCTTCTGCACTTCCCATCATATCTATCTCCTGATCGAATATACCCGATTTTTCATGTTTTTGGAGAAAGGATATAATATATTTCCAATTAATTCCTATCCAAAAACTATCACGACTTAATTATACATAAAATACAATATCGATTCTCATAAAATGAGAATTTTTATGAGCATTATACTCATATTAATATTCATTCTATGCAGGCGTCTGGATGCTTCTTTCTTATGACCTGGAAATCCTTTTCCAGAGCCTGATTATACTGTCGCCATGATCTTCATTCTCTGAACGGATATCGAGCTTTCCATTAATGTCGATAATAATCCTGCGTATCGAACACCTGAAATACTTTTCCTCATTTCCATGGTTATCCATGATGGTCTTGACGACCTGTATCATCCCGGCTGATTCAAGATTTTTCAAATTCCGGTATATTGTTGCAGGTGCAATATCAAGTTCATTGCTCAATTGGTTAGCTGAGTATTCCTTTTTAGAAGTAAGGCAAAGAATATCTCTTGAGTTTTCATTTGCGAGAAGCTCCAACATTAATCTCTGGTCAGACATTTTTGAGGTCATTGATCTCCGTTTTATAAATTATTGTTCAGGGGACTGATTTTCAATATGTTTCTCTGCCAAGAATAATTCGTGTAAATAGGAAAAACAGTATTTATAGTTTATGTGCATTGTTGCCAGGTGTAGAATCCTGATATTTTTTCGCTTATTTTTTTCAGCACCTGTCTTTCCTTCTTTCATATTTTATTTCACCATCCAAAAGCCTTAAAAAATCTTCCTAAGATTGCTTCAGGTCGCATTTTTCTGATAAAAGCTTCATTTGGAGTTTCCCCCCATTCAAGCTCCAACGAACCATGTATTCTGTCATTATACCAATCCTTGAATTCATTTGCTGAATTAAATTTATGTCTATGCCTTAGATACTCTTGAAACCATCGTTCAATCTTGCCATTAGTTTGCGGATTATTCCTTCTTGATGGTATATGATTTATCCCTTTTGATTCAAGATAATCTCGAAAAACAGAATCAGCTTCACCATTTTTGTCTTTTTTGTTCGGATAAAATTGTGAACCTCTATCAGTATTGATAGCTTGGATCAAACCATTGACCTCTGTAACTTCCTGCTCAGCAATTTTAAGGACCTCTAAAGCATTATCAGTCGTTGCATTATTGAATTCTCCAATTGAGAGGATCTTCCTGGATGCGTCATCTTCATAGGCAATTACATGAACTCCTTCATTTTCCATATAATCTGCATGAAGCAATGATAGACTATGCTTTCGCTCATAACGGCATCGCTTCCGCTTTTTCTGTTTTTTGGGATCAGGTTTTGCATATCCAATTTCCAAAAGATAGGCATGAATTTTGTTTTGAGGAATGTTTTGTTTATGTCTTTTTATAATATGGTGCCTGAGCATTTTTGCGCCGAAATATGATTCGCTATAGGCTTGTTTTATGATTTGTTTCTGTTCTTCTGTTAGGTACGCTTTAGGTCGTCTATTCGGATTCAAAATAGGATATTTCCCCGTTTCTTTGAAGATTTTCACTAATTGCTCTATTCTTCGGGTTGATACTTTAAATGAATAGGCTACTCGGTCAACGGTTTCTCCCTTTTTT
The DNA here is from genome assembly GCA_963793805.1 of Methanobacteriota archaeon. GTDB lineage: Archaea > Halobacteriota > Methanosarcinia > Methanosarcinales > Methanoperedenaceae > Methanoperedens. The sequence goes on from CAWCBK010000020.1 coordinate 62,869, forward strand.
AATACCCAGTCTATTCCTAACTTGATCCTTCTGTTTGTCATCTTCACCATCGGCTCAGATGACTTGTCATTCGAAAAAAATCCTGGCGAAATAATTTCGGGATTCTACATGCATTGTTGCCAGGCAATACTTTTAACAATAAAATGCTCACAAAATTCCGAAAAGTTTATATCGTCAATTGACGTGAATTGATAAGGCAAAAGCCGACATATAGTTTCCTCCTAAATCCCGTCAAAGATACTATTCTTCCGGCTTTTGCCCCTCTTAATAATAAATTACTGACTTCGATGACAGTAAATTAAACCAGAAACTTTTGAATAAGCTTTAATATAGTCAATACCATTACGGGAAAGATTTAAAATGAATATTATTTTACTCGGCCCACCGGGTGCAGGAAAAGGTACACAGGCTAAGAAGATCTCGGAAAATTGTTCTATACCTCACATCTCAACTGGCGATATACTGCGTGAAAACATAGGCAATAACACGCCTCTGGGTATCAAGGCAAAATCGTATATGTCAAGAGGGGAACTCGTACCTGATGAACTGCTGATAACCATCATAAAAGAAAGGCTTTCAAGATACTGACTGTTCCGGAGGATTCCTGCTTGACGGGTATCCGCGCACAATACCCCAGGCAGACGCGCTCCAGATGATTTTGACAGAATCCGGAAGAAAACTGGATGTTGTCCTGAATTTAGACGTAGATGACGAGGAACTGATAAAGCGCCTCTCAGGTAGAAGGATGTGCGCCTGCGGTGCAAGTTATCATGTGGATTTCAACCCGCCTGAAAAAGAAGGATTCTGCGATTCATGCAAAGGAAAGCTATATCAGCGTGAGGATGATAGAGCAGAAGCAATAAGGAACAGGCTGACTGTTTATAAAAAACAAACACAACCCCTGATTAATTATTATACCAGGAAAGCTATACTGCGTAGAATAGACGGAAGCAAGGATATTTCAGCGATATTTGAAGATATTAAAAAGGTCCTGGAGAAATATGATTAAAAAGATGATAGAAAAAGTTGCGATAGGGCTTGGAATATTCTTGATGTTCGGAATAATTGCGATACCGGACCTGAGGAATATTATCGGAAATATAGTCGGGGGATTATTGAACCCACTGCTATCGATACTGCCGCTTCATATAATAATATTCATACTTGCGGCAATAACTGGTCTGTATGCATCTCTTATCCAGAAATACACAATGGACTGGGAGCTCACAAGGCGCATACAGGAAAAGATGAAAGGCTTACAGAAAGAAATGAGGCAGGCGCAGCTCACCAATAATGCCGCGAAAATGAAAAAACTACAGGCTCAGCAGGCTGAAATGATGGAAGACCAGATGGTAATGATGAAACAGCAGTTCAAGCCTATGCTGTATATAAGCATAATCTCGATACCGATCTTCTTCTGGGTATATCTTGCCATCTCACAGGCGCCTAATGCTGCTGTCATATTCCCGTTCTGGGGAGAGCATAAACTGACAGACAAGGTTTTCTGGGAGATCCAGTACTGGTTATTCTGGTATTTCATCTGTTCGATGCCTGTAAGCCAGATAACAAGAAAGGCTCTGAACATAGGCGGAATGTAATTGAAGATCACGATCAGCGGACCACCGGGCAGCGGCAAGAGCACTCTCTCGAAAATGCTTTCCGCTAAACTCGGTCTGGAACTTGTATCCATGGGAGATATTTTCAGGAAGCTCGCAACTGAAAGGTGTATGTCGCTTGATGAGTTCGGGACGCTGGCAAAGTGCAATGATGAAATAGACAGGAAGCTTGACGATGCACAAAAGAAGATCGCAAAGGAAAAGGACAATATTATCCTTGAGGGAAGGTTGTCTGGGTTCCTTGTGGATGCCGATCTGAAGGTCTGGCTAAAAGCTCCTCTTAAGATAAGGGCTGAACGCATCGCAAAGAGAGAGAATAAAACCCTTTCCTCTGCAATGAAAGAGACATCAGAACGGGAAGAGTGCGAAAGATTGCGATATCTTAACTACTATAAAATTGACATAAGAGACCTGTCAGTGTATGATATTGTTATTGATTCTACAAAATTAAGTCCGGAAGAAATATGTGAAATAGTTGGAAAAGCGGTAGAATGCCTGAAATGAACCTGTTACCTTCTGAAAAAAAAAGAGAGACTTTCATCAAATCAGAGGATGCAGGCGATAAAACATTGGGCAAAAGACCCGATGAAAGACCGATACAGGAATATATCCAGAAAGGGGTTATCAATCTCGATAAACCCGCCGGGCCCACGAGCCATGAAGTGACATCATGGGTGAAAAAGATACTGGAAATTGAGAAAGCAGGACACAGCGGAACACTTGACCCGAACGTGACAGGGTTGCTCCCTGTAATGCTGGGGCACGCAACTAAGGCCGTGGATGCTCTCCTTAACGCAGGAAAGGAATACGTCTGCCTGATGAAACTGCATACGCAAGTCCCTGAAAAGGAATTAAAACAGGTGTTCAGGGAATTCACAGGCGAGATTTACCAGAAGCCGTCGATCATTTCAGCGGTTAAACGGGAGACAAGGGTCAGGAACATATATTATCTTGATCTTCTGGAAGTCGAGGATAAGAATGTTCTTTTCAAGGTGGGATGCGAGGCAGGAACGTACATAAGGAAATTATGCCATGACATGGGAATGGCTATGGGCACAGGGGCTCACATGCAGGAACTTCGGCGCACAAAAAGCGGACCTTTTCGGGAGGACGATACTATGATTACGCTTCACGACCTCAAGGACGCGCAAGTGGACTGGAAGGAGAATGGCAGCGAAGCTAGCTTGAGGAAAGTGATACTTCCTATGGAGCGCGCCCTTTCGCATCTGCCGAAGCTTGTTATCCGGGATAATGCAGTTGATGCGCTGTGTCACGGCGCAGGGCTTGCTGCGCCTGGTGTGCTGACAGTCGAGAGTGATATTGAAAAAGGAGACCTTGTTGCGGTCTTTACACAAAAGGACGAAGCTGTGTCTTTCGGGGCGGCGCAGATGAAGACGCTCGATATACTTAAGGCAGCTACGGGGATAGTTGTGACAACAGAAAGGGTGTTCATGGAGCCGGGGACTTACCCGAAGGGCTGGAAAGCGAAGGAATAAGACTGAACTGGATATCATAAGAACTATCCGGTCAAACGATCTATATTTGAAAGTGGAAAGGTCACAGCAGTCTGATTAATTAATACAGGGCGACCCTGCAAAGGACGACTCCAAATAATCAAAATAATCATTATGAGTATTATCAGAAAAATTTAAATAATATGAAATAGTATTAATCTTACATGGATAGAAAAGAAAAATGTAAGCAAATAATGTTAAAATATTTTGGACCGAATTCAGCAAAATTAGTTGATTCAATGAATGAAGAAGAATGCCTGTCGATCTGCAAACAAAAAGTTTACGGATTCCTGGGACCTGAAAAAGCAAAAGTTTTTGATAGTATATAATATGAGGTAAAAATGAACTATAAAAAAATCGATTTGTTGTGCATTCTTGGTGTCTTAATGTTAATTCTGGCACCAGCGGTATCAGCAGCAGAAGAACCAGTTGCATCAGGCGGAGATCCGGCGTGGTTCCCTCTCCTTGAATTAGCTGGAGCTGTTATCGGTATCATAGCTGTTATTGTGACCTATAAAAATTATATTGGAATGAAAGGTGGAGCAGTAGGCGCTGGATTCAAATTTATAACTATTGCAGTACTTTTCATTACAGCAGCTGTGGTCATAAGAGGTTTGAACGAGCAATTCGAGCTAATGGGCGATTTTATAGGAGAATTAAGTTTTGAGATATTCATCTATATTGCCCTGATAGCAATAGCTTATGGTTCAAAGAAATCTTTTGATTTGATGAAATAAGATTTCTTTTTCTTTTACTCTTTTTTTTCCTCCAGTGTAACTCTTTATCTGATGAAATAGAAGATATCTGTTTATTGGATATATACGGTTCTTTTTTCAATGTACCTCGAATACTAATGTCATATCAAGAATCCCGGCGCAAAAAAGGATGCTGTCAAAAACTTTGGTGTTGCCCAATCAAAACCAAAACAGCCACAGAGGCGCGGAGGCACAGAGTAATTATTTCTCGGTGTTCTCTGTGCCTCTGCAGCGAATATTTTATGCAAAACCAAACTATTTTACAGTCTCCAAAAAAGGGGGAGGTCTTGAACAGGTTTTTTATACTTCAATAATGTATTGAGTGCTCTAAGATGGTTCGTTACTGTCATATCTGAGAGATTTTCGTATTTAATTTCTCAAATACCAGTGTACCGATACCGTTTTTGCCAGCTTTTAATGAAGCTGTATGCCGAGGTAGCCCAGCGGCCTAAGGCGCAAGCCTGGAAAGCTTGTGGGGCGAAAGCCCCCCGGGAGTTCAAATCTCCCCCTCGGCGCTTTACAATACCTTTATATTCCCACTAATTAATACAAACCTCTCATGCGGGAATCAAAACTCACACGGAAAACGAACGAGACCGACATCGAAGTAAAGATATCGCTGGATGGCACGGGAAACACAGACATCAACACTGGCATTGCGTTCTTTGACCACATGCTTAACTCTTTTGCAAAACACGGCTCCCTTGACCTTATGGTAAAAGCGCGGGGAGACCTGACAGTCGATGACCACCACACTGTAGAGGACGTTGGAATTGCCCTGGGAAGCGCCCTCAAGAAAGCACTCGGTGAAAAGAAAGGAATCGAGAGGTTTGGAGAAGCCCGCATACCCATGGACGAAGCGCTAGCGACAGCCGCCATTGACATAAGCGGCAGGAGCTACCTTGCTTTTGATGCAAAACTGGCGAACCAGAACATCGGAGGCTTCAATCCCCAGAATACACGGCATTTCTTCGAATCTCTTGTGAGCAATGCAGGCATCAACGCGCACCTGACAGTTATCGGAGAGAACGACCACCACAAGATAGAGGCGCTCTTCAAGGCGTTCGCGGTGGCATTGAAAAGGGCTGTCAAAGTCAGTGGAACAGGCGTTCCGAGCACGAAAGGCGTGCTGTAATAGGCAACTTGGCAGTTTGAACTTTATCCTAGCGGGATGAAGTATTGTTTTTGAGACTTCAAGCAGCCAATATATTTAATAACGAGGAGACAATAACTTAATTGGTGTGATCGATCAGATATCAGTCTGTCAATAGACTGCCAGGGCGCATGCGTTGTGCGTGCGCCCTTATGTTTCCTCCTCATTATATTGATCCGTGGCTCATGTTTAAATAAAACTCACACCTAATAGCACTTCGAAACAACAACATCTGCGTTCATCCGCGTTCATCTGCGGTTGAATTCCGTTTCCTTTGAGCCCACATGTCTAAAATCTTCGAAATAACCCATCGCGACGGCGCCGCCAGAATCGGCAAACTCACTCTGGACAGGGAGCTTTCAATCCCTGCCATTATCAGGATACATGAGAAGGATTCCCCGATAATAGACTCTGGCTCTATGTGGCAAAATTCCGGGATACCTGAAGGCATTTCCAAAAAAATAATTATTGCCCCGCACAAATCCCTGCCCCTGCATACAGAGGAGGATATCATAGACCAGATGCAGGAATCCTTCGACACCGGAGCCTTACTTTCACAAATAAAAGCAAATTCGAGCTACACAGGCATAGTAATCCACCCTTTTCACCAGAAGCCCATCGAAGCAGACCTGTATGTCCTTGGCGCAGCAAAACAACTTGAGAACCACGCAAGGGATTTCGTAAATTCGATCATCCGGCTCAAAGAAAGCACCCGCGCAGACTCACTTCTGTATGCGCCCGCCCTTGCAACGCCTGAGAACCTCTCAATGCTCGTATACATGGGCGTTGATATCGTGGATGAGACCATACCGACGATCAAAGGATACCAGGACATTTATCTTACGAATTCAGGCGAATTCCATCCTGACAGATTGCACGAATTCCCCTGCGCATGCCCCGTATGTTCCTGCGATACACCGCAGGAACTTATTAAACTCCCAAAAAAGGAGCGTGCAGAGGCGCTTTCAAGGCACAATGTATTGAAACTTGGAGAAGAACTGCGCGTCATTCGCGAACACATCAGGTCAGGTCATCTTCGCGAGTACATTGAGCGCCAGTGCAGGGCGCGCCCCTGGCTCACAGCGGCGCTGCGGCTCATCGACGCAGAAGGCACATTCCTTGAAAAAAGGACACCGCTTTTCAGGTCAGGCACGCTGTATGCGAACACTTCGGAATCCATGAACCGTATTGAAATAAGACGGTTCGCAGAGAGGGTGCTGGAACGGTACACTCCGCCTGACATTGATACACTTGTTCTCCTTCCCTGCTCTGCAAAAAAACCATACTCCACTTCAACTTCCCACCAGAAATTCATAAATGCCCTGGGAAAATACCGCAGGTACGTGCACGAGGTTATTATCACGTCACCCATGGGCGTCGTCCCACGCGAGCTCGAACTTATGTACCCTGCGGCGCATTACGATACCCCGGTCACGGGCTACTGGGACAAAGAAGAGAGAGACTGGGTTGGCGGCTGCCTGCGCTCGTATCTCCGGAAGAATACATACAACAATATAGTAGCACACGTCCATGGTGCGTACAGGGAAATATGCGAAGACGTAGAGAAAGAGCTGGGTCTTGAATTTGTCTATACTGCGGATGAAGGCGTGACCTCGCGCGAATCCCTCTCTAAACTTGAACAGGCAGTCTCAGGGTATGATAATGTTAAAAAACGCGCAGGAGAGGAGGCAAAACTCGACCTCATGCGCGCCGCGGCTGATTACCAGTTCGGAAAAGGAGCGGGCGATATACTTGTCTCTGGTGCGGTCGTCAAAGCGCCATTTCCTAAATTCCAGTTATTCTCCGGGATTCAGCTTGCAACATTGATCCCGCAATACGGGACTATTGCGCTTACCGTGGAGGGTGGGCTGCGCATTGCTGGCCAAACCAATTACCGGGTAAAGATCGGAGACTTCATGCCCCACAGCAGCATCCTTGCTCCGGGCGTGGAGTATGCTGACCTCCAGATACGCCCGGGCGATGAGGTTCTCGTGGAAGGCGAGAGGTTCTTCGGTGTCGGGAGGGCAGAGATGAGCGGATGGGAGATAAAAGAATGCGGGAAAGGCATTGCTGTTGAACTTCGCCACTCAAAGAGAATTGACTGAAATTAATATATAGTCTCGTAACCAATAATGACTAGGGGTATAGAATGAGGTTATCCTGCGCATCATTGTTCCTATGGGAATACAGTGTATATGATATAGTGAATATACTTCTGGAGGCCGGCATAAAGAGCATCGAATTCTGGGCTGAAACACCTGATTTCTGGAAGGACAGGTTTGATTCGATCGCCTTAGCAAGGCTTGAAGAAACAATATCCATGATGCCTGGGGGATGTACTCTCCATGCCCCGGTGCTTGATCTGAATCCTTCCTCGATCAACGATAATGTGCGTGAAGCCACAATAAAAGAGACGCTATGGTCGCTTGAACTTGCGAAAAATATTGGGGCAAGGGTAGTAACTATTCATCCCGGAAAGAGGACTGTCCATCGCGTTCCGACGAACGAAGACCGGGAAAAGTTCCTGAAATACCTGAAGTTGAGCAAGGAAAAGGCAGACTGCCTGGGCATTCGATTATCACTTGAGAACAGCATGCCTGGTGTACAGAGCATGTGCTCAACACCCGATGAAATGAAAAGCGTCCTTTCGAAATTCCCCGGGCTTTTTTTCACTTTTGATGTGGTGCATGCGTTCATTCAATCCCCCGATATCGCCATGTCCTTTATCGATGAACTCAGTGAGAGTATCATAAATGTACATGTCGGCTCCCTTCATAACGGAAAACCGCATTATCCATCGCACCGCCAGAAGAATATGGGAGCAGTATTACGCGCGCTTAAGGATTCTGCATATGGCGGCGATATGACCATCGAGATAGATGACCAGAGATATTCAAGACCTTTATCGAGGGAAGATAAGGTAATGGAATTACGTGAAGAGAGAAGAATACCTGGAAGAGATATTCGATCATGACCTTTGAAATTCTATCCATATGTTTTTTTTGACAGCCTTATATGCATTGTTGTTCCGACACCTACCCTGCTCTCCACCCAGATCTCGCCTTTATGCGCGTCAATAATATTCTTGCATATGTAAAGCCCAAGACCTGTCCCCCCATATTTCCTGGTAAGAGAAGCATCCGCCTGGAAAAACCTCTGGAAAAGTGACGATATAACATTCTCAGGCATTCCTATACCAGTATCGGTCACGGTTATATGTACCGTATCTTCATTCTCTTCATCATCGCGGGCTTTAACGGTGATCTTACCGCCGGGTGGGGTGAATTTGATTGCATTGTCCAGAAGATTAAGGAGCACCTCTGTGAGCCTGTCCCTGTCTCCAACGACTATCAGGTCAGAAGGCGAGTCTTTTATGAGGGTGATCTCCTTCTTCTCTGCCTGCATTTTCATGTCATTCATCGAAGATGTAATTATTTCATCGATAGACTGGGGCTGAAGTATCATCCTGATCTCAGGTTTTCCCATCTGCTGGATGCTAACGAACAGCAGGCTGTCTATGAGGCGCGTCAGTCTGTCAGTGTTTCTAATTATGGCATCCAGCGGCTTCTTATGCGACGGCGGTATAGTCCCCAGTTTTTCATCATAAAGGAGTTCACTGTACCCACGGATGGAAACGAGCGGTGTCTTGAGTTCATGAGAAACGTTTGACAGGAACTCACTCTTCATCCTGTCCAGGGACTTAAGCTCCTCGTATGCCTTCTGCAGTTTCTCATACGATATCCTTGATTCCCGGTACAATCTTGCGTTTTCAACCGCCACCCCTATCTGGTTCCCTATGGACGCCAGGACATCGCTCTCTTCCTTTCCAAAGACCCTGTGACTGCGGCTTGAAATAATTATAGCCCCCAGAACTTTTCCTTTTGCAAGAAGGGGCATGCCTGCAAGCGAGGTCACGCCGTCTTTTTTCAGAAGCGGCAGCAGTTCCTGGTCAGGATAGTTCTCTATATTCATCGTGACAGGCTTGCCTGTCTTGACCGCAATACCTGATACACCCCGTCCTGCCTCAAGCCTGGAAGCATGCTGCGCAAGCTCTCTGGATATTCCAATATATGTTTTAAGGTTTAATGTTTTCCCGTCCTCTCCAAGTAAATATATCCAGCCTGCATCTGACGAAGTGACCTGAATGGTTTTTGCTATCGCTTCTCTTAATAGCTCATCCAGGTCAAGTGACTGGCTCACTACCCTGTCTATCTCAAAAAGAGTCTCAAGTGTCTGGTCGTGTCGTTTAAGATGTGTGAACAGATGAGCATTTTCAATAGCTATTGCAACTTGGTTTGCTATCGTCTGGCAGATATTGATCTCCTCCACACTGAAAATTTTTAACCCACCGATACTGCTTAACTGCATTATACCAAGTTTCTTCGTTCCCAGCACAAGCGGCATTACAAGGATAGACCGCATGTTTAGCTTATTTACCATCTCCTTTTCTTTAGGGGATAACTCGGCCTTTGCCGTATCATCTATATATACATACTGCATTCCCTGAAATGCTTCATCCAGGGTCGGACAGTCCTTTAGAATTATATTTTCGCCAAGAAAAGGTTCCAGATGCAGAAGCGGACTGAATTCGGAAGTCACGGTCCCGTAATCTTTTCCCTCATCCACAAGAATAATTGAGCAATAAGAGACATTAACGATTTTTACCGCCTCCCTGACCGCTGTATCAAGCACGGTTTTCAGTTCAAGTCCGGTAGAGATGCTCTGGTTTGTCTTTATAAGCGCTTCAAGTTCAATATTTTTCCTGTTCAGTATCCGGGTCCTTTCCTTGACCTTCATATCCAGCCCTTCATACAACTCTTTCAATTTTTTTACCATCATGTTAAAGGACTGCGCAAGTTCGCCTATCTCATCTGTGCTCTCGGGTTCTATCTGGACTGTAAGGTAACCTTTTGCCACTTTTTTTGAAGCATTTGAAAGTCTTATTAGCGGACCTGCGAAATTCCTGCCGATAATAAATGCCAGGGCTGAGACCACGGCGAAATAAAATATTCCAAGTGCTATTGACCTGTTTTTGAGATCCGTCACAGGTATCAGTGCTTCTGAAGAATCTATCTTTATGACAACACCCCAGTTAATATCAGGATTATATGTATATGCTGCAAAAACGTCTTTTCCCCGGTAATCAAGTCCCCGGAGCACGCCCTTCTCACCATTTACCGCGTGTCTTGCAGGTTCTGCAATGGACGAATTAATGGATAACCTCATGTGAAGCGCTGCGCTTTCATTATGACGCAAGGGATTCAAATAAACAATATCTTCCCCCTGTTTCTGGACAAGGAGAGATTCTCCGGTCTCTCCCAGCCCCGTATAATCGCCTGTAACATCGTATATGAGCTTGGGATAAACCCTGAAAGCAACAACTCCTGCGAATCCATGAGTGCTTCTATTAAAGACCGGAGAAGCTATTATGAATCCGGTCCTGTTATCGTAAAATTCTAAATTTCCAAGATATAATTTTTCTTTTGCTTTATTAAAAAGTTCCTTTTGAGAAAAATTTGAGTTGATGAGAGTTCGGTCCGTGGAAGCCACTACATTACCTTTCGTGTCAATGGCAGATATTTCCAGAAAAACCGGGATCTCTTTTTTAACTCTTTCAAGATTGAAGTTGAGGTTGCTTGTGTTGTTTGATCCTATCTCCTGCATGAAGTTGGAAGTAGCGATCTCGTTAGCCTGTTCTGTCCTGAATTTAATGACCGTTGAAATATGGGTATTCTTTGCTTCAGCCAGGGCGCTCAGGTCATCCAGTATCTTTTTCTCAAGAGCTTTTTCTTCGGCTGAATAATTTACATAGCTTATTAAAGCATATGGCAACAGGGATATCAGTATCAGGTATAATATCAGTTTCCGGGTAATACTCAGACTTTTCACGCTTCTACCAGCTTTTTGACTCTTTCAACAAGGTCTTTTCGTCCAAAAGGCTTGGTGATATAGTCATCTGCTTTCAGCACATGCAGACCCAGCATTATATCGATATCCTGGTTCCTTACAGTGAGCATTGCTACGGGCAGGTTCTCGAACCTTTCCCTGATCTTTTTGAATACTTCCCACCCGTCCATCTCAGGCATCATTATGTCAAGTAGAACTGCGTCAGGCAATGATTTATCAAGTTTTTTCAGGCACTCATCTCCACTGTATGCGGTTATCACTTCAAACCCTTCAGTCTCAAGGACAAGTTTTACCAGGTCTACTGTATCAGGTTCGTCATCGACTACCATTATTCTTTTACTCATTTGATCTCTCTCCCTTGTCTTTTTTTCATCCAGAGTTCATCTTTTAGCCACCACCAGTATTTATAAGACGCAACGATAGCGAGCGCATTTCCAATAATTAACAGGACCATGATCATATCTTCAGAACCTCCACCGTTGTACCAGCCATATATTGCAGCCAATACCAGAAATAAAACAGCAATATAATAAATCCTGTAATACGGGGGAAGACGCAAACCTTCTCCCATCCTTGCGGAAAGGTGCGCCAGCACTGCATAAAATATGAGAAAGCCTGAGATGCCAATAAGGAAAAGTCCGGATCCAGGTATCATTTTCCCCGCCCCGTCATGACCTGGTCCAATCTCAGGCTTGCGCCACCCAGCAGGATTCCCCCGATGGCAAAAAACACCATCCCATAGGAAAAAGACGGATTCAAGTAACCGGCCGCCGACATCAATAAAGACACGATAAAAATCCAGGGATATGTCTTTCGCCTGAAGCTGCGGTGATAAAATACAGCTATGCTGTAAGGAATGAGAAAGAGAGGTACAAGTGTAATTATCCAGATCACGATCAAAAAGAAATTCATGGTTTCTTACCACCGAACATTTCCATGAATATATCGGATGGCTGCTTCCTTGCCATTCCTGCAAGCACATTATCGTACCCTTTAAATGCAACTTTCACTTCTATGCCCTTACCGGTAATTTCGAACTCCCTGATCTCTTTATCATGGTCGGACCCGCGGGATTTAAGAATGCTCAGCGCTTTTCTCATGTGCCCTTCGACTTCCACCTGCCGCAGTAATATAACTGTGTCAACGCTTCCAGAAAGTGTTTCCAGCGTGGTCCTTATGTTGCCGAACAGTTCCGGCATCTCGTTCGTCATAAGGGTCGTTATGCCCTGCGACGAGAAATAATCTATAAGGGAATGAACATAGTCCCTCCGTTTTATCACATCGGGTATGGGTGTAACAAGGTCTTCAATGCCATCTAAAAATACTCTTTTAATCTTATTTTTTTCCATGATCTCCTTGATCATTATAGCGTGTTCATCTGCATGGAAAAGCGCCGGTGGGAAATAAAGGAATATGACAACACCTTTTTTTTCAAGCTGTTCGAAATCCCATCCGAATGTCTTTGCGTTTCTTTTCAGTTTCGAAGGCCATTCTTCCAGTGAGATTATAAGACCCGGCTCTCCCCTGACAGCACCTTCGTATATAAAATGCAGGCCGAAAATCGTCTTGCCGGTTCCTGGACCTCCTGAGAAAAGGATCACGTCTTCCTTTAACAGACCCCCTTTGAGCATTGCGTCAAGACCTGCCACCCCTGTGCTTATCCGCTGCGTTGAAGCTTCTTTTTTTGGCTCGGCGGGCGGAAGAAGCCTGGGGAATACCGTAATCCCCTCGCTGCTTATGTTATAGATGTGCCTGCCTGAAATATATTTTCTTCCACGCATCTTTATTATGCTCAGGTAGCGTTCGCTTTTCTCACCTGATGTCTCCTCTGAAATGTGGACTATGCCGTCTACAAGATACGAGAGTGGACTTTTTTTCAGGCTATCCAGTGAGAACTCTCCTGTGAGAAGAACGAGAAGGTTCCAGCTTTTCATCCTTGTGAGGAGCTCAAAAAGGAAAAGGCGTTTATCAAGTTCATTCGGTCGTGATTCCGCTATCACCGTGACCGGGTCGATGACAAGCAACGCTGGCTTATACAACCGGATCTTTTCTTCTATGAACTGTATTATCTCTGGTGCGCCTGCCTGAAGCATGTTTTTCTCGATATTGAAAAGACGTATTTTTTTCGTTTCAATTAAGGAGTAATCAAAAAATGAGTAACTGGAAATGAAGCTTTCCATCATGGCGACAGGTTCCGAGATGGCTGAAATGAACAGGCATGTTTCACCATTTTTTGCGGCGTTAACGAGGGACTGCATGACAAATGTAGTCTTGCCTGCCCCTGCTGTTCCTGCAACCAACACCGTAGAGGGATGGTTGAACCCACCATTGAGAACTGAATCCAGCCCCTTTATTCCTGAAGGTAATATCTTCATGTGATCTCCTTATTGGATATAATAATAACCTTATGAAGTTGTTTAATCACATGACTATATATAGCTTACACATAATAAAAATATTTTGTATCATTACATTTTAAACCCTTCAAGCCGGCGCGAAGCTTCCATCAGTGTTTCTTCCTTCTTCGAGAACGTAAATCGCAGCTTATGTTTTCCTGCTTCGCCCTTGAAGAAACTGCTTCCAGGCACTGCCGCCACTCCAACTTCACTAACAAGGTGCCTGGCAAATTCCATGTCATCCATCCCGACGCCATCAGGTATGTCAGCAAGAATATAATAAGCTCCTTCGGGCAGACTGCATTTGAATCCTGCTTTTTTTAGCGCGTTATAGAGCAGTTTTCTCTTTCCATCGTACATATTTGCAAGTTCTTTATAATATGAATCAGGAAACTTCAATGCCGTAACGCAGGCATGCTGAAGCGGCGCAGGAGCACCCACGGTGAGAAAGTCATGCACTTTTCGGATCGCCGATGTCAGGCGCTTTTGCGCAACTGCATAACCGATTCGCCAGCCTGTGACGCTGTATGTCTTTGAGAATCCGCTGATGGTAATAGTCCTGTCTTTCATTTCATCAAATGAAGCGATGCTGATGTGTTTTTTTCCATCGTACAGGATATATTCATATATTTCATCGGTCACGGCTATAACATCGTGGTCAGCGCACAGGTCTGCTATCAGCTTCAGTTCATCCTTTGTGAACACTTTGCCGCACGGGTTATTTGGTGTATTAAGGATAAGGGCGCGGGTTTTTTTATTAAAAACGGATGTAAGGGCATCTTCATCGATAGTGCAGTCATCTGAGAGAGGCACGAACCTGGGTACTGCGCCTGAGACCGCTGCGTCCGGACCATAGTTCTCATAGAACGGCTCAAATACCACCACTTCCTCTCCCTCATTTATCAGGGCAAGCATGGCAGCCATCATGGCTTCTGTCGAGCCGCATGTCACAGTGACCTCGCTTTCAGGGTCAGCTTCGATATGATTGTATTTGAAAGCTTTTCGTGATATCTCCTCACGCAGGTCTTTTGCGCCCCATGTGATGGAGTACTGGTTATAATCCTGACATTGTGATGGAGTAGTAACATATATATTCAATCACGGCGTCAGGAGTAGTGGCAATACTCCAGAAGAGGATAATAATGGACAGAGAAAACCAGATTCGGCGGCGATTTAATAATCCTGAGCTTCTCCCGGTTCAGAGGAAAGTCCTGGAAAAATGGGACAGGGAATGTGATAAGAATGAAAACATTACTGCTTCAACCCGGGCAGGACAGCTTTTCAAGCTGGTTCCGCTTGCTCTTGCTGTGAAGAAGCCGTTTGAGGAAATGGAGCGTGAAGATATTGAGGAGTTCCTGTACGGTATGGAATGGGAGACAAGTACAATAGATCAATATAAAATATTTATAAAGAAATTTTTTAAGTGGTTTTACAAGTCTGATACTTACCCAGACGTAGTTAAATGGATAAAAGTAGCGAATCACAAAAAGAGGATGTTGCCGGACGATATTCTCACGCCTGCCGAGGTCAAAGCCGTGATAGAGGCTGCTGATAACCCCAGGGATCGGGCGTTTGTTTCTGTTTTATATGAAAGTGCTGCCCGTATTAGTGAGATGGTCATCCATGAGAAAAAGAAGGGGAATATAATAATTCCCGTGAAGCAGAAGGACGTTGTGTTTGACCAATACGGCGCGGTAATTATTCTCAACGGGAAAACAGGGATGCGGAGGATAAGATTGATAAGAAGCGTGCCCGACTTGATGATCTGGATGAACCATTGCCCGCAGAGAGATGATAATGCGCCTCTTTGGGTAGGCTTGCACGAGCCTCATGATGAGTATCTTTCAGCGTCACGCGCTTACAGTCTTGTTTGTTCGGCAGCTGACAGGGCAAAATAAGCAAGGAGGTATATCCCGCATCTTCTGCGACATACCCGACTGACTGAGGTAGCCGGGTTTTTCAAAGAAGCTGATTTGAAAGTGTTTGCGGGCTGGACCGCCGACAGTAAAATGGCGTCTATATATATACACAGGAGCGGGGCGGATGTTGATAGAGTGCAGTTGGAAGCCGAGGGGATAATAACTAAAGAAGAAAAAAATAAAGAAAGCGATATTCTGAAACCAGGACTGCCCCCGCTGCAAGGAAAATAACCCTTCGACTGCTCGCTTTTGCTATAAGTGCGGAATGGCTCTGGACATGGAAACTGCCGTGAAGATCGACACGGGGAAAAGCGGGAATGTCACTTGAATTCATGGATCTTATGCAGAGAGAACCCAGGCTGCTAGAGATACTCAAAAAATATACTACAAAGGTAGCGGAAGGTAACGCAAAAGGAGGAAGATGAGAACAAGCTCCGGGTACATTAAATGCGTGATCCTGCCGAAATTATGGGTAGATGCCCAACCATATTGAAGTTGGGGGCAAGGTAGAGTTAATGATGGAGAAAAACGTAACTCTCTCCGTGCGGAAGGTCGCGCCCTCTTCAGGAGATGCAAAGGAGGGGTGCGGATAACGAGAACAAGGATATAGTTACGATGTTTGATATTCTTGCCGTTCTTCCCCCGCTGCATCAAGTACCATCTGCGCCATGCCCTTCTCCATCCTGTCGCCGAACTGCGCCTGATACTCAACTAGAACCCTGTCCTTTTTCAGCTTTTCCTTCGCATACTCCACGAAAATAGCCGGGTATTCAGGCTGTGCCGCTTGCACCACTTCGTTCATGCTATTGCCCCCCGTTTGACTTCCGCACAGAAAGAGTACCGTTCAGTTCCATGATGACCTCTACTTTATCCCCCACTTCTACACCGTTTGAATCAGTCCAGATTTTCGGCAGTATCATTGATATCGATTTTCTGTTCTTCTGAACCTTGCGAAAACCCAGATTAATCGGTTTATTCAACTCATTGAACGTGGTTGATTTCAGTTTTGCATGCCTGCGCTTTTGTTTCATGTTTCACCTTATGCTTTTACTTTAGTAATAACATAAGGATAACGCTTATTATTTAAAAATAACGTTTGTTGCAGTGTTTTTAGTTAATTGCAACTTGTTGCGGTCTTTTTATTTAACTGCAACTTGTTACAGTGTTTTAATTTTACTGCAACTTGTTACAGTGTTTTAATTTTACTGCAACTCGCTGGGGGGCGGGGGAACACATGTAAATTGACTTGAACCTGCTGTTATTTCCGTAGGATTCTTGGAGGCGTTAACCCTGCGGTCTTTTTCTTTGCCTTGTTGTACCAGGTGCGGATGGTATCGTATGACCTGTTAAGAGGCTGCGGCAACCTGAGAGCGGGTCATGTGCCGCTGCTCAATGAGTTCAAGCACAAGAGCCTCGGAGATTGTGATGTTCTCATATTCCGCTTTTTTGAAAATGGAGAGCAGTATTACGGTTTCACCCTTGTTCGCCGTGTCCAGTGCCGCTTGTTGTATGCATATGCATCATACGCGTCCCCATATAATACTTTGTTTGCAAGATAGTGGGCTTCAGTGGTGAAATGCCTCCCTGCATGCTTAAATCTCAGTGGTATATTCAGGTCGGCGAACTCTTTTCTTAATTCCTGCACCTGTGTATTCAGGGCGAAGATTTCTGGAGAGTTGATTTTCCATATTCCCAGTATCCGGTTAAGGCTGTCCTGACTATCTGAATAGATAACGATGCCCTGAACTCCGAGGATGTCCCCGGTACTCATGAACATCTTCCTGGTTTCGGTCAGCCCGCGCAGGAGTGCTATCATCTCAGCCATTTGTCCTGTGCCTGTCCCTGCAGGCTCCTGTACCCTTAGAATTGCTTCTCCACTTTTGCATTTCGTTTTTTCGCTCTGCCTGATTACGACTCCTGTAGCCATCTCTCCCTCAGGCGCGCTGTTGCATGCTCCGTCGCACTCAACGATGAGGTACATGACCGTTATGTTGTAACTGGTGTGGATATACTTTCCGTTATTACTTAACGGTTGTTCCTGGCTTTTCCTATTCCATTTTCAGAATATCAAAGCTGTATTGCCGTAACGGACTGCTCTGTTTTTTATTATCAAAATGCCGGAGAGCAGGGGATAGTAGATGAATGTTGCGGGTGGCTATCTTAGATTACACTCAGTTTTTTCCGTTTATTTTATTGCTGGTTTCTGCATTTTTCTTGCTAAGCCCGAATGTACCTTACAACGCGATTTAAAAGCAGTACAAAAGCAGAAATAAGGAGTTAAAAGAATTTATCTTAAGATAAAACGTATGTTTTAACGTATGTTTTAACGTAAGGTAATATAAAAGATTTTAGGGTAATATAAAAGTGGTAAATGCAAAAATAAGCTATAGAAAGATATATGAATATGCAAATATACATATATACTACATGAGCCGGAAAAAGACAAAAATGAGCAACGCGATCCCCATCAGGCTGCCGCCCGAGGTTGTCATACGCGTGCAGCGGATGTCGGATGACAGTATGGTTCCATTCGCAACCCTAATCCAAAAGTTCGTGGTCGATCGCGTGAAACAGCTACACCCCGACCTGATAATTGTCACAACTTGAAAAGAGGATACATGAAAAGTGTAAGTAAAGCGGCCCGGGAAGACCGCCCCAATATCGAGGATGCAGTACCTCATGGTGTTCTATGTCCCTCCCCCCTAATATATATTTTGCTTGCTATTTTAAGTTGTGGTAACTGCAACTGCGAGGGACGAGGGTATGGCTGGCGATGAGCAGAATCCTCATCAAAAAAGCATTAAAAGGAAAACACGAGATATACATACCCGGGTGTACTGCGATGATTATGAGTTTATGTTCGGTGTGGTCGGGGAGGGCTACATTTCTCATGAGATCAGAGAACTAATGAGCGTTTTCCGAAAGAAACATGGTAATCCCAGGGAAGCACTTCTCACCGATATCAAAACGCACGAAATAGAACTTGAGCACTCACGGCAGGCATTGTTTGAGCTTGACACAACCCTCGCCCAAAAAGAAAAAGATGAACAGGAACGCAACGCAAAGAATGAAGAAGTCATTTCCATGCTCGTGAACGCATCCCGGCGACATGCCAAAACCAGCAGCCTGCTCTGGAAAACAGCCAGCAATAAATCGGGAATTTCCATTCAGGAACTAGAAAAATTGTAATTAATCGATTAAAAGAAGGTGAAATAAATGAAAATGGATGAAAACAAACCATACTCGAAAGAGTTCTGGAGCGATTATATAGCTGTGAATTTGGGTATGAAAGCATCAAGAAGTCGGAAGAAAACTCTGGATATAAATACAGCACATGTGATGGTGATTGTCTTATATTCCGGAAATTCGATATCTGCCTTCATGAGGAAATCATTCAACTCGCAATGAATTTTCCAGAAAAACAGTATCTCACAATTCCCTTCAAGCTGCTTGAAGGCGTTGCACGTGAAAAAACGCTTGAACATATTATAAAGGAAAGGGGCAGCTTGGCTGATGCGCGGGCTGCATTGCATGAAGTGGATTTTCTTCCTTCCGAGATGATTGATGTTCCGTGGGAGAGCACTGGGGTCAAGATTTCCGGCATGAAACCTATGCGATCCGGGATATCAGGCACGAAAATAAGAACACCCTTATCTCGGTTTCTGGAAGAATCTAAGGAAAACTGAAGTGAAATTTCAGATTATCGAGGCGGTTTTCGATTGTGCGCGGTGCGATCATCCGACTCATATTATGGAGGTGGGTACTGGTATTTTTGTGCGACCGTTTGAGTGTGAAAATGATATATGCGGGCGCAAGGGGAATTTCATTCTCAATGAAGATGAATCTACTTGGGGAAACAAGCGTAAGATAAGAATCCAAGAAATCACCGATAACATCACGGATGGCGACCAGACGCTGGGAGGTCTGGACGGTGTTATGGTCGGTGATGTGGCTTGTCCGCCGCTTGGAAGTATCGTGACAATCACCGGCATCCTAAACATCGTGCAAAAGGTGACGGCTCAAGGGGAAACGGGGGAGTTCACTCCTATCCTATTCATCAATAATATTGAAGCCCAGGATATGGAAAAATCCATAGAATCCACACCGGACGACCTGAAAATAATGAAAGAAATGGAAAAGGATGAGAACATTATTAATCGGTTGGTGGCTTCCGCTGTGCCCAGCGTCTCGGGCACGAAAAAATAAAGGAAGCATGCCTGTGCTGTATAGTAAGTCCTAACAGCCTTATGCTGCCTGACGGCAGG
>CAWCBK010000021.1:0-9059 GCA_963793805.1 Methanobacteriota archaeon
CTGGATCGTACTCTACGACTGCCATTCTCTCGTTCAAGGAAACGTTCACACTATTGATTCCTTTCTTTTTTGCGAGCATAAGCTCTATGCCCACTGTACACGCTCCGCAGCGCATCCCAGCGATATCAAGAATCAGTTTTTCCATAATGCACCTCTTTTTTTGTTTGAACAGGTATTCTGCTATTCTATTTGATTTCTATTATACACACAGGGTTCTATATGTTTTGTTATTTAAGATTGTTTAATACTAAGCTCATCAGAAACATAATATTCGGTTAACCGAAATATTTAATAACAACTACTGCATTATAAAACATTAGGTAAACCTAATAAAGGTGAAATAATGTTTGAAACACTGACAATTACTTTAAGAGAAGGAATAGAAGCAGCGCTTGTAATTGGTATAATACTTGCATATCTTGGCAAGACCAATAAAGAGGCGCTGAAGAAATATGTATATGCAGGGATCATTGCGGCTGTAGCAGGAAGCATCGCAACCGCCATTGCAATCCAGATGCTTCTGGCAGAATGGAGCGAGTTTATGGAGGGTTTGATGTTCTTCATAGCGGCATTCTTCCTTGCAACAATGCTTGTATGGATGCACCGCACTTCGAAACACATCAGGCAGGATGTAGAGCAGGGCATTGAAAGTGCCCTCGATAAATGGCAGGCTCTCGGAGTCCTGGCGCTTACATTCTTCATGATATACAGGGAAGGAGCAGAAATAGTATTGTTCCTGTCTGCAACAGCAAAAGAGGCAAATATATTCTCTGTACTGGAAGGCGCCGCAGGTCTGGCCTTGGCTGCGATATTCGGTTACCTGTTCATTAAAGGCAGCCTTAAGATGGACCTCGGAAGATTCTTCAAGATAACTGGTGTGATGCTTGCCGTAATAATCTTCCAATTGATAATCGGCGGTATCCATGAGTGGTCGGAAGTGGGAATTATAAGCCTGAGCCAGACCGGAATGAGTATAATAGGTCCTCTGGTGAAGGAGTCGGCATCTATTCTATTCACAGGATTAATGCTTGGTTTCCTTGTTCTGTTATTTGTAATGGTGCCGTGGAAACAGGTCAGCACTGAGGGTATTGAAGGCATTGAAAAAAGAAAAGCGCTCGGTGCTATGCGTAAAGAGAGAAACAGGAAAATCACAGTGGGCATAGTAGCAGGATTTTTAATATTTGCTTTCGTGAGCGCCCAGATATCGGCGTTGCCGGCGGGCGTAGACCCAAAGCCTGAAAAAGTGAGTGCAACAGGAGGCGTGGTAAAGATTCCCACAGCAAGCGCATCTGACGGAAATTTGCATAAATATGTTTGCGATATGCAGCATACGGCAGGTGAAGCCTGCCCGATGCACGGCAGCGATGGCAAAGCGAATGCCAGGATTATTGCGATTACCAGAAGTGACGGAAGTGCTGCCGTAGCTTATGATGCCTGCGCCCTGTGCGGCGCTGCAGGGTATGTACAGGAGGGGGAGCAGCTTATATGCAAGAGGTGTGGAGCACCTATTAACCCTGATACCATAGGCGAAGCAGGAGGATGCAATCCCATCCCTCTTAAATATACAGCTACTGGAGATGAGATCGTGATAAAAACAGATGATGTGGGAGAAAGGGCCGACCTGTTCAAATAAAAAGGTGTGCAAATGAAAAGGATTACTTCCAAAAAAGCAAATGTGTTGTGCCTGATTATCATTGCCGCATCTGTGCTTCTTATCTCAGGTTGTGTCACCAAACAGCCAGCTATTAAATATCAACTTAATGAGAGTGCTGCTCCAGGTCAAATGATAAAATGGACTTTCGATACCGATCCTGTGGGTGGACTTCCAAAGGGAGCAAATGTTTTCAGCGGGGACTGGATAATACGCACAGATAGCGATGCTCCGACACCACCAAATGCTCTCTGCCAGATCGGGGTTTCAGAGTTCCCTGCGCTTTCACTGAGCGATACAGTGTATGTTGATGCTGCTGTATCTAGTTTTTTCAAACCGATATCTGGTCATACTGATCAGGCAGCAGGAATCATCTTTCGTATCCAGGATAAAGATAATTACTACATCCTGCGTGTCAATGCGCTCGAAGACAACATTAACCTCTATAAGTACGTTGCCGGAAGGCGAAGCCTCATCAAAGGTGTTTCCGTGAATGTAGAGTCAGGAAAATGGCAGGAGTTGCGCGTCGAAAACACCGGAAATCGTATTCAAGGTTTTCTGAATGGTCAAATGGTGGTCGAGGCTACTGATGATACTTTCAGTGCAGGCAGGGTGGGCATCTGGACAAAAGCTGATTCAGTTACTTGTTTTGACAACATCCAGATAACAGCAAGGTAATCCAATTATGTTCCCGCAACTGCTCTTAAAAGCCATTCAGCGAAGAAAGCTCAGGATAGCCCTGGCAGTACTCGCTGTAGTAATGGGCGCCTCTATAGCCTCAACCCTTCTTACAGTATCATTTGACATCAACGATAAAATGGGCAGAGAATTGAAAAGCTACGGCGCAAACATCCTTTTGCAGCCTTCATCCGAGGGCGTATTCATAAACGAGAGCGAACTCTACAAAATTAAGACCATCTTCTGGAGACACAACATAATAGGATATTCTCCCTACCTCAGCGATACTGTAAAAATAAAAGACACGGAAATAGTACTGAGCGGCACCTATTTTGACGAGGAGATAAGGATACCGGGGATCAACACTACATTTATCGGGAACAGGAAAGCACAAGAGAAAGAAGCAACTATCAGGACAGGGGTAAAGACAATAGCTTCCTGGTGGAAGGTAGATGGAGAATGGCCTGCGCCGAAGGAAACGCTTGTTGGGGAAGCACTTGTTGGTATCATTGCTGCTGAAAAGTTAGGGTTAAAGCAAGGAGATATTTTCAGGGCAGAGTCCGGCAATAACAATGAAACTTTCAAAATATCGGGTATTCTCTCCACTGGCGGGGATGAGGATGAGCAGGTGACAGTATCCCTCAAGGATGCACAGATGCTTTTCGGGAAGCAGGGCATGGTTGACCGGGTGGTTGTGAGTGCATTAACTAAACCTGAGCCTGTGGAGGAAATAGACCCGTCCAGGCTTCCGCCTGAGAAATATGAAATCTGGTACTGCACACCGTATATTTCCTCAATAATGTTCCAGATCGAGGAGGTAGTCCCGGATGCCAGCGCCAGGCCCATAAGGCAGGTGGCGGATAACGAAGGAAAGCTGCTTAAAAAATTTGAATGGCTTATGTTCCTGATCACAGGAATAGCTATGACCACAGCATCGCTCGGTGTCGCAGCCTCCATGAATACCTCGATTTTCGAGAGGAAAAAAGAGATCGGATTGATGAAAGCGATAGGGGCAGATGGAAATCAAATCGCCGGACTTTTCTTTGCAGAGGCCGCTGTTACAGGCATCATAGGCGGAGCAATTGGAATTCTTATTGGCATTGCACTGGCCAGAATGGTAGGCATGTGGGTATTCGGCGCTATCATAAATCCCTCCCTTTTCCCTGTATTGATCTCAGGGATACTATCATTGGTGTTTGCTCTTCTTGGCAGCATGCTGCCGGTGAAAAAAGCTGTTGAAATAGAACCATCCGTCATACTCAGGGGTGATTAAATTTGTTCATCCGCCTGGTAACAAAATCACTCCGGGTAAGAAGAGAGCGGCTGTTGATGTCTATAATTGCAGTAATGCTTGGTGCTGCCATGGTGACTTCACTGCTAACTATCTCCCTGGATATAAGGGAGAAGATGGGTAAGGAGCTTAGAAGCTATGGAGCCAATATAGTTGTCCTTCCGGGTGAAGGAGAATACATCAACCAGTTCAATGCCACGCATAATTCTATTATAGGTTCAGTCCCTTTTCTTTATTTCAAAGCTGATGTTAATACAAAAAAGATAGATTTTGCAGGGGCAGACCTTAAAGCAGCCAGAAAAATGAACCCTTGGTGGCATATTGAAGGGGCACTTCCGGGGCAGCAAGAGCTGCTGCCAGGCATTAATGCTGCAAAAAAACTTGGACTTAAAATCGGTGATCCTCTGAGTGCAGGAGAGAAATCTTTTAAAGTCTCAGGTATCCTGGATACAGGCACATCCGATGATAACAGGATTTTCATCACTATGGAGGCTAGCAGAGCAGGTATCAGGCAAGACTGGGGCTACCTTAGTACAGGTGAGTGTCCTTGGGGATATCGATGAAGTAATCAGGTATTTTGAGAATGAAGGCTATAAAGTAAAGAAGATCCGGCAGGTGGCCGAGAGTGAGAAAGCTCTTCTTGATAAAACCCAGCTTTTAATCTCCCTCGTGGCCTTTTTTGTCCTTTTGGCATCAAGCCTCACCCTCTTTAGCACAATGGTAACAAGCGTGCTTGAGCGAAGCCGGGAGATAGGGCTTATGAAAGCACTTGGCTGCGGGAATGGCAGGCTTGGAGCCATGTTCCTTGCCGAGGCAGGGGCGATGGGCGCAGCAGGCGGCATCCCCGGATATTTTGTCGGGCTTTTACTTTCACAATTCATAGGAATGGAGATATTTGATATGCAGGTGTCGATAAAGCCTGAAGTGTTCGTTCTTACCGTTTTAATCTCGATATTGGTCGCAGCAGTCGCAAGTCTTCTGCCCATCAGGCGTGCAATTTCAATCGATCCTGTCATAATACTAAGAGGTGAATAAAAATGATAATAGCAAAAAATCTTGTCAAAAAATACGATACCACATGTGCATTGAAAGATGCCAGTTTCACTATTGAAAAAGGAGAATGGGCTAATATAATGGGGCCTTCTGGCAGCGGAAAAACCACGCTTTTGAACCTGATAGGCTGCCTCGATTCCCCGACAAGCGGTTCTTTGATGGTGAATGGAATTGAGACGACAAAGCTTAACCAGAAGGAGAGAACACGTTTTCGGCGCGAGAACATTGGTCTTGTTTTCCAGCAGTTCCACATGATACCACACCTTACCGCAATTGAGAATGTAATGATAGCCCAGTACTTCCATAGCATCGAGGATGAGAAAGAAGCAGGAGAAGCCCTTATACGCGTTGGCATGGGGCACAGGCTGCATCATTTGCCCTCCCAGCTTTCTGGCGGGGAACAGCAGCGTGTATGCATAGCGAGGGCGCTTATCAACCAGCCCCAAATAATATTGGCGGATGAGCCTACAGGAAATCTTGATAAAAATAATGAGGAAGCAGTTCTTGATATATTCAGGGAACTGCACAGCGAAGGGAGAACGATAGTGATCGTAACCCACAACCCTGATATAGGTGAAATAGGGGACAAAATAATACGAATATCACACGGTGAAGTAAAGTATTAATCATCAAGAAGCCTACTGAAATCATAGATGACAAAAGAATCCCCAAGGATAGAAGAATATCTTGAATATATATATAAACTGCAGGAGATGCATGAATCTGCCACAACCTCGAAATTAGCCCAACGCCTGGAGTTAGCCCCTTCATCCGTTTCAGAGATGCTAAAGCAGCTTGAACAGAAAGGACTTGTGGAATACGCTGAGAAAGGAGTGGTATTGACAAAAGAAGGTGAGCTTAAAGCCAGGAAAGTAATAAGAAAACATCGCCTCTCAGAGCGCCTGCTTACGGATATTCTGGGTTTTGAATGGGATAAAGTTCATGAGGAGGCATGCAGGCTTGAACACGATATAAGTTCTGAGATGGAGGAAAAAATCGAAGAAAAACTGGGCAATCCCAGAACATGCCCGCATGGTTATCCAATACCTGATAAAGATGGTTTTATAGTCCATGATAATACTGTAAAGCTTTCAGAACTCAAAGCAAATGAAAAAGGAGTTATTATAAGCGTCTTTGAAGAGAACTCTGAGATGCTGCAGTATCTGGGCAGTCTTGGATTATATCCTGAGATAGAAGTGAAAGTAAAGAGTGTCGCTCCTTTCGGAGGACCGATCCTTATCAGGGCGACAGGGTCGGAAGTATCAGTAGGAAAGGAACTCGCAGAAAAAATAATGGTGCAAAGGAAATAAAGTTATACAGATTGAGCAGGGATGGTAAGGAGGTCACGTATCAGTTCCGGCCCGCATGACTCTGGCGGTTGCTGCCCGGTGAGCCATTTCTCCCCCCAGGCTTTTACCTCCTGCATTAACTTTCTTAAATCCTCGCCCTTCCGGGTAAGTACATATTCTGTTGTTTCGGGCTGATCCAGAGTTGTCTTTTTTTCAATAATACCGTTTTTTTGAAGTTCGGATAAATTCTGAGTAAGAACCTTGGAAGAAATCCCTGGAATGCAGGCTTTCAATTCATTGAACCTTTTTGGTGATTTCATTAAATTATAGATGATAACAAGCGACCACTTATTCCCTATTGTATATATCGATTCTACTACAGGACAGATCTCTTTTTGTGAAGTTGATGTACCGGGGGTCACAATTCGAATGTATATAAGTGTTATATAATATATCTTTGGTCTTTTACATGATGGTCTTTTTACATGAGGTTACCTGTTGGTAACTTTAATTTTAAATATAATATAATAATTAATAAGGGATTTGAGGTTTTAAAATATGAATTTTGACAAAGAAAAAATAGAAACAGCAATCAATGCTGTAAACGATGCATGCCTGCACTGCGGCAGCAGCCACACCAATGAATGCCCTGTAAGTATGGCAAGGCAGGCTTTGAAATCCGTGGAGTGAGCCAGATGTCGGAAAAAACGCAAAATTTCAGCCTGGTATTTCTGCGTGCAGCCCTGGGCGTAATCTTTTTCGCCCACGGTTCCCAGAAGCTTCTTGGCTGGTACGGAGGATATGGTTTTGATGCAACCGTCCAGTTTTTCCAGCAGATGGGCATACCGCCTGCTCTTGGCGCGCTTGCGATCCTGGCTGAGTTCTTCGGAGGGCTCATGGTACTCCTCGGGTTCTTCACACGCATCGGTGCGGCAGGTATAGCTGTAACCATGGCTGTAGCGCTGTTCACGGTCCACCTTCCCCAGGGATTTTTCATAGCAGGCGATAAGATAGGATTTGAATATGTATTCGCGCTGCTTTTGATGGCATTATATCTTGTGATAAACGGTGCAGGCGAACTGTCTGTAGATAAATATATCCGGGAAAAAACAGGAAGCGGTTTCATCGGGAAATTACTATCCTGAAAAACTATGCCACCATTTTATTTTTGTATTTTGTTTGATTTTGGCACTATAAAAAGAAAGATGTAGTAATCTTGATTTCTCTTCTGCGTCGGCTAAACCCAAAAACAATCGCCAATAAATTCCGCGCTCCCATTGAGAAACCGAGAACAATTAACAGGCAAAGCTGTAACTTGTTCCTGCAAAAAACACTATAATTAAGTTTTAAATGATATTACTTTATATACTGGGGATTATCAATAAGACTTGTTTACAATGAATGTAAACCTTACACAAGGGATGTAAACTACATGGTGAAAAAGATGAAATCTAAAAAATCGTTGTTATTATATTTGTTTTTACTGCTGACTGCATTCGTTTTGCCAGCAGTTGCAAATGAAGAGAATATGGACATGGGAAATATGGATATGGGTAACATGCCTGCATCAGACCATGCCGCCACAACAAGTGAAGGCGGTCATTCCATGGGAGGACAGGTCAACTGGTTAGTCATATCTTTGTTCCTACTTGGCACAGTGGCTTTAGGATTTGTTGCATTCAACACCGGGAAGCTCAGTAAAATAAATTTCCTTAATAATCCGCATATTAAATCCCTTTTAAAAAGCAAATGGTATCCATTAATATTTGTTCTGCCAACAATGATAATATTTGGCATCCTTGTCATCCAGCTATTTTTTGGCCATGAAGAAACATCTCTTAATTTCGGCTCAGTAATGGTATGGATACTCCTGTGGCCAATCTTGCCGGTCTTGTTCCTTGTTTTCGGCAGGTTCTGGTGTTCAGTTTGCCCTCTGTCACGAGTGAGCGATGAAGTGCAAAAAAATGTGGGGATGCATAAGAAAGTGCCAAAATTCCTTCAGACTTATGGCGTCTGGGTCATAATAACTGCTTTCCTGATAATAACCTGGGTTGATTCGGTGCTGGGGCTTGTGGAAAATCCAAGGAACACCGGCTATCTCCTGCTTTTCGTATTCACAGGCGTAGTCCTTATGGGCGCAGTTTATGAAAGGAGAGCCTGGTGCCGTTATCTCTGTTTCCTCGGCGGCCTGTCAAGCAATTATTCCATGAGTTCAGCGCTTGAACTCCGGGCTGACAGCGAAAAATGCAAGGCCTGCAAGACTCCGACATGCTTTAAAGGAGACGGGAAGGTTGACGGATGCTCAATGTTTGAGTACCCAAGAACGATGGATTCAAACAGGTTCTGCAATTTCTGCTCAAATTGCGTAAAAACATGCCAGTCTAATGCCATAAGAATAACGCCGCGACCTCCTACAAGTGAACTCTGGTTCATAAAGAAACCGCGATTTGAGGAATCTTTCCTTGCAACAGCCCTTATCGGGATAGTTGTAGTTCAGACTCTGGTTATGCTTGAAGTATGGGGGCCATTCATGGAATGGTTTGAAAATACGACTGGCATCGCCAATTTCACAATCGCGTGGACTATAATATTTGCGGCAGCTATGGTAATACCTCTCTTGCTGATGCTGGGTGCAAGTTTCATTTCGAGTATATTGCCGAAAAAAATACAGAATACAAATGTTATATCTGACTCGTCTGCGGAATTGAATATTGATATGGATGTTCCTGCGCAAACAACACTTTCCAGCTTCATTCGCTATGGATACGCTCTTATCCCCCTGGGACTTGGAGTACACCTTGCTCACAATGCAAAGCATTTCCTGGGTGAAGGGTTGTCTGTGATATATACCT
This sequence comes from Methanobacteriota archaeon, assembly GCA_963793805.1. GTDB lineage: Archaea > Halobacteriota > Methanosarcinia > Methanosarcinales > Methanoperedenaceae > Methanoperedens. The sequence continues at coordinate 8,815 of CAWCBK010000021.1, forward strand.
CAGCTTCACTTGTGGGATGGAATATTACAGGTGATCCATCGATCCTGAATATGCCAACGATTCAGATAATACAGTATATTCTTTCAGTACTGGGTGTTCTGGGAGGTATTCCCACAGCATATAAGATATCGCAAAATAATCCCAATTCGAAGGCATCGGTTTTGCCGTATATCGTGATGATCTTGATGTTCGGATTGATAGCCCTGTGGATGTACAGCGTACCAATGGCAGCACGCGGCCATTAA
>CAWCBK010000022.1:0-10188 GCA_963793805.1 Methanobacteriota archaeon
ACTTAATATCCTATAGGGCTTTAGTAGATGTTAAATATTTCGGTAATCCGAATAAATTAATTTGCAATTCCTAATCGAATATCCAATAACCAGGTAAAACATAATAAATTTCTTTAATACTATCACCCCATAGCGGGGGTATACCTAACCCCAAAAAGTGATATAGCCACTACACCCAAATGAAAGGATAGGATAATGTTAGGTGCGGGTTAGGCATACTAAACAATCATTGTCCTCTTTTGATATAACTATTTCGGTTATCCAAAATTTAATATTCGGAAACACGAAACATTTATGTAGCAAAAGTACATTCTCGCAGGCAGGAGGAAAAAATGACACGAATAAAAGTAGCTATAGTTGCTGCACTGATGATATTGAATGTCTTGGCAGTGTTGCCAGTGGACGCAGCTATACAGGCAAAAAAAGTGGAAATTCGAGGAACGACTGCGAGCACAATGGATAAACCAATTCCATCCGGTGGCTTTAACCTGAGCAACATCGCCAGTGCGCCTGTTATCTGGACACCGCAGGGCTTTGCAGGCTTCTACTACGACCTGAAGGATGATCTTGGCAGAGAGGAATTGGAGATACTCCAGATAGACCTATCAAAGAATCGAAGGGCTGTTGGAGAAAATAACCTGGTTTACAGAACCACTGCCCAGAAAAAGAAACTGAAGGTTGTAAAAAATGGATTCAACGATAATATAAATGCGGCGGTAGAAGCAGGTCTGGAGAGGGTAGGAAGCTCATTCACCAGCAGCGGTGAATACCTAATACTGGGCTGGCAGGGAGAGAAATACATATCCATGAATAACAAGATCGATAAAATCAGCAAACTTCTCTTTGAGCACGGAACCGCTCCCGGCGAGAAGAAAACCCTTGCTGCGGGGGATAAGTGGGATATGGGCGATGGATGGGAACTCACTGCTCAGGGCGTAGATGCTAAAGCATCCCCAGACAGGCATGGTTCACATTGAGCTATAAGGGGCAAAAGATTGATGAGAAAATAGTCGCCCAAGGTAAAGTATTTACTTATGTCGAGAAAAACATCGGAGAGGAGAGCGACGTGCCCGTGTTCGTGACCATGGTCGATAGTATATTTGCAGGTCCAACCAGTGACATAGTTCAGTTAAGATATACATGGTTAATTTCTCGCAATGTAACCACAATCAAGACCGGAGATGCATTTGGAGTATTCGAAGTCACCAGTATAAATCAAACCGGCCTGACTCTGCAGCTTGGTAACCCTGAAACAGTAAATCTCGACCAGAACGCAGTCGTGGATTTAATTGGCGAAATTAAATTCAAAGTGGCAGATAAAGCAGATGTGCTTAGACTGTACCCCAAGGTCGATTATGAAATGGCAGGCGCAGCACCAGCAGTTCCGCCGACTGCAACACCAACTACCACTCCGGCAGTAGCAGAAACTGTAGCGACCGAAACATCATCCATGACACCAACCAAAACATCAATATCAGCGATTGACACTCCTGCACAGCTTAAGCTTAGTGTTGAGTCGATTCCGAAAGAGACAGGTTTTGAAGTAGTCTTCGCAATTTTGGGCTTACTTGCCGTGGTACACCTTATACTGAAACAGAAAAAGTAAATATGAAGGGGAAATCCCTTCCCATTTTTTTCAAACCGTATATTACAAAGATGGGAGCTCTGACATTACAGCATCAATTATGGCTGGAAATACATTAATTAATTCGTTGGATAATCCAATACCATATTCAAGCGTATGTGGTTCAATCCCTATTATGACAATCTCTATTGGAAATTTATAGATTCCTTTACCAACTTTGAGAGCATCGATAAAGTTGATATCATGCATGCTCAGGTTTAAAGACTCATCTAAAATATCACTGGCAAGATTCAACGTAAATCTGTAAATACTTCCCGGAATCCCATTTTTATTGTTACTATAAGCATCTACTATTATTGCCTTGTCTGATCCATCTATATATTCAAGCACATCGAATGCCCTGGTTGCCCCGTCAAAAACCGTCACGTCCGGTGGTAAGCTTTTCCGCCTGAGAGTTTCTACTACATGAACACCTATGCCGTCATCTCCCATTAACAGGTTCCCTACCCCGACTATGACGATTTTTCCGATGCTCTCACCTATGTTACCTGTATGCTATACTTTTTTCCATGGGGAGTCATCACGTGAACAGTGCACGCAAGGCAGGGATCAAAGGAACGTATCGTCCTCACCACGTTTACCGGTTTCGTTACATCAGGCACGGGCACGCCAATAAGTGCCTCCTCGATTGCTCCGCGCTGTCCTGAATCGTCCCTGGGCGAGGCATTCCATGTTGTGCCAGATATGATCTGGTACCGGCTAATTTTACTGGTTTTTATTTCAACCCAGTGCCCTACGGCGCCGCGCGGTGCTTCCCACAGCCCGACACCGAACGCATCGGTCGGAACTGTAAAGCTCGTATATGTTTTTTCACCCGGCACAAGTCCATCAAGCCATTCAAGGATCTTATCCCTGAGTATAAGTGCTTCCTGCATTCTTGCTATACTGCGGTTGAATGTGGACGCTTTTGCAACCCCACCGCCAAGGTTTTTTCTGAGATCTGCCGGGTCAAAGCCCGCAATCACCATCCTGGCAAGAGGTCCGCCCTCCACAGCCATTGTGCCGTACCGCGGGCTCTTTGCCCATGAGTAAGCCCCGGGTTTATCCGTATTCACTTTCAGTGTGGGCGCATTGCGCGGGACTCCTCCGGAATCATCGGTGTACCATGAGTATTTTACATGTTCGGTTACCTTGCTCTCATCCATAGGTATCACTTTTATCCCGTCCCAGACGCCGCGCGGCTCGAACAATGAGCCATCCGGCATATCATAAGCGCCAAAAGCTATGTATTTTTGATATCCAATTCCCCATGTATCCGCTCCCACGCTCTTTGCGTATACTGCCCAGTCAACTACATCATTCAATACATATCCTTTGGAATAATCATTGGGTCTCCCTGCCAGTTTATCACCAAGTACGGCAGGAAGATTGGCAGTTGCACCCATCCATACAGAGACATCAAGTATCCTGGTCTTCATCTGGCTTATCTTTTCTGCTGAAGGCTGATGTGTTATCCCGCCATGAATGTCTGTCATATGATGAGGGACTTTACCTCCGAGTATAGACAGCACTTCATGCAGCTTTCTCTGGTTGGCAACTGCCTCCTTGTACCCCTGTCCTGTTATTGGATCAAGGCGTTTTAATCCGTTACCTGTGACCGCATCGCTGTAATCAGGACCTCCAAGCGCATAGAACCATAGAGCATGAGAGTAGAGCGTGGTCACAGCTTCGATAAGGTTCCTTATCTTCCTTGCCCCATCGGTCACACTGATTCCTGCTGCGTTTTCTAAAGCCCTTACTCCCGTGATGCGGTGTGTCTCGTGGCATACGCCGCATATCCTCTGGGCAAGCACAGGTGCATCCCGCGGATCACGCCCTAATAATATAGTCTCAAATCCCCGGAACATAGTACAGTTGCTCTGCGCATCAATGACCTTCCCGTTCTCTACCTGGACAGTAATACCAAGGTGTCCTTCTATTCGTGTAACCGGGTCGATCTTAATTTCTGTTACCATTTATCTTCCTCCTTACTTAATAAAAAACGGCGACAACTTATCAGGAAACTCCTCATGGAAACAGCCTATGCACGGTGCACCACCGCCATGAGTGCATACATTGGTTCCGCCATTCCACAATCTGCTCGTGCAGTCAGCAAACGTATCGGGCCCACGGCATCCGAGTTTGAAGAGACATTTCCTGTACGAGATATCGGTTTCATGAAAGCCAGCTGCAAAACTTTTGCCATAGTATGGCAGTCTTGCACAGGTCTGATGTACCTTACCTTTAAAGAAAGTGGCAGGCCTTCCCTTCACATCCAGTTTAGGTTTATCTCCAAGGATAACAGCTGAAAGTGTAAGGAGCACATGGTCAGGATGCGCAGGACAGCCTGGCAGATTTATGACCGGAAGACCTGATTTTGAAATAAAACCCGATCCCAGTGCTCCGCCTTTCCTACCTTTTGTGTATTGCACTCCCATAGAGCTGGTAATGTTGCCGGAAGCTGCAGGAATCCCGCCGTAAGATGCACAAGTTCCAACTGCGACCACCGCAGTTTTTGTCTTTGCTGCCAGTTCCTTGACTAAATCAATCACTGGTCTTCCACCTACAGTAGAGAACTTAGGACCGGGGATCGATCCTTCGATAACAAGAACATCGGGTTCTATATTAAGGGCTGACATCGCCTCTGCCCCCTGAGCCGCCATGATCGTGGGATAGAATCTTAAATCCAGGTTGAGGTTCATTATTGCTTCATAGATATCAGGATTCTTGCCCTGCAACAGCGAGATCGTGCATGCAGTGTCGCTTTGCCCCTGTATCCACACAAGCTTTACACCTGCTGTTGCAGCTTGCTCTAATGCCTTAACAAGATCCGCACTATACAGGTCTAAGAACAATCCCGCGCCGACCGTTCCGGCTAATTTTAAGAAGTCTCTTCTGCTAAACCTGGCACTATCTCTCATAAAGTCTCCACTATCTGACATGGTTCTGTTTTCCTCCTAAGTTTCCCTGATATTATATATTCAGTAGCTTATTCATTCGGAGAGCCGAAATATAATATTAGCATCTCCGAAAATGCTATAGTGTACTATCGTATATTTATACCTTGTTGAACAGGGGCGACATCCTATCAGGAAACCCTTCATGAAAGCACCCTATGCATGGCGCACCGCCACCGTGCACGCATGCATTAATCCCGCCATTCCATTGTCTTGTTGCGCAATCAGAGCACGTTAAAGGGCCACGGCATCCGAGTTTCAGAAGACATTTTTTGTAGGAAATATCGGTTTCGTGAAAATCGGTGGCAAAATCGCGTTTTTTAAAATATTCCAGCCGCGCACACTGGTCATGTACCTTTTCCTTAAAGAAGAGCGCAGGTCTTCCTTTCTCGTCAAGCTGTATATTATTTCCCAGAATGAGCGCTGCAAGTGTGAGGAGCACATGATCAGGATGTGCAGGACAGCCTGGCAGGTTCACGACCGGAAGACCGGCTCTTGAAACGAACTTAGACCCCAGAACCCCGCCTTTTATGCTTCTTGAGTACTGTACGCCTGTAGAATTGGTAACATTGCCGGAAGCTGCCGGAATACCGCCATATGCAGCGCATGTTCCCACAGCTACTACCGCCGTTTTTGTCTTGATGGCAAGTTCCCTGACCAGTTCTATCACAGGTCTTTCACCAACTGTGGAAAATTCCGGACCCGGTATGGAACCTTCAATAACAAGAACATCGGGCTCTATATTAAGGGCTGACATCGCTCTCTCCCCATGCGCTGACATGATTGTGGGATGGAAACTGATATCCAGGCTGAGGTTCATTATCGCCTCATAGATATCCGGATTCCTGCCCTGAAGCAGTGAAATAGTGCATCCCGTATCGCTTTGTCCCTGCATCCACACGAGCTTTACACCGGATGTCGCTGCATATTCCAGTGCTTTTACCATATCTGCGTGATACAGGTCTAAGAACAGCCCTGCTCCGACTGCTCCGACCAGTTTTAAAAAGTCTCTCCTCCTCAACATTATATCATATGTTACACAGTCTCCGCTATCCGGCATGTTTCTATCGCCTCGATTTCCCCGTATATTATATTTTATATGATTCCAAAAATTTCAGTATAGAAAAAATATTTAACAGTCTTAAAAAATCTCTTCTATTCAACTTACAGTTATTTTTAATAATTTCTTCCTCGTCTGACATAATTCGTCTCTCCTCCAGTGTTTCCTTAGTAAATATTCAGCACCCCCAAATTAATAATTAGGGTGGCCTAAAAAAACATTATGGTATCACTAACTATTTATAGTTTGTTGAACAAGATAGCCGCCATGTGCATTGCAGTACCTGCCAGAATAACGTCCATTGATGGAGAGGAGGCTGTCCTGGATTATGGAGGAGTAAAAAGGAATGTGAATATCAGCATGGTAAGTGATCCCAAAATCGGGGATTATGTGCTTGTCCATGTGGGTTATGCTATCTCAAAGATAGATGAGGCGGAAGCACGTGAGACATTAAAGCTCTGGGATGATATGTTAAAGGATCACAATGATGCCGGATAATATATTCAGCGATAAGGCAACAGCGGTCCGCATAATACAGCAGATAAAAGCCATTTCAGGCTATAAGAAAATAAAAATCATGCATGTATGTGGGACACATGAGCAAACAATCACGAACAGCGGATTACGACACCTCCTTCCTGAAAATATAGAGGTCGTCCCGGGTCCGGGCTGCCCTGTATGCATCACACCACAGGTGGAAATAGATAAAGCTGTCTGGATTTCCCGCAAAAAGGCCATAATAACCACTTACGGTGACATGCTCAAGGTCCCGGGCAGTATTTCATCACTTGCAAAAGAGAAGGCATCCGGCGGTGATATCAGGGTTGTATACAGTCCTTTTGAGGCTGTGGAGATATCAAAAAGGAACCCCGGAAGGGAAATTGTATTTTTAGGTATTGGATTTGAGACCACAGCACCGATGACCGCGCATGTCCTGCGGAAAAACCCGCCCGGTAATTTCAGCGTCCTCTGTTCTCACAGGATCGTTCCGCCAGCAATGGATTTCCTGTTAAAAGGCGGATACGATATAGACGGCTTCATCGACCCGGGTCATGTTTCTGCGATTATCGGGCTTTCTCCTTACATACCCCTGAGCAAGAAATACCATATCCCCCAGGTAATCTCAGGATTCGAGCCTCTGGATGTCTTAATGTCGATTTTTATGATATTAAGGCAGCTTAAGAACAATACTGCTGAAGTGGAAAATGAATATGCCAGAGCTGTAAAACCGGAAGGTAATATTAACGCTCAGAAACAGATGAATGAGGTTTTTGAACCATGCAGTAAAGAATGGAGAGGGCTGCCGGTAATCCCTGATGCGTCTCTAAAACTAAGATATGAGTTTTCAGAATACGATGCACAGAAGAGGTTTGATTTTGAATTAACAGATGGTGAAGCATGCGGTATAGATTGCCCGCTTTGTGGAAATATACTCAAAGGGCTTTCAAATCCCCTGGATTGTGAGCTTTTCGGCAAAACATGTACGCCCGATAATCCAGTTGGTGCATGCATGGTCTCAAGCGAGGGGACGTGCAATATCGCTTATAGATATACCTAACAGACCCTTGGCACAGGGTCGCCAACCGGCGGCTGCATGATTCTTCTTCCGCCTACGATTGTTTCAAGTATCACTTTGCCATTGTATTTGTTTATGACTTCGCCGATAATCTCAGCATTTTTCCCCTGCTCGGTGCTGCGAAGCACAGAAAGCATCTCCCCGGCTTTATCAGCTCTTACGCCAATTACGGCTTTTCCCTCACTGGCAACCGTGTACGGATCAATACCCAGCATGCGCGATGCAGCAGCAACTTCAGGCAGGAGGGGTATTTTTTCCTCATAGATTATTATTCCGGTATTGCTTTTGTGCGCCCAGTCGTTAAGAGTGGATGCGATTCCGCCTCTTGTCGGGTCGCGCATGGCTGTTATTCCTCCGACTTCCATCGCCTTCTCAACCATGTGCCATAAAGGCGCAACATCTGATTGAAGTGTTGTCTCAAAACCGAACCCCTCCCTGAAGGATAATAAGGAAACGCCATGGTCGCCCACTGTCCCGCTCAGTATTATTTTATCTCCGGGTGAGAGGTTTGCGTCTTTTATAACTTTCCCGCGCTCTGCTATTCCCACTCCTGTCGTAGTGATCGCTATCCTGTCAATTTTTCCTTTCTGCATCACCTTGGTATCTCCGGTGATTACGGGTACTTCTGTGTTTTTGCAGATCTCATCCATGGACCGGATTATGCGTTCAAGTTCTGAGGTCTCAAAACCCTCCTCGATGATAATAGCAAGAGAAAGGGCGATGGGTCTTGCTCCCATCATGGAGATGTCGTTTATAGTACCGCATGCTGCTAACTTACCGATATCCCCGCCGGGGAAGAATATCGGTGAAACAATGTAGCTGTCCGTGCTTATTACGATCTCTTTATCGCCTATTGAGATGGATGCGCCGTCATCAAGGTCTGATAACCCCACTTCCCCAAGATTCCTGACAGAAAGATTTTTCAATATGGAATCTGCAATAAGCCTGTTCATCAGTTCCCCGCCAGCGCCGTGAGATAAGAGAATTTGCATGTTACCAGAAAAGGAAGTTCCAGTATTTAATGATTAGGCTGGGCGGATTCTATTTAATCTTTCAATGAGATGGTATTTTGATGCCTCAGTTTAAATTAACAATCAGCGGTACTGTTCAGGGTGTTGGATTTCGCCCCTTTGTTTATAGGACGGCGAAAAAATATAATGTCCGGGGCTATATAAAAAATTCAAGTAACAGCGTTGAGCTTCTAATCGAAGGAAGCGGAGTAGCAATCTCAAAGTTCCTGGATACCATTAAGAATAACAGTCCGCCGCTTTCCAGAATAACTGATATTGAAATAAAGCCCTGTAAAGAGAAAAATTTCAAAGATTTCCAGATTTTAAAAAGTGAAAAACATGGCGAATCCGGTTCTGTAATGCCTCCTGATGTCGCCATGTGCGATGCCTGCTTCAGCGAGGTATTTGATAGGGAAAACAGGCGATACCTGTACCCTTTCACAGTCTGTGCAGACTGCGGTCCGCGTTTCACTATAATCGAATCCCTGCCTTATGATAGAGAAAACACAACCATGTCCGGATTTCAAATGTGCGATGCCTGCAGGCAGGAATATCTCGATATCATGGAAAGGAGATTCAGGGCTGAACCCATCTGCTGTCCAGATTGCGGTCCTTTATATGAGCTTTACAGAGGAAAGGAGAATACCCTGTCAAAAAATCCAATTAAGGATGCGGCAGCTGCGCTGGATGGTGGGAAAATAGTTGCTATAAAAGGAACAGGAGGAACACATCTCTGCGTCCGCACTACTGATAGTGATGCAATAAAGAGGATGCGCTTGCTTTTAAAAAGACCCTGGAAACCTTTTGCAATTATGGCACGGGACATCGGCGAGGCGCATAAGATCGCATACATCTGTGAAAAAGAGGAAAAGCTTCTTTTATCCCCTCAAAGACCTGTTGTACTTCTTTCTAAAAAAAACAAGCTATCCGGGCGTATTTCTCCGGGTCTTGGCAGTATAGGTATCATGCTTCCTTATTCAGGCATGCATCATCTATTGCTCCATTATTCAAAGCAGCCGGCTTTCGTGATGACCTCGGCTAACGTGCCAGGCGAACCTATGGCAATAGATAACGAGGATATTCTCTCATTGTTTGCCGATTTCACCCTGTTGCATAATAGAACTATTAAAAACAGATGCGATGATTCTGTCCTCAAGGTCATAGGCAATGAAGGATCGCATATCAGGAGGTCGCGGGGTTTTGTGCCTTTGCCTATCAAGGTAAAAGATACAAAAATGACCGTGCTGTCCCTTGGCGCGGAACTGGATGTAACAGCATGCATAATGAAAAAAGATAAAGCTTTTCTAACGCAGTATATCGGTAATACCACAAAACCAGGAACGCTTGAATACCTTGAATCTGCTGTTCATAACCTGATGGAATTGACAGGAGTAGATAAACCCGATGCAATTGCAGTGGATATGCATCCTTCATTCAATACATCAGCCCTGGGGCTGGAATTAAGCAAAAAACTTGCCGTGCCCCTTATCAAATGCCAGCATCATTTTGCCCATTCAGCGTCTCTTAAGGCAGAGAGCAACAAGGAAAAAATGGTATGCATTGCAGCAGACGGTGTTGGATATGGTAATGATGGAACTGTCTGGGGAGGGGAGATCATAACGATCGATGGTGGTTTTGAGAGAAACGGAAGCCTTATGCCTCAATTGATGCCAGGGGGGGATTTATCTGCACAATACCCTCTGCGTTTTGCCGCAGGCGTATTATCCAGGAAATATGATCAAAATGAGCTTTCGGGAATATTTTTACCTTACTTTGGAATGGATGAGTTGAACATTCTTTTAAAGCAAATAGAAACAAGGTTCAATTCGCCTCTTACGTCAAGCACAGGCAGGGTACTGGACTCTATCTCAGCACTCCTTGGATTATGCAGCGAGAGGACATATGAAGGTGAGCCTGCCATGAGGCTTGAGGCTTTTGCGATGAAGGGAAAAGATATTGTG
>CAWCBK010000023.1:0-125541 GCA_963793805.1 Methanobacteriota archaeon
TAATGGGTCCGGGCAGTGAAAAAACACCTTTCGCAAACAGTTCTCCTGCATCAGGTATGAAAACCAGGGTTCCCATGGTAAAGGGAGCACTTAACGGGTCAATAATCGACCAGATCGTTTGAAAATATGAAATGCAAACACTCACAGATCGACTGCGTCACGCGCATCATCAACAAAACATGGGAAGAAGTGCGTGCGTGCGAATATGGAGTTTCTTGCAACTATAAAGACAAGGAACTGAAGATTTAAAATCTAAATAAAGGCGCGGCCCGGCAATGAGGGTATTGCCGGGCTTTTTTTTCTAATTCATAACTTTCTTTTTATGAAGCATAAGAATAATCTATATGCAGGATTATTTTAGTATATGGATTTATCCGACATAGCAAAGCTGGACATTCACCGGGCAAAACGCACTGGCATCCCTGAGGCGATCATCGCTGACTGCAAGACATGTGAGGACGTTGTATCCATAGCGCGGGTGCAATTAAAGAACGAAGGCAGATCTATAATCACAAGAACAAGCGATGAAAAGTACGAGGCGCTGCGTGTCCTGGCAGAAGAGACAGGCATGGATATCCGATGGTCAGAGAGAGCGCGGGTCGCTGTGTTAGGCGCTACTGCTGAAAAAACAGGAGGGAGAGTCGGTGTTATCTCCGCGGGAACGGCCGATATTCCGGTGGCAGAAGAAGCAAAGGAGATCGCCGTTGAGATGGGCTGCATGGTCATTACATTATATGATGTTGGAGTAGCAGGGATACACAGGCTTTTCCCTGAACTGGGTAAACTTATGTCAGGCGGTGTAGATGCAATTGTGGTAGCAGCGGGACGTGAGGGGACACTCCCTGCGATAGTCGCAGGCCTTGTTGATGTGCCTGTCATTGGTGTCCCTGTATCCACAGGGTATGGGGCAGGCGGAAAAGGTGAGGCAGCTCTTCTTTCAATGCTCCAATCTTGCTCTGTGCTGTCTGTAGTCAACATAGATGCAGGGTTCGTTGCTGGAGCCTTTGCTGCAAGGATAGCGAACCTGGCTGCGAAAAATAGAAATGAAAAATTAATTTAAGATATTTCGAATAATTGTTTGGCACAAACCTCATTCGAAATATCCTTTCATTTTAGCAAATTATTTATAGTGTTAGATTGTATAAGTTTTTGTAGCAACCTTATACTATGTGAAAATTCTACGGCAGTGGAGACGTAACGTAGTATAAAAAAAACGTTACGGTAACAACAGGAGGTAATATATTATGAGAATCAGAGTAGTTAGCTCGAAAGAAGAGATCAATTCGCTCGGATCGAGTGAAAAAATAATACATCTTGCATTCAGACCGTCAAACAAGGACATTTTTTCACTTGTGCAGGCATGTCCCAATGTAAAGGCAATACATGTTCCAAGTTCCTATATAAAAACGATTTCCAACTCCACCAGGATGTTCCTTGAAATGCAGGATATTTCGCTGCTTGAAGGCGATGTATGGGGACACAGGAAAGATATAAATGAATACTCTGAGATAAAACCAGAGGTCTTTGAACGAATGCAGGAGCTCAAGGCAGGCGGTTCATCTGAACAGGCGGTGCTTGACAGGCTGGGAAGAGAAACCAGATTGAGCAAGGATCTGCTGAAGTTCCTGATAAAAGAGAAATCAAAGAAAAAATAGAAATTTCTATTTTTTATTATTTTTTTCTGTTTTGTTTAACTATTTATCTATTTATATTATATTTAAGTTTCAGATTTTACTTTTGGCATTTTTTTCTGGATTTCGTCCAGCAATTGTTCCTCGGTTTTGCCCTCAGTCGAAATCCCAAGGTCGCGAGCCATCTGTTTTATTTTGGACGGTCTGTTTTCAGCAGGTGTCTCCTTGATGGATTTTTCTACGTCTGTTAATTCGCGCTCTATCTCTTTTTGTCCTTTTTTAAACTCCCCGGTTGCTTTACCGAGCGAGCGGGCAAGTTCCGGGATCTTGGCTGCGCCGAATAATATTATTATTACCACTACGATCAATAAAAGTTCCGGGCCCCCTGGAAGAGCCATATTATGCACCTGCTGTTTTCATATTTAATTTCTCCTTTGACCTTATCCTGAAACGTATTTCTTCAACCAGCTGTTCAGTTGTCTTATCTTTGACATCTATACCCATTTCGATTGCCAGATTATGAATCTTTGTATCTTTATCATTTAACGGACTATCAATTCTTTTTATATCAAGCTCGGTTTCTCTCTGAGCCTCTCTTGAATTCCCCCGCTGCTTTTCCGAGGGACCGCGCCAGTTCAGGGAGTTTTGAAGGTCCGAACAGGAAGAGAATGACGATCAATATCAAGATCAGTTCTTGGGTTCCCATGATTATATAATAGTTTGGTCTTTTATTATTTAACCTTTACCTTCATGAAGTTCATCCAGGAGTTCCATTTCTGATATCAGGAATCCCTTTGTAATTTTTCCAATTCCCCTGAAGAAATCATTAGTGCTTTTTTCACATAGTTCATCGCAAAATGCCGGCGCCCATTTTGAAAGATGGTCTTTTAAGAAATCCCTCTGCATTCCCATTGAATTTCTTGTATTATTTGAGCATAGATTGCTCATAAACCCCAGTTCCATTGCAATATGGTCTTCTGGTTCATGATAATCCTGAACTCTCTTAAGTTCTGCTTTCCTGTATTCTTCTTTGACCTTAAGCAGTGACATTGCCATCATTGAACTGTCAATATAGGTTGATTCATAAGGGAACATTGCCGGGACTGGGCCTATAAAAAGCCGGGTAAATTCCCTGCACATCATTTCATAAATATCTGATGCATTATTACCCTTTGCGAATTTCTCAAAGAGAAATAGCCCTTCGGAAAAATCACGATTTAACGAAGTGGTTTGCAGGAACCGGATTTTTCCGCTCACTATGTCTTCTGCCAGTTCAAATGGCGGCTCCTCCACGAACATACGTGACAGGAATGCATAGAAGTTCCCCCTTGCCCTGAATATTTCATCTATCATGCCAGCATCTCCATTTTTAATATCGCACGTTTTGGCCTGCAATTCTCGCAGTACTTAAGCAGTTCCACCTGGTGTTTGATCAGCTCAACCTGCTCCCCTGGTTTGAGGTCGCCTCTCACGTTCTCTATAAATGAATTCGCCATCCTGTCAAAGGCAGCCTGTGTCATATAGGGCTTATTGCATGAAGCGCATACCTGAAGTTCGGATTTGAACAGGGTAGCCGGGACGGCATTGCTCAGTCTTTCCATATCAAGCGCCCTACACATTTTGAGCACTTTTTCAGGACATGCCTTTTCACAAAGCCCACAGGCAATACAGTTCCCGTATATGAATGATATGCTTCCCTTTTCTTTTATGAGCGCGTCCGCGGGGCACATGCTTGTACAGGCTCCGCAGACCGTGCACGATTCGCCGATGGAAATGTCTGCAAAAGGCGCAGTCATATCCTCGATCAGAGTTGCGGGATTAATGCCTGTCTTTGCGGCTAACGACGCGATAAGTTCAATCAGGATACGGCGATTTGAAGCGTTCATTAATTTTACAGGTTTATGTTTACCGGGCGGTAGAGGAGAGATACGTTCATTGAAAGATCTTACATATCCTGTGAAACTTTTCACATCATTGTTATTTATTACAAAGCCTAAGCGATCGACAAGTTTGAATTCTTCAAGTATCCTCTCAGCAAATCCGTAAGCTTGTTCACTGGCATGACCCGCACATTCATCACATCCCAGCATTATCACACCTTCTGCTCCCAGGTCAAAAGCCCTGAAGATATGAGTTTCCGAGACCCGCGCAAGGTCAGAGACAAAAAGGGGAAGTACTGCAGGATATTTTATCATCTGTTCCCCAGATTTATCGAGCAGAGGAATGCTATGCTCGCATGTGAACATGATTATCTTGCGGGTTTTTGCAGTTCGCCTGGAATTCGCAGGTAAATATTCACCTAGGAGATATTCCATCTTGCCATAAATATCGTCCTCAATCCTGAAAAGTGACATGGGGCACACTGAAGCGCATGCGCCGCATCCTGTGCATGATATTTCATCGAATGTGATATTATCGTCTTTTCTGATTATGGCGCCGTGACTACAGGCTTTTTCGCACAGGGTGCATCCCCTAAAACCGCTTTTTCCGGCTGCACAGCCTTCCAGCTTAGCTTTAGCAGGTGCATCTCTTTCTATGCCGCCGGTATTCGCTATGATATCCATGGCAGCAGGAAGGGCAAGACTGACTGTCTCTTCAACATCATTACCGATACTTGTGATGTAAAAACCTTTTTTCTCATCAGGATAGATGGCATTTTTCCCGATAGCCAGCACCTGTCCGGTACTCAAGGTTTTGATATTATCCTCAAAATCGATAGCCTGCACCGGACAGATATCATAACATTTCCCGCACCTGTTACATTTTTCGTTAATAGAATATACAGGATACCGGTCTATTGCATTTTTAGGGCAGACATAAAGGCATTTCCCGCATGAAATGCAGTCCTCGCTTGAAACAGGATTTTTCAGGATATTTACCCTGAAATCCCCGGGACCGCCTTCTATTTTTTTAACCATGCCTGTTAAAATATTGACCCCCGTGCCTGCGCTAAAGTCACAGGGTTCAGTTATCAGGAGCCGGATGTTTGCGCACCCGGACATGCGCTGCGCAATTTTAATGGCGGATGATGCCGGTCCGATGATAAGGACATCCTTTCCTGCATCAATTAGTCTCGTCCTTCCATCCCGGGGACATTTTATCGCTGCGCGTAATAGCGCAGCAGCTTTTTCCGTAGCTTCCTCCCTTTCGTGCACCCAGCCGCAGTGCTCCCTCAGGTTAATAAAGGAAATATCAAGGTCAAGCGATTCGAAAACCTCCTTCTTTGAGGTACATGCGACAAGAGCATGGGATAATGCCTTTCTATCAAATACCTGGTTTATTTTTTCAGGTTCCTGACATAACATTTCATGAACTTCAACATGATCAACATTTATCGAATCCTTTAGTTTCTTGAAATCAATGTCAATCGTTCCACTGCATGTGCACAGAAAAATTCCGGTTTTCATTATTTACTCCCACCTTTATTGTATCAGTTCGCTTCCCTGCGATTTCGTGTGATTATACCATATAGCAGTGCTCCAATGTTCACGATCACAAAGAGAAGCGCAATATTGATCCCGATGGTCACGAATGCCTGTACCACAGGGTTCTGTATCTTCAATATCGCGGCTATGAAGCTGATGTAGATTATCGCAACTACAACAGCGCCGCTATACCTTATTTTATTCTGCATCAACCCTGTCACCTCTCTTTAGTTCTTCATGCCACTGCGGATACTTTTCTTTGACCTCATCTTCGGGTATGAAACCTGTGAATATGCACCTGTCTATCCTGAATTTCTCAGGATTAAAATGCACCATATAAGAATGGAATGCAACACCGCATATGCTTATAACTGCAAATCCGGCATGGAGATATCGCGCCGTAAGAAGATACTGGGGCGGCATGAATGCCAGCGACTGCCATGAGAACCACAATATGCTTCCAGTTACAAGGAATATGAAAGCTTCCGAGAAAAAGCTCCAGAATTCGGCTTTTGCTACCCAGCTGTATTTTCCGTACCTGGGAGGCTTATCAGAGGATAATCTGAGTATGTGTTTTGTGTCGTTGACAGCATCCTTGATATCTTTTATCCCTGGCCATACATCAGTGAAAAATGACCCGCCTATAAACACATCATATAGCCCGTGATATACTACCAGGTAAACACCTGTTATTATGAAACCTGCTGCTGCTATCCTGTGTATGAACATTGTCACAGGATATCCCCCCAGAAGAGCAGGAATCCAGCCGACTTGGTCAGGGAACGTAATTGGAAGCCCGGTTATGTAAAGTACAAGTATGCTAAAAGCGGCAATTGCATGGATAGCGATCTGGCTTCTGCTGAAACGCCTGATTTCTCCCATATCTAATTCTCCTTTCTTTTCAGTTTCAAACAATCAATCAGCCTGATAAAAAGGGGTCTTGTCCCAAGCTGTTCTCTTGTTGCTTCGTGGTAAAGGCCAAAGGTGGACAATCCTGCAATGAATAGTATAGCAAGTACGATCACTATGGGCAGAATGTAAGTCACATAGAAGTTAAGGGCGATCCCCTGTGAATATATTTCCTGCATCGGGATCCTGCTTATGCCAGGTGTTTTGACAGTATGCAAAAAAACAGCCGCGGCGGCCAGGATCATCAAAGATACCACTAACGAAGCCTGTATGATTTTTTTCTCGTTCATCTCAACCATAATTCACCTTAAGCCACATCAGGAACCGCGCCAGTCGGCAGCTTTCCAGCTATTCTCTTCTTATATACTTCAGTTATCGCATCTATATCTCCGGCAAGGAGTCCTTTCGTTCCGCAAAACGCAGCGCACCTGGGTTTTGCCTCTCTCTGTATCAAATTTCCGTTTTCATCCTTCTGTTCGAAAGGTTCAACGCAGAAAGTACATTTGTCCATCTTGCCCTTTGAACCAAAGAGACCCGTATCCGGGAACTGGGGTGCTCCGAACGGACATGCATACAGGCAGTAGCCACAGCCTATGCATTTATCCTTGTTGACAAGCACTATGCCGTCCTCTCTCTTGTATATCGCCGCCACGGGGCAGGCTGACAGACAGGGGGGTTTGGTGCAGTGCATGCACGGCATCGGAACATTGGTCTCACCTGGCACACCTTCATTTATGGTCACGACCCGCAGCCTCCGTATGCCTTTTGGCACCTCATTGAACTGCTTGCATGCAGCCTCGCATCCGGTGCATCTTATACATCTTGAGGTATCAAGTAAGAATTTGTTGGTTGGCATGTTCTAACCTCCCTGCGCCTTATACACTTTACAGAGCCCGACCTTTGTTTCCTGCATCGCAGTGATCTCATCATAACCGGGTGCGGTCACTATATTGCAGGAATCGCCATGTGCATATTCAGCAGTCCCTTCAGGATATCTGTTCTCATAGCTTTCGCCTTCAAATACACCTGCCCAGTGATAGGGCATGAAGACGGTCTTTTCATTGACGCGTTCGGTTATCTTCGCTTTGACCCTGACTTTGCCCTGGTTCGATTCGACCCATACCATATCGCCTTCCTTCACTCCGATGTTCCCTGCGAGCGAGGGATTGATCTCGACGTACATTTCAGGCTGGATCTCCACTAGTATCTTGCTTCCTCTTGTCTGGGCGCCGCCGCCCATGTGCTCCACCTGTCTGCCTGTTGTAAGGATGATTGGGTACTTCTTGACAAGTTCAGGATTCTGTGCTGTCTTGAACTCGCAGGGTACACGGTAGTATGTTTTATCTTTATCCTCATAAGTTGGGTATTTTGCTATCAAGTCTGGTCTGGGACTTTCGATAGGTTCCCTGTGCCTGGGTACCGGGTCTGTCAGGTCCCATGCCCAGAACCTTGCCCTTCCCCTTCCTGTGGGCGGGTCTCCGGCAGCAAGCGCAAGCTGTACAGCCTCTCCCGTCGTATCAAGAGCATAGTTAACACCTGCAGCATTTGAGTACATTTTTTTTCCTCCGACTGCTTTGAGCATGCTCTCTCCTACGTGCTTCTTGTACTTGTTGTCAGCCACCTTGTCGCCCCAAAGGGCGCGGAAGTCATGCCCTCCTTCACTTACCGGTTTGCTATCATCCCACAGGATAGGTGTGCCCGTATGCTTTTCGTCCCAGCATGGCCATGGAAGTCCGTAATATTCGCCATCGCATGGGCCGCCCCTTGCCCTTATATTCTCAGGGTCAAATGTACCGCTGTTCTCCATATGCTTTCGTATCCTCTCAGGCGTCCTGCCCATCATTCCGATACTCCGGACGCCTTTGCATATCTCTTTGGTATATATATCGTCAAGATTGCTGTATGTGAAGTACTGCCCAAAACCAAGCTTATCAGCCATAAGCTTCATTATCTCAAGGTCAGATTTGCTCTCAAAGAGCGGGTCTATTACCTTATACCTCCATTGCGCCGACCTGCCGCTTGTTACCACCATCCCTTCTTTTTCCAAAACGGTCGCCGCAGGGAGGATTATTATTCCGTCCTTGCGCTCAGGCAGGGAGGATGCCATGGTGGCTCTCGGATCGATGTTAACTATCATCTCCACTTCTTCCAGACCTTTCTTTTGTTTCTTCATCTGGGTTATGGAATTCAGGCTGTGTCCCCACACAATGACCATCTTGATGCGGTTTGGCTGGTTTATGTCATCCCTGATGGCGCCTTCGTACCAGCGCGAATCGGTCATACCGTTCCTGAGCATGAGTTCTTTGCTGGCAAACCTCTTTATCATATCGTCATATCCGATACCCCAGATGTTGCACCACATCTTCCATGCAGGTTCGGAGCTTACGCTTTGATAACCGGGCAGGTAATGTGACAGGCATCCCATGTCTGTGGTTCCCTGGACATTATCATGACCGCGAAGAGCCGCACAGCCTCCGCCCGATTTTCCTACATATCCAAGGATCAACTGGAGTAATGCATAGCTGCGGATGTTCTGGCTTCCTACTGAGTGTTGTGTGCCGCCCATCGACCAGATAATTGCCATGGGACCGTTTTCCTTAAACATACGGGCTACCTCTTTGATCTTATCGGCAGGTACACCTGTTATGTCTTCTGCAAGCTCAGGCGTGTAGTCTTTGCACACTTCCCAGAACTCATCAAATCCATGCGTCCTCGCCTCAATAAATGCTTTATCATGCCATTTATTGTTCACTATCACATTACATATTCCAAGTATCAGAGGTATATCAGTGCCCGGGCGAAGGCGTATGTGAAGGTCAGCCTTTGAGGCCGTCCTTGTGAACCTCGGGTCTGCAACCACTATCTTCGCACCCCTTTCTTTTGCAATGAGTGCATGCTGCATTGCTACAGGATGTGCCTCGGCTGCATTCGAACCTATAAAGAACAGGCACTTTGAATGCCGCAGGTCGTTATAATTATCTGTCTGAGCGCCGTGTCCCCATGTCGGGATAAGACCTCCGACAGTTGTTGAATGGCATATCCTTGCCTGGTGGTCTACGTTATTGCTGCCCCAGAATGCTGCGAACTTGCGCTGAAGGTAGGATTCATGAAGCGTTGTCTTTGCCGAGCCGAGGAACATGACGGAGTCGGGTGCCGTATTTTTCCTTTATCTCATTCATCTTGCCTGTTATTTTGTTTATGGCTTCGTCCCAGGTGATGCGCTTCCATGCGCCACCGACCTTTTCCATCGGATACTTGAGACGCTTCTCAGAGACGACTATATCCTTGATGGTCGCTCCCTTGGAACACATGCCGCCAAGGTTCAAGGGATTATCAGTCCATGCTTCCTGACCCACGAACACGCCATCCACAACCCTGCCGAGTGTTCCGCATCCCACAGAACAGTGGGGACAGATCGTCTTAACAAGCTTTTCTTCTCCTGCCTCTGCCGCGCGTGCGGTCTGGAACAGATTTGCAGGCGTGTATTTCGTAAGTCCTGCATATCCTCCAAACGCAGCAGCAGCGCCAAGAGCTACGGCGCCTTTCATAAAACTGCGCCGTGTCGTCTTTATTCGGGTTATAACCTTATTCATATTCTTGCTCCTTCAACACCTTATTAACAATGCAATTTTCATGCAATCCGGCAGAGATGCCGGAATATATTTTATCGTTTTTACCCGTTTTTAAGTTCAAATCCAATTTTTTGAACTTGTATAATCATAATAGTAATGCATGTGATGAATATATATTTATCCATCAGTTTAATTTAAAAGTCTTTTATTCCACTGTTACAAAGTGGAAGAGTGTGATATTATGAAATCCGTGAACGAACCTGCAAACCCCGTATAAGAGGCTGCATGCAGGTGGGCATACGCTGCCATGGTATTCATAACAAGCATTCCGTCAAGCTCGCCCTTGATGCCCGTTCCCCTGTCAAGCCTTATAGCAAACACAGTATCTTCCGGTATATCCACGATCTCTGAATGGTGGAACTCATGCCCTATGAAGGAAGTTCCTGCCTTTCCTATGACGGTATCCTTAACAAAACGCCCCACATTGTAGCTCACTACCCTTTTGTGCCCCATAAGCGTTTTTCCCGGAAGCGCGCCGACCATCCTGAATGTTCCGCCTTTCATATCTGCAATATGATGTTTCCCTGTTCCTGTAACATCAGTCTTTATCTCCTGAGTAAGGTACATGAGCCCTCCGCATTCTGCATATATGGGCATACCTTCAGCAGAAGCCTGGCTGATGGCGTGCCTCATGCTCTCATTATCTTCAAGTTCCTGCGCGAATAATTCAGGGTAGCCTCCGCCGATATACAGACCATCGACATCAGGAAGGGCGTTGTCGTTCACAGGGCTGAAATAAACAAGCTCTGCGCCTGCAAGTTCAAGCAGGTCAAGATTGTCGCGGTAGTAGAAATTAAATGCTTCGTCAAGCGCAACGCCAAGGCGTACAGTGTTTTGTGAGAGAGCGGGTTTGAAAATATCCTCTTTCGGTTTTAAAAGCGGCTGCGCGGTAGCGGCAAGTGATAACAAACTGTCAATATCGATGCCTTCCCTGATAATATTCTTTATCAAACCGAGATTCTCATCAAAACCAGCCACTTTTCGCCTTCCCTCAAGCGCGGGGATAAGACCGAGATGCCGCATTGATATCTTCATGGAATCGTTGCGGGGTATCTCACCGATAACGGGAGTGCCCGTATAAGTCTCGATTGCCTCCCTTGCCTTTTGTGCATGCCTGCTGCTTCCGATGTTGTTCAGTATCACTCCCACAATATTTACCTCAGGATCGAACGACTTATACCCCGATACAAGCGCAGCCGTGCTTCGGGTGATGCTTCTTGCATTGATGACAAGGATAACAGGACAGTCAAGAAGCTTGGCTATCTGCGCAGTGCTGCCGATGTCGCTTGTTGCAGAAAGCCCTTCATAAAGCCCGCGCACGCCCTCGATGATAGCGATATCAGCGCCATTAACGGCATGGGAATATACCTCACGCAGTGCAGCCTCTGTCATCAGGTAGCCGTCAAGGTTTCGCGAATACCTGCCGGTAACTTCAGTATGGTAGCTCGGGTCGATGAAGTCAAGTCCCACCTTAAAGGGTTGAACCTTATATCCCATATCACGCAGCACCGACATTATTCCGATAGAGATGGTGGTCTTTCCGGCTGAAGAGCGGTCTCCTGCTATGAGTATTCTGGGGATGTCGAGTAAGTCTGTCATGAAATGTGAGTCCTGATGCTATTGATATCGGAACACGGATTGCGCGGATGACGCTGATGCGCACGGATCAATATATCCGTGAAAATCCGTCCAATCCGTATCATCCGTGTTCTATCCGGCTGCCTGAAAATTAATCTGCGTTCATCTGCGTTCATCTGCGGTTTAATCATTCAGTGGTTTATTCAATCTGCGGTTTATTATAGATTTGTCAATTCTCTCAACCTTTTATCATCAAGAGGCACAGCGATTTTCGCATCCTTATCTGCCATTATTGCCTTTGCAAGCTTCCTGTAAACGTCTGCAATAGCCGAATCCGGCGCCTTTTCAATAACAGAAAAACCTTCCCTTTCACATGTCTGCACCAGAACATCCTTCGGGATAAATGCAAGCAGCTGGCTCCCTATCTCTTTTGCGAATTCGGCAACTATTTTTTCCTCGTTCGGCGCGCCGCGCGAATTGCAGATAACGCCGTTGAGAGTCATATCAAGGCGGGAAAGCCCTTTACAGATGTTATTTGCTGCATAAAGGGGCATGTATTCGCCAGAGGTAAGAACGTAAGCTTCGTTCACCAGCCCTTTCTTGACGGGCGCAACAAATCCTCCGCATACGATATCGCCCGGGACGTCATATATCACAAGGTCTGCGTTTTCTATTGCCTTTGAAATTTTCCTCAGGAGCCCTATCGCAACGATTATTCCTCTTCCTGCGCAGCCTATGCCCGGCTCAGGTCCTCCTATCTCCACGCACTTCACACCTTTGTAACCTGAAAAAACGATATCCTCTTCCTTTATGTCCTCACCCTGCCGCATCAGATCCATAATAGTAGGAATGCGCCTGCCGCGAAGGAGCGTGATGGATGAGTCGCTCTTTGGGTCGCATCCGATTATCGTTACGCGGTAGCCTTCATCTGCGCATGCTGCCGCAACATTTGATGCGGTGCTTGATTTCCCGATGCCGCCTTTTCCGTATATCGCGATCTGCTTAGGCATCTTTTGCCAGCTCCCGCAATGTTGCGCCAAATTCCGATTCTACTATGTGGTTCACTCCGAGCGTTTTGGGGTGAAGGTCTATCTCAACCACGACGTGTTTATGCCCCATCTCTTTTAGCGGGACGACCTGGCGGGGACCGTTGGTTATCGAGAATAATTCCATGTTCTTTATGTTATCCATCGGAAGCGCATGGGGCACGCCTGTTATCACTGCAAAATCATAATCAGCATATTTTTCACCGATTATCTGGCTGGCAGTATTTCCAGCTATTGGATATTCGTCCAGTCCTCCGATGATGTGATGCATTTCCATACCTGCTTTCCTGAGGTCGGCATTTATTTCCCGCGCATTCCTGCGGTTCTTAGGTAATCCGAGATTCTCGTCAAGATTCGCCATATTTACGATGTTTGAAACTGACCCGAACTTTTCTGCGACCTGTGCCACTGCAAGGTTAATATCTGCGAACATGAAGGCAGTCTCTTTCTTGGCGTTAAGGATGTTAATACCTTTTTTCCCCTGTTTTATAAGTTCTATCAATCTCTCTGCCACCTTGTATTTCAGGTCGCCCCTGCTTGGAGCAAGATATTCCTTACTTGCAGCGCCGTGGCGCTTCTCGACCATCGTGGCTTCCTTTAATAGCGCTTTCTGCCGTTCGAATTCCGCTTCGCTGATGATGCCTGCTGCGAGCGCGGATTCAAGGGCGATTATTACGCCTTTTGTGTTGTCCCTGTATCCTGCATGCACCTCGACCTCTATCACGGGCACATCTGGCTGCACGTCCATTACTGCTTCATGAAGTTCTTCACCTATTATCATGGAAGCGCATGTACCCACGATGCCTATTCGCTTCGGGTCAAAGAGTTTGATGACCTTTTCCAGCACCTCAACAAGGGCTTCGCGTCCCCCGAAAACGAAACCTGATTCATCAAGTGAAGTTGTAACGACTTTCATGCCGTCCTCTTCTAGAAGACGGGCATGTTTGAAGCTGCATCCGGGAGGGCCGTGCAGTATCACCACATCTGTTTCAAGGTCTCTTAATGTGTAAAGCGCTGCAACTATGGAACTTGGGCGAGGATGTATAATAAGCGGTTCTTTTTGTTTGACTGGCATCTTTGTTCTCCAGGATGAGGGTTAAGCCTATATGCACTTATTATTATAAGACTTTCGCACATCTGGAACCCATCCATTAATTAGACGGAATAACAGGATTCACAGGATAAACTATAAAAATCTATCCTGTCAATCCTGTTAATCCTGTCCATTAGCTGAATTTTAGCCCTTAAATGCAATATGCAATTTGAGAAGTCGGAATTATTGGATGGGCTCGCACATCTGCATTAACTGCGATCTATTTATTGGTCCAGTTCCCTGCGTAATACACTGGCGGTGACTAAAATTCCCAGTATCCCCAGCGCCCATTCCGGATATTTAATAAGTGATACAGGTTCCCCGGCTGAAAAATAGACATAACCCTGAAAATTTGCATACATCCAGGTAAAAAGAATGACAATCATATAACTTAAAACTGCCATCAAACCAAGTATATTGAGCATGCGAAGGATCGTTGGGATTTTGATGAATTCGAATTTTCCTTTTTCACCAAAACCAGCAAGAAAATTTTTGAAGCTCATGCCCATTGTCAGATGTGTAGAATTTACCGTGGGATAATCGACAAAAACATTAGTAACAACAGGAATTATCCAGGAAGGATCAGACCTTGAAGTGTGTGCCTTTGGAGATATTATGATAATAGAACCGATATCAACAGGAGTACTCCATCTCCTGTTCGACCTTACCGCAGTTGTTCCTTCGTCCCTGCCTTCGTAATGAGACACATTAGATATTTTATTACTCAAATTATATATAGTTAGTCATTATGCTAATGATTATAATGATGAATGTATGATAGATTTATATTCATGGGATTTCGCATGAATATACCCAAATAATCGCCTGTTCAATAAATTAAAAATAGAAGAGCTGGTACATAATCATTTTATCTTAACAGCGCATCTTGTATCTGATGATTTTCGAAAAAATACCTACAGTTCCCACCTCTGAGGAACTCCTCAATAAATCCTACAAGCGTGCAGCCCGCGCCAAGCACGGGAAGCGCATCCTCGACAGGAAGTCAAAACTGGATGCGGAGGAATCTATGGTACTGACCGCTGCGAATATTCTCAGCGATAACCTGATACACATAGTTAAAAAATTTCCCAGCTTTGATAATATGCCGCCGTTCTATCTGGAACTTGCAGACGTGATAGTGGGAGTGGAAGAAATGAAGATGAACCTTGCCTCTGTGCAATGGGCTGGAACCAAGATAAACGAGCTTGCGCGAAAATATGTTGGCATTATGCGAAAAGCCGAAGATATCAAAGTTGTCCGCAAACAGGCGTTCGGAAGGATGTCTTCCATCGTGGACAGCATCGACGGCAGCCTGCGCTTCCTGAATGATGCGCGAAACAAGCTGCGCAAGCTCCCTGAAATAGGCGAAGGTCCTGCTATCGTTGTGGCAGGCTATCCAAACGTGGGAAAATCCAGTTTTGTGGCTCTTGTGAGCAGCGCACATCCTGAGATAGCCGCTTACCCATTTACCACTAAAGGACTGGCTGTGGGGCATTTCGAAAGGAATAAGATACGATACCAGATCATAGATACTCCGGGGCTTCTTGACCGCCCTCTTGAAGAAAGGAACGAGATAGAACTGCAGGCGATTTCTGCGCTCAAGCATGTGGGAAAGGTGATACTTTATATTATCGACCCGTCAGAGACATGCGGTTATACCCTTGATAAACAGATGCACCTGCTTGAGGAGATAAAAAGTGAGTTCGGGATCCCGATGATCGTGGCGGCGAACAAGACTGATATATCAAAGACTGACTCAGGAGCCGATATGAGCATGTCAACACTCACAGGCGATGGTGTGGAGACAGTTCTTGACAGGCTTCTGGAGATGATACCTCCGGAAACGCAGGTTTATATATAATGAATATTCATTAAGGATTCGATTAATAATGCCAACAGGCGTATACATTTGCCATTGCGGGTCGAACATAGCAGGAACGATCGACGTCGATGACGTCAGGAAACATGCTGAAAAATTGAAAGACGTAGCCATTGCCCGCGACATACAATTCGCCTGCGGGGATTCGGGACAGGACCAGATAAAAAAGATATCGGGGAATATAAACTTGACCGCATCGTTGTGGCAGCATGCTCGCCGCGACTGCACGAGATCACGTTCAAACGAGCGATCAAGGAAGCGGGGATCAATCCCCACATGCTGGAGATGGTCAATATCAGGGAACAGGATTCCTGGGTGCACCCTGATAAAAGCAGCCTTGCAACACAGAAAGCCAAAGACCTTGTGGCAATGGGCGTGGCAAAGATCGCGCTGCAATCCCCTCTTGAGAAGAAGACCGTATCCGCGAGATCTGAAGTGCTTGTTATAGGAGCAGGGGTTGCAGGAATCGAGGCTGCGCTGTCTCTGGCTGATATGGGTATCAAGGTGTACCTCGTGGAAAAGGAACCCACAATAGGTGGCAAGATGGCATTGATGAACGAGGTTTTCCCTACGAACGACTGCTCGCTGTGCGTTCTTGCCCCGAAGATGTCGGATGTGCAGAATAATCCTGATATCACGCTTTACACGTATTCAGAGATCACGAATATCGAAGGCAGGGCAGGAAATTTTAAAATAACAGGCGTGAAAAAGCCCCGCTATATCGACGAGAAAAAATGCAAGGGCTGCATAGATATATGTGCAGGCGTATGTCCCATCGATGTGCCAAACCAGTTCGATTTCGGGATAGGCAGGCGCAAATCCATTTACATCCCGTTTGCGCAGGCAGTCCCTCTTGTGGCATGCATTGACGAACACTGCGTGGGCTGCGACCTGTGCAGGCTCGCATGCCCGGCAGAAGCAGTGGATTTTACACAGAAACCACAGGAATTCACGTTCAATGTTGGCGCAGTGATAATTGCAACAGGGTACCAGCCCTTCGATGCTGCCCGCAAGGAGGAATACGGATACGGACGTTATAAAGATGTCATAACAAATCTTGAACTTGAGCGGATGTTAAGCGCAGCAGGTCCCACGCACGGCAGGGTGGTTTCTCCATCAACGAATACGGATGTCAAACGCGTCGGCTTTATCCTTTGCGTCGGTTCAAGGGATGAACAGGTCGGCAATCCATACTGCTCAAAAGTATGCTGCATGGCTTCTATCAAGAACGCAGTAAAGATAGCAGAACTTTACCCTGATGCAAAGGTCTCGATACATTATATCGATATCAGGGCTGGCGGTGAGGGGTATGAGGAATACTACCGCCGGGCTCAGGAAGCGGGAGTGTCATTCGTGCGAGGACGCGTGGCAGAGGTTGAGGAATCAGACGGCAGGACGATCATTCATTATGAGGATACACTCTCAGGAGAGAATGTACACGAGGCCTGTGACCTTGTTGTGCTTGCGATTGGCATGGAAGCGAATAAGGATACTGAGTCTCTGGGAAAAATGCTGAACCTCTCCACAAGACCGGATCGTTTCCTCCAGAGTGCGCATCCCAAGATGAGACCTGTGCAAACCCATATCAGGGGCGTGTTCATCGCAGGATGCGCAGGCGGGCCCAAAGAGATACAGGTGTCGATAGAACAGGGAAGCGCTGCCGCTGCAAAGGCAGATGCCCTGCTTCACCGGGGGGAGCTTGAGATCGAGCCTGCTAGCGCATATGTGATCCCTGAGTTGTGTGATGGATGCAGGATATGCGAGTCAGTTTGCAGTCTTGGGAGGATCAAGGTAAAAAATGGAAAGGCAGAGGTTGATGAGATCGCATGCCGCGGGTGCGGAGCCTGCAGCGGGGCGTGTCCTAATGGAGCGCTTCAGACCAGGAATTATACGGATGACCAGGTAATGGCTCAGATAGTGGAAGCAACGAGCGAGAAACATGAATCTCCGCTTGTGATAGGCTTCCTCTGCCACTGGTGTTCATACGCAGCGGCAGACCTGGCCGGTTCCCTGCGATTACAGTACCCATCCAATTTGCGAAATATCAGGCTGCTGTGCGCCGGAAGGGTAAACCCGTCTTTTGTCCTTGAAGCGCTGCGGCGTGGAGCTGACGGCGTGCTTGTTGCAGGATGCAGACCCGGAGAATGCCATTATACCATAGGCAACTATTGTGCAATGCAGAGGATGAACGTGCTTTCCAGGTTGCTCGTTGACCTTGGGTTTGACGGGAGACGACTGCGGGTAGAATGGATTGCAGCAAGCGAAGGCAGGAAGTTTGCCGGGATGGTAAAGGACTATGTCGAACAACTAAAAGAAATAGGTCCGACAGGAAGCGAACTCAAGTGATGAAATGACCGAGGAAAAACTGGAAGTAGCGGTTGACAGCGAGGTAAGGGATTCGCATTTCCTGTACACGCAAAAGACAGGGAAATCTAAAAAACTCCTTGATTATGATTATAAGCGATGCAATGGATGCGGGATATGTATTGAAATATGCCCTAAAAAAGCCATCGAGGCAGGACCACTTATAGAAATTGCGACAGGAATGGATGCGCCGCCTGTTATCATTGACCATACGAAATGCTCGTTCTGCGGCATGTGCGCAGCCTTCTGCCCTGTAAAAGCGGTCAGGATGTGGGTGAATGATAAGGACATTCTTGAATTGGCAGAGTTCCCGCATCTTGATTCAAGCGTGGTGATAAAGACCCCGTATTTAAATACGGGGACTGAAAAGTGCCTTCCATGCTTGCTGTGCAAGAAAGCATGCCCCGA
Organism: Methanobacteriota archaeon; assembly: GCA_963793805.1. Classification (GTDB taxonomy): domain Archaea; phylum Halobacteriota; class Methanosarcinia; order Methanosarcinales; family Methanoperedenaceae; genus Methanoperedens. The sequence continues at coordinate 17,966 of CAWCBK010000023.1, forward strand.
AGAAGCGATAAGCGTCGAGTTCACATTCCCTAAAAAAGAAGCAGTAGCGCCTTTCAAGGCTGGCAGGAAGGGAGAGATAGAAGTGGATATGGAGAAATGCACTTTATGCGGCGTGTGCGCAGAACTCTGCCCTGCTTTCGTACTCGTTGAGAAGAAATCAACGGCTGACGCGCCTGTGCCTTTTGAGAACCTGCTTATTGACCGCGAAAAGTGCGATTACTGCGGCATCTGTGTCCCGTTCTGCCCTGAGAATGCCATTAAAGTGAAGGGAGAGTTTTTCGGTGAAGCGCCAGAACTTGCAGGAACTATCAAAGTGGATGATAACAAGTGCACGCGGTGCGGCTGGTGCGAGGCAGTTTGTCCTTACGATGCAGCAAAGGTGACAAAACCTTTCGAGGGCGATATAGAGCTCATCGATGAAAAACTCAAAGGCTGCGACCCTGTTGGCTGCCACGGTTGTTTCAATGTCTGTCCCTCGAAGGCTTGGATAATCCCCAGAGATAAGAAAATAGACGTGGTAAGGGATTTCTGCACATACTGCGGCGCGTGCGAGAAAGCATGCCACGTTAAGGCAATAGGTGTGAAAAGGACAGCGGCAAAGCATACCGAAATAAAAGATGCGCCGTGGGCAAAGGAATGGAAGGATGCGATCATTTGCCTGACCACGTCTGAGAGAGAGAGGCCGGATGTGTCGCGTACGATGAGCGTTGAAAAGTCAGAGAGGAAAGTAGAACCTCCTGTTCCCATACCTGAAGTTAATGGAAAGCTTGAGTTGGTGAATGTAAGGATCTCAGGACTGCTGCCGCTCCTTTCCAGTAAGCAGGTGAGGCGAGCCTGGGAAAAGAAGGATGCGAAGGTGGCGGCACAGGAGATCAGGAAGCGGATGATTGAACAAAAATGATCATTCATGTGTATTTGTTCACACTCATATTTATATAATTGTGTATAAAATCAGACAGTAATAGTATACATAAAATATACATAAATGGCAGAAAAGCCATCTTTATGTGCACCGAAAATGATAAAAAATATAAAAGGGTGATACTGTGGAAAAAGAAAAGTATCTAAATATTGCTCTGGATAACCTGAAAAATGTTTTTTCTGAGCCAGGTGCAAGAGCCACAATTGAGGTAATGGCAAAAATTAAACTAAAGGAAACAAGTGATGTATCGCAGGATTTAAAGAACAATTGCAATCTGGTTCTATATGAGAGAGTAAAAATGCTAAAAGGAGATACTATAGCAGCACAGTTTCTCTCGTCATTAAAAGCCGCAAGCGGGTGAATATAATGAGCTTAATAATAGATTTCCTGATACAACCTTCAACACAGGCTGTCTTCTGGCTAATATGCATAATATTTGCTGCATTGTTTGCAAGGTTTGTAAAAAAATTGAGTTTCGGAGAAGACACAGGTACAAAGGCATGGACTATTATCGCAATAGGATTATTTTTAATAGGGCTCAGGGTGAGTTTCAAATTGATCGTTCCTGACTTTGAATCAAGCTATGAAGCTCAAGTCGCCAGATATTTACTGGGGATCATTGGCTCAACAATTATGTTGTTTGGTGTCTTTAAATACTATCATGTAGTTAAAAATATGTACTGGGGTGTATAGTTATGGCATGCAATCTTGGTCCGGATTTTCTTTGCAGCAGTATTACAAGTTTACGTGTTGCAGAGGATGGTATAACAGCTTTGATCATAACGATCATAATATTTCTCTTAATCGACCTGGGATATAATATAATAAAACAGGGTCCTTTGAAAAAGAGAATACTTGTTTTAGCCGCAGGATTTTTACCGTTCTTATTGTGGAAGTTGTTAGGTGCATTCAGAAGGATTTTTCTTGAAAAAACCAACCCATTCTACCAGCCTCTTAATAATTTTGGTGAGGTCATGGAAGCTATCTCAGCCTTAACTATCCTGGTGGCAATGTATTATTTGTACCTTATGCTGAAGCCAACAAAAGTAAAAGAATGAGATAAGTCCCTGTACATCCTTATTTAAAACAAATAGCCAAGTTACGGCACGAACATGCCCCGCAGATATGCTGCTGTCGGGGTGCCCACTTTTGTACTACTCGAAATACTCGAAAGTTATATCTTTTTTCTACCAGAAATAAAAACCGCTACAATAACCATTATTGAATAAATTATCTCGAATCCGGGAGTGGATTCTGGCGCTTTACTCCTGTTCATTTCTTCCTGGAGTTTTTTTTGCGCTTCTTCATATTGCCGGGCTGCTTCCTCACTTTTCCTGGCCTCAAGAGCCGCTCCCTCGCATTCGAAGCATCTGATTTTATCGAATTTTATATTAACCTCTGCACTTCTGCCTGCTGACCCACCATTATTTGGAAGATATGAATTATCTTCAACAATATAATATGTGCCGTCTTCAGGAACTTTAAATGAGTATGTGATATATTTTAAATTCAAACCTTTTCCAGTTGAATATGGTTTATATGGTTTTGCCCTGCCGCTTTGCATCATAGATAGATAATCTGTAAAATTCTCAGAACTCAATACGAAAGTATCTATTGAGTCTCCGCTAACTACTTCAATGGTTACGTTAACTGTATCTGTACTGAGTCCCTGGAATCTGTAAGTAAGATATTCATTAATGCCAATTCTTTTTGTTTCAGACCAATAATCTGTTGTTATTTCACGGACAGTTCCTTGTATCTCGGTTAACGCAAAAGCAGATGGTATTAAAACTGTTAATCCAAACAGTGCAATTAATAGTATTTGTTTCATTTTAACTCACATCCATTTTCATTCATTACCCGGATTTTAAGTTATAATCAGTTTAAATAATTAATATTATAATTAATACTATGGGATATATACATTACGTTCGTACTTATTATAACAGCCCCAGCTCTCTTAGCGTCTCCCGCGTCGGCACACCATTCCCATCCCAGCCCCTGAGGAGATAATATTCATCAAGCGCCATCTCAAACTCCGCCCTGTCTAACCCGCCGTTCTCAAAGAACCTGTCAGGCAAAGTATCATCCTTTCTCGAAAATCCTGCTCTTATATTGAACATCCGTTCAAGGTTCCATATCCTTTCTCCGCATTTCAGGTACTTATCTGTGGAATAATCCACTCCAGTAGCAGTTCTTAGCATTGCTGCGAATTCTTCCTTAGCCATTGCCAACGATGCGAACAGGCAAAGAGCCAGCGAATCAAGTGCTGCAATCTCATTTTGTAATTTCAGCACAAGCTCTGCTTTTCCTGAGAACGTGAAGCGGTCAACCTTTGAGGGCTTTCCAAGTATCTCAGGCGATACAGTAAACGCCCGCAGGTGACATCCACCGCGGTTACTTGTGGCATACGCAAGAGCCATGCCCATCATGCCATGCGGGTCATAGCCAGGAAGCTCAAGCCCTTTAGAATGCATCGCAGCATCCTTTCCATGGGCTTTTGCAAGATCTCTTGAACCCCTCCCTAGTTCTTTCCCGATGCCCTCGCTTTCTCCTATCTTTTTGATAAGTTCGGAAAATTCCTTTATGTCTTCACCCATTATTTCTGCATAAGCCGCGATCGTGCTTCCAGAGGATATCGTATCTATCCCGTAATCATTGCACAGGCGGTTTGCCCTGATAACAACCTCGATATCCGCATTTTTATTATCAGGACCGTAAGCCCACAGGGTCTCGTATTCAGGGATCTCATGACCCTCAAGCGCGCCGCATTTTATAACATGCCTGCATGCGATCATGCAGTTATAGCAGGTATTGTTCTTGATATCGTAATTTTCCTTGATGAAGTCACCTGATACTTTATCCGCACCTCCGAACTCGTTTTCCCTGAAGTTCCCCGTAGGCATTACTTTCAGGTAGTTGAGCAGGTTAAGAAGCGCTGACGTACCGTAAGTATGCAGTCCTCTCGATGACATTGGTCCTTCTTTTATAAGCCGCAAGGCTTCATTTCTTGCCATCCTGAAACCCGACTCATCTGCTATATCGGGCTTTTTATCTCCCTTTACCACAAGCGCTTTGAGCTTCTTTGAACCCATCACGGCGCCAAGACCCCCGCGCCCACAGGCATGCGATTGTTCGTTCATCACATTGGCTATGGGAACAAGCCTTTCTCCTGCCCGCCCGATGCATGCTACGCGTCCTTGCGGCGAGAGTTTATCATTGCATGACCTGACGTTTTCGCCCCACAACCCGTCCGCCGGATGTATATCAATATCATTGTTTTCAATGGATATGTAAACGGGTTTTTCCGCCGCTCCCTTAATTATAAGCGCATCGATCCCTGCGAATTTCAATTCTTTACCAAAGAATCCGCCGCTGCTTGAATCAAATATCGTACCTGTCAGGGGCGATTTTGATACCATGGTGTGCCTGCCCGACATAGGCGCGAGAGTACCTGTGAGGGGACCTGTTGCAAAAATGAGGATATTTTCAGGGCTTAACGGGTCAATAGACGGGTCAACTGCATCATAATACAGTTTCACTCCAAGACCTCTCCCTCCGATAAAAGAATGAAGAATAACTGTATCGCTCTTTGTTTCTGTGATGCTGCTGTATGTCAGATCTATAGTTACGGTTTTTCCAGTCCAGCCGTGCATAAAGGTTATAAATTGGAGGGATATTGTAATAAATGTATGTTTGTTCACATCAAATACTTTAATGGAGAAAATAATGTCAATTGAAGAGGAAATCAAAGAAACTGAAGATGAAATTCGAGAAATTAATAAAATAAAGGAACATTACAAACCAGGTAGTTTAGAATGGAACAACATTGAAGCCATCGTCACTGAAAAGAAAAGAAAAATCAGCAGGCTGAAGACGCAAGAAGATGGTGAAGAAGATGACATACCCGGTGTCTGTGGAGGAGAGTGCGGCAGTTGTGGCGGGGTAAGGTAATATGAACTTTAAGCGCGCAGCAGGAGTGTTATTATTCGCAGGAGCAGTAATTGTCATTATAGGAATACACCTGGCAGAGTTCCTTTATCCGGGTTACAGCGTATCAGGGAATTTCATAAGCGATTTGGGCGCCACCTGCCGCGCCATATGCATAGTATATCAGCCTTCTGCCCTAATATTTAATTCCTCTGTTATTATCCAGGGAATTTTTATCATATTATCTTCCTATCTCATCTGGCGTGAATTCCATGATTCAATTATTGCAGCATTGATGTGTCTTTCAGGGATGGGGGCTGTTGGCGTTGGTTTGTTCCCTGAGACCGCTGGTTTCCTGCATGTGATAGTATCATTCATAACCTTCTTCTTTGGGGCCCTGGCAGCAATCGCCGCAAGCAGACTGGTAAAAGAGCCATTCTCATATTTTTCAGTTCTGATGGGATTGGCAAGCTTATCAGCACTTGTTCTGTATGGTCTTGAAATCTATCTCGAACTGGGTCCGGGCGGGATGGAAAGAATGATAGCATACCCGATACTGCTCTGGGCAATAGGATTTGGGGGATATTTGATGTCTCATCAAGAGACTACTTGAAGGGTTTCTTTATCGGCTCTAACTTGCTCCATGATCTCCATTATAGAATCAATATCCATAGCTCCATTCACCCGTTCACGTACTGATTTTATGTCAGCCCTGTTCCTAAGGAATCTCTGCGCTTTTATCTTAATGTCGCTGTATGCAAGCATTTCATATCTTAGGCACAACTTCGCGTACTCAAAAAAATCATCCAGCCGTTTATCGAACGTCCTGGGGGGAAGCATCTCTCCTGTTTCAATATAATGCAATATCCTTTGGAATATGTATGGATCGCCAACCGCGGCACGACCTATCATGAGCCCGTCGCATTGCGTATATTCAAGCACATGACAAGCTGACTTTTCATCCCTGATGTCCCCGTTCGCGATAACAGGGATCGTTATGGCGCTCTTGATGGCTTTTATTGTTTCCAGGTTTACAGTTCCGGAGTAACCCTGTTTTTGCGTCCTCCCGTGAACTGTAATCGCAGAGGCTCCTGCTTTCTCGATAGTCCGCGCAATTTCAACAGTTCTGTCAATGCTGTCAAGTACCCTCATCTTTGCTGTAACAGGCACATCCAGCGAGCCTGTGAGCAGTTCAATGATCTTCCTGATAATGCCGTTGTCCTTTAGCAGAGCAGCTCCGCATCCGCTCCTCATGACATCCTGAGCAGGACAGCCAAAATTCAAATCGATGACATCGGGTTTATATATTTTTTCAAGTATCAGCGCTGATCTTTGCAGTGTATGGGGGTCAGAACCCATCAACTGTATCCCCACCGGGCGCTCCTCTTCCGCCATCAATCCAAGAGCTATGCTTTTGGGGTTTTCCCGAACTACAGCTTCGCTTGATATCATCTCTGAATAAACCAGGGAAGCACCGTACTTTTTGCACAGCAGCCTTAAAGGCAGGTTTGTCACGCGTGACATGGGGGCAAGAACAAGAGACCCATGTAACACTAATTTTCCGATTCTCATAAGTTTTGATGGATATTGGAAACAGTTTTTCTGTCCAAACCAAGCCTGTCCATAAACTATAAATAGTTTTGTTCGCATATATACGAATTGTAGTGGGCAGGAAAGAATTTTTTTTTCAATACCACCACCTTCTAACCTGCCCACTAACTCCTTTCTATATAATTATCGTCCGGTGCATTCTTTTTTGTATATCCCATGAAGGCGCCGTACTTTTTGTACAACAGCCTAATGGCGGGTTGGTCACGCGTGACAGGGGGAGTAAGAACGAGATATCCCTGTAAAACTAACTTTCCCTATTCTTATACATTCTATGACAGTAAACAGTTTTTCTGTTCAAATCAGGTCTGTCCATAAACTATATATAGTTTGTTCGTATATATACGAATTATAGTGGGCAGGACGGACTGTTTTTTATACCACCACCACCACCCTCAATCCCGCCTGTCCACTACCTCCTATTGTTGAAAATTATCTTCCGGCAGCATTCTTTTTCTGTATCCGGGCAATCTTCTCAAAAAATCCCGGATTAATTATCTCATTCAGGTTAAGCCCCACATCTTCAGGTGTTAATCCCAGTGCAAGCCCCAGAAGCTGGCTAAAGTGAACTACAGGTATGTCAAAATCCTTTCCTGCTTTTTTAAGCTCCACCTGGCCCGCATCGTACTGTAAGTGACAAAAGGGGCATGCGTCAATAATGCAATCAACTCCAGCCTTCATCATCCTGTCAAGCTTGTACTCTGTCATCTTGAACGAGGTTTCAAGCATCGCTGACCTAACCCCTCCACCCGCGCCGCAGCAGCTTGTTTTGCCTTCATAGGGTACGCTTGTCGCGCCTGTAGCCTCCACAAGCTCATCAAAGAACACGGGACATTCCGCACTTCCCAGCTTTCTTTCCTTTGTGGGTTTCAGGAGATGGCATCCATAGTGAACGGCAGCCCTGATCTCAAGTGGCTTCTCAATAGCATCTCTAAGTTTCTTCACGCCAATATCAGCGTGGAGGTACTCGATTATGTGCCTGACTTCTATCGTTCCCCTGTATTCCTTTCCTATTTTTTTAAGGTGTGCGTTCACCTCGTTCCTTAGCCCTGCATCGTTTTTCAGGATATTGTTGGCATCCATCAGCGAACTGAAACACCCGTTACATATTGTCAGTATGTCCGTATCCTTTTCTTCCGCAAGCACGAGATTCCTGGAAGCAAGGGTGAGCCATGTGATCTTATCGAACGAGCGGTAGATCCCTGGAGCTGGACAGCATGCAGCCTCTTCAAGTTCGCTCCATTTGACCCCCAGCCTGTCAAGCACAAGACCTGTGGCTTTTTCAATGCCAGGATACCGGTTGGGGATAAGGCATCCAGTGAAAAGAGATAATTCCTTCATTTTTTGACCAGCTCGCCGAATCCTGTTGATCCAAGAAGTTTCTTTACGTCCTTTAGAGCTTTTTTCCGGGAAGCTTCATCTATCCTGAGTCCGAGCTTTTTTCTAATATCCTTGTGTTTGTCATCAATCGGAATGGACTGCCCGGTCTTGATAAGGAAATTGCATATCTTCCTGTGGGCTGGAAGTATCTTTCCTTTTTTCACAGCCTCGCTCCTGAGTGTGAGCACTGCATCAGTGACCTTTATGCCGCGGGGGCACCGCTCCTGGCAGTTGTAACATGTTGTGCACATCCAGAGTTCTGGCTGGTCTGAGACGTCTTTCTTTACAGAGTCCCTCACTATTTTCCTGATATTGAGGCTCGTGTATTTTCCTGAAGGGCAGCTTGCATGGCATGTGCCGCACTGGAAACAGGTGAGGATATCGGTGTTTTTCATTGGATTAAATATGGGGAAACTAATATTTAAGGATTTAAGAGAAATGAGGACGATTTAAATTGAAATAGTCACAAAAAATCGATACATTTAAATAAAGCTTAATTATATTTAAAATAGGTACGATGAAACAATATGCTATGATTATATCTGTGAATCCCGAAGATGAAATTTGCAAACATTTTGAACATTTAAAACAAAATTCAAATTATGTGGTCGAATGGGCTACTCGTGTTATAAATTGTGATGAACTTGAAAAGCAAAAATCATTTTATGCATATACATTTATCGCTCAGGTCGGAATTAAATATCGATTTTTAGTTGTAGATTTTAAAACAAGAAAAAATAAAGACAAAATTCTCCCTTTTGATCAAAAAAATGTGCCCAAACATTATCTACACAATCAAGATGATTCATGGTTAAAGATTAAACAAATTGAAAAAATTAATACGCCACTGCCAAAAGTAACTGATTTTAAAAATATAAAAGAAAAACAAGTCAAAGCAAAATATGTTCGTAAACCTATTTATGTTTTGGATATGCCTTTAAAAACGTCAATATTAGCTAAGAGTGATTGCCCTGATATTAGGGATAATGTTAAACCCCCATCCATATTGGAGGAACAATTTAAGAAAGAGGTAGAAATAAAAGAAAGACAAGCAGCTAAACTCTCCCTAGAAGAATTGAAACAGAAAATGCAGAAGGCACCTAAAAGAGTCATAAGTAGAGATGTAGTTTCAAAGCAATATGATAGAAATCCATATGTAGCTAGATATGTAAAAATAAGAGCAAATGGTTTATGCCAATTATGTGGGAATGATGCTCCATTTATAGATAATAATGGATATCCGTATTTAGAAATTCATCATATAGAATGGCTTTCAAAAGATGGAAAAGATACTGTCGATAATACCGTCGCTTTATGTCCAAATTGTCATCGAAAAATGCATATATTAGATTTGAAGAAAGATAAAACATATTTGCTCGAAAACGCTTCGATTTGATTTACTCTAATTTAAGGGAAAATAAATAATCCTTTAATTTCCAAAATCTATATGCTATTAATAATATTATAATTATTGAAATTATAAATAAAATGCCAGCCCAGCTTCTAATAATGTAGAAAATAATTAACATAAATGCAAAATTTAAGCTTAAAATCAAGGCAAAAGAAATTCCAATATATTTTTTAATGAAATCAAGGTCTTTGTAATCATACTTAGCAGTTATGGCTGAAAAACTTATGAAGTATAAAAATGGTACTAAATATTTCAATTGTAAGATAAGTTGACTTAATTGCTCTATATTATCTTTTAGAATTGTGAATTGGTATATTGTTACTACGTATATCGAAACTAATATGCTGAAGAATCCAATAACCAAGCTGACTATTGCTTTTTCAAAATAATCTAATTTCGTCCACCGTTCATTATTGGAATAAATTTTGTACTGAAAAGTCAAACATGTATAACCTACAATAAGTGAACCCAAAAAAACGGTTAAAAAATCATTAATATCTATTCCAAAAGCTTTTGGAATGTTGAACATATTAATAATTTGAGTAATGGAATCTAATGTATAATCCATAAATATTTAAATGTGTAGTTGATTATTTAAGGTTTTCTTGTGTAAGACTGAGCCATCAAAGCAATCAGAGGATACCCCCACCTAAAGGGAGCACACAAAAGCGAATGTGCGCCTACGCCTAAGAATAGCCCTTCGGTAGGGCTAAGGTATGTACGATGGCTTAAATTTACCAATATGATTTGAAACGCTCAAAGAAAATTCAAACCCATAACCCATGCAAAAAAATCCCCTCAACACACCGCTATCTTCCCTTTTGCCAGTTCCATGCAGAATGCCTGTATATTCGCAAGCTCCCTGCCTCTCATCTCTCACAGAATCCACATCCCCTTGCTCCATGATGACCTGCGCAGCCGCTATCCTCCGAAAGCGGCTCACCTATCTGGCTCAGCAGCCACACATAGACCTCCCTGATGTCGGGAACGACTGAAGCTTTATATATTATGCACTACAACATAATGTTATGCTGCATAATGTTGGTCTTATTGACAGGGAAGAGGAAACAGCGTTTCTGGAAGATGCATTTGCATTAAACAAGAGCCAATTGATCGTCCTTTATGGCAGAAGGCGAGTGGGCAAAACATATCTCCTCCAGCACTTTATGAAGAGCAAAAAGCACACATATTACCTTTGCACAAAGGGAAACGAGGCAGAGCAAATAAGGCTTCTTTCAAGGATGATCGGGGAAACCTTCAATGACATAGCCCTTACATTGTCTCCTTTCTCCGATTGGCGCACGCTTTTCCTGTATCTGCATGAAAAAGCGCATAAAGAGAAGTTCCTTCTTGTCATAGATGAATTCCCATATCTCATAAATGCCAATCCTGCCATAACATCAATCTTCCAAAAATACTGGGACGAATATCTTTCAAAAACGAAAACAATGCTCGTCCTATGCGGTTCAAGCATCGCTATGATGGAAAGCGAGGTTCTTGCCCATAAAAGTCCGCTTTATGGCAGAAGAACAGGGCAATGGAAAGTAAAGCCGATGGACCTTGAAAACGCGCATAAATTCTTTCCTGAAGGAGCATCTATTGAAGACGCAATTCGGATATATGCAATAACCGGCGGGGTGCCTTTTTATCTTGCAGATCTTGACTTAAACAAAACAGCAGCCGAAAACATCCTTGAGCGCATAGCCAGGAAAGGCAAAATGCTATATGAGGAAGGCGAATTTTTGCTTAAAGAAGAATTGCGCGACCCTTCTACGTATTTTTCCATACTTGAAGCAATGTCAGCGGGGAACACAAGGCAGGTGGAAATAGCAAACCGCGTAGGCATGCTTTCAACAACCCTTCCGAGATATTTATCGGCATTGGAGCGCCTGGAATATATAGAGAAAATCATGCCGGTTACAGAGCCCAAAAGATCCAAAAAGACAATTTATAAAATTAAGGATAATTTTATAAATTTCTGGTTTAAATTCATCTATCCTAACAGAAGCTATATTGAGGACAGCAATTACAAAAAATTCAGGGAAATTCTTGATATGAATTTTGAAAAACACGTCTCATTTGCATTTGAAGGCATTTGCAGAGATTTTTTGAAGAGGCAAAATGCAAAGAATATTTTATCGGTGCATTTCACAAAAATAGGAACCTGGTATGGCTTTTATCGAGATGAGGGGCAGAGAAAAGAGCTTGAAATTGACATAGTTGCGCTTGATGAAAAAGATTTTGGGATTATTTTCGTTGAATGCAAGTGGCAGAATTTAAGCCGTAAAGACGCTGAAAGAGTGCTTTCTGATTTGAAAGAAAAAAGCAAACATGTTGAGTGGAACATGGGAAAAAGAAAGGAATATTTTGCAATATTTGCAAAAAAGATAGAAGGAAAAGAGGCTCTTAGAGAAAATAGCTTTCTTGTGTGGGATCTGGAAGATTACTGAGAGGTAAATTGTAAAAGGAGTGCACTCTATATGATATATCCAATAAGCATTTTTTCGAAGAATGCAAGAACTACGGCAGAAGACGAGTTTTTTTGATAAAAACTTATAAATACTACTAACTAGAATGATACTATTTAGTAGTATGGTGAATACATGAGGTTTCATGACCGGGCATATGAATTAAGCGAATTGGAGCGTGTCCGGGAGTTATGCGGTAAGTCAACGCATTTTACCTTGATTTCCGGAAGAAGAAGAGTGGGAAAAACCGAACTCGTCAAGAAATTTTGTTCGGACAAAGAGCACCTCTATTTTTTTATCGGCAGGAAACATACATCACTTCTTTTAGAGGAATTGTCTTCAATCGCAAAGACGAAGATCACCCCCTTTCCAACAATAACAAGGTTCGACGAATGGCTGGAATTCCTGCTAAATAATGTAAAGAAAGGGACCGTTATATTTTTTGACGAATTTCAGAACTTCAAATATGTTGACCGAAGCATATTCTCGGATTTTCAGAAGATTTTTGATAAATACAAAACAAAATTGCAGATCCACATAATTGTTGCAGGGTCGCACATATCGCTGATGAATAAAATATTTTCAGACAATAAAGAGCCACTTTTTGGAAGAGCCACTGAAAAATATGTGCTTAAGCCGCTGCCATTCAAAGAGATATCTGAAATACTGTTGGAAATAAAGATAACTGGCATTGAAGAGCAGATAAAATGGTACACAGTATTCGGTGGCATACCCAAGTATTATGTAATTGCCGAAGAACAGGGTCTGGAAGGTAAGGACATATTCTCCGCCCTGAAGATACTTCTTTTCAGGGATTTTGCTCCGTTAAAAGAGGAGGCAAAAAGCGTTCTTTCAGAAGAATTCGGAAGCGAGCATCCGTCGTATTTCTCCATATTGGAGGCAGTTGCCCTGGGAAATTCGGAAATGACAACAATTGCGAACAAATCCGGCATAAATATCAAAAGCATAAGCAAATATCTGGGACTGCTTGTAAAGGATTTCGGGTATCTGGATTATGAGACGCCCGTAACCGAAGATAAGCCATGGAAAAGCAAAAAAGGAAGATATTTTTTAAGCGACAATTTCTTCAGATTCTGGTTCAGGTACATATACAGGAACAGAAGCGATTATGAAATCGGAAATTACGAAATCCTCACCGGGAAGATAAAACAGGACTTTGATTCTTTAGCAGGGAAAGAGTTTGAAAAAATTTCAAAAGAATTTTTAACTGGACTTAGCAGACAAAATAAATTGCAGCTTAGCTTTTCAAAGATCGGGAAATGGTGGCATAAAGATATAGAAATAGATTTGGTGGCGCTGAATGCCAACACTGATGAGATTTTCTTTTTTGAATGTAAGTGGAAAGTCTTAAAAGAAGGTGCTGCAAGAAAAATATTGGATGAACTGAAGGTAAAATCAAAATCGGTTGGCTGGCATCAGGATAATAGAAAAGAATATTTCGGATTAATCGCAAAGAAGATTGAAAACAAAGATAAACTCAAAGCAAACGGCTATTTTGCATTCGATCTTACTGATTTCCAACTCTAGTATTATATTTGTGCGGTGGTTCGCCCGGGAGGCATTCGCCAATCCATACCGGGAAATATAGCAGGGAACGAATGAATATTCTACTAACACACCGCTATCTTCCCTTTTGCCAGTTCCATGCAGAACGCCTGTATGTAGCAAGCTCCCTGTCTATAACCTCATTTATCACGTCTCTTACAGAACCCACATCCCCTCGCTCCATAATGACCTGCGCAGCCGCTATCTTCGGAAGGCGGCTCACCTGTCTGTAATAATTGAACTATGAGAAACAATTTCATAGCTTTGACAGGATTAACAGGATCGACAGGATACGATTTCAGTGGTTAATCCTGTAAATCCTGTCGATCCTGTCCAAAAAAATTCAGGCGCTTTGCTTATTGATCAAAAAAATGAACTTCATAGCCTTTCAGCCCTACTCTCCACTATTTCCTGTGCCATAGAAGCGCTAATTTTGGCAAGCCTGCTTCTGACCTATTCAATATCGGCTTTTTCTTTTATGTTTTTCTGCATATAGTCTATAAGAGGTGATTTTTTCGCTTTAATAATCGCCAGCCGAATCGTAGCATTCGCTATGCTTGGCGGCATATAACTATTTGCATTAAATACATTTATTCGGCGTTTTGTCTGTTTTTAAGGATTTCTAAAATAATATGGGAAATACGGCAGGATACGACTGAAACTTTATATATGTTGAGATTAAAGTATAATACTTATGTCTCAACAAAAGTTCGTGGACAGGAAAGAAGAGCTTGGGTTTCTGGAGGAACGATACAAAACCGATCTTGCAGAATTTGTCGTTTTGTACGGCAGAAGAAGGGTGGGAAAAACAGAATTATTGCTAAAATTCCTCGAAAACAAGACAGGATTTTATCTCCTTGCATCAACAGAAGGCGACAGGCAAAACATCAAAGATTTCTCTAAAATAGCAGGCCGCTTTATCGGAGACGAAAATCTAAGTACTCTTGATTTTGAAAGCTGGCAGAGCTTTTTTGAGGCTCTTTTTAAGCACAAGGCATTCGATTCAATGCTGAAGAAAGAAAAAATCGTCATAATAATAGATGAGTTCCCATTTCTGATACAAAGCAATAAGGACATACCATCAATATTCCATAAAATCTGGGAACTTATAATGAAAAAGGAAAACATTATGCTTATCCTGTCAGGTTCTGCGGTCGCAGTCATGGAATCCGAAGTCCTTGACAAAAAAAGCCCGTTATATGGAAGAAGAACGGGGCAGTGGCAGCTCCAGCCGCTTCATTTTTCATATTTGAAAGAGTTCTTACCCTACTCTCTGGAAGAGCTGGCTATGGTGTGGTTCGTAACCGGAGGCATTCCCGCATACCTGCTGAAATTCAGCCCGAAACTGTCTTTCTGGGGAAACATTCAAAACGCTGTCCTGAAAAAAGGAACATACCTCTACACTGAAGCCGAATTATTGCTTAATGATGAATTCAGGGAGCCGAAAAACTACAAGCTGATCTTTAAGGCTATTGCATTGGGTTCTAACATGCTTGGAGAGATATGCAACAATACGGGACTTGACAAGAGCATGGTATCCAAGTATCTTGATGTGCTAAAGAGCCTGCATATTGTCAGGGAGGAAATTCCGGTAACAGCTTCACGCAAATTCAAAAGAAGACTTTATTTGATCTCTGATCCTTACTTCAATTTCTGGTTCAGGTATGTTTACCCGAACAGGATCGACCTGGAAGCCGGAAGAAGCGAAGAAATCACGGCGCTTATCAAAAGGGATTTTTCAGATTATGCAGGGCATATGTTTGAGGGTCTGGTGGACGAGCTTATAAGGACAAAATATGTTTTAAAGCAATTTTCATTTTCAGAGATCGGACGCTGGTGGCATGGCGGTGAGGAGATTGATATTGTAGCTCTGAACGAATCCACAAAAGATATCGTTTTCATTGAGTGCAAATGGCAGAATTTAAGCCAAAAAGATGCTAAAAGAGTGCTTTTTGATTTGCAGGAAAAAAGCAAACACGTTGAGTGGAACCTCGAAAAAAGAAAAGAACATTTTGCGATATTTGCAAAGAAGATAGAAGGAAAAGAAGCTCTTAGAAAAAGCGGCTTTCTTGTGTGGGATCTGGAAGATTACTGACGAATGAATCTTTTACTAACACACCGCTATCTTCCCTTTTGCCAGTTCCATGCAGAACGCCTGTATGTTCGCAAGCTCCCTGTCTATGACCTCATTTATCTCCCCTCTCACAGAATCCACATCCCCTCGCTCCATAATGACCTGCGCAGCCGCTATCTTCGGAAGGTCGATTGGCTCACCTATCTGGCTCAGCAGCCACACATAGACCTCCCTGATGTCGGGGACGTTAACATATATCTCATTGGCTATCCTGTGGCTCAACACGTTGTATATCTTACCGACATGGCTCACAGGGTTCTTACCAGCAGCAGCCTCGCTGCTCACAGGTCTGTTAAGGGGGATTATGCCATTCACCCGGTTCCCGCGCCCCACCTGGCCTGAATCCGCATCTTCCGCAGATGTGCCCGTGACCGTGAGGTATATCCCGCCCATCCCTCGTCCCTCGCGGTCAAGCGTGTTCAGGAGAGCTCAGGTCTCAAGTTCGGATCGACCTCTCGCAAATGTAATTATCTCCTCAAGCAATTCATCTTTTCTCCTGAAATAATCAGTTTCAGATCCGATGAACCTGTCCACGAGCGGGTCAGCAACAGTCAAATTCAGTTCATTCCCTTTCCTTAGCCCCATCACCTTAATATCCTCACCCGACTCTGGAAATCGCTTCTTAAAATCAGGTGAATTCAGGTACTTTTCTGTCTCAAGCACAATGCTCTCAGTCGGAGTCATCGGAGCATATCCCACAGCAGCAGAGGTATCATTTGCTCCGAGTATGGCATCCTGCCTCTTGAAGATATCAGTCAGTTCTGCTGAACCGTGGGCGATCTCAACCTGGTACTCGATAGAATCCGCATTGACAAACCTGAGATTTTCCCCTATCCACTTTTTTGCAGTATTTATGGCAATATTTTCGACATCGATAAACTCTCCCTCAACCTCAAAAGTAGCCCTGTCTCCAAAGATTATCCGCATGGGTTTAAGGATAACGCCCCCGCCGAATTTTGTTTTCACTTCTCCCGCAACCAGCATCCCTTTATCGATATTGTGGTGCATTATGGCACCGAACCGCTCCATATATTCATTGCACAGTTCCACAGAGACCTGGTTCATTATTGAATCGCAGATATAGTCAGGATGCCCCAGCCCTTTCCTCTCCACCACTTCAACTTTGCGCTCAGTTATCGGCGTTGCTCCCAGTTCCTCGATCTCGATATTTCGCATATTCATCCTTTCATTTTGATGTATTCCCTGGTTAATTTTTCGTAGTTTCTCAAAGTATCCCTGATCATCTCAATATCTTCCTCATTTGTCTTCCTGACCTCTTTACAGGGAACTCCCACCACCACAGTGTTATCAGGTACCTTATAATTCGGCGGGACAAGCGCACCAGCCCCGACTATTGCGTATTCACCAACATGTACTCCGTGCAGAATAGTCGCGTTCATTCCGATAAGCGCATTATTGTTTATCAGTTTTCCATGAACAACGCATCCATGCCCGATAATTACATTATCCCCGATCTTTATTTCGTTTTCGTCAGTATGTATGACAGCGTTATCCTGGATATTGCATCCGCTCCCTATGCTAATTTTCGCCCTGTCGCCCCGGATGACAGTGTTGAACCATATGCTTGATCTTTCGCCAATGAATACATCCCCTATTATACATGCTGTTTCTGCAATAAAAGCGCTTTCTGATATGGAAGGTTTCTTATTTCCGAACTTGTAGATCATAAGTGCCCCGGCTTCAAGTAAACTTCCCCATTATACATGGGCGTACTCACTTAAATACCTGACTTGCGATATTAGATGGTTCAAGGTCTCTGAATAGTTAAGGATGCATTTTATCTTTTTATCGGCCATATTTTTTGATGCTCCAAATGCTGTATATGACCCGTTCCAGAGGACACCGGGGAGTTTTAGACATATCACTGCCTTTCGCTTTTTCTCATCGTCACAATCGAAGGATCCTCCATTATTCGAAATGCTTCTTCCGTGTCTTTACCTATCTTCACGTCCCCTTTTCGCCCAACCGTCGCTGTGAACAGGTAATCGTCGCCAATATGCACGTCCACGGTCTCGCCTGAGAGCCCTTCAACGTGGAGAAGTATGTGTTTCTTTGAGCGTTCAATAGTGGGGACAAAACTTGATATCTCACTTTTCAGTGTCTTTTTTACTTTTTCCTTTCCACCTTTTCTTTCGCGTATATCAAGATGAATGCCAAGTTTCTTCTCTATAAGGTCAATGTTCTTCCCCGCTTTCCCGATCACTCCGGCTATGTCTTCCTCGTCCATGTAAACTGTGGCGCTTGTATCCGAAGCCACATCGACCTCAACAATACTGCGTGTATATTTCTGCATTTCTTTGCGTATCTCCCTTCCCGCAAGAGCCCACATGCCCGGACGCCTGCTTTCTGTATCCCCAACCGGCATCACCACGACCTGTTCGCCGTATGTGTATATTTCATACTCTACGATACGGGTCTCAAAGTCAGCTACGGTTATCACAGGACGCGCCAGGTCCTGCTCTACCATACCGTTAGGCACTTTTACCGTAAAGGCGATATCGTAAACCTTTGCTACTTCTCCTTTTTCAATAAATACCACTGTATCAACGACCTGTGGGATTATCCCCAGTTCCACGCGGCCGATAAGCCTCTGTATCGCATCCACTGCCCTTGTTGCATGCACTACGCCTATCATCCCCACCCCAGCCATCCTCATATCCGCGAACACATGGAAATCCTTTGTCTTCCTGACCTCGTCATAGATGGTATAATCGGGTCTCACAAGCAGCATGATGTCTGCTGTTTTTTCCATATCCCGTTCAAGAGGTGCATACTGGGTTATCGCATCCGGTACCTGGAGGTCGCGAGGAGATTCCATCGTTTTCACGATAAAGTTCTGCCTGTACAGGAATTCAGCTATGCTTGCCGCAAATGTGGATTTTCCCGCTCCTGGCGGTCCTGCCACAAGTATCCCACGCTGCCTTTCCACGATCCTTTCTTTTAGTTCTTTTCCCATCCTGTAATCATCGAGGCTCACTACAGCGATGGGTCTTACCGCGGTTATCTCCATCCCGTCAGAGAACGGGGGCTGCGCCACTGCTATTCGCATGGAGCCTATCTGGAATACCGTAGCTCCGTTATAATCGATCTCTAGATACGCATCAGGGTCGCGTTTTGTCCTTACTAGAAGTTCCCTGGCTATGGCATGAAGCTCTTCATCCGTGCAGGGTTCTTTCCTTATTTTAACAAGTTTCTGGTTCCCTATTGTGCCCCTCTTTGCCATTGGCTGCACTTTGACCTTGAGATGGACTGAAAGAGTGTCATCCGTGAAAAACCCGCTGATGAGAAGTTCATTGAGCTCTTCCTGAGCAGGATAAAGGTATTCAACGTTCAGTCCCTTGGCGCGCCCCACCTCTGCCTGCACCTTGTCGCTAGTAATGAACAGCGCTTTTCGCTCCACTGCGACCGCTCGTATGATGGAGTCTATCTCTCCTGAAGAAGCAAGTTTTATCTGCTCAAGGGATGGGCGCTTTCCTGTGAACTCAAGCTTGAGCTCCCCTCTTTTTGCCATCTCGCTAAGTTCCTTTAATTCTTCAAGCCCCTTGAATCCCATCTCCCGCCCCTTATTCGCCTGTGCCTCAAGCTCTGCCACCAGAGCCTCGGATATTACTACGGTTGCATCAGGATATTCCCCGGTTTTTAATTTCGCAGTTATTCTCCCATCGATGATAACACTTGTATCAGGAACTATGCATAACTCCTCAGTCATAATGGTTAGATGTACTCATTAAACTAAAAATGTTGGCATAAAGAATAAGTAGTTTAATTGTAAGTTTAAGATGCAGTCCCGTAGGGTAGCGGTCAATCCTTCTGGCCTTTGGAGCCGGAGACGATGGTTCGAATCCGTCCGGGACTACTAAATTTTTCTTATTCAAAGAACGAACAATGTGAACAGCAGATATCCGATAGTCACCATTATCACTGAATGCTTCAATCCTGAGAGCACGCTGCCTTCTCCCATTACTCCTGCGATCAGTCCTGAGGAAGCTCCCTGTATAAGGGCGCCGTGGAAGAATATGCGGTTATAATCAGCCAGCCCTGATCGGGTAAGGCTCATGGGAACCGCGCGTGAACCGCTTGTAGTCACTCTTTCTCCTGCTTTTACCATTTGTTCAAGGAATGTAGAGGATATCACATATATAATCCCGACGAATACAAGGAACGATATATATATAATTACTAGATATATGAACATACTGACCTTGCGTTCATTCTTTAGTTCCTGTTCCGCCGCGGCGTCCCTGGCTGCAACGTTGAGCACTTCCCCGATATCGCCGCTTGATTCGTTGGCTTTTGTCACCAGGGTTATCGAACGCGCTACCACATGCGTCCTGACGCGGTTAGCAAAGCGCCGCAGTGCCTCATTGATAGTGAGCGCCCAGTCTATATCATTATATATTTTCTTAATTTCCTTGCCCATACCCATATCAGTACGCGTCATCAGTTTTATTGAATCCCGAAGCGTCATACCGGTTTCATTCGTACTGGCAAGTTTCTTCAGGAAATCAGGGAACTGGGATTGGATCTTTTCTTCCCATCCCTTCTTTGACTCATGAAATATCAGTAGTGGGATCGCTATAATATAAAATGAATATACCACAGGATCGTCCATAACATCTACAAGGTTTTGGGATTTGAGACCGCCAATAAGTGTAATGATCAGATAAATAATGGCGATTGGTATGGTTACCAAGAGCGTATTAACTGGTTTTTCCCTGAATGGTTTTAATGGATCACGAATCGTTTTTCTAAACTGGATCTGCCCTCTGGATTTAATAAAATCTAAGAACATCTTCTTTTCTTCAGAATCCGGTACAACTATCTCGCCAACATAATTCTCTGTGGGTAAAAGCGGCGCCTCGCCGCTGGAACCCGGAGTAATGATGCTGATCATAACGACAAACATCAGAGATCCTATGGGTATCATGCCATAAATGATGGCATATATCATTGCGTTGCTTCCATTGCTCATTACTGCCATCATGACCCCGAGGATAATTATGAACAACGGACCTGCAATGAAAGCGGTAACGTAGGATTCAGCGATCAAACCCAGTGTTTCAAGGAATCCTTTCTGTTCTATTTTGGCAGAATTAAGATATTGTTCGGATTTATCCCTGAAGTACGTCGGGATATTTCCGCCGCTGTCTATTACTGTAAGAAGGTTATACATGAGATCTTTTAATTTTTCAGAAGGAGTGACCTCACACAGGTTATAAAGAGCAGTTTTCAGATCGCTCCCGAAATAATCCATATCACGAAGAATAACATCTACTTCCCTGGAGACCTCTCCATAAGTACTCTCAGATTTGCTGAGGGATCTCAATATGTCTATAATATTCATGCCGCCCCGGCTCAGTGCAAACATAAAAGTCACCGCATAGGCGAGGTTCCTGTCTATGGATTGTTTTCTTTCCCCTGCCTGAAAAGCAGGATAAAGAAGGAATAAACCATACGTTATGCCCCCGAACAAAGCAGTCAGAAAGACCATAATAAAAAATGAGATAGCTATATTCCTGAACCCGAGAAGCCATGCAGTCGATTCAGAAAAAGTGAGATGTGTAAGCCTTTCCGGAAGTCCGACCACCGACACAATAATATAAGCGAATATTAATCCTATCAGGGCTCCAACAATGCCGGCTATAAGTGAATAAAACATGGCATTTGAAATATATATTTCATAAGACATCGGAATGCGCGCCTGCCTCAATGATGTCCTCAGGTTTTCGAACTTTCCCTGCCTGGCTTTTATTTTATCTCCTATCAGGAAAAATGGCAGTCTTTTTAATTTTCTAAAGAATAATTCTATATCCACATTGAATTTATTCACTGACATGCTATTTATCCGTTATTTTGAGTTTATTAAGAACCTTATCCGGAGTGGACTGGTAATCATGAATGATAGTAGATATCGCATTAAAATCAGTTATCTTATTGTTAACCATGAACTCCAGTATTTTCTGCCTGTTCGACAATTCTTTTTTCAGGTGTGAAAGGCTCCACCCTCTCCTGACCATAATATCGTTAAGTGCCTTGGATTCGCCAACCCTCATGAATTTATCAGTTAAGGCGTCCCAGAAAAAGATATCGTTGGTCCTTATATTCTTCGTTGTGGGGTCAATATCTGTGATCTCAACAAGTTTCATATTTCGACGCGCTCTTTTTCCTCCAATGTAAGTCTGCGACTGGATACTTATAATGTCAAGAGCCTGGATCATTGTCCTGGGAACGCTTATAGGCGGATTTTCAAGTCGATGTATGGCGCTTGCTACCGAATCGGCATGCATTGTTGAGAATGTGGTATGACCAGTGCTCATAGCCTGGAACAGCGTGAGCGCTTCTTTACCTCTCACTTCACCCACAAGCAGGAATTCAGGGCGCTGACGGAGAAGCTGCCCTCAGGAGTTCGTACATATCTATACCGCCCCTGCCATCAGGGGTAAATGACGCCCTGGTAACGCCCGGGATCCAGTTGGGGTGAGGGAGCTTTAATTCCCTCGTATCTTCCAAAGTTATTACTTTTGCCTGAGGCGGTATGAACAATGAGACGGCATTGAGAGATGATGTCTTACCAGACGCTGTTCCGCCTGAAAATATAAGACTTTTATTGTTTTCGATACATGTCCATAGATATGCCATTTCCTCTGCCGAGAATGTATTCCAGTTTATAAGGTCAACCGGCGTTATCGGGACTTCGCTGAACTTCCTGATAGTAAATGTCGATCCACGCGATGTAACTTCGGTTCCAAGCGTCATCTGGATACGCGAACCGTCAGGCATTGTGGCATCGATCATGGGTTCTGCCACTGAGATATGTTTGCCGCATCTCTGTGCGAGCCTGATAACGTAAGAATTCAAATCGTTTTCCTTATAGTAAATGTTGGTAGGAATGTTGGTGTACTTCTTATGGTAAAGGTATATTGGTATATCAAACCCATTCGAAGAAACATCCTCTATCCTGTTATCGTGCATAAGGGGATCTATCTTCCCGAAATATATGAAATCCCTTCGCGAATAGTACAATACTTTTTCAAGTGTTAGGGGGCTTATATCCAGGGCATAATCTTTTACAAGCTGGATGACTTTTGCCGTTAGGATCTTTTTCTTATCATCTTCTCTCTGAACTGTCTCAACGAGAAGGACATCCTTGAGCCTGTCCTTGATCTCTTTAAGGAACAACTCCTCGAACTCGGAGAGTGCAGGCTCGGCCGCAAAATAAAGAAAGATGTTATTCTCAGGATCGAATAATATTACAACAAAACAATACGGTTCGTTTACCCAGTAGCGCTCGATCTCATTAAATCCTTCAAGACCTTCGAATGTCACTAGCGGACCGTGCAATGAAGGATCATACGCATCTATAGCCTCCATTTCTTTTGTAAAGAATTTTGTAAGTTTATTAGCAAATGATTTTGGTTTTTCTTCTTCTTCAAGAACTTTGGTCTGCAATTCTTTGAGTTTTTTAATACGTGTCTCAACATCGGACATCAGTTTTTCTTCAAGAAGTTCAAAGACCGCCTGTTTTTCAGGAGTCATCTGGTCTTTCAGAATGGTTTTGGTGTTGTCCATGTTTAGACGGCGCATAATAGCATCTGCGCTTTCAGGTTTGCCCGTACTACTCACCAATTCAGAAACCTTGATCTCCTCAATTTTCTTTGGTACAGAGATCTTATTCTCCTCCACTTTCTTTGGTTTGGATATCTTGACCTCTTCTACTTTCTTCGGTTCAGAGATTTTAACATCTTCTTTGCTTTCTGGTTTAGATTCTTCCCCAAGTACTTCCTCTAATGATGCTATTTCTTCTTCTATTCCCTCAGGGAGTTCTTCTAATTCACTCCCGGCCATTTCTTCCTGTAATATAGGCGCCGGTTTTGCCACTTCAGCATGCTCAACCTGCGGTTTTACCTCGATCTTCGGGACTTCAGCGGGCTTGGATTCAGCAGGTTTTGGAACTTCAGCATGCTCAACCTGCGGTTTTACCTCGATCTTCGGGACTTCAGCGGGCTTGGATTCAGCAGGTTTTGGAACTTCAGCATGCTCAACCTGCGGTTTTACCTCGATCTTCGGGGCTTCAGCGGGCTTGGATTCAGCAGGTTTTGGAACTTCAGCATGCTCAACCTGCGGTTTTACCTCGATCTTCGGGGCTTCAGCGGGCTTGGATTCAGCAGGTTTTGGAACTTCAGCATGCTCAACCTGTGGTTTTACCTCGATCTTCGGGGCTTCAGCGGGCTTGGATTCAGCAGGTTTTGGAACTTCAGCATGCTCAACCTGTGGTTTTACCTCGATCTTCGGGGCTTCAGCGGGCTTGGATTCAGCAGGTTTTGGAACTTCAGCATGCTCAACCTGCGGTTTTACCTCGATCTTCGGGGCTTCAGCGGGCTTGGATTCAGCAGGTTTTGGAACTTCAGCATGCTCAACCTGTGGTTTTACCTCGATCTTCGGGGCTTCAGCGGGCTTGGATTCAGCAGGTTTTGGAACTTCAGCATTCTCAACCTGCGGTTTTACCTCGATCTTCGGGGCCTCAGCGGGCTTGGATTCAGCAGGTTTTGGAACTTCAGCATGCCCCACCTGCGGTTTTACCTCGATATTCGGGACTTCAGCGGGCTTGGATTCAGCAGGTTTTGGAACTTCAGCATGCCCCACCTGCGGTTTTACCTCGATCTTCGGGACTTCAGCGGGCTTGGATTCAGCAGGTTTTGGAACTTCAGCATGCTCAACCTGTGGTTTTACCTCGATATTCGGGGCTTCAGCGGGCTTGAGTTCAGCAGGTTTTGGAACTTCAGCATGCTCAACCTGCGGTTTTACCTCGATCTTTGAATCTCCAGCAGGCTTTTTACCTGCTGACTCATCACTCTTTGCTGATGTTTTAAAAGACGTTAATATTTTTTTTATATTATTTAATTCATCTTCAACATCTTCAAGGTTATCGTGTCCCTCCTTTGCTTCATTAAAAGCGATCTCAAGCTTTGTAAAAATAGGTAAGTCTCTTGACAATGAAAAGATCTCTTTTTCATAGTCTATTAGAATATCTCTCTGTTCTATTGACTTAAGCACGCTGTTTCTGAAAGAATCCCTGTCAAGAGAAGGATTTCCTAAAGCAATATAGCTTAGGAAATCCTGAATATCCTTCTCTTTGGGGGATTTAAATTCAGTCAGGAATCTACGCACTTTTTCGCGTATATTTTCCATATTACTTTATTTAAATTTTGATTTTCTTGAAATCCTCTATATCCTGTGACAAGCGGAACAATTCTTCACCAGTTATAGTAACCCTGTCTCTCAGGTCATTAAGTTCTTTTCTCAATTGCTTTATCCTGATGTTCATAAGGAACATTATAAAAAACGATATAATCAACAGGACAATCAATATTAAATTGATTATCTCCAGGTTCAGAAATCCCTCTGCCATATTATTTACCTCCGAAAACTGTTCTTGCCAGACGATCAACGAAATTTTCAGACTCTACTTTCGCTCCGTTTTCCTTGTACTTCTCTCCTGCAAGCAATGCAGCAAGCCTGCTGAATGCGATCGCTGCCGGAGATTTAGGAGCACGTATTACTATTGGCACTTTAAATGCCGCAGAACGCCTTACGTTTGCATCTTCCGGAATCATTTCAAGAACTTTTACACCTAAAAGTTCCGAAACTTTATTGCGGTTGATCTCAGTTTTTTCCATTTCTGCCCGGTTCAAAACCACACCTTCTACGGATCTTCCGAGCATTTCGGTCAGTGCTTTTGTCTTCAAAGCATCTGCCATTGAGGAAAGTTCCGGATTAACAACAAGAATTACCTTGTCTGCAACAGCAAGTGGAATCACCCCATCCTTGCTTATGCCTGCCGGAGCATCGATCAAAACAAAATCCATTCCTTCAACAATGGCTGTCATGACCTCTTTTAATTTTTCAGGATTGGAGGTTTGGAACCCTTTTAAAGATAATCCACTTGGAACTACCTTTAACCCTGCCGGACCGTCATAAATAGCATCCTTTATCTGTGCGGTGCCGCTTAATACTTCATGCAGTGTTATTTTACTTCGTTCCAGACCGAGCAAAAGACCAAGGTTCGCCATACCTATATCCGCGTCCAAGATAACAGTTTTTTTACCAAGCATAGCAAGCGCAGTGCCAATGTTTAGCGTTGCTGTGGTTTTACCCGTTCCGCCTTTACCCGACGCAATTGTATATACACGTGCTGTCATATTTATACCTTCGACTTTTATATAATTGCCAAAATCGGCGTTTTGTTCTTATTATTTATTTTCATTTTAAGGTTTGAACCTTAATTGATATTAACAATGTATAATAATCATAATTATCACATATACTTTTGCATCATTTTTCCTGAGTTTTTTGCATCAGGGTAGTTATAATATGTTGATTTTATGATAGTTTTATATACTTATACAATTATAAACATTATATTTTAGCATACGATCCTACTCACATTTAATCATAGGATTTCAAAGTAGTAGAGGGAAAGAAATACCCGGAATTGCTGCTATCGAGCCAAAAGAAAATATAATAAGAGGATTGTTTTATCTTATTAGTGAATATTCTCATTCTGATAAACACCAGAATATCCTTTTCTCACTTCTTCCCCAGCCTAAAAAACAGAAGCTGTAAAACTCGCGCATTCTTCTTTATCTTAAAACCATTCTCATTATACACGACCAGCAGACTCTCGCTCCTTCCGCTGTAACCTGCATCCCAGACCGCTGTTTCAACTGTAGCGCCGCAGCGCAGCAGGCTTGAGCGCGGTTTTGCTGTAGCTGCGATGTTTTTAGGAATGTTAACTATCTCGTTGAACATTATCTTGTAGCTGCCTTTCGGAAGATGTATCCACCCTTCACTGTCAAAATCAAGGTTCTTCGTCCTGGGCAGTTTCCTTTCTGAATTATCGAATGCAATAGCCCCTGAGTTCTCATGAAGCTCGATCCTATGCAGTGTCAGTTCAATGCCGTTTGGCTGTATCTGAATATCAGGGTCGATCATATGTTCGACAAGTGGCGGTTTATTTTTGACAAGAGAAACAAGTTCTTCATGGGACAGCATGAAACCAATATTGGGGCAGGATATTATAAATATTGTCAGAAAATTGTTTCATTTTAGTATCCCGAATTTTTTTCAGGAATTCAACGTAATAATAAAGCTCCGAAATTATGCCCGCCAGATATGGGTATCCTTAAATGATATTACGAACAATTACAGGATATGATCCAGATACTTGAGAACATAGATAAGTGGACGTGCGAATATAAGAAATGCGGGGCAAAATGCTGTACTCCAGGTATCCAGCTTACAGTGGCTGACATCAAAAGAATAAAATCACTAGGGTATTTGCCGGATGATTTTCTTGAGTTTGATGAAAAAAATCAGGTTTTCAGGATAAGATCTATAGAGGGAAAGTGCTATTTCAATGGGAAAAAACTTGAATGCACGATAAGGGATAACGAACCGATCGTATGCCGCCTGCTTCCCTTCAGGATCACCGAGGTCTCATATTCAGACGAGCCCATAATGCGCCTCAAACCCGTGGTTGACTGCCCTGGCGAAGGTCACGGGAAAAAATTAGATAAAAAGAAGATAGAGGCTGATGCTACCCTGTTCCTTCATGAGAACCAGAAGCTTATCAGGGACATTAAGAAAAAGGGTAAGAAAGGGGTTCTTGAGGAACTCTAATCAAATGATTCGCGCTGGTCAAGGATATAGTTAATTATTCCAACACAGGAAGAAGCAAGATAAGCCCTGTTACCTATTGATACTTTTTTGCCGTACCTGAGGATGAACTCCTCGTCCTTTTTTGGAAGCCCGACCTGGTCGCCCAGTACGAAGACAGGGGATTCGCCAAGGTCGATCGTCTTTATGCTCTCGCCGGATTCTTCAAGCACAAAGATGTTGCTTTTCTGTTTCACAAGCTGCTGCAGGCTGTTTTTTCTAACGCTAATTCCGGGATGGCTCTTTCCATAAAGCGCGTTCCTGATCAGGTCTTCCCAGGTACGTTCATCCACATGCACGTCCCTGAGCGTTGCCCCATCAACAATAAGTTCCAGCGGCGGAGCCAGGGGGTCCTCCAAGAATGGCATGGAATGTTACATCCCTCCTGAGGGCATGCGATGTGAAAATAGACATCAGTATGCACTGGTAGACCACATCCAGTCTTCCTGCTTCCCTGAGGCTGTTAAAGCGCCCATCCGTTCTTCCTGTCCTTGAGTATAGGATGAATTCCCGCATGAGCATTACAGATGAGGGGCATGTTTAAGTAAGTTTCTGGAAATCAGAAATTAATAAAAAATTGCCAATATTAGCAGCAAAGCTTTTATTAAGTATATCCATTTAGGAAGTCGAATTGATATGTTAGACATTGCAATCCCAAAAGGCAGCCTTGAGGAGCAGACCCTTCTCCTGTTCAAACAGGCTGACCTTGAAATTAAAAAAACAGATCGTGAATACAATCCCACGGTAAAAGATCCGAGGATCAAGAAGGTAAAGATATTGCGCCCTCAGGAGATACCCAAGTATGTGGAGGAAGGCTACTTTGACCTTGGGATATCGGGTAAGGACTGGGTAATGGAATCAGGTTCTGATGTCGTTGAAGTCTCTGATATGATATACAGCAAACAGGGAGAAGGGACTGTCAAGATAGTGGTTGCTGTGCCCAATGAACAGCCCGTGAAAACCGCAAAGGACATTAAACCAGGAAGCAGGGTTTCGACAGAATACCCGAAACTCACTAAGAAGTTCTTTGACACCCTGGGCATACCTGTTGATATACGCTACTCATACGGAGCTACCGAGGCAAAAGTTCCCGAACTTGTTGATGTAATAGTTGATTTGACCGAAACTGGCTCAACGCTTCGGAAAAACGGGCTTAAGATAGTGGATGTCATACTTGAATCCACAACAAAGCTAATTGCGAATAAGAAATCCTGGAAAGACCCTGTAAAGAGAAAAGAGATAGAAGAAATAAAGATCCTTCTGCAGGCTGTGCTTGAGGCGCGCGGCAAGGTGTTTATCGTGATGAACGTGCCTGAGGACCGGCTGGATGCCGTTGTGAACGACCTTCCTGCTATGAAGAGACCCACAGTTTCAAAGCTGTATAAATCGGATTATTATGCAGTGGAGACCGTGGTGAGCAAGAGCGAGATCAACACGCTTATACCTAAGCTCAAGGCGCTTGGGGCAGAAGATATACTTGAGATGGATATTACCAAGATAGTGCATTGAGAAAATACCCTCGTCCCGCTTGCCGAGAATTAAAATCCTGATCATGTGCATACATTATGATTCTATAGCAAAATCGACTATACAATGGGATTGGCAAACGCCCAGCCCCCAGGACGCAAATGATAACGCAAGCGGGATTGCAGAGTTTATACAGAGTATTCAATCGCAAGCTTTTTCGGTCATTTCCATGAATGATAGCCGTCATCGGCTATCATTACCGGTTTTGGATTATACCATTTATTAACCATGGGGAACAAGGCCTTTCCGTCGAGATTCGCCATCTTTCGACGATAGGATGGAGCGAATCTGGATGAAAAAAAGGAGAAAAATAAAATGAATAAGAAAATAACGTTAGGGTTACTACTGGTCTTAGTTGTAGCCCTTGTTGGAGTGCCGGAAGCGCTTGCAAGAAGCGACTACCTGACTGCTTTCGAAACAAAGTATCCAAGTGCTATGGGCACAAAACTCGATAACTGCGATACATGCCATGCCGGACCAGTTTTATTCTCGGTTACCGGTTCCAGTAAGCAAGTGAACTACTATGGACGTGACTACAACCTTAAAAACCACGACTTCGCGGCAATAGAAGGGATCGACTCTGATGGAGATGGATTTACTAATATTGCTGAAATAAATGCCCTGACATTCCCTGGAGACCCGAACGACAAACCGGCGACAGGCGATACCCAGGCTCCGACTTCACCTAGTGGATTGACAGCAACTGCAGTGAGTTCAAATGAGGTTGATCTTTCCTGGACCGCATCGACTGACAATGCTGGAGTGACCGGATACTACGTTTATCGAAGCACAGATGGTGTGAACTTTAACCAGATCGCCAATATTGCAGCAACAAGCTACAAGGACACGACCGTCTCCCCCAATACCGCCTACTATTACTACGTGGAAGCGTTCGATGCAGCAGGTAATATCTCGGGAGCAAGCAACTCAGCCAGTATCACAACGCCACCCACGCCTACCGCAACAGTGACTTTCACAGTAACGGATAGTTTGACAAATTTGCCGATTCAGGGCGCTTCTGTTGTAATGGATGGGAGCAAGCTCAAGACAGATAATTACGGAAAGGCAGTGTTT
Organism: Methanobacteriota archaeon; assembly: GCA_963793805.1. Classification (GTDB taxonomy): domain Archaea; phylum Halobacteriota; class Methanosarcinia; order Methanosarcinales; family Methanoperedenaceae; genus Methanoperedens. The sequence continues at coordinate 47,722 of CAWCBK010000023.1, forward strand.
AATAATGTAGCTAATGGAAACCACAAGTATACCGTAAGCAATAGAGGGTACAAGCGAGCTTCTGGCATCGTTAATGTGAATAATGCAGATGCATCGCAATCAGTACAATTAACTTCAAGATAGGGTCTAACCCTCTCTTTATTTTTTTATTAATACGCTGGGAGTATGAAAGCTCCAGTGATTATAAGATAGCAAATAATTCTTATATCAATAAATATAATGGTGGAATTATTGAATTTGTTTTTCGAAAACGGGTCGTGACGTGTTCCTGGAAACACAAGAGAGAAAGCCCAAATAACAGGACATAAAAGAAGTAATGTGGGACCCCTGTCACAAGCGGAAAATCATGTCAAATAGTATTTATACAAATGTGACTACATAATAAAAAACCCACAATAGATGCATTTGATTTTCATGCTTAAAATAACCACCCCCTCCCGTTTGCACATGACACTTATCGATTTAAATGCCTCACGGGGGCGTGTGGACGGCAGTATCGGGCTAACGCTTAATAATCCTGTTATCAGCATAACCGCTAAAAAATCAGATATACTTGAAGTTACAGGTAGCAGTGAACATGCCCAGCGCATGAAAACCAGCGCTTCTGCGCTCCTTCCTGAACATTCGGGGATACATATCAACATTGAAAAGGATTATCCATCCCATATAGGCATGGGTTCAGGAACCCAGGCTGCGCTTGCGGCTGGGATGGCTGTGAACAGGCTATACGACCTGGGTTTGAACATATATGAGATCGCCTGTCAAAGTCGGGAGGGGTGGGACAAGCGGCATCGGAGTGGCGGCATTCGAGAAGGGCGGCTTCATTATGGACGGAGGGCATAAGTTCAGCGAAAAGAAAGCATTCCTTCCGTCTGCGGCAAGCAGGCTTCCTCCGGCTCCTGTCCTGTTGAGAAAAGATTTCCCGGACTGGGATATTGTGATCGCGATACCCCAGCAGAAAGGGGCTCACATGATGAATGAGGTGAACATATTCCAGACAGAATGTCCTGTGCCGTTGCGAGAAGTGGAACAACTCTCGCACATAATCCTGATGCAGCTTCTTCCTGCGCTTTTTGAGGAGGATATGGAAGCATTCGGCAGGAGCATTAACACCATACAAGAACTCGGATTTAAAAAAAGGGAGGTAGGATTACAGCCTGTTTCAAAGGTATTGATGAAGATATTCAGGGAAGAAGGGGCATATGGCGCTGGTATGAGTTCTTTCGGACCAACAGTTTACGCATTCGGGGAAGATGCGGAGGAACTCAGGAAGATCGCAAGGGATTTCCTTGGAAATAAGGGGCAGGTATTTATTACAAAGCCAAGGAATAAAGGGGCAAAAAAAGATAATTGACTTAACATTTATCTATATGATATATAAATCAACTTTGGAGGAATAATATCCAATGGTAGAATCTGAAGCCCATAAAAAATACGAATTCAAACGGACTCTTGAAGCGCTTCGCGATAAGCACGGCAGAGGCACGGAACTCATTTCCCTGTATATCCCTCATGACAAACAAATACATGAAGTATCGAGCCAGCTGAGGGAAGAGTTCGGCCAGGCTTCCAATATCAAATCAAGGGTGACAAGGCAAAATGTGACAGGCGCTATCGAATCCCTGCTTTCCCGGCTCAAGCTCATTCCAAAAGCTCCCGTAAACGGTGTGGTCATCTTCTGCGGCGCTGTGGATATAGGCGCTAACAAGACCGATATGCTGACCTTCATCATCGAGCCGCCTGAGCCCATTGTATCTTATAAGTACCACTGCGATTCTTCATTCCTTCTCACTCCTCTTGAGGATATGCTTCATGAGAAAAAGACATACGGTCTCATAGTACTTGACAGGCGTGAAGCCACTGTGGGACTGCTGCGAGGGAAACATATCGAAGAAATGTCTCATCTCACTTCCACTGTCCCCGGAAAACAGCGAAAAGGCGGTCAGAGTGCCCACAGGTTCCAGCAGCTTCGGCTTATAGCGATAAATGATTTCTATACAAAGATAGGCGAGGCTGCAAGCGAGGTCTTCCTTGCTGTTGACCCGAAGGATTTCATGGGTGTATTCATAGGAGGACCCTCTCCCACGAAGGAAGAGTTCGAAGCCGGCGCTTACCTGCATCATGAGATCCAGAAAAAAATACTGGGGCTGTTCGATGTGGCGTATACTGACGAGTCCGGTCTTTATGAATTATTCGACAAACTGGGAGAAGCCCTGCAGGACCTTGATGTAGTAAAAGAGAAAAAGTATATGGAACGGTTCATGAAAGAGCTTGTGAACGACTCAGGTCTTGCTTCGTATGGTGAAGAACAGGTCAGGAAGAACCTCGAAATGGGTTCTGTGGATACACTTCTGTTATCAGATGAACTCAGAAAGGTCAGGCTCACCATAAAATGCGGCAACTGCGGCAATGAGGAAAGGAAAACCATCACGAAAAAAGCTGGAGAGGAGTACCAGCCCGGGAACTGCTCAAAGTGCGGGTCAGGCATGAAGATTGTTGAGTCGGTGGATATCGTGGAAGAACTTTCAACCATTGCAGACCAGATGAGTACGAACACTGCTTTCATCTCGAACGACTTTGAAGAAGGAAACCAGCTTATGTCAGCCTTTGGCGGCATAGGCGCGATCCTTAGGTACAAGACAGGGATATAAGATCACTTTTCAATAGTGTATTTGATAGTCACGTCAATGGATAAGCCTTTGATGTATTTTTCATATTCGCTTAGCGCCTGCTTTATTTTCGCATTTTCCATGAGCTTCTCGACCTGTTCCTTTACATCGGAATAACGGACATATTCCTGGACAGTTAGCTGGTTCTCATTTTCAGTTTCAATTATAATGGAACTCATTTTTCCTCCTGGTGATAGTTCTTATGTCCGATCTCTACGGGGACACATTCGGCGCACTCGAATTGCAGAGTAGTATGTAATATATTATACCTGTCGCTAACCATTTTGCTGATCTCACTGATAAGAGTCTCTGTCTGCTGGACGTGTATCCTGTCAACGAGAACATGGGCGCTCATGGCATGGATGTTGGAGCATATACTCCAGATATGGATATCATGCAGACCCCTTACCCCATCGATCACCATTATCTCACGTGATAGCGTATCTACATCAACATGTTTTGGGGCGAATTCAAGTAGAATCCTCATAGAACCTGTGACAAGCCTGAACGCGCCGTAAAGCAGTATCGTGGCTATCAGGATGCTAAGCACAGGGTCAATCCTGTTATCCCCTGTTAGAAGAATTATCACAGCTCCGGCGATAACAGCCACGGATGCAAGGGCATCGCCTATCACATGAAGGTAGGCGCCTTTGATATTCAGATCAGAATGACCGTGCAGTTTCAAAGCCACCCATGTATTGACAACAAGACCGATAGTTGCGATGACAAGGACTTCAGCCCCTTTTACCTCAAGCGGCTTAAGTATCCTCCCGTATGCTTCGTAAAAGATGAAAAAAGCAATACCGATAATTGTTATCCCGTTTATCAACGCGGCAAATATCTCAAACCTGTGAAAGCCGAATGTCATGCTGCTGTTTGATGGTCTTGCTGAAATCCTTATTGCGCCGTAAGAAAGTAAGAGCGCCACCACATCCATGAAAACATGGGCTGAATCCGAGAGCAGGGCAAGGCTGTTGGATAGTATCCCGCCAGTTAATTCCAGGAAGAATATTATCGATGTAAGAATTATTGCAAGCTTCAGGTTTTTATGGAGTGCTTCTTCCATGATGCCTTCTTAATCACCGGAATTGTTTGATATTTTACAAACCGGAGGTTTTTTGCACAATTCGCAGCCAGCCTGGCACGGTTCAACATGGATCAGTATTGAAAGGTTAGGAATTTTCTCCTTAATGTCCTTTTCCAGATGATCGCAGAAATCATGTGCTTCACCTACAAGCTCGTCTTTGGGTACAACAAGATGAAGGTCAACGAACCTCTCAGCCCCGGACATCCTTGAGCGGAGATTATGATATTCCGCGTATTCAGAATAGTGTTCAGAAATGATGGATCTGATGAGATCTTCTTCGCTGTCAGAAAGTTTTACATCCATGATCCCTGAGACAGAACGTTTCGTCAGGTCATACGATGCTTTCAGGATCATGAGTGCCACGATTATTGCAATAACAGGATCAAAAATGGGATTTTTTGTGAAGTCCATATAAGAATAAGACCAATAAAAACGCCGAGTCGATGTATAAACATCCGTGGTGAGATGATACGCGTCCGCTTCCAGAGCTATTGATTCAGCTGTCTTTGCGACTTTCATTATCTTTCCTGACACATAAATATTCACGACCGTTGATATTCCCATGATAACGATACCTGCGCCGATAAAATCCAGTTCAATATTTTCAGGATTAATGAGTTTTTCAGCGGCTTTGTAAAGGATAATGATCGCCGCTACAAAGATGAGTATAGCCTCGACAGTGCCTGAAACGTTCTCGAACTTGCCGTGACCGAACTTGTGTATATCATCGGCAGGCTTGACGGCTTTCCGGACAGAAAAATTGGCTATTAGAGCAGCCAGCAGGTCTATTCCTGTATGGAGGGCTTCGGAAAGGACGGATATGGAGCCCATCATGAATCCTGCTGCAACCTTTATCAACAGCAGAAATATATTGGAATATATGGACAGTTTCGCTACTGCCGTAATTTCTTTATGAGCTGCAAAATATTTGTTGTTCTTATCTGGCATTTATTTATAGTCTATAGGCAGTAACAGTATAAAGGGATTATTATCATCTGGAAACTTTCCACCTGAGAAGTACACCGTCTTCTATTTTCTCACAAGATAGCAGCGTAAGCCCGCAAAAATCATTGTCAAACCCCTCTCCATCGACAAGCGTGGGCGCATTACTGCCCCCGATTATGATGTTACCGATAAAGGTATATATTTCATCCACAAGCCCGCCCGATATCAAACCCCAGTTCAGTGTGGCTCCTCCTTCTACCATCAGGCGGTCGATGCCCCTGGCTTTCAATTCGGTCAGGAGTCTGTCCAGAGATACTGATTTTTTTCCGGCTGTTATGATCTCGGCATGCTCTGCAAGTTTTCTTATCCTTTCCTGCGGTGCAAATTCCGTTACGGCAATTATTCTTTTGCCGTCACCCTTCTTAAATATGTCAGCGTTAACAGGAGTGCGCGCCAAGCTGTCCACTATTATCCTTACAGGGTTCTCAGGAAGCCCCCCTGCCCGCCTCTTATCCTTACGCTGTGGAGATTTAACTGTCAGGCTCGGATTGTCCGAGAGCACGGTGCCTACGCCTACCATTATCGCATCAGATGCAGCACGCAGTTCATCCATACGGTCAAAGTCAAGGCTACCGGATATCCTGGTCTGCTTTCGGTCGATCGTGGCTATTTTTCCGTCTGCGCTCATGGCTGCGTTTATAAAGACAAAAGGCCTTGAGGATATGTTTTGCATGGCTTTCTCTTTATTCTTCAAAGATGAAATATCTAACCGCAATCCAAAAGTATTAAGTATTGAATGCCTTATTAAGCAGAACGTTTGTGAAACTTATTCACAATATTATTAATCTTCGGAGGAAATCATTTGGCAGTAACAAAAACAGAAGGCTGGAAAGCCAAGCAATGGTACAACCTTGTTGCACCTGAAATGTTCGGAAAAGCGAACATTGGAGAGACCGTGGCAGATGTGCCCGAAAAACTAGTCGGAAGGGTCATTGAAGTGACACTCGGGGAATTAACGAACGACCTTTCAAAACAGAACATTAAATTACTTTTAAAAGTTGACAGCGTAGGCGGCGACTCCGCATACACGAAATTCACCGGTCATCAACTCACACAGGATTACCTGCGCTCACTCGTAAAGAGAGCGACATCAAATATTGAGACCAACATTTCGGTATCAACAAAGGATGGCTACACGATACGGGTAAAACCATCATGCTACACCATCAAAAGAGCACGCGCCAACCAGGTAAAAGCGATACGTGCAGTAATGAACAACGTGATAATATCAAAAGCAAAAGAAATGGACCTTGAGCAGTTCGTCCAGGAAGTCGTAACCGGGAAGCTCTCAGCCAGCATTTATCATGATGTTAAGCCGATATATCCTCTACGAAGAGTAGAAGTCAGGAAGACAGAGATCGAGGCTGAACCCGGAACAGCCTCATAAATTTTTTTATAGATTTTTCGCTCTTTTCAATTCGTTTATATTTTCCTTCATATTTTCGTTCTCTATCCTCATAAGCATGAGCGACGCCATAAGAAGGAAGAACGCTGCAAAATTTATCAGAAGAAAAATCAGGACATCTCCTCCGATGCCTCCCCCGCCTCCGCTGGGGCATGGCGGGACTACGCATGGATGCTGCCTGGCATAGAAACGAACCGAAAGAAAGCTAACAGGGACGCTTATAAATCCTATGATGCCAAAAACCGCTGATAACCTGGCTCTTTTCTCAGGCTCTTCAACAGCCTGACGCACCATCAGGTAGGCAAGATATATAAGAAGCAGCACAAGTGAAGTGTTCAGCCTTACATCCCATGAAGCCCAGTATGCGTTCCATGCCGACTTTCCCCATATCGAGCCGGTAAGCAGCGTTAATACTGCAAAGATAACTCCAATTTCAGCCGCTGACAGGGCTATTATGTCCCATTTTTGCTGTTTGCTGCGTAGATATAAGATGCTGGCAATGAACACGACGGCAAATGAAAGGTATGCAGATATTGCTATGGGAAGATGGAAATAGAATATCTTGAAGTTGTTGGGGTCGCCGGCTGCATCGCCGGGATCAATAGGGATTGGCGCTACAAAGAAATCCAAATATATTGATACAAGAATTAACACTGCTGTCAGGCTGAAAAGTAATTTTTTTCGCATATTATCTTACATTTACATGAGTTGTAAATATATTATCTTTTTGTTGCGGGTGTCAAATTTTTTTGCGTTACCAGAATGTGTGAGGTATCAATTCATCTTCCCATTCGAAATGCGAAGAGTTAATGAATGTAAAAGACTATTTTAGCAGTTTTAATATCACAACAAGCGCTGCAATACTTGATATATTGATAATATACTGCGCTGCATTATACTGCCTCAAACCCGCATAAACAAGTACAAACGCCGCCAGTGCAATTATTATCCTGAGCAGGGAAGACCTGTCAGACATATTGATAAGCATGATGAACAGATAATTGAACACCAGACCGAATATGGATAATACTGGCAGCAACAGCAGGTAAGTGATGACTATCGAGAACAATGGAATGTTGTACATGAATAATATCCAGAAAGAAAGGATAGAGATGAGCATGAATAAAAGCGTGTAAACAGGGAATTTGATAGACATCTGGATAACCGACTGGATATCTCCCTGATTTCCGGTTTTTCCGCTTATTGAACTTGGTTTTGCTGATGAGAAAGAGAATGTAAGGAACAGGAGCAGCAGGAAATTCCCGATATTTAAATAATCAAGATTTACGAACCGTAATCCTGTGGTTCTAATTATGAATGGTATCCGATCAAGATACAGAAATTCGATTATGGAGACCGGGTCGCCCTTATTGAAATTGACATATGTGAAATCGATATACCCCAGGTAATGCATCAAAAGCGCCAGCATTATCGGCGGCACAAAAGCAGGCGCAAGACTTATTGACTGGGAAGCCATCCATTGTAAGAATCCGAATTTGCCATTTGATTCGTGTACAACATGTCCGCCCTTTGATGTGACTTTGAACTCTTTGACTTTGTTCAGCGTCACGATGGCAGTTATGGCGTGGCTGAGTTCATGGATAAAAACTCCCCACCAGTTCATCATCCTGACGAGCCTGGAATGGTTGAAAGATATCCTGCCGATGTGACTGCTTATGATATTGACCGTTCCGTACTGGATTAGCAGAACCGAGAAAATAACGATGAAATAAGATAATGGAATAGCAAAAAATGCAATTAACTTATCTGTTTCGACCATGAATTGAATACAGCGTTAAATATAGATAATTATTCCCCCTAATCCAAAAATATATGTAATTTTTATGCGTTGAGCAGGATGTGTTATACAATTTACCTTACGGGAATACAGAAGTCTCTATCGATATACCTCCCGGGTACGGGGTCAACGTAATAAAACCGGCCAATGTGCCGTCCGTGAATGATGAAACCGAACTGATCAGAAAGGCTCTGGAGCTTCCCATTAAGTGCAGGAGATTGTGCGAAATCGCAAAACCTGGGAAAAAAGCTGTGATCATTGTCAGCGACACCACGCGCCCCACACCAACCGCAAAACTGCTCCCGCCGCTCATCTCCGAACTGAATTCGGGAGGAATACTGGATATCACGGTCATTTTCGGGCTCGGCATCCACAGGAAGCAGACAGAAGAGGAGAAAATGAAGATACTTGGAGAACTCTACGGCAGGATCAAAAGCATCGAACATGATGTGAATGATTGCGTTTATATTGGAACCACATCAAGAGGCACTCCGGTCGAGATATTCAGACCTGTAATGGAGGCAGACATTGTTGTTTGCACCGGAACCATAGAGTTCCATTATTATGCAGGCTATTCAGGCGGCGCAAAATCTATCCTGCCTGCAGTCTCATCAAAGAGGAGCATCGATGCTAACCATGCATTTATGCTTGATCCGATGTCCTGTGCAGGACGGCTTGACGGTGCGGTAAGACAGGATATTGAGGAGGCGGCAGATATGCTGGGTATAGATTTTATCCTGAATGTTGTTTTGAACGAGAGAAAGGAGATAGTGTTCGCAGCAGCCGGGGATCACATCGAGGCGCACAGGAATGGAGCTGAGTTTCTTGACAGGCTTTCAAAGACCAGGGTTGAAAGGGCAGATATCATTATCGTATCTCCCGGGGGCTTTCCAAAGGATATTAACATATTCCAATCTCATAAGGCGCTTGAGCATGTGAAGAACGCTATGAAGGAAGCTGGTTCCATAATCCTTGTGGCAGAGTGCAGGGAAGGATATGGCAACAGGGTCTATGAAGAATGGCTTAAATATGGAAGGGATGAGGTGATAGAGAGGTTCAAATCCGGTTTCGTTATGGGGGGGCATAAAGCTGCACTTATTGCCGCGCTGTCAATGAAGTTTGACCTTTACCTTGTATCTTCGCTGCCTGATGAGGCTGTATGGAAGGCGAATTTTATACCGTCTACTTTAAAAGAGGCGGTGGATAGGGCGATTGCAAAACATGGTGACGGCGCAAGGATCATGGTGATACCTTATGGCGGATCTATGCTGGTTACGGGGATAGATTGCCCCTGATCATTGAAAGGCAGTTCATTTTAATAAAGATCGAAGAGATGTGCATAATCAAATATTAAAGTACAGAAACTGTGATCAAAAATAGAGAAAAATATAAACGCCTTATCCCCCCATTTAAACAAATCCAGGAGAAATCCGTATAATATCCATCGAAAACCTCTCAAAATCGTTCGGAAACAACATCGTCCTGCGCAATATCAACCTCAGGATAGAGCAGGGCGAATTCCTTACTATATTCGGTCCCAACGGCGCAGGAAAGACCACCCTCATAAAGATATTGTCCACTCTTGTAAGCCCGACTTACGGCAGGGTTATCATCGATGGTATCGACATCAAGGAAAACCCGATCGAGATAAGGAAAAAGATAGGCGTCATCTCTCATGAGACATACCTCTACCACGAACTCACGGCAGCCGAGAACCTCATATTCTTTGGGAGGATGTACGGAACACCCTACCTCGAATCTCGGATAAACGACCTGCTCAAACAGGTCGGCATGAGCTACAGGAAGAACGACCGCGTGAGGACTTTCTCCCGTGGAATGAAGCAGCGCCTTTCAATAGCTCGAGCACTTGTCCATGACCCCCCCATATTATTCCTCGATGAACCATACACAGGTCTTGACCAGCATGCCAGCGCCACTTTTGACAGGATACTCTCAGACACGAACGCGCATGACAAGACCCGCGTCCTCATCTCCCATGATATAGAGCGCGGCATATCGATGTGTGACCGCGCGATAATCCTCACAGGAGGGCAGATAGCCCATGAGATGAGCCAGGGCGAGATCAAAGACCTGCTCCAGTGCAGGGCGATATATGAGAAGTTCGTGGAGGAGCGCAAATGAAATTCCTTGAGATTGCAAAAAAGGACTTGAGGCAGGAATTCCGCACCAAGCAGATGCTCTATTCCATGATAATATTCTCGCTTCTCGTGATAGTCATATTCAGCTTCGCTTTCGGGAATGAATCATCGATATTCATCAAAGACATAAATAAAAAGGTCATAGACCTTCTTGCGCCAGGGATGCTCTGGATAGCTTTCACTTTCACGGGGATGCTCGGTCTCTCAAGATTGTTCGCAGGAGAAAAGGAAGAAGGCTGCCTTGAGGGTCTGAAACTCTGCCCTGTGGACAGGGCTGAGATATATAACGGCAAGGTCATTTCCTATGCTGTACTGATGTTCCTGATGGAAATAACAACGGTTCCTATCTTTGTCGCATTATTTAATTATGACCTCAAGAACATTCCAGGTCTTGCTCTGATTATAATACTCGGGACTTTAGGGTTCATTTTTGTGGGAACGCTTCTCTCTGCGCTAACAGTAAATACCAGGACAAGGGAGATACTGCTTCCAGTGATACTGTTCCCTGTAATTGTTGCTGTAATGCTTTCCTCTGTGAACGCGACAAGAACATTATTCTCAACAGGAGATATTTTTGAGATATCAGGCGAACTTCAGATACTTGCGATATATGATATAATTTTTTTTGTGGTGGCGCAGCTTGTTTTTGAATATACGATCGAGGATTGAAAGGTTTATTAATTCAATCGTCCTATCTTTCTATTGATACCCTATGTTCGCAGAACAGATACAAAACGGTCTTGATCTCAAAGACATTGCAAAAAACATAGCGGCTGTATACGATACTTCGCTTCCACCCGGTGAGAGCATCCCTCCGGTGAAGAAAAAGAGGATCTCCAGCCTTATATCGGCTGAGATCAGCGTTATACGGCAAGTCCCAGCTTTTTTCTTGCCCCCGTAATATGCTCAAGCAGCATCTGTGATGCCCTGACCGGGTCGATCTCCACAATGAACTTTCCTCCGAAAAGCTCTTCAGATTTCTGTGTGAGAAGGGAAACCACAGCGGAACTTCCAAGCACAGGCGGCGTGACCCCAAGGTGTACCGTGACTCCAAGCGCCACTGCCCCTGTCCCTATTGCTGCGGCTTTTTCGGTCACCCATTCTGCTGCTGAGGCAGCCACGGGGAGGTCTTTTATCGCAACGCCAAGTTTTTCCGAAAGCGCCGAAAGCAGGATCACAACTCTTGAGTTGTCGATACAGCTTCCGAAATGCCAGACAGGCGGCAGCGGCTTATCAAGTTCAGAGTCTTTCCAAGCACTTCCAGGACTTCTTTAACTTATCACCTGCAAAATTTTCAGTCGCATCCGGCGATAAAAGACCTGCCCTCGCACAGGCCTGGGCTGCACATCCCGTTGCCACTACAAGGACATTTTGCTTCAGTAACTCTTTAGCTATGTCACATGGCTTTTGCAGTACTTCTGGGACTCGTGCATCCGGCAAGCAGAACAGCACCTTATATTTCCCAGAGACTATGTTGTCGATAAGCGGCTTCAAAGGGTCATCCTTATTGATCTGGAGAGCGCATCAAGACACGATTCAATTGAAAAACCTGCCATTAATTCCCTGGGCTCTGAGTCAGGAAGGAAGATATCCTCGCCCCTGTTCGGGAAATTCTCTATTGCCATGTTAAGGATTTTTCTGGCTATGTCATCAGCATGTTCTTCTTCAAATGGAATATGCTCTGCATTTGTAGACCTGCCTTCTTTCATTGTTGATATGAGCTTTGTATGGAATTTAGCTGCGACATTTTCAATGTTTGGAAATATGCACTGCACATCTACGACAAACGCCTCCACAAGCCCGGTCGTTATAACCAGTTCCTGCTCAAGATTACTGCTTGCTAAAGGTATCCCATGCCTGATCAACATCTCATTTCCTGAACAGCAGCAACCCACAATGTTGATCCCCTCTGCACCAAGGCTTTTTGCCTTGTCTAATAACTCTTTATCTTCAGAGAACTCAATTATCTTTTCTGAAAGGAACTGGGCATGTCCATGTATAACAATGTTTACTTTTTTCTCGTCAAGTACGTTTATTCCTATTCTTGAACTGACAGGTTTGGGTATCCCGAATACTGCATCCTGCAGTTCCGAGCTTATAATGAGCGATGTGATATCAGCAAGACCAAGCCTCGCAGCATGTAAAATAAGTGAAGTGGGGTCAGTCATGGTACCCATAGATGTTTCATGTCCTTCTTCCAGCAATTCATGCCCTACGGATTTTGGAATGACCCCGATATCGAAAAGAGTTTTATCCAATGGCAGGTAAGACGTGGCAAAATTCATGTATTTATTGTTCCCCAGAATATCTGAATTAGCGATTGAAGACACTTCGAGCGCCGTTTCTTCAATTCCATTCGATGTATCGAGTTTTAATTTTGCAGCGATGCCCTTGAGTTTTTCAGGTTCTTTTATTTTATACAATGTTTTGTTCTGTGCGGTCTTTCGAAGAGCGTTTGAAACGTGGAGGGCATGTGAGGCATGTGCTGCCGTGCCCCTTGCTACCATCATCAGGAGATTTCTTGCTACTATCGTATCCACGTTTGCTCCGCATGTCCCTTTCGTTAATTGCGGAGTAGTGAGCTTATATATCAGGGAGATGTCTTCATTCCATATCCTGCACGGTCCCATGGCGCATTGCCTGCAGCAGACCCCGTTTGACCCGAAGTTGCATCTTGCCTTTTCAATACCGAGAAATGACTCATCATATTTCGCCTGCCTGCTAAAAACCGTATCTATGCCCTTGCTTTCTGCATATCTGATCATTTTTTCAGTGTCGTCATCAAGAGCTTTTCTTTCAGACCTGAGTTGTTTTTCAGTTAAGAATGTCTTTATAGCCATTTTTTAATCTCCATTTATATTTTTAATAAATTGTCGTTGGATGCCACTAGTTTTTCATAATAATTTCGATTTCCCACCCTGGAAAACCATGTTGCTTTTGGAAGGATTTTATATAAAGATTGTGCTCACACAGCCGGGAAATTTAGAAAAAGCAACACCGCTGATACTTTTTGGATTTTTGTGGTGAACGTATGAGTTTATCCGTCAGTTGGGTAATATAGATATATACCAGCATACATACATGAAATTAATAAGAAGAGACTAAAATATGGCAAAACCTGTTGAACTTGGATTGATTCTGGAAGGTGAGGATGCAAAGCGGTTCTGGGAGGATAGAAAGAACCCGAAAGTCACAAAAGAACAGATAGAGATGTTCAAGGAAGCAAAGAGAATCCACAAGACATATTTTAAAAATTAATGGAACTTGAAGATATTTTCCATGATGAACTTGAGATCGTACCTTTAACTGTTAGGCATGAGACTGCTGCTTTTGATTCAAAAAATGATGATTTAAAGATTTGAAAGAAAAGGTGTCGGCAGATTTCTAGTACTGGCGGCAATAGGTTTAGCTATATCTGTTTCTGAGATAATCGGGTGCCGGTACGTCACTGTAGATTCCAAGACCGAATCAATAAGTTTTTATGAAAAGCTCGGTTTTAAAATCGTAGAAAAGTACAGAAGCAGCGAGTTCCCAAAAATGTACCTTGATATGTATCCCATAGTTGCAATGATGCAGCCAAAGGAATCTCTTGAAGGGTTTGAGGGATAGGTTGATGCGCCCAAAAACGAACAGCGCGCATCAAATGAACATTGTCTAAACTCCTTCAATTTCCTTCCCTCCTCCCCGTATCGCCCTCGCGCGCTCCTCCATCTCCTGTGCCTCTGCCTCGCGGTTTGTTTTTCGAAGGAGGGTGGCGAGGTTTTCTAACCCTGAAACAAAGTTGGGATGATTTTCACTAAAAGATTTTTCTAATATTGCAAGTGCGCGCCTGTACATGGTCTCAGCATTGTAATACTTTTCCTGTGCATAATAAAGTCCCGCCAGATTGTTGAGGGATGTCGCTACAGATGGATGGTCCTTTCCCAGCGATTTTTCATTTATTTCCAGCGCCCGCCTGTACATGGGTTCGGCTTCTGCATACTTTTCCTGTGCATAATAAAGTCCCGCCAGATTGTTGAGGGATGTCGCTACATATGGATGGTCGTTTCCCAGCGATTTTTCATATATTTCCAGCGCGCGCCTGTACATGGGTTCGGCTTCTGTCATACTTTTCCTGTGCATAATAAAGGAGCGCCAGATTGTTGAGTGATTGCGCTACATCATGGATGATCTTTTCCCAGCGATTTTTCATATATTTCCAGCGCGCGCCTGTACATAGGCTCGGCTTCGTCATACTTTCCCTGAGCATAATAAAGAAGCGCCAGATTGTTGAGTGATTTCGCTACATCTGGATGGTCTTTTCCCAGCGATTTTTCATATATTTCCAGCGCCCGCCTGTATAATAGGCTCGGCTTCGACATACTTGCCCAGTGTTTCTATACAGTTCCGCCAGATTGTTAAATGAGCTAGCTATATTGGGATGGTCTTTTCCCAGCGATTTTACCTAATATTTCCAGTGCGCGCCAGTACATGGGTTCAGCTTCGGTATATTTGCCCTGTGCATAATAAAGTAGCGCCAGATTGTTGAGTGAAGTCGCTACATAGGGATGGTCTTTACCCAGCGACTTTTCATATATTTCCAGCGCGCGCCAGTACATGGTCTCAGCTTTGTCATACTTGCCCTGTGAATAATAAAGTCCCGCCAGATTATTGAGTGGAGTCGCTACATAGGGATGGTCTGTTACCCAGCGATTTTTCTCGAATTTCCAGTGCACGCCTGTACATTGGCTCGGCTTCTGAATACAAAGCTCGTTCATAGTGGTAAAATCCGCTCATATTCAATAATCTTGCAGCTTCTTGGAATTCAAATTCATATTTTCTTATAAGCTCATATCCACGTCTGTGCATGCGGAACAAGTCTTTCACAAAGATGCCAGTTCTGGAACTCAACTGCTGGAAACGCGCGGTTTATAGCTTTCACTGTTCGTTCTGCCCATACTCGCTCAGCATCTCTACCGATCCTGTCCCTTATCACAGCCTGCACAAGTCGGTGAATACTGTAAGCGCTTGCATCACGGCTTATGAGAGAATACCGGGTGAGAGGCAAAAGTAGTTCATCAAGAACGAGAGGATCTTTTTCTATACCTTCAATGGCGGTTGATATCGTTTCTCCAAGTTCTGGCGCTCCCTTGATGATAAGTTCAAGAGGGATATTGTCCGGGTTAAAAAAGGCGCTGGCTGTCAGTATATCGGCAGAAGCTTTTGATGTTTTTTCAACCTCTTCAAAGTTCAATAGCCAAGTGGTAGCGACTGATTCCGGATATTTTCCAGTTACAGGAAGATGCTTTTTGAACATATCCATGACCTCTTGTGCGATAACTGGACAGATAATTAGAGAAACTTGCCTTCAATTCTTTAATATATGCGCCTGCCTGTTCCAGAGCCAGCGGCAAATAATCAAGTTCCTCTGCTATTTTCAGGATGGCTTCATTTTCCGCCTGAGACGGGTCGCTTCGTCCCGTGCGCTTCATCAGGAATTCTCTTGCTTCATCAGGCGGCATTTTCGGGAGTTCAACTGGATTTGAAATTCCAAGATTATCAAATAGCTGCGCCCTCGATGTCAGGAGAATATGACCTTTATGATCTATCGGGATATACTCTTCCAGAAGTCCGGGTTCATCTGCATTATCAAATACCAGAAGCCATCCTGAATTGTTTTCAAGCCAGCGCCGCACAGCAGCCGCAACGAGGTTTTGCTCTTTTGCATCCTTTTCAGGAAGATCAAGAACGTGCGCCAGGGCGGCATAATCTGAGATTAGCGCCTCGCGAGAATCGGCTTTTACCCACAGCACGGCGTTGTATTCGTTCCGGTATTGGTAAGTGTATTCAACTGCGGTCTGCGTCTTTCCAATGCCGCCAAGACCGCTGATAGCCTGCGCCAGCGCCGCGGCTTTATCGGATTTCAGCGCATTATGAAGTTCTTTCAGGATATCCTCGCGCCCTGTGAAATATTGGTTGCGCTGGAAGGGGACGTTCCAGGGCTGGGCGCGGAATTCCTGTTTGCGCGGGCGGGGAGGCATGGGTTTTAGTTTGCCAAGAACTGGCTTTTCTATGAGCGGTTGGTTTGTGAGATGATGTTTTAGAGATTCGTAGACTTTTTCGGTATTTGGAAGATAATATGTCGCACTGCGAAGGATTGTCGGGATATGAGTTTCATCTTCTGCTGTGAATATGACTGGAATGAACTTTTCATTTCTGGCTTGTGCTTCATAAATTTGCTGGGTAATTATCGCGCCTTCCCATATCGCTCCTTTTCCCTTTCCAGGTTCTTCCTCACCTTCGAATCTTATTTGATACGTTTTGGTACATACAATAAGAACAAAATCAGCTTTTTCTACCTGTTTGATCATCCATTGCGCCCATCCTTCAGGCGGCGAAGTCTCATACTGGTCGATGATGCAGTCGATCCCATCGGCGCGCAGGCGGTCGGAGAGAGCCAGCACTCTGTCCTTATGTTCCTCTGAATCATGGCTGTAGCTTATGAAAACTTTTGGATTATTCTGGGGTTCGGGCATGATGTTCGCTTGATAATGCTAATTATCATTCCTGCATGATAATAAAGTCTATGTAAATCCCATTTGTATTTCAATCCAATAACCGTGATGCATTTCTGTTAAGTAAAACTTATATCCCAGAAGACAATTTAGGAAATGGGAGGAAAAACGATGATCAAATCAATTGAACATATTGGAATTATGGTGAATGACATGCACCGATCAGTAGAATTCTATACAAATGTGCTTGGTTTTTTGATTTCAAGAAAGATAGAAATGGATGAATTCTCAGCAGTTTTTGTAGAAAAAGATGGCAGTAAAATAGAACTCATGGAATACAGAGGCAAGAATGTTCCAAAGCGTTCAAAAGGTATAGAACTTAAAATTGGTTCAATTCCGTTAAATGACCATATATCCTTTTCTGTGGAGGATATTGAGGATACAGTAATTGAACTTAAGAAGAAAGGGATTAAACTTGAATTAGAGCCAATGCAGTTAGAAAGCGGCATGAAACTTGCTTCCTTTAAAGACCCTGACGGGGTGCTAATTGAACTGGTAGAAAATCCTGAACAATAAAACAAATGCATAGAAGATATAAAAATATAGAAATCCAGGTATTAGACCGAATGAACGCTGACTAATTGCCTTTGGACTTCTCAAATATATATTATGCCCTTACTAACCATGTATACTTTGCAATACTGACTTCAGGTTGACGCAAGGCATTATAGTTGTTTTGACAATCACAGAGATATTGAATCCCATCTTGAAAATGGAGTCAAAACCATTTTTACAATGCCCAAATAATCTTCCTTAATAGCATAGACATTATGTTCATAATTCAAATATACCCGTAAAATCCCAAGTCTACTATGCATCTGTCCAACCATAGAAGAGACACTCGATAATTAACGTTAAATCCCTGCTTTATGAGGTAATCATAAATTTCAACGGTATTACAGTTCTTCTTCTCTGAGAATAACTTTAGAAGAGATTTCCTGATACCTATTTTATCTTTCAGTAGAAATTTTATCAACCTGTCTTTTACCAGGTCAATGTTACCCGCCATCGAAACACTCATAATATCATTATACACCTAATGTTTCATAAGTTTATGCTTTAGTATGTTAATGGAAAACTTTAAACCTGATTAAGTAATTATTTATAGAACCGATGTTACGAAGGATGTGAGATTAAACTAAATGTGGAAAATTGAGGATGCAATAGACCTGTATGGTATAGAACGATGGGGAAATGGATACTTCACTTTTAATAAAAATGGGGATTTAAGTGTCAGGCCTGCAAAAAAAGAGGCGCAAGCTATCGATCTGAAAGTTGTGATTGATTCTCTTTCAGCTAAGAAAGTTAAGTTCCCGATACTCTTTCGGTTCCCACAGATACTTGAGGGGCAGATAAAGGAACTGAACGGGGCATTTTCAAATTCGATCTCTGAGTACAAATATAATAACATCTACCAGGGGGCTTTCCCCATGAAAGTGAACCAGCGAAGGGAAGTAATGGAAGATATCGTCAAATTCGGCAAAAAATTCAATCTGGGGCTGGAAGTTGGAACTAAAGCAGAACTGCTGGCTGCCCTGTCATTCGAACTTGGCCCGGAAGCCCTGTTGATATGCAACGGGTTCAAGGACGATGAATACCTCAAGCTTGCATTGAATGCTGTTAAGTTAAAAAACAAACTTGTTATCGTAATTGATGAGTTCAGTGAGACAAGGCGCTTACTTGAACACGCGAAAAAAATGGGAGTAAAACCACTTATTGGCGTGAGGGTAAAGCTCTATTCAAAGGGCAGCGGGAAATGGGCGGAATCGGGAGGAGAATCCTCTAAGTTCGGTCTCACCACTACCGAGATGCTTGACTGTATCAAGACCTTTGCCGAGTATGAAATGCTAGAACAGCTCCAGATGCTGCATTTCCATGTCGGTTCCCAGATCACGGAGATACGACGGATCCAGAAGGCTGTCAAGGAAGCAGCCAGGGTTTATGCAAAAATCAGGAATATGCATATTAATATAAAATATTTCAACATCGGTGGAGGTCTGGGAGTAGATTATGACGGCAGCAAAACCTCATCCGATGCAAGCGCAAATTATACGATGCAGGAGTATGCCAACAATGTGGTCTATTCACTTAAAGACGTATGCGATGAAGAAGGTGTCTCCCATCCCATAATTTTGTCAGAAAGCGGGCGCGCTATCAGTGCATATCATTCATTGCTTATAATAAACATCAAAGGAAATAAGAATGCCAACCATAATAAACGCATAGAACTGCGCGGGGATGAACCACATATCATAAAAGAACTGTGCGATGGATTAAAGGAAGTAAACATTAAAAATTATATTGAGTATTATCACGACGCTCTCCAGCACCGTGAGGAACTTCTTTCGCTTTTCAACCTGGGCGAGATAGAACTTGAGGAGAAATCCAAGGGAGAAACATTGTTCTTGCAGATATGCGAAAAAGCCGCTGCGTTTGCAAGGGAGACGGGAAATAAGTCTGATGATTTTGATGACCTGAATAAACTGCTTTCGAAAAAATACATCGGTAATTTCTCAACGTTCCAGTCCATCCCTGATTTCTGGGCGATAAAGCAGTTGTTCCCTGTCGTTCCGGTGAGCAGGGCTAATGAAAAGCCCACCGAATACGGGACTATAGTTGATATCACATGCGATTCTGACGGTGAAATCGATAAATTCGTGGATTTGAAAGATGTCAAGGAAATACTTGAACTCCATGAGCTTAACAACGGTTCTTATTACCTTGCGATACTCATGCTTGGCGCATACCAGGATACGATAGGAGATTACCATAACCTCTTCGGCGCGGCAAATGAGGTGCATATAATCGTGGACGACAGCGGGGAATGGCATATCAAGCAGATTGTCAACGGGGACAGGAATTGCGATGTCCTTGGCTATGTTAAGTACAATACCAATGCGCTGCTGGCTGCATTTGAATCCGAGGTCGTTCAGGCGCAGAGGGAGACTAAATTATCCAAACAGGAAGCTGAAGAGATAATAAATAATTATAAAGAATCCATGAACCAGTATACATATATGGATATGTAAGCGAACAAACTTCCTGTCGAACATTGACCTGCCCGGAAAAATTATGCTGACTATCGGTATCGTGAACACCTACGATAAAATTAAACTCCACGAGGCTCACTACCGAAGCATCGCCCGTGCCGCCCCTGTGGCATACGCATTTGGGTTCAACCTTGCGCTTTTCGATTATCCTTTCAAAATGAGCGCAGAAGAGCTTATGAATTTTGTGAAGGATAAGACCACCATAGGCAGCTCGGGGAAATATCTTGAGGAGCTATTCAGGGCAGGCAGGTTCTTTGTGTTCGACCTTCCTGAGAAAGGATTCCAGCCCCAGTTCGGCGCTTCCGTGGTCACGACTTCGCATCCTGCTAAAGATAAGGCGATAAGTGTGGCTTTGCTCTCTGAACTGGTCAATAAGAAGAAATCGTTCCTTTTCCTCATCGGACTTGGGCATAAAGGTCTCCCGCAGGAGTTGTTTGAAGTGGCGCAATACCATCTTGATATAACCGGAAAGGGTGTCTCGCTTGAGACATGCACGGCAATAGGGGCCGTGCCAGCTATAATTGCGGGGCGAGCGGGGCAGAAAACGGTTGTTAAATGAGCCTGATGCAAATCTGTATTACCCATAGCTACCATAAATGAGCCCATAACCAGTTTTACTCTTGTTCTATTCCTGGATTGCCACGACACCATCTTATCAACTACAGTCCTGTTTGAAGAAGCAAGAAGGATTATCACAAGCGGTACGATGAGCATAAAGTTGTAAATCAGAAGATACAGTATTCCCTGAGTAAGTGTGGCTGTAGTGACAACAAACCTATTACTGCAAGATATATGCCGCCGCTGCATGGCACTGTGCAAAGACCGACAAGGACACCGGCTCCAAAGACACCGGGAATTGATGGGATAGGTGTGACCGGAATAGGAGTGCGGAAAAAAGGTGGTTTTTCCGGCCACTAATCTCCTAATATAACCTACTTTCTAAAGTGGGTTGTGGTTTAAGAATGTAAATAAAAGCACTATTTTCTTTAAAATTTCGAAATATGTTTGAATGACTAATATTATTTCATGCACTGATCACCTAAGATATCAGTTTTTATTTTTCATCATCTGCGGTTAAAGATATTACATCATACTTTTCTTTTCTGGATCGCTGGATCCCATCATCGAACCCATGTCAGATCCCATATTTCCACATTGCTCTCCGTCAGCTGCTTCTGTATTGCCTGAAGTAGTGCTGCCACCCATCATTTCACTATGGCCTTCTTCACCATTCATCATATTTTCACATTCGGGTGATTGCATCATTTGTTCCGGGCAATTTTTTGACATATCCTCCATCATCTCTGGAGTACATTCATGATCTTCCTTGTTCACTATGTTCTCGTTGCTCGAATTCTGCGCCAGCGCAACAGCAGCGCCGAAAATCAGCATTATTACGAGAATTCCAATTATTATCATTGTCTTATTTTTCATATTCTCATCCTTTTGAATAGTAAGATATTGCAATAACTACAATAATCATCAGTACTAAATGCAGCCACATACCATTGGCGCCACCGCCGCAACATCCGCCGCCAGCATGGGCATGCTCTTTTTGGGCGGGACTATTTTCACTGCTCAACTTATCAGTTTTCGTTTCTTTATCATTCTCTTTGGGTTTACTTGATCCGCAACAATCCATTTTTTATCTCCTTGTTGAATTTATTATGTTTGTTATGTATAGTCTCTATTTATGGTCTTTTTGCTTTAAATTTGGAAGGTTTCTGATCATCTGGCGCTTATCAAGCTTCTAAACTTTCCACCAGCGAATTGCCCTGCAGTGAAGGATAACATAAGTAATGGGATGATCTTCCACCCGAAGCCCGAAAATATTCTCAATATAACCACGAATGGTACAGGTATATGCACTGCCATCATCCATTGCCTGGAGAATCTGGAGGTATTGAACCTCCAGTAGCCGAATGGTAAATTTATCAGGAATACCAATATCATTAATTCGATTATGGACATCGTTAGTTTCTCCAGATCATCAAATGATTTCATTTTCTCTCACTATTTATTCTGTTTGTGCTTTAAATATTAGAAAGAAAAAAAGCTTCAAACTTTAAATTTTAAAACCACAAATTATTTAGGTTTACACTATCTGTAAAGTTGAAGACCGAATATTAATGAACCAATCTGATGAGGACTCTATGAACATCATTGAACTTGAGGACGTCTGGAAAGTCTATAATGTGGGCGAAGTAGAGGTCACTGCTCTTAGGGGTTTAAGCTTAAAAGTAGAACAAGGAGAATTCCTGGCAATCATGGGACCGAGCGGGAGCGGTAAATCCACAGCCATGAATATGGTAGGGTGCCTGGATATCCCCACAAAAGGCAGGGTACTCCTTGAAGGACAGGATATCGCCAACCTGAACGAAATGGAACTCTCAAGGATAAGGGGCAGGAGAATTGGTTTCGTGTTCCAGTACCATAACCTCTATCCGACATTAACAGCCCTTGAAAATGTCCAGCTTCCCATGAGGATACATGAGTTCGAAGAAGAAGAGATATGGGATAAGTCAGAGGAACTGCTGCAGCTTGTGGGTCTTTCAGACCGCACTCATCATTACCCTTCACAGCTTTCAGGCGGCCAGAGCCAGAGAGTAGCTATCGCAAGAGCTCTGTCCACAGGTCCGGCACTGCTTTTAGCAGATGAACCGACAGGAAATCTGGATACAGAAGCTGGAAAAGAGGTACTGGATATTTTTTCAAAACTGAACGTCCAGGGCGTTACAGTAGTTATGATAACTCACGATGAAAAAATCGCCGCAAGAGCTAACAGGGTCATGAGAATGAGCGATGGAAGACATGCGGCATAATGGAGGTAAAAAGAATGAAATTAAAAAAATTTATTATTGTTTTGCTCGTTTCGCTGCTTTTTTTGCAGAGCGTATCCGCAGCAACAATTTATCTTGTGACCGAACATGAGCCTGTGGCCCCTGGCGATACGGTCTTTGTATGGGTGCCGATCAAGAACACAGGTTACGGTACCTGGATGAGCGATACGGTCGTGAAGCTTGTCCCCGCAAATAACGCCACCGAGAAAGCTGTCCATGTTCTTGACGATTCGGTGGTTATCGGCAATATAGAGGACTGGAATGAGATGCGCACTGCGAAGTTCAAAATACATGTAGATAAAAGCGCAGAGGAAGGGGAATACGATTTTCACGTCCATATAATCTCAAAAGGTAAAAGTGATCCAGGCGGCAGCTTAGCTACAACAACGATGCAGGAGGACAGGGTACTCGTCGTTTCAGGCACTCCGGTAATAATACTCTCAAATTCTTCCATCGAGACCGTTGCGCCAGGTTCGATGAATGAAGTTGTATTGAAATTCAAAAATGAGGGAACAGGTACCGGGCGAAACCTGTACGTAAATATCGATACAGCAATGGATCATCTGACAAAAGCATTCTCAATAGTAGGTTCAGGCACGAAATTCCAGCTGGGAAGCCTGAGTCCGCAGGATGAAGCTGAAATACGATTTACCCTCCTGATCGATGCCCTGGCACAGACAGGCGTTTACAATATACCAGTAAAAATATCAGGGATCAACTACTCGACCAGTGATTATATCGGCGTCGGGATTGCAGGGATCACCGACTTTGAGTTGAGTTACCAGGAATCGGGAGGCAGCCTCTTGCTCAGCGTATCAAACATCGGGGTAAACCCTGCAAATGCAGTGAGCGTGACTGTACCTACTCAAAACGGGTTCAGCGTTACAGGAAGCAGTTCACAGGTCATAGGCAACCTGAACGCAGGGGATTACACCTCTGCAAACTTCCAGATATCCCAGATGGGTAGATCAGACCTGAAAGTCGTGATACTATACACCGACTCCACAGGGGCGCGCAGATCGGGTAGAAAAGAAACTGCCTGTGAAACTCCAGGGTACAGGCGCGGGTTCAACGGGTGGCAGTGATTCGCATGAAGCGATGCATGGCGGCTCATCGAACAATAATATCTCAACGCTCGCATTAAGGGCTGCTCCATACCTTGGAATCCTGGTTCTTGGCATTATCGGCGTCTGGAAGCGAAAGAGCCTGTCAGAATTCTACCAGAGGCTGAAATTCCAGAGGATGAGAAGGAAATGAGGCTTCTGGACATTTTCCTGCTGTCTCTTTCCCATGTAAGAAAAAGCAGGATGAGAAGCTGGCTTACCATAGTGGGGATAGTAATAGGCGTAGCCTCGGTAGTAGCCATAATATCCATAGGGCAGGGAATGCAGGAAAATATGCAGGAGAGGCTTGGAGGGTTCGGCGCCGATATAATTACCGTTATTCCCGGATATTTCAGGGCAACCGGCGTGCACAGCGAAATGCATACTGATAGGTCTGTCGAGCTCGAGTTCTTCGATCAACCTGACAGATAATGATTACAAGGTTATCAAACAAGTACCCGGTGTAATGTACGTTAACGGGCTTGTATCAGGTAAAGCAGACCTGAAATATGATAATGAAAAAACGGTTGTATCCATAACTGGTGTTGATACTTCGGTCTGGAGACTGATGGACAATACTGGAATAGATGAAGGAAGATACCTCCAGGCAGGGGATTCCAATTCAGTCGTGATCGGCTACTCTCTTGCCCGCGGGACTTTCCTTACACCTGTAACTCTCAACCGTCCCCTGACCATCGGGGGCAAGAATTTCAGGGTCGTTGGTATCTTCAAGCAGTCAGGCGGGCTCGGAGGCGGCAGCGATACAGGGATATACATGCCCGCAGAGATGGCAAGGGGGGTTATCACTGAAAAAGTTGGGAATAACCAGTACACATTTATGATAATAAAAGCCTCAGACGCTTCTATGGTCGATTATGTTAAAGCCGATATTGAGGAAAAGCTCATGAGTTCAAGGCAGGTAAATCCCAGAACAAAAGATTTCACGGTAATCGCTAATGCACGTATCAGGGAACAGATGAGCGATGTTACCCAGACCCTTTCCCTTTTCCTGAGCGCGATAGCTGCCATCTCGCTTCTCGTAGGAGCCATAGGAATAGCCAATACCATGTTCATGTCAGTCATGGAGCGCACAAGACAGATAGGGCTTTTAAAGGCGATGGGTGCAGGTGAGCACGAGATTATGAAACTTTTCCTTATCGAGTCCGGTATATTTGGACTGGTGGGCGGGATAGTAGGCGCAATATTTGGTCTGGCAATTTCACTTATCATCCCTTATCTGGGGATCCAGGCGCTGGGCTTTGGAGGGGGTTTGAAAGCCTCGATAACTGCGGGGATAATATTTTTTGCGCTCGGATTTTCGGTTGTTGTCGGCATATTATCAGGAATAATTCCTGCAAGGCATGCAGCAAAGATGAGACCTGTGGATGCTATAAGATATGATCAGTGAGAATTGCAATGAATTAGGTGTTAATATGATTGAGCAAGAAAGAATCAAATATATTATACAAGAGTATAAAGATGATCCAGAAAGCGTGTACAGCACATGGTTCATTAACAATGAGGCGAGATTAAAAGCCTTTGGAGCTATTCGAAGAGGTGTCGAACAGGTCATAAAGGATGTAAAAGACGGTGTTTTCCCTAACGATTTTAAGGGTTCTTCACTTGAAGTAGTCCTAACTGCAATAACCGAACAAAAACAAGTTTTTGAAGGGGCTGCTCATCCATTTCTACTGGAAACCAAAACTCAGGATCCCCGATATTTATGAGAACAATACAAACAAAATTATTTTTGGCCAATTTCTCGAATCGTGTTCTCAAAGCTAATAAAGAGGAACAAATTATTAAGGAAATCATAAAACTATGACATCAAAATATTAAAGGGATTGGGTCCATGCAGTGGCAAACATCCTGTATTTTATTCATCCAACAATTATGCCTCCATTTAATACAGCTATGGTAAATGGATTTAATTTATATTCAGTGAAAAGAAAAAGCTTGGTTCCTGGAATGATTATTTGGAGATGCGGGATACGATTCTGCAAGTAAATGACACAATTTAAAAATATCACTATCAAAGGATATGGGAGCAATTTCGGGATTACTTTTTGATATCGGTGTAGAGAAAGTTGTTGTACCTGGAAATGCTTTCAATGTAATAGAAAAAGAGGATTTAAAAAGAGAAAAAAACTTCTACAAAAAAGGCATAAACAAGTAGCAAGCTGAGATCGAAGAAGAAAACATGCATACAAAAGTCCAATATTTACTGATGAAAATTGGAAAATCTCTAGGCTATGATGTTATTGTGGCGTCCAATGATCGGACAAAATCATATAACAATGAAAAATTTTCATTTATTTCTTTACCGGAATTTCCAGAGATTAGAAGCAGGAGAAGATGTGAAGAAAACTATTGCCCTTATTGATGTGATATGGTTTGAAAAAGCCACTAATAAGCTTGTGAGTGCCTATGAGGTAGAAAAAAGCACATCAATATATTCCGGTATCCTGCGCCTGACCGATATGGCGCTTACTATTCCAGATTCAGAAAAGATATCGCTATATTTAGTTGCCCCTGAACAAAGAGAGAAAGAAATTATAGCACAATTGAAAAGACCATCCCTTATAGCAAAAGAAGGTATTAAAATATCATACATTTTGTTCTCCGAACTCTGCACGCATTGCGATTCTATCTGCAAGTTCGGTAATGATCATACAGTCATGGAAAAGGTTGCCAGGTGTATAAAATGATTTTTTTTCTTAAAAATTCTACTATCCCACGATCATGGATTCGAGATTGGGGAGATAACCAACCCCTCCGAACAGAAATAATATTCCAGTCACTATGCTGAAAGATCCGGTAACAAAGGCTGCAGAACGGTACAGTCTCTGGCGTTGACTGGATTTTATATACCCGTACGATCCAAGGACTTCCATGAGGGTATTGGTTATAACAAGTCCCAGGGAATACACCACGATAATTATTGATCCAATTTCAGTGCGTGCGCAGTTCCCGCACTTATCGCCAAGGCGAAAAGCAGCATCTGACTGGGGGTTTCCGCGCCAATTCCATGTATCATTCCGATTATATATGATGCTTTATTTCCATATCCTTCTTTAAGAACATGGTGATGCTTTCGAGGGATACCGGAAATCCTCTCGTTTTGCTTTAAGCGAGCCATATGAAAGCTTAAGAAATCCCTCCACGGCCTGAAATTCGATTTGAATGCTGCCAGTGCCATTGTTTTTCTCCTAATACGTTTTTTATGATATAATCCTGATTTTATTCTAAAGAGTGTTACAAATATTAAATTTTGTAATACTGGTTTGTCATAATAATAAATCTTAAATAGACTGCGGTTTAAATTCATAAAACGAAAATAGTTTAAAGGAGAGCAGACAATTAATAAATATGCCAATCGACGTGGTTTGCTGGATGCATGTTGATAGAACGGTAGAACATACATCGGAATTTAAGGGAAAGAAGTATTATTTTTGTTCATCCAAATGTAAGAAAGAATTCGATGATGCTCCTGACAAGTATCTTGGGGTAAAAAGCCCTATGAAGATGCCAGAGTAAAGCAATAAATCTTGAAATTAAGTGGATTCTTCTCAGCTAATCGTTTCTTATTATGCATCTTTACTCTTATGGAGCAGAAATCCCTATATACCATAAGTTAAAAGAATCTCATAAATAAATTATGAGAAGAGTATGCTGCTTATAATATCATGAAAATGGGCATACGAATTGATAATCCGGGATATATTTTCATAGGTTATAAAACCAAAATTTCACAGCTTGTTAATAAACATGTCAGATTGCTTCATGATTTGAATATAGTAGACAGAGATATAGAACTCCATTATAGACGGGGAGAATTAGAGGCTCGATGATAGAACTATTCAGAAGCTAACAAAATATTTAATATTTATATTTCTTTTGTTCAAAAACTATTGGACTCTATATTTTTTATAGTACTAAAATCAATTATTATTTAGTGGAGGTTAAATATGCAATTCGGAATGATGGACGGTAATGGTATGATGGGTGGAGGTTACTGGATTTTGGGATTAATATTCTGGATACTGGTAATCATAGGGCTGGTGCTGCTCATCAAATACCTCTGGGAAGGAAGCGGAGCTAAAAGAGGAGAAGAATCTGCCCTTGAAATCCTGAGGAAAAAGTATGCCAGGGGAGAGATAAGTAAAGAAGAATTTGAAGAGAAAAAGAAAGACGTGTCATAAAAGAAGATAGAGGTAATAAAATGTACAACTACAAAAGATCTGTTTCGTCAGGTTATGCCGATGCTGTTGCGAAAGTAAAGGATGAACTGAAAAAAGAAGGTTTCGGAGTCCTCACAGAAATAGATGTCAAACAAACTCTTAAGACAAAACTTAATGTAGATTTCGATGATTACATAATCCTTGGAGCATGTAATCCGCCTCTTGCTTACCAGGCGCTGACTGCCGAGCAGGATATTGGAGTGTTGCTTCCCTGCAATGTCATCGTTTATGTTAAGGGTGGAAAAACCTATGTCAGCGCGGTCTTGCCAACTGTGCAGCTCGGTAAAGTGGGAAATCCAAAGCTTATCCCGATTTCAGAGCAGGTTGAGAACAAGCTCAAAAAGGTAGTGGATGCTACAGCCGGAAAATGACAGATTTGAGAATTAACCGGGAGGTAACATGGATAAAAAAACTCTTGCTTTATTGGGTGTTGCTTTGATTGTTGTAGGTGTTGCAGGATTGGTTCTCATCTCCGTTTACTCTCGTTTCACTGATGGGGAATATTCGCCGCAATGGGGTGGCTATGGAGAAATGGGACGAGGCGGTATGATGGGCGGTGGAATGATGGGAGGAGGTATGATGGGTGGCTCAGGTGATATGATGGGATCCATGATGCAAATGATGGGCGGGAATATGTTTGTGAGTGGCGGTGTCCCATATAATTCGAATGGAAGTCTGGTCAGCCTGGAACAGGCCAGTGATATTGCAAAGAGATATCTTGCTGCTCAGAATAATCCTGATCTTGAGCTTGCTGATCTGGAAGAATGGGAGTTCAATTTCTATGTTGAATATAAAGAGAAAAGCACAGGAACAAAAGCATTCCAGATGCTAATAGATAAGTATAGTGGTATTGTTTCTCCAGAGATGGGCCCTAATATGATGTGGAACACAAAATACGGTATGATGGGCACACGGTCAGGCGCCATGACCCTGGCAAAAGAGGAGGCAATGGCATCTGCCCAGCAGTTTCTGGATTCCCGACTTCCCGGCACGAAGGCAGAAGATGGTGGAATGTTTTATGGCTACTTTCATTTTGATGTAAAGAAGGATAACAAAATGTATGGCATGCTGGATGTGAATGGATACTCAGGACAGGTATGGTATCATACATGGCATGGGAATTTCATCCAGGAAGACTAATACAATAAAGTTAAACCTGATTCCAGGGTGAACACAGGGTGTAGCTGAGCTTCCCAGATAACATATGAAACTTGCTTACCATTTCCGCCCCAATTGATAAGCGATGCCTGCACCCAGCAATCCAAGCAAAATCTCAAATCCTGGTGTTGAAGGTGTTGAAACAGGTGTTTTTGCTTCTGGAGTTCTATCAGTTGTTGGAGTCGGCGTTGTTCCATCTTCAACCACGATATCCACCACGCGTTCAGAGAAATTTGCTATATACATCATTGCTTGCATACGGTTTCCACCGGGCATGGTAAGCCAGAAAGAAGATTCTTTTGCATCATACAACTCCTGCTCGGTCATGACCTGTCTCATCGGTTTGTCGTCAAGGTATAAACGAATCTTCTGTATTTCATTCCAAACTAAAGAACTGTTATCAAGGTTCATCATGACAAATTTTCCGGAAGGGTCTGTGGAGTCAATTGTCATCCTCACACGATTTTTTTCCATGGATTTTATCATTACGTTCATATTCTCGGAATAATTAACAATGGAATATTTACCTGACATACCCATAGAAATCTCTGCTCCTGCCCTGTTCCTCATCATTTCTCCCATGAACTTTTGATTCATCCCACTCACCGGCATATTCACAGGCATGGCCCTGAAAATAACATTTCCACTGCCGGGTCCGATCCTGACCTCCCCTCCTGCAATATTTATAGGTGTAGAATTCGTTGAGGCAATAAATGCAGTCAAATTACCGGTCTCTATTTTCACTACATTATCTTCCTTTGAGGCTTTCACGCCATCCGCAAGATCAAAAGTGACAATAGTAGCTGTTTTTGTCCTGATGTTGACCACTGAAGCAGGATTATCATGCAGCTGTACCACCACAGAACCGTCTTTGTTCGCGATCCTTGTCAGGGCGCCCGCTGTTGTTGAATCTTTGAAATCAAAGTTGGCGACTTTTATAGAGTCAAAAACCGTGATCCCCGATATACCGTAATTCATTACCGCTCCAGTACTATTATTCACAGAAAAAGTCACATAGTTGCCATAACTGTTCTCCTCGCTGTGCATGAATCCCATTCCCGTCATGCCTTCCTGGTTTCGCATTTCGTGGCCTCTGTTCATCATATCTTTTGCTATCCCACGCATCATATCTCCGCCAATCATGCCACCGCCCATCATGTCATTTCCACCCATCATACCGCCGCCCACCTGTCCATAAACGGGCAGAACCAGCATGATGCCAGCGAAAATAACTGCTGCTATTTTTATTAATAGTTTCATATTATCCTCCCTTAACTCTATAATATAACATCTTCTTCCTCTATAATTATAGATTGCCTCTATTTATGCAGTTTTTGATTTAAATTACTAAAAAAATTACCGATATTTTTTAGAGAAAAATTTCGGCCATACCAGGATAACTAAGCCAGACATCATTAACAGGAACCCTACCCAGAGAATATTTACCAGCGGCATCACTTCTGTACTGAGCCGGATCGAAGATGGGTTCAATGCATCCTCAGTATAATGGACCAGGATATCTGCAAACAATGTCCTGTGGACAAGCAGTTTATGGAAATAACCGATACGGTCACTTTTTGATAAGCTGACTAAGCCTGACCCGTGCGGATTCCCATTTTTATAGAAATTTAAATTTAATACCTGTTCCGATCCATTATCAGCTTTTACAGTAGTGCTGATATCTGTTATCGCTGCGCTCCACACAGAATCTATGCCTTTTGGAATATTTAATTCCAGCGGGGTATAATCGACAGTGCCTTCGGTACTCAAAAACGTAGATGAAATTGCGCCGATCACAACAAAAATAAACCCCGCATGGATCAATCCTATACCTGTATTACTGCATGAAAACCTGTGTTTGCCGTAAATAAACCTGAAAAATATTCCTCCTGCGACAGAAAGAGATATTGACATATAAGAAATTACAGATACAGATCCAATGGATCGTACAAGAAACATAGACTGCTGATAGAATTCCGAAGCAGGGTCAAGGAGAGTGGGCATCCCAGGGAAGAATGCAGTCGCAGCGCCTATGAAGATTACCAGGAGCGTTACAAGCTTTAAAACTTTTGGTTTTACCACACCCTGGAGCATGCAGTATCCTGTAAGCGCGATCAGCAACAGTATTATGGGAAAACTCCAGAAATTATAGACTTCTTCAGGAATTAAGATTTGATCACCAGATAACTTCTCCGAGATGATCGCATGGGTGATGCCCCAGAATGGGACAAAAGCCAGCATACACAATAGTAAAATAGCGGCATGGAATGAAGTGCGAAGTGAGTGCATGGTCTTCAAGGTCATTTTCCAGCCTGATTCCTGTGGTTTTCTCTTCATGATCAAAAATACCAATATAATTATGGCTAATAACATTGCAGCGAACAATATGGCCCACATATCACTTCCCAGGAAATTGTGTTCTGAACCCCGCACCCCTTTTCGCGAGAAGAACATTACATAGAGACTCAGGATAAATACTGAAGCAGATAACAGCGGAGCAGTTGTATCATACTCCCGGAAGTTGCGCTGGTGCCTGGTGATAGCATGCAATGCAGCAGTCAGAACAAGCCATACTATGAGCGCGCCTGACTGGGCCGGGTCCCATTTCCAGAAGCCGTTCCATCCCACGGTCTCATACGCCCATGCGCCGCCTGTCGCCATTGCAAGGGACAATAGCAGCCATGATGCTCTTCCCCAGGACCTTGCAGTGCCAACCCACTCTTTTTCCCCTGAATACAGGTAGGTTATTGCAGAGGCAAACAGGATAACACTTGCTGCATAAGCCATTACTACCAGGGGCGGATGGACCAGGAACCAGAAGCTTAATAACTTCGGGCTCAAACCATGACCTGATAAAACTCCTGCTTCTGGTGCGCCGGGAGTGGGAATAAAAGGTGAATCCAGGAGGGTGATTGATAAGAATATAATATCGATGCCCAAAGATATGTATGATATTTTCAGTGCGAATCCATTATTCTCCTGGTTTTTCAAATAGAATAACAAAACACACAGCATAGTAGACCATGCCAGAAGCAGGAGCATACCTTCTTTACCTGCCCACATGGCTGCAATCCGATATGCGAGAGGCATGTCTCCACTGTAAGTGTACACGTAATTTATGCTGAAGTTATTTGAGATAAAATAGTAAACAAGGAGCAGGACTGCGGATAAAACTGAAAGAAACGCAAGGCTCAGCGCATATATGAAATATCTGCGATTGAGTTTATAAATTAATATTGAAGCTATCGAAGCAATTAGTCCGATCAGCAAAAGTATGTTCCCTGCGTCCATAGTAAGTTATTTCCTAAATTTCTTAAATATGTAGATCAATATCAATACACCTGCAACCAGGAATACCAGTTCCCAGTGCCTGAACAAATACTGTGCGCCAATCTTTTTATTTATCACGAACGGAGCAGGCAAAACATCTCCCCACCGGCCTTTTGAATCCCGGGCATGCACAGAAACTATATGCGTGCCCTCAGTCATGCCGGTAGTATCAATATCTGCAAACGCTTCCCTCACCTGGCCACCGGCAAGCTCTTTTCCAGGGGTCATGTTCCCGCCGCTTCCGCCCTCTCCTACAACGTCAATAAAATACTCTACGTTCGCTATACTGGCATCCCACCCTGCCACGGCCAGGACGCTGATGGAAATGTTATCTCCTGCGTAACTTTTCCGCGGGACAAGAATTATATCTTTGATATAAGGAACACCGGTTGATTTCTGGAGTACATGAAGGGCGATCGGAGTATCTCCGCCGTGGCAGAGTGTGCAATCAGAAGCGTCCCTGTGTGGGGGATATGTTAGGTTTGTAGCTTTAAATGGCGGCTCTCCGCCGTATTTTACATGGCAGTCCGAGCACTTATTCACCCTGGCACCATTGCTCCAGTTATTCCAGCCAGGCGACTGGATAGTTCCTGTCGGGAACTCACTGTAGTGAAATTTCTCTTCCCCGGTGGCGTTATGACAGGAGTCGCACGATAATATTACTGTATCATTTGTTTTTATCCGGGGCTTTACAAACTCTTTAGTAGGCCCCTCAGGTCCTGTCAGGTTATGGAACTGATTTTTTATCTCATTGTGGCATACGCCGCATGTCAGTGTCTTATTGATCTTTTCTACTATCAGGCTGCTGTAGTGCGAGGCGTCATAACCTGAATGGCATGTTGTGCATGTAACGTTCTGAAGGGTCTGTTTAATATGGGTATTATGGCAATCTGCACAATTGGCACCCATGCTATCTACAATCCTTCCAACAGGTCTCTCCCATGCGAGGGTGGGTTTGTGGAACCTGCTCACCCTGTTAGAATCGTGGCAGGTCTCACAGTTCAATCTCATTCCGAGTGCAGAGTGTTCTGTCTGGTTGCCATGGATGAGGCGGGGGATCTGAACAGCGGGCTTGTAGGGGAAGTTTCCCTCTGCACTATGGCAGTCAGAGCAAAGGATCCGTGATACGTTATTTTCCTGTGAAATATTATCCTGGTACAGGAGATTCTTAGTAAGGGTGCGATTATGAAGCGTAGTGTTAGCTGCATTATGGCACAGTTCGCATGAGAAACTGGCGTTCTGCGTGGTCGTGTTTGCCCGCCCTTGCGGCGCGCCCGGGTAATGTGTTCTAATAATGCCTTTAGCTGCGTATTTTACTACTGCCTCCTCTTTCGTATGGCATTTTACGCATGTTCTCTCAGCGGGAATTGTAAGGTTTATATCGTGAAGAGTTTTGACCTGACCTGTTCCGTGGCAGTCAGCGCACGACCCGTTCCTGATATGGGAATAAACGAGGGATGCGTTCCCCCATTTAGTGGCATTGGCAGGGTTCCCGTGGCAGGATAGACAATCTGTTGAATTATATGCTATTTTTGCCATGTAATGCGAAACATTTGATTTCGTGCCATTTAACCCGGATTTAACAGGACTGTTGCCATGGCATCTCTCGCAGTTTATTTTCAGGGTCAGGTTTTCCCCGGCTTTTGTGTGGCCGCTCACAACGGGTGCATTATAGGCTGTTGCAAACGAATGGCATGAGGCGCATGATCTTGGCGCCAGATATTCTTCAGGATGGGTCGCTGGCATGGTTCCGTTGCCGTGGCATGCCCAGCACGCCTTGTTGACAGGGTCGGTTACAACCCGGCTTTCAGTTCTATTATTGAGGTTTACATGAACGCTTTTTTTTAAGGCGTCAACATCTATCTGCTTTGATGCAATTCCACCGAGGTTGTGACAGCCGGTGCATTCGGGATTGAAACTCCCGTTTGTCAGGGCAGATTCATGGAAAGTCCCAGGAGCTTCACCAATTGTTATATACTGCCCCGGCACAAGTTCTGAACCAGTATAGTTCCCCACAGTTTCATTCTGACCGATAACATCTGTCTCATTTGAAATGTGGCGCGCATCTTCAATTATGATAATTGCATCCTGACCAGCAGCGGCGGATGATACATTGAACAAGATGGCAAGAACTATGAAAAGCAGATGTTTTATCGATTCTTTCATACCTGTTCATCCGTTTACAAACATGCCTGCTATCTTCAGGCTCAGCATCGTGATTTCGACGCCATTTGATGTCGTATTATATGTGAAGTAATCCCCTTCCCTGACGACCTCCTCTTTGACAACAATATCATCTTTTTCAAGTGCGAGCAGCACGTACGCGCGGTCCCTGCTGAAATCCTTTATCCGCAATTCATATCCGCTGCCAATGTCCCATGATGCACCTGAGTACATCGTTTTTTTATCTGAGCCTGAGAAATCGATGTCAAGCTGGTTTAATGTGATATTCTGCCCCTCGTTCTTGAGCACGAAATACCTGTACCCGTCCGGTTTGTCGGGCCTGTAATCCCTGACATGGCAGGCATAGCACTGGATGCTGTTTGTTTCGGTATGTATATGTTTTGGCACTGATCCGCGAAAAGTCACAAGGCTCACCGTTCCGCCGTAGAATATATCCGATATCTCAAGATCGATTATCGTTTTATTGGCGCCATCCTCAACCAGTTTTGCTTCGTACCTGAAGCTGCCGCCTTCGGGAACAAGCTCTTTTTGCACCAGTTTCCCGTTGTAATATAGTTCGAGCCAGACAGACTGGCCTTCTTTATCCACGCCACTGATCGCTATGCTGTAGTTCCGGTTAAGTTTCCATATCTCATCCGAAACAAGCTTCTTTTCAACATTAGCAAGCCGGAGGGTTTCTATCGGGTCAGGAGGGCTTCCCCATTTCTTCCCTATATCTTTGTTCTGGTGACAGCTCACACAATCCCTGGTATCTACCTTCGGGTATCGGGCATAATGTGACACCGTGGAATTTATCGTTCTTCCGGAAGCGGGCACATCGTTGCTATGACAGAGGGTACAGGCTGCCGCTGCCTTTACCTGGCTGCTTTCGGGAGTATGCCTTGTCAGATGGTTTGGCTTTAATTTTTTTGTCAGGTTAAGAGACCCGTCAATGTGGCAGGTTGAGCAGGTTTCCGGCTGTTCTGCAATGTCCGGATGATTTTCAGGCGCAGTAATGATATTTGAATGACATGTCCAGCATGCCCTGTTAAGGCCGGAACTTGCATTATTGAGATTTGCATGAAGGCTCTTATTTACCGCATTTTCGTCTAATTTATTGAGAGCAAAACCGCTATTTCCGTGACACTGCACACAATTTGAGAGATTATATCCCCTCATGTTCACAAGTGTTGTATCATGAAGCCTGCCTGTGCCGTGGCACGATGAACAGCCAAGACCGCCATTGTGGGTTATGTTCGTCATTGAGGTCTTATTGAAAACATCCAAGAACTCAGAAGCCGGATCCTGGTGGCAGTAGGAACAGTTGGTGCCGGTCTTATTTAGATCGATCATATCTGTCCTTTTTTTGCCGTAATGAGAAATCGTTGAATTCACGGTCTTCCCATTAAGGTTTATCATCTGTGATCTGCCATGGCATAGCTGGCATGAGGCGTTCACAGTGATACTGTCGGCGCGTAATGTATGCTCCGTTGTTCTCAATATATTAAATTTCCTTGTGATGTTTACATGGCAGGAGGTGCATGTGAGCGCAGGATCGTGCATCGGGTGTTTGGTCGGCGGTGTTGTTGAGTTGGAATGACATGCCCAGCATGCCCTGTTGAGGTTGGAACTTGCGTTATTAAGATTTGCATGAATGCTCAGGTTCATAATGCCTTCATTAACTTTTGGTGTCATTGCCTCCATCATGCCCCCAATATTGATCGTGCGGCTTCCATGGCATCGCAGGCAGTCGGACACAATCCCCATATCCATACTCATATTATTTCCAGTCATATTATGTCCAGCCCCAGAAAAAGACGAAATTGCAAACAGGGATAATGAGTCCACAGATGCCTTCAGTGTATTATTATCCCCGTTTACATCAGTGGGCAGCTTTGTCCATGTTGAATTGGTATAATGGAAGATCGAAAGGTTATTTTCGTTCGCACCATTTAATATTGAATCCGGATATGCTACCTCGATATTTACTTTTGTGTAGGATAAATTCCTGGCATCTATCCTGAAGAATTTGACCGGGCTTCCGGGTAATGGAGAATCCGAGCCATTTCTGCTATCTAATTCAAGAGCTATTTTTATATTCCCGGGTCCGGAGAAGGAAACTGATATCAGCATGGTTTCATTATCTGTATGTTCATGGGAGCTGTTGTTATCGATTTCGGCTGTGTTATTATGGCTGTGGGAAGAGGAATTTCCAGAATGAGAGGAAACTGCAAAGAGGGATACAGAATCGGTTGCAGCCTCCAGGGTATTTCCTTCTTTGTTCACTTTTGTGGGCAGCATGATCCATGTTGAATTATTGTGTTCATGCCGGGAAATCACAAGTTTTTCTTCATCTGTCCCATTTAGCTCCATTTCTGAATAGGATGCATTAATGGTGATTGTTTCATAAGAAATGTTTTGGGCATTTGCCTTAAAAAACCTGACCGGAAAACCATGAGGCTCGGACGCTACGGGATTTTTTGTTCCGAAATCTTCGATATTAACTTTTATTTGTTCACCAGTATCTTTCATAAGGAAAACTGCGGACAGGTTCGTATCCGGATGAACGTGTAGGGAAAAGTTCTCAGTCAGGTGTAAATGGCCGGTTGATGAATTTGTTGTATTTGTGGTATTAGACGAGGCATTATGGTCGTGAGAAGAATTGTCCTCCGTGGCATATGCTGGGGATGAAGAAAATACCAGGGCAAACATTATGACAGCTAACAAATAATAATGATTACCTTGATGGTCACTCCGGTCATTTCCAATCTGTTTCCTGTTGCCTGGTATGAGCATAATACTAAGAATCACGATCCTATGAATCTGGTTATGGACTCTGGTTTTTGATACAGTTTGTGCTTTATAAATCTAAGAAAAAAATACATTAAACATTAATTTTTTAAAGCGTAAAGTATTTTAGAAATGTTTTCTGTAATAGCTTGCCAATTATGAAAAATTAAAAAAGTAAATAATACCTATGTTTCATGTCTATTCCCACCATCCCATTGGTGGAATTTTCCCGGGATAACCGCTTCTTGAACCACTTTCTTCAATATTTCCACCGGCATTTTGTTCATCTGTGATATTGATTTCTGCATCATTATTTTCTCTCACTCCCCGCCTAAAAATAGGCGGCTTGAACGTGCGCATAAATCTCCGGTCAGTCCTTGATTCAAACTTTTCTTCAAGTTGAGAGTTGTTGTCCAAGGCTCTCTTTAGTTCCCTGTTACCAGGGTAATGTTGAAGAAGCCTTTCCAGGACGAACTGATGCCTTATGATCTTCCTTTGTGCACCGAAAAGGTCTGAAACATTTCCTGTGGTTTTCGAAATTGAATCATCAACACCTTGAATTTCTTCCATGTACCGTTCAATCGCGATATTGGCGAAATCGCTATTATTGCTTTTCAACTCGGTTTTGGCCTCAGCTATCCGCGATCTTGCATGTTCTATTCGTTTTTCGATTCTTTGGCTCTCATTAAACGTGAAGAGCTCTCCAAAGTCCTCAAATGCAATTTTTAATCCGTATAAAGCATTGCCCGGGCCTATTAAGCCTTCATAAGGCGCTATATCTTCAAAATTTTCTTCAGTTGTATCACCGGTCAGGTCATCTGGTTGTGCCATGCCAATATTTATTGTAAAGGCAAGGGATAACAGGATTGTTCCTGAAATCATGATATATTTTATACTTTTATTTTTCATAATCTCACTT
The DNA here is from genome assembly GCA_963793805.1 of Methanobacteriota archaeon. GTDB lineage: Archaea > Halobacteriota > Methanosarcinia > Methanosarcinales > Methanoperedenaceae > Methanoperedens. Next base: position 85,993 of record CAWCBK010000023.1, read on the forward strand.
CTGATTCGGGCGTTTGCCGTTAAATTAAATTATTATAGTTTTAGCAGGTGCTCATTCTTTAACCTGTTTTTGCTTTAAGAAATTAAATCATCAATATCTTTTTTTACATTTTTATAACAAAAAGTGCAGATTATTTTAGATAATAAAAAGCCGTGTGGACAGGCTGCTTGAACTCGGAATTATTAAGAACTTCACCATAGATATCGATAATAGCAAACTAGGTATAGCCGAGGCAATACTTCTTGTAAATGCGAGGCCAAGTGCAGTTAGTAGAATAGCCAAAGAACTGCTGGAGCTGGAAGAGGTAAAAGAACTGTACGTTACATCTGATTCTGACGCGGCTAATCCGCGTTATATCTATAAAAACCCCATTTAAAAAAGATACAACCATACCGCTTGCATCATCCAGCATAACCTTAACCTGCGCTTATTGCGACAGGAAAGTGACAGGAGACACAGTCAGAAAGAAATTCGATGACAAAGACTATTACTTCTGTTGCCATACATGCCAGGGTGAGTTTGAAAAGAAATACACGAAGCTGCTCGCAAAAGCTTGATGCGCAATAATTCTAAAAACGAGTGAATTTATTTTGTATTGTAAATAATTAAATCAAGAGCATCTTTATTTTAATTTTATAAAGCACAACCCACATGAAAAGTTAGAATCTATTTTTAATTATCATAGAGATGTTCTGATGGCAGAGATAACACCGGATGCAGTACTTGATGTAAGAGGCGAAGCATGCCCCTATCCCTTCATAAGGACAAAATGGCTTATGGAGAAGATTGACAGCGGTGAGACTAAAAGATCCGGTGACAGGATTCTAAGATTGAAAATGAAGGCGATACATGCATAATCTATTTAAAAAAGAAAGGATGAAATAATAGCACGCAATTGAACTAACCTGATGATATTGGGTATTCGAAACACTGATGAAAGAAGAAAAACGTACTTTGTTAATACTTATAATAGTATTTATTGCTCTGAATGTAAATTTTCATGTAAGTGCATCTTCTGAAAAACAGACGAATTCTCTCCAGTGGTTCCCATCTTTAGCTGCTGATAATGGCACAGTATATGTTACCTGGGCAGATGAGAGAAACGGCAATTATACACGGATAATGAATAATCTACCACATAAATCCGGGGATATATATCTTTCAAAAGGCAGTTTTCAGAACGGCTGGGTTTTTGATAAAAATATCAGGATTAACGAAATCAAAGGAACTACAGGACACGGCTCTCCTTCGATAGCTGTTGATAACAATAACCTCTATGTGGTATGGGAGGATGACAGATTTGGGTTTGAAGAACTTTATTTTTCAGCAACAGAAAAAAACAATTTCAATTTCAAAAAGGACCTGCCAGTTGTAGATGAAACGGGAAGCCAGGTGCTGCCGTCTATTGCGATCCTGAAAGGAACTGTATATGTCGCCATGATGAATAAGAAGAACTCGGATATTGACTTCACAGAAGGATATCCTGTTAATGGTGTTTACAGGTTCGAAAAGCCAATACGGGTCAACGATGACTCTTCAGGTAACTGGCATTATGGCCCATCGCTTGCAGTCGATGATGAAAAAAATGTATGTATTGCATGGCTGGATGCGAGAAATGGAAATTATGATATTTATTTCTCTCATGGAATAAAAGAAAACGGAATCTGGCAATTTAGCCGGAACGTCAGGGTAAATGATGATCCCACAAACGCTTCCCAGTATACCCCTTCGATAGCATTTGAGAATGGAAGTGTGTACATCGCATGGTATGATGACAGGAATAAGGATTTTGATATTTTTTTTTCAACAGGCAGATCAGAGAATGACAGATGGAAATTTGATGAAAATGTACGGGTAAATGATGATACGGGAAATGGAAATCAAATGCACCCCTCAATTGCAGTTAGGAACGGGGAGATCTTTGCGGTCTGGGAAGATGAAAGAGATGGCACATCCAGTATTTATTTCTCAAAAAGCATCAGAAGGAATGACAGCCTTGAATTTGATAAGAATATCAGGGTAAACGATATCAGCGGCAAACATTACGATCCACAGATAGCTATCTCGCAAGACAATATCTACACGGTATGGCAGGCAGAAAAGACCGGGACTGACGGCGGAGACATATATTTTTCACATGGCAAATACAACGGTAAAAACTGGGAATTCAGCAGGAATGTAAAAGTTAATGACGATTTGACAGACTCTTTTCCAGAACCAGGCCTGATGTTTCTGGGTTCAGTCCTTGGCTCTGTTATCTTTTCCATGGTACTTGTGAATTTATTAAGAGGAAAAATGGGTAATGAAAAACGAAGATAAACCAGATAGATACGACCTGCTCGATAGTGGATCAATAAGATCCATCTTCAAGAACCGCAAAACTCAGTTTATATTCCAGCTACCAGCAGTTCTGCTTTTAGTTCTGGTGATATTTGCAGGCTTTTTCGGTATTCAGAACAGTAATAAGAACCTTTCAACAATTTCAATCTGGGTGATCTGGTGGTCGCTTCTAATAATCAGCCTGGCACTGGCTGGAAGGCTCTGGTGCTTCATGTGCCCTTTTGGAGCAGTTGGGGACTGGGTGCAGCGCCGGACTTTTTATAAGAAGGTCAATGACGCATTCAGTTTGAACATGAAATGGCCTGTAAAATTCAGAAATCTTTCTCTGGCTGCTGTGTTTTTTCTTGTAATCACGTGGGCGGATTTTCAGTTCAATCTGGTGAACAGCCCTCTGAATACTGCGTACTTTATTGTTGCTTTACTCGGCCTGATCGTAATAATATCAATACTCTTCGAGCGCCGTTCCTTTTGCAGGTACGTATGCCCGCTGACAGGATTAGCCGGCTTATATTCAATGTTTGCTCCTTTCGAATTGCGGGCAAACGAAAAGGATATCTGTAAGACCTGCAAAGAAAAGTACTGCTTATCAGGAAATGAAAATGGATATGCTTGCCCTGTATTTGAATATCCTGGAACCATGGAGAAAAACACTCATTGCGTTCTCTGTACAGAATGCGTAAAAACCTGCAATAAGAAGAACATCTCATTTAATCTTCGTTCCTTTGCAGGAGATCTTTTTGCTTTTACAAAAACCAGAATGGATGAAGCACTTTTTATTTTGATACTGCTTGGAGTGACAATATTCCAGACATTAATTATGATAAGACCGTGGACAGTTTTCACCCGTGATTTGATGATTTATACCGGCGCAAGTTATGATTTTGTCCGATTCATCATATTTATTACGGCAGCGATTCTTCCTGTTCTGATTTATTCAATAGTCATCGCTATTTCAAAATTGTTCAATCAGAAAATAATTTTTAAAGACCTTTTCACCAGCTATGCCTACTCCATCATACCTCTCGGATTGATGATGCATCTTTCCCATAATCTTCGCCATCTGTTGGAAGAAGGCACAGGGATAATTCCTGTTCTTTCGGATCCATTTGGCTTTGGGTGGGATCTATTCGGGACTTCAGGATATAATCCTGCCTCGCTTCTTGGCAGTAACAACATTCTCTTGATCCAGTGGCTGTTGATGCTTGTTGGATTGGGATTTTCAGTATCGGTCGGTAAAAATATTTCCAGACGGATGTTCCGTGGAAATGACTCAACATATATCCCTGTACTGATATTTGTTTTAATCTTTTTCGTGTTTAATCTCTGGGTACTTGGACAGCCGATAATGCATAAACACTAAAATTGAAGGGTCAAAGCATGCCCTAAGGGCAACCAGAACTTATTTATAACAGAATGTATGAACATATGTACATATGTTAAATGGAGATTTAACCACTGCAAAAAAGTATTTTTTCAGCGCATTGAGCGATGAAACCAGACTTTCAATACTATATGCATTGAAAGAGAATGGCGGAATGTGCGTGAATGATATCTGCGAGGCGACAGGAAAAGACCAGAGCCTCATTTCGCATCACTTAACATGCTTACGAAACTGTGGTCTTGTCAACACCGAGAAAAATGGAAAATTTGTAGTTTACTCAATAAAGAACGAGCTTATCTCAAAGATTCTTGACCTCTCTGACAGGCATGTCAGGGAAATGCTTGAAGGCATACTTTCCTGCGAGGTTGTTAATAACAAGAAAAGGAGTTAAAATGGCGGCTTTAATCGAGATACGGGATTTGAACATCACGGTTAATGGCAAACATATCCTCAAGAATATAAATCTTGACATAAACGAAGGCGACAGCATCGGTATAATCGGGAAAAGCGGAGCGGGAAAGAGTACACTTCTGCATTTGCTCCGGGGCTTTGAGGAATTTGAAGAAATTAAGGGTGAGGTAATTTTCAATATATCCATCTGTCCAGAATGCAGCAGGATAAATCCACCGAGCAGCGCAGGTACCGCCTGCTCAAAATGCGGGACAAAAACTGAACTGCAAAGAATCGACTATCTAAATTCAAATGGCATGCACAGGAAAATCATGGAGAGAACCGCTATCATGATGCAGCGGACTTTTGGCATATATGGCGATGAAACGATCCTTGAAAATATCATGCACAGCTTTGAATATTCCGGGATACCCCATGAAGAACTGTTGGAATTCCGGAACGAATCAATCCAAGCATTCTTGTTGCGATGTTAAAATTAAAGTAAGTGGAAACACTTCTATCTGTAAAGAATGTGGCAACAAAGGGAAACCTGTCAGTGAAATAACACTGAAAAGTCTTGTCAAAGAACCGGTGCTTGAAGCTATCGAGAGCCTGGATGGATTCTTTTATTGTGAAACACCCACCTGCGGGGTTGTTTACTTCAATAATGAGCAGCAGGTCTATTTGTATAAAGAAGATGTGAACGTCAGGGTTGGCATAAAAGAAACAGAAAGCCCTATCCCTGTATGTTATTGTTTTGGATGGACGCAGGAGAAGATTTTTGAGCAGATTAAACAACCGGGGAAAAGTACTGCCGTTAAAGAAATCAGTGCCAGGGTAAAATCCGGGGAATGCGAATGCGAAAAAAAAAATCCTTCCGGAAGATGCTGCCTTGGTGAAGTAACAAAAGTTGTTAAAAAAGGGATAGAACTATACGGTAAAACCAGAAGGCTTGTATATAAAAATAGAGTTAGTATATTTTTATAACGGCTAAGTATAAACCATTTCTGGCTAATTAATAAACTGGTAAATTCAAAATTTGGGAGTTAAAATATGGCTGAACCGAAAATATTAATAGTGTATGCATCGAGAACAGGCAACACGGAAAAACTTGCACAGGCGATTGCTGATGGGGCAAGGAGTGCAGGAGAGGTCAGTGTAGAGTCGAAGAGAGCAAAGGATACTAAACCGTCAGATGCGGGTGCTGACGCATTCGCATTTGGTTCGCATTCGGCTTTTGAATATATGGCAGGTGAGCTTAAAAGCCTGTTTGAAGATTTTTATCCTGTAAGGGATAAACTGGCGGGCAAACCGGTACTGCTTTTCACTACTGGACAGGGAGGGCAGAGTTCGGCTCTGGCATCAATAGACCGGGTCGTGGGTGTATTCAATCCTTCCTGGGTTAAACCAGGTGTAGCTGTGCAGGGAGCGCCTAAAGATGTTGATAAAGCAAACGCAAGAGAAATGGGCAAGAAACTGGCAGAGGCTGCGAAGAAAAAAGTAAAATAATCACCTGATTGCAATTTTCAAAGTTCACTTCAGACATTAATGGACAAAGGTATGATAAAAGAAAAAGGAACAAGGTGATAATTATGATAAAGGTAGCAATCATAGTTTTGGCAGATACAGAAACTCATGAGGATATCGCCAGAGTTCATAACGCACTTCTGGCTGCAAAGGAGTTCAAAGATGTAAAAGATGATTTTAAACTTATATTTGACGGGACTGGAACCAAATGGATAAAAGAACTTTCAAAACCGGACCATATGTTTCACGAATTGTTCAATTCATTAAAGGGTAAATCAACAGGAGTCTGCAACTTTTGTGCTGGGGCTTTTGGTATCAAAGAGAGCGCAATGGAATCCAGCATTCCTCTCATTGGAGAATATGAGGAACATCCGAGTTTCAGGAAACTTATATCACAGGGTTACCAGATAATTACATTTTAGGTATGTAATATGGAGAGATATGATATAATAATCCTTGGCAGCGGCTCTGCTGCATTTGGGGCTGCTATAAAAGCAGTGGAATTGGGAGCAAAGGTGGGGATGATAGAGAAGGGTACAATCGGCGGCACCTGCGTTAATGTTGGCTGCGTGCCAAGCAAGCACCTGCTCAGGATCGGGGAAATCAACTATTATAAGAATCATGGTCATACCGGATTGGACGTTACCTCTTCCCTTGACTTCGCTGGCACAATAAACGAGAAAAGAGAGATTGTAGAAGGGTTGAGGAAGGGCAGGTACATCGATGTGATCGATGCTTTAGGGATAAATCTGGTAAGAGGGCAGGCTGTTTTTGATTCCAAAAACGAAGTAAAGGTGAACGGTAGGACTCTACATGCCGATAAGTTCGTAATAGCCACCGGGTCCTCCTCACATATCCCTCCAATAGAAGGTATAGACTGTGTAGATTACCTGACCAACGTAGAGGTTATGGAGCTATCTGAACTCCCCGAATCGATGATAGTTCTGGGTGGAAGGGCTCTTGGTCTGGAATTTGCGCAGATGTTTGCTCATTTCGGGACAAAAGTAACCGTGCTCCAGAGAAGTCCCAGGATAATACCTGAAGAGGAAAGCATAATCTCGGATTATCTCAAAGCCTGCCTTGAAGAAGAAGGCATAAATATTCAGACCGGGGCAGGCGTGAGAAGTGCCAGGAAAGAGAACGGTAATATCGCAGTAACTGCGCTTTTTGGAGAAGAAAAAAGAGAATTCAGGGCTGAAAAACTGCTGATGGCAACGGGCAGGAAGCCCAATACAAGGGATCTGGGTCTGGAAAAAGCGGGTGTTAAGATCGATGAAAATGGCGCGGTAATCGTGGATGAAGAAATGAAAACCACATCGCCTGATATCTGGGCAGCAGGCGATGTTATCGGGGAACCCATGCTTGAAACTGTGGCAGGCAAAGAAGGCTCAATTGCGGCTGAAAACGCCCTGGCAGGCAAAGGGAAAAAGATGGACTTTTCAGCAGTGCCCCATGCCGTATTCACCATGCCGCAAGTTGCGAGCGTAGGTCTGACAGAAAAGAAAGCAGAAGAAAAAGGCATAACTTGCAGATGCAGCACTATCCCAATGGAACTTGTCCCAAGAGCAGTGCTGGCAAAAGATACGCGGGGACTTGTAAAAATGGTGATCGATGCAGAAACAGAGCGCATCCTTGGAGTACATATATTAGCTTCACTTGCTGCGGACATGATTCATGAAGGAGTGCTTGCTGTAAAATATGGCATGACCATTGATGATATCATAGACACTGTCCATGTTTTTCCGACTATGACTGAGGCAGTAAAACTGGTCGCGCAATCATTCAGGAAGGATGTCAGCAAGATGAGCTGCTGCGCTGAATGAGGAAGGTAAGCACGCAAGGCATGCCCCCAAGGCGCCAGATATTTGTGGTCTCTTCTGGTTGAATTATCTTGATGTGCCCAGCCGTGACACCATAAATCCTGCTTTTATCGATATTAAGGATATAAGAAATATAATATTAGGTTAACCGAAATATTTATTATCTACTACTGCATTATTATACATTAGGAACACCGAACAAGAGGCAAAAACAATGTTTGAAACACTTACAATTACTCTCAGAGAAGGAATAGAAGCAGCGCTTGTAATTGGTATAATACTTGCATATCTTGGCAAGACCAATAAAGAGGCGCTGAAGAAATATGTATATGCCGGGAATCATTGCGGCTGTAGCAGGAAGCATCGCAACCGCCATAGCGATTCAAATGCTTATGACGGAATGGAGCGATTTCATGGAGGGCTTGATGTTCTTTATAGCAGCATTCTTCCTTGCAACAATGCTTGTATGGATGCATCGCACTTCGAAGCATATCAGGCAGGATATAGAGCAGGGCATGGAGAGTGCCCTTGATAAATGGCAGGCGCTAGGAGTCCTGGCGCTTACATTTTTCATGATATACAGGGAAGGCGCAGAAATAGTATTGTTCCTCTCTGCAACGGTAACAAGAGGCAAATATACTTCTGTGCTGGAAGGCGCCGCAGGTCTGTGATTGGCAGTGCTTTTCGGTTACTTATTCATTAAAGGCAGCCTAAGAATGAATCTCGGAAGATTCTTCAAGATAACAGGGGTTATGCTTGCCGTAATAATCTTCCAATTGATTATCGGCGGAATACATGAGTGGTCAGAAGTGGGAATTATAACCCTGAGCCAGACGGGTATGAGTATAATTGGTCCGCTGGTAAAGGAGTCGACATCCATTGTATTCACAGGAATAATGCTTGGCTTCCTTGTGCTGTTATTTGTAATGGTGCCATGGAAGCATATTAACACTGAGGGTATTGAGGGCATCGAAAAAAGAAAAGCGCTCGGTGCCATGCGTAAAGAGAGAAATAAGAAAATTACAGTGGGCATAGCGGCAGTGCTATTAATACTTGCTTTCGTGAGCGCCCAGATATCGGCATTGCCGGCAGGGAGTTGATCCGAAGCCTGAGAAAGTGAGCGTAACAGGAAATGAGGTAAGGATTCAAGTAGCGAGCGCATTTGATGGGAATTTGCATAAATACGTTTGCGACATGCAGAACATGCCAGCAAACTGCCCTATGCATGGCAGCGATGGTAAAGCCAATGCCAGAATTCTTGCGATTACGAGAAGTGATGGAAGTGTTGCGGTAGCCTATGATGCCTGCGCTCTCTGCGGTGCTGCAGGATATTTACAGGAAGGGGATGAGCTCATATGCAAGCGGTGCAGGGCACCTATTAACCCTGATACCATAGGCGAATCCGGAGGATGCAATCCCATACCCCTTAAATATACTGTTGCTGGCAATGAGATCGTGATAAAAACTGATGATACGGGAGAAAAGGCCGACATATTTAAAAACCGTATTTAAACCCGGGGAGTTAAATATGTTCTCTCGCCTCCTTTTTTCCGCTATTAAACGAAGAAAGTTCAGGATAGCTCTGGCAGTACTCGCTGTAGTCATGGGTGCGTCTATAGCCTCAACTCTTCTTACAGTATCATTTGACATCAATGATAAAATGGGAAAAGAGTTAAAAAGCTACGGCGCTAATATTCTTTTATAGCCTTCATCCGAGAGCGCTTTCATAAACGAGAGCGAACTCTATAAAATCAAGACCATTTTCTGGAGACACAACATAATAGGATATTCTCCCTATCTTAGCGATACTGTAAAAATAAAAGACACGGAAATAGTACTGAGCGGCACTTATTTAGACGAGGAAATCAGGATACCAGGGCTCAACAAGACATTTATCGGGAACAGGAAAGCGCAAGAGAAAGAAGCAACTATCAGGACAGGGGTAAAGACAATAGCGCCATGGTGGAAAGTGGATGGAGAATGGCCTGCACCGAGGGAAGCTCTGGTTGGTGTCAATGCTGCTGAAAAATTAGGGCTAAAGCGAGGAAGTCATTTCAGGGCAGAGTTCGGCAGTAATAATGCAACTTTCAAAGTGTCAGGCATTCTCTCCACAGGCGGGGATGAGGACGGTCAGATAATAGTATCTCTTAAGGATGCACAGATGCTTTTCGAGAAGCAGGGCATGGTTGACCGAGTAGTGGTCAGTGCACTGACTAAACCTGAGCCGCAAGAGAAAATAGACCCATCCAGGCTTCCACCTGAGAAATATGAAATCTGGTATTGCACGCCGTATATTTCCTCCATAATGCTCCAGATCGAAGAGACAGTACCCAGTGCAAGCGCCAGGCCCATCAGGCAGGTGGCGGACAACGAAGGAAAGCTGCTTAAAAAATTTGAATGGCTTATGTTCCTGATCACAGGTATAGCTATGACCACAGCCTCGCTGGGGGTCGCAGCCGCCATGAATACCTCGATTTTCGAGAGGAAAAAAGAAATCGGGTTGATGAAAGCGATAGGTGCCGATGGAAATCAAATCGCACAGCTATTCTTTGCCGAGGCGGTTGTTACGGGCATCATAGGCGGAGCAATTGGAATTCTTATTGGTATTGTACTGGCCAGAATAGTAGGCATGTGGGTCTTCGGAGCTATCATAAATCCCTCCCTTTTCTCTGTATTGATTTCAGGGATACTATCGGTTGGAATCGCTCTTCTTGGCAGCATGCTGCCCGTGAAAAAGGCTGTTGAAATCGAACCATCAATCATACTCAGGGGGGATTAAATTGTTCACCCGTCTGGTAACAAAATCACTCTGGGTAAGAAGAGAGCGGTTGTTGATATCTGTAATTGCAGTAATGCTTGGCGCTGCCATGGTGACTTCTCTGCTAACCATCTCTCTGGATATAAGGGAGAGGATGGGACAGGAACTTAGAAGCTATGGAGCCAATCTGGTTGTCCTGCCAGGTGAAGGAGAATATATCAACCAGTTCAATGTCACGCATAATTCTATCATAGGTTCTGTTCCCTTTCTTTATTTCAAAGCTGAGATTAACTCAAAAAAGATAGAATTTGCAGGGGTAGACCTTGAAGCGGCAAGAAAAATGAACCCATGGTGGCATGTTGAAGGTTTACTCCCGAATAGGGAAGAGGTACTGCCGGGTATTAATGCTGCGAACAAACTGGGAATTAAAGCCGGAGATACTCTGAGCATAGGGGAGAAATCCTTTAAAATCTCAGGCATCCTGGATACCGGCACATCTGATGATAACAGGATTTTCATCCCCATGGAAACTGCGGAGCAGATTTCAGGTAAAAGTGGAGCAACATTGGTACAGGTGAGTGTTCTTGGAGATATCGACGAGGTCATCAAATATCTGGAAAATAAAGGCTATAAGGTAAATAAGATTCGGCAGGTGGCTGAGAGCGAGAAAGCTCTTCTTGATAAAACTCAGCTTTTAATGGCTCTCGTATGCTTTTTTTGTTCTCTCGGCCGCAAGTCTCAGTCTCCTGAGCACAATGATTACAAGTGTACTTGAGCGAAGCCGCGAAATAGGACTTATGAAGGCACTTGGCTGCGGAAATGGCAGGCTTGCAACTATATTTCTTGCCGAGGCCGGGGTAATGGGTATAGCAGGTGGCATCCTTGGATTTTTTGTCGGGCTTTCACTTGCGCAATTCATAGGAATGGAGATATTTGATATTCAGGTATCGATAAAGCCGGAAGTGTTCATTCTTACCCTTTTAATCTCAACAATAATCACTTGTGTGGCAAGCCTTCTGCCCATCAGGCGTGCAATTTCAATCGACCCGGTTGTAATACTAAGAGGTGAATGACCCCGTATAGACCCCACATTTAAATGCGGTGAATAGGACTGATAAAAATGATAATAGCAAAAAATCTTGTCAAAAAATACGACAATACGTGTGCATTGAAGGATGCCAGTTTCACTATTGAAAAAGGAGAATGGGCTAATATAATGGGACCTTCAGGGAGCGGAAAAACTACGCTTTTGAACCTGATAGGCTGCCTTGATTCACCAACAAGCGGCTCTTTACTGGTGAATGGAATCGAAACAACGAAGCTCAACCAAAAGGAAAGAACGCGTTTTCGGCGCGAGAACATCGGTCTCGTTTTCCAGCAGTTCCACATGATACCACACCTTACCGCAATTGAGAATGTGATGATAGCGCAGTACTTCCACAGCATTGAGGACGAGATAGAAGCAAAAGAGGCACTTGTGCATGTTGGTATGGAGCACAGGCTGCATCATTTGCCCTCCCAGCTTTCTGGTGGGGAACAGCAGCGCGTATGTATAGCGAGGGCGCTGATAAACCAGCCTCAAATAATATTAGCGGATGAGCCCACAGGAAACCTCGATAAAAAAAATGAGGAAGCAGTTCTTGATATATTCAGGGAACTACACAGCGAAGGGAGAACGATAGTGATTGTAACTCACAACCCTGAGATAGGTGAAATAGGGGACAAAATAATACAAATATCCCACGGTGAAGTAAAGTATTAGTTATCCTGAAGCCTTACGGCTAATAATATGACCAAAGAATCTCCAAGGACAGAAGAATATCTGGAGTATATATATAAATTACAGGAGATGCATGAATCCGCCACTACCTCAAAATTAGCAGAACGTCTGGAGTTAGCCCCTTCATCCGTTTCAGAGATGCTAAGGCAGCTTGAACAAAAGGGACTTGTGGAGTATGCTGAGAAAGGAGTAGTATTGACAAAAGAAGGCGAGCTTGAAGCCAAGAAGGTGATAAGAAAACATCGCCTCTCTGAGCGTATGCTTACAGATATTCTGGGTTTTAAATGGGACAAAGTACATGATGAGGCATGCAGACTTGAACACGATATAAGTTTTGAGATGGAAGAAAAAATCGAAGAGAAACTGGGCAACCCCAAAACATGCCCGCACGGTTATCCGATACCTGATAAAGAGGGATTGATAGTCCAGGATAATACTGTAAAGCTTTCAGAACTCAAAGCAAATGAAAAAGGAGTTATTATAAGTGTCTTTGAGGAGAACTCTGAGATGCTGCAGTATCTGGGCAGCCTTGGATTATATCCTCAGGTTGAGGTTGAGGTAAAGAGCATTGCTCCCTTCGGGGGACCGATTCTGGTCATGGTGGCAGGAGAAGAGAAATCACTTGGAAAGGAACTTACCGAAAAGATATTAGTACAAAAATCAGGAGTGATTTGATCAAGGTAAAGTCCCTCTTCGCCATCGATAGCCTTTACAAACTCTTTGTCGCTGACTGTTTATAATTCTACCCAGGATACTTTTCTCAGGGCTTCCAGAATGCATGCACCTTTTTGTAACCTAAAAACCACACCATTTATTATATATGAAGGGCATATACACATGGAGGGAAGTGAATGATAGATTATACGAAGAATCAAAACTTAATGTCAATGATAGATGTAAAAAAGATCCTCGCAGAGAAGCTCAAGGTAGAGTTCGACGATTATGTTATTCTTGATGTCTGCAATCCAGGTCAGGCGCATAAGGGTCTTAATATAAATAAGCAGGCTGGTCTTATTCTACCATGCAAGAGAGTTGTTTATTCAGATAAAGGTAAGACAAAGGTATCCCTGTACAGACCGACCGTTGCCCTTAGCACTGCAAGTTCCCTGCCGGGTTATGATAAATTAAGCGGTCTTGCAGTTGAAGCTGATGATGAACTAAAGAAAATAATCAATATGCAGTAGGCGGGAAAATGCAGATAATCGAGATAATGGAGAAAACCTTTGAAGCAGAATCCGGCGATGTAGCTTTATATCTTGCGATGTCTAAAAAAGCCGCCGATGAGGGGGATAATGAGACAGCCAGGTATCTTTATGATGTGGCTATGGATGAGGCGCACCATGCAGCAGATTTTGCGATCCTTCTTGGCAAGGTGAAAGATACAAGATCAAATGTTAACATGATGCTGGAAGATGAGATAAGATCAGAGAAAGAAAGAGGCCAGGCAGCAAAGATCGCTCTTGCGCAAAGTAATAATGAGGCTTTTCACTATTTCGATAGATCGATGCAAGATGAAAGAAAGCATAAAGCAGGATTGAAATTAATCCTCTCAAAAATGCAGGAAAAGGATTAAATCAAATATCGACCATGATACTATGGGAGAATTTACATGGAACCAGATAGAGTTATCAAAAGCATAGATGATAAAATGGGGTTTACCCCTGAGATATTGAATATGATGGGGGAAATGAACCCTGATCTGTTCGAGCATTATAAGAAATGCGATGAAATTATTCAGGAAGACGGTGCACTTTCTTCCAAAGTTAAAGTATTAATGTCCCTGGCCGTCATGGCTTCCCAGAGGTGCGATGCATGCTGCGAATCCCAGATGAGAAGCGCTCTTAACCACGGTGCCACAAAAGAAGAGATCATGGAGACCATAAACGTCATATTCATTACTTCAGGAGCACCTGGAGTGGCAACATGCAGGAAAGCCCTCAAGATGATTGAAGGAAAAGAAGGGCAAGGCGGTCATGGATGCATGCCTGGAAAAAGAAATAAGTAGTAAAAACTTAAAATAGTATCATGTTCATTGATTAACAATGTTGAATTAATGGAGGATAATATGAGCCAGAAAATAATTGACGCGTTGAACAAGGACAGGGAAGGCGAACTTAGCGCCATTATTCAGTACATGAAACACCACTATGAGGGAGAGGGAATGGAAAGCCCTGCAATACTTGAAATATTCAAATCCACGGCAAAGGATGAGATGGGGCATGCAGAGAAGCTCGGCGAGCGCATCGTTTACCTTGGCGGGATACCCACCAAGAAACCCGAACCGATAATTGAAGGCGGCGATCTCAAGAAAATGATACAGGACGACCTGGCAAAAGAGAATTCAGCCATCAAGCAGTATAAGGAACATATCAAACTTGCGATAGAAGAGAATGACCCGACAACAAGGTTAATGCTTGAAGAGATACTCTCTGACGAGGAAGGTCATGCAGATACTTGGGAGACCACTCTGGCAATTAAGAAATAAACATGTTCGGAAGAGATACACAGTTGGTTGATTGCAGGGAAGCGATGGGACTTGGTCGTGGAGGCGGCATAGCACAGCGCGGTACCATATCAGAAGCTGCCAGACCAGATGTTGTTGCAATTGCAATGAGTCCGGGAAGGCGGCACATCACCAAACCCGTATGTGAGATTACATACGGGTTGCGCAGGGAAGGCATACAGGTGAGCGTGCTTGTGCTTGAGGCAGGGGCCGGTATTCCAATGGAAGAAATGGGCGCATCAACAAGCGCAAAAGGCTATGGACCAAAGTTCGGTATAACTGCAAAAGAAATCGAGCAGATAGCCAGGCACAAACTCCTTTTGATGCATATGGGGAATGTTAACTCGCACATAGTCCTGAAAACAAAGAAAATACTAAAATACGTCAATATTCCTGCTGTCATTGCGTGTGAGTACCCGATTGATTTTGAGGACTTCGCAAAAGCAGGGATAAAGACAAAAGATGTGAAGCCCAAAGTCCCGGAAACCGAAGGTACTATTGTTGCGATAGTGAGCGGCATAACAAGAGGTGAGACCTGCCAGAGAAATGTCCTCAACGAACTTGTGAAAGAGATCCGTAAGGTTCTGGGTGAGAAACCTGATGAAACTCATGCTGTGCGAAGCGACCTTCTGATAAATGAAGGTATGATGCTTGGCGAAGAAACAGGAGAGTGAATGATTTGAAATGCTATATATGCGCTAAAAGTGGAAAAGATACGGATGCTGTGGCTGTATGTATCGTTTGCGGGATGGGCGTGTGCATGGAGCATGCCAGGAGGGAAGAGACCCCGGTATGGAAGGGCGATTATCCCGTAAGGCTTGAAAAAGATATCGAGAACGTAAGGCGGATATTGTGCCCGCCCTGTCATGAGGCTCTAAAGGAGAACTGGTGATTACCATGTTGAAATGTTATGAATGCGCGGAAAACGGAACTGATGAAGAAGCCGTTTCTGTATGTATAATGTGCGGCATGGGACTGTGTATGGAACATGCCAATCGTATCGATCTTCCGATATGGGAAGGAGGATACCCGGCGCCAGTAAAAATCATGAAGAAAGGTCTTCCAAGGTTCGTATGCCGGGAGTGCGGTAATATACTATTGCCCGGATCATGTGAATAGGGCAGATCATGTTCGAACTGCGGTTCTACGGCAGGGGAGGGCAGGGGGCGGTCATGGCAGCCCAGACCATTGCAGAGGCTGCTGTTCTCGAGGGAAATTATGCCGTAGCATTCCCTTTTTTTGGTGCTGAAAGAAGAGGGGCGCCGGTTCTTGCTTTTGCAAGGATAGACTCGAAAAAGATATACAGCAAGACACAGGTCTATACTCCCGACTGCGTTGTTGTGCTGGATGATTCACTGCTTGATACCATCGATGTTGTCTCAGGTCTGAAACCGGATGGTCTTGTGGTCATAAATTCAAGGGATAAACCTGAAGATATCGATCTTGGAAAAGAAATAACGACAGGAGCCGTAGATGCCACAACTGTGGCGCTTGAGATACTGAAAGCCCCGATAACTAACACAGCCATACTGGGTGCGCTGGCAAAAGCGACCGGTATCGTAAAGATCGAATCACTCGAAGAAGCCATCAAGCGAAGGTTCGGTGAAAAACTGGGCGCAAGCATTGGCGATAGGAATGCCCTTGCCGCAAGGACTGCCTATGAGAGAACTGTTATCGGAAAGAGCAGGGGGGTAAAAAAGCTCGAGGCAAAAAAGCAATGGCTCCCATCATACCAGGAACTCCCTGCTGGCGGCGTTCTCGTAGAAGGAAAAACCGATGCAGGGCTGATAGGTCCTGGAAGTTTTGTTGAGAACAAGGTCTTCGGGTGGGCGACATTCCGTCCTGTGCGTGATAAGGAAAAATGTACCATGTGCCTTCTGTGCTGGTTCTACTGTCCTGAAGGGACCATAGTACGAATATCTGACAGGGGAGACCTCATGACAAATTACGATTACTGCAAGGGCTGTGGTATTTGCGCCAATGAATGCCCTGTTGATGCCATTAAAATGGTCAGGGGAAAAACATGAAGAAAGTGATAACCGGGGATCACGCAGTGGCAATAGGCGCCAAACTTTCCCGCGCCGAAGTAGTCCCTGCGTTCCCTATAACCCCGCAGACACTTATCATCGAACATATCGCTGATTTTGTGAATGATGGTGAGATGGATGCAAAGTTCCTCACGATGGAATCAGAACATAGCGTTATGAGCGCAGCAGCGGCTGCAGAAGCCGCAGGAGCAAGGGTTTTCACAGCCACTTCATCGCAGGGGCTTGCGTTCATGCACGAGATGGTATATGCCACAGCTCCGCTTCGCCTTCCGGTCGTCATGGCGAACGCGAACCGAACTCTAGGGGCGCCTCCCGGGATATGGTGCGAATATAATGATTCAATGGGCGTCAGGGACTCAGGCTGGCTTCAGGTTTATGTGGAGGATAATCAGGAAGCTCTGGACATGATAATTCAGGCGTACAGGATAGCCGAGGATAAAAGAGTGCTGCTTCCTGTAATGCCCTGTCTTGACGGCTTTGTGCTCACGCACACGGTTGAACCTGTGGAGATACCGGAACAGAAGGACGTGGATGCTTTCCTGCCGCCGTATGAACCAGATGTCATACTTGACCCGGCAAGACCTGCCATGATAGGTACGTTCATGCCAGCCGAATATATCATGGAACTGAGAAGGCAGACAGCAGGCGCCGTGGAATCCGCGAAAAATGTGATACAGGAAGTAAACGACGAGTTCGCGAAAGTCTTTGGCAGGGATTATGGCGGGCTGATTGATACGTATCAGATGGACGATGCAGAAATTGCGCTTATCACTATGGGCACAGTCACGAGCACTTCGAGGCAGGTCGTAGATGAAATGCGCAAGGATGGGAAAAAAGTGGGTCTTGTCAAACTGCGCTTCTTCAGGCCGTTCCCGTCAGAGGATTTGAAGAATATATTGAAAAATACCGCTGCTGTTGGTGTTGTAGACCGTTCCCTATCCTTTATCGGGGGAGGGCAGGCTTTCAATGAAGTGCGCTCGGCGCTGTATGGTCTAAGTATCCCTATCATAAATCATCTTGCTGGACTTGGCGGAAGGGATGTGACTGAGGCACAGATAAAAAAGATGTTCGAACTGACGCTTCGGGCTGCAAAAGGTGAAAAAGTGAATCAGATAAACTGGCATAATACACGGGGTGAAACAGTATGAGGATCAAGGACCTGCCTGATGAAGACCTGTTCGTATGCGGACATACGGCGTGTCCGGGCTGCGGTGTTGCGATTTCGATAAGGAACGCGATCAGGATACTTGGAAAGGATACTTCAGTGTATGTTCCCGCAAGCTGCGCTGTGGTGTTTGGCAGCACATACCCTTATGGGGCGTGGAAAGTCCCGTTCTTCCATACGGCATTTGAGAACACTGGCGCCTGTCTGACAGGGATGCAGGCTGCTTTTGAAAAGAAGGGGAAAAAAGTGATATCTGTCGGGTTTGCCGGTGATGGCGGGACATATGACATAGGGCTCCAGAGCATGTCCGGGGCGGCAGAGCGCAACGATGATGTGATTTATATATGCGTGGACAACGAGGCATACATGAACACAGGCATCCAGCGAAGCGGCGGGACGCCGTTCGGGGCATGGACGACGACAACGCCTGTGGGTTCGAAGATACAGGGAAACAGGCACTTTAAAAAGAACCTGGGCGAGATAGTCGTGGCTCACGAAATTCCCTATTATGCCACGTTGTCCATCGGGCATCCGCTTGATTTCATAAAGAAGGTGGAGAAAGCAAAAAGCATCAAAGGATTCCGCTTTCTTCACATGTTCACTCCGTGCGTTCCCGGCTGGAAGATAGACCCGGCAAAGACCCTGGCGGTCACTAAACTTGCAGTGGAGAGCGGTATGTGGACACTGTACGAGGTTGAGAACGGGGTAAAGAAGATCACGCATAAGCCGGGAAAGATGAAATCAGTAAAGGAGTATCTCATGATGCAGGGACGGTTCCGCCACATGAGCCCTGAGGATATAAAGAAGCTCCAGGGCTGGGTTTGCAGGAAATGGAATTTGCACTATAAGGAAAAGGGCACGCCTGAAATATGTGAAATAGAGCTGCCAGAAGAGCACCATGCTGTCACAGAGGAATATAAGGAGATGCACGGGCCATGACGAAAAAAACAAGACCTATGCTCTATACATTGAGCACATGCGTTCACTGTAAAGCTACAAAACAGTTTTTAAGGGAACACGGGATCGAGTACGATTATGTTGACGTGGATACTCTGGACGGTGAAAAGGGTGAGAAAATCCGCGATGAGATGTTTAAAGTCAGTGGTGGGTTCAGGTTCCCTACAATAATTGTGGGGAAAAAGGTGATAGTGGGATTCCAGGAAGATAAGCTGAGGAAGGCGCTGGGATTGTGAGAATCAGTTTCTTTCAATATAGTCACCAATCGCTTTTAGCATTCTTGGATTAATACTTATACAATAGATATGGTGCCTTTCTAAGAAGCCATCTTTTATCAATTCATCAATAGCTTTTTGCACCACATCCCCTCCGATTTTTTTAACTTTCACATCCTGACGGTTGACATAGTTCATTCCCACCATTGTTTTGTTGAGGAAGCGCCTTAGGATATTTTTTTTTACGATGTCGATTTGATCTTTGCGCATTTACAAATTATTATGTAGTTTATAGACTATAAAGCTATGCTTGAATGCGATACGTTTATGTACTTTAAACGATATAGGTTATGATGTTACAAGATATTTAGGTAAATATGTCCCTCGAAAAACTCTTCACCGGCTCTGCAACAGCCAAAATAATGGATGTCCTTTGGGAATATCAGGACATCGACCTTACGCTCACCGACATAGCGGATGAAGCAGGCATCCACTACACAACTCTGATGAAGGCGCTGCCGCTACTTGAGGAACTTGGAACGGTCACTATGACGCGGCAGGTAGGAAATGCTAAACTGTATCAGATAAATAAGGATGATGCAGTTGTAAAAAGGCTCATAAAATTCCTGAACGAATTAAACCTGCGTCTTGCAGAAAAGGAAATTGCCAGACAGGAAATGCCTGCCGTTCGAAAAGAAATGGTTATTGCCTGATAATCCATATATGGAGTTATGGAGTGATGTTATGAGAACTGTCGAAGATATGTTCGCTGAAATGAAGAAGGTCGCAGACGAGGAAGGCTACCAGTTCAACCCTGTTCAGAAGGACCTTGATGATATACTGCAGGGTCTGTGGGATAACGAGCACAGATACGGCTATCTCTCATGCCCGTGCAGGATGGCAGGCGGGGTGCTCGCTGATGACATGGATATCATCTGCCCGTGCAACTACAGGGATGCGGACATTGTGGAATTTGGATGCTGCCTGTGCACGCTTTATGTTGATGATGACTGGATAAGCAGTAAAAAGCCGCATGATCCGATACCTGAGCGGCGTCCGCAGGAGTATTACAAGAAAGGTTATCAGTCTATAATGGAACAAAAAGGAGCAGGAGGAAAAGAAATGGCGCAAGTTTACAGGTGCAATGTTTGTGGATATCTCTGCGCGAGAGATGAACCGCCTGATCTTTGCCCTATTTGCAGGGCGAAGTCGGAGAGGTTCGAAAAATTCGAGATGAAGTGAAGCTCAAAACCCAGTGATGAGGTTTTAGAGTGATGAAAGAAACAAAAAATAATGGTCTTAGCACTCGCAAGGCCGGAGAAAACCTTATAAGATTCGGTCCTAATCAAATTTTTAAGCCTGCAAAAGTCAGTTTCTTTGGGATTGCCAGACATGAGATAACAGAACCCATGATCCTTCTTTTGCTGGTCGTTGGCTTTTTCTACAGTATCTGGGGAGAACTTGCTGATGCCATAACAATATTTGTAGTAATTATTTTACTTGTTACAGCAGAAGTTTATAATGAATTTCGTGCCAAAAAAGCGATCGCTTCCCTGGAAAAAATTGCTGCGCCTCTTACAAAAGTAATAAGGGACGATAAGGTCATTGAAATAGACTCCGAGAATGTTGTACCAGATGACATTTTAATTTTAACTCCCGGAACAAAGGTCGCAGCTGATTCGAAAATTGAAAGATCTGCCGGCATGCAGTTTGACGATTCCGCTTTAACTGGCGAGTCTTTTCCCCAGGAAAAAAATATCGGCAATGAAATTTATGCAGGCACGATAGTCCTCTCAGGTGAAGGAACAGCCCGGGTCTTTGGCACAGGTAAGAATACCCGTCTTGGCAAAATTGCAGCTTCCGCGAAAGAAATCAAACCGCCAAAAACACAGTTGCAGCTCGCGATGAAATCCCTGGTGGGAAAACTGGTTTTTGTAGCTCTGTTTTTTTCCATATCTATCCCGGTTCTGGGAATTTTGAAGGGGCAGGATATGAAGACGATGATTTTGACCGGATTGTCTCTTGCTTTTGCCACCATTCCCGAAGAACTTCCGATAATTATTACAATGGTATTGGGGCTGGGAGCATATAATCTTTCCAGAAACAATTTCTTAGTCAAAAAAATCAAAGCTGCTGAAACCCTGGGCAACGCTACTGTCATTGTTACTGACAAAACAGGGACTATAACAGAAAATCGAATGAAGATCATTGCTTTGTATCCTGAGAACAGGGATAAAGGAATTCTTGAGAAAGCCCTTGGTTCAATCACCGAATATTCCGTGTCTCCTTTAGAACGCGAAATCAAAAATAAGGCATCTGAATTAAAAATCGACATGGATTTGCCTGGGGTAGTTCGCTCAAGAAATCTTGGCAAAGGCAGAAAAACAAAAGCGGTGATAAGACATAAAGAGCAAGGCTACGAATTGTTTTTAAGCGGGGCGCCTGAAGAAATTTTCAGACGCTGTTCTCTTATTAGTGAGGATATTAACGCTGCATTTGCAAGGGAAACGGGAAAGGGGAGACGGGTGATCGCAATCGCCGTTAAGGATTTGACATTTGAGGAAAAGAAACTTGATTTTATCGATCTGGAAAAGGAAATGGATTTTGCAGGACTTATAAGCTTTGAAGACCCGCCAAGAGAGGGAGTTAAAGAAAACATTTTTGTGGCGAAGAAAGCAGGCATCAGGACCATCATGGCAACAGGCGATAACCCTTCGACAGCCATTTTTATAGCCAGGGAGGTTGGAATTTCAACTCCTGATGGCAAAGCATTGACAGGCGATGAACTGGATAATCTGACGGACGATGAATTACAGAATGCTGTGAAAGATTTCTCTATTTTTGCCAGGACGACACCTGAGCATAAATACCGGATTGTCAAAGCATTACAAAAGAATGGTGAAGTTGTAGCTGTAACCGGTGATGGAATTAACGATGCTCTGGCTCTAAAAGGAGCGGATATCGGCATAGCGATGGGAATAAGGGGAACAGATGTTGCCAGGGATGCAGCAGAAGTCGTCGTGGCAGATGATAACTATATTACTATTGCACAGGGTATTTTTGAAGGAAGAAAATTTTTTGATAACCTGCAAAAAGGAGTCAAATATTACCTTTCAGTGAAGACCGCTTTAATACTGATTTTCCTTCTGCCCATAATCCTGAATATGCCTATGCCTTTCTCCCCCATTCAAATAATCATCCTGGAATTATTCATGGATCTGGCTGCATCTGCCGGTTTTGTTGCAGAGCCGAAAGAAAAAAATATTTATTCCAGACCGCCCCGCAACCCAAAAGAGAACATGTTTAATAATCAGGTAATTACAGACATTTTAACCAGGGGATTACTCATGTTCGCAGGAGTTACATCGGTTTATTTTTACGCTTTGAGCCAGGATTTTAATCTTCGAGAAACGCAAACCTTTGCTTTTTCGGCATGGATTTTCGGTCATATCATTCTGGCTTATGTTTCTCGTTCTGATAAAGAATCCATTTTTTCCTTGGGGATTTTTTCTAATAAGATAATTAACATCTGGGCAACGGGAGCAATCGCCTTTCTTATTATGGGGATTTATCTGCCGTTTTTGAACGACAGGTTTAATCTTGCGACTATCGACATTACCCGGCTTATTCTCATTGCCTTTGTGATGGCATTTATCATCGGATTGCTGGAGTTGAAAAAAATATTCAGTTCAGCAGTGAAATAATGACAGGGTAATATCAATTTAATGTTCTCATATCGAGACTTGCCAGGGTCAGTATTAAATGTAATACTGACCAAAAGTTTTTTAAAGAGGTATATATTAATGATGCGTTGAGGTGGATTAATTATGAAAAAATGGTTCATTTTAAGTATCCTGATAGCGATTCTGATCGCCAGCGGATGCGTTGGTGAAAAACCACAGCAGAAACAGGAAGACATAAATATCGGCGTGCTGATAACCTACACAGGCGGGCTTGGTCCCATCGGTGAAGGGATGGCAAACGGCGCAAAGCTTGCAGAGAAGGAAATAAATAGCAAAGGTATCATAAAAGGCAGGAACGTTACACTGATCTTCGAGGATACTGGCACAGATCCCGCAAAAGCGGCCGAGGCTGCAAGAAAACTCATAAATTTTAATAAAGTCCAGGTGATAATTGGAGGCGTAGCAAGCTCGGAAACACTTGCCATAGCTCCGATTGCAGAACAGAACAAAGTTGTACTTATCTCAGCATCATCTACCGCTCCATCGGTTTCAAAAGCCGGAGAGTATGTTTTCAGGGTCGTCCCGAGCGACCTCCTGCAGGGTGAAGCGATAGCAAAACTTGCGCTGGCTAAGAACTATACAAAAGCAGCGGCACTTGTGGAGAACAACGACTACGGAATCGGCATGGAAGATGTCTTTAAGAAACATTTCACGGGAAATGTCACAAGCATCAGATATGAAAAAGGAAAAGGAGATTACAGGACAGAGATCGAATCCATAAAGAAGGCAAATCCTGACGTAATAATCTACGTGGGTTATCCGGCTGATGCTTCTGTTATCCTCAAGCAGGCCGGAGAATTGGGATTGAGGACAAAATGGATAGCAGCAGAGGGCATTGCAGACCCTGTGATGTTCAAGAACGCAGATGTCGCAAAACAGATGGAAGGCATGCTCCTGACCACCCCAGGCAGGTCGGAACAGGAGGAGAAAGATGACCCCTTGTTCCAGTATTATGTAAATCTCCATAAACAGACCTTTGGAAAGGATTACGGAATATATTCAGATACTGAATACGATGCTATCATGCTGGCAGCCTATACTATCGCAGAGGTCGGAAATAACGGCACTGCAATAAAAGATGCCCTCCCTCGCGTCTCAAAGACATATAAGGCAGCGACAGGTGACAAGACCTTTGACGAGAACGGTGATGTCAGGGGCGGTTACAGAGTGCTGGAAGTTATGAACAAGACGATGGTCAATGTTGGGAGCTGGAACCCTGCCACAGGAATAAATCTGAATCCCGTCAAAAAATAATCAGTTGACAGAGATATGCATGCCGTCCGCGGTATGTGTATCTATTTCTATTTTTCAGACACATTTTATTTTTTCCCCAGATACAGCCTTCCTATCTCTTTATGATCAAGTATTTCATCCGCCTTTCCCTCGAAAACCTTTTTCCCCATCACCATAATATACCCCCTGTCAGCTATGCGAAGCGCGCTCTTTGCGTTCTGCTCGACAAGAAGAACTGAAGAATCGCCTTCTTTCACTCTTTTATTTTGTCCATGAGCACTTCAACCATCTTTGGCGCAAGTCCAGCCGATGGTTCATCGAGCAGCAGCAGCTTCGGGCGAGTCATCATTGCGCGCGCCATTGCAAGCATCTGCCTTTCCCCGCCGCTTAAGCTGCTTGCTCTTTCCTTCTTTTTTTCCGCAAGTACAGGGAACATCCCGAATATTTCCTTAATATCCAGGATATTGGTGGTATATCCCCCCATTTCAAGGTTCTCCATTACGCTCAGGGTGGCAAAGACATTCTCTGTCTGTGGAACAAAACCCATCCTTTTCCTGACAAGTTCAAATGGTTTTTTTCCCGTTATGTCCTCACCATTGAGCGATATCTTTCCCGAAACCGGTTTTACAAGCCCGAAAATGGTCTTAAGAAGCGTGCTTTTTCCGCAACCGTTGGGCCCTATGATGGCCACAATCTCACCTGGCGCAAGATTGATGCTCACGCCGTTGACCACGACCGTTTCCCCGTAGCCTGATACTACTTTCTCGACAGAAAGCAACTCTATCCTCCCAGATACACATCAATAACTGTCTCGTTGTTCTGTATCTCATCAGGGGTACCGGAAGCCACGATCCTGCCCTTGTTCAAGACGTGTATGATATCGCAAAAATTCATCAAGATGTCTATGTTGTGCTCTATGACAAAGAACGTCCTTTTTTCTTTCTCAAGCATTACTTTTTCAAAAATCTTATTTGCAAGCGTCGGATTCACACCAGCCACAGGCTCATCCAGAAGCACCATGCGCGGGTCTGCCATAAGAGCCATACCAAGACTCAGGAGTTTCTGCTGCCCGCCTGAGAGAGCCACTGCATAATCATGCTTCAGGTTCCCAATCTCCAGGAATTCCAGTATTTCGACTGCCTTTTGTATATCCAACTGCTCATTTTCCATCAGTTTTTTCTTCTTAAAAAATACTGGGAACAATCCATCATCCTGGGATTTTGAAGCAAGAAGCATGCTCTCAAGCACCGTCATTCCCCGAAAGAGCCTTGTCAACTGGAATGTCCTTGTAATGCCCAGGTTAGCGACTTTGTATGGCTGAAATGAAGTGATATCCATCCCGTCAAAAAAGACACTACCCTTATCAGGAGCAATAAAACCTGATACAGTATTTAGAAGCGTTGTCTTCCCGGAACCGTTTGGACCGATAAGACCGACAATGGAATTCTCCTCAATACATATCGAAACACAGTCAAGAGCCTTTATTCCCCCAAAGCTCTTCTCGATATCATTTATCTCAAGTATCATAGAGGCCCCCTGCTTTTTCCTTCTTTAATTATTCCGTCAGGTCTGTAAAGAAGGAACAGTATCAATAGCAACCCTATAAGGATCACGCGCAGGTTGGAAGGTTCCACAGGCAGCACCACGAAATCCTTGAGGAACCGCGTCCCTCTTTCAAATATCTGGACAAGAACTGCGCCAGCAATAACACCGAGGTTGTTGGCGCTCCCTCCTAGAACCATCATCGTCCATACTGAGAAAGTAACCGTGGGATAGAACATATCCGGGCTTATGAATGCAAGGTAATGCGCAAAAAGCGATCCCGAAACTCCTGCCATAACTGAGCCGATAATGAATATCTTGATCTTGAAAAGGTATGTGTTCTTTCCAAATGCCTGCACAGCATCTTCATCATCCCTTATGGCTTTTAGCACTCTGCCGAAGGGCGAATTGACGATCCTCTCTGCGAAAAGGTAGCAGATAAGAAGAAAAGCGTACACAAGCAGGACATAGAACAGCATATAATTATCAGCGAATATGGAATAAAGCGGCTGCGGGATGCCACGTATACCCATTGGACCATTGGTGAACCATACTTCATTAAGAAAAAAAAGGCGAAGTATCTCACCAAAAGCAATGGTAACGATAGCAAGATAATCAGCCCTGAGGCGAAGCGTTGGGAGCGATACAAGTAATCCGAAGAGAGCACTTATCAGCATTCCTGCAAGCATGCTTGTTATAAAAGACACTCCTGCCGTGGAAAGAAGTGCAGAAGTATAGGCGCCTATCGCAAAGAACGACACCTTCCCGAAATTCATGAGCCTTGTGTAACCTGCCTCAAGGTTCAGGCTGATGGCAAGGATGCTGTATATACCGATATAAACGAGGGTATCAAGAAAATAATCCAGCAGCATCAGGCAGCCTCCTTTTTACCCATGATGCCCGATGGTCTCAGTATCAATACGATTATCAGGATAAAAAAGGCTATTGTGGGTCTGTAGCCTGTGGAAATGGACAGGTCGGAAAGTATTGATACGCCGAAGTTTTCAGCAAATCCGAGAATGTATGCTGCAAGTATGGCACCGTAGAAGCTGCCTATGCCTCCAAGGATAACCACAGCGAATGCCGACAGGATAAGTTCCCAGCCAAGAAGCGGCACAAGTCTTGTATCCGCTCCTCTGAATACCCCGGCGATACCTGCAAGACCTCCTCCTATGAACCATACCCAGAGAAGTATCTTTTCTGTATCTATTCCGCTTGCCATCGCAAGCTGAGGATTGTCGGATACACCCCGCATGGCTTTTCCGAGTTTTGTTCCTGTGAACATGAAGTGAAGGATCAAAATAAGAGCTATTGAAAAGAAGATTATATAAACCTGCATTTCAGTTATCGATCCCCCGAATATATCGAACGTTCTTGTTTCAATATCATACCATATCTGGTTCGGACCCCATTTTTCCTGTATAGACTGGCGCAATATAAGACCGATACCAATGGATGCTATCATCATTGATATTACGTTCGATCCTTTATTCCTGAGCTTTTTAAAAACAAGCCTGTCTGTTGCGATCCCCATCGCTCCTGTGAGGAAAAAAGCAGCCAGCGCTCCGTAAAATATGTCCATTCCGAGTGAGACGTTGACAATATAAGCCATGTATGCCCCGAAAGTGACAAGCTCAGCATGTGAGAAGTTCGCAAATTTCAGCACCCTGTACACCATCGTGAGACCTATGGAGATCAATACATAGATGCTTCCCGTTACCACGCTGTTTATTATTAGCTGAGGAGTTACTAACATGATTAATACATTGAGTTTATATTGAAAAAGCTTTGCAGTGTATTTAAGTCACCTTTTATATATCGAGAAGACCATATCCGCATGCTATGAAAACGATCATAATCGGAGGCGGAATAGCAGGACTTGCTGCTGCATACAGGCTCGTGGGCAGTGATGAAATAACAATCATCGAAAAAGAGAATGAACTTGGCGGCATGGCATCAAGCTACAGTATCGCGAAATCGAATTCATCCACATATAATATCGAGAAATATTACCACCATATCTTTGCAGGCGACAGGGAACTTATCTCCCTCATAGAAGAACTTGGGCTTGGCAGCAGGCTTGAATGGTTACGAGGTACAACAGGATATTTTTTCAATGGTAAAATATATCCGATGAACACACCCCTTGAAATATTACGCGCGCTCCCGCTTCTGGATGTTGTCAGGTTGACCTTGCTCGTACTGAGAGCAAAGAGAATAAAAGACAGGACACCTTTTGATGATATCACCGCAAAACAATGGATACTTGACAATGCCGGGGAATCGGTCTATAACAATTTTTTCCATCCCCTCCTTTCAAGCAAGTTCGGGGACAATAAAGAAAAAGTATCGGCAGCATGGCTGCTTGGGCGCGTGCAAATACGCTCGAACAGGGGCGCAAAAGGGGAACGGCTTGGGTACATGCGCGGGGGATTTTATGCTCTCCTTGAGGCAATGGCTGATAAACTCAAAGAGAAGGGATGTAAAATAATAAACGGCAAAGTATACAGGATCGACATTGTCAACGGGGAGGTCAAAGGGGTAGTTGTGGATGGCAAACGTTTTGAATGCGACAGGGTAATATCAACCGTAGCCCCGAACAGCCTTGAAAAAATAATGGATACAAAGCTTTCAGGAATAGGCACTGATATTAGTTATCAGGGCACTGCATGTGTTCTTTTTGGACTCCATGAAAAGGTGATGGACGATATCTACTGGTTGAATATCAAAGACGAAGTCCCATTCGGCGCTGTTATAGAGCATACCAACTTCATTCCAGAATCTGATTATGGAGAGCATTTGATGTATGTGACTTCTTACTTCCAGAACCCCGAAAGCGTACTGTGGAAAAAGAGTAATGATGAGGTCGTAGAGTTATATCTTAAGGGTCTTGAAAAGCTCTTTCCGGCATTTCGGAAAAATGTTAAATGGTGGCGCCTGCGCAGGGATGTGGACACTGCGCCCGTGTATGAGACTGGGTATGGTAAGAAGTTGCTCCCATATAAGACAAATATCAAAGGGCTTTATCTTGCTGGAATGTTCTCAGAGGCGAACTATCCTGAAAGGAGTATGAACGGGTCTGTGGTGGCAGGATTCAGATGCGCTGAAGCTATTGAGAAAGGCAAATAGACGTTTTATTTGCATCCTTGAAGCACTTTATTTATAGGAATACCCGTAGCTCTTCTGCGGTTGGGAGCTTCACTTATGATGCGCCTTCATGCTCATGAGTTAGGGATCATAGTAGCAGGGTATATATAGTTTAATGGAATCACAATATCTAAGCCACAAAAGAATAGAGAAATCAGAGGAAAAAAGGTGATTTAGATGGTAAAGGAAAAACATATCAGAAGCAAAGCTTTTAAAATCGTGGCAGGAATAACAATCTTCTTTATTTTGCTAATCGGACAGGCAGATGCAGCCTCAGGCAACAGAATATGGAAAGAAGGAATGCCTACAACATATACCTGGGACTCGACCAGTTTTTCCGGGTTCTATTACAATCTGGACGAAAACCTTGGCACTGAGGAACTCACTATCACTGACATCAAACGAACGATTGACAGGGGCGATCTCACATACACAACCATGCCTATCGAAGTTGAATTCGAATACTCCAGATTCGGCAGGTATCAGGTCATCGGGTTCATGGCAGACAAGTATTTTGCAGGATATACAAGCAGCAGCGTCATATCTGGCAAGGACAGAATAAGCACGCTTGGCAGCAACCAGCTCCATAAGGTGCTCCTTGATGACGACGAAAAGCGTGTCATCAATGAAGGGGGTACAATGACGTTGAAAGAAGGGTATGTCCTGAAAATGACAGAAGTTGATATCAGCGCAGGACCTGGACAGGTAATGGTAACCCTGTTAAAGGACGGGGATGAAGTTGACACCGATGTGGTCGCAGGCAACGATAACTACATCTATTATACAAAACTTGGTGGAGTGAAGGATATTCCGGTACTTGCTGTTCACTTTGACTCAGTATTCAGGGGAAGAGAACTGAACGCGGCATTTGTAAGGGGTGTCTTCCAGATATCTGAATCATTTACATCAGTAAAAAGCGGGGACAGATACGGAGAACTTGAGGTAAGCTCAGTCGGTTCCGGTGGTATAGATATGAGCAACCGGAATTCATTATCCCTGTCGCCTGGAAATATGGTTGACCTTGTGGGAAACCTGAAACTGGTAGTAGCTGACAGCAGCACTCTGCGCTTTGCCCTGTCCGTGGAAAGGATTGGCGAGTTCGAGATGAGAGGCACCATATATCCAACAACCTCTGAATGGAACCCGATGAACTTCGGTCTTAACGTCGGCGGCACGAATTTGGGTTTTTACTATGATATGGATAATGACGTAGGAAAAGAGAAACTGAAAATCGAAAGCATCAGTGGTACAACTATCCAGGAGGGGAAGTTAAGATACTCAACAACAGCAGAAGAAGTTGACTTTGACTATCCACAATTTGGTAAATATAATGTGATCGGCTTCATGGCGGACAGGTATTTTGCAGGTTATACCACAAACAGCCAGATAACATATAAGGAATCAATGAGCACGCTCGGAAGGTTCCAATTGCATAAAGTCCTTCTCGATGACGATACGAAGCGGACGCTTTCAGAAGGCAGCACACTTACACTGAAAGACGGGTATGTCCTCAAGATAAAAGACGTGGATATCGGAGCAGGAACCGGACAGGTATTGATATCATTATTAAAAGACGGGGTTGAGGTAGATTCTGACGTCGTTACCGGAAGCGATAATTATCTATACACCAAAAAGCTGGGTAGCCTGGATGAAATGCCAGTGATAGCTATTCACTTTGATGCGGTTTTTCGTGGCAGGGAAATGAATGCCGCATTTGCCAGAGGCGTTTTCCAGATATCCGAAAGCTTCACCTCCGTAAAACCAGGTGACAGGTTCGGCGCAATGGAGGTCAAAACAGTCAATTCGGGCGGCATTGAAATGGTGAACGCGAATTCCATTGGACTTTCTTCAGGTAATACTATTGATATAATGGAAAATATCGGCTTCAGGGTTGCGAATTCCGGCACATTGAGATTTTATCCATTCGTAAATGTTACATCTGATATGATATCATATCAGCTTTTGATCGATGCACCCTCAAAAGCTACTGCAGGTGAATCCATAAATGTTAAAGTCACTTCAGGCGGAAAACCTGTTGAAGCAGCATTTATTTCCATTAATTCAGAAATGGGGCAGACTGATGTGGACGGTGTGCTTAACCTTTCGCTCAAGAAAACCATGAAAGGTGGCACTTACAACATTTCAGCGACCAAACTCGGCTACCAGAGGACGAGCAAAGAGATCGTTATTCAGGGCTTTGTTGAGAACAGGTTAAGCATTGATGCCCCCGTAAAAGGGAACCAGTTCGGTGACATCACAATAAAAGTATTAAATAAGGATATTCCAGTGAGTGGTGCGACCATCAGTTTCGATGATACGGAGATTGGTGTCACTAATGCAGCCGGTTTACTGAACTATAGGCTGAATGACAGCGGTATTCATACCATCTATGCATCAAAGAGCGGCTTTACTTCAGCAGCAAGGGATATCGAGGTCAGGGTTCCTTTCGCTGAGTTCCAGGCTCTTGACATCAGGGTAAATGATGTGATTTTCGCAAACGAGCAGGCTGAAATCAGGGCAAACATCACCAATATCGGAACAAAGGCATCCACACTTCCTGTTGGGCTGATAATCAACAGCACTGAGATTGCTTCCATGCCTGTCGATGTTGCACCCGGAGAAATAAAAGACGTAACATTCAGACAGGATATCAGACTGCCTTCTGGTAACTATACCATCGAGGTGCTTGGCCAGAAGAAATCGGTTGAGGTCAAAGAGGCGCCATTCAATGTATTACTTGCACTTGGCGTAATAATTGTCATTGGCGCTGTGGTAATATATTTCCTGACTGCCAAAGGCAAGTTGAGCCTTGATGCGCTCAAGAAACAGCCTGTGGAAGGAGAATCAAAGAATGCAGGCGGGGATGCAGGTTCCCTGAAAGGCCCAACAGAGCCAAAGAAATAAAAAAGGAGATTTGAATTTGGATCAAGAAGAAATAATCCGCCTGCTAAACGTTGCATTTGTCCATGAGATCGAAGCCACGATGATATACGTGCGCAACGCCTTCATGATGCCACAGTGCGACCCCAGCAGGGTTACCGAGGCTATAGCCATCGATGAGATGAGGCACATGAACTGGCTTGCTGACCTTATCGTGAAGCATGGCGGGAAGCCCAGCATGGAGCATAAGGAACTTGATTTCGGCGGGGACGACCTGAGAAGCCGGCTTGAGCATCAGGTCGTTCATGAGACTGAGGCTATTGAGATGTATAAGGAGCAGATCGGGCTTATTGACGATGCTGAAGTCGTAGGTGTGCTGAAGCACATACTGGATGAGGAAAAAAGGCACAGGAAGGAATTCAGGATAAGGATAGCGAGAATGTGATCTATTTTTCCGTCTGCGACTTTATTTTTTACGGAATAAATGCAAAGTCCGCCTAATTTCCTGCTCTTGTTTATGAACTGGAAATAGGCGAGCTGAATCCTTAATGCGTTAACGTCATCTGCGTATCAGTGTACCCGTCTTTATGCGCAACCACATTTATCGTCCCTGTTCCCGATGCTGTTAGCAGTAATGTAACCTGACCTGCGGTGTTTGTCATTCCGTCTGCCGTTATACCGCTGCCTGACACACTTACGATAGCACCGCTTACTGGATTACTGCCGCTTTTTACCGTAAATGTCACAAAAGTTGATACCCCGTTCGTGAGATTAGATGGAGATGCACTCATGCTGAGAGTCTGTTGTCCAACAGCGGTAAACGTTGTGCTGCCAGCAGTGTATCCTGTCCGTGATGCTGTTGCGGTTATTGTGCCAGTCCCGGTCGAATTTACATTAATGATTGCGATCCCGTTCTGGTTCGTGACACCATTCCCGCTTGCTGCTCCGGTGAGTGTAACCGTGGAGTCGCTTACGAAACTGCTTCCGCTTTTCACCGTGAAGGTCACAAAGGCAGGAGTTGACGCCGTTATGGAAGAGGGAGACATGGAAACTGATAACGACTGGGTGCCAGTAGAAGTAATCGTGGTTGACCCTCCGGAGAAACCGGTCTTGCTGGCCGATGCGGTTATGGTGCCTGTGGTATGGGGCGTCAATAAAACGATAGCCTTTCCATCTGCATTAGTGATGCCATCCCCGGTCGCTTCGCCGCTTATGCTGATAACTGCATCAGCCACGGGCGAACCTCCTGCCATTACTGTGAATGTTACATATACCGGAACATTGACTGTGAGACTGCCCTGGGATGAAGAAACAATAAGACTTTGCTGGCCTGCCGATGTCACGATCGCCGAACCATCCGCGTATCCATCGCTTCTGACCTTTGCCACGATCTTTCCAGTTTTCGGAGCATTGAGTCGTTTAATGACCTGACCGCTGGAATCCGTCGTACCTTCAAGAGCTATTCCTGCACCTGAAATATTTACATACGTTTCAGTCATCGGTTTACCCATGCTCGTTACCGTGAATGTTACATATGTGGCGACACCTGAGGTTATTGAGGATGGCATGGCGCTCACATCTAAACCGGGTGTAGCTGAAATAACAGAAGTTCCGTTCCTGTAACCTGATCTTGATGCAGTAACGCCGATGCTGCCGTTTGTTGTTGCGTTCACCACAAGTTCAAGCATTCCTGTCTCATCCGTTCTCCCATAAGAAACTGCAGCGCCTGAAAGTGAGATATTAACATTTCCAACAACAGCTCCATTGCTGAACGTTATGAATTTTACATTTGTAGTTTTTCCAGCACCTATATTGTCCGGAACGCTTATTATGTTCAATTGCCCCGTTGCTGGCATAACAACTCCGATTAAGCTGTTAAAACCTGCTCCCAGTAAAAGTCCGCCTATCAGTGCAATAGAAATATAGAACTTTGTATTCCTGTCGTCATCGTATCCTCGCATTATTCCATCCTCCGATAAATTCACATTGATATTGTACCGCGTAGATATAAAGATTCCCGGCCAGAATTTGCTCAAGGTATCTGAAATGAAAAATAATTATCAAATAATCCATTCGTACATGTACGAACCAAAACATTTATTAGCCATCGCAACAATTATTTGTAGAATAATAAAAAAATGAATGTCAAAAGGTGCCCAAATGACAGAAAAAAAACCCATTCAAGTCAGGATATTCCCAAAACGATTACTGCTGCCGGAAACTGCTGAAAAAGTCCTGAACGAGATTGACAGGACAGACGGCGTAATACGAATGCTTATCAATGGAAAAAACCTGCCAAGAAAGGTGACAAGCGGTCCCGGAACAGGGGCTGATGTTAACCATCCGGATAGAAAGATCATCCATGTGGGGGACTGCGCCCTGGAATTGCATATCATTGTTGGTGAGATACTTGTCGAGATAGAAGATGAGTTTGCTGTGGAGAATGTCAGAAAAGCATGTGAGCGGGCGCTCCCATTCTCTTTTGAGTTCAAGCGGGGGCATTTCATCAAAAGGAAACCAACACTTACCGACTATGGAAAGTACGGGTTCAAAAGCAAAGAGGATGAAAGTGTCAACCTTGAGGATGAGCGCTTACTTGGCCTTATAGACCCTCATGCTAAAGCGGAAGGCAACCTGTGCCTGGTTGACACCGGAAAAAAATGATCCGGGGAAAATAGAGTAATAAATAAACTATGACAAGACATACGAGAAGAAAAACAAACGACTGGCTCCATTGCACATTCAGTGCATTAATTGATATTTTTGAAATGGAAAATAATAGGGAACCATCAAGCAATGAGGTAAATAAAATAATTTTATCGATAGGAGACCGGGCGACAATATCCAAGTAACATTATTAATAATTATGCTATGATGAGTTAAAATCGAAATCTTTAAAACCAATCATTCCATTTAACAATAAAAAACGTTACACCAAATAAAAAGCTGGTGGGTACAACGAGTAACGTACAATCATGTTATCAGTGCGGTAAATGCACATCCATATGCCCCATGCGCCGAGTTTCAAAGACATCTCCTCGGAGTTCTATTTACAATGAAAATGTGTACGGTCTTGAAACAAATAGTATCTGGACATGTCTTACATGCGGGCTCTGCCCGATCGAATGCCCACAACAGGTGGATTTCTTAAGTTTCATAAGGGAAGAACGCGAAGGAAAACAGCCTCTTGATGTCGCTCATCTTGGCGTTTTCACGGAATTCAATGAACTGAGTTCAAAGTTGAATGGAACCATGCCTGAGAGATCAGATTCAAAGATCGGTTTTTTTCCCGGATGCACAGATCAGCTTGGATTATTCCTTCATGATGTCAAAACTGATTTCGGAGAGATCACAACTTCTTCTCTAAAACTGCTGGATAAGCTTGGTATCAAGCCGCATATCATGAATATGAAATGCTGTGGTCACGATGTGTTGTGGCAGGGGAAAAAAGATGTATTTGACAGGCTTAAAGATCATAATAAAAAATACATAAAAGAGAGTGGTATTGACACACTTGTAACGAGTCTGTGCCGAATGCTACCGCACTTTTTCAAAGGATTATGACCTTGGAATAAAAGTTGTTCATATATCGGAACTTCTTGATAAACTTGGATTAAAGATAAATGGAGATGTGACCTATCATGATCCATGCAGGCTGGGACGGCACATGGGTGTATATGATGCTCCGCGCAAAGCTCTTGAAGCGAATGGGGTAAAGATCAAAGAAATGGCTCATTCAAAAGAAAATGCCCTGTGCTGTGGAGTAAGCAGTTTCATGAACTGCAACGAACAGACAAAAGCTCTTCGCATCGCGCGGATGGAAGAGGCGCAGGCAACAGGAGCGAAAACGCTTATAACAACCTGTTCAAAATGTCTTGCACATTTCAATTGCCTGAAAAATGAGAAAGACGCAATTAAAAAATATGATCTTGATGTGGTTGATCTGACAGTGTATCTTGCCAGACAAATAGGAAATATATGAAAGTAGATCCAAAATTAATGTCCGAAGTCAGAAAATACGGTGAATTTGACGTTACAGGCTGCTTCAATTGCGGAAGCTGCACCGTGAAATGTAATTTGTCGAAAGACTCTCCTGCATTCCCGCGAAGAAGCATGCGCCATGTTGTTATGGGATTGAAAGATCATCTTAACAGCAGCCTTGAACCATGGCTTTGTTATTATTGCGGTGACTGTTCCAAAACATGCCCCCGCCAGACCGAACCCGGAGAAGCCATGATGACGCTTCGCAGGTATCTTACATCAAAGTATGACTGGACGGGTCTGGCTTCAAGATTCTACCGATCTGCTGCCTGGGAGATAGGCGCCATATTGATAGTTGCAGCTTTTGTTCTGGTTCTCGGGTATATGTTCACCGGACCGATGGTAACAGACAAAGTTGAATTGAATACGTTTGCACCTGTGGAAAAAGTACATCTTTTCGATATGGGGATGTTCGTTGTTCTTTCCTTTTTCATAATTTCCAATGCTTTTCACATGTTCCTGTTAACGATGTATAATGATAAAAGTGTGAAAATACCCTTATCGTTATATGTGACACAGTTTAAGGATTTTATAGTGCATTTTGCCACCCAGAAAAAATTCAAAGAATGCACTACCAGCAACCGCTGGATAAAACATTGGTTGATCGTAGCAGGATATGTTATCATGTTCACTCTTGTGGTTGTATTCCTCGGCTGGTTCCAGACAGATAATATCTACCCAATATATCATCCCCAGAGATGGCTGGGTTACTTCGCAACTATAGTTCTTGTGGTTTTTACAGCGGAGATATTATATGGCCGTATTATAAAACGCGACCAGATACACAGGTTTTCCCATCTCAGCGACTGGCTGTTCCCGATACTGCTGCTGTTAACAGCAGTAACGGGCATTGCAGTTCACTTATTCAGGTACATGGAACTGCCTCTGCCGACATATTACACATATGCTGTTCACATGGCGATAGCTGTTCCAATGCTGGTCGTTGAAGTCCCGTTCGGAAAATGGTCTCATCTTCTGTACAGGCCGCTTGCAATATATTTCCAGTCTATAAAAGATAAAGCGATCCTTCTTCAGAAGGGAGGATAAAAACATGAATAACAAAAATAATAAAATAGGCGCCGCAGTTGTGCTTGGAGGCGGGATCGCAGGCATGCAGGCAAGCCTTGACCTTGCTTCGTCAGGAATAAAAGTTTATCTGGTCGAGACAAAACCAAGTATCGGGGGTGTAATGGCGCAGCTTGATAAAACATTCCCCACCAACGACTGCGCGATGTGTACTATGGCTCCAAGGCTAGTTGAAATAAGCCGTCATAAAAATATTGATCTTATAAGCCTTGCTGAAATTGAAAGTGTAAAAGGTGAAGCAGGGAATTTCACTGTAACAGTTAAGAAAAGACCCC
Organism: Methanobacteriota archaeon; assembly: GCA_963793805.1. Taxonomy (GTDB): domain Archaea; phylum Halobacteriota; class Methanosarcinia; order Methanosarcinales; family Methanoperedenaceae; genus Methanoperedens. The sequence continues at coordinate 122,824 of CAWCBK010000023.1, forward strand.
GTTATGTCAACGAAGATAAATGCACAGGATGCGGAACATGTCTTGCGGTATGTCCAGTAGGCAAGGCAAAAGCAGCTGCTGACGGCAAGGAAAAGAAAATAAAACCAATTCCTGATGAATATAACGAAGGTTTGTCAACAAGACCTGCAATATCCATACCATTTCCGCAGGCAATTCCCAATAAAGCCTCTATCGACAGCAGGTACTGTCTTTATCTTAACAGTGGGAAATGCGGGAACTGCAAGAAAGCATGCAAGGCAGAAGCTATTGATTTTGAACAGAAGGAGAAAATATTTGAGCTGAACGCCGGCGCCATAATTGCAACACCGGGTTATGAACTGTTCGACATAGGATCAAAACCTGAATACGGCCAGGGTAAATTCGAAAATGTCGTTACTGCGATAAAGTTCGAAAGGATACTTTCAGCTTCAGGTCCGTACCAGGGCAAAGTGCTGCGGCCATCAGATAAGAAAGTACCCAAAAATATCGGTTTCATCCAGTGCGTGGGTTCAAGGGACCATGAAAGAGATTACTGTTCTGCAGTATGCTGCATGTATGCGACAAAAGAAGCTCTTATCGCAAAAGAACATCTTGGCGATCAGCTTGAGATAGATATTTTATACATGGACATTCGAGCCTATGGAAAAGGATTTGAAGAATATTACCAGAGAGCGCAAAAACTTGGTGTCAATTACATAAGATCCCGCGTACCGTCCATTGAAGAGGATCCGAAGACCAAGAATCTTATAATTAATTATCTGTCAGATAATGACAAAAAAATGTCAAAAGAATATGATATGATAGTCCTGTCCACAGGACTGCTTGCGCCAAAATCCGCAAAACAAATTTCCGGAACTCTCGGGATATCATTGAACGAATATAACTTCTGCAATACAGGTGCATTCTCGCCCGTGAATTCATCAAGGGACGGGATATTTGTGGCAGGGCCATTTACAGAACCAAAGGACGTTCCCGAGACAGTAACCCAGGCAAGCGGCGCTGCTGCAAAAGCCCTATCTCTTCTTTCTGATGTCAGGGGAACGCTTGTAAAAGAAAAAGAATACCCGCCGGAGAAAGATATCACAGGCCAGGAAGCCCGTATCGGGGTATTCATATGCCACTGCGGGAAAAATATCGGCGGAGTCGCAAACGTCCCGGAGATCGTCAAATATGCATCCACTCTTCCCAGTGTTGTTCATGCGGAAGATAATCTTTACATGTGTTCTTCTGATGCCATAGACAAAATAAAACAGAAGATAGAGGAACATCACCTGAACCGTGTGGTAGTGGCATCATGCACTCCAAGGACACATGAGCCGTTATTCAAGAATACGATACGCGAGGCAGGATTGAACGAGTATCTTTTCGAGATGGCGAATATCAGGGAACACTGCACATGGGCGCATATGCACGAACCAGAGGCTGCAACCAAAAAAGCAATGGGTCTAGTTCAAATGGCGGTTGCAAAGTCAAGGCTGCTAGAGCCGCTATACAGGCAATTCGTTCCCATCAACCAGGATTGTCTTGTTATCGGCGGAGGTATTGCAGGTATGGTCGCTGCAAGGGAAGTGGCGAACCAGGGCTTCCTTGTCCATCTTGTTGAAAAAGAGGAACAACTGGGAGGCAGTGCCAGGAATCTCCATTATTTACTGGGCGATGAAAAACCTCAGGAATATGTGAACGACCTGATAAAGTCAGTGAGCAGTCATGAGAAGATAAAGGTGCATACAGGTTCAAATATCGAAACTTTCACCGGGTCAATAGGAAAATTCAAGACAACAATAAACAGGGGTGGCAACAAACAGGAGTTCGAGCATGGCGCCACAATCGTTGCGACAGGCGCTATCGAACACAAACCATCCGAATATATGTATGGAAAGAATAAAAAAGTGATGACACAGCTTGAATTTGAAGAAAAACTTGCCACTGATCCGCAATTTAAACCTCCCGAATGCGTTGTGATGATACAGTGCGTCGAATCACGCAACAAAGAACGTCCTTACTGCAGCAGGATATGCTGCGGAACCGCAGTCAAGAACGCATTAAAAATAAAAGAAAAGTTTCCTGACACAGGCGTCTATGTGCTCTATCGGGACATGAGGACATTCGGGTTCATGGAGAGCTATTACACGAAAGCGCGGCAGAAAGGTATAGTGTTTGCAATTTATAATAATGATAAGAAACCTGAATTGATCGAATCGAAAAATGGAAATTTGACCGTGAAATACTTTGATTCGACTTTGCAGGAGAATATTGAAATTGACTCAGATTACGTGGTATTGTCAACACCTGTTACTCCGCGTCCGGAAAATAAAGAACTGGCATCAATGCTGAAAGTCCCGCTTGATCAGAATAAATTCTTCCTTGAAGCGCATATAAAATTGAGACCCGTGGATTTTGCCACGGATGGTATTTTCGTTTGCGGACTTGCCCATTATCCTAAATCCATCAAGGACAGCATTGCCCAGGCAGGGGCGACAGCAGCAAGGGCTGGCACGATATTATCCAAGAAATTCATAGAGACCGAAGGTGCTATCTCTGTTGTGAATGAAGCAAAATGCATTGGTTGCGGTACCTGTGTTACCGTATGTCCATATAGCGCACCTGCGCTTGAGGAAGTAACAGTTACAGTCGAAGAGGTCACTTATACAACCAAGAAATCAAAGATCAATCCTGCCGCATGCAAGGGCTGCGGTTCATGCGCAGCCGCCTGTCCTG